>CBDEUE010000020.1:0-267784 GCA_965243155.1 Spiribacter sp. | reverse complement strand
TGCCAGCGCTATCTTCCCCATGATAGTAAGCGGTCTCTAGATTGCCGATGCCTGACCCCACCGGCCGGCGCATACTTGCGCCAATGCTGGTTAGGCGAGGAAAAAGGGGCGTGTCGGTGACGGGGTCGGTGCCACTTGGTTGCTTGTCGAATCCGTGAAAGGCATAGGCGGCGTACTCGGTACCGGCGACGGTCTGGTTAAAGCCGCATCGCGAATTCACTGTCATCCAGCCAGTCATCTCTGTCCTGTGGATCAATCTCGGGTGGCGCGGCCACTCGCGCACCCGCGCTTGGGCTGAAATACGACAATCGCTCGCCGGTGATGAATCGATTGGGGTTGGCCCGGGGTAGCCAAACGAAATCAAGTTGAGCCACTAAAGACAGAGAATTTCAGTGCATCGACAGGGGCTTTTAAGTATTCATCATCGCGGCCGCTGAAAAACGACACATAGTCTTTTGGGAATAGGTCGTTGAGAAAGACGAGGTCACCGGTGCCCCAAGTGAGGACTTGGCGGCCGATTTCGTAGTCGATGCGCGTCGTTAATCGGCCGCTTAGGTTCGCTTCGCGCAAATCACCACGTATTCCATCTTCAACGGCGTCTGCCCAGATATCGCCTTTAATGCCCAAGCTGTGATCGCCGAAGACTCGCTCGGCCTCAATTTGTCCACGAATTTCGTTAAGTGTGAAATCTCATCAACGGCCGTGTCTTGATGAATTCTGGCCGCGGAGGCGCCCTCTAGAAAACCATAAACCTGCCAGTCGGATGACTCGGTGCCCAAGGATCATCCCCCATTCATCATCACCCCAAGGGTCTGCCCCGTTATTGGGTGAGGCGTCCTGAGCGAGAACAAGGGCGGAGCCAATAACAGCAAGACAACGCCTAGCAGGCGAGCGGCTCGTCGATTAAGCCTACACATCAGTCTCTCTGCAGCCATTCGCGTGGCGGATTACGCAATGATCGCTCACTGAAGATGCGATCAGGCAATCCAACGTCATAATCGGAGAAGCGGAACTGGGTAATCGTATAACCACCCGTGTCGAGATCGCTCATGCGGATTTCAGTGCCGGTGGGGTATCCATCGATGACTTCGACCTCAGTGACCTCCATGCGCCGGTACACCTCGTCAGACGCCCGTGCGTATCACTGCGCATCGGCAGCAGGGTTTCCCGGTCGATCCAGGTCCGAAATGTCGCAAATTCAACACTGCTTGGTCTTTCGGTGTGCTCTCGATGACATAGTGCGCGTCGGTGGTGTCGACCAACACGTGATTGTCTCATCCAGCGCACGCCGGAGATATCTTCATAGAAGAAATGCGAGCCAACAAAACTGGTTCGTTTGTCACCGGCTGCGATACGCTTAACTAGGTCTAAGGCGGTAGATAAAGCCATCGGTCATCATCGCTCCCCACTTTCTTTTCAACCCGAAACACCGTGCCTCGAATATCGGCGGGGCGGCTGAACACAACAAGTAGCGCTGATCACCGGCGTCTTCTACATCTTTGCGCAGAAGCGTGAATTGACGTTGCTGACGGTTGCCATTGCCATCGATGATGAGCATGCGGGCCGCGGAGCGGCCGTCATCCCCGGCGTAGTAGCCGCGATCATGGCTTGTTCCACGATTTCCTGGGCATCGTGAGTTGCGCCGCCGCTGGCACGGCAAGAAGCGACATCATAGCGATAACATGAGGGGGTTGAGGGATCTTTTCATGCTGGATCCTCCGTCGTTGATTGTGCTCGGGCATTATCCAGCGCCGGATAAGCTTCATGATGGCGGGCAGCAGAATGATCGATGCGATGGCCGAGGTGGCCATAATGCTGGCGAGAAAAATGCAACGGTGTTGTAAGGCACCAAAGGTGCGGCCAGCAGCGGCAGAAAACCAACCGCAATGACAATGGCATTACGACTGATCGCCCGTGCTGGTTCCTGGAACATCAGCCGCATACTCTCCGAATAACGACCCGTTCGACGATAATTCTCGCGGCTGCGTTCGATAAAGTGGATAGCGAAATCGACCGAAAGCCCTAGTGTGAGAGAGCTCAGCACTGCGATGGGCATGTCGTAATACTTGCCGATCAACCCGACCACGCCATAGATAAAGGCGATGCTGACCGTTAGGGGCACCATGGCGAGCAATCCAAACACCACAGAGCGGAATAGCGCTAGCATCATGACCGCCACCATGACCCAAGCAATGGCAAGGCTTTGCGCCATGCCTTTGACCATGGCGTCCTGCCAGACGACATTAATGTAGTTGAGCCCGCCCCAGCTCATCGTCACCCCTTCCGGTAGCGGATTGTTGGCCACGTAGTCTTCCGCAAGATCAATGACGGCCTGCATATCTTGGTTATCGCCGCTTGTGAGCTGAAGCCATAAATTGGCCGCCTGATAGTCCGGCGTCACCATGCGCCAAAGATCGTGTGGGCGATGGGAGCCTTGGAAGCTGAGGATGGTCTGCGCCACCGCTTGCCGCGTCTCGGGGATGCGATAGTCGGTATCTTCACCACTGAGCAGCTCGCGATAAACCGTACGGACTAAATCGGCGAGGGTGTTGACCTTGCCAACTTCGGGGCTGTCTGCCAGCGCTGTTTCAAAATCCGCTATATAGGCAAGCATCTCTGGACTTTGAAAGACATTGAGCTGCCCGCGAGTGTCATCGATGAGTGCCAGCAGCGACTCCCACCAGGGATAAGCGGTATCGCTGGCCATGAAAAGCTCATCATCGACCGCAAGGCTGAGGCGCTCGAGCATCGCGGTAAACGTCTCCGTTTCTTCTTCTGCCTCGGCACGGAGTTGTGACCATGCTGGTTCAATGGGTACGCCAGCCGCTGCTTGCTTGCTCATCAGGGTGTTGGCTTGTTCGTTGAAAGCGGCGGGCGCCGTCGCGGCTGCGCTTGATTCAAGGCGTAAATAAGCACTGTAAGTGCCGGCGAAATGCTCGTTCAGGACACGGTCGGCCACCCGAATGCGGTGATCTGATTGAAACCAGCGAACCGGATTGTCATTGACGGTAATTTGGTTGATGCCATAACCCGCAACGACTAAGCCCAAGGCAAAAACGCTGACGACGATCTTGGCATTTTTGACCGCCATGTTGCCCACCGCCATGAGGCCGCGGGCCAGGCGTGTTTCATCCGGAGCGGCGCGCTGCCCACCTGCCTGCAAGGCAGCAGAGGCGTTCTGGTTTAAGGCGCACTGCATAAGCTGGGATGAAAACAATCGTCAGTAAAAACGCCAGCATGATGCCAGCGGCAACAAACAACCCGAATACCTGCACCGGTGGAATGGGGGTGAAGGCTAAGGAGGCAAAGCCGATTGCCGAGGTGATCGATGTATAGAGCATGGGCGTGAACAAATGCTCCATCACCTCGGCCATTGTCTCCCGGGCATCCCGTCCTTGGCGGTAACGATCGGCAAACTCCGAGATGATATGAACGGAGTCCACCACCGCAATTGGCATGAGAAAAATGGGGATCATGGAACTCATGATATGGACGGTAAAGCCCATGCCAATCAGCGCACCCATTGTGGTCAGAACAACGGCGAACGCCATGAGCATCGGGGCGACAACCAGTGTGACGGAGCGAAAGAACCACCACATCAGGGCAAAAATCACCAAGGCGGCCAGCGGCGCGGAAATGGCCATCTGTATGAACATCTCCACGCCAAACGTGTCCTCGGCAACCGGAAGCCCTGTGATGTGGTACTGATCCTGGCTGTCGAGCCCGTCGATCAGGACCTCAATCTCTTTTGAGATTCGATGACTTTGATCCTTAGCAATGATTGGGACATAGATCGCAGTGGCTTCACCATCCCCGGAAATCAGCGTGTCGCGGAAAAGTGGCAAATCTAAAGTGGCATCGCGTATCGACGTGGCCGCTTCCTGCGTCTCGGGCGGGGTATTCATCATCCATTCAAAGCGAATCGTGCCTGGACCCGCCTGCTCGATGTTGTCCACCGTTGCTAGCGAGAGCAGATCTTGGCGAATAACCCCGTCGATTTCAGCGATGCCTTCACTCAGCGCATGCACGGCAGCCAGTGAGTCGGGATTGAAGACGCCCTGAGCGTGGCGATCATTGACCACGCCGACGACGATCATGTCATGCAAATTAAATTGCGCTTTAATTGCGTTGTGCCGAACCCGATCCGCTTGCTCCGCCGGTAGCATGTTCTCTGGATCGGTATCGATCTGAATGAGCGGAATAAGGGCCGTGCCCAGCAGCGTGATCAGCAAGGTGCCAAGAAAAACGGCTTTTGGGTGATTCATGGCGTATTGCGCAATAAGACGGCCCATGCTGGCTCCTGATCGATGATTTGTGCATTACTTTATTACTACATAGTCATATAGTAAATACCCTTCGTTTCCGTTAAGCTGGGCAAGAAAGGGTTGCAAAGAGAAAAGGTTATGGCCGAATCAGCAATGCCTGGCAATGCGTCGATGGAGTTAATTGCCCAGTATTTTCGGGTGTTAAGCGACCCACAGCGACTGCGCATTCTGCACTGCCTGCAATCTGGAGAGCGTACCGTCGGAGAGATCACCGCGCTGACCGGCGCCAGTCAGTCGAATGTCTCCAAGCATCTGGGGGTTTTGCGCACCAACGGCTTAGTGGGGCGCCGTCAGGATGGCAACCGTGCCTATTTTGGTATCCAAGCGCCATTTATCTTCGAACTCTGTGACATTGTCTGTAATGGTGCACGGGAACGGCTCGAGCGCGAGCGGGCGCTTCTGCCCGATGAGTCCTGAATTTGCGCTAAACTGATGGGCTTTGGTGAACGCCGGCCGGGGAGACGCGGTGCATGTCCGACCCAGCTCCGCCCATTCAGCAGCGCACCCGCGCTGCCTCTTCGATTCAGTTAGAGAACGTCTCGCGCTGCTTTGCCGGCGCAGTGACGGCATTAGACGCAGTGAGTCTGGATGTCAGCCCAGGGGAATTTTTTACCCTGCTGGGGCCCTCCGGCTGCGGTAAAACAACGCTATTGCGCTTACTGGCTGGCTTGGATGAGGCCGATTCAGGCGATATTCGAATCGGCGGACGTTCAATGCGCGGCATCCCGCCGCATCAGCGCAGCGTCAATACGGTGTTCCAGTCCTATGCCCTTTTCCCGCATCGGGATGTCCGGGAGAACATCCGCTTTGGCCTTGAGATGCAGCGTCTGCCGACTGCCGAGATTAACCAGCGCGTTGATCGTATCGCGGCGCTCATCGGCATTGATGGCATGCTTGATCGCCGTGTCGATCAGCTCTCCGGCGGTCAGCGTCAGCGCGTGGCACTCGCCCGCGCCTTGATTAACGAACCGGATGTTCTCTTGTTGGATGAGCCTCTATCAGCTTTGGATGCTGGTTTGCGTGCCAGGCTCCAAGTTGAGCTTAGACGCTTGCAGCGGCAACTTGGCATGACGTTTGTCTTTGTTACCCATGACCAGGAAGAGGCGATGGTCATGAGTGACCGTGTTGCGGTGCTCAACAATGGCCACATTGCTCAGGTTGGCAGCCCGCAAGCCATTTACGAAACACCCGCTAACGTTTTTGTCGCCCGCTTTATGGGCCACGAGAATTTACTGCCTATTGACGCCCATGATGCGCAGGGCATTCACACGCCAATTGGCCGCATCGACGGTGCCTTTGCCCAGGGCAGTCACCTACTCTTACGGCCAGAGGCGCTGACACTGCGGCCCAAGGAAAGCGCCACCAACCGCAGTGGCGTCGAGGTGTTGGTCAAAGAGACGCTCTATCGCGGTGGCATGACGGAGTATCGTCTTGACTGCTGTGGTTGGCCGTTGGTGGCGATGATGGCCAACCAAGGGCAATCAGCCCCGGCGAGTGGTGAACAGGCTTGGCTGGAGATTGCCGTCTCAGCCGCGGCGGTTCTGGCTGACGAGGAGGGCAGCTGATTGTCAGCCCTTGCCAAGGATACTAAGCACTTACTGCTGACGGTGGGGCCAGGTGCGTTGTGTATCCTACTCTTTCTGGTCTTGCCCAGTGTTTATCTCGTGGGGATGGCGTTCCTCACCAATGGCCCTTATGGGTTGCCGACATGGCCGTTGAGTCTGCAGGCGTTTCGCGAGCTGGCCGGTTTCGGCTTTTTGGGTTGGAGCCCGGGCAATCTGTATACCCTGCTGAGATCGGTCTGGCAGACGCTTATCGCAACGCTAATCGTTACGCTCCTTGCTTATCCAGCAGCTTATTACATCGCCACGCGCACGGTTCGATGGCGTGCCTTGATGCTGTTAGCCATCGTCGTGCCTTCCTGGACTAATCAGGTCATTCGATCGGTGGGTTGGATGAATATCTTTGCACCGGGTACCCCGGTCGCCGATTTTGCCGCCAAACTGGGATTGATTGAGGCGCAAATGGGGCTTTTCCCCTCCCAGTTCGCCGTTATTGTGGGTTTGGTTTATAACTTCCTACCTTTTATGGTGTTGCCGCTTTATGCGGCCTTTGAGCGCCTCGATACCGCTCAGGTGGAAGCAGCCAAAGACCTTTTCGCGTCACCCCTTGCGGTTTTCCGACATGCGGTTTTCCCGCAGACCCTCCCCGGGTTGATGGCTGGCATCGTGCTGGTGGCCATTCCCGCTTTTGGTATGTACGTGGTGACGGAGCTGCTTGGCGGCGGCCGATCGATGATGATCGGTAATTTGGTGGCAAGGCAATTCGCACAGGCCAGCAATTGGCCGCTGGGCGCGGCGGGCGCACTCATTATGATTGTTGTCACGCTCATTGGTTTAAAAGTGCTGCGCGACCTGGGTCGTCGCCTGAGCGGTGATCGGGAGCTGGTGCTATGAGTGGTCGTTGGCTTGCAAGGGCATTGCGCGCCTTTTGGTATGCACTTTTGCTGTTTCTCTACGCACCACTCGCCGTCGTGGTGGTGTTCTCTTTCAACAGCATCAACTCATCTGCCCGTTTTTCGGGATTTTCGCTGCAATGGTACGAGCGGCTCTTTGCCAACGAAATCATAATGCAGGCCCTGTGGAATACCATCGTACTGGCGCTCGTCTCAACGCTCATTGCTGTGATGATTGGCAGTATGCTCGGATAACGGGTTTTACCGTTATCGGCTGGGGCGGCTGTCTTGGTTGGTCTGGTTAATCTACTTGCCGGTGATTATGCCGGATATCGTCTTTGGTATTGCCGAGATGACGTTTTTCGTCATGATTAACCAGTGGTTGGGTATTCTGGCGCCGGGTTTGGGGACGATGATTATTGCGCACGTCACCTTTCAGGTGCCGTTTGTGGCATTACTGGTTAATGCGCGATTATTAACCCTCGATGCCAGCTTGTTTGAGGCCGCGCAGGATCTTTATGCCGCACCTTGGCAGCGGTTACGGTTTTTTCTGCTGCCCGGTGTTGCGTCCGGCCATTGCGGCAAGTTTCTTACTGGCATTGACGCTATCGATTGACGATTTCGTCATTAGCTTCTTTACGGCGGGCCCAGAGAGCACCACACTGCCCATCTATATTTGGAGTGCCATTCGCAAAGGGATTACCCCGGAGATTAACGCGATTGCGACGTTAATGATTGCCGCGGTTTTCCTGATTGCTATGGCCAGTGTGCTGGGCAACCGTCAACGTCATGCATCCACAGCTCAATAATTGGGGAATTTTGAATGATCTATCGCACTAAAACCCTTCTCGCGCTTGTCATTAGTCTGCTTGGTGGTCTGCAGAGTGCTGCCGCGCAATTCGAGGGCGAAACGCTGTATTTGTTCAATTGGTCGCAGTATATGGACCCGGCGATCATTGAAAACTTTGAGCAGGAGTATGGCGTTGAAGTGGTGGAGAATTACTTCAACTCCAATGGCGAGATGTTTGCCAAGCTGCAGGCCGGTGGAGTGAGTCAGTACGATGTCATCGTCCCCTCAAACTATTTCATTCCGCGATTGATCGCCAGTGGGCTGGTGCAGCAGTTGGATCATGACCGCTTGCCCAACCTAGATAATTTAATGCCGACCTTCAAAGATCCGGCTTATGATCCGGGCAACGCGTATTCGGCCGCCTATCAGTGGGGTACAACCGGGCTGGTCTATAACCGCAGCACGTTGGGTGAAATGCCGAGCAGCTGGTCAGTGTTATTCGACCCCGCGGTCAATCCAAATGCACCCTTCGCTGTTCCCGAGGACAGCCAGGTCTCGCTCGGTTCCGCTTGCGCGTATTTGGGCCATGGCTATGACTGCCAATCACGCGATGCGTTGCAGGAAGCGGCGCGGCTGCTGCTTGAGACCAAGCAGCGGGATAATTTTGTTGGCTTTATTCAGGGTACGCCGGTGCTGCAGCAGCTGGTTCGAGGATCGGTCAGTGCGGGTATTACCTTCAATGGTGATTACCTGTTCTTTAAGTCTGAAGACCCCGAAGGCTTCGCGGATATTGAGTTTGTGATTCCCGAAGAAGGCGCTGAGGTCTGGGTGGATAACATGATGATTCCTGCCCAGGCGCCCAACCCAGCGCTCGCGCATGCCTTTATCGACTATATCCTGCGGCCGGAAGTTGGCGCCCAACTCTCTAACTGGAACTACTATTCCAGCCCAAACGCTGCGGCGATCCCGCTGCTGGAAGACTTTTTGCAGGAGCCGCCGATTACACCGACGGCTGCTGAGCTTGAGGTGCTAGCCTTTACGCCAAGCCTAGAGGGGGAGGACTTGCAGTTCTTGCAGCAGCTGTGGCGGGAAGTGGAATCGCGTTAAGGAAGAGATGGCTCCCCGGGACGGATTCGAACCGCCGACCCAGTGATTAACAGTCACTCGCTCTACCGCTGAGCTACCGGGGAATGATGTGAAGCGCGTAGTGTATCGGATCGGGCCGTGCCGTCAACCGGCACGGCCTGGGTTTCGCCTTACTCGCGGCCGAAAACCCCCTCAATCCGATCCATGGCTTTTTCTAAATTCTCCATGCTGGTGGCATAAGAGATTCGTGCATGGCCTGGCAAACCGAATGCGGTGCCGGGCACCAGCGCAACGCCTGCTTTTTCAATCAGATATTCGGCAAGCGCGAGGTCGTCGGCCACACCCTCGATATTGGCGATCGCTTGACTCATATCGGGGAAAGCATAAAAGGTGCCATCACCCTCGATGCAGCTCACGCCCCGCATGGCATTCAGTCGGCTCACCACATAATCATGGCGCTCGCGGAAGGCCTTGACCATGGGCTCGATGACGCCCTGGTCACCATTTAACGCCGCAACGGAGGCGGCCTGCGAGATGGAGCTGGCATTGGAAGTGCTTTGCGATTGAATCTTCTTCATCGCCGCAATGACATTGGCGGGACCCGCCGCATAACCGATACGCCAGCCGGTCATGGCATAGGCTTTGGAGACACCATTGACGACGATCGTGCGGTCAGTCAGCTCGGGGCAGGCCATGACGATGTTGCAGAAAGGCTCGTCGGTCCAAAGGATGTGTTCATAAATATCGTCGCTGACAATCAAAACATCCGGGTGTCGGCTGAGCACCGCCCCCAGTGCTTGCAGCTCTGCTTTGCTGTAAGCGCTGCCCGTTGGGTTGGAGGGGCTGTTCAATACCACCGCACGGGTACGCGGTGTGATGGCGGCCTCAAGCTGCTGGGGCGTAATCTTAAATCGCTGCGATTGATCCGCCGTGATGAACATTGGTTCGCCGTCGGCGAGCAATGCCATATCGGGATAAGATACCCAATAAGGCGCCGGGATAACCACTTCGTCCCCGCGATTGAGAATAGCCGAGAACAGGTTATAAAGGCTTTGCTTGGCCCCGGAGGAGACCAAAATTTGGTTGGCCTCGTACTTCAGGCCATTCTCCCGGGCAAATTTATCCACAATGGCTTGCTTGAACGCCGGGCTGCCATCAACGGCGGTATAGCGAGTCTCTCCTGCACGGATCGCCTCAATCGCCGCTTCGCTGATATGCTGGGGCGTATCAAAATCAGGCTCACCGGCGCCCAGGCCAATGATGTCGTGTCCGGCAGCGCGCATTTCAGCGGCACGCGCCGTCACAGCCATGGTAGGAGAGGGTTTAACGCGCTTGACCCGCTCGGCCAGTTGAATATCCAAGGATCGCCTCCATTGCCTTTTTGTTGACGTCCAAATCATACGCCAATCCGGCCGGAGACTGCACTGTCATGACCGATTCTCCTGTTAAATTTGAACTGGCTAGTGATTATTCGCCTGCAGGCGATCAGCCCTATGCGATCGCCACGCTGGCCGAGAGCCTGCGAGCAGGGCATCTGCATCAGACCCTGCTCGGCGTGACTGGCTCGGGCAAAACCTTCACGATGGCATCACTCATTGCTCAAGAGCAACGTCCTGCGGTGATTCTGGCGCCCAATAAAACGCTGGCGGCACAGCTCTACGGCGAGATGAAAGCCTTTTTCCCGCACAATGCCGTGGAGTATTTCGTCTCTTATTACGACTACTATCAGCCCGAGGCCTATGTGCCTGCATCGGATACGTTTATCGAGAAGGATGCCTCGGTGAACGAGCATATTGAGCAGATGCGACTGTCCGCCACCAAGGCCATCGTTGAGCGGCGCGACACGGTGATTGTGGCGTCGGTGTCCTCGATCTATGGCTTGGGTGATCCGAGCGCCTATCTCAAAATGGTGCTGCATCTGCAGCAGGGTGACTCGGTCGATCAGCGCCAGATTTTGCGCCGCCTTGCGCAGCTGCAGTACGCGCGGAACGACCATGACTTCTCACGGGGTACTTATCGAGCGCGCGGGGATGTCATCGACATATTCCCGGCTGAATCCGAAGATGAAGCGGTTCGCGTTGAACTCTTTGATGATGAAATTGAGCGACTGGCCTGGTTTGATCCGCTGACCGGTGAAGTCCTGCGTCGCGTCCCCCGTCTGACCATCTATCCCAAATCACACTACGTCACCCCCAGAGAGACGATTCTTGGGGCGATTGAAAAGATTAAATTAGAGCTTGCCGAACGGTTAGAAGAGCTGCGCAATGGTGGCCGTCTGCTTGAGGCGCAACGCCTTGAGCAGCGCACCCGGTTTGACTTAGAGATGATGCAAGAGCTGGGCTACTGCAACGGTATCGAGAACTACTCCCGTTATCTCTCGGGCCGTGGCCCCGGCGAGCCGCCACCTTGTCTGTTCGATTATGTCCCTGATGATGCAATGCTCTTTATCGATGAGTCGCATGTCACCGTCAGCCAGGTTGGCGGCATGTATCGAGGGGATCGCGCTCGCAAAGAAACCCTTGTTGAGTATGGTTTTCGGTTGCCGTCGGCACTCGATAATCGACCGCTTAAATTCGAAGAGTTTGATGCAATGGCGCCGCAACGCATCTACGTCTCCGCGACGCCCGGCGATTATGAGAAGCAGCATTCCAGCGTGGTGGCCGAGCAGGTGGTGCGGCCAACTGGTTTGGTGGATCCGGAGGTGGAGGTGCGGCCTGCGACCACACAGGTGGATGATGTGCTGGGTGAAATTCGTGAGCGTAGCGAGGCCGGCGAGCGCGTTCTGGTGACTACGCTGACAAAACGGATGTCAGAGGATCTCACCGAATACTTGGCAGAGAACGGCGTACGTGTGCGCTACCTGCATTCGGATATTGATACGGTCGAGCGCACTGAGATTATTCGCGATCTGCGGCTTGGCGAATTTGATGTCTTAGTTGGAATTAATTTATTGCGTGAAGGGCTTGATATTCCAGAAGTTTCTTTGGTAGCAATACTGGATGCGGATAAAGAGGGTTTCTTGCGTGCGGAGCGGTCTCTGATTCAGACCATCGGTCGGGCGGCGCGTAACGTTAACGGTCGAGCCATTCTGTACGCCGATACCATCACCCAGTCGATGCGCCGCGCGATTGATGAGACGGAGCGCCGTCGCGCCAAGCAAATCGCCCATAATACCGAGCACGGCATTACCCCGCAGGGTATTCGCAAAGCGATTGCCGATGTCATGGAGCGCGGCGGTAGTGGTGCACCCGATACGCCGGCACATTACGCCGAGGTGGCTGAAGAAAGCCGCGCCTATGCCGATTTGACCATCGCACAGGCGGTACAGCGTATTAAGTCCTTAGAGCAGCAGATGCATCAACATGCCCGCAACCTAGAGTTTGAGGAAGCGGGCAAGCTGAGAGACGAAATCAAGCGCCTACAGCAACATGCGCTGGGAGAGCCTGATCGGAATACGGCTTAGTCGCGGTCAATGGCGAATGGCGACCAGGCCTGACGGGTTGCCATGAGCTCCATCCGATTGATGTTGACATGGGCGGGCAGCGTTGCAACGTGGAAGATCTGCTCAGCGATATCTTCGGGTTGCATTGGCTCGGTCCCAGCATAAAGCCGGTCCGACGCGGCCTGATCGCCTTTGGTCCTCACGAGCGTGAACTCTGTCTCGGAAAGCCCTGGTGCAACATCCGTGACCCGCACGCCAGTGCCGAGGAGGTCGCAGCGCAGGTTGTAGCCGAACTGCTCGACGAACGCTTTGGTGGCACCATAGACATGCCCGCCCGGATACGGCCATTGGCCAGCCACAGAGCCCAAGTTGATAATGCTGGCGCCGCGCCCGCTTTCAATCAGTCTCGGTAGCAGGGCATGCGTAACATTAACCAGTCCGGTCACGTTGGTATCGATCATCGTATGCCAGTCTTTTAAGTCCACGGCTTGGGCCGGCTCTGGCGCCAATGCCAAGCCCGCGTTGTTGACCAGGCAGGTAATGTCTGCGAACGCTTCAGGCAAAGAGGCTACCGCTTTTTTCACCGCCTCTGCATCGCGAACATCGAGGGTGATGATATGAATCTCTCCACCCTTGGCGCGGATCTCTTCTGCCAGCGCCTCGAGACGTTCGGTGCGACGGCCACTGGCGACAACCTGCCAGCCAGCGTCAGCGAACCGGCGCGCGGTGGCGCGGCCGAAACCTGATGTCGCGCCCGTGACAAAAACCGTTTTGTTTGAATTGGCCAAGGGATACTCCTCCGATTGGTGTTATCCCTTCACTCTAACGTTTTCGTATCGGTTTGTCCGGCGATAGCGCTGGGAAAGCGCAGCCGGGAAGCGACAACGGATGGGCCGCGCGCGAATTCTACTGTCACGGGCAGGCCGTGAACTGCCATTGCCTCTGGTACACGATCGATCAGTGCAACCTTCACCATTAACGCCGCGTTGGCGTCCTGCAGCAGGGTTTGCATGGTCGTTGGAATCCGCCCCGTGAGCCTTGGCCGTTCAGTGACTCGCCCAGCAAGCTGTGTGCCATCCGGTAAGCGGACTCTTACTCGGCCATTATGTCGGGCAAAATTCCCATCGGCAGGGCGAAGATAAGCAATCAGTTCGGGTGGCGAGGGGCGTGTCATGGTCAAAAGGGTGGTGCCTGGGCCAACCGTGTCGCCGGGTTCAACTAAAAGTTCAACAACATCACCATTCGCGGGCGCTTTTATTGTTAGGTATTTCAGATTGTTATTAGCCATATCTAAAGCTAATCGAAGATCTTCCTCGCGGGCTCGGAGGTTGCTATCCCCTTGGGTTTGAATGCGTGTTAGGTCAGTACGCCGGTTAATGGCATCCAACAGCTGGCGTCGGGTGCGTTTAGTCTCCGCCATGGCTTGATACTGCTCGCGCTCTGTGACTAGGCCGAGTGCTTCAAGGCGTCTCATTTGCTCCACCCATCGCTCCTCGCTTTCCACCAACGACTGCAGGGTTTCAATTTCCTCATTAACAGCCATAAGCGCTGCTTCCGCATTGGCCTTGGCCTCGCGTTGTTCCCCCTCAAGCCGGGAGAGTTCATCTTGCAAATGCTGTAGACGGCCCCGTATTTCCGGATTCTCTAGCTGAATTAATGGCTCGCCTGCCTGCACTGTACCGTTCTCTTCGGCCAACACTTCGGCAACAACGCCGCTAACTACCGCGCCGGCTCGGACCGTTTCATAGGTCAGTCTGCCGCTCGCGTCGACCACCAATCCGCCACGTAGTATTAGCCAGAGGACATAGATGAGTGGGCTTGTCACCAACAGGGCAATGAGTAGCCACCGAATTCGGGGCAGACTGCGCCGAGCTGGGCCGTAACGCACCGGGATACCATCCGAGACTGGCGCGAGACGTTGTCCTTGAAAGCGGATTTTCATGCTCATTGCCGAGCCTCGTTGATTGAGGTCCGTGCAGGGAGCGGTGACAGCCATTGATCTGATGGGGCGGTGGCAAGGGTGGGCTGGCAATTCGGTGTACGGATACCCTCAAGCTCTGCACGAGCGACAAGCCATGCTGCTTCTCTCTGCAGACGCTCGCGGGCTGTTTGATACCAGGCGATGCTGCGTTGTAGGGGCTGTAATACGTTATCGCCTGTCAGCATATCGGCCCGTTCGCGTGACTCCAGCCAAAGATAATGCGCTTGTCGTAATCGCGCCTCAGCAGCTTGTCGGCTGGCCGCGCCAGCTTGCATCCGAGCCAGCCTGTCGGCAACTTCGGCAATGACCGATTGCCGCTCCACTTCTAGCCGCCTTTGCAGTTGCAGGATTTCGGCGTTACGCCAGGCCTCGCGTTGATTGTGGGCTTTGGTGAGGGCGATAGGCATTTCGGCACTTAGGCCAATGCTGGTCTCGTGGCCGCGATCATCCCAGGCTTCAAGAATCTGGCTGTGGGTGAGAGTGATATTCGAGTTAATCTCATCGGCAAGGGCATAGCCTCCTTGCTCAATCACCAGGGCGAGCTGGGCTTTGGTGGCTCGGATGGCAGGATCTTGGTCCCAGAGTGCCGACTGCAAATCCGATTCATTCACACAAATGGCACTGTTAGCGGGCCAAACCGGCTGAAATTCAGGGACGGATTGGCCGAGGATAGCCTCGATAACCCGTCGTGCTGCCTGACGCGCGGCCGTTGCCTCGGTGTGGTCGATGCGTGCCTGCTCAACGGCCGCCTCCAGTGCGGTTATCTCACTATTGAGTATGGTGGCACCCGCCTGCGCGGAGACTCGCTCCAGAGCGGCCGTGGAGGATTGCAGCCAATCCTCGCTCAAGCGCAGCAAGCGGTTTTGATACCAATACTCGGCATAGCGCCGGCGCAAATCGATCGCTAAGCGTTCAATTCGGCTATCGGCCTCGCCTTGTGTTTGCAGTCGCAGTTTTTCCAAATTGGTCACGGCATCGGTCTCCGCGCGTTGGCTGCCGAGTAATGGGTGGCGTAACCCAATATCGCCCTGAACACGGTCATAGCGGCGATTGTCATCACCTTCGATTTCATTTAATGCGGCGGCGTTAAGATCACCAAAGACACGCCAGCCACTGCGGGTACTGCGCTGCGCTCGTTGTTCATCGACCACGGCAACATCGGCGCGCGCGGCCTGTGCAACCGGTGACTGTTCTAATTGTCGCTCCAGCGCTTCGCGCTCAATCACTGCTTCACTCGCGCTGGCCGTGAAACTCGTGGCCATGAGTAGGGCGATAAATCTCACGGTTGTTGGTTGCAAGCGCGCCATTAGTACTGACTCCTTTTAAGGACCCACCAAGGGGCCATGTTCGTGTCCTTGTGCTGATCGAGAATGATCTCCGCGAGAATCGCGACGACCGACCAAAGCCGCATAAAGCCGCGGTAAAACGGATAAATCGGGGTAAGAAGGACAAGGGGTAAATCGGTTTTGCGCCGCTCAGATAGCAGCGCGAGGGCCATGACAGTCATTACAAGACTGATTAGCAGATAAATGAGGTAAACCACGGTCAGCCCGATGGCGACGGTCACCGGTGGGTAGACGATCGCTAGGTAGAGCAAGTAAAGCGCTATCACAAAAGGTAATACCACCTGGTGCAGCAAGCCGTACCAAATGGTGGCAATCGTATTTGGCCAGCCCATCATGGCAGGCGAGAGGGCGCCGCGATGTTTGCGGGCATACATATAGTAGAGGTCGCCGTCCCAGCGCAGTCGTTGTTTGAGTAGTTCTGCAAAGGTGGCGGGTGCGTCGGTATGGCCAATCGCCGTGGGTGCGAATTCAATGCGATAGTGCGGATGACGGCCAAAATAACGCTTTAAGCGCAGTGTCATATCGAGGTCTTCAGCGGTTCCGCATTCCCAGCCGCCCACTCGAATGAGCGCATCACGGCGGAAGACGCCAAACGCGCCGGAGACATTGTTAATCACGTTAAAAGCGCCCAAGCCGGTGCGTGTGGCGACCAAGCCAATCAAATACTCAAGGGCCTGCAGCTTTGTGCATAGCGCTTGCTGTCGGTTTCTGACTCGTAGGGTTCCGGTTAGGGCGATCACGTTCGGGTTGCTGAACCGCCGTACCGCCGTCGCCACCATGTCGTTATCGAAGCTGGTGTCGCCATCAAGCGCCATCACAATCTCGCCGCGACTGAGCGACAGCCCTGTGTTGAGTGACGAGACACGCCCACCCCGTTGCCATTTGGGAATAATCTTGAGCGCTCGGCGTGAAGATAGGGGCAGTTGCGGACGGACTTGCTGTAGCGCCTGCAGTGTTTCGTGGTTTTGCTCCGCCCCATCCACTACAGCCAGAATCTCAATCGGGCCGGCGTAAATTTGACTCACCAGCCCCTCCACGGTGCGACGGACAGCTTCACCTTCGCTATAGCAAGTGATGATGCAGCTCACCATGGGGGCGCTATCGGCCTGGATGATGGGCAGCGCCTGGCTTTGCAGCCGGTAGCGCAATATGCCGGCGAGGATGAGCAAATAAAGCGGCAGCTCAACGATCATGAGAACAGGAAACATTGGGCGGACGGCAAATACATCAAGCATGCAGATAGCCCTCCTGATGCTCGGTGAGCTTTTGCATTAAGGCGTTACCCGTGGTCTCGGCGAGTACGGTCTGTCCTGAATCCAGCGCGCGAGCGCTTAGCCGCAAATCGGCAGCGTGCAGGGCTTCGCTGGATTCCAGCAGTTCTTGCAGCCGCTCAATCAATGTCTGCGTGTCTTTTGTGCTCGCCTGGGGCATGAGTACCCAGAAGTCAGCGGACTGGGTGCGCGTGCAGACATCTCCCGGGCGAATAAAACCAGGCAGGCGTTCACTTAAAGAGCGCAGCAGTCGTGAAACCGCCTCTGCGCTCATACTGCTGGCAAGGTCATCTAGGTTCGCTATTTGCAGGCGCAGCAAGGTGAAACGGCAATCAGTGTGATGCGCCGCGATTTCCGACTGCCATCCAAGTAATTGCTCAAAGACCTGCGGATGCAGCATTCCATGCCGTTCAAGACTGATAACCGGTGCGCTTAGGTTGTGGTTCAGGACACTTAAACGGCCGTATTCAGTAACTGTATAGCGCCCCGCCTCTTGCGTGACCAAAAGTTCGGGGCGACTTTCGTGGTTGCAGATGCTGCAGTGCGTAATCACCTCCGGTTCGGTAAAGCGCTCGGCGCAGCGTCGACAATGGTGATGCTCCAAAGGCCGGTCATACTCGGTGCCGATATGCCGCAAGCGTGTTCGGCAGTTCGGACATTGCAGACCACCCGCCAAAATAAAGGCCCGTTGACTAGCGACATGACCGCAAGTGAAGCAATGGATAGATTCATCCGACTCAATCTCCAGCCCGTGACAATTGGGGCATGAGTCAACAAACAGAACATGAGCACCATGACAGGCAGGACAAAGGCGTATTCGCGACACCAAATCGGTGCGTCTGAGTAATCCACGCTGAGTAAGTAAGCCCAGAACTTCTGCATCGGCACTGGCCCCAAATGCTTGCAGTAGGGGGTAGCGGTAGAGCTCACGACTACGCCAGTCATGCACCGGCGAGAGCGTTTGATCGCCACGCAGTGTTAAGTAACTCAGGATGCGGGCATCTGGGGTGTCGATGGGCAAATCAAACTGGTGGCCAACACCAGCCCATAGCGAGTGGGCGGCGGCTTGCGCGTCGCTAGGCTGGTTTACATAGCCATCCAGAAGATGCTCAAGCATCTGCTCCGTGATGGCGTCCGGTGTCTGTTGCGGTCGGGTCGCATACAGCGGATAAATACCGTGCTTTGGGTCCGCGCGTTGCGCCATGGCCGCCGCCAGCAATTCCTCTGGCTCTAAGTGGGTGATGACCAAGCCTTCCAGCCGTTGATTTCCCACCACGTGTGGATTGCTGGCATCACCCCAAGTTGAGAATGGCATACCTTGCTCGCGTCCTTTGTTAATGGCTTTTGCAGACGCGAGAAAGGCTAGTTTTTGGACAGTGACACAACAATTCGCTGAACGCCTGAATTGCTCAGACGTTCGCCGGAGTCTCGAGGTTTGGTGCGCCTCTTAAGCGGTGCGTCGGGGGCTTGCGATGAACTCGAGCAGCATATGCGGCACGGTTAATGCGGCTAGCCCAATGAAGATGATCCGCATTAAGGCAGCATCGGTGGGTAGCCCCAGTAGGAATGGCACAGCCGCCAGGGCCAGCGCATAGGTGGCTAGCGTGGTGGGTGCGACGGCTTTGAGGCGCTCCCGCCAACTGTTCATGCCCAGATCACGCGCGGCAAGCTCAAGATGTCGCGGGCTGTGTAAAAAGCACCAATAGGCAATGAAATAGGCCAGCGGATGCAAAAATGCCGCTACCGGTATCAATAACAGCGGATCGCGCCAATCGCTCACCGCTCGCTCCTTGCGCATGATTAAGCCCGAGGCCAAGAGGCCACCGCCGATACCCAACGCCCAAGGCGCAGCAGAGACGATTAATTCCGCCTGAGTGGCACCCAGCATTTCAAACAAAGGCAGTACCTGTTGCGACTGGAAGGCGACCGGTAATCCCAATACCCATAGGCCATATCCCGTGCCGCTAAGATGGCCCAGCCGGTTGGCTACATCATCACCAAAATGTACCGCGGAGTAGAGCAGGAAGGCCGCTAAGGCCAGATTTGGGGCAAGGAGCCAGAAACCAAGTACGACACCACCAAGCGCCATGTAACCGATCAAAAAAGCGATTAGGCGTAGTGGGGTATTGAGTTTGAGATAACGTTTAGCGACAGCGGTGTCGAGACTGCCGTGCGGCAACCCGAGAACTGCTGTGCTAATCGCGAGCACGATGTACAAAGGCCATTGCCCCGGCATGAACGAGGCCGCGAGCGCGATCACAATGCCAATCGGAAAAAGCCAAAAAGCAGGGGGGTGCATGGTCTGATTCATGACTGCCTCCATCCATGATGCCAGGCTGCTTTGAGCATAGGCTGCATGGGCAATGCCATCAGTATTCGAATGATATCAGCCGCTCTTGGTCGCGACATTAAAAAGCGCGTCAGTGCAGCGCTTGAGGTTCGCGCAAATAGTCGTTGATAGCGTTGCGCGGCAAGATGCGGTTCACGCCAAAGCGACTCTAAGAAAACGCCATCGAGCCAGTCTAATCCTTTTGAGCGTTGCGGGGGCATCACCGGTCTACCGTCGAGGAGGGCTGACGCGGCCTGATCGGCCCAGGATTGAATGGCATGAAAAGCGTAGCCGGTGGCCGGTCGCATACTGCCGCCGCAGGTACCTATGTGAATCCAGTTGGCCTCTGCTCGGGGTGTAATGGGCGCCATTGGCAGATGGCCATGTTCGCTGCGTAGTGCGCGTGCGCGTCCCCAGCCGCGTTTGGCAATCCGAGCCTCAACCTGCGCTTGCAGGTCGGTCAAATCGGCTGGCTCTGGGGTGAATCGTGTGTACTCAATTAACCGCTGATGGCGACTGATCGGCAACTCGTAGAAAAAACTGACCAAGGGTGCGTCATCCGGGGTGAATTCCATTAGATTGACGCAATCGTCATCACCGAAATCCTCACCCTCAAGCTCGATACCGAAGAAGCTCTGCCATAGCCAGGGCCGCTTCAAGACGATCGTCGGTGGTCGTGAATCTAACACCGTTTTGGCTTGGATGGCGCGGCCGTCATTCAGCGTCAATGCCCAGCCAGCGCCATGTTGCTTGCCATGCTCAACGCGGTAAGGGGTTAGAACTTCCCAGTGGCCGCGCGTGGCAATCGCCTGCATGGCCGATGATCGAACATCGCTGCCACGCAGCATTTCATAGGCGATCTCGCTATGGCTCTGGCGCACCTGGGTGTTGGTATTGCCCACGGCCCAAGCATGCCAGCGACGCGTTAGTTGATCACGGAATGGATGGTCACTGGGTCCCCACCCACACCAGGTTTTCTCGTCAATGGACGCTGGGTTGGGATCGATAAAAACAGCGGTGCCCGAAAAGCCATTTGTCGCCAGTCGATACGCAAGGCTCAGTGAAGCCGCGCCAAGGCCAATAAAGGCAAGATCGAAGGTTTTCATGCGATGCGGGCGAGCGTGGTCAATGCCAATTTTGCACGTTCATTATGATTGAGCGAGACACGGCCTTCCCAATAACGGCAGCCGCGCTCAAGGACCCGACGCCCAATGGCCCGATAAAGCCCGGTTGCCACTCGTATTGCTTGGCGATTCCGAAAGGGAATCAGCGCAAATCCAGACTCTGCTTGCTGATAATAGGTTTCTGCCAAGTCGACAGTGCGACGGATCGCGCCTCGGACCGGCTCTCGATTTATTGGCCGGGCTTCGGCAATTAAGTCTGGCCCCAGATCAGCAACCCAACTGCCAGGCAGGTAACGGCGCCCTTGCTCGGCATCCTCCAAGACATCACGAGAGATATTGGTGAGTTGCATGGCAATGCCCAGCGCAATGGCAGGGTCGCGCCCGCGCACTGGGTCCGCTCCCAGCAGCGGGCACATCATCTCGCCGACCGTGCCCGCAACGGCATAACAATAGTCAATGAGTTCATCTTCATTGCCGATGAGCAGGGGCGTCTGTGCCTCCTGCCAAGCTTTTTCAGCGAGGATGGCCAATGGCTCCAGACGGAGGCGCCGGCGCTCAGCCATCTCTGCGAAGCCTTCCACCGGTACGACTTGGGGATCACCGGCGCGAAGGGCGGTTGTGATTTGGTGGAGATGTTCGGCCTGGCCCGTTTGCTCATCGGCCAAGTCATCGATGAGGCGGCAAGCGGCATAGAGAATGGCGATATCTGCCGCATCCTGACGCCGCAAAACGCGACTTGCCATATAGAAGCTACTGCCATGCCGGGCCAAGACCTCGCTCGGCGTCATGCGGCCTCCGACGGTGGGGCAATCAACCGATCAAGAACCCGCGCGCTTGAGACCACCCCTGGCAGACCGGCGCCGGGATGCGTCCCGGCCCCCACCAAGTAAAGATTGTCTAATCCCTCAGCCTGATTGTGGAAGCGAAACCAGGCGGACTGGCGGAATAGCGGTGCAACACTAAAGCCGCTGCCGTGAACGCTTTGGTAATCGTTACGAAAATCCTGCGGGGTCATAAAAAACGGCGCGCGAATATGCTGGCTCAGCCCCGGCATGATAGAAGTCTCCAACGCCTCAATAATGCGCTGTTGCAATCTTGGGCCTTCGGCCTGCCAGTCGATATCCCCTAAAAGATTGGGCACGGGAGCCAGCACATAAAAGCTGTCATGGCCTGCGGGGGCAAAGCTCGGATCGGTGGCCGTTGGCCGATGCAAATACAGCGAGAAATCTTCCGAGAGCACTTTGCGGTCAAAAATATCTCGCAGTAGCTCCTTATAGCGCTCACCTAGCCAAATAGTGTGATGCGCGATGTCCGGATATTGCCGGTCGGTGCCAAAGTAAAGAACAAAAAGCCCCATGGAAGTTTTGGCCAATCGCTGTTTGATACGACTGGTTACCGGTGGGTGTTCAATGAGTTCGCCATAGAGATGCATGGGGTCAAGATTCGATACAAAGGTATCGGCCGCTATTTCGCGTCCATCATCCAGGACCGCTTTGCGAATATGACGGCCATCTCGGGTAAGGCTAACAACGCTGCGACCATTTTCAATCTGAACACCATGGCGCTCCAGCAAGGCTGCCAAGGCATCAACTAATGCACCCGTTCCACCCATGGCAAAATGCACGCCCCACTCACGCTCTAGATAATGAATCAGCCCATAGATACAAGTGGTGTCAAACGGGTTGCCACCCACCAATAGTGGCTGCAGCGATAAAGCGCGTCGTAAATAGGGGTGTTGGATGTGGTTGGAGACCATATCCCAGACGCTGCGGTCGAAGCGCAGTCGCAGCAGACGTGGGATTTGGCGGATCATAAAGCTGGCCCGATGGAAGGGCTGGTCACCCAGCTCTTTAAATCCGATATCAAATAGCGCCTTGGATTCAGCGAGTAAGCCATGGTAACCGGCGACATCATCCGGATTGAATCGGGCAATTTCAGCTTCCATGCGCTCCAGTCCGGGTCCGTAGTCAAAATGACGGTTATCGGGGAAGCGGAAGCGGTACCAGGGGTCGAGTGGCTTCAGAGTGACATGGTCGGCAATTTCTTCGCCAAACAGCGCAAATAATTCGGCAAACAGAAAGGGCGCGGTAATTACCGTCGGCCCGGCATCGTGCCGATAACCATCGCGCTCAAATACCTGCGCTCTGCCGCCCAAGCGGGGGCAGCGGTCGATTAGAGTGACTTCATGGCCGCGGGCGCACAGGCGCAGCGCTGCTGCGATGCCACCAAAGCCACCACCTAGGACCACCGTATTCATCTTGGTTAGCCCTCGGCGGTAATGCTTGCGGGAGCAGTTACGTGTTTAGCTGCTTTGTCCCGTAGTCTTTTTATGAGGTCGCTGACGGCCGCATCTAGGGGGGAGGGCAGCGTTTGTGCCAATTTGGATGCGCGATCCAGTGCCGAATTGGCATGGCGCAAACACTGTCGCACGTCGCGATGATGAAAGGCTGCATGCAGAGGATGCAAATGCGCATCCTTCATTGAATGGGTCCCGATGTGAGTAAGATCGTCCAAGTCATCAAGAATCTGATAAGCAAGGCCAATGGCTTCGCCCAACACTTTGGCGCGTTGGCCTTTCGAATCATGTAGGCCAATGCCAATCGAGAGTTCGATGAGGGGGGCGGTTTTCGCGCGGGTGGCATCAAGGTAGGTGCGCAACGGCACTTCGTGCGTCCCGCCTTTGTAACCAAGTTCGATACTTTGGCCGCCAATCACGCGAGCCGAACAATTTGTCAGCGCGGCTAACAATGCCGTGGCCGCATTGCGGTCGGTAATAGTCAGCGCAGCCTGAAAACTGAGGGCCATTAAAAGATCGCCGGCGCACAAGGCGATGTTCTCACCGAATCGCGCACGAACGGTTTCTTGTCCGCGGCGGTAATTGTCTTGGTCGCTGATGTCATCATGGATCAGCGAGGCGTTGTGGAGCAGCTCACAAGCAGCGGCGGCAGCAATGGCATCGGCGTCGTTGAGCTGAACATGGGCACTAGCGAGTGCCAATTTGGCGCGCATGCGTTGTCCACCTGTCTCTAGGTGGTAGATCACTGCATCGCGTGCTGGGTTGTCGGCCGTTGCGTTCACGATTTCTATCATGAAGTGGTCGACCGCACTTAATGTAGCGATGCCAGGACGAACCATAATGTTTGTGTTTCTGACATCCATTGTGGCCAATTGAGTCACCTCAACGCTGGGCCGAAGGGAAAACCTGCCGGCGCAGCGCACCGGCAGGTTTTTGGGTTATTCCGCCTGGAGTAGCGGAATAGGCTGCGGGGCCGATTAGGCCTGCGCGCCGCCCTCTGCCTCGGACTTGCGGATAGCAATCGCGAGGATGAGGATGCCGAAGACGGCCTTGGCGACAATATCCGCAATCGTGTAACCCACTTCCACAGCGGTAATCGCTGCGCCGCCGGTGAAACCGATCAGCGGGAAGAGGAAAACGATTGGGTAGAACAGCCAAGAAATTACGACCAGTGTGGCGGCTCCATTAATCAAACCGCGCACATTCTCAGGCTGCTTGTTGATGGATCCCTTCAGACCGACCACCAACTGGTAGACGATGTAGATAAACGGAATCATCGACAGTACCCAGAAGGTAAAGCGCGTACCGGCTTCTTCAGCCACTTCACCCGGATAACCAAGAATGATCATCAGGGCTGCGGCGCCACCCAGCCAAACGCTCTTAGAGACGGTCTCGTCACGTGAGAGTCGCATAACCAGAATGAGCTCGATGAGCAGAAGTGGTACGGTCAGCAGCCAATCGACATAGCGATAGGCTTGGTTAAATGGCGAACCCGTTACCTCAAGATTGCCACCCGCCACCGCAAAGGCGGCATCCCAGGACAGCATAATCTGCAGGTAATGGTAGGCGGCAATCGCGGTTACCAATCCGGAAATCGTCACAGCCATGCGATAAGCGGGTGCTACGTGGCTACGAGAAAACCAGAGGAACAGCGTTGCTGCTGCCATCACGGCCAGCCCGAATGAGAAGGCATTGGCAATAAATTCGTATTGCCCAAGACTCAGTGAAGCCAGATCCATCCTTCGTCCTCCTTTACATTGAAACTAAAACAAATAAAACCAAAGCCACCGTACGCCCTATAATGGTGCAGGTCAAAGTATGATTTGCACGCATTTGTTGCAGTCTGATGACTGAGGCCAGAATGAGTTCCGTATTACGAGCGAAGGAAAAAACAGCATCGAATTAATTATTGGCAATCGTTTGCGGTGGCGTTAAACTTCCCCGCTGTATTAGGCGCGTAGCTCAGCTGGTTAGAGCACCACCTTGACATGGTGGGGGTCGGTGGTTCGAGTCCACTCGTGCCTACCAAATACCTTTTCAAACAAAAAGCATGTGGCCTTTGGTATGGGTCACCACTGTGGAGTCTTTTTCATGCCCCTCATTACCCTTCCGGACGGCAGTCAACGCGACTACGCTGAGCCGCTCTCTGTATTGGACGTTGCCGCCGATATTGGTCCTGGACTGGCGAAGGCCACGGTGGCCGGGCGAGTGAACGGCCAGTTGGTGGATGCCTGTGACCTAATTGCGGAGGATGCTGATCTTCAGATCATCACGCCGAAGGATGAGGAAGGCGTCGATATTATTCGTCACTCCTGCTGTCATTTGCTCGGTCAAGCCGTCAAGCAGCTCTACCCCGAAGCGCAGATGGCGATTGGCCCAGTCATTGACGACGGGTTTTACTACGACATTCGTTATGATGCGGGTTTTCACCCGGAAGACCTTGAGCGCATCGAGCAGCGCATGGCCGAGCTTATCGACCAAGAATACGACGTCATTAAGAAGGTGACGCCGCGTTACGAGGTCTTGCAGTTATTCCGGGAGCGGGGCGAGGACTATAAGGTTCAGCTGGTCGAGGCCATGCCCGATGTTGAGTCTATGGCCCTCTATCATCACCAAGAATATGTCGACATGTGTTTGGGTCCCCATGTGCCCAACACGCGTTTCCTCAAGGCCTTTAAATTAACCAAGCTCGCCGGTGCCTATTGGCGTGGAGACGCCAGCAATGAAATGCTCCAGCGCGTCTACGGCACTGCCTTTGCCGATCGTAAGGCGCTCAAGGGCTATCTGCAGTTTCTGGAAGAGGCACAGAAGCGCGACCATCGACGCATCGCCCGTAGCCAGGATCTATTTCATCTGCAGGATGAAGCCCCGGGCATGGTGTTTTGGCATCCCAACGGCTGGCGCATTTATACGGTGTTGCAGAATTATCTGCGCGACCGGCTCGAGCAGCATGGTTACCAGGAAATTCGCACGCCAGAGCTTGTCGATCGCAGCCTATGGGAGCGATCCGGGCACTGGGAGAAATTCCGCGAGGATATGTTCACCACCCACTCTGAGCATCGTGACTACGCGGTCAAGCCAATGAACTGCCCCTGTCACGTGCAGGTTTACAACCAGGGCCTCAAAAGCTACCGCGATCTGCCCATTCGTCTATCGGAGTTTGGTAACTGTCACCGGAACGAGCCCTCCGGCACGCTGCATGGCCTGATGCGAGTGCGTAACTTCGTCCAGGATGATGCGCATATCTTCTGCACTGAAGAGCAGCTCCAGGCTGAGGTTTCCGCCTTTTTGGATCTCGCCTTCGAGATCTACCGAGATTTTGGTTTTGACGACGTGCAGGTTGCGCTGTCAACGCGCCCTGAAAAGCGCGTTGGCGAGGACGCACTTTGGGATCGGGCCGAGTCGGCACTCGAGCAGGCACTGAACGACAAGGGCATGGAATGGCGCGTTAACCCGGGCGAGGGGGCGTTTTACGGCCCCAAAATCGAGCTTGCCATGCGCGATTGTTTAAATCGAGTCTGGCAGTGCGGGACCATGCAGGTCGATTTCTCGATGCCGGGCCGGCTCGGCGCGGAATATGTGGCCGAGACTGGCGAGCGAGAGGTCCCCGTGATGCTGCATCGAGCCATATTTGGCTCTTTTGAGCGTTTCATCGGTGTGCTCACTGAACACTATGGCGGTGATTGGCCAGTATGGCTCGCGCCGGTCCAAGCCCAAGTTATCAATATCACGGATCGCCAAGCCGATTACGCCGAAGAAGTTCGGAAACACCTGAGCGAAAAAGGGTTTCGGGTGGAATCCGACTTGAGGAACGAGAAGATCGGCTTTAAGATTCGCGAACACACGATTCGACGCGTGCCATACATGCTGGTTGTCGGGGATCAGGAGCGAGAAAGCGGTCAAGTGGCCGTTCGGACTCGTTTCGGTGAAGATCTCGGCGCCATGACACTGGACGCATTGATCGAACGCCTCGATGCGGATACTTCGCGTCTTGGCCGCACAATGCTGGAGGATTGAAGGATCGCTATACGCAGAAAGCCGGGGGCGCGACGTCAGCAGCCCGGCGCCGGCGAAAACCGGCGCATTAATGAAGAGATTGAGGTCTCTCAGGTCCGCCTGATTGATGAAAATGGTGAGCAGGTTGGCATTGTCGCCACCGATGATGCCCTTGAGCGGGCAACCACCGCAGAACTCGACTTAGTCGAATTGGATCCCAACGCCGATCCGCCCGTTTGCCGCATTATGAATTTTGGCAAATGGAAATTCGAACAGTCCAAAAAGCAGCAGGCGGCCAAGAAAAAGCAAAAGCAGATCCAGGTAAAGGAAGTGAAATTCCGCCCGGGTACGGATTCGGGCGACTACGAGGTGAAACTGCGTAACCTCAAACGCTTCCTAGAAGATGGGGATAAGGTCAAGATCACCTTGCGCTTCCGCGGGCGTGAGATGGCTCACCAAGAGCTCGGTGCTGAACTGCTCGAGCGGGTTGAGCAAGACCTTGAAGAATTTGCAGTCGTTGAGCAGCGCCCCAAAGTCGAGGGCCGCTTGATGGTGATGACGATGTCTCCCCGCAAGGGGAAATAACGAAGGCTCAAGGGCCTTCGACGGGTGAGCTCCCGGCACGGCCGGGAGTTCTTGTTTGTGGCAATGGAGTAACGGTTCATGCCGAAAATTAAGACGAACCGTGGCGCCGCCAAGCGTTTCCGCAAAACGGCCAGTGGCCGGTTTAAGCGGGCTCGCGCCTTCCACAATCACATCCTGACGAAAAAGGATGCGAAGCGGAAGTCTCGGCTGCGTGCCACCACTTTGGTGTCAGAGCAGGACACGCCGGCAATTCGGCGCATGCTGCCCTACGTTTAAATTAACTGAATACAGAGGATTCTGAAGATGGCTAGAGTAAAGCGTGGCGTCATCGCACGTCGCCGCCACAAGAAGGTCCTCGGCAAGGCGAAAGGTTACTACGGAGCACGTCGTAAGACGTTCAAAGTAGCTAACCAAGCGGTCATTAAGGCCGGTCAATACGCCTACCGAGATCGCCGGGTTCGCAAGCGTGAGTTTCGCGCACTGTGGATTCAGCGCATTAACGCGGCTGCTCGCATGAACGGTTTGTCCTACAGCCGTTTGATGAACGGGCTCAAGCGTGCGGAGATTGAGATCGACCGCAAAGTCCTTGCCGACATGGCCGTGCATGACAGCGCCGGGTTTACGGCGCTCGCTGAGCGCGCCGAGGCAGCGCTGGCGTAAGTCACTGACCGAGTGACGGCCAAACAGAGGGGAAGGCCGTCGTCTTCCCCTTTTTTATTTGCAGGCGGATAAAACATGAGTGATCAGCTCAAGGCACTGACTGAGCAGGCGCGAGCCGCCATTGATGCGGCAGATAGCGTCGCGCTGCTCGATGAGGTCCGTGTGGCCTATCTGGGCAAAAAGGGTGCGCTCACCGAGCAGCTGAAGTCATTGGGTTCATTACCCCCCGAGGAGCGTCCGGCGGCTGGGCAGGCGATTAATGCCGCCAAACAGCAGGTCAGCGAGTGGCTAGATGCTAAACGAACGACGCTCGAGCAGGCGGAGCTCAATGCCGCGCTTGAGGCCGATCGAGTGGATGTGACTCTGCCGGGGCGCGGCGAATTACCGGGCGGGCTGCATCCGATTACCCGCACACTCGAGCGCATCGAGCAGATGTTCAGCGGGGTTGGTTTTAGTATCGCTGAGGGGCCTGAGGTTGAAGATGATCATCACAACTTCGAAGCGCTCAATATCCCCGCCGACCATCCGGCTCGGGCGATGCACGATACGTTTTATTTCGATGTCCATCATTTGCTGCGTACCCACACCTCGCCAGTGCAGGTGAGGGTTATGGAGTCAGACGGTGCTCCGGTCAGAGTGATCGCGCCCGGGCGAGTCTATCGCTGCGATTCCGATCTCACTCATACGCCGATGTTTCATCAGGTCGAGGGCCTGGTGGTCGATGAGGACATCACTTTCGGCGATCTCAAGGCCGTCCTTGATGACTTCGTTAAACAGTTTTTCGAGGATGATCTGGCACTGCGTTTCCGGCCGTCTTATTTCCCATTCACCGAGCCATCGGCCGAGGTGGATGTCGAGTGCATGTTCTGTCATGGCGAAGGCTGTCGTGTCTGCAGTCACAGCGGTTGGCTTGAGATTCTTGGTTGCGGAATGGTGCACCCAGCCGTATTTGAGGCCGTTGGCATTGATGCCGAGCGGTACACCGGCTACGCCTTTGGTATGGGCGTTGAGCGTCTTGCCATGCTGCGCTATGGCGTGAACGACCTGCGGATTTTCTTTGAGAATGACCTGCGCTTTCTGCGCCAGTTTCGCTAGGAGCGCCCGATGAGGATTAGTCAAGAATGGTTGCGTGACTGGGTGTCAGTTTCGGATGACACCGAGTCGCTGGCGCATCAACTCACCATGGCGGGGCTTGAAGTTGATTCGGTCGAGCCCGCAGCCCCCGCGTTCAGCGGCGTTGTGGTGGGAGAGATTACCGAGTGTGAGCCGCATCCGGATGCCGAGCGACTGCGGGTTTGTCAGGTGGATGATGGCAGCGGCGAGCCGAAGACGGTGGTCTGTGGCGCACCGAATGCCGAAGCGGGGCTCAAAGCTCCCTTTGCCACCGTGGGCGCGCGCCTACCTGGCGATATGAAAATCAAAGCCGCCAAGCTGCGGGGTGTGAAATCATTCGGCATGCTCTGTGCCGCACGGGAGTTGGGGCTCTCCGAAGAGAATGATGGCCTCATGCCGTTACCAGCAGATGCACCCATTGGCACCGACATGCGCGAGTACATGGGCCTCGACGATCCCATTATCGAGGTAGAGCTCACGCCAAACCGTGCTGATTGTCTAAGCATGCTTGGTGTCGCACGCGAAGTGGGCGTGCTCACCGCTCAGCCGGTGACGGCACCCGATGTCAGCCCGGTGGACGCTGCCATTGCGGATCGTCTAGATATTCGACTTAGTGAGCCGGCCGCTTGCCCTCGATACTGTGGGCGAGTGATTCGCGGTGTGAATACCCAGGCGACAACGCCAATGTGGATGCGCGAGCGGCTTCGTCGTGCGGGTATCCGACCGCTCAGTATTGCGGTTGATATCACCAATTATTTAATGCTTGAGCTCGGCCAGCCTATGCATGCCTTTGATTTGGCCAAGCTCAATGGCGCTATTGATGTTCGCCTTGCAAGCAATGGCGAGAAACTTACGCTGCTGAATGGCGATACCGTTGAGCTGGCTGAGAACACGTTGGTAATTGCGGATGCCCAGGGGCCCGTTGCCATGGCAGGTGTTATGGGGGGCGAAGCTAGCGCCGTCGGTGAGCAGACGCAGGATATTTTCCTTGAGGCTGCCTTTTTCGCGCCGGCGGCCATCGCGGGCCGGGCGCGTCAGTATGGACTGCACACCGATTCCAGCCATCGCTTTGAGCGCGGTGTTGACCCCGAACAATGCGTGATGGCCATCGAACGTGCCACACAGCTACTGGTTGAACTGGCCGGAGGTGAGCCCGGCCCGGTCAATGCGGTCACCGATACCGAGCACCTGCCAGAACGGGAGACTGTCGCCTTGCGGCCTGAGCGGGTGAACAAGCTACTGGGTACGCAGCTGTCGGCAGAGCAGATGCAACAAACGCTCAATCGGCTTGGAATGCCACCAGCGTCCGTTGACGGCAGCTGGCAGGTCATCCCGCCCAGTTGGCGCTTTGATATCAGCCGTGAGGTGGATCTGATCGAAGAGATCGCACGCATCCATGGCTACGATCAGCTGCCTGCGCGACGCACGCAGGTCCCCGCGGCGATACCGGCCCGGCCGGAGTCTCGCGTTGCCCTAACGCGGCTGCGTAGCCTGCTCGTTGATCGGGGTTATCAGGAGGCGATTAGTTACAGTTTTGTCTCTGCTGAGCTGCAGCAGTTACTCGATCCAGCGGAGTCGCCGCTCGCACTGGCTAACCCCATCTCCGCGGATTTGGGCGTGATGCGTACGTCATTGTGGCCGGGGCTGGTCCGGGCATTGCAGCACAATCGGAACCGGCAGATGCAGCGTGTACGGCTTTTTGAGACGGGACTGCGCTTTCGGGGCGCGCTCTCGGAGTTACAGCAGGCACCGATGGTGGCTGGTCTGGTCGCTGGGCCGGCGGCTGAGCAGCACTGGGCCGAAGCGGGCCGTGATGCCGACTTTTTTGATGTAAAGGGCGATGTTGAGTCGCTGCTTGCCCTGATCGGTCAAGATGATCAAATTCAGTTTGTGGCCGCTGAGCATCCCGCTTTGCATCCCGGGCAGAGTGCTCAGATTGTCTACGCCGACCAGCCCATTGGCTGGGTGGGGGCGTTACATCCCGCCGTTGCCTCGCAGCTTGATTTAGAGGGGCCGGTTTATCTTTTCGAGCTGCTGCAGTCAATATTCTCTGAAAAAGCTGTTCCGGCTTTCTCGGCGATATCGCGTTATCCGGCCATTCGACGTGACCTTGCCATTGTGGTCAATGAGACCGTCACGGCGCAGGCGGTACAGGATTGCATCAAGGCCGCAGCCGGTGAGGCGTTAAAAGGCGTTCATCTGTTTGATGTTTATCGCGGCAAGGGTGTGAGTGAAGGGTGCAAAAGTCTCGCCATAGGATTGATTCTTCAGGATTATTCCCGCACTCTTACCGACGACGAGGTTGATGCGATGGTGCAGCAGATTGTCGCTGCGCTCGACGATCAACTGGGGGCAGGACTCAGGGAGTGAACGGACAATGGCATTGACGAAAGCAGACATGGCCGAGCGTCTGTTCGAAGAGGTCGGGCTTAACAAGCGCGAGTCCAAAGAACTGGTCGAGAGCTTTTTCGAAGAAATACGCGGAGCGCTTGAAGCCGGTACAGCCGTCAAACTCTCGGGTTTTGGCAACTTTGATATTCGCGATAAAAATGAGCGGCCGGGGCGCAATCCCAAAACCGGCGAGGAGATTCCGATCTCGGCGCGCCGTGTTGTCACCTTCCGGCCTGGCCAGAAGCTCAAGGCAAGGGTAGAGGCGTATGCTGGACGCGAGCAGTAACGACGAGCTGCCACCGATCCCGGCAAAGCGCTACTTCACCATTGGTGAGGTGGGTGATTTATGTGGGGTCAAACCCCATGTGCTGCGCTACTGGGAGCAGGAATTTCCACAGCTCAACCCGGTTAAGCGCCGCGGCAATCGCCGCTACTATCGTCGTCAAGACGTTATCCTCATTCGTCAAATTCGCTCGCTGCTCTACCAACAGGGTTTCACCATCGGCGGGGCCCGCCAGCAGCTCACGGGTGAAAGCGCCAAGGACGATGCCAACCAACGCCAGCAGATTATCCGCCAGCTGCGTGGTGAGCTTGAAGAGGTGTTGGCAGCACTTAAGCGCTGATTAGCGTTGGCCTCTCGACGCTGCTGATGTATCCTTTTGGCCTGTTTTCGGGGTGTAGCGCAGCCTGGTAGCGCACCTGCATGGGGTGCAGGTGGTCGGAGGTTCGAATCCTCTCACCCCGACCAATTCTCCTCAGCGCTAATCGCCGGGATATCCGTGCGATTTTCCGCTCGGGCGCCTTGAATCAGCTCGACCGCTCGGTCGGCTGCGTCTTGAAATGGCTCCAGTACCACATCGGCTCCGCGTGCTTTCAAATCTTCGGTATCCCCAACATTGTGGGCTGCGATGGCCACCTTGCCGGTAAATCCCTGATTGCCCAGCAGCTGCATGAGCGTGTGACGGCTGTCCTCGTGGGAAAGGCCGGTGGGATGCCTTGGCACGGTGCTAATCACCCATTGCGCGGCGTGCAGCGGTAGATCGCTGACAAATTCTGGGTCAGCACCATCTCCGAATTCGGCCCGCAGGCCGAGTTCACGCGCCCGCTTGATGGCATCGGGGTTGAAATCGATACCAAGGACCCGATGACCATGACGTTCAAGGCGCAACCCAATGGCGGTGCCAAACCGGCCCATCCCAAAAATCACCACATCCGCACCGCTAGTCAGGCGCTCAGCATCGCTGAGTGGTTCCCGATAGGGGTTTTTGCGTTCAAAGGGAGTCAGGAGGCCCTGCAGCTTTGCATAAAGCGTATGCGAGTAGGTGATCATATACACCGACGTGGCAATGGTAATCAGCCCAACCAGTGTCACCAGCCCCAGCGTCTGTTCGGTCACATGTCCAAGGGCAACACCCATGGCGATGAAGATTAATGAAAACTCGGATATCTGTGCGACCGTCAGTCCGGCTAGAAAGCCGGTGCGACGTCGATAGCCCATTACACCCATAATGATCAGCACAATGAGCGGGTTGCCAATCAGAACAAATAGGGAAAAGACGATGGCCTCGCCGATCTGCGCACCCATGAGGCTCAGATCCAGCGTCGAGCCCAGTGCGATAAAAAAGAACAGCAGCAGGAAATCGCGCAGGGGTGAGAGCCTTGCCGAGATGGTCTCGCGATAGGGCGTTGAAGCGAGAGAAATGCCGGCGAGCAGTCCGCCGAGCTCTTTGCCAAGGCCAATCAGGTCGGCCACGGTGGCAAAAACGGTGGCCTGTGCGATGGCAAAAATGACCAAAAGCTCTGGAGCGTGTGCAAGGCGGGTGCTCAGTGGGTTGGCGACGTAGCGAATGAAAAGCGCAGTTAACCCAACCAATGCCAAACCGGCGGCCAGAATCAACGCGATGTCGATCAATCCGCCACCTTCGGCCGCGGCACCGATGCCCAGCGTGGAGAGCACGATCATCGACAGCACCACCACCAGATCCTGGACGATCAGAAAGCCAAGGGCGATTTGGCCATGCAGTGAATCGATCTCGCGCTTATCCGAGAGTAGCTTCACGATAATGATGGTGCTGGAGAAGGTGAGGGCAACCGCCACATACAGAGCCGCAACGGGGCTCAGCCCGAGTGCCAGGCCAATGCCGTAGCCGATCACTGAGGTGAAAAGCACCTGACCCAGTCCGGTCATGAGCGAGACCGTGCCAAGCGATCGAATTAGCTTGATATCAAGCTTGATCCCCACCAGAAACAGCAAAACCGCAATGCCGATTTCGGCCAGCAGTTCGATTTGCGCCTCGGCATGGACAAGATCCAGTACCGATGGGCCAGTGATTAGGCCGACGGCGATAAAGCTGACAATCAGGGGCTGGCGTAGCAGAATACCGATAAAACCAACCGCTGCTGCTAGCATCAACAAAATAGCGATTTCTGCAAAAGCACTATGGGCGGCAAATTCCACGCGGGTTCCTGACTCGATTTTGGCGGTTAGATGTGCTGCTAAGGCTAGCAGACACGGGGGGCGAGTCGTAGCGCCAGATCAACCAAAAGGGGGGCAGGAGAACCGATGATTGATTGGCTGGCACCTTTGGTGCTGATCGGCGCTGCGCTTGTCCTTGTCTCTGTGCTGACCAGTGTGTTGGCTTTCCGCTTTGGGGCCCCGCTTTTGCTGGTCTTTTTGCTGATTGGCCTCGTCGCCGGCAAGGACGGTCTGGGGCTTACTTATAACGATCAGTCCGGCGCTTATCTCATCGGCAGTGTTGCGCTAGCAGTCATTCTTTTTGACGCCGGCTTTAACACCAAATGGCGAGTCTTTCGCAAGGTGGCCGCGCCAGCAGTCACGCTAGCGACACTAGGGGTGGTGGTCACAACTGGATTAGTGGGACTCGCGGCGCACTGGATATTTGATCTGCCCCTTGCGCAAGCATTTCTTTTGGGCGCGATTATTAGTTCCACCGACGCCGCGGCGGTGTTTTTTCTGCTGCGCGCTGGTGGTATCTCACTACGAGAGCGGGTCAGGGCCACGCTTGGTGTTGAGTCGGGTTCAAATGACCCGATTGCCATCTTTCTGGCGGTCTCTTTTGTCGAGTTCATCGCGCTGCAATCAGGGCTAGCCGGCTTTACGACGCAGGTGATTCTTGGCTTTGCCGTCTCGATGGGTGTTGGGATTGCCGTTGGAGTCGCGGGCGGCTGGCTGCTGATTCGATTGCTCAATGGCATCGAGCTTGAGGCCGGGCTGTATCCAGTTTTCGTGCTAGCTGGTGCCTTGATGCTTTTCGCGGTGGCAGGCCAGATTGGCGGCAGTGGTTTTGTTGCTGTCTATGTCGCAGGCCTGGTGGCTGGCAATCAGCCGGTACCGTATGTCGCTGCGCTGCGCCGTTTCCAGGATGGTATGACTTGGCTTGGCCAGATATTGATGTTTCTGGTCCTTGGCTTGCTGGCGACGCCGTCGGAATTTGCCGATATTGCCTGGCAGGCGATTGGGCTTGCCTTGGTGCTCATCTTTTTGGCCCGGCCAGCCGCCGTGCTGCTCTGTCTGCTGCCGTTTGGTTTTACGCTGCGGGAGATGAGCTTTATCGGCTGGGTTGGCCTGCGTGGGGCGGTCTCTATCCTGCTGGCGATACTCCCGTTCTTGGGAGGTCTTGAGAACTCGCAATTATTTTTTAACGCCGCTTTTATGATTGTGTTGACGTCGCTCTTGGTGCAAGGCTGGACCATTAAGCCAATGGCGCAGTGGCTTGGCATGATCATCCCGAAACAGCTTGGGCCGGTCGAGAAAATTGAGCTTGAGCTGCCGGGTGGTGCCCATCATGAGCTTGTGGTCTATCACGTGATGCCTGGCAGTCCAATTGTTGCTGGTGCCAGATTGCCGCGTTGGGCGCGACCCGCGCTGGTGCTGCGGCAGGGACGGTCAATGCATTTCCGAAAGGCCGGACGCCTCCAGCCCGACGACTATATCTATATTTTTATGTCACCGCGTTATGCCTCCGCGCTTGATCATCTGTTTGCGGCGCCAAGAGAACAAAGCGCGGGCAAAAGCAAAAACGACTTTGGGGATTTTGCGATTGCCGGCGATGTGCGCCTGAGCACGGTTGTGGACGTCTACGGGGCGCAGGTGGATGCGGATGAGCAGCATTTTAGCGTCGCCAATTACATGTCGCGGCAACTTCGCGGTTGCGAACTGGGCGATCGGGTGGATCTGGGGGCCATTGAATTGATTGTTCGGGAGATGGATGCCGAGAATCGAATTACGCAAGTCGGTATTCGCTTTGTCGAGAATAAAAAATCGCAATAAATAAATCGGCGAGCAGATATACTTTTAGAGAAATTTCGTACTCAAGGATGTGACTCATGCCAAGTAGCCGCAGTTTTTGCCGTAAAAAGTGCTTAGTGGTTCTTCTGTTGGCACTTTTCAGCGGCGCGGCGAGTGCGCAGACAACAGGCCTTGCGCTGGAGCGAGAATCGGGTCTGCGTGCCGGTAGTGGTGATGATTTTGACAACGTCGAGATCTACACCCGCTGGGATTCAACATGGCTACAAAAAGCGGTGGTGGAGCGAATCAGTCTTGCCGAATGGCAGGCACGCTGGGACCTCACCGTTGGCTATTGGGACGGTAGCGTCGATGACAATGGCTTTCTTGCCCTTGGCCCTGTTGCCGAGTGGAAAGCCCCGACGGCGGATTGGCGTGTCTCTTTGGGTGTGCAGCCAACCCTTATTTCCAGTCACAACGGCAACGGTAAAGATCTGGGTGGGCCTTTTCAGTTCACCAGCCATCTCGGTGTTGCCTGGGTACCGCCCGGTGCGCTCGTAGTGGGGTTACGTATTCAGCACACCTCCAACGCGGGTATCTACGACAACAACCCCGGTGTGGATATCGTCTCTGCTGAAGTCGGTTACGCGTTTTGATGGCGCTCAGGCGCTATACAGCTGGCTGATCAGCAGTGAAATCGTAACGACGGCCACGGCCGTGGAGAAGAAAATCGCGGTGGATATTTGTTCTGGCCGGCGCTGATAGCGCTGCGCGAGGACGTAAACATTGGCGGCGATCGGCAGCGAAGCCTGCAGGATCGCCACGGCCATCCAAACCGGTGGCAAATCGAAAATCCATATCGCCATCACCGCCACCAGCGCGGGGTGCACCAATAACTTCATTGTAACCAGGTAACTGGTCTCGCCAGCACCCTCGGTAATGGGCCGTCCCGCCAAAGTTGCCCCCAGCGCAAAAAGTGCGCAGGGGCCGGCGGCGTCGGCCAGCAGCCCACCATAACGCAGGACTGGCTCGGGTACCGGCACCGAGAGCATATTCAAGCTCACGCCAATTAGGCCTGCCGTGACGATGGGATTGCGAATAACGCCTCCGGCAATTTGCCCGATTAATGCCATCGGCCGTCGCCCACTGCCAAGATCGGCTTCGATTAACGCGGTGGCCAGTCCCAGCATGATGATGGTGTCGGCCATCACGATAATCACCGCCGGCAATGCCGCCTCGCTGCCATAGAGCAAAATCACCAAAGGCAGGCCGATGAAGCCAACATTCGAGAACACGGTACCCAGCGACTGAATCGAGGCATCGGCTGTGCGCAATTTCATAAAGCGCCGCGCGATAAATATCCCCACAAAGAAAAGCGCAATGCTCGGCAGATAATAGGCTGCCAGCAGTTCAAGGATGGCGCCTTCCACCGCCGGCGCCTGATAAGTCTTAATTAACAGCAGGGCAGGCAATGCGAAATAAAAGACAAAAGTGTTCAGCCCCGCGACGGTTTGGTTACCCAGCATTCGGCCGCGGGCGGCCAGATAGCCAGTAAAGATGAGCGCAAAAAAAGGAAGCGCTAGGTTGAATACCGCCTGCATGCTGGGTCGATCCGATCGCAAACTTTAATAAGCCGGGGAGTTTATCGATTTGCCTTGCTGGCGGCGAGTCTGTCTGGGCGCTGCGGCGGGTGAGGGTTATCATGGCAGGCTTTATGCGCAATAGAATTGATCAGCGATGGTAAGCAGCAGGTTCAGGGCAAGGCAGGGTTTGATGGCAGCGCTCGGGTTGCTGGCGCTGCTTATTGCGCTGATGCCGCCTGCTTGGTTGCCACCCGGCACGGCATTAACCACCGCCATTGCGCTGGTGACCATTGGGTTTTACGCAACGGGGCTCATTGCTGAGGCGGTCACGTCGCTCCTGTTTTTCTTGGCGGCCATGCTGGCCGCCGTGGCCCCGGCCGAGGTGATTTTCTCTGGGTTTGCCTCCAGTGCGTTATGGATCATCTTTGGCGGTTTGATTATTGGACTTGCGGTGCGGCATACCGGGCTTGGGCAGATCATTGCCGATGTCTTGCTCACGCGTATCCCGGCTCGTTACGGGCTTCTGTTGCTGGGGGCGGTGATGGTGGGGCTGATGTTTGCCTTTCTCATCCCCGGGTCGGTGGCTCGGATGGTGCTGCTGGTGCCGATTACCGTTGCGGTTGCCGATAGATTGGGCTTTGCCGAACATGCCAATGGCCGCATTGCGCTATTGCTGGCAGTGATTTTTGGCACGCATACCGGGTCTTTTGCCATTCTGCCGGCCAATACCCCGAACGTGGTCTGGTCTGGGGCCATGGAGTCGATTCACGGGCTGCCGATCGGTTACATGGATTACCTTTGGTGGCACTTCCCGGTGTTGGGTCTGCTGCGCTCAGTGCTGCTTGTGGCGCTTTTGATTCTGTGGTTTCCAGATCGAGTGCCAGCTCGGGAATCCTCGCTACCCCAACCAGATCCCATGGGTGCCCGCCAGCGGCATATGGCGCTGGTGCTTTTGTTCGCACTGGGGTTCTGGGCGACTGACGTTCTCCATGGGATTGGCCCCGCATGGGTGGCATTGGCCGCAGCGGTTTATCTGCTGTTCCATATTAAGGTGCTAGTCCCGGAGAAGCCGTTTGCCGCCATTGATATTGGGCCGCTACTGCTGGTGGCCGGCGTGTTGGGACTTGGTGAGTTGCTGGCTTACTCAGGAATTGGGGAGGCGGCGTTTACAGAGCTGCTGCCGCATCTGCCCTTCACCGCAGCGCAATCGGCGCTGGATTATGCGCTGGTAAGTTTGGGTGGGGTCGGCCTTGCGGTGATGAGTGCCATGCCCGGCGTGCCAGCTATTGGGGTTCCGCTAGGTGAATTGCTGGCCGAGGCGACGGGTTGGTCGGTGCAGTCGGTACTCATCATTCTCACCGCTTCCTACTCCACCTATCTGCTGCCCTATCAGGTGCCGCCCATACTGGTTGGCGCTCAGCTTGCCCGATTGCCTTGGGGCGCGCTCACGCGCTTTATGCTGGGCTTTGGTTTTGTCAGTATTATTGTGATTTTTCCGTTGCATTATCTTTGGCTGCGGCTAATCGGTGTGCTCTAAGCGATGACGGTGCGTAAATCTGACAAAACAGCGCCATACAGGGTCGGCGTACTGCTATGTGATGATCTTCACGAAGAGCTGCAGTCTCGTTGGCCATCTTATTTGGCGCTTTTTGAAGCCTTGATTCGCGACGAACAGGCGGATCTCACCGCCGTCGGCTACCGCGTCCACGATGGTGAGTGGCCAGATGGCCCTGAAGACGCCGATGCTTGGCTGGTTACCGGTAGCCGCGCCAGTGTGCATGAGTCTCCTGACTGGCTGCACCAATTGCAGGCGCTGGTGCGCGACATTGATGCGCGGGCGCTTCCGCTGCTTGGCGTGTGTTTTGGCCATCAGCTGATTCATTCGGCATTAGGGGGGCGGACGGCGCGTTCACCCCATGGCTGGAATCTTGGGGTGTATCCGGTGGAATGCGAGACGGACTTTGCCGGGTTGAGTGCGGGAGATCCGCTTCATCTGTATGCCGTGCATCAGGACCATGTGGAGTCCCCAGCGCCGGGTTTTGAGCGTCTTGCCACCAGTCCACGTTGCACGTGGTATGCGAGCCGGCGTGGCCGGACGTTAACCCTGCAAGGGCATCCGGAATTCGATCATGAGTTTTTCATGGCGATTATGGGCCGAGTGCGCGAGAAAGCCGGTGATGAAAGGGTGGATGCCGCGGTGGCGGCGCTGCCCGATACAGACCATACGCCAGTTATCCAGTCCTTTATGCGGAATTGGATTCGCCAGGGGCAGGGTAGTTCTCTCGACGCAAAATCAGCGAATCTTGAATAGTCTTAAGTTGCTCACCGGTCACCTCGCCGCCGCGCAGCGCCACGCCAACGGCAAGGACATCAAGCAGGGCAAGATGCGCCAGACGCGATAGCATGGGGGCGTAGATATCCGTCCCCTCGTCGACCTCCGCATACAGGCTAATATCGGCAAGCTTTGCCAAGGGCGTCCCCGGGGTGGTGATGCCGATAATGGCGATACCGCGCCGGCTGGCAATCTCAATGCTATCCAGTAGATCGCGGCTGCAGCCGGTATAGGAGATAGCAATAATCACCGCGTCAGTGGGGGCGACGGTGGCCGCGATCACGTGATCATGCGCATCGCTGTAAGCAGTGACCGGCATCCCCAGACGAAAGAATTTCTGCTGTGCATCGGCCGCGACGCGTCCGGAGGCGCCATGGCCGTAAAGCTCTATACGACTGGCGCCGGCGAGTAGTGCAATCGCTCGTTCCAGTCGCTCATGCGGCAGGTGGTTGCGCGTGTTGATTAATGTCGCAATTTGGCGGTCGATGACTTTGGCCGCAAGCTCCTCGAGCGATGCGCTACTACCAAGCTTAGTCGGTGTCTGAGAGGTGTTCGTCGCCAAGCTGCGGGCAAGCGCGAGCTTAAACTCTCTCAGGCCGCGGTAGCCCAGCCGCTTGCACAGACGAATAACGGTGGGTTCGCTGACTGACGCCTGCTCGGCAATGCTTGAGATGGGTTGGTCCAGCAGGGTGTGCGGGCGCTCCAGAATGTGCTCGGCAACCTGGCGTTCGGAGCGGGGCAGCCCGGGTAGTTGACTGCGAATCTGGTCTAGCAAGGTTTTCATGGCGAGTAGTAGATATGCACGGGCACACGGCGCTGTGTGAGTAGGGCGACGACGGGGTATCGCATTGGGTCATTGCTGGCAGTAGCATCAGTGAGCACCTGCCATTTGCGCTCACCGCTGATATGAAGGGCAATCCAGCGGCTCTCAAGTAGCGTTGCCAGGGTGAGTGTGAGTCTCTCTTGCGGAGCATTGGGGGCCGTGGTGGTGGTGCAACGGGCCTCGGTTTTGTACGAAAGCGCTCTGGCCAGTGCCGGGTCGGACGGAAACATCGAAGCGATATGTCCATCTTCGCCCATGCCCAAGATAACTGCGTCGAATGGTCGCGGCAGCATGCCAAGGGCGGCGCCACAGGCGGCTTCGTCCGAGCGATCATCTACCCCATGGCGATGCAGCGGATAGAAATGCGCCGCCGCTGCCTCGTCGATAAGTAAATGTTCACGAACGAGTCGGGCGTTGCTCGCAGGGTCGTCCTCGGGCACGCGACGTTCATCGGTCAGGCTCACGTAAACCTGATCCCAGGGGAGCTTGCGGGTGCGGAGCTGGCTGAAAACGGCAGCTGGCGTTCTGCCGCCAGGGACCAGTAAGCTCGCGCGGCCCCGTGACTGAACGGCATAGCCAATAATCTCTGTAACACGATCGGCGAGTGCACCCGCGGCTTGGCTCAGATTAGCGAATCGCTGCGCATTCTCGAGAATTTCATCGCCGCTCATTATGCTTCCTCATGCCAGTTGGCATTGTCGCGACCCAGGAGCGCGCTTGAAGCTGCTGGCCCCCAGGTGCCGGCGGTATAAGGTTTGGGCGCCTCGGCCGATTCTCTCCAGGCCTCCAAAATGGGCTCGATCCAGCGCCAAGCCGCGTAGAGCTCATCGCGTCGCATAAAGAGTGTCAGGCGTCCACGCAGGACATCCATGAGAAGTCTTTCGTAGGCATCGGCGGGGTGCTGTTGAAAGGCCTCCGCAAAATCAAGATCCAGTGAGACGGGGCGCAGTTGCATCCGGTCTCCGGGTGATTTGGCCAGCATATGCAAGCGCACGCCCTCATCCGGTTGTAGCTTGATAACGAGCCGATTGGGGTGTCCGGTGCTGTAAGTTCGGTCAAATATCGAATGCGGCACATCGCGGAAGTTAACGATGATCTCTGCTGTGCGCTCCTGCAGGCGCTTGCCCGTTCGCAGATAGAACGGCACGCCGGCCCAGCGCCAATTCTCGAGCTCCGCACGCAAGGCAACAAAAGTCTCTGTTTGGCTGCCGGCAGCCACTCCTTCTTCTTCGAGGTAGCCGGGAACTGGGGCCCCATCAATGGCACCGGCGCGGTACTGGCCGCGGACACTATTGCGTAGGGCCGCTTGGCCGCTTAGTGGTGCAAGCGCTCTTAGTACTTTGAGTTTTTCATCGCGCACCGCATCGGCTTCAATGCTTGCCGGCGGCTCCATGGCGATAATACAGAGCAGCTGCAGTAGGTGGTTTTGCACCATGTCGCGCAGTGCACCGGTGCGGTCATAAAAACCAGCGCGGCCTTCAACGCCAACCTGTTCGCTCACGCTAATCTGGACATCGCGCACCCACTCGCGGCGCCAGAGTGGCTCAAAGAGCATGTTGCCAAAGCGAAGTGCGATGAGGTTTTGAACCGTCTCTTTACCTAAGTAATGGTCGATTCGGTAGATGGCTTTCTCATCAAAGATCTCACCGATCTGCTCGCTAATGGCCTCGGCGGACGCCAGGTCATGGCCAAGCGGTTTTTCAAGCACCACGCGGGAGTGCGAGGTAACCACACCTTCGCTTTTCAGCCGCTGACAGATCGTGACGAAATGCTGGGGAGCCACCGCTAAATAAAAAACGCGGGTAATCTCAGCCCGCTCGGCAAGCAGGGCACCCAGCGCCTGAAAGCCTGCAGGGTCTGTTGCATCCACCTGCTGGTAATGCAGTCGCCTCGCAAAATCCTGCCAGTCCTCGCCGCTGAGTTCATCGGTGCCCAGCAGGGCCTGCAGATGATCTGCTACGCGCTGCGTAAAGGCCTCGGTGGTCAGTGGGCTACGGCCGGTCGCGATGATGCGGCCATCGTTGGGTAGTTGACCGGCGCGGTCACGACGATAGAGCGCGGGGAGGAGCTTGCGCATTGCAAGATCGCCGGTGGCGCCGAAAAGGACAAGATCAAATGGCTCGGGTGTTGCGCCCACGGGTGCCCCCGTAATCTGTAGTAAAACTACATTTATACTAGCTTATCGTTTCATATCTGTGAACTTATGGCGTGGATTTTGAGCGGATTAATGTAGTAAATTTACGCAAGGTTTCGCGGAGAATCGAATGAATCAGCTACACCCCGAGGTGCAGGCGGTCACCGACCGAATCATCGAGCGCAGCCGGCCGGCGCGCTCCGCTTATTTGGATCGCCTCGATGCCGCTGCCCAAGCAGGGCCGGTTCGCGCGGGGCTCTCTTGTACCAACCTTGCGCATGCCTTCGCTGCCGCGCCTGACGGCGATAAGTCGCGGCTTAAGTCCCTGCAAAAACCCAATGTGGGGATCGTCTCTGCTTACAACGATATGCTATCTGCGCATCAACCGCTGGAGCGCTTCCCGGCGCTTCTCAAACAGGCGGTCCGCGAAGCCGGTGGTACGGCTCAATTCGCTGGTGGCGTGCCGGCGATGTGTGATGGGGTTACTCAGGGCCAAACCGGCATGGAGCTCTCGCTTTTTAGTCGAGACGTCATTGCCATGGCGACCGGCGTTGCGCTCTCGCACAACACCTTCGATGCCGGCTTGTGCCTTGGCGTGTGCGACAAAATCGTCCCGGGGCTGCTAATTGGTGCCCTGCATTTCGGTCATCTGCCATTCATTTTTGTCCCGGCTGGGCCGATGACCTCAGGGATGCCCAATCAAGAAAAAGCCCGCATACGGGGTCTTTTTGCGGAGGGCAAAATCGGGCGAGCCGAACTGCTGGAGGCCGAATCCAAGTCCTACCACGGCCCGGGCACCTGTACTTTTTACGGGACCGCCAATAGCAATCAAATGCTCATGGAGGTCATGGGCCTACACCTGCCTGGGGCCGCCTTCGTCAATCCGCTAACCCCGTTGCGTGATGCTTTAACCATCGCCGCGGGACATCGGATCCTCGAGATTACCGCGCATACCGACGCCTATACCCCCATTGGTCGGGTGATTGATGAGCGCGCCATCGTCAATGGGATTGTTGGCCTGCTGGCTACCGGGGGCTCGACCAATCATACGATTCATTTGGTGGCAATTGCCCGGGCCGCGGGAATTCGCATTGATTGGGATGACTTCTCAGAATTGTCTGCGTCAGTGCCGTTGCTCGCTCGGATTTATCCCAATGGGGCAGCCGATGTGAATCATTTTCATGCCGCGGGCGGGATGGGGTATTTGATTCGTGAGCTCTTGGATGCAGGACTGCTGCACGAGGATATCCTCACGGTCGCTGGCGGTGGGCTGAGCGCCTATACCCGCGAACCGATGCTGGCGGATGGCGGTGTCGTATGGCAGCCAGCGCCAGAAGCATCTTTGGATCCAGATGTATTGCGGCCGGTTGCCGAGCCTTTTAACTCGGATGGTGGGGTTCGCGTGCTGGACGGCAATCTGGGGCGCGCGGTGATCAAGGTCTCTGCCGTGGCGGATGAACATCTGGTGGTCGAAGCACCAGCGCGGGTATTCGACAGTCAGCAACAGGTCATCGAAGCCTTTCGCGCGAATCAGCTTAATGGCGATTTTGTCTGTGTCGTTCGGGGGCAGGGGCCACGGGCCAACGGCATGCCGGAGCTGCACAAACTCAGTCCCGAACTTGGCGTTTTGCAGTCTCGTGGGCAGAAAGTTGCTCTGGTAACGGATGGACGGATGTCGGGCGCGTCTGGGAAAGTGCCGGCGGCCATTCATGTAACACCGGAGTGGGCGATGAACGGCGCGATTGGCAAAATCCGTGATGGTGATTTGATTCGCCTGGATGCCAAGGCCGGCACGCTCGATGCCTTGGTTGATGAGGTGGAATGGCGGGCAAGAAATTGTGAGCAGCCTGCCACGGAGCCGCAGCACGGTATTGGCCGAGAAATGTTTAGCGCATTTCGGGCTAATGTCACCGGCGCGGAGTCTGGGGCGATGAGCTTCTATCCTTATGCCGTAAGCGATGCGGTGGTCGAGGGAGCAGAGCGATGACAATGTCCTTATCGATGGCAGCCATTATGCGTCGCTCGTCGGTGATTCCGGTGCTTGCGATCGAATCGCTTGCTCACGCGATCCCGCTGGCGCGCGCGCTGGTCGCCGGCGGGGTGAGTGTGCTTGAAGTCACGCTGCGCACGGAAACAGCGTTGCCCGCGATCGAGCAGATTGCTTCAGCGGTGCCGGACGTCATCGTGGGTGTTGGGACCTGCACTACGGCGCCGCAAATGAAGGCAGCGGAAAATGCCGGCGCGCAATTCATCGTAACGCCTGGGTTGACCGAGACCCTGATCGCGGCAGCCGATAAAGTGTCTATTCCTGTTCTGCCGGGTGTGTCCACCGCTTCCGAGTTGATGCGGGCTGGTGAGGCTGGCTTTGGCCAGTTAAAGTTCTTCCCAGCCGAGAGCAGCGGCGGGGTACCGGCATTAAAAGCCTTTGCAGGGCCGTTTCCCGATGTGCAGTTTTGTCCCACCGGGGGAGTTCATCCGGGCAACCTGGGTGATTATCTAGCGCTGCCCAATGTGCTTTGTGTGGGTGGTAGCTGGTTGGCGCCAGCGGATGCGGTTGAGGCGGGTGATTGGGCCCGGATTACTGCGCTGGCCGCCGCTGTCTCGGATCACGACGCCGCATAAAAATTTTTCTAGTTTAAAATGTACCAAAGCAGTCCTGATTAGGTTAGAATCGACCGTATGATCAGGCTGAATCGGGAAACGGACTACGGTATCGGGATCCTGACGCTGATGGCGCAATCGCCCGAGGGTCGTTTTAACGCCGGGGCGCTGGCCCAGGCTCGGGGTCTTCCGCAGCCCGTCGTCAGTAAGATACTCAAACACTTGGCGCGCAGCGATCTGCTGGTTTCTTATCGCGGTGCCAAGGGTGGGTACGGGTTGGCTCGTTCACCCGATGCCATCTCGATTGCTGAGATCATTACCGTTTTAGAAGGACCGATTGCCCTGACCGATTGCATCGAAGAGGGGCAAGACGCCTGCCAATACGGCAGTCAATGTAACGTCAGCAATGTCTGGGGGCGCATCAACGAAGTGGTGCTTTCAGCATTGTCGGATATTTCACTGGCCGAGATGGCCGACGCTGATGCCAGCGACGGTCAGGGCCAAAACGTTCACACCTTGGAATTCACTGGAGTGCGCCATGTCAGCGAGCACTGAAACCATTGAGCGGTTTACCAGCAAAGGCTATGAAGCTGGATTTGTCACTGATATCGAAGAGGATCGGGTACCTCCGGGCCTAAACGAGGACGTCATTCGGCATATCTCGGCGAAAAAAAATGAGCCGGAGTGGTTGCTGGAGTGGCGGCTTGAGGCTTACCGCAACTGGCTGAAAATGCCGGAGCCGGATTGGCAGTATCACCACTACGATCCCATCGACTATCAGGCAATTTCCTATTACGCCGCGCCCAAGCGCGATGAGGATCGCCCGCAGAGTCTCGATGACATCGACCCGGAGATCAAAGCCACCTATGACAAGCTGGGCATTCCGCTGCATGAGCAGGAAATGCTGGCTGGCGTGGCCGTGGACGCCGTGTTCGATTCTGTCTCGGTGGCAACCTCTTACAAAGGCAAGCTGGCCGAGCAGGGGATTATCTTCTGCTCATTCTCTGAGGCCGTTCAGGATCACCCAGAGCTGGTGAAAAAGTATCTTGGGACGGTGATTCCGCCCGGCGATAACTATTTCGCCGCGCTGAATTCAGCGGTGTTCACCGACGGCTCGTTCGTCTATATCCCGAAGGGCGTTCGTTGCCCGATGGAGCTGTCCACCTATTTCCGCATTAACGCGGCGAATACCGGACAGTTTGAGCGCACGCTGATCATCGCGGAAGACAGCAGTTACGTCTCTTATCTTGAGGGCTGCACGGCACCGATGCGTGACGAAAATCAGCTGCACGCCGCCGTCGTGGAGCTAGTGGCCCTTGATAATGCCGAGATTAAGTACTCCACCGTGCAGAACTGGTACCCGGGCGACGCGGAGGGCAAAGGTGGCATTTACAACTTTGTCACCAAGCGCGGGTTATGCGCCGGTGACAACTCCAAGATTTCTTGGACGCAGGTAGAGACGGGCTCGGCCATCACATGGAAATACCCAAGCGTGGTCATGCGGGGTGATAACTCCGTGGGTGAGTTCTACAGTGTGGCTGTCACCCGGCTGCGTCAGCAGGCGGATACCGGCACCAAGATGATTCATCTGGGTAAAAACACCCGCAGCACCATTGTCTCGAAGGGCATTTCCGCGCAGGAGGGCCAGCAGGTCTATCGCGGCCTAGTGCGGATTGCACCGACCGCCGAGAATGCGCGCAACTACTCGCAGTGCGACTCGATGCTGATGGGCTCGGAATGTGGGGCACACACCTTCCCGTATCTGGATGTGAATAACCCCTCAGCCCAGCTGGAGCATGAGGCAACCACCTCCAAGATCGGTGAGGATCAGATTCTTTACTGTCTCTCACGCGGTATCGCCGAAGAAGACGCGGTCTCGCTGATCGTCAATGGCTTTTGTAAGGAAGTCTTCCGTGAGCTGCCCATGGAGTTTGCTGTTGAGGCACAGAAACTCCTCGAGATCACGCTCGAAGACTCCGTCGGTTAAACACAGAATTATTGATTCAGGAGCAAGAAATGGCATTGCTGGAAATTCGCAACCTGCACGTCAACGTGGAGGGCGCTGAAATCTTGAAAGGACTCGATCTGACCATCGAAGAGGGCAAAGTCCACGCGATTATGGGCCCCAACGGTGGCGGTAAAAGTACGCTTGCCAAAGCGCTGGTGGGTGATGACGCCTACGAGATCACCGAGGGTGAGGTGCTTTTCAAAGGACAGGACCTGCTAGAGATGGAGCCAGAAGAGCGCGCCCGTGAAGGCGTTTTCTTGGGCTTTCAGTATCCAGTAGAAATCCCTGGCGTCTCCAATACCTACTTCCTCAAAGCGGCTGTGAACGCGATTCGCAAGCATCACGGCCAGGGCGAGATCGACGCCATGGAATTTCTTGAGCTGGTCAAAGAGCGCGCCAAGCGCGTCAAGCTCGACGAGGGGCTGCTCCAGCGCCCGGTTAACGAAGGCTTCTCGGGTGGTGAGAAAAAGCGTAACGAAATCTTCCACATGTCCGTGCTCGAACCGCAGCTTGGCATTCTTGATGAGACGGATTCGGGGCTCGATATCGATGCGCTGCGGATTGTGTCTGAGGGCGTGAACGCCATGCGCAGTGCCGAGCGGTCTTTCCTGGTCATCACTCACTATCAGCGGTTGCTCGACTACATCGTCCCGGATGTGGTGCATGTGCTGGTCAACGGCCGCATTGTGAAGACGGGCGGTAAAGAGCTCGCCAAAGAGCTTGAGAGCAAGGGTTACGAAGACTTCGAGGAGGCTGCGGCCTGATCGCCGTTGAGGTGGGGTAATGGAAGCAGTAGCACAACCAAAAAGTGTTTATCTCGAGGAATTCGAAGGGCGCGGGCAGACCGGTCCCAACTGGCTGAGCGCCCTGCATCAGCGTGGTATTCAGGCCTTTGAATCCCGTGGATTCCCCGGGTCGCGTGAAGAAGCGTGGCGCAAGACGAATCTGCGCCCGGTCACCGCAGAGCACTTCCGTGCCGCAGGCACTAAGGGTGCCGCCTCAAAAGCGCTCATTGGGCGCTTGGGCGATCTGGGTGAATGTCATCGCATGGTCTTCATTGATGGCCAGTTCGATGCCGAGCTCTCTGATTTGGCCGGCTTGGAAAATGGCCTCACGGTAGCGCCCTTTAGTGAGTATTCAGATCAGGCCCCGGCGCGCCTGACTGAGGGGCTGGGTGCCAAGGCCGACATCGATTGGCATCCGTTTGCTGCGCTTAACACCGCATTCTTCACTGATGGTGCCTATGTGCATGTGGCGCGCGGCATGCTGATCGAAAAACCGATTGCCATTACGCATATCGTCACTGCACAGGCCAGCGGCCACGCCGTTTATCCGCGGGTCGTTGTCGATGCCGAGGACGGCGCTGAAGTTCGGGTTGTTGAGCGATTCATCAGTGATGACGCGGCCGCCACACTGGTCTGTCCCGTCAGCGAGCTCTACGCCGGCCAGAACACGATTTTGGACTACAGCCGCTTGCAGGAGGATGGGGCCGAGACCATGAACATTGGTACCGCCAACCTCTCCTCACAGCGCGACGCCTCACTCCGTGGTGCATTTGTGAGTGATGGCGGCAAGCTGGCGCGGCTTGATCTAATCGCAGATCTTGAGGGTCAGGGCGGTGAGATCGACTGTAACGGTATTTATCTGGCCGATGGCAAACAGTTCATCGATTTCCACACCTGGTTTAACCATCGGGTGGAGAACTGCTATAGCCGTCAGCGCTTCAAAGGCATTCTGCAGGGCCGTTCCGAGACCGTGTTCGATGGACTGGTCAAGGTGTTCGAAGGCGCGCAGAAAACAGACGCTGTTCAGGAGAACCGCAACCTGATTCTTGGCAAGCGGGCGCTAGCGCACTCCAACCCGCGACTTGAGATCTTCGCCGATGATGTGAAGTGCACGCATGGCTCCACCGTGGGTGAGCTGGATGAGGAAGCACTGTTCTATCTGCGTACCCGCGGAATTAGTCAGGATGGTGCCACGGGCATGCTAACGCTGGCATTTGCCGGCGAGATTGTGGACATGTTCCGTGTCAATGGAGTCCGTGACCATGTCCGGCGTGTGCTAATGCGCCGGTTGGGTGTGGATGACGACGATATCGGAGAGATTCTTTGAGTGTCACCCGCGAAAGTGAGGCTCTGGCTGGGCAAGCGCTAGACGTTGCCCGGCTACGAGCCGATTTTCCGGTACTGCAAAAGCCAGTACATGGTAAGCGTCTGGCCTTCCTCGACAGTGGTGCCAGTGCGCAGAAGCCGCAATGCGTTATCGATGCCGAGCGCGACTGCTATGAGAGCTACTACGCCAACATCCACCGTGGCGTCTATCAGCTCTCACAGCGCTCAACCCAGGCCTTCGAAGGCGTGCGGCCGATCGTACAGCGGTTCATTAATGCTGCCGATGAACGGGAGATTGTTTTTGTTCGCGGCGCGACCGAGGCAATCAATCTGGTCGCTCAGTCGTTTGTCCGGCCAAAGCTCAACGCCGGCGATGAAATCCTCATTACCGAGATGGAGCATCACGCCAATATCGTGCCTTGGCAGCTGATTACTCAGGCGACCGGCGCTAAGTTGGTGGTGGCACCGGTGCTCGATGATGGCCAGCTCGACATGGCAGCGCTGCGTGAGCGCATCAGCGATCGCACCCGGTTTATTAGTGTCGTGCATGTCTCCAATACGCTAGGGACTATTAACCCGGTTGAGGAGATTATTGAGCTGGCGCACGCGCGGGATATTCCGGTGCTGGTCGATGGCGCGCAGTCCGCCCCGCATATGCCGGTGGATGTTCAGGCCATGGGCGCTGACTTCTATTGCTTCTCTGCGCACAAGACCTACGGCCCCAGCGGGGTGGGTGTGCTTTGGGGCAAATTTGAACATCTCGATGCCATGCCGCCCTATCAGGGCGGTGGAGACATGATTCGCACGGTCTCGTTTGAGGAGACCACCTACGCCGCACCTCCGCAGCGATTCGAAGCGGGTACCCCCAATATCGCCGGTACCATCGCTCTGGGAACTGCGCTGGAATATATCGAGTCGGTGGGCCGCGAGGCTATTTCTGCGCATGAACACCAATTATTGGAGTATGGAACCGCTGCGCTATCTGAGATTGAGGGCATGCGGTTTATCGGGACAGCCCCGCAGAAAGCCGGCGTCATCTCTTTTGTTTTAGAGGGCGCTCATCCCCACGACATGGGGACCATTCTGGATATGGAAGGCATTGCCGTACGGGCGGGCCATCATTGCACACAGCCACTCATGACGCGCTATGGCGTGCCGGCCACCGTGCGGGCCTCATTTGGGCTTTATAACGACCAGGACGATATTGACCAACTGGTCGCCGGGCTAAAACGCGTCAAGGAGTTTTTTGGCTAATCATGTCTGATCTGCGCGAGCTTTATCAGGAAGTGATCCTTGATCACAACAAACAGCCTCGGAACTTCCGCGGTGTGGACCCGCACGACCATGAGGCCGACGGCTATAACCCGCTCTGTGGCGACAAAATCCATTTGGAGCTGCGCCTAGATGATGAGGGGCGGATTGAGGATATCGGCTTTAATGGCGATGGCTGTGCCATCTCGACTGCCTCGGCCTCGATTATGACCGAGATGGTCAAAGGGAAAACTATTGATGAAGCGCGGGAGATGTTTCAGCGCTTTCACTATCTGGTCACCGACGAATCGGCCCAACCCGATCCCTCGCTTGGCAAACTAGGTGTGCTCGCCGGGGTGCGTGATTATCCCATGCGCGTTAAATGCGCCACACTCGCCTGGCATACGCTGCAGGCAGCCCTCGAGAACAAGGGCGAAGTGACCACGGAGTAGGGTGATGAGCCATCCGGCCACGCCCGAGGCGATTCGCGAAGAAGTCGTCAAAGCCCTACAGGCCGTCTACGATCCGGAAATCCCGGTCGATATCTACGAGCTGGGGTTGATCTACGAGATCGACGTCGACGAGGACGGCTTTGTTGATGTCATCATGACCCTCACCTCACCCGCCTGCCCCGTGGCAGGCCAGATGCCCATTCTCGTCAAAGCCGCCGTCGAGCAAGTCGAAGGCGTCCAAGGCGCCGAGGTCGAGCTCACCTGGGATCCACCCTGGACTCAGGAGCGCATGTCAGAGAAAGCCCGACTGCAGTTGGGTTTTATGTAGCGCATCCAGTTTCAGCATTAGTGACATTAGGTTTTTTATCCGGCAGTCAATGCTTATCCGCGAACTGACCTATCTGCAGTCACGTAAGCCCTGATCCCTAATGCCGCTTCTCGGTACTTGATCAATCGTGAAAATTGCTGCGATTGAATAGATAAGCCAAATGCTATCTAAGGCAAGGGTATCCCCGTATTGAGGCGCATGCCAAGCGGCTGGAGGTGTTGAGAACACACAATTTGGCTCGATTAAAGCAAGAGCAACCGGATCTCTACGCATGGCTAACCTCGCCTAGCTGCCGAAACCTATGGCAGGCAGCCTATGGGGAGTCTATCCCGCTTGCGTCCCTTGCCGAGCTGCCTTGGGAGTTACTTGCCTACCGCTTAGAAGCTTTTGTCGATGACATAGAAAAAAGAGTCAGCGACTCATGATTCCGACTCCTTTTCAGTTGAAAGGCAGTCATTCAGACTAAAAGCTCTCGTCTTCGGTAATAGGGATGTGGTCAGCGATGGATAAGGAAGTCACACGGCGATTGGTGAGAGTTCTTGATATTACCGTGCCGCTTTTCTCCCTAGGTGCCCTCTTTGCTTATGCCATCGAGGCGATGGATAGTTATCGAGCCGAATTTGGGGATTATGCGCTCTTCGTTTTTCTTCCTCATATCTGGTGGGTGGGCCGCTATGTACTGACTGGCCAGGTTTTTCCAAGACGCTCGGAGAAGCGGGCGAGGTCTGATACTAAGAACTTCGCCGAAGTCTCAGAGGGCCCGTCGGCAGCAGAGCTTGATCCTATGACTCTCGAGCAACCCTCGGTCTGGCGCTATATCGGGGTCTGGATCTTAGCTGGGCTCATAACCACGATCGCGAATATGACGCTTGGCGCAATTTTTGCGTCAGAGCTACGCCACTTCAGTAATCCGGTTAATGCATATCTGTTTATGCTGCCGACCATCGCCGTGTTGTTAACTCTTGGAATATGGATTGGCATCTACAAACGAGCGAAATCCTTACGTATCAGTCGCGTGATGCCTTACATATATTTAAGCGTCATCCTCGGGATATTAGCGGAGATTGGTGGAGCGTCGATCGATTTGTCAGGCTATATCACCGATGAGCAGATGACGGCCTACATTGTTTACGTGATCATTCTCTATCTGGGCTTTGCGCTGGGCTTTAGAGCCGCCTTTAGGAAAACGGATCGTTGGGATTAAAGCGGGTCCAGCCGGTGCGGGCCCTAAGATCTCATAAGTGCGGTCTAGCTTTATCCCCCTCGTGGATAACCATTTTGAGTCTGTAAAAAACAGCTGATACCGTTTCGTGTGTGTGGTCGGCGCACCACATGGCGACTATCGGGCATGGAGGCGCAGTTATGGGTATCAAGCTACTAACAAGGATTGTTGCTGTGGTATGCGCAGCGGTCTCTTTGATGGGGTGCGTCGAACAGCAGGGGCTATCGCAGCCCACCCTCTCAAAATCCGAAATCTCGTATCTGGAGAGACAAGCTCAACGGGGCGATGCCGACGCCCAATTTAGCTTGGGTGTGCTCTATGCAGAGGGTCAGAGCCTAGAGAAAGATCATGCAGCGGCAGTTGAGTGGTTCAGTTCCGCTGCAAGAAAGGGCCACCCCAAGGCTACGTACAATCTCGCGCATAGCTATTTCTATGGGCAGGGCGTTTCGCAAAACTACGACCTTGCTTACGAATATGCGACTGAGGCAGCGGATCTCGGCTTAGCAATGGCAGATAATTTGGTTGGTGTAATGTATGAGCGCGGGCTGGGTGTTGACCAAGACTATGACGCAGCGTTCCACCGCTACACGTCTGCCGCTCAGCAATCAGATGCTTACGCACAGCTGAATTTAGCGAAGCTTTACTGGGACGGTAACGGCGTTGAGAAAAACCTAAAAAGAACACTGCATTGGACGCGAAAGGCAGCGATGCAGGGACACGCCCCCGCGCAATCCGAGCTCGCATACCTACTCTCCGGGGAAGTGGACGGTATTCCTCAGAACCTTGATAAAACCTTTGATTGGGCTATGCGCGCCGCTGAGCAAAACGACGGGTTCGGCCATTACATTGTTGGGGCGCTCTACAAGGACGGGCTCGGTGTTGAGCAGGACCTAGTTGTTGCTTACATGCGCTATTTGCTGGCTGAAAGAGCGGGCTTTGATGGCGGAGATGGCCGGTTGCGACCGATTGCAGAGGAACTGTCAGTGAAACAGCTGTTGCAGGCACAATCGCTCAAAGACGAGTGTATCGAGCGCAATTTCCGAGACTGCCACGATGTTGAGTTGGCTCAAGCATCGAGCAACACGGTTACAGCCGATGTTCAGTCCGACGACAGCAGGGAGCGAATGCTTGATGCGAGGGCAAAAAATCACCTGTCTTGTATGGCTGCGTATACAGAAGTTGTTTCTCGGTGCTCGAATATTGCCGCCTTTAAACGTGCGGCGGAAAATGTGGAACGTAGATTGGACGAGCTTGCAGAATCATACTCAGTATCTTCGCCTGGGTTTTTTATTGTTCCTACGACGGCAGACTATGTAGAGGTGTGCGTCGGAGAAGAGACAGGCGGGGTATTCGGTAACGAGAAGGCAATAGATAGGCTCATAGAAGGGTTTCCAAGGGAGCACGATTTGCCAAACAACGACGCGCCCGACGAAATATATGATTGGGAAGCAGCAGGCCTAGGAGAAGAGGTGCAAAAGATGCTGGACCGTATCTACGCCCAGCCCGATGTAGATGCTTCGGAGTGGCTGGAGCGGACAGTAGGTCGGGCAATGGGACATGCGCAGCATGCCAAGCAGCTCCTTGCAGAGAGCGGTTTCAGTGATCGCGAAATCTTGGATTTGATAACCGAGTATGAACGAAGCGGGGGAGATGACCTAATTGGCGATCACCCTGAGGATCAAAACGTCCCTTATAAAATCAAAGCCTGTTTGGAACTCATGGATAATGGAATTTGATTGGGTTTGCACGGGACCTTTTCGAATTGTTGTATTTAATTTAAAACGCGTGCGAATGCAAGTTTTTGTGTAGTAGATAAAACTCACGATTTGGCAGAGAAAATTGTAGGCCTTGCTGTCTCTATTGTTGCGATATGCAATTATGATTCAACTGCTTATATGTGAGCGGATATTGTTGGTAACGACGCTGGTGTGAAGTTATTTGAAGCTGGATAAGAAGCGATTTTTTGGCTATTTTAGCCAATTCAGATCGATCTAATTTATTTACTTCCAGACCGGCCCACGGCCCTCGTCGTTATAACTTTGCTCCTTTTGTTCTGCCTGTTGCACAAGCGCCTCTAGCTCAGGTAGCTGATTACGTATCAAACTATGAATGCTCATTCCTGAGGTTTTTACAAACACTTGCTTGATTTCTCGAGCCCTTGGTAAAAGTACTTCGGGGAAGGAGTCAGATGCAAAGTGCTTTTCGAGTATACCAATCTCTGCTGCAAACTGCTTGATGCTGGGTTTCAACGGTATTGATTGTTGGTTCGAATTGGCTTGATGCCAGAAGGTTTTTCCCCACTCCTCTTTAATTATTCTCAAACTGCCTGCTACGGAAATGAAATAAGTCTCATAAAGTATCCGCTTGCTGCTATTGCTTTCAGTCTTAGCGATCCCGAGTAGTATGCGAGAGAACTTCTTTAGCTTTCTTTCTAATATGGCTTTTTTTCCCTCTGTGGCGCCGGCGAAGAAAAGCTCAAATTTAATTTTTAAACCAGGCTTATATAACCCAGTAACTTCCTGGTCCACGTATGCCATTGGCTGCATCCTTAAGGTCTTCGTGGGCATGGCAATTAAATCTTAGATATCAACTTGCCACACGTAAAGCGCTTTCGACTTTTTCCTTATTAGCAAGGTTCCAAGCCATGTCCTGCGCTTGTGAGCATCGCTTATCAAAAGCGAGCCGATAATCCTAGGTTGCCTTACGGCCAACCCGTGATATAGCGATAGCTAGCATAGGAAAATAGACCCTGGTCCATACGCCCAGAGTTTTTTGTTTTTGGGTCTCTGTCCCGCCCGAGCGTAGCAGACACTCGCCGGTCGCACCCCATTGGAACCTTGAAGCGCACGGTTAGGCGTTGGCTTCCGTACTGGTGTGTCCGGCAGGTTTAGCAAGACAACGGTGAGCTGATGGACTGGCAAAGCGCTTTTCTTGCAGTGATCGGTCTTACAAATCTCATTCTGGGCTGGCCTCTTCGCGTCGTCTGGGACTCCATCCGCGGTATGCGTAGCAACATCGAGGCCTCGGCGGCGTCGGAGAAGATAGCCTGAGGTTCAATTTCTTCCTTCGAGCCCAGTTTTATACGTATTACCTTAATTACCGACGCGGGATTGTAAGCTTTAATTTGAGGCGCCCATGAACTTGGAAGAGATCTAAGGTTCCTGCGCGAAATAGTTCGCTAAAAACTCATCAAAGGGGGGTTCGTCCGCAGCCTCTAGCGCGGCTTGCTCGGCCAGCGAGGCGGTGGCGGCTGCCTCCAGACGCTCGCGCGAGGCATCGGCCAGCTCGCAGCCGCGTAAGTTACGCGCGTGCTGGTTAGAGACACGCATGGCAAATTCCACGAACTCTTCGCCGTTTTCCTGCATTTCTCGCAGGATGCGCGCCGATGGGGTGCGCTCGGCATCGATAACGCTGGCCTGATAGTCCGCCAGCACCTGGGCATAGCGACCATCGTTGTGCACTTCATCCAGCAATGCGGCCGGGCCTTGCATGGCTTCAAACAGCTCTGCAGCCCAGTCCCGCAGGCGCACGCGTTTACCATTGCCACGATGCAGGGTCAGGTCTGGATTGCGGCCATCGCGCGCGACCAGCCCCTGATTGGCGTTGATATGAGCCTGCTCCGCGGCATCAATGGCGGGGCTGTCCTCCAGCAGACAGAACAGCAGTAATGTCTCAAGGAAGGTGAGCTGGTCGTCATTAATGCCGATTGGCTCAAACGGATTCAGATCCAGCGCGCGAATTTCCACGTACTCAACTCCAGCGCGCTTGAGCGCGCAGGTGGGCTGTTCGCCCGAGCGGGCAACCGCCTTGGGCCGCACAAAGCTGTAGTACTCGTTCTCAATCTGCAGGATATTGCTATTCAGCTGGCGCCATTCGCCATCCACACAAACGCCAATACGCTGATATTCCGGGTCGGGCGTATTAATGGCAGCGCGTAGGCTTGCCACATAGGAATCCAAATCGTTGTAACTAATATCCAAGCCGGCCTGAGCATTGTTTTTGTAGCCGATATCGCTCATGCGTAATGACGTGGCGTAGGGCGCGTAGAGCGTGTGCTCGGAAAAGCGTGTGAAATCCAGATCCTTACCACCGGTAAAGGAGCGGCAGATCGCTGGTGATGCACCCATCAGATAAGGCAGTAGCCAGCCATACCGTTGAAAGTTACGAATCAGTCGGAAGTAAAAATCCGAGCGAAAAGTCGCATAATCACGCTGATCGCCTTCGCGTGCTTGCACCGCACGCAAAAACTCCTCGCTGAACGAATAGTTGTAGTGAATCCCGGCAATGGCCTGCATGGTCCGGCCATAGCGCCAGTCGAGTCCGCGCCGGTAGACGTGCTTCATCCAGCCGATATTTGAGTGGCCATAATCCGCAATGGGAATACTTTGATCACCCCCCACGATACAGGGCATGGAGGTGGCCCAGAGCAGCTCATCACCAATCTGGCTGTAGGTGTAGCAGTGCAGCTCTTCTAAGCGATGCAGTGCCGAGTCAGCATCAACAAAAGCCGGTGTGACGAACTCCAACAAGGCCTCTGAATAATCAGTTGTGATTTCCGGGTGGGTGAGCGCTGAACCCAGTCCTGCCGGATGAGGCGTTTGGGCGATATGTCCATCTGCAGTGACTCGCAGGCTCTCTTTCTCAAGCCCATGGCGGCTGCCGGTGAGCAGACCCCGCTCTCCGGCGGCCTGAAGGCTTTTCACGCGATGCTCGGCGCTGCGAATCATTCAATCTCATCCAAAGGCATGACAAGGCGGCGATTGTGCCCGCGTCGCTCACGATTTGGAATGGCTATGTTGCGCTGCGGCTCGCCTTCCGTCCGTGTTGGTGGTTATGGTCGAAGGTAATCAGTCTTGAATTGAGACCGAGGAGGAGGATGAGATGACACGGATTGCATTGGTCACCGGAGGGACACGCGGCATCGGTGCAGCGATTGCCAAAGCGCTGTCAGAGGCTGGACATCAGGTTATCGCGACTTATCAGGGTAACGATGAGGCGGCAGCGGCATTCACACGAGAGACGGATGTCCCGGCCCGGAAATGGGATGTCACCGATTTTCAGGCCTGTCAGGAGGAAGTCGCGGCGATAGAGCGAGAGTTCGGTCCGGTGGATGTGCTAGTTAACAACGCTGGCATCACTCGAGACGGCATGCTTCATAAAATGGGCATCGATGATTGGGATGCGGTGATTCAGACCAACCTGACCTCCGCATTCAATATGACCCGGTCGGTGATTAATGGCATGCGTGATCGAGGGTTTGGTCGAATTATTCAAATCTCCTCTATTAACGGGCAGAAAGGACAAATGGGGCAGGCAAACTACGCGGCCGCCAAAGCTGGGCTGATTGGCTTTACCAAATCTCTAGCACAGGAAAATGCCCGCCGTGGAGTTACTGCGAATGTCATCGCGCCGGGATATGTCGGCACCGATATGGTGGCGGCGGTGCCCGAGAATGTCCTAGAGAAGATTATTGGCCAGATTCCGGTCAACCGGCTGGGACAGGTGGAGGAGATTGGCGCGGCGGTTGTCTATCTAGCGAGTGATGCGGCTGGTTTTGTGACCGGCTCAACATTGAGCATTAATGGTGGTCAGTACATGAGCTAGTCTCGGATTACGGGCGAGGTAATCGCAGAGCAAGCGGTAGCGCAACCACCCCGTACAGCAGGATGGGCAGCATGGCGAGTGCCGGAACAGAAAGCCAATCAGCCAGGAAGCCGCCGAGCAGGGGGACGCCAAAATTGTTGATGGACCCGATGGCGAACATGCCGGCGGCAAGGCCGGCTGTCTCGGTGCCCCGGGTGTAGATTGGCGGGAGTGCCACCATCAGGATCAACATGATGCCTGCGGCAAGCCCGGCGGGCAGTAGCGCAGCCAGCCCCCAAAGACCGGGGGCTGTAACGAACAGTCCTAACGCCACCAGTCCAGTTAACATCAGGCCAATGAATGGTCCGGGTCTGCCTACCCAATGGCGGGCCAGCCAAAACATCAGCACGGACGCGACGATTTGTGTGCCGTTAAAAATGGCCAGTGCGCTCGGCAGCAGGTCGCCTTCGCCTCTGGCGCTCAGAATGCTGCCCATATAGGCATTGGTGCCAAAGAACATCGCCCCGCTGGCCCCAAGTAAAATGCCCAGCTGCCATACCAGCGGTTTATTTAGTTGTGGCATCCAACGACCGGAATCCCGAGGTTTGCCGCTGGGCCGGCTCAACAGGGTGATACAGGCCGCTGGGATGAGCGCAGGGAGCGACCAGAAAAGCAGCGCTAGCCGCCAATCATCCCCGGCTAATGGCAGCATTAATGGCAGTGTCAGAGTTGAACCGAGGACTTCGCCGACCAACATGCCATTCATGTAAACAGCGGTCCCTAGTGCAATGCGACTGGGCCACCATTCGGTGAGTAGTGTCGGCAAAGCCGGTTGTATACCGGCAATGGCAATCCCCATCACCGCGGTCCAGGCAAAGAGGTTACTAACGGCGCCGAGTCCGCGAGCAGCCGAGCTAAGCGCGACCAGTAGCAGCGCCAAGATCAGCGTTTGTCGGGCGCCGATGCGGCTGATCAGCCAGGCAGCGGCGAATCCCCCAACTGCTAACATCAAAATGGGAAATGTGGTCAGGGCGCCGGTTGCCGCTTGTCCCAGACCTAGATCGGCAGAGATGATAGGCGCCAGCGGTGGGCCCACCATGACGGTGAGCCGCAAGTACAGCCCAGCGCTCCAGAGCAGGAGCAGAATCACCGGTGTTGAGGGGATGCGATCGTGGCTCACCGGCTAGGCAACTTGGAGTGGAAATGGTTAAACAGTATACCGGTGGCGTAATCGATCTGCGTTTGCATCAGCCGGCAACTCGCTTGGCGCTGGTTGAACAGGTTTTGGCGGTGCTGGCAGCCGGCGAGGACGTGCTGTTTGTGTTGCATGAAAAACCTCTTCGCCTGCCAACTTATATTCATGAGCGTTTCCCGGGACAATTTACGGTCTCTTTTGTTGACCAGGGCCCGGAGATTTGGAGTCTTTGCCTCACTCGCTTGGGCCATTCAGTTAATGCAGACGATGCCTCGACGCAGCCGCTGACTTAGTTGGCGATTCACCGGCAAGCAGTCGCGCGATATCAATCATCCGATTGGCAAAGCCCCACTCATTATCAAACCAGCACAGCAGCTTGATCATGCGCTGATCGGCCACGCGTAATTGTGTGAGATCCACCACCACCGAATGCGGATCATGTGCAAAATCAATCGAGCTGACCGGGTCTTCACAGACATCTAAGATGCCGGCATAGCAGTGTCGGGCGGCCTCGAATAAACACTCCGCCACAGCAGAGACGCTCACGTTGTTGCGAGTCTGAATACTGATATCCATCGCCGAAACGGCTGCCGTCGGGACCCGTAGGTGGAGGCACTCTAGCTGCTTCCCAATCGTCGGTAATAAACGCTCTACACCGCGGGCAAGGGCAGTATCGACAGGCTGCATGGCATTAAGGGCTGCACGCGTAAGTCTCAGCTCGTCACCTTTTAAGGTGTCGGAGACAGGTTGGTCGTTCATTGCCGAGTGAATGGTTGTTACCACACCCCGGTCAATACCAAAAGCACTATCCAGGCAATCCAAAACCGGAATCAGGCAATTGGTTGTGCAAGAGCCGGCCGAGAGAATGCGATGCTCAGGCTGCAGCGCCATCTGATTAAATCCCGGAATGAGCGTGAGATCGACATCGCTGCTGGCGGGCTGCGAGTAAAGCAATTTGCCGGCACCTGCTTGCAGATGCTGGGTGGCGGCCTCACGGCTACCGGGTTGTCCGCTGCAGTCAAGGACAAGGTCAATGCCGTGGTCGCCCCAGGGAAGTTGATCGGCCGGCAGTCCTGGATAAAGCTGGATGCGATTGCCATCGATGGCAATCCAGTCCTCACCGACCTCGATCGGGATCCGCAGGCGGCCGTGTTGGCTGTCATATTGGGTCAGCAGCGCGATGGCCTCGGCACTGGCGGGCTCGTTGATGGCAACCACTGCGAGTTGATCGGTATCATCGCGCGCCAACAAGGCGCGTAAGATACTACGCCCAATCCGGCCGTATCCGTTTATCGCAATCCGCAAACTCATTCGGTTATCCCTTTTGATACAGCCGCATAGCATACCGTTGATGGAGAATGAGATGACAGAACTTGAACACAGTCATCGTCCAGAAGATATCCAGGCGCGATTAGCCGAAGGTCGACGCCCAAGCTACCTTCGCGATGCCATTTTGGGTGGCATTGATGGCTGCGTGACGACATTCGCCGTTGTGGCTTCCGTGGCCGGCGCGGGCTTACCGGCACTGGTTGCTTTTGGGCTTGGTCTTGCCAGCCTGATTGCCGATGGCTTTAGCATGGGGGTGAGTAACTATCAGGGTGTGAAAAGCGATCGCGACGCGGTGGCCAAGGCCCGCGAGACAGAGCATTTGCATATTCGTCACGCACCCGACGGTGAGAGGGAAGAAATTCGGCAAATATTTGCACGAAAAGGGTTCGAGGGAGCGGTGCTCGAAGAAATCGTTGAGACCATTTCAGCGGACAAGTCGCTGTGGGTGGATACGATGCTGCGGGAGGAACACGGCCTTGAACTCGAGGGCGCGCATCCGTTGCGGGCGGGGGTTTGGACTTTTGGCGCTTTTGTCCTTGTCGGTTCCGTGCCGCTGCTACCTTTTATGCTGCCCAGTCTTGGGATAAATCTTGCCTTTGCCATCAGTAGCACACTGACCGCCATGGCATTTTTTGGCATCGGGTTTGTCAAAGGGATGATCGTAGGCGGTGGGCGCTGGCGCTCCGGGTTTGAAACGCTGTTAATGGGCGGGAGCGCGGCCTTGATCGCATATTTTGTCGGTGGTGTATTCGAGCCGATGATGACGGAGATGGGGCTTGCGGTTGGGCGTTAAGTCGCAGTCCAGTTGATCAGTATCAAGCGCAGCATAGGCGCCTGGCTGCAGGCTCACCAATGAACCATTAAGGAGCGTTTTATAATGAAATCCAATCCACAGATTATTCTGGTCCCAGTTGATGGGTCGGACGGCGCTAATGAGGCGGCAAACTATGCCGTCGGCCTGGCTGGTCGGCTGAATGTGCCAGTGCGTTTGCTTTACGCCTTCCCAAAAGATCCAGTCGATATGTTTGGTGTACCCACCGAAGCCCCGCGTGTCGAAGAGTTGGAGTACTTCTCCCCAGATGCTTTTGCCAAGTTGCGTGATCAAACGGCGCAGAAAGCGTTTGCCGCCACCCGCAGCGCTATTGGTGAGGCCAGCGTGAATATCGAAGAGCAGGTTTTATCTGGCAATCCGGCCGAGGCCATCGTTGCGCATGCAAAGACCGAGAATGCCCCGATGATCGTGATCGGCAGCCGTGGCTTGAGCGGGTTTAAAGAGATTCTTCTGGGCAGTGTTAGTCAGCGTGTGCTGCATCACGCTAACTGCCCGGTCACGGTGGTGCGATAGTTATCATGCCCGCTGCATCAATCACTGACGATCAGACGCTACAGCGCGAGGCCGAGGGCGTCGCCGTTCATTTGATGCAGCTTGGCTGGCAGCTTGTAACCGCCGAGTCTTGTACCGGCGGTTGGGTTGCTAAGACCTGTACGGATCTGCCCGGCAGTTCTGCTTGGTTTGACCGAGGCATCGTGAGCTATAGCAACGCGGCAAAATCGGAATGGCTGGGGGTGGAGCGCGCCACCCTGGCACAGTACGGTGCCGTTAGCCGCGAGACCGCCGAAGCGATGGTGCGCGGTTTAATCTCGTTGCCCTCTACTCAGGTCGGTATTGCGACTACTGGCATTGCCGGGCCAAGCGGTGGGACCCCAGAGAAACCGATTGGCCTTGTATGCTTTGCCTGGATGCTGCCACAGCGGTCTGTCGTCAGTGAGGCGGTCGAGTTTTCTGGCGATCGTGAGTCTGTGCGACGACAAAGCGTTCGCCATGCCCTTGTGCGCGTGCGCGAACAGCTCGATCAGGTGCCGACGGTGGTGAATCGCTGACAATCGGGGTGTGCGCTTTCACTGGACTATGGGATACTTTCGTCCTATCGCCACTTCCAGTACGCAGACCAAAGGTTGAGCATGGACGAAGATCGCAAAAAAGCCCTGGGTGCCGCCCTCGGCCAAATCGAAAAGCAGTTCGGTAAAGGCGCTGTTATGCGCATGGGTGATGCCCGTGCCGTAGGCAATGTGCCGGTCATCTCCACCGGGTCACTGACATTGGATATCGCCCTGGGTATTGGCGGTATCCCGCGCGGCCGAGTCATTGAGATCTATGGCCCGGAATCCTCGGGTAAAACCACCCTCACACTTCAGGCCATTGCCGAAGCGCAGCGCGACGGCGGTACGGCAGCCTTTGTTGATGCCGAGCACGCGCTTGACCCCGATTACGCCGCAAAACTTGGCGTCAATGTCGATGAGCTGTTGGTCTCGCAGCCGGATACAGGCGAGCAGGCGCTTGAGATCGCCGATATGCTGGTGCGCTCGGGTGCTGTCGATATTGTTGTGGTTGACTCGGTGGCAGCGCTGACGCCTAAGGCCGAGATCGAGGGCGAGATGGGAGATTCCCATGTCGGCCTGCAGGCACGCTTGATGTCACAGGCACTGCGGAAACTCACCGCTAATATCAAACGCTCCAACACCACGGTCATCTTCATTAACCAAATTCGAATGAAGATTGGCGTGATGTTTGGTAGCCCGGAGACCACAACCGGCGGCAATGCGCTTAAGTTTTACTCCTCGGTGCGCATGGATATCCGCCGGATCGGCGCGATTAAGAAAGGCGATGAAGTGGTTGGCAATGAAACCCGGGTGAAGGTGGTGAAAAACAAAATGGCACCACCATTCCGGCAGGCCGAATTCGAAATTCTCTATGGTCAGGGCATTTCCCGTGAGGGTGAGCTCATCGAGCTTGGCGTCAAGCAGGGTCTGGTCGAGAAATCAGGCGCTTGGTACAGCTACAACGGCGATCGCATCGGTCAGGGCAAAGAAAACGTCCGTCAATATCTCAAAGATAATCCAGATATTGCCGCGACGATCGATCAATCCATTCGCGAGCAACTGTTAAAGCCGGCCGCCGGTGCGGAGTCTCCCGAAGCCCTGCTTGAGGAAGAGGCCGACAGCTAATCCCAATGACCGAGGCTGATGAGTCAGCCAATGCGGATGCGTTGCGTGAGCAGTGCATACGGTTGCTGGCACGACGTGAACATTCCCGCCGCGAGCTTGTCCGCAAGCTGGCGGCGCGGTCTTTTGAGCCCAGCGAATTTAATCCCATCTTGGATGAACTAGAAGCTGAAGGGTTGCTCAGCGACGAGCGTTTCGCCGAGAGCTTTGTGCGCAGTCGCATCGAAGCCGGTCAGGGGCCATTAAAAATTCGTGCCGATCTGCGCGAACGGGGTGTTTCTGGCGCCATTGTTGACCAAACGCTCGATCTCGCCGACGATGAATGGCTTTGGCATTGCCAACGCGTCTGGGAGAGGCGTTTTGGCAGAGCGCCAGTTGATCGTAAAGACTGGGCGCGCCAGGCCAGATTTTTAAGCCAACGGGGTTTTTCCGGGGAAATCGTTACACGCGCATTGGCGCGGGTAGGTGAGGGGAATGAATAAAACGAGCGCCGAGATTCGCACCGCTTTTCAGCAGTTTTTTGCCGCGCGTGGGCACGAAATTGTCCCGAGCAGTTCTTTGGTACCCGGTAATGACCCAACTTTGCTTTTTACCAACGCCGGCATGGTGCCTTTTAAGGATGTTTTTCTCGGCCGAGAGTCTCGCGGTTATAACCGAGCAGTCAGTTCCCAGCGCTGTGTTCGTGCCGGTGGTAAGCACAACGATCTAGAAAATGTTGGCTATACCGCACGCCATCACACCTTCTTTGAGATGCTCGGTAATTTCAGCTTTGGGGATTACTTCAAGCGTGATGCCATTGCCTTTGCGTGGGAATTTCTCACCAAGGAACTGGGCCTGCCAGCCGAGCGGCTATGGGTCACCGTCTACGAAGAGGATGATGAGGCCGCCTCCATCTGGCTGGATGAGGTCGGTGTTGATCCCAACCGCTTCTCTCGTATTGGCGCCGCCGATAATTTCTGGTCGATGGGTGATACGGGGCCTTGTGGCCCGTGCTCCGAGATTTTTTATGATCATGGCCCCGAAGTGCCGGGTGGCCCACCTGGGACGCCCGAGGAAGATGGCGACCGGTATGTGGAGATCTGGAATCTGGTCTTTATGCAGTATGACCGTGGTGCCGATGGCGCATTAACGCCGCTGCCCAAGCCCTCCATTGATACCGGAATGGGCCTTGAGCGTGTTGCGGCCGTGGTCCAGGGCGTGACGAATAATTTTGATATCGATTTATTCCGCAATCTTGTGACGGCCGCGGCGGAATTGGCGGGTGTTAAAGATCTTGAAAATAGCTCGCTGCGGGTGATTGCTGATCACATTCGTGCCTGCGCATTCCTGGTGGTCGATGGGGTGCTGCCCAGTAACGAGGGTCGCGGCTATGTCTTGCGACGCATCATCCGCCGGGCAGTGCGTCATGGGTACAAGCTAGGCATCGCCGAGCCCTTTTTCCACAAGCTGGTTGCACCGCTGAATGCCGAGATGGGCGATGCCTATCCTGAACTCAGCCGCAACCAGGCACTGGTCGAGCGGGTGCTGCGTCAGGAAGAGGAACGCTTCCGGGAGACGCTCGAGCTGGGCTTAAAGCTCCTCGCTGAAGATTTGGAAGGCCTAGACGGCGACACCGTGCCCGGTGAGACGGTCTTCAAGCTCTATGACACTTTTGGCTTCCCCGTGGATCTGACCGCCGATGTGGCGCGGGAGCAGGGGCTGCATCTGGATATGGCTGGTTTTGAGAAAGCCATGACCGAGCAGCGCGAGCGGGCGCGGGCGGCCTCAACTTTTCGCGCTGAATATGGTGGAGTGGCGGATTTTGGCGGCACCACCGAGTTCAGTGGTTACGACATCAGCGAAGATGCCGCGCAGGTTATTGGGCTCTATCGCGATGGCGGTGCGGTGGATGTGCTCAACGCTGGCGAACAAGGCATGGTCATCCTCGACCGCACCCCGTTTTACGCTGAATCGGGCGGGCAGGTCGGGGACAGCGGTGTGCTGGTGGCAAATAACGTCGAATTTAGCGTTGAAGATACACAGAAGTATGCCAACGCCCGTGGGCATCTAGGAACGATGCGCTCGGGTAGTCTGCGCCTAGGCGATGCGGTCGATGCTCGCATCGATAGCGCACGCCGTGAGCGCGTCACCTTAAATCACACGGCCACGCATTTGCTGCATGCAGCCCTGCGTGATGTGCTGGGTGAGCATATCCACCAGAAAGGCTCCTTAGTAGCGCCAGATCGGCTGCGTTTTGATTTCGCCCATTTCGAGCCAATCACCGCCGATCAGCTCCGTGATATCGAATCATTGGTGAACCGCTGGATACGTCAGAATGCCGTTGCCGACATTTTCGAGACGGATTACGACAGTGCCATTGAACTTGGCGCCATGGCCCTTTTCGGCGAGAAATACGGCGATCGGGTGCGTGTGGTGCGTTTTGCGCCCTTTTCGACCGAGCTTTGCGGCGGCTGTCACGTGATGAGCACCGGTCAGATTGGGCTGATTAAGCTCACCACCGAGGGGGGCGTCTCGGCTGGCGTTCGCCGGATAGAGGCGGTCACCGGTGCCGAGGCGATTGCGCGGATTCAAGATCATGAGGCAACGCTCAATAGCGCTGCCCAGGCGCTGCGCGTGTCCAGTGACAACCTTGTGGTTCGTCTTGAGCAAGAGATCGATCGGGGTCGCCAGCTTGAGCGAGAGGTTAGCCGGTTGCAGCAAAAACTGGCGAGCCAGGCGGGTAGTGAGCTTAGCGACAATGCCGTTGAAATTAATGGCGTGAAGGTCCTCGCCGCGCGGATGGATGAGGCCGCCGACTCATTGCGTGAAACGGTTGATCAACTGAAGAACAAACTGGGTGAGGCGGTGGTCGTATTGGGTGCTGAAGCGGGTGGCAAGGTGAAGCTTGTCGCCGGCGTTACCGCGGGTGCCAAAGATCGGGTGCGTGCGGGTGAGCTGATTAATTATGTTGCCGAGCAGGTGGGTGGCCGCGGTGGCGGACGCCCAGACTTCGCGCAGGCCGGCGGTAGCGATGTGGAGGCACTGTCGAGCGCATTGGAGTCGGTCGAGCAGTGGGTGCGCGAGCGCCTATAGGATCAGTAAGGATTAACGATGGCTTTAATTGTCCAAAAATTCGGCGGCAGCTCGGTTGCCAATATCGAACGTATTGAGAATGTAGCGCGTAAGGTCATTGCCTCGCGTGATGCTGGCAACGAGGTAGTGGTTGTGGTCTCGGCAATGAAAGGCGAGACCGATCGCTTGACCGATCTCGCGCATGCTGCAGCGCAGACTAGCTATCCCCGGCCTCGCGAGCTCGATCTACTGCTCTCCACCGGCGAGACCGTCACGATTGCGCTGCTCACCATGGTCCTAGAGCGTTTGGGGGCCGAAGCGCGCTGTTATACCGGTGCCCAGGTGCAGATTCTCACCGACAGCGCGTTTAGCAAAGCACGGATTCAAGAGATTGATGCCGAACCGATTCGTGAGGATTTGGGTGCTGGGCGCATCGTTGTGGTTGCTGGGTTTCAGGGTGTGGATGAGAACGGCTCCATCACCACACTCGGCCGGGGCGGATCGGATACTACAGCCGTTGCCTTGGCCGCGGCCCTTGAAGCCGACGAGTGTCAGATCTACACCGATGTGGATGGTGTCTACACCACCGACCCGAGGGTGGTGCCAACGGCCAGACGCCTTGATCAGATCACGTTCGAAGAGATGCTGGAGCTTGCTAGCCTGGGCTCTAAAGTCCTGCAAATCAGAGCGGTAGAGTTCGCGGGCAAATATCAGGTGCCGTTGCGGGTGCTTTCCTCTTTTGAAGATGGCCCCGGGACGCTGATCACAATGGAAGGAGAAGAAATGCAACAGGGCAGTATGGAAGAGCCGCTCATCGCGGGCATTGCCTTTAGCCGAGACGAAGCCAAGCTGACGATGCTGGGTGTGCCGGATACCCCGGGGATTGCGGCACAGATTTTGGGGCCGGTCGCCAGTGCCAACATCGAAGTCGATATGATTGTGCAGAACATCAGCAATGATGGACTGACGGATTTTACGTTTACTGTTCAGAAACGTGACTATGAGCGGGCCCTAGAAATCTTAAAGCGGCTGGCAAACGATCTTGGTGCGCGTGAGGTATTTGGCGATACCAGCATCGGCAAGCTGTCATTGGTGGGCGTGGGGATGCGCTCACATGCCGGCGTTGCCAGCAAAATGTTTGATGCCCTTGCGGATGAAGGGATCAATATTCAGATGATTTCGACCTCTGAAATCAAGATTTCCGTTGTGGTTGAGGAAAAGTATCTCGAGCTCGGTACGCGCGCGCTTCATCGGGTGTTTGATCTGGATGATGAAAGTGGCCGCAAGGTGAGCGTTGAGGGGCAGAGCGCCTGAATGTCATTTTTTGTTAGTTAATGTCGAGGAAAGCTAAGACAGATTTACGCTGACGCGATACACTAAGTGTTAACAAAAAGCAGTTCTGTCGCGGGGGCTGCCAACCGGCAGGAACAGAATTGTTTACGGGCAGGGAATTCTGGCGGTCTTCGCGAAGTCCCACTAATTAGACACTCGAATAAAACGAGGAGATGTCGGAATGCTTATTCTGACGCGCAGGGTCGGCGAAACCCTAATAATTGGCGATGATGTGGCGGTCACGGTACTTGGTGTAAAAGGCAATCAGGTGCGAATTGGGGTGAAAGCGCCCCGAGACGTATCGGTCCACCGTGAAGAAATTTACGAACGTATCCGTGGTGATGACGACGTGGATGCCGAGGAGGTTGAAGAGCGTCAAGAGTGATGGCCGCGACGGGGGCTTTGGTTTACCTAAAGCGTGGTTTGCCGTATCCTCCGTGCTTCAAATTTGGAGAGGTGGCCGAGTGGCTGAAGGCGCTCCCCTGCTAAGGGAGTAAGGGCTTAAACGCCCTTCGAGGGTTCGAATCCCTCTCTCTCCGCCAGACATAAAAATGGCCCCTAATGGGGCCTTTTTTATGTCTGAAGAGCATTGGCATTCGAACCCTCGAAGGAACAAACGTCGGGTTCGACCAATCGCCGAAGGCGATTAGGACACCGAGCGTCAGCGAGGTGCCCGGAGGGTGAGGCCCTGAAAGGGCCGAATCAATCCCTCTCTCTCCGCCAGACATAAAAATGGCCCCTAATGGGGCCTTTTTTATGTCTGAAGAGCATTGGCATTCGAACCCTCGAAGGAACAAACGTCGGGTTCGACCAATCGCCGAAGGCGATTAGGTGGACGCCTTGGCCTTCAGTGAATTGCGCACATCCCGAACGATTGGGTAGAGCACACTTAAGATTGCAGCCCCCAATATGATTGCCGAGATAGGCCGGCTGAAAAAGATTGACCACTCACCGTTGGAGAGAATTAATGCCCGCCGCAGCGATGTCTCAATCATAAACCCAAGCACCATCGCCAAAATGAGCGGTGCGGCAGGGAAATCCAGTCGACGCATGACGTAGCCCAGTACGCCAAAGAATAGCACCAGACGGACGTCAAACATTAGCCCTGTGATGGCCATAGCTGCCATAAATGCAATGCCGGCTACCCCGGTTATCAGGAACGGCTTGGGGATACGCATCACAAGCGCCAAATACGGCGTGAGAAGAAGCCCCATGACTAAGAGCATGATCGAAGCAATGGCGAGACCAAAGAAAATGCTGTAGACCATCACTGGCTGTTCGGTAAAGATCTGCGGCCCTGGCTTGATGCCAAACATAATCATTGAAGCCAAGATAACGGCAGCTGCACCAGAGCCTGGGATACCTAGCGCTAATAATGGCACCATCGCGCCGCCTTCGGTGGCGTTGTTAGCAGCCTCGGGTGCGGCAACGCCTTCTTGATGGCCAGTGCCAAACTTCTCTGGCGTCTTGGAGAACCGCTTGGCCTCGTTGTAGGCGATAAATGCAGCGATTGATCCGCCTGCTCCCGGTGCAGTACCCACTAGCATACCGATGCCAGTTGAACGCAGGATAACCGGCATCAGCGCCTTTATCTCTGCAAAGCTAGGCAGCTCACGCGAAAAGGCTTTGAATTTAGATGCAACATTCGGTTTCTGGGCCTGAACCAAAACCTCTGCGATGGCAAAGACGCCGATCATAACCACAAGGAAGTTAATGCCGCCAATCAACTCGTAGCGTCCGAAGGCGAAGCGCGGTGTACCACTGAAAGGATCTGTCCCCACGGTAACAATCGCCAGACCTACTAGCGTTGAGATAATGCCCTTGAAGACATTCTTGGTTGCCATGCTGGCGACCATGCTCAGCCCAAATATACCAACAGCGAAATACTCTGGGGCGCTGAACTTCAGTGCAAAGGCGGCCAGAGGTATGGCGGTAACCGCTAGCATAATGGTGCTTAAAAACCAGCCGATGGCGGAGGCAACGCAGATAATGCCCAGTGCTTTGCCGGCTCTGCCTTTTTGTGCCATCGGGTAGCCGTCAAATAAGGTCGCGGCTCCTGAGGCAGCACCGGGGGCATGGACTAGCGTTGAGGTGACGCCACCACCAAAGTTCTGCCCGCCCCAGAGTCCCAGCATCATCAAGATTGCCGGGGTTACATCCATGGTAAAGGTGAACGGGATAATCAGGCTGATGCCGATGGCACCATTGATGCCAGGAAGAATGCCGGCGACGATGCCGATAAGTACGCCCAGCGCGATAAAAAACAGCGTATACGGTGTTAGGACACCGAGCAGCGCTTCTGAGATTGAGACGAAATCAATCATGGCTAACGGTTTCCTTTGGCTTAAAACAGTGAGGCTTCGGGGACGTTCATCCCAAAGATCACCGCGAAGAGGACGTAGAGAACGGCGGTAATGAATACTGACCCTAGCGCAACCGGCAGAGGGCGACGTTCACCGGCGATCACAATCATTGCCGTGAAGACAATGAGCGAGGCGATTATGTAGCCGACCACATTGAGGATCATGGTGTAGAGCGCCATGGCGGCGATGAAACCAAATAAACGCGCTCGGGGTGCAGGCATGCCCAAAATCGCTGGTTCATCGACCAGTATTTCTTCTGCGGTTTCCTCAGGTTCCTCTTCTTCTTCAGGTGCATCGGCATGTTTGCCGCCAACCTGTCCACCAGCGATTTCGACATTCATTAAGCCGGTGATAATCAGTGCGATGCTGCAGATTATGATGCCGATGGCGACCAGCATCGGAAAAAATCGACCGCCAAGTTGGTCGGTCATCGTGAAATTCGGCACCTGACTGGCGAGCCAGGCAAGCAGCAACCCGAACGCCAGGCAGACAATGCCTGAGAGAACGTTGGCGCGATTCATTGCAATATGCTCCTGAAAGACCGGCCGGCAACGGGAGACGAAGCCGGCCGGGGGTTCTGTGGGTTAAACCCAAATCAATTAGAGGCTCTCAAGGAACGCCTTTATGTTGGCATTCGAGCGGTCAAGGAACGCTTCGAACTCATCCGGGCCTAGGAAAGCAGGCGCCATGTTGCTGTCACGCCAATAGCTAGCCCAAGGCTCTGCGTCGTACATTCCGGAGAGCGTCTCGGCAATCGCATCAACGGTGGCGCGATCCATTCCCGGCGGGCCAAAAACACCGCGGAACTTGTTTGCCACTACGTCATAGCCCAGCTCTTTGAATGTCGGCACGTCTGGATAATCTTCGAGACGGTCGTCCTGGAAGACGGTCAACAGACGGAAGTTGCCGTTATCGAACTGGGTGCGGGCATCGCCCACTTCACCGATGGCAGCATCAAGATGCTGGCCGAGCAACTCAACATTGGCATCACCACCGCCCTCGTGAGGAACGATGCGAACCTGTATGTCAGCAGCCTCCTGCATCTCGGCAATCACTAGACCTTCGAGCGAGCCAGCACTACCAATACCAATGGTCAACTCACCAGGGTTGGCCCGAGCATACTCAACAAACTCCTGAATGGTCTGGAATGGGCTTTCGCGATGCACGTACATGGTGGAAGGATCCACAAAAATGCGTGCAATTGGCGTGACGTCCTGATAGGTAGGAACGCCCGGTGCCCTAATCGGAGTGATCAGCTGAGTCGGTGTGACGGCCTGAATGACGCTGCCGTCTTTTGGAGCCTGAGTTACTAAGTAAGTGGCGGCAACGGCGCCTGATCCACCGACCCGGTTATTTGCAACGGCATCGACGTCGAAATTCTGCTCGAGCGTTTGGACTAGGTTTCTGATGAAACGATCACCCCCGCCGCCAGGGCTTGAGTGCGTCATAACCTCGACATCTGCCGGTGGCCATTCTTGCGCGGATGTTGGGAGTGCAACGAATATCGCGATCAAGGCGCTGAGTAAGGCGGCCTTTCTGAACATGTCTCTCTCCTCAAGAACTTTCTATTTGTAATCAACTATGGGTAGTAGGTAACTACCCATGCGTTCGACTATATTTTATATAAATTATAGAAGTCAAACTTTTGGAGAAAGTTGTATTTTTTCTATTATTCCATATTAAACAGCGGGTTACCCGATTATATTGCGGTAATGTGTGCGCTTTGACGGCCCTGTAATGACCCGCCATTCGACGGGTTCACCACCGAGGCTATAGGCAATACGCTCAGCTTCCAGCACCGGCGTCCCGTCATCGATATCGAGTAATTTGGCTTCTTCCAACGTAGCGCTTCGGGCTTGGAGCTGTTCCTGCACACGCGTAATAAGAAGGTTGTACTCGCGTTCCAGAAAAAGATACAACGATGCCGGATTTTCATTCTCAACAATGGCCTTTGCAGCTGGGCAAAGTTCTTCACTCAGAAAGATGCGCTCATAGAGCAGCGGTATACCATTGCCAAGCCGCAGCCGTACGATTTCAGTGCCAGGAGCATTTGGCTCAATGTGGAGTGCCTTTGCAATCGTCTCATCTGCATGGTGATTGCGTGCCGAGATGGTGCGGGTTTCGTCCGTCGCTATTCGCTTACCGTCCTGACTATAGAACTGATGGAAGCGAAATGGGCGGTAATCGCCCTCATGCGAGGTCACGAAGGTCCCTTTTCCCGCCTGGCGGGTGACGAGTCCCTCTTGAGCCATCGCCTCAATCGCTTTACGGATCGTACCTTGGCTAAGCCCATATTGATCCGCTAGCTTAAACTCGCTCGGCAGAATATGTCCTGGTTTCCATTCCCCCGCCAGTACCCGTTTCACGAGATCCTGTTTGACCTGGCGATAAAGTGGTTTGGCGGTTGGTTTAAGGGCACCCATATTGTCTACTCATCCTTGAAAACGCCGAATGATAGCGTAAAGCGGACTAAGCTGATGGACTTCTTCGCCCGCGACGGAAATTAACGCCAAGCATCAGCTGCTGAGCTGTGAGTGGTAGGCACTCTATAGTTGACTGAGGTTCGGTTACAGCCCACGCCACAAAACTGGACTCTGCACGGCGATAACCCCAGTGTCTTGCTCGTAACAAGGTGAGTATCAGCTGCGCTTGTTCATCATCAATAACTTTTTCATCCTGCCAAGTATCCACTTGCTGACATACACCTAAAAAAATATCGCGCCTTCTGCTAGGAGACAGCCACGGGACAGTGGGCATGTTTTGTTCGAGATCATTAGCCTTTTCTGCAGCCGCTGGCCACAGTTGAGCTAGGCGTTCTTGTTCAACCGGCTCGACCGAGATTCTACGTTGCAAACTGCTGAGGAACGCATCGAAGGTATACATAAGCCTTAGTGTATGCCGGGGCGGATACCTGTAAAAGGTTGCTAGTAAAAATTATATAAGTTACAAAATATATAACGTTTGGAGGAGAAATCAATGAACAGTCCAGCCCATCTGCCGCTGAGCGGAAGAGTAGCGGTTGTCACCGGCAGCGCACGGAATATTGGACGTGCTATTGCGATGAGACTTGCCAGTGATGGGGCTTCGGTCGTCATCAATGCGCGCTCGCGGTCTGATCAAGTGGAAGAGACAGTGCAGGCCATCCGTGATGCAGGTGGTAATGCGGTGGGTTGCCTCGCCGATGTAAGCGATCCACTTGCTGTAGACCGTCTCATGGAAACAGCGGTCCGAGAATTCGGCGGCATCGATATTTTGGTGAACAATGCAGCAGTCCGCCGCGAAGGAGCGCTAGAGCGGACCACTCTGGAGGAATGGCATCAGATCCTCGGGATTATTCTCGATGGTGCTTTTCTTTGCGCTCAGCGAGCACTGCCCTACCTTCGGCAGAGTGATCAGGGCCGCATCGTAAATATTGGGGGAATGACAGCCGGGTCTGGTGCTAACCATCGGGTTCACGTTGTTACCGGGAAAGCCGGGCTAGAAGGGCTAACTAAAGCACTCGCCTGGGACCTGGCAGCGGACGGCATTCTCGTCAATCTCATCCATCCTGGAATGATGGATACGCATCGGGATACGGCCTCTGTGCCCGAAAAGCCAAAACATCATGCTATCCACAAGCCTTTGGTAGACCGTCGCGGCAAGCCAGAGGAGTTGGCGGGTATTGTCGCCGCGCTTTGTGGATCGGACGGTGGGTTCGTTACAGGCCAGACCATTCACGTTAATGGCGGGGCCTATTTGCCATGAGTAGAGATCTGACAGGGGATTACGCACTGGAATGTGTGCGCGTTGCTGCAAGGCCTAAGAAGCCCAGAGAGCATGGTCTGACAATTGCGGCCGATCGCGGATTTGGCCCGAATGCAATTGATGATTTACTGCTAACCGCCGGTGAATTTATTGACATTGCCAAGTTTGCGATGGGCGTCTCGCGCTTGATGAGCGAGTCGGTGGTCAAAGAGCGCGTCGGGAAATACAACGCGCACGGGATACCGGTGTTCTTTGCCGGCGAGGTCACCGAGCTGGCAGCTATGCAAGGCGTTGCAGGTGAATACTTTGAACAGGTTAAAGCGCTTGGTGCATGGGCGGTTGAGATATCGAATGCGCAAATTGCATTGGGTATCCCCGAGAAGGCGGAGCTCATCGCCACCGCAAGGGCAACAGGCTTGGAGGTGATTGCCGAGTGCGGCAGGAAAGGCGGCATCGAGTGGGCCGGCAGCTCTTCGTTAGTGAGCCGCGAAATTGACGCTTGTCTGGAAGCAGGTGCAGCTCGGGTGCTTATTCAGGCCGAAGGGCTGAACGAGGGCGTGAGCGAGGTAAATAGCCGGCTCATCGAAGAGCTTATTGGCCGTTTCGGGCTTAAGCCCCTGATTTTTCAAGCTAAAACGTCCACGTTAATTACTTGGTTTTTGAGCAGTTTTGGCATAAGGGCAAATCTAGATGTCGATGCCCATCAGGTGCTGGATCTGGAAGCGCAACGGCGAGGCATTCGTAAACGCGGTGTCTTTGGCCTGGTATACGACAACTGATCAGCACAACACCTACATAGAGATAATCGGGCATGGCGCATCAAGCGAGCACAATAAAGCAAACCTATTCAGAGCATTTGGCCGAGGCGTTCAGCACATGGCAATTATCTGATCTTCCTGACCAAGCCATCGCTATGGCAAAGCGCGACTTATTAGACATGGCCGGCATCTGTGTCTCAGCGCGCAATAATGAGTATATCCAGCAATTGGTTCGGGCCTGGGATGCGGATGGGCCATGCACTGCCATTGGCCACAGTCGAGGTTTTGACACCGCCGGTGCGGCGTTTGTTAACGGTACCGCCACTCATGGCGAAGACTTCGACGATACGCTTGAAGGCGCGCCAATACGGGTTGGGGCAATGGTCCTGCCTGCCGTACTAGCCGCCGGTGAACGATTTAATTTAAGTGGTGAGCGCGTTCTCACCGGCATGATTGCGGGTCTCGAGGCAGTGTGCCGGCTAAATCACGTCGCAGCAGGTTTCATGCATAAGGCCTGCTTTCATCCAGTCGGCGTGATTGGTGCCCTTGGTGCATCAATGGGTGTTGGTACGGCGCTCTCGCTCGATGCTAAGCGGCTCTCTATGGCAATGGGGGTGGCCGGTAGCTTCTCCTCGGGGATCATTGAATTTTTAACGGATGGTGCCTGGACCAAACGCATTCATCCCGGATGGGCCGCTCAATCCGGGCTTCGGGCTGCGCTGATTGCGCGCGAGGGATTCTTCGCACCGCGCACAATTCTTGAGGGTGGACATAATTTCTTCAAGGCGTTCGCGCCGACGGCAACACCCGACTACAGCCATTTGGTTGAGGGGCTCGGCGACGATTTCTACATGAGCCGGATCGCGTTTAAGCCCTACGCCTGTGGGACCATGATCCATCCCTATATTGACTGCATGATTGAGTTGGCTGAACGCGGCATCCAGGCAGAAGAGATTGAATCCATTCTCTGTCCAACTGGTGAAGGCTTAGTGCATCGCCTGTGGGAGCCGCTCGAAGCCAAACAAGCACCATCCTCCGGCTACGCCGGCAAATTCAGCATGCCCTATTGTATGGCCGTTGGTTTTTACGACCGCGATGCGGGACTGGGGCAGTTTACCGATGCGCGGGTTCGCGAACCTGCCTTGATCGAACTCGCCGGTAAGATTCGCTATGAAATTGATCCGGCAAATGAATACCCGCGCAATTACTCCGGGCATATTCGTGTGCGACTGCATAATGGCGATGAAATTGCTATCGATCGGCCGTGTTTCCGGGGGGGAGCTCGTCAGCCTCTGACCGATCAAGAAATTCAAGAAAAATTCGATGCCAATATTGCCTACGGTGGATGGAACCCCGAGCAGGGGGAGGCGTTGGCGTCCTTTATTCAGAATCTCTCTGAGGCGCCAGATATATCTGGCTTAAAGCGTTTTAAGGGAACCAAAGAATGAGCGCGCAGACGCAAGGATTTTCAGCTCCAACCATCGCAGCAACGATTGCAGACTGGGCGACATCGCTTGATGTTGCTGCAGTCCCTGAGACGGCTCGTACTGCCGTTGCGAATACCATTGTGGACACCGTTGCTCTCTCGATTGCTTCAATTAATACCGATTACGGCAGGGCAGTGCTCTCCGGCGCAGCCACTCCGGGACCGTGCACGGTCTTCGGTGCAGCAACAACGCGCAGCGCTCATGATGCTGCGTTGATCAATGGGACAACAGCGCATGGTGAGGATTTCGATAACACCTACGAGGGCTGTCCTGTTCACAGCGGCGTGGTAATTATCCCGGCCTTACTTGCTGTGGGTGAGGCGGAGGCCTTGTCCTCAGCCCGTGTTGCATTAGGGATGACCGCTGGTATCGAGTTGATGTGCCGGCTAGGCGCGGTTGCGAAGAAATCCGTTCATACACAGGGTTTCCATCCAACTTCTGTCCTGGGCACCGTCGCTGCTGCTGTTGGGGTTGGCGTCGCCCGTGGGTACAACGCCCAGCAACTGATGGACACAATGGGTGTCGCCGGTAGCATGGCCTCCGGGATTATCGAGTATTTGGGGGATGGTTCTTGGACTAAGCGCATGCATGCCGGTTGGGCGGCACAGTCGGGCATCCGCGCTGCGGATTTAGGCGGTGCTGGCTTTTTTGGGCCACGCGCGGTCTTCGAAGGAACTCATGGCCTTTTTTCAGCGTTTGGCCCAAGTATTGAGCCCGACTTCGATTTGCTGGTCGGGGAGTTAGGCAGTCGGTGGGAAGCCTCACGCGTGGCGTTTAAACCCTATGCCTGTGGGACCATGACTCAACCGTTTATTGATTGTGGCGTGAAGCTTCGTGAACAGGGCGTGGCATGGCAGGCGGTTGAGGAAATTGTATGCGCCGTTGGCGAGGGGACCGTGCATCGTCTCTGGGAGCCGCTTGCTGGCAAACAAAGCCCTCCCACCCCTTATGCGGCTAAATTCAGCGGCCCCTATACGGTGGCATGCGGATTACGATTTGGCGCAGCGGGACTTGCCGAATTTACCCCTGAGGCAATTGCGAATGCGGATCTTCTCAGTCTGAGTCAGAAAGTTCGCTATGAGATCGATCCGGATAATGAGTATCCGGCGAACTACACCGGCGAGGTGGTCGTTAAACTAACCAACGGGCAGACATTCACCGCAACTCAGAATCAGCTCCGTGGCGGCGTGCGTGAACCAATGGAAGAGGAAGAGTTGCTAGCCAAATGTCAGGCCAATCTGGAGTTTGCCGACTGGCAGGGCGTCGATGCTGCTGCGATATCAGCATTTGCAAAGAGGCTTTTCAGTACAGATGATGTCTGCAAGCCACGATTATTGGGTGCTTAGCTTTTCTTAAGCCGGCCTTGGATCCAAGTGAAGATAAATGGCGCCAAAAAGTTCAGCATAATCGCGCGGGTGACTTGGTGGAATGTCACAAAGACCGGATCAACACCGAGTGCCGTAGCAAGTAATGCCATTTCGGCAATGCCACCGGGGGTGATTGCTAATAGCGCAACGGGTAATGGGGCGCCGGTAACAAGGTGAATGACCACCCCAACGGTGCCGATGCCTGCAAAGGTTAGCAGGGTGCCGAAGAGGGCATGGCGGCCGGTGTTAAACAGCGCTCTTATTGGCATTTGGTAGAACCGCGCCCCGATGCTTGTACCGAGTACGAGAAACGTCATGGCGAAAAGCCAAGGCGGGATCACGATGCTAAAGCCAGCCAGCGTGAATCCGGCAGCGATGATCATCGGCCCAAGGAGCTGTGGTACCGGCAGTCTGATTAGCCGTCCAATTGACCAGCCGAGCGGCGCGAAAAACAAGATCCATAAACCCTCGCCAAGCCAGAATTCCTGAGTTTGTAGGAGCGATAACAGAGGTAACTCCGACGTTACCGCCGGTTCTCCCTGCCAAGCCAGATATAACGGCGGGACCAAAAGCACGATAAGAGCAACACGCAGCAGCTGGGGCAATATCGTTTGCTGCGGGTCGGCGCCCATGTTGATCGCCATTGGCGGGATCGATGAAATCGCGCCGGGTAGCGAGGCCGCAACCGCGGTTAATTGGTCAAAATGCCCGACACGTTGGTAGTAGATGGACACCAACGCCGCGACGCTCAAAATGCCAGCGGCCACGAGCGCAATACTCATTGGCCATTCGATGATTCGTTCAAGCGTATCTGGTGTGATTGCGGTGCCGAGCATGATGCCAATGACGGCTTTAAAAACCTTGCCAAGCGTCGCTGGGATCATCATACGCACGCCGGCAAGCGACGCGACGATGGCCACCAGCATCGGGCCGAGCATCCAGGCTAGCGGGATGCCGATCACCGACCCGGCTATGCCACCCAATAGCCCAATGCTCAGGCTGCGAGTCATCAGTCGCTCGTTAACAACGGTCTCGATCGTGCCGCTCCATTGGGAAAATTAGATTATATACAAGATTTTCATCGGCAAGCCGTAATGGAAAAGGGCGGGCTAAAACCGCATTCTCTTCGCCGCCACGCTTTGCCGGACATACGGCACAATCTCCGCCACTTCGCCGCTCAGGCGCCGGTTTTTAACGTCCCGCCAGTACGCGGCGGTGAGCAGATCGCCATGGGCCTCGACAAACCGTTGTCGCAGCGCCTGAGGCATCGCTAGAAAGCGGATGAACTCCTCCGGATAGATATGGCTGGGGTCGACATATCGGGTCGCGCCATAGTCCATAAGCCCATAATCTTCATCCGGCTCTGGCAGCTCATAGAACTGACAGTCGGTGACGAGCATGACTTCGTCATAGTCATAGAACACCACACGTCCAGAGCTGGTGACGCCGAAATTCTTTAAAAGAAGATCGCCGGCGAAGATATTCGTCTCTGCCAGGTCTTTAATGCAGCGGCCATAGTCCAAAATGACGCGCTCAGCCTCGGCAAGCTCTACCTCGCGGACATAAAGATTCAGCGGCCGCACCCGCCGTTCTACATAGGCATGCTTGAAGACAAGCTGATCACCATCAACGCCAACACTGCGCGGCGCCTCCGCCATCAACTCCTCGATTAGCTTCTCAGAGAAGCGCGCTTTTGGGAGTTCCAGATTGCGAAAATGCTGCGTATCAATCAGCCGCCCGGCATGGTCATGGCGCGAGACCAGTCGATAACTTTGGTGTACATCATTATGCGTGGTGGTTTTGGGCGGCCGGAAAACATCGCGCATGATTTTAAAGACGAGATTGAACGAGGGGAGGGTGAAGACGATCATCACCAGACCCGCTTCACCGGCGGCGTGGATGAACTCATCATCTGTCTCGTCCAGATGCCGCATCAGGTTTCGATAGCGCTCGGTTTTGCCCTGCCGAAGCCGGCCGAGCACCGTATAGATCTCATCAATAGGTTTGCCTGGCAGGAGATCGTGCAGAAACTGCACGGCCGCCACGACTGAGGTTGGATCGGCGAAGTAATAAGACCGGGTGTAAGAGAAAACAACACCGATCTGTTCGGCGGTCACAAGAACTGCGTCAACGCGAATCCCCTCGTCGTCATTGCGCAGCGCCACGACTATTGGGCGCATGCCACTCTCTGTATGGAGCCGGCCAACCAGATAAGCCCGAGTGCCCTGGAAGAAATGTGAGTCAATGAACTCAAAGCGTAGGGCCTGAGCATCCGTCTCTGTCACGCCGAACTCTGCGCGAATGCGCTCCGCCATGTCGGCGGCATCGCCCTCAGCGGCGCTGTAAGGCCGGCGAAAGCGGAAATCGTGCAGGATGTCTCGGCAGGCAGACTCCAAATCGTTCCAGCACGGATAGCGCCGCATTGTGAGCGACTCAATGCCTTCCTCCGGTGGCGGCTGGACAAACTCCACCCGCGCATCCACGCCTCGTGTGCCAAACACGCGTCGAGTAATGGAGTTGAAGAAGGTTTTCATGAAGCCTGCGTCAGGGACCGACTCGACTCGCAGGCCGAAGTAATCGCGTACCTCGGCCCAAAAGTCATGCTCGGCGTAGTGATCGCCAAGATCCTGTTGCAGTCTTTTTACCGTGCGTTTGGCCCAGAGCTCATAGAGCTCTATGCGCGCGGCGATATCGGCCATCTGGCCTTTCCAGTCACGCTGCTCAAAGCGAGTCTTAGCGCGCCCGGTAATCTGACGGAACTGACGGTTGTAGCGCAGAAAACCGTCATAAATAGAGCGCGCCGCGGCGGCGGCGAGTTCCGGCTGTTGGGCCGGGAAGGTCATGCCGGTATCGCCGCGGCGCGAAGCATGCGGACGGGTTACTCCTGCATGCGCTTGATCATGGCTTCGCCAAACTGCGAGCAGCTGATTTTGGTCGCGCCATCCATCAAGCGGGCAAAGTCATACGTCACGTTTTTACTGGCGATGGCACCATCCATGCCATTGATCACCAGGTCGGCCGCTTCGGTCCAGCCCATGTGACGCAGCATCATCTCAGCCGAGAGAATCAACGAACCGGGGTTGACCATATCTTTGCCGGCGTACTTCGGCGCGGTGCCATGGGTTGCCTCAAAGACGGCATGACCGGTCTGCTCGTTAATATTGCCGCCGGGGGCGATGCCAATGCCACCAACCTGCGCGGCGAGGGCGTCGGAGAGATAATCGCCGTTGAGATTCATGGTGGCGATCACGTCGAAATCATCGGGACGGGTCAGCACCTGCTGCAGCGTAATATCCGCAATCGCGTCCTTCACAATCACTTTGCCAGCGGCGGCGGCTGCGTCCTGCTCGGCGTTGGCGGCTTCCTGGCCTTTCTCGGCAACGGTGCGCTCCCACTGCGACCAGGTGTAGGTCTCGTTGGCAAATTCCCGCTCAGCAAGTTCATAGGACCAGGTACGGAATGCGCCCTCGGTGAACTTCATGATGTTGCCTTTATGGACAATCGTCACCGATTTGCGCTTGTTGTCGATCGCATAGCGGATCGCCGCACGAACCAGTCGCTCGGTGCCTTCTTTAGAGACCGGCTTGATGCCGATACCGGACGTCTCCGGGAAGCGGATATTGGCATAGGCGGCCGGGAAGTGCTCGGCTAGCATCTTTTTGAACTTTTCGTTGTCCTCAGAACCCTGCTCAAACTCGATACCGGCGTAGATGTCTTCGGTGTTCTCGCGGAAAATCGCCATGTCGACAAGTTCTGGGCGCTTGACTGGCGAAGGCACACCCTTGAACCAGCGCACCGGGCGCAGACAGACGTACAGATCAAGCACCTGACGCAGAGCCACGTTAAGTGAGCGAATACCGCCGCCGACCGGCGTGGTCATCGGGCCTTTAATAGAGATCAGGTAATCACGAATGGCATCAACCGTCTCATCCGGTAGCCAAGAGCCCACCTCGTTGTTCGCCTTTTCGCCGGCCAGCACTTCCATCCAGTGGATTTTCCGCTTGCCGCCGTAAGCTTTTTCAACGGCCGCATCAACCACCCGATGCATCACCGGCGTGATATCAACACCAATGCCATCGCCCTCGATGTAGGTGACGATGGGGTTGTCCGGGACATTAAGAACGCCGTTTTCAATGGTGATTTTGGCGCCGTCGGCGGGAACCTGAAGGGTGCTCATATCGCTACTCTCTTGTTGCTGCTTGGCAAAGAATGGCGCGTATTTTTCCACAGACCGGGCTGCGAAAACAGTCGCAGGCTGTGATGGCCTAGGTCAGATCCGGAGAAGACTTGCGCCAGATCATTGGTTCTTAGTGCGTAATGCACCGTTTGAGGGCGGCATTTAATCATGATGATGACGAACTTCCGCTCTCCAATATGGACGGAGCAGTGAGCGGTGCGTCGAGCCTGACGGCGTTAAAAAGTTTTGGTTGATTGACGGCCCCGGCCGAATGGGCCGGGGAGGCAGTAGTGGGTGCGAATCGCCATGTCTTTATTTTTGGACTCGACGATTTTCACCGCCAAGAGCTCAACACCATCCGGGATGCCGCAAATCTCGCATTCCATCCGCTGCTTGAAAAAGAGGAAGCGATCCACCCAGAGCGCTTTCCGGTGGAGGCCATGCTCGCACGCAGCGAAGCCATTTTGGATGATTTCCCCGCGCCGGTTGATGCCGTTTGTACCTATTGGGATTTTCCAACCAGCACCTTTTTGCCGCTGATCCGCGAGCGTCGTGGGCTCCGTGGGGCGGGGCTGAACGCGGTTCTGCGCTTAGAGCACAAGATTTGGGCGCGTATCGAGCAGCAAAAAGTCATCCCCGAGTGCATTCCAGATTTTGCCACCGTTAATCCCTTCGCCAATGATCCTGGCGCCGATTTGACGCTGGGTTACCCGTTTTGGCTCAAGCCGGTCAAAGCGCATTCCTCCTATTTAGGATTTCGCATTAATCATCGGGATGATTTTGATCAGGCTATCGCTGCCATTCGCCGTGGCATTGAGGCGTTTGCAGCGCCGTTCAATGAAATTCTCCAACGGGCGGCGCTGCCGGATGAAATTGCCGGTATTGACGGCCATTTTTGTATTGCAGAGGCCATTATTAGCGCGGGGCAGCAGTGCACGCTGGAGGGTTACGTTTATCGTGGAGAGGTCCACGTTTATGGTGTCGTGGATTCCATTCGCAGCGGCCGACACCGCTCGAGTTTTCAGCGCTACCAATATCCCTCATCGCTACCGCTGGCAGTTCAGGCCCGCATGATCGATGCAGCAACTCGGGTCATGAACCAGGCGGGTTATGACGATGCGCCCTTTAATATGGAATTTTTCTACGACCGCCGGGCCGATACCGTGACTTTGCTGGAAGTGAACGCACGTTGCTCAAAGTCGCATTCGCCACTTTTCCATCGTGTGGATGGCGCTTCCCATTTTCAGGTGATGGTGCGCTTGGGACTGGGTGAGGCGCCGGAATTTCCGCATCGAGAAGGCGATATGGCCGTTGCGGCGAAATTCATGCTGCGCGTGTTTCACCAGGGCATCGTCGAGCGCGTGCCTTCTGAGCAGGATATTGCCCTCTTTTATGAGCACTTCCCTGAGGCAAGGCTCCGTGTGCTGGTGGAAGCCGGTCAGAGCCTTACCGAGTTACGTTTTCAGGACAGCTATAGCTATGAGTTGGCAGAAATCTTTTTGGGTGGCAAAACTCAGGCGGACCTGCTCGATAGATATCGCCAAGCGCTAAAAGTCCTGAATTTTCAGATCAGGGAGTCATCCTCAAGCTGAGGTCGCGCGGCTTTCCAGAAACGGAAGAATCCATGGGTGGCGGCCGGCCACATGGCCGTGTCCCAGCGGCGTGGCACCATCTCTAGGGTAATCCCCACCTCGGCAAGTGCCTTGCGCAATAGGGTTAATCCATCGCGGGTTGGCCCGATTGGTACCCAGGGAGTTAGCAGTCTCTCGACACCCGCTGCTTTAAGCGTCGCACAGAGAGGATGGGTATCCGCGGTGGTTTGGATTGGGGCCGGTCCGATCTGCTGTGCAGCAGAACTGCGGGTAAGTGCATCCATTAAGCCGGTATGCGCGAATCGTCGCACCGGCTCGGAAATTGGTTCATGGCTTCGCCATTGTGTGGTTTGCACCGCCAGCGCCAATGGCCATTCTGGCTTACCAAAGCATTGCTCTGGGGTGAGATCCTCTTCGGTAATTAACAGACCGGTTTCGCCTGTGATTTGCCAAGTGGCAGGCTCGGGGCTGGGCTCCAGTGGTGGCTTCTCAAACCCGGCGGGGCTGTCTGCATCTTCATTGAGTTGGCCGTGTGGGTTAAAGCGGCCATTGGTGAAACGCGCAATATTGTTGGATCGAGCCAAATAATTTTTGCCTTGGGTGTGTAAACCGGCTACCCAGCGCCAAGAAAGGGTGTTTGACGCCGGATCTCCGTCCAATAAATGGCGCAGGAAAAAATCGGCTCCCAGCGCCCAGGGGAGCTCGAGTGTGAAGACCCAGATACTGGCAAACCACATGCGGGCATGGTTGTGCAGGTAGCCATTGGTGATGAGTTCGCCAACCCAGGCATCGAAGCACTCAATGCCGGTTTCACCGCTTGTCGCCTGGCGCAAACGCTGCGCCAGCTGGCGATCTTTACTGGCTGCCTCCCGGTCACGCTGACATTGCTGCTGATAATCCGACCAATGCACAGGGCGGCGTTCGAGATAGCCTTTCCAGTAGCTGCGCCAGCAGACCTCCTGGATGTATTTTTCCGCGGCCTCTAGGCCATGCTCATTCATGACTTGCTGGATGACCTCAGGCTCACTGATCAATCGATGACGCAGCCAGGGCGAGAGCGCGGATACCGCATTATCCCCGGTGGGGCCAAAATCATGATTGCGCCATTCGGTATATCGCCCGCCAGCATGGGGTAAGAACGCCTCAAGCCGGCGTAGCCCTTCCTCTCGGCTGGCCTCGGTTTGAGGTAGATCGGTGAAGACGGTCATAAGCACGCTCCGGATGTCTCAAAATTGAGTAGGCGTTGTTTACAGTCAGTGCCTGCTTGGTATTGGCCGATGCGTCCATCAGTGCGGACTATGCGATGGCAGGGCAGGATGATGGGTAGTGGGTTGCTGGCAACCGCACTGGCCACTGCGCGCACAGCACGGGGGTGCTGAATACGTTGCGCCAAGTCTTGATAACTAATGCGCTCACCTTGACACAGAGTCGCCAGTTCGCACCAGACTCGGCACTGAAAGGTGGTGCCGACTAAGATGACTGTTAGGGGCTGGGTGATTGACCCCCACGGGGCAGGTAGTGACGAGCTTTGCGCCTCACTGACTACACCTGACACGAATTGAGCAGAGACCAAAGCGGTCTTTGTCCCGGATAGCAGAAGCTCGCCCCAAATCCCACGCCAGACCGCCTGATGAGTGATCTCAGGGCAATGTGATCGAACCTCAATGACAAGTTGGAAGTCCACTTTCGGGCTGCTCCGGGGTAGCTAAGCGCGTTATGCTATCGATTGATTAATCCTGGCGAAACGACAACAGGGAGACCCATATGGTCGACAGTGCAAAACCCTGGGCAACCTCAATGCCCGAGGCACAGTTCAAGCTCATGCATGACATTTTGGCCGCCCCCAGCCCCATCGGGTTGGAAGCGGCGATGACTCAGGGTGTGCTCAAACCTTACTTCGAGCAATTTGCACCCGCTGAGTGGGGCGTTACAACGTTTAAAGGCCATGCCGGCATTGTGCTTGATACCCATCCCGGCCGCGATGACCTTTTCACGATTATGGTGATCGGGCATGCCGATAAAATCCGGATGCAGGTGCGCTCGATCGGTGAGGACGGCAAAGTCTGGATTAACAGCGATTCTTTCCTCCCCACCACGCTGATCGGCCATGAGGTCAGCGTCTTTAGCGAGGATCCGGAGGCCCCTGGGCAGTATCGTCGCCTGGATGGCGGCACGGTTGAGGCGCTGGGTGCCATTCACTTTGCGGATGCCAAGTTGCGTACCGGAGATAAGGGTGTGCGCAAAGAGCAGCTTTATCTAGAGCTGCATATTCATGGCAAGGACAAGAAAAAGCAGATCGAGGCGCTTGGGATTCGTCCAGGCGACAGCATCCTAATGAATCGGCCGATTAAACCCGGGTTCGGGCCGGATACCTTCTATGGAGCGTATCTGGATAACGGCCTTGGTTGCTTTGTGGCCGCGGAGTCGGCGCGTTTGGTGGCCGAGGCCGGTGGTGCCAAAAACATTCGCATGCTTTTTGCCGCTGCCACCTATGAGGAAATCGGTCGGTTTGGGTCTCGTGTGTTGGTCAGCGAGATGCGGCCGGATGCCATCATCGGTGTCGATGTGAATCATGACTATGCCGCCGCCCCGGGGATTGGTGATCGTCGGATGGCGCCTATCGAGATGGGCAAAGGCTTCACCATGAGCGTCGGCTCTATTGTCAGTGAGCAGCTCAACCGTCGCATTGAGACCGTAGCCATGGAAAAAGGTATTCCCATGCAACGCGATGTGGTGGGTGCGGACACCGGTACCGACGGCATGGCCGGCGTTCTTGGCAATGTCGACTGCGCGGCTACGTCGGTCGGGATGCCGGTGCGTAACATGCATACCATTTCGGAGAGCGCCTGTACGCGTGATGTCTTGGCTTGCACTCATGCCGTGGCCGAGACGCTGCTGGCATTGGATGCGGAGGAGGCCAGCACCGGTGCATTGGTGGATGATTTCTGCAACAACCACCCGCGGCTGGATCAGGCCAGCGGCCTAGGCCATCAGGGCTTGCCGGCCTCGGAAGAGTAGGGTGCCTTAGCGATTAGCGGGCAGGCGCGGCGGCGTCCTGCCCGTTATTTTCATTCTCGCCGGTGAGTGTTGAGACATGTTCATCGAGCCACAACACGCGGTCGGCACGGGCCTGCAGGTCAGTCGCCACGCCAGTGCTGAAAACGGCAAGCTCTAGGCCCTTTCCAGCCTCCGTGAGATGCTCAACGGCATCCAGTAGGTCGACATCGCCTGATGAAAGCACCAAGCTGTCGTAGTGTTCACGATGAATCAGCGCCAGGGTGGCGAGGCCAACATCAACACCCATTTGCCGCTGATTGAAAAGCCGATGCTGTCCGTTGCCATGCGGGCAACGGAGATCAACCTTAGCGCCACAATCGGCACACCAGGCGTTACGCACGCGCTCGCTTTTCAGCCCATAGAGTTTGACGATGAGGTTAGGGCCATGAGGCAGAGCCGTCTGTAGCCAGTTATGGAAGCGATCTCGTCCTTCATTAGGCTCATCCTGGGCGGAGTTCAGAAAGTAACCGCGCCACAGCGGCCCGAACTCACGCTCAATCAGCGCGCGAAGGCGCAGATAATCAATGCGGCGTTGGGCGCCGAGCAGCGCCAGATTGTTAGCATGAATATAGCTTGCATCGATCAACCATAGTCTTCTCATAAAAATCACATAAACGCAGCGAAAACCGCTAGGTTAACGCAATGCGCCGGCGCAGGCATTGTCTGCGGCTCGTGACTTGGGGGATTATGGACAGGCAATGGCCCAAAAGTGACCGGGATGAGGAGAGCATTTTGATTAAACAAATATTGCTGACTGCGTTGGTGACACTCGCGGTGGTGCTTATCGTCCAGGCCCGCCGACGGGCGGGGAAAGTCAGCAACGATGCGGCGCCCGAGCGTGGAGTTTCAGCGCAGGCCATTGCGGGCTGGGCGCTGCTGGCGGTGATGCTGGCGGCCGCCATTGGGGCGGCGTTTCTGCAAAACGGCTGATTCAGGCGGAACGCCGCGCCTGATAAAGAGCAATCATCTCGGCCATCCGTTCAGCATCGTAATCCCGCAGGCCACTGACGACCATTTGCTTGGTGCAGTTGCCAATCTTCCGTCCGGATTGCATGATGACAAAATCAAAGCGGGCATCTCCGCGTTTACCCTCTACGTCCAAATGGGAATCCGCGAGCACCAGCGATAAATTGATCTCTGGCGTTTGCTCGAGTCTGATGTGCATGCTGTCGTACACCACAAATGGTCGGTCCGGGTTGAACATCACGCCGTGACTGGCGAGCAGTGGGTCGAGCAGGTCGGGAAACGTCTGCCCCGAGCAGGCCACGTAGGCTTTGATCAGCGCGAGCTGCGCCGCTGGGCTTGCCTGTAGTGGGTTCTGCAAGCGCACGCCCACGTATTCCTTATCTCCATCGCCGCAGATGGCGAATTCCTCGGCAGGCGCCTGAGGGAAGTGAAGCGTCGTATCCGCTCGCAGCATGCCCTTGAAGGTCAGATCAATTTCGCTTGCAAGCCCATAACGGCCAACGATAAGCGCAAAAAGCAAATCCCCGGGCACACAAAATCGCGGTGCATCGGGGTCATGCAGTGGGTTGTGGTCACTAGCAATTTCTTTGGCAAAGCGACTGCCCTGAGCGGCGCTCACCTTGTAGGTGGCGCCGTCGGAGTGATGAAAGTCGCGGAGAAAGTCGGCCAGAGCGTCCGTGCGTAGATTATCCATTCAAACTAAGCGCGACCTGCCGCTGCCTCAATCCAGGCACTGACCTGAGATTCGGAGACAACCGCCTTGCCCGCTTTGAGCTGCTCGGTGAGCGTTTTGGCATCGGCGGCAGCTAGATCGGCCACATGAACGATTCCGAGCCCAGCCAGCCGCTTTTGCATGGCAGGCCCGATGCCCTTAATGGCCGTCAAATCTTCGCTGCCGCCAGTGGCCTGATTAACCCCTGGCGCGGCGGCTGGAGCGGCTTTGGTCTCGGCTGGTCTCGCGTCGGTCGGCGTTGGCGCTGCCTTTGCATGCGCATCGGCCTGCGCTTCGTTGCGGTTACGGCCCGGAACCCACCAAAGGGCCAGATCCATCCATCGACGCATTAAATCATTCCACATGGTCGCTTGCCTCCCTTACGGCTCCACTCCCAGAGCGTTTAGCGTATCACTGTCTGGATGACCGTCCGGTGTCATGCCGGCGGACTGCTGGAATGCGCGTAGTGCCGCACGCGTCATTGGCCCAACGCGGCCATCCACACCTCCGGCATCATACCCCCTTGCATTTAATTTCTCCTGCACCTTTTTAATGGTGGCGATACGAAGTGCGGGCTCATTCGGTGGTGGGTTGGATAGCCCGGGTGCGCCGATCAGCTGATCGGCCAGTAATCCGACCGAAAGCGCATAAAATCGTGACGGGTTCCAGCGCATGATGACATTGAAGTTGTCGTAGACCAGAAAGGCGGGGCCTTCGGCGCCTGCCGGGATTAATAGTTCGGCGTCCATCTCGGCGCCTGGTAGCGCGCCCCCATCGGCACGGCGCAGGCCAAGGGCCGCCCAGTCATTCAGTGGGCGGGTGGTATCGGCTAATGCGTAGTCAAAACCGGAAGGCAGCGCCACCTCTCGGCCCCAGCGCTCTCCCGGCTCCCAACCGCGGGCTCGTAGGAAGCGCGCCGCGGATTCCGCGGCATCAGGAAAGCTCTCCCACAAATCGATGCGTCCGTCGTTATCAGCATCAACTGCATGGGCTCGGTAGACACTGGGTAGAAACTGGAAATTGCCGAGGGCACCGGCCCAAGAACCATAAAGTTGATCGGGGCTGAGTGTGCGCTCATCGACTAGCGCTAGGGCCTCAATGAGTTCGTTGCGGAAGAATTCTCCACGGCGACGATCACAGGCAAGGGTTGCCAGCGAGCGGACAGTGGACATGCGGCCAAAATAACGACCGTAGTTCGTCTCAAGGCCCCAAAAGGCGATCAGATACCGACCGGCCACCCCTTGTTCGCGCTCAATTCGATTAAGTAGCTCGGCGTTTTGCGCAAGCAATTCACGGCCACGTTCAATCCGCTCATCCGTTACTCGACGGTTGAGGTAGCCATGCAGGGTACTGGTGAACTCCGGCTGACTGCGATCCAGCTCGATCACGCGCTCGCTGGGTGTGACCTCGGCAAGTAATGTCTCGGTTGTCGCTGCTGAGATTCCCCGAGTCTGCGCCTCGGTGCGGATGTCATCGATGCATTGGTCAAAACTATTGGCCATCGCCGCGACCGGCAAGCCAATAAAAGCCGCACCGAGCGCAATCAGCATATTGCGTATCACCATCTGAAAACCGCTCCAGGCAGCCTGATCATGCTTTTGGATGTTACCCTTACGTGTCTGATCTGCCCAGTCCGGAGCGCTCGTGCCTACACTGTTAATTGCTTTTGTTACCGTTCCCTTAATAGAACTTTTTTTGCTCATCGAGGTGGGAAGCGCGATTGGTGCGTTGCCCACCATTGGTATTTGTTTATTGACCGCCATGATGGGGACTGGCTTGTTACGCCAGCAAGGATTACAGACCTTGGGCCGGGCTCGACATAATCTTGACCAAGGCACTTTGCCAGCGATTGAGTTGCTTGAGGCGGTCGCACTGGTCATTGGGGGTGTCTTGCTGCTCACTCCCGGGCTGGTGACCGATGTTTTTGGCTTTGCTTGCCTGCTGCCGCCTAGTCGGCGGTTCTTGGTGCGGCTGGTGCTATCCCGGCTTGAGGTCCGCATTGGACCCGGCGGCCCGCGCGGCGGAGGACCACAGCAGGGTCAAAGCAACGACCCGCATATCATCGAGGGTGAGTACGAGCGTCGTGACGATCGCTAGAGGTCATCGCCCTGATTAATATTCTGCAAATTCTCGCACCGGTCGTCCTGGTGATCGCCTTGGGCTGGGGATTGATGCGGATTGGGTTTCTGTCTACCCCAGCCTTGGGTGAACTCAATCGCCTGACCTACTGGGTAGGCCTTCCGTCGTTACTCGTTGTGCGGATTGGCGGAGCCGACCCCGCTTTCGACAAGGTAGGTGGCATGCTGGTGGTGTTGCTGAGCGCCACGGCGATCATTCTTTTGTTGGGCGTGATCGTTGGTTTTGCCTGGCGGATGCCGGCGCGCTCAATGGTGACGTTTTTGCACGGCTCATTCCGCGGCAATCTGACTTTTGTTGGTTTGCCAGTGGTGATCTACGCTTTCGCTGGGATGCCGCAAGCGAGCGCCGCAGAGTCAGCAGCTTTGATTGCCTTTGTCCCGATGGTGATCGTCTATAACGTACTGGCGGTCACGCTTATGCAACTGCCTGGGCAGTCACGGCCGTTGACGGCGATAAAGCGGGTACTCACCGGTCTGGGGACCAATCCCATCTTGCTCGCTACGCTTGCGGGCATGGCCATTGCCTTATTAGAACTGCCGCTGCCGGTGTTTTTTGACCGAACGCTCTCGGCCATTGGGCAAATGGCGTTGCCCCTGGCGCTCATTGGTATTGGCGGTGGGCTTCACGCCACGCGTGTGCGCGGGCGTCAGCACTGGGCAGCGGCTTCAGCGGCGATAAAAACGGGATTTGGGCCCCTGGTGGGTTTTGCTATTGGCAGTTGGCTGGGTCTTGGTAGCGAGGAAATGCGGCTGGTGCTCATTTTCTTGGCTTGCCCCAGCGCAGCCGCGGCTTATGTGCTCGTCCAACAGATGGATGGTGATACCGCACTCATTGCCAGCACCATTGTGCTCAGTCATTTAATGGCCTTGCCGGCCATGGTGTTGGTGCTGGCGCTTACCGCTTGATCCAGCTCGGCCTCAAGTGCGGCTAACTCGGCGGCGCGCGGCTTGGCATAACGCGAGAGCAAAATGTAAAGCCCGGGTGTAAGGTAAAGCGTGACCAAGGCTGCCAGCCCCAGACCACCAAAGACCACCCAGCCAATGGCCGCGCGTGCCTCGGCACCGGCACCACTGCCCAGAATTAACGGCAGGCCGCCCAAAACCGTTGCAATCATGGTCATCACCACAGGGCGCAGCCGCACCCGAGCACTACCAAGCGCAGCGTCCCGCGGTGATTGGCCTTCATCGCGCAATTGATTGGCAAACTCCACCAGCAAAATACCGTTCTTCGCCATCAATCCGATGAGCAAGATTAAACCAATCTGCGAGTAAATATTCAGGCTCGTGCCGGTCAAACGTAGGGCGAAAACCGCGGCGGCCAGACCAAACGGAACGGTGGCCATCACCACCACCGCGCTGGAGACGCTTTCAAACTGCGCGGTGAGGACCAGTAGGACCACAAGCAGGGCGATGGCGTAGGTAATAAACACCTCCTGTCGCGTCTGCTCGAGTGTCTCGGCTTCGCCTAGGGTGATGAGAGTGATATCCGCTGGCAGCACTTCATCGCCTAGCGTCCGCAGTGCCTCAATCGCGGTTTGCAGCGGATAATCATCGCTGCTGGCGATATCAATGGTAATGGCACGACGCTGCGCTTCGCGGTCAAGTTCTGCCGCTACGCCTTCCTCGCGCAGCGTGACGATATTGGCAATGGGTACCAGCTCGCCATTGGCATTGCTGATTAGCATATTGACGAGGTCTTGTGGCGTGTTGACAAGTCCCGTGCGGGTTTCCAATCGCAACGGGACGGCCTGATCGGCAATATTCAGATCAACAATTTCATACCCGTTAATTAGCGCCTGTAGCGTCCGGCCCAGATCGCTAACGTCCACCCCCAGGCGGTCCGCCTGCTCGCGATCAATTGCCACGCGTAACTGCGGTTGCGTCGGCGCATAGGAGATCCGGCTTTGCCCAAGGGGCGGGATTGTCTCGGCAATGGCATCGGTATAACGCTGCGCGGCGCGGTAGAGGGCATCATAGTCATTGCCCAGCAGTGCTAGTTCAATGCCACTGCCAACGCCCCGTAGTCCCAGGCTATTGGGGCTGCCAACGCGAACGTTGACGCCGGGCAGATCAGCAAGGGCGCTGCGCACATCGGCGGCAATCGCTTGTTGGCTGCGCTGGCGTTCATCCCACGGCGCAAGTGGCGCAACGATGAGGACGCGATTGGGATCCCAGCGCCCGGCGATCGTGAACAGCCGTTCAATCTCGCCAGAATCGCGCAGCGGTTGGAGCCGCGCCTGCATGCGCCAGGCCTGTTGCTGGCTGTACTTTAGGCCGGCTCCGTCCGGTCCATTGGCCACCACAAAGATCAGCCCGCGGTCTTCCGTGGGGAGTAGCTCTTCATCAATCTGCTGGAACTGCTGAAAAGCGAGCCCGAGAATGGCGAGTGCCACAGCGGCAGTGGTCTTGGGATGGCCAATGACGGCGGCAAGACTTTGCTGATAGCCCTGAGCGATGCGGTGGCCAATTTTGTGCAATCCTCGCGCGAACGGGCCTACGGTTTGCTCGGTGGCCAACACCCGGGCGCTGAGTGCCGGCACCAGCGACAGCGCGATGAAAGACGAAATTGCCACGGCAACGGCAAGAACGACGCCAAACTCCCGAAAAAGGCGACCGGCAGTACTGGGCAGCAGTGAGATGGGTATAAACACCGAGATCAGTACCACCGTGGTGGCAATCACGGCAAAAAATACCTGCTGAGTACCGACCAGGGCGGCCGCCCTAGTCGCCAATCCACCGCGGCGTCGGCGCTGAATGTTCTCTAGCACGACAATGGCATCGTCGACCACTAGCCCGGTGGCCAGGACCAGCGCCAGCAGCGTGAGCAGATTGATGGAAAACCCAAACGCCCAAATGGCCGCGACGGTGCCGGTTAATGCGAGCGGAATCGTGACGGCGGGGATGAGTGTTGCCCGCACAGAGCCAATAAAAAGCCAAATGGATGCAATGACAATGAGCGTGGCGATGGCTAGGGTGAATAAAACCTCATTAATGGCACCGCGGATAAATATTGCATCATCCGAGGTCTTGGTGAGCTCGATATCATCAAAGCGCTCATTCAATCGAACCAGTGCGGCGTCTACCGCTGTACTAATCTCGAGCGTATTGGACTGCGCTTGGCGGATGATGCCCATGCCAAGGATGGGTGTGCCGTTGAGTTGTACCTCACTGCGGGCATCAGCGGGGGCGAGGATGGCATTGGCCACATCGCCAATTCTTAATCCGGGGCGTAGTGTTAGTGCCTCAATGCGCTCGGGGGCCGCTAGCGCGGCATCGGCACGCACGCGCAGCTCCAATGCGCTGTTGCGAAAACTACCGGCAGGAATATCCAGGTCGGCATCTTCTAGCCGGTCAATGAGGTCATTGAGATCAAGTCCGTGGCCGGCGAGCGCGAGCGGGTCAACTGCCAGGCGCAGTTGTCGTTCGCGATCTCCGTAGATGGAGACATCGGCGATGCCTGGGATAGAGATAATCTCCGGGGCAATATCATTGGTGAGGCGCCGGGTGAGGGTGTCGAGACTCAGCCCGCTTCCGCGCGCACTAATCCGGACGATGGGACTGGCGTCTTGGTCGGCCTTGATGATATTCACCTGATCGACATTCGGCGGCAGGCGTCGCTCAATGCGGCTAACCGCTTCACGGACATCGGCGGCGGCGTCATCCAAATCCCGTTCCGGGTTGAACTCCACCACAATGCGGCTGCTGCCTTCCTCTGACGAGGCGCTAATCGAGCGCACGCCCGAAACCCGGGCGACAGCGCCCTCGATTTCGCTAGTGACCTCGGCGTCCATGGTCTCGGGGGCCGCGCCGCTGTACTGCGCGGTGACCGTCACTCTCGGCCGATCAACATCCGGTAATTCCCGAATCTCAACGCCGAGTAGGGCGGCAATGCCGGCGATTGCAATGAGCAGATTGATGACGGCCACCAATATCGGCCGCCGAATTCCTAATGCGGTTAAGCCACCTAGTGATGGCCTCATTGACTGGCCTGTGTGCGCATGGCCTCGACGGCGCGGGTGTTATCGAGCGCAGCAGCCTCGATAATGCGAACCTCAAGGCCCGGGCGCATGCGCTGCATTCCTTCGATCACAATGTCTTCACCGGCCGTGACCGCCCCGCGGATCAGCGTTCGACCAGGCTCGCGACCCAGCAAATCAACATCGACTCGCTCGGCACGGGCGTCCCGGATGACCCAGATATAAGCCCCATTATCGCCCCATTGTAATGCGGTTTCGGCGATACCGAGGGCGTCGGGGCCCGGTAGGGTGAGTTCGGCGATAAAACGCATGCCAGGGCGCAGGCGATCCTCGGGGTTGGCCACACGAGCTTCGAGCGCAAATGTCCCCGTTGATTCATCAACACGACTGGCAATGGCTTGAATCTCACCGAGTACCGGGTTTTCAGGATCGGCCCTCGCGATAAGGGTGACCCGATCGGCGATAGCAACATCGCCAAAATACTGCTCCGGCATTGAAAACTGCACGATGAGTGCGCTGCGATCGTCGAGAGTCGTGATGGCAGTCTGCTCGTCCACTCGCATGCCTGCCTCGATGGTCGTTAAGCCCAAATGGCCGTCGAACGGTGCGATCAGTTGGCGATCAGCCAGTGCCAGCCTCGCTTGTTCGGCCTCCAGTCGGGCCAGTTCGGCGTCACGGCGGGCTTCATCAATATCGGTTTCGGTAAAGGCGCCTGTGCCTAGCGTGCGTTCGTAGCGATTCAGAAGTTTATTGGCATCGGCAAGGCGGACTTGAGCGAGGGATTGGTTAACCTGCGCTTCATCGTCATTCAGTTGCAGTAGCCGGGTTCCCGCGGTGACAAACCGATCCGCTGCAATATTTACTTCGGTGACTTCGCCGCTGACATCGGGGAAGAGCGTGACCGAGCGTAAGGCGCGAGATTGCCCGGTGGCTTGTAGTTCGGTTTTTATTTGATCGGCAACGGCGGGGGCGACCACCACGGGGGATGCATTATTTTGGGTAAAACCGGCGCTGCTCCAGAGCAGAGCAACGAAAATCAGAGTGACTAAGTGCTGACGGTCCATTCAGGCAGCATAAATTAAAAAAGGCCGCCGATCAGTGATCGACAGCCTTTTTGTGACCCGAAGGGGATTCGGGCTTACTTGGCAGCGGCAGTTGCCGTCTCGGAAGCGGTCTTGACGTTGGTCTCGACCAGCTTGCGGGCCTCGTTCACAAAGTCCTGGTTCATGGCGACAACCTTCTCGGCATCACCCTTCACCCGCTCGGTGAGGTCCTTGGCAATTTTCTGCTGCTCTTCGGCATAGGCCTTGAAGGCCTCCGGATCGCGAACTTCAAGGGCGGCACGCGCCTGCTTGAGACCGATCTCGGTGTAGGTTTTGGCCGCATCCATCTGGGCGTCGATCAGCTTTTCAGCGTAATCAACAGCCAGTTTGGCGTAGTCACGAGTCGGGCCCATAAACAGTTTGTCGGCCTGCTCGTTCATCATTTTGAAAGTATCGTTGGTCATGGCGTCATTCCTCTGGTTGCGCTTTTCACCACAAGGCTTTTATGACCTTGTTGCGGTGCATCATAAATCGACATTTGCTGCGTTGCAACAAGAATTTTCAAAAAAGCATGAATTTCTTATGACAAAGCCTTTGGTATTCTGCGGAGAGTTTCATTTTTAGGGATCGCAAGAAGGTATGAATACGCTCATGCAATGGTTGGCCGTGCTGGCTGATCAGCTGGCGGCATTGCCGGGACGAATGGCGGATTTGCCGACCGCGGCGATGCAGCTCGAGGCGCTCATGTTGGTGGTGCTGGTGATAGCGGCTGTGCTGATTCAGCGCCTACTGCGCCCGCTCGGGGACCATTGGTGTGCGCGCACTCGATCGATGGGCGGTCGCGGGGGCGCGGGCGTTTCTGCCGTTGCGCCGGATGCTGGCGATTGTTGGAGCGGTCGGGCTGCATAGCGTCAAAATCGGCCTACTTGTTCTGCTGATTGTCGGCTTCCTGAACTCCGGGCTTCTGGGTGGCGGTGTTTGGTTGGCGGTCGCGCAAGACTACGCGCTGGCCTTTGTGGTAGTTGAGCTGATTCGGCTTTTGCTGAATGGCCTGCTCGAGCCGCGGGCGCGGGGGGTTCGGTTGGCCGCCGTTAATGATGAAGTCGCTAGCGAGTGGGAGCGGCGGCTCTCGATGCTGGTTCGCTGGATAGGCTACGGGCTGTTGCTGGTGGTGCCGGTCGTTGCACTGGCCGGTCATGCGCTCGGTGATGTGGCAGCGGCCACGGTGCTGGCAGTCGCGCTTGGACGTGGCGTATCGCTGTTGCGCGCCGCCCATGCGCCCATACGCGATTGGCTGCGGCACCTGGCAGCGCGTGGGCGTGGGGTATTGCTGAGTGCGCTGTTGCGCCTGCTGGCGCCGATTTGGCATTGGGTGGTGGGCGCCTATGCGCTGGGACTTTCAGTCATTGTGTTAGTCGGCTCTGAGGCGCTGACAACACAGGTGCTGCAGGCTAGCGGTCTGACACTTTTAATATTACTGATCGGCGGGTTCCTCGGGCATTGGCTGACGGTATTTGCCCATACCGGTATTGAGCTGCCTGCCCAGGCCAAACACCGCCTGCCGATGCTACAGACGCGGCTGCAGGCCTGGATCCCAAAGCTGCTGCGAGTGATTCATGCGCTGCTCACTGCCACGATGATCGCGCTTGTGCTGGATGCGTGGCGGCTTTGGGATTTTCTGCAGTGGTTGTCAACGCCATTCGGCCAGGTGATTACCAGCGGGATAGCCGCACTGCTTGTGGTCGGGCTGCTGGCGTTGGTGGCCTGGCTGGCGGCGGTCAGCTGGATTGAGGATCGGCTGAACCCCGAGACGGGTGCCGGCGAGCCCGGTGCGCGCGAGAAAACCCTACTCGCGCTTTTCCGCAATGCCGTTGCCATTGTCATCGTCACGCTCGCGGTAATGATTGCGCTCTCAGAAATTGGTGTTGATATTGGCCCGCTTCTGGCCGGCGCCGGTGTCATTGGCCTGGCGGTGGGTTTTGGTGCGCAGAAGCTTGTCCAGGACATCATCACCGGGATATTTATTCAGCTTGAAGATGCCATCCATCAGGATGACTACATCACCGCGGCGGGTATTAGCGGTACGGTCGAGCGACTGAGTATCCGCTCGCTAGGGCTGCGGGACCTGACGGGCACCCTGCATGTCATCCCATTTTCCTCGGTCGATACCGTCTCCAATTTCACCCGAGACTTTGGTTATCACCTAGGTGAGTATGGGGTGGCCTACCGGGAGAATATCGGTGAGGTGATTGAGCATCTGCACAAGGCCTATGAACGACTCGCTGCCGATCAGGCCATTGCCGAAGCGGTCACTGGCCCGCTTGAGGTGGATGGTGTCACGGCCCTCGCGGATAGCTCAGTCAATCTGCGGGTGCGCATTCGCACGACCGCTGGCATGCACTGGGCCGTGGGCCGTGCCTATAACCGGTATGTTAAGGAAGTCTTCGACGAGGCGGGTATTGAGATACCGTTCCCGCACATGACCCTTTACTTTGGTGAGGACAAGACTGGGCAGGCACCGCCGGCGCACCTGATGCTGAACAAACCGGCGGGGGAGAGCAGCTAGTCGGCCGGTTGCACCGCTTCGACTTCCGCGGTGCCGTCGACAACCCGCCAGGCCACCTCGTGGCCAAGGATGCGCATGCCATAGCGCTCATCAGCGCGACGCTTGTGATAGGCGGGCCGAGGATCGGCAGCGATGGTCTGTTCAATTAGCGTTTTCAGATCCGTTAATTCGTCAGCGGCGTCGATTGCTAGCTGATTGAGCGCCGTGTCGCTCCATCGTACCGGCAGCGGCGGGTTGGGCGATTCAAAGCCGGCCGGTGGTTGGGCCTCGGGCAGGCATTCAATATCGGGCAGGTAGGGCTTGATATCGAAAACGGGGGTGCCGTCCATTAAATCCTGCCCAGCTATCGCCAGGCCCTGGCCGATGGGATCAAGCAGCCCAAGCAAACGCACTACCGAGAGCCCAAGGCCATTCGGCCGAAATGGCGAGCGGGTGGAGAACACCCCATAGCGGCGATTACCACCCAGGCGCGGTGGCCGCACCGTCGGGCGCCAATCATCGCGGTCAATGGCGTGAAATCCAAATATTAGCCAGACATGGCTGCAGGTCTCCAGCCCGCGTAGCGCATCGGGGTTGTTATAAGGCGGGCGCAGCAGGAGTTCGGCACGAGCCTGCGGCACGATTCCCGGCTGCCGCGGGGTGCCGAAGCGGCCCTCAAAGTCACTGCGAATAAAACCAATCGGATCCAACTGCATCGGCCAAGTGTAATGCTTTACACTGCCGTCATGACATACAAAACCGTCAACGAATGTGTAGGAAACACCCCGCTGGTGCGTATGCAGCGTCTGGCCGATACCGGTTCGAACACGGTGCTGCTCAAGCTCGAGGGCAATAATCCGGCCGGATCGGTTAAAGACCGGCCGGCCATGAACATGATCGCCCAAGCCGAGGCGCGCGGTGAAATTAAGCCTGGCGATACGCTGATTGAGGCAACCAGTGGTAACACTGGCATTGCCCTGGCGATGGCCGCGGCGGTGAAGGGCTATCGCATGCGGCTGATCATGCCAGCCAATATGACCATGGAGCGACGCGCCTCAATGCGTGCCTATGGCGCAGAGCTGGTGCTGGTGAGCGAAGAAGAGGGCATGGAAGGCGCACGCGATCTTGCCCAGCGCATGCAAGCCGAGGGCGAAGGCCGGGTGCTTGACCAGTTTGCCAACCCAGACTGCTGGGGCGCGCATTATCAAGGCACTGGCCCCGAGGTCTGGCGCGATACCGCCGGCCAAGTCACGCATTTTGTGGCCTCGATGGGCACCACCGGCACCATTATGGGTGTCTCGCGCTATCTCAAGGAACAAAACCCGGATATCCAGATTATCGGCGCGCAGCCACGCGAAGGCGCCAGCATCCCGGGTATTCGCAAATGGAGCGAGGAGTACCTACCCAAGATCTACGAGCCCGAGCGTGTCGATCGGATTATCGAAGTCTCGCAGGAAGAGGCTGAAGAAATGACCCGGCGCCTAGCGACCGAGGAAGGCATATTTGCCGGTATTTCAAGCGGCGGAACGCTCTTTGCTGCGCTTCAGGTTGCGCGCGAGCTTGAGAATGCCACGGTCGTCAGCATCGTTTGTGACCGCGGCGACCGGTATCTCTCCAGCGGGGTGTTTCCTGATCAATGAATATATTTGCCTTTGATATTGAGACCGTCCCCGATGTGGAGGCTGGCCGGCGGCTGCACGGGCTTGAGGGGCTGAGTGATCATGATGCGGCCGAGGCGATGCTGGCCATGCGCCGTGAGGAAAATGGCACTGAGTTTCTGCGCCTGCCGCTCCATCGGGTCGTCGTAATTTCAGTGGCTGCGCGAATTAACGGCAAATTCACAGTCTTCTCACTGGGTGAGGGGGGTGATGACGAAGCGGCCGTCATTCAGCGGTTTTACGACGGCATTGAGCGCTATATCCCAAGGTTGGTGAGCTGGAATGGCAGTGGTTTTGACCTGCCGGTGCTGCATTACCGGGCGATGATGCATGGCATTAGCGCCCCGCGGTATTGGGAAACCGGTGAGCAGGACCGTGAGTGGCGCTACAACCACTACCACGGCCGCTTTCATGACCGGCATACCGATTTAATGGATGTGCTGGCGGGCTACTCACCACGAGCTGTGGCACCGCTCGATCAGGTGGCCACGCTTTGCGGCCTACCCGGCAAATTGGGCATGAGCGGCGCGGCGGTTCGTGACGAGATCGAAAACGGCAACTTTGCCGGGGTGCGTGATTACTGCGAGCACGATGTCCTTAATACCTACCTGCTGTGGTTGCGCTATGAACTGATGCGCGGGGCCATCGACACCGATGGTCATGATGAGGCCTGCATGCAGGTACATGAGGCACTCGAGCAGGCCGGCAAGCCGCATCTCGATCAATTTCTTGCCGCCTGGGGCGGTTAGACGATATGGGTGGACGACGCGGCCGGCGCCTGCCGCAGGCGCCTGTAGAGCTTGAGATCGAGCGTCTGAGTCACGAAGGCCGGGGCATTGCCCATCACGACAAGCGTGTCGCCTTTATTCAGGGGGCGCTGCCGGGCGAGCGCGTTCAGGCTGAAATTAAACGCCGGCGCCGACAACAAGAAGAGGGCCAGGCGGTTAGCGTGGAGCAGCCAGCGGCTGAACGGGTAGAGCCGCCTTGTCCGCATTTTGGGATTTGTGGTGGCTGTAGCCTGCAGCATATGGAGCCCGCCGCGCAGGTCAGGCATAAAGCGGAGAGCCTTGCCGATCTACTGCGCCATGCCGGCCGCGTTGAACCTGCTCGCTGGTTGCCACCCATCACCGGCCCCACGCAGGGTTACCGCCGTCGCGCTCGGCTGGGTGTGAAATACGTCCCCAAGAAAGGTGATCGCGTCCTGGTGGGGTTTCGCGAGCGCTTCAGTCCATTTGTGGCGGATATTGATGCCTGCCATGTGCTGGATGCGCGCGTCGCGCGGCTACTGCCGGCGCTCGCGGCGTTGATCCGTGGTCTTAGTATTCCCGATCGCATTGCGCAGATTGAGGTGGCTGCCGGCGATGAGCAGGTGGGACTGGTATTTCGTAATTTGCGCGAACTCAGCCCCAGTGATCGTGCCGCACTGATCGCGTTTGGTGCCGAGCATCATCTGCTGATGTTCGAGCAGCCGGGTAATGAATCCACTATCGCGCCCCTTGGTCATGACCAGACACGGCTTTACTACTCGCTGCCGGATTATGATCTGCGTCTTGGTTTTGCCCCCAGCGACTTCACCCAGGTGAATGCCGAAATTAACCGTAAGATGATTGCGCAAGCCATTGATCTGCTGAAGGTTGATGCCGATAGTCAGGTGCTAGACCTGTTCTGCGGTCTGGGTAATTTTACGTTGCCGCTTGCCCGTCATGCCGAATCCGTGATTGGCCTAGAGGGTGCGGAGTCGCTGGTCGAGCGGGGGCGCGAAAACGCGGCGGCCAATGGTGTTGAGAATGTTCACTTTGCCGCGGCCGATTTAACCAAGATGTCACCCACGGCGGACGGGTTGGGCGGGCCGGTCGATCGGGTACTACTCGACCCGCCACGCTCTGGCGCGCTTGAGGTCCTGTCGGAGATTGCCACATTGGCACCTGAGCGCATCGTTTATGTCTCTTGCGGGCCGGCAACGCTCGCGCGCGATGCCGGGCAGCTCGTCCATGAACATGGTTATCGGCTAGAGGCGGCTGGCATTATGGATATGTTTCCGCATACCGGTCATGCCGAGGCCATGGCGTTGTTCGTAAAGGACTGAGCATGAATCGTGACTACGAGATCATTCAGAAAAAAGCGGCCTATGACGGCTATTTCCGTATTACCGAGCTGACGCTGCGGCATGCCCTTTTTGCCGGCGGCCAGACTCCCACCATCGTCCGTGAATGCTTTGAGCGTGGGCATGCCGTGGGGGTCTTGCCTTATGACCCCTGGGAAGATCAGGTCGTGCTGGTAGAGCAGTTTCGTGTTGGCGCCATGCAGGCCGGGTTTAGCCCCTGGGTGCTAGAGACGGTTGCCGGCATGATTGAGCCAGGTGAATCCCCGCAGGCTGTTGCCCACCGCGAGGCTCAGGAAGAAGCCGACTGCGACTCGGCGAGCTGGTGCCAATCAGTCATTATCTGGTCAGCCCTGGCGGTACGTCAGAGACCGTGCATCTTTACTGTGCTGCGGTCGATAGCCGTGACCTGCGCCTGGATGGCCATGGGCTTGCCGATGATGCCGAGGATATTCGGCTGCATGTACTCCCCGCGGACGAGGCGATCGCGCTGATTGAGACCGGCGGCGTGCAGGCCGCCATGCCCATCATTGCGTTGCAGTGGCTCGCGCTTAATCGCGAGCGTTTGCAATCTCGCTGGCAAGACGCGCCGCGAGCCCCGTATAACGGCCAGGGGTGAGCTCGCGCAGCTCGGCTTTGACGGTCTCCGGTAGCTCAAGCGTATCGACAAAGGCCTGCAACCCGGCCTGATCCACCCGTTTGCCACGAGTGAGTTCCTTTAGCTTCTCATAGGGCGCTTCGATGCCGTAGCGGCGCATGACGGTCTGAATGGCCTCGGCCAAGACTTCCCAGTTGGCATCCAGATCCTCGGCCAGGCGCTCGGCATCCACAGCCAGACGATCCAGGCCGCGCATAATCGCGGCATAACCAATCAGGCTATGGGCAAGGCCAACGCCAACATTGCGTAGCACCGTCGAATCAGTCAGGTCCCGCTGCCATCGAGAAACCGGGAGTTTGCGCGCCAGATGCTCCAAAACCGCATTGGCAATGCCAAAATTGCCCCTCGGCATTCTCAAAATCAATGGGGTTGACCTTGTGCGGCATGGTGGAGGAGCCAATTTCGCCCTCCACGGTTTTCTGCCGGAAATAGCCAAACGCAATATAACCCCAAAGATCGCGCACCAGATCGATGCCAATGGTGTTCACTCGCGAGAGCGCATCAAAAAGCTCGGCGATGCCATCATGTGGCTCAATCTGCGTGGTGTACGCATTCCAGTGAAGCCCGAGGTTTTCAATATAACGCCTTGAAAATGCAACCCAATCAATCTCTGGATAGGCGCTGATGTGAGCGTTGAAATTACCGACCGCGCCGTTGATCTTGCCCTGCACCGGTACGTTGGCCAACTGGTTGCGCTGGCGCTTGAGTCGCGCGGCCACGTTGGCAAATTCCTTGGCCCAATGTGGTGGGCGAGGCCGGCTGGCCGTGGAGTGCGGCGCGAGCATGGCCTGATCGGCATGTTCCATGGCCAATTCCGTGAGCCGCTCGATAATTCGGTCAATGGCCGGCAGTAGCACCTCATTACGCGCACTACGCAGCATGAGCGCATAGGCCAGGTTATTAATGTCCTCTGAGGTGCAGGCGAAATGCACAAACTCAGTGATGACGGCCAGCTCATCGTGTCCGGCCATCTGCTCCTTGATGTAGTATTCCACCGCCTTGACGTCATGATTGGTGGTCGACTCGATCGCTTTAATGCGAGTCCGCGGCGGTTTCATCGAACTGACTGGCAATGGCCGTAAGTGCCCGGGCGGCGCCGTCGCTGAGCGCGGGGACTTCGGCAATACCCGGTTCGGCGGCCAGCGCCTTGAGCCATTCGATTTCAACCAAGACGCGATGGCGTATGAGGCCATATTCGCTGACAATAGGTTGCAGTGAGGCGGTTTTGCCGCCATAGCGGCCGTCGATGGGAGAGATGGCGGTGAGTTGACTGAGCTCCATGGCCTCCGACCTGTCATGGACGTGAAACCACAGAGTTTACTGGAAATGGAGAGGACGATGATGAGTACCCAGGGATTTCGCACCGAAAAAGACAGCATGGGTGAGCTGCAGGTACCGGGCTGATGCCCCTCTATGGCGCGCAAACACAACGCGCGGTCGATAACTTTGGGATTAGTGACTTGACCATGCCGCGACGCTTTATCGAGGCGCTGGGGCTCATTAAAGCGGCGACGGCGGAGGCCAACCGCGATCTGGGTGATCTCGACAGCAAGATTGCTGAGGCCATTATCGAGGCCGCGGAGGCAGTCGCTGGTGGCGCTCACGATGCGCACTTCCCTGTGGATGTCTTTCAGACGGGTTCCGGGACCAGCAGCAACATGAACGCCAACGAGGTAATCGCGAACTTGGCCAGCCAGGGCGCTGGGGAGACCGTCCACCCCAACGATCACGTCAATATGGCGCAAAGTAGTAATGATGTCATTCCAACAGCCATTCACGTTTCCGCGGCCGGTGGCTTGTGCCGAGGAACTGTTACCGGCGTTGAATTACCTGGCCGAGACGCTGGAAGCCCGTGCCACAGAGCTGCGGGATATCACCACCACCGGCCGGACGCATTTGATGGATGCAATGCCGGTGACGTTGGGCCAGGAGGTCGGGGGCTGGGCGCACCCAAATCCGCATGGGCGAGGCGCGGGTGCGGGATGCGCTGGAGCGCGTGCACGCACTGGCACAAGGTGGCACCGCGGTGGGCACCGGGATTAACGCGCGTCCAGAGTTTGGCGCCAAGGTAGCCGAAGTGCTGGCGCGCCGCACCGGGATTGCGTTTCGCGAAAGCCCCAACCGCTTCGAGAGCCTGAGCACCCAGGATGCCGCGGTTGAGCTTTCGGGCCAGCTGAAGGTCGTCGCCGTCAGTATGATGAAGATCAGCAATGATCTGCGCTGGATGAACTCAGGCCCGCTCGCCGGGCTTGGGGAGATTGCGCTGCCGGCACTGCAGCCGGGTTCATCGATTATGCCGGGTAAAGTGAATCCCGTGATTCCTGAGGCGGCAGCCCCAGGTGGCAGCACAGTGTGATTGGTAACGACACAACGATTACCGTGGCCGGCCAATCCGGTAATTTCCAGCTCAATGTGATGCTGCCATTGGTGGCACACAACCTGCTGCAGAGTATCTCGCTATTGGCAAATGCTTCGCGCGCGCTGGCGGATCGGGCCATTTCGGGCTTTAGCGTCAATCAGGCGCGGCTGGAAGAGGCCCTTGGCCGCAACCCGATCTTGGTGACGGCGCTGAATACGGTGATTGGCTATGAGTTGGGTGCAAAGATTGCGAAACGCGCCTACGCCGAGGGTCGGCCACTGATGGAGCTTGCCCGCGAGATGACCGACTTAAGTGATGCCGAGCTTGAGCGGCTGCTCGATCCCAAGGCCCTGACGCAGGGTGGTATCCCTGGTCAGGACTAATCCGCTGGTTTACCCGATGGCGCGGTCATAGCGAGCAAAGCTCTGGCTGCAGCCATCGGGGCCATTCGGATCCTGGTAAAGCCAGGTGAGCCGGAAAATCCCCCGGGGTTTGCAGGAGCTCTCCCTCGCAGATACTTGCAAACGGCCCACCGCCGATAATCCGATGGACCGTGGTAAGGAACAGCGCATCCAATAGGTCAGATTGCATCAGCGTGTGCAGCACGTAGGGGCCCGTCACCGCGTAGAGGCGCTGGTAGCCCAAGCTACCCAGTGTCTGGTCTAGCGCTGGTCCCTGCGGTTTTTTCTACGCCTGCCAAAGGCATGACCTCCACCCCTGCGCGCTCATGGGCTTTTGCTCGCTTCGCATTGGGAGACTGCCCGGTCACCACAATTACTCGCCGCCCCTGCTCAAGCAGCTGATGCGGCACGGCAAAATCCAGGCTCACGCTCATCACCAGTACATCGGGCTGCGGTTTTAGGCCCTGTTGGGCGCGGTAGTCGCGTATGTCGGCAAAGGCCTCGCCGCTGCCAATGGGCAGGATATCCTGAGCACTGCCTTCATCCAGCTCGCGCAGATACCGCCCAGAGCTGAGCAATAGATCGGCCTGGCCAGCGAGTTCTTGAAGTAATCGCCAGTCGCGGGCATTGGCGATATTGCCGGGGACTTTTTGCTCGCCGGCGGCATTGGGTACGCTGATGCGGCCATCTAGGCTGGTGACGTAGTTGGCGTAGATAAAAGGTCCAGCCCGACCGGTGCGTGGCAGCTCCGCATCGAGATAAAGGCCTAGTAGCGGCCGCTCGGGCCCCGAGGTGGGGTAACAGGGGATAACCGGATGTTTCATGGCCGCCGACCATACGGCAATGCGTCAGGTCACGCTAGAATGGAGCTATGTCGGAGACAAATTCCTTCAATCCGGAACCCATTCTAAAGACCCTGCCCAACGGCCCGGGTGTATACCGGATGTTTGATGCCGGCGGGACAGTGATCTACGTGGGCAAAGCCCGCAATCTCAAACGCCGGGTGAGCAGCTACTTCCGCAAAGGCGCCCACAACGCCAAGACCCAGGCACTGGTAGGGCAGGTGCGGGATCTGCAGGTCACCGTCACGCATACCGAGGCCGAGGCCTTAATCCTTGAAAACAACCTCATCAAGGAACATCGGCCGCGCTACAACGTCTTGCTGCGTGACGACAAAAGCTATCCGTATATCTATCTCTCCACACAGCAGGATTTCCCGCGGCTCTCGTTTCATCGTGGCCAACGGCGGGGGGAGGGGCGGTATTTTGGGCCATTTCCTTCAGCTGGTGCCGTGCGCGAGACGCTGAATCATCTGCAAAAGGTCTTTCCCCGTGCGTCAGTGTCGGGATAGCTTCTACCGGCCATCGCTCCCGTCCTTGCCTGCAGCATCAAATTGGCCGCTGTACCGCGCCCTGTGTGGGGTTAGTCAGCGAGGCCGATTACGCCAAAGACGTCCGGCATGTGGAGATGTTTCTTGCCGGCCAGAGCAATGAGGTGATTGATGAACTGGTCGGGAGAATGGAGTCGGCTGCCGAGGAACTTGATTTTGAGCTCGCGGCCCGACTGCGTGATCGCATCACCAGCCTGCGCCGGATTCAGGAGCGTCAATACGTGGCCGGCGCACGGGGCGATGTCGATGTGATCGCCTGTGTGACTCGAGAGAATCTGGCTTGCGTACAGGTCTTTGTGATTCGTGACGGGCAGAACCTGGGCAATCAGACGTTTTTTCCCGCGGGCGCCCGCCGGTACCGGGGCCGAAGAGATTTTGCAGGGTTTTATTGCGCGGCATTATTTGGGCCAGGAGACACCCGGCGAGTTGTTGGTCAGCCATGAGCTGCCCGAGGTGGAACTGCTAGAGGAAGCGCTGGGGCATGATGCCGGGCATCGTGTGCATTTAAGTGCCCGGCTTCGGGGCGAGCGGCGGCGCTGGATGGAAATGGCCAAGCGTAATGCCGAGCATGCATTGAGCGCGCGCATGGATAGCGAAGCAATTATGGAGCGCCGGTTTGAGGATCTGCAGCAGGCACTGGGGCTTGATCAGATGCCGGAGCGGATTGAATGCTTTGATATCAGCCATACTCAAGGTGAGGCGACGGTTGCCTCCTGTGTGGTGGTGGGCCGTGAGGGACCGATTAAGGATGATTACCGGCGTTTTAATATCGATGGCATTACTGCAGGCGACGACTATGCCGCCATGCGCCAGGCGCTCGAGCGGCGCTATCGAAGGCTGAGAGAGGGCGAAGGTGTTTTGCCCGATTTGTTGCTCATCGACGGTGGCCCCGGGCAGTTAAAGCAGGCTCAGGCAGTTCTAGAGGATCTGCAAATTGAGGCGGTGACGGCCGTGGGTATCGCCAAAGGGCCTCGCCGTCGCGCGGGTGAGGAGGTGCTCACCGTGGCCGGGCAGAACGGCAGTATTCGCTTGCCCCCAGAGTCACCCGCGCTGCATTTGCTGCAACAGGCGCGTGATGAGGCGCATCGCTTTGCCATTACTGGCCATCGCAGTCGTCGAGGCAAATCGCGCACCCGATCAAGCCTTGAGGAGATCGCAGGGTTGGGGCCAAAACGCCGGCAGGCACTGATGCAGCAGTTTGGCGGGCTCAAAGGTATTAAACGCGCGGGTGTTGAGGATTTGGCCCGGGTGCCTGGTATCAGTGCCGCGCTTGCCGAGCGCATTCACGGCCAGCTCAATGGCTGATCACCGGTCTTTGCGGTAGTCTCGCGGGCATGGAGATGACGCTACCCAATATCCTGACCTGGGCACGGATTGTGATGATCCCCGTGCTGGGGCTTTTGTTTTTGTTGCCGACGCCCTGGGCGAATTCAGCCGCGGCGATCGTCTTTGCCGTGGCAAGCCTGACCGACTGGTTGGATGGGTATTTGGCCCGTCGCTGGAACCAGACCTCGTCATTTGGCGCGTTTCTAGACCCGGTGGCCGATAAGCTAATGGTGGCGATTGCGCTAATTATTGTGGTGGTGGAGACGCCCACGGCGCTGGTCGCGATTCCGGCGGCAGTGATTATTGGCCGTGAGATTGCGGTCTCGGCGCTGCGCGAGTGGATGGCAGAGCTGGGTCTGCGCTCAAGCGTGGCGGTGGGAATGGCCGGCAAGGTGAAAACCGCCGCCCAGATGATCGCCATCGTGCTTTTGCTCTATCGGCATGACTTGAATGGTTTTCCGATGTGGGCTGCGGGCATGGTGCTACTTTATTTTGCCGCGGCACTCACGCTTTACTCCATGGTGTTGTACCTGAATGCCGCGCTCAAAGGCTTGACAGAAACAGGGCGCACACTAGAATAGCGGGTCTGTCGCGGGAATAGCTCAGTTGGTAGAGCACAACCTTGCCAAGGTTGGGGTCGCGAGTTCGAGTCTCGTTTCCCGCTCCAAGATCTGACCCCGATCGTGCGCGATCGGGGTTTTTTGTTCAGGCTAGGTGGCAGAGTGGTGATGCAGCGGCCTGCAAAGCCGTGTACGCCGGTTCGATTCCGGCCCTAGCCTCCAGTGCCTCGCCCGGATGGCGGAACTGGTAGACGCACGGGACTTAAAATCCCGAGGCTTAGGCCGTGTGGGTTCGAGTCCCACTCCGGGCACCATCCTTTCTTTAAGTGACGCACGGTCGTGCGTGCGGCCGCTTCTTTGGCGTAATAACGCAGCGATTTAATTCCTTCGAATCAATCCCTTAAAGACGTCATGTCGTTCTATGACGTTACGAGTCGTTTACTGTCAGTAAATTTCCAAATTCGTGGGTGGTGATCCCCCCCGACGCTCCGTAAATTCGCTCGTGTGTCTTAAGGGGAATAGGGTTTTCGTGGTGTCGGCTGAAAAAAACCAAGCGCTACTCATCGATGCATCCGTTGAACAAACTGAAGTACTGCTCAGCGGTGTAAACGACGCCGTCCGTACACCCACCCAAGTCGCGCAGGATGAAGACCCTGCAGCGGGGCTTCAAACCCTTCTCAACGACCCCACCATGACCTGCTTGCACGTGCTGGGCCATGGCCGGCCCGGCGGCGTGCGTATTGGTAGCCGTTGGTTAACTCCCGAAGACTTCCGCGTGGCGCCAGAAGTGGCCGCAGCGCGTAGCGAACACTTAGAAATCTATTTTTGGTCCTGCCGTACCGGCGCTGAAGCGCGGGGTAAGGACTTTATGCAACGTATCTCGGAGCACTCCATGTCTCACGTATTCGCATCCACCGGCCTGATTGGCGACGAGAACCAGGGAGGATCCTGGAAACTCGATGCTGTGACCAAGCCAAGAGTTGGTGCGCCGTTTAGCGCAGAGGCGCGGGATGCGTTTGGATTAGTTTTGGCACCAACCGTATCAGCTACGCAAGAGGACGGGAATCTCGTTTTCTCACTGGGTACGGCTATTTCTGCGACGCTTCGATTTACTCTCTCTGATACGGCTAGTGGGGCGATCGGCACCGACACTGCGATTGACGTTAAGGTATCACGTACTACTACCTCAGATGCTTGGACAGTGGTTTCAATAGACGAGACTGACGGTAGTTCTTCATCTATTACAGAAAATGAATTATCACTCAGTGGATTGGGCTCGGATGAAATCGTTGTTGATCGCAGTGTTTTAGTTGATGGAACTAGCGCCTCTGTTCACACTGCTTCTGATGGCGCCACTAGCTCGTCTAGTAGTGCCTACACCGTCGATACATCAGCACCATCCGGCCCTGATTTGGCAGCTGGTAACTCCGGTGATGATTCAGCTGTCGATTTCCTCGATGCTAGCGAGGCAGATGGCACGAATTTTCAGGCTATTGCGGCTAATGCCCAGCCCGTCACTGCGACCGATATCTTTGAGATTTCGTTCAAACAGATTGGGACTTTCTCTCACACTGATGACTTTTTTGTCATTGGCGGAACAAGCTACTCCACTTCTGGCGATTTTAGTGTTGCTGCCGCTCAAGTTGGGTCTGTAACTGGGGTTGACGCTACCTACACAAAAAGTACCGATACATTGGTGCTATCAGCGAATGACGGATTGGATTTCGCTTCCGGTGACGTTGCTGAAATTGTCTCGGGTATCGGGTTTCAAACCACCGGGGCTGAAGGCCAGCGCGAGTTTGAAATCGCATACAGAGACGAAGCTGGAAACTCAAGCGCTACCGCCACGCAAAGCCTGATCTATCAGGAGGATATATCGGCGACTGTTTGGATACGGGATCTCGGGAACAACGAAGAGGTAACTCATCTTGCCTATGATACAGGTACTGGCCTGATCAGGGCGGATTCCGCTATCGGTGTCGACATTACGTCGTCAAACGGAGACTCACTTAAGCTCGATCATTTTGGTAGTGGCAATCAAACTGAAGATTTTACGGCTGAATTGTACTTTCGTGTCGAAAACGATACCGGCTGGGATTGGGTGTTCTCGTATGAACATGATTCGAACTTACTGACGGACCAGCTGGCGAAAGAACAGACATCCACTGGTATTCAAAGTGTAAATGAAGCGGGTACCAACAATATAGTAGACTATGTGCAGTTTCGCGGTACGGCTGGTCAAGGCGAAGATTCTGGCTCTTTCGTTGCTTCTGGGGGAGAAGTAGTCAGTGGCGTGGTCCAGGTTACCGAGACTGGTGGGCCGTCGGGGGGCGATGTTGAGCTCGATGGGGATGACACTTACCTCAAGTTTGCCGCGGTAAAAATTGACAACGTTGATTCAGCGACGAACGAAATCACCGGCTCCGTTTTTAGTTACGAAGATCTCGAGATAGAGATATTTGCTGGTGACCCCAATGCTGGAGGGCTTTCCGTCTACAGCGACACTGTGGCGGTGGACGGAGCCAATGGTTGGAATGGTGGGCATGGTCAATGGTCACTGAATGTCTCTGATCTTACCGCGAATGCTAACGTGACCACAGATGTCGATTATTACGTTAGCGCAACCGTCTCTGCTGATATTGGTGACCCTGCGGACGGCAGGACAACTCAAATCAGTGGACCAGTCACGCTGGACGTAACGGCACCTGACGTTGATTTGGTCTCCGGTGGCGGCGACGATGCCACAAATACAGGTTACGTCAATAACAGAGAGGCGAATGGACAAGCTAGCGCCCAACCCCTGTTACCCGATCTTGATAACCCAGGGATTGACGATATTTCGCAAATTTCGATTGTTTTTTCTGGTCTGAAATCGGCAGACACAATTGAATTTGGTAGTAACGTCATCAACGCTACTACCACGACTGATCAATCTGGTGGTTCGATTGATGTTAGAGGGGTGTCAATCGATTACAGCTATGATGCCTCTAGCGATACATTAGATATTTCAAAGGCTGATGGAAGTGCGTTTTCAGGCACGGAAATCAATACAATTTTTGGCACAAACGGGATCGGTTTCTCACAAGATAATTACAATAGTACTAACGACACCGTACCCGATACTACAGACGGCGAACGACAGCTTTCAGTAACGTTTACTGATCGAGCCGGTAATGTTGGCGCCAGTGCAACGCAGACGCTTTTGGTTGATCGTGTTAATCCCACGTTTACCGATACCAGCGATATCCTCATCTGGGGGAGTGCCAATAGTCAGGTCGTTAATCTCGGCTCCCGCGTTGGTGACGATAATGGGCTAGCCGGGGTCAGTAGCAGCGGCATCGATGGTAACAGCTGGAGTGAGTCTAACCTACCGGCCGGTATGACACTCTCGAACAGTGGTGATTTAACGGTCACCGGCAGTATTGATGGTCCTGTCAGCGGCGACTTCACGGTCTCGGACAAAGCGGGCAACTCTGTTACCGAAACACTTACGATAAGTGCGGGTGGCTATGCCGTTATCTCATCAAGCAACGAAGTTAAAGCAGCATTTAGCACCTTTGCCGGTGCCTCAGGTGGGGCAGCCAGTGGCGATACTATCGCTGTTGCCGATGATGGTGACTCTTCGGCTGAGACTTTTAGCATTAGCGGTAGTGAGAATATTGATGTAGACGCCTCACTAGACCGCGACGGATTCACACTAACCGGTAACTCCGGTGACAACGTGATCACCGGTGGTGCTGGTGACGACACCATTGTTGGTGGATCCGGCTCTGACACGGTGAATTTTACCGGCAACTTTGATGATTATAGCTTCAGCTATCAATCCGGTGATTCCGAGCTCTCCATTGCTGACGAACAAGCAGTACGCACAGACGGAACGGATGTCGTCTCAGGGGTAGAGACGCTAGAGTTCGCAGCTACCACTGCACATGTTGTGGGCGCTGGCGGCTATGCCACCGTGCTGGAGGCGGTGACCGCTGGAGGGGTTGTTTCGGGTGATCAAATGCTGGTCACTGGCGCTGAGTTTAAGCCCGACCTCGCCACGGCGGATGCTATTAAAGGCCTCAATCTGCAATTTAACGTGCCGGTTACCACTCTTGCGGATACCGCAGCCAACTTCTCTGGCACTAGTACGGGCCAATTTGGTGCCACGAATACGCCTGCAACTACGCTGAGTGACGCAGGCTACCTCGGATATACCTCTCTCGAGACCACGGACTCAGGCGAAGCCTCAATCGATGCGGGTGTATTGGCTGGGCGAGAGGTCACCCTGACCGGTAATTTCAAGGTCATTGGTACTCGCGCTGAGATCGAGGCAATGTCAGAGAGTGTTGCCAGTGGCGAAGCCACCACGCTGGTGCTCGACGACTCGTCTGCCGTGATTGCTGGGCTGACGATTGATGAGATTGCGCGGCTGCGTGATGACTTCGGCGTCGATGAAATCGTTGGTAACGGCAATATCGAGCTCACCCTCGCTCAAATGCAGGCAATCGATGCCGGCGGCATTAACTTTACCCTCAGTAGCGGGTCGGTGACGCGCATTGGAAGCAGCGACGACGAGCTTGCTGCAGATGGTGAGGCGCTAACCGCACTTAGCTTCGTGGATAGTGGTTTTGCCGTCGCGACAGAAACGAACGCTACAACGACGGCCGGCGCGACGGTTGACGGGCAGATCATTGATGGTAGTGGCGGGCGCGATGATATTACTGGTTCTGCTAACACCGATATCCTTAAAGGTGGCGCAAACTCTGACACGCTCACGGGTACGGCGGGCAGTGATGAGTTGATTGGTGGCGCGGATAGCGATCGTTATGTGCTCAACGATAATGCCCTTAATAACGTCGTCATCGAGGCAAGTGGTGGTGGTGACAATGACGTCATACAGACGTCATTAGGTGACGGAACAACGGCTCAGTTTGTTCTGCCAAATCACGTTGAAATACTGCGGTATACCAGTTCAAACAATTTCACGGGAATTGGTAACTCCGGTGATAACTTCATTTATGGTAACGCTGGCAACGACACGCTTCGCGGTGGATCTGGCGACGATCATCTTTTTGGTGGCGCTGGGAACGACACCCTTCTTGGCGAGGCAGGCAACGATACGTTTATCGTAGGCGTTGATTCTCGGCTTGTTATCGGGTCCGTGCCCGATGAATCGGCTGGATCAATTGACGATTATTCAGGCGATACATCGGTGAGTGGTGGAAGCGGAATTGACACCCTCCAATTTCAAGCGAATGAAAGCAGCACTAAGCTTGACCTAGTTCTCCAGAGCAACACCACGGGCATTGAAAGAATTGTGATGGCGAATGAGGACGGTCAGTCGTCTACCCAGGCCATGGGTGTTGACGCAAGGGCGCTCTCACCGAATGCCTCATGGGATGTCAACTCAGCACCGAGTGTTCTCTCGTTTGATTCAGAATTGCGAAGCGGTGACGACATGGCCGGTGTCACGCTTGATGGCGTTGAAATCGTCGGTACCGATTCCGCCAATACAATCAATGGCAGTGAACAGGCCGATATTATCCTCGGCGGGAAAGGTGCGGACGATAAGCTTGCTGGCCACGGTGGTGACGACTTCATCTTCGGTGGGGTTTTTGACGATAAGCTTTTTGGCGGTTCCGGCGATGACATGCTCTTTGGCGGCTCCGGTAACGATGAAGCCGAAGGTGGGGCAGGTGCAGATGTTTTCTTTGGTGGCCCGGGCGCCGATATATTCCGCGGTGGGGCTGGAAACGATACGGTCGTTCTGGATGGTGCAAAAGCCGACTACAGCATCTCGTTGTCTGGGAATGACCGGTTCGCTGCCCTCAATGAGGTAATAATTGCCGATGGCAGTGGCGATAGCGTTGAAATCACCGACGTCGAAACCGTCAACTACGGCGGGAACATGGTCAGCGGGGACCTGAGCGGCGGCGAGAGTCAAGATGTAACGGGTGATTTTCGTATTTTCGATACGGATGGCAGCACCCTTCTCAGCACGCATGCCGATCTGACAGCTGCACTCGGTAATGTCTCCGCTAATCAGGTCATTGCCATTGCTGACGGCGTGACGGTCTCTGGAGATATTTCTATTGGCTCTGGGGATATCACCCTAATTGGATCCGGCCAGCCGGGATCAGCGGCCTTTAGCGGAACTCTGACCGTGACAGGTGACAACGTCACGCTAAGCGGTTTTGAGTTTACGCCAGTGACATCGGGCGATACTTCGCTTGTCGCCAGTGGTGACGGGATTGTCATTGATGACAACGCGTTCACCGGGCTGGGTGCCAGTACCGCAATTGACATTACGGACGCCAATGCCGGTGTTGAAATCACGGATAACACAATCGGCAATGGCGCGACGGCAGTCATTGTTGCTTCCGATTACGCGGGTGGTGCTTCTGGCGATTTAGTTCTAACCGGTAACACGATTACGGGCGCTACCAGTGAAGCGATTGCGATTGACGGTGTCAGTGGCGATGCCTCGTTCAATATTAGTGATAACAGCTTTAGCGGCAATGCGGTAAGCATTGAGTTTTCTGGCAGTGGCACTTACTCAACCAGTGGCGATATTTCGATACGCGAGAACACGTTCAGCATCGCGGATACCGAAACCGGCGTCACGGCAACAAATCCGTTGCCGGCAGTGTACGACAGCACGCTTGGTAAAAGCCTGCTTGTCAACAGCTTCAATTTGACGGGTAGCGGCGATGGCACGGGTGTTGATATCCAGCAGTTGGATAACACCGCTAACCAGGTCGTTTTAACGTCTGGCGATGGTTTTGACTCCAGCGCTTCATCTGGCGGTGATGTAATTCGTCTTGGGGCAGAGAACGACAATATAACGATAGCAGACGGGCATACCGTTATTGGCGGTGCCGGTTCCGATACGGTGACACTTGCGGAAGCGTCTGGTAGTTACACCGTAGAGCGAGTGTCAACAGACGGCAATGATAATGGTTTGTCCTATTTCGAAGGTGATTTCCGTGTTGTAGCAACAGCGAGTCATTCTTCAGCGAGTAGCGGTGATACCGTTGCTGTTCTCCGCGGCGTCGAAAACGTTTTGGGTTCGGGCGGTGGTGTCATCGACAACCTGAGTAATTTTAGTGGTAACAATAATGCATTTATTGTTACGCCGGGTGCTGATCCGACACAGGCTTTTGATACGGCCGTAAGTGGTGACTCCGTCACTTTCGGTTCTGGTGGCAATACAGACTTTGTTAATGCACGTGAGGTGATTACCTCCGATACGATCGGCGTCGGATTGGCGCAGGCACAGAACCTGACTCTGACACTTAGCGAGGCGCTCGGTGTTAAAGCTGCCGTGTTTACTGGCACCGCAGGTGCCAACGTTAAACTTCTAGGTAACAACCTCGGTGTGGTGCTTGATGCGAGTGCCGCGAGCGGTGATGGCGTCACATTGCAGGGTGGTACCGGTGACGATGTATTCATCGGCTCTCAAGGCGATGACACGATCATTCTTGCTACTGGTGGCGGTGATGACGTCATAGATGGTGGGTCAGGATCTGACACGGCGACCTTCCTTTCCTCTGGAACCAGCCTGGATATTGACCTCAGCACCGGTCTGCAGCAGAACTTTGACCCGGACGGCAGTGGACCTGCCCCTTCCGGCGATTATTACATCGGTAATCTCGGTGATAGGACCCTCTATTTCGCTGCAGATGCCAGCGGTGACGCGACTGTCGAGAACATCGTTGCCACCAATCAGAGTGATTCTATTGTTGGTGATGCCAACGATAACGATTACAGCGGCGCAGGCGGTGGCGATCTGATTCGCGGTGGTGATGGCAATGACACCATTGATGGTGGCGATGGTGATGATGGTCAAGACGGAGGTGGGGGTCTTTACGGTGGTGTTGGTAACGACACGATAATCGGTGGCGCTGGTGATGATGATTTGTATGGCGAGGCCGGTAACGACACCTTAAATGCGGGTATTGGGAATAACCGTGTCGCCGGTGGTGCTGGCGATGATACCTACACCTTTGACGCACCCTCTGGCAGTGATAGTCAGACAAAGTTTGTTGGTGGCTCCGGCGACGATACAGTCGAATTATCTGGGACGATTGATCAGTACTTAATCAATCGATTCGACTCTCTCGCAGCAGTAAATCTGGTCGAGGGCGGATTCAGTGGTAGTCAAAGCACGCCTGATCTAGGGCCCTTTGATTTCGACCCGGCGCAACCTGTTTTCCGGATCGAGCGCGTATTTGATGATGGCAGCCGCAAGACGGATCTGCTGCAGGCGGAGAACTTTGTCTTCGATAGTGGAACGGCTGGCAGTGGTGACGACGTTACCTTTATTTGGGGTACGTTGGATGACCTCGATACATCAATAGCGAGTTTTGACCAAAACAGCGTCGATAATAGCGGCGTATTCGCGAGCGGCGGTGCCTCAGACAACACTATTTTCTTCACGGTAGAAGACGGTACTACCGGATTTACTTACAACGGTGGCGGTGACCCTGCAGCCCTCTTTGATCAAAACTTTGTTGTTGGTAGCAGCAGTAACGATGTCTTCATCGGCGGTGATTCCGGCGATGTCTTTCTCGACCAGGGGGGCGATGACGTCATTCGCGGCGGCCTCGGTGCTGACACGTTGGACGGTGGTGCCGGTAATGATGATTACCTGATCACACCCGAAATCTATAACGGCGACGAAGATAACTTCTTGGGTGAAGGTTTCCAGTCTGGCGATACCATTACCGATAGCGGAGCAAGTGGTACAGACCGCGTCTTCATTGAAGACGGCGTTGGCGCCCGTGATACCTCGGTTGGCGAAAACAGCGTTGATTTCACCAGTGGAGATCTGACTGGCATCGAACAGGTTCTCTATGCCAACCGTAATAACGATGGTTCAGCGGATCACAGCGGTCAATCTCGCATTGTCGATGTCACTAGTGAGCAGTTTGATGCGGTGAATGAATTCATTGGTAGTTCCGGTGGGTCGGACCGTCTTGAAGTGAATTTCGGCAACAACCAAGACACGGATAGTGCCCCAATTGTTGATGACATCGAAGATCTCGTCCTCGATAGCAGCGGCGATGGCTCCGCCGGTGAGCGTAATGACTTTGATGCGGGCAGCGTTACCCGGGATGCAACCATATTTGTTCGCGGTACCAGTGGCGACGGGGATGACCATGTTCGCATCGACAATGGGTTCTCCGATGTGGATGCCGCCGGAGAATCATTCAATGACGGTTATGGTTCGGTCTACTCGGGTGTGCTCGATGTCAATTTGCGCGCAGGGCTGAGCGGTGACGTCAGCATTGAAACCGGTTCTAACAATACCTCGGTAACGACTCGCACCGGTACCACAGCGTCAATTAACGCCGATCGGATGGCTGATAGCACAACCCTGAACTTAGATGGCGCGGATAACATCGTCGTCAATAAAGCTGGGTCCATCACAATTGATGCCTCCAATGATCTGAGTGGGTCGGGTTTCGATACCGATAGCGACGAGTTGCTCGGCACGCTGGTCGTTAACGCTGACGCCTCAGGCGATGTGACCCTGTTCACGGGCCGCGGCGAAACGACATTTAATGGAGACGACGGTACAGCCGATATCGATGCCACGAAGTTGGCTGACGACACCAACCTGAATTTGCAAGGCAGCTCGGATGTGACGGTCACCGGCCTGCAGGGCGATGTGGTAGCGACGACATCCTCGGGTGTTATCGATATCACGACCGTCAACGACGGCGGTGATAGTGCGGCTAGCGGAGATGATGACATCAGCGTGACGACCGGCACGGATGATATGCGTATCCGCGGCAGCGAAGCAGGCGGTACGATCACCGTTGACGCGAATGCTATGGACGCTGGTGACCAGCTCTCGGTTGGTCAGAATTCCGATTTTGTCATTTCTAATGTCGCGACGAATGTCACGATTAGTGGTAATGGTCTGGACGTTAACGGTGATTCCGATTTCAACGACGTTGCGTCGGGTGATGTTCAGATCTTAGACGGCACCATGGTGGTCACCACCGATGACGGCGCGACGGGCGTGACCGTCGAGACGGGAACTGATCGGACAACGGTGAACACCAACACAACCGGTGGTTCACAAAACGGCGAAGTGACCGTGGATGCGAGCCTGCTGGCATCTGGGGACGGTGATCTGACCAGCGGCGCATTACTTGAGGTGACTGGGGCTGCACGTTTTGATGTCACTGACTTAGTCGGCGATTTGGACGCGACTGCCATGAACGGCGGTCCGTTAAATCTTGAAACCGCTGATGCTGGTGATGATGGAATTACCATTGCCCTAGGTGACGCAAACGCCGCTATTGAGACAGCCTCTGGCGGTACTGACACTGTGACGATCGATGCCGCAGGTATGACGGACGCCGGCAATGACACTCTTACTCTTGGCGGCGGTGCCAATACGGTCACGGTGACGGATCTTGTCGGTAGTTTGGATGCCGATGGCGATGACGATATCAACACGAGCGTCGGTACGGCCGGATTCAACGGCACGCTGAATGTAACCACCGGTGCATTGGATCAAGCCGATGGCGTTACATTTGTGCTGGGTGATGGCACGACCAATATCACTGCAAATCAGGATCCTAGTGGCGACACTACACCTGGTCAGACCGATTTGACGATCGATGCCGATGCGCTTAATACAAATGATCTAAACCTAAGTGGTGATGCGGATATCGAGGTGGATGATGTTTCCACCAACGTCACAGCCTCTGGCTTGACGGGTCGTCTGGACGTCGACAGTGATGCACAGTCAACCTTCACACTGACTGCAGGTGCCGGCCGAACAGCGTTAACCGCTGGTACCGGCTCCACCATCACAGTTGACGCGGCGGCACTCGATCAGATTGGGTCAGTTGATGCGAGTGGTGATGCTGAACTCACCCTTGATGGTGGTGATAGTTCGGGTTCAGTCACTGTTAACGCAATTGACTCGGATATTGATGCCAGTGCTTTTAATGGCCAACTAACCATTAATACTGCGGCGATCGACGGTCGTAACGACAATAACGAGCTCACGCCGGTGATGGATATCATTACAGGCACCTTCGACACCACGATTAACGGTGACGATGCTGCTGTTGAGAAAGACAACCTCGACATAACCGTTGACGCGTCGCTGCTTGCTGGTACCAACAACACCCTTACCTTGGAGGGTGATGCGGAATTCGAAATCACCAACGACACCGTAGATAAAACTCTTATTATCGATATCAGCAGCATTGGTGATAACGATGAGCTGGTTCTCAAAGGCGTGGGTGATTTCCGCCTAACCGGCACTCAGGCGGATATTGACGCCTCGGCGCTGTCTGGCGACATCCGGGTTGAGACACTCTCTGGTGATGCATCTACCGACATCAATGTTACGGCCGGTACTGGTGTGACCACCGTTGAGGCTGTTGAGTCGGGCGATAAGATCACGCTAGACGCCGATAACCTCGTTGATGACGTGGTTGATGTCGACAACAGCAGCGGCGGCGATGTCAACGAAGTGGTTGCCCTCGGTACCGGCGAGATCGTCGTCAACAACCTTGCCGCGGATTTAGACGCGAGCGGCCTCAGTGGAGACCTGACGGTTGATGTTATCGACGCCGCGACTGGGCAAAATGAAGATGTGGATATCATCCTTGGTGAGCGTGGCGCGACAATCACTCAAGCCTCTAATGTTGAACAGACTTACGTCGATGCATCCAACGTTGGCAGCGGTGACCGTGTTGAACTCTTGGGCGGTGAGAATACCAGCATAAAAATCGATCAGGTCGCTTCTGGTGTCATCGTGGACGGCCGGGACGATTCTGGAGACGCTACGGACAGTACCTACTTAGGTGCACTTGATGTCACGACAGTCGATAACGCGACTGACAATATCGAGGTTTATACAGGTGCTCTTGATTCCAGTGTCACGTCGGACGGCGGTACTGTCGATATCTTTGCAACTGACCTCGAATCCAGCGGTGCTGAGAAAACTCTGACAATTGCCGGCACCTCAGATTTCAATATCAGCGAGATTGGTGCCTTCGATATCATTGCCGGGTCTTCGACGGGAGCCGTGAGCGTGACTACCGATCCCATCGCAGGATCTGGTACCTCCGAGGCCATGAAAATTACTGCCGGCACCGGGACCTTGACCGTCAGTGGCGATGATTCTGTTGATGGCAACACGACTGATGAAGATATCGAGATCGATGCCAATAATCTCTCGGATACCAATTCAGATACCGATTTGATCCTCACCGGGGATGCGGAGTACCGCATCGATAGCAATGCGAATAGCGGTGAAGTGACAATTGATGCGAGCGGACTGGATGCCAGTGGTGGGCTGACACTGAGCGGCACAGGGGACTTTAACCTTGTTAACACGACGCAAGATGTCACCGCGCCAAATCTTACGGGCACCCTGACTGTCACCACAAAGAGTGGTGACGGGGTGAATGATATAAACGTTCAGGCAGGTACTGGTCCGTTAATTGTTGATGTTTCGGATAGCGGTGATAAGGCGACTGTCAATCTGGCTAACCAGACTGATGATTTCACTACGGACGATGATTTCGCAGATGCGGCGAATAACGTTAGTGACACCTTTGAGTTTAAGGCATCGGGCGATGGCACGGTCATTGCCGAAAACGTCGAGGTAGACGTTGATGGGACGGCCCTAACCGGAACACTCACGGTTGATGTTGCCTCCGGTGGTAGTGATGTGGACATCCGCACGAGCAGCGGGAATACCATTGTTAATACAAACGGCGTGGGGGCATCTGTTGATGCCGCTGCCATGGGCACATCCTCTACCTTGTTCCTGAATGAAAGTGGCGATGTTGGCGTGTTTAACGTCGGCGATGGCGCCACGGTTGATGGCGCGAGTGGTGATTATGCCGGTGTACTCCAGGTTAAGACCGACTTCAGTTCGGGTGATTCGGCAACGGTAAACACAGGTGTTGAGGCAACGACCGTTATTGGTGATTCCGGAAGTGTGACTATCGACGCCCAGGATCTGGCGGACACCGTTGGTGGCGCTGATACCACTAAGCTCACTCTAGAAGGTGGCAACACCTACACCGTTAATAATCTGCAAAGTGATGTGGATGCCAGTTCAGCCAGTGGTTTTATCGATATCACGACGATTGATGATGCGGGTGATTCCGCGGCGTCGGGTGAAGACTCAATTAGCATTACTGCAGGCAGCGGCAGCGCCAATATTCGGGCCACCGAAAATGGAAGCACGGTAGCCGTTGATGCCACTGCTACTGGCAGTAGCGACGTTATCAGTGTTGGGGGGTCCGGCGACTTTATCTTCACGGGCGTTGGCACCAGCGTAGACGTGCGAGCAGATGGAAATACATCCGGTGTCACAACGCTCGACGGGACGTTACGCATCACCACCGAAGATGGCGCTGCCAATGTAGACGTTTTTACGGGTAACTCATTTACCGAGATATTTACCCAACAAACTGGTGAGCGAAGTGGCAATGTTCGAGTTCATGCAAATGAGCTCGATGATGGGGATGGTTCTTTTAGCACAGGTAGCTATTTGGTCTTGGATGGCGCTGCAGATGTTGACGTTTATAATCTTGCCAGTGACGTTGATGCCTCTGGATCGACAGGCGTCCTAGATATCCGCACGCAAGACATTTCAGGCAGTGGCATTATTGAGGTAAAGCTTGGGTCTCACCGAGCGGGTGTGAATGTTGCAAGCGATGCTGAGAATGACACTATTAATGTGTATGCGGGCTCAATATCTACCGTTAGTGCGAATAAGAACCTTATTCTTAGTGAGGGTCACACCTCAAGCAAGGTGGTTGTTAACGATCTAGTTACAGATCTCATTGCCGACGGTTCATCATCGGACACAGGCCAAGTTCGAGAGAATTTTGACGGTGAGTTAATTGTTAACACCGGGGCACTCGATTTTAATGATGGAACGACATTCCGCCTTGGCACAGGTCAGACAACGCTTAACACCCAAGAGAAAAACGTTGCATCAACAGCCGGTGCTATCGACTTAACGGTCGATGCGTCTGCGCTCGATAGCAATAAGCTGACTATTTCTGGTGATGCTGATGTTGAGGTCACAGACGTTGAGGCTGAGGTTGATGCCAGTGGCTCGACAGGTGAGCTGACCGTTCGCAGCGATACATCAGGCGCAACTTATACTGTCACGACTGGCAGCGATAAGACGACCATCGACTCCGGCACTGGCGGCACGGTCACCGTACAGGCCGGTAACCTTGTGAATGACGGTAGCGGTGGCACGTCTGAATTATTGCTGGAAGGCGCTGGGCGGATTGATGTCAATGATATTGATGCTGACGTCGACGCCGCCCAATTGGCCGGTACGTTGGATTTGGTGGCGAAAACCGATGCCGAAATCGACATCATCGCGGGTACAGGTACGAATAACATCAAATCGGTTGGCGCTAGTGGCGATATCGACATTGACGCGGCAGCTGGTGGAAGTAACACCTATAACTTGTACGGCAGCGGCTCCATCTCCGTCAGTAATGTTTCGGATGGCGTATTTATTGATGCTGATGGCGCTACGGCTACAGGTGGTGAATTGCTATCCGGTGAGTTATTTGTTGATTTGGTCAACGGTGTCAGCGATGTCGACATCATAACGGGCAGCACGCAAACGACTATCGGTGGAGATGCCTCCGGCGGTGGTGCTGTGGATACCGACATTAATGCGGTCAGCTTGGCTGATAACCAAAACCTTATTCTGACGGGCGCTACCGATTTTATTGTCTCCAATCTCAAGGGAGATCTGGTCACAACACCAGCTAATCCGGTGAATGGCACAACCAAGGCCACGGGAACATTGACGGTTACAACCGCAAATTCGGATGTTGATGACGCGATTAACATCGAGACCAGCGAAGGGCCAACCACCGTTGATACCGCTGGCGATGACGGAGACACGGTTGTCATTAATGCCTCCCCGCTCGCCAATGACACGCTTTTAAGTGTCTCGGGTGATGATGCCATCACGATTAACAATCTAGCGGGCGATCTTTATGCCGATAATTCAACGAGTGGAACGGCGCTTAATGTGGACCTCGCAGCAGCATCGGATAACGATATAACGCTGGATATTGACCGTACGGCAACGGTCAATGCCTTTGATATTGGCAACACCACGATTAATGTCACGGGTACTGATAGCGTCACCATAAACAGTGGTGACACCAATGTTGATGCCAGTGGCGTGAGTGGCGTGAATAGCGATGCTGAGTTCACTGGTGAGCTGACGATTAATACCGTCGAATTAGCGGGTGACGCGACTAGTCCAGCGATGGTGGTTACCACAGGCAGCAATAGCACAACGATTAACGGGCTCGATAGTCAGGAGGGCGTGACAAACGAAGCCGACAATATCGATATCAGAGTCGATGCCACACTGCTCTCTGATTCGGATACTAGTACGACGTTATCTCTGCTCGGCAATGCTGAGTATGAATTAATCAATAATGACACCACGTCCGGTGATGCAGTCCAGGTTGATCTTGAGAACTCAACTAATGTTGGCAATATCGATCTGACGGGGTCGGGTACATTTGATCTTTTCAATGCCACCACGGATATCAATGCCGATATCTTTGATGGTGATCTGATTGTCACTTCAAGCACGGGCAGCGACACTTTCACCATCACCGCGGGCTCCAGCGGCGACCTGACGGTGAATGCTAGAGAGAGTGGCGATCAGATTACCGTCAATGCCTCAGCGAAGATCGATGACGCAACTGATGACGAGGTGGGCTCTGGGTTTAGTAACGCTTCTGGCGATAGCTACGAATTCAGTGCGGAAGGCAGCGGCGAGATCATCTTTAACTCGCTTGGCGCCGACCTAGATGCATCCAGCCACTCCGGTGATCTGACCGTTGATCTGCTTTCTGGTGCGACGCTCGCAAACCGTGCGAATGATGATGTCGATATTCTCACCGGTACCGGTATAACCACGATTGAAACAGGCACGGGCGCTGACGCCGCGGACGTGACCATTGATGCATCAATAATGGACGGGTCAGCCACGAGTCGTGTGCAGTTAACAGGTGAAGGTAGTGGTGATGTTTATGGGCTGGGTGATGGCGTTTTTCTTAAAGCGGATGGTTTGAGTGGGCCTGCTTTCTCTGGGGTTCTGAATGCTTACACTAAAACGCTTGCGGACAGTGAGACCGTAAGCATTAGCGTAGGTAGCGGAGAGACATTCGTCTCTGGTGATGCCGTAAATGCCGGCGCGGCAGATGTAGACATTAATGGTAGTGAGCTTAATGATGTCGCTGGTACAGAGCTAACAGTTGCAGGCGACGCGCGGTTTGAAATAACTGCGCTGGCAGCGGATGTCGATGCGAGCGCCGCGGCCGCCGCCGTGGATATCGCAACACTGAACGATGCGGGCACTAGTGGCGATGCGATTACCGTTATAACCGGTTCAGAAGATACTCAAATTGTTGGCAATGGTTCCGGTGGGTTTGTTGAAGTCGATGCGACTTCTTTAACTAGCGGCGATGGGCTCTCGGTATATAACGAAGCTGAATTCGTTGTAAATAATGTTAATTCTGGTGTCGATGTTAGGGGTGACCTCACTTCTGCAGACCCGTCGGGAAGCATCTTGAGCGGCAATCTCACAGTAAATTTGAGTTCAGGTGCATCTAACGTAGATGTCTTTGCGGGTAGTTCAAGCATCACTGCGGTCAGTGGTGATGGAGGTGTGACAGTTGAAGCTGGGAAAATGGATCGTACCAGTAGCACTATCCAGCTCTCTGGTTCCATGGCAGCAATTGTTGGTGGTCTAACTAATGACGTTGATGCCGCAGCCCTTACTGGAACCCTTGGCATCAACATGGCAAATAACCAGAGCGATGACTCCACGATCACGACAGGTTCTGGTGCGACCACCGTCAATGGTGAAAGTGGTGATAATGCTGATGTCCTAGCGGGTAATATCAGCGATGACACATTGCTCAGTTTGACTGGAGATGCTGACTACGTGGTCACTAGCCTAGTTGGTGACCTTGATATCAGCAGTGGCAGTGGCACGGCCTCAGTCCAGCTTGATAACGTCGCTAGCGGTAGCTCCGGTGATATCACAGTCACCGCGGATCGCACTACGACGATCGATGCGGGTGCGATGGGCGCTGAAGACACGCTGAACCTAAGCGGTGATGGAGACATTACTGTCACTCGCTCTACCAACACGAACGGTGTAAGTGGTGACGGTATTCAAGCCGGAACCATTAACTTGAATGGATCGACGGGCGCGATTGAAATTAACACTGCCCCAATTGCTGGTTCCGGATCGGTTGTTACTGGACTAACAGGGGCCAATAGCTCGCAAACGATTGCGTCAGGTGACTTAACCGAGCTGGAGACACAAGCGGCGATGAAAATTATTGCCGGCTCCGGCGATCTCACAGTCTCTGGCGACGACTCGGTCAGTGGTGATAGCGACATCGTCGATATTTTCATTGATGACTCTAATATGGCCATTGACGACATCTTGACGCTCAAGGGCGATGCGGAATATTTCATTAACGGTCTGACGGCGACCTTGCGTGCATCGACTGAAAGTGATCCGAACAGCACCTTCGAGCTCGATCCGCGGACAGCCGCCCGACCATCCGATGACGCCGATACGGCGGAGTTTCCTTTGAATACCGGGGGCGTTTATCCGCCCGATGCTGACGGTATTGACTCTAACCTTGTCTCACAAGCAACGGGCGATATGGTCATCCTCGGCGCGGACGCCGTGGACAACTTGATTACCGCTGGTGGCGGTGATGACCGGATCGATGGTGGAACCGGAGATGACTACATTCGTGGTGCGGACGGAAACGATCTGCTCATTGGTGGTAGCGGCGACGACAGCCTCTTCGGCGGTGACGGAGATGACATTCTCTACGGTGGTTCTGGTCCTGACGGTAATGACTTCATAAGTGGTGGTGATGACTTTGACACGGCGGTGTTTGAATACACGGATATTGTGGATGGTGTTTATGAGCTAACGGTTGGTGGTAACACGTTTAGTTACAGCTTTGAGAGATCAACTGATGTGAATACAGGTGGTCAGGTTGAGGTGATTGTTCGTTTGAGTGACGGGACAAACACCTTCACGGACAAAGTCCTACGAGATGTGGAAAACTTCCTGTTTGTTAGTGGTGATGAGGCGCTAGACCCAAATAAGGGCGTTAGCCCAGAGGATCTCATTGGTCCGGTCATCAACTTGGATACTGACGTTCGTTTCCAGAATATTCAGCTTGCTGTTGATGCCGCAAGTTCTGGTGATCAGATTCTGCTGACTCCGAACAATTACCAAGAAGAGGCATTCATCACGAAGGATCTCGATTTCTTCGTCCAAAATGGTGCGGACGGAGTCACACTAACGCTGGATCGTGATGCCAACGGCAGCAACGTTGCCAATATTGACGTGCTTAGCGCAACTGATCTGAGCGTCAATGGCAATGAGGGCGCTAACCGGATCAATGTCCTAGATGCGGCTGACTTCACTGGAAACACGTCGGGGGACGCGGTCTTTCTTGATGGGACGCTCGATGGCAGTGGAGATATCTCCTTCGGTCAGTACGGGGTGATGGATGACTTCGACCTCGGCAACTATACCTTTGACGGCCGTGGTGGCGATGATGAACTGATCATCAATCCGCTCTCTGAGAAAATTCACTATCTCTTTGGCGGATCGGGCAACGACCATCTGGCGGGTGGGCAGGCCCCAACTTGGCTGCAAGGTGGCTCTGGCAATGACACACTGTACAGTGTGGGTGGCAGCGACCGGCTCCTCGGTGGCAGTGGTAACGACGAAATAATCCTGGGTACCTACAACGATGACACTCAATATCTTGAGTGGAATCAGTCCGGCAGCGGAGATGGTTCAACGGTGATATTCCTGGGAGCTGGCGATGACGTCATTGTGCCTGCTTCGCTGGATGAAACTTCCTCTGGTGGCGGCAATTTGGGTATTGATATCGATGCGCTTGTGGCTGATTACACCCGCGGTGAGGATCGAATTGATCTCGGGTTTTTACGCAATACCGATGGTTCGCAAGTCGATCTCACAACCCTAATTAACGATGCGGATACCACCGGCAGCAACATCGATCTTGATGATTATTTAGCGAATGTCGTTGCCTCAGACGTTGTGGCTAATGAACAGAATGTGGATGCCGAAGGCTCTATTAAGTTGCTTGGTGTCAACGTTGGCCGTCTGGTGAATGCTGACCTCGCCGCAGGTGGCGATATAGGTTGGAAGGACGAGTTCGAGACACTGTTCGGCGCTTCGCCACTCGTATAGGCGCCTCTCACCGTGGTGATGTGTGCCTGGGGTAAGGGCTGAACAGTGGCCGTGCGTAGGCGTCGTCGCTGGCGAGTGCTGCAGCTTGGGCGCGGTGCTTCGGCTACACGGCCGCTATCGCTGATCATTGCGCTTGGCAGCGGTGCTGCCGGTTGGTTGTGGGGAAGGCAGCAAAACCAATCAGATGAACCAGAGCGGGCGTCATCTGATCTACTTGTTGCGGTGAGTGGCGCGGCACCGGTTGCTTTTAAACGCTTGCCCGACGATGCCCTTAGCGCTGATAGCGCGTTCACCATACGGGTGGCTGGTGGCAGCGACGTGTCTGTCACAGGCTTGGGCAGTATCGACTCCTCTGAGCCGGCTGCAGTGCCGCCTATGTCGCCACAACCTACCCAGCAGGTAGAAGCGAAGAAACCCACGCGCACGGAAACCGACACGTTGCCAGCGGACACGTCGACTGCCTTCTCCACCACCATCTTAGGAGACTCCCCGGAGCAAACCATCCCATCCCAAAAGCCTACGGCTGATAAGCCAGAGGTGCCGCTGGAGTCTGCAACGGATCAGCGCGAGGACCCCTTCGTTTCTATCGATGAGCTTAATGAAAAGATGGGTCCACCGGCGCCCGAGGAAGAGGATGATGATGAAGCTGGCTGGCTGTGGTGGGGAGACGGTGTTCTTGCTTGGTTTACTGGTATAACCGCGGGGCTGTTAGCGTCATCCAGCGGTGGAACCCACAGATCTCTGGCAGGAGAGCAGTCGGAGGAGCCACTAACGTCCTCAGATCTGACTGTTTCGTTTCTGGCAGGCCCCTTCTTTGGTGAAAGCTTCACGCTGCAGGCGGTAGGCCGTGAGGGAGAGACGCTTTTCAGCTACGCGGATCAGTCGGTAGGCAGTGTCATTGGCAATGGTGTGACACTCACCGGGGTGGTCACCGATGAGATGGTTGTCAATGGACAGTCGCTCCAGGTGGTCACTGGGCTTGATGTTCGGTTTGATGACTATAACGGTCCTGTCTCATTGCAATTATCCGAAGTGAATGGGCCTGCGCCCGAGTTCATCGATGAGGCGCTTGGTGAGCCTGTTGATTTGGATATCCCTCTGCGCGGATTCGGAGCGCTTGCACCAGGTGAGCGATCCGAGGTGGTGATTACGCCGTTTACTGAAGCGGCTTTTCGACTGATTGAGTCTAGCGATGATTTCACAGAGCAGCAGGCATTTGGATTGTTGGAACGACGTTTCGACTCCGCGGTTGAGCGTGTCGCTGATTTAATTGGAATCAATCCGACAGGTACCGCGCCTGCCTCAGCAATTGATCCGAATTTTGCAGCGAATGCTGCCGGCGATCTTGCTAGCCAGTATGGACTCAAGCTAGCTGCGTTATCGGTACTGTCCGAGTCAGCTCGGGAAGGACCGACCAACCAAACGGTACCCTCTGCAGAAATTGAAAAGGTACTGGACGATTTACTTGGTGCGGTGAATATCGTCGTGGAGCCTAGTGACGAGAAAGATACCCTGCGTTTTGCCGACTCGGTAGTGGTCGCTGAGCAGCAGGTCAAACTGACCACCGCATTTGATGACTTTATAACGGACACTTTCGGCAGCGGCGATGCACTAGCCCTCGATGGGCTAAGCCCGGCGATTCCGACTGTTGATGCGCTTATCATGGGCGATGCGGCAACTGTGATTTCGGGTTCAGCAGTGGTGCGGGATACACGCAACACAAACGGTGATATTGAGGATCTGACGCTCAAATTTGTAGTTCGAGAAGCCGAGGGTGATCAGGCAATCGCGGCACGTTACATATACGAGGATGGTGCGTTCAGCCGCATTAATGCCGCTGGAGATGTTATCGCCGATGGAATGGCTAGCCTGCAGTTTGCACCTATCGATTCAAATGGGCTGCCGGATATTGATACCGCCGTAGTCTGGACATTAGCGCTGGGTGGTAATGTTGCATTAAATGGGCCTTACGACGTTGATCTGATTGTGCGTGATGCCGCGGCGCATGCCGTTATTGATCGAACCGAGGCCGAACTTGTTATTCAAAGTGGGGGACGGTCTGCTGGTAGAGGCTGGCGTTGATGGTCCTGGTATCTCCGTCGCCACGCTTGACCTCTCGGGGTTTGATATTCGATTGCCGCTTGCACCAGAGGATCTTGCAAGTGACTTAGGGGTGGCATCCATCACTCCCATGGGCGGGAGTGGCGACGCACTGGAGTTTGCACTGGATAATACCGCCAGTGACATCGATTCCTTGCAGGACGGTGAAATTCTCACTGAAGATTTCGTGCTCCCAGTCGGGCTCTCGGGGGATGGCACTGTTACGGTTCGGTTCGGGATTGAGGGCCGTAACGATGCCGCACTGATAAGCGGTGATTTTGCCGCCTCGGGTGATGAGACGGATTCAGCGCTTCAGTTTACGGGCTCGCTGAGCAGCAGTGATGTCGACAACGCTGATAATACGTTTGTTGCCGAAACGGTCAGCGGTGACAGTGGCGATGTCGGCACGCTTTCGATCACGGCATCGGGTGACTGGACGTTTAGTGCTCTTGGTGCGTTTGATTCGCTGAACTCGGGTGATGTTGCCACCGATACGTTTACGGTCCAGAGCATTGACGGGACCACTCAGACCATCGACATCACGATCAATGGCACGAACGATCCGTCGGTGATTAGCGGTGATTTTGCTGCCTCGGGTGATGAGACGGATACAGCGCTTGAATTCACAGGGTCGCTAACGAGTCTTGATCCCGATAACGCGGATAACACGTTCGTCGCTGAGACGGTGAGTGGCGATAGCGGTGGTGTAGGGACACTGTCGGTTACTGCATCGGGTGACTGGACGTTTAATGCCCTTGGGTGCGTTTGACTCGCTGAACTCGGGTGATGTTGCCACTGATACGTTCACGATCCAGAGCATTGACGGTACGACTCAGACGATCGACATCGCGATTAATGGCACGAACGATCCTGCGGTGATTAGCGGGGATTTTTCTGCTTCGGGTGATGAGACGGATTCAGCGCTTCAATTCACCGGCTCGCTGAGCAGCAGTGATGTTGATAATGATGATAATACGTTTGTAGCCGAAACGGTCAGCGGTGACAGTGGTGATGTGGGGACGCTTTCGATAACGGCATCGGGTGACTGGACGTTTAGTGCTCTTGGTGCATTTGATTCGCTGAACTCAGGTGATGTTGCCACCGATACGTTCACGGTCCAGAGCATTGACGGGACCACTCAGACGATCGATATCACGATTAACGGCACGAATGACGGCACGGTTTTTAGCGGCGATTTCGCGGCAACTTATATCGATGGTCAGGGCGAGATCTCTGGCGTGGTCACCGCTGAGGACCTAGATGATCAGGTGTTATTGGGTCTCTCTGGTGATTTTGCTAACGGTGCCTATGGTTCTTTAGTGCTGAATCCAGCCACTGGTGAATGGACCTTTGGGCCAATAACTTCCGCGGTAAATCCACTTGGCAGTGGGGATCAGGAAACCGAGACTTTCCAGATAGAATCCGGCACTGGTGCAACCGAGACATTGGTTATTACGATAGAAGGGCGTGATGATGCACCGACCTACACACCTACGGCGCTTAATCCTAGCTTCCAAGAGGGCGATACAACATCGGCTGTGCTATTCGGTGGATCGAATGTAAACGCCATAGAAAGCAATCAGACGATTACCGCACTTTCCCTCCGGGTAACTGGTGTAAAAGACGGCGCGGACGAGCAGCTGACGACCACCGCTAACGCTGAAGTCGCCACGATTTTGGATGCTGAGTTCGGCCCTCAGTGCTGATGCGCATTTGTCGCTAGTAGCCAGTCAGATTACTACCTCCAAAGGTTTAAACATTGATGTTGATGTCAGCGGTGATGTCGCGACTGTCGTTTTTACCGGGGCAACACTGACTACAGCAGATTTTAATACGCTGCTTAATGGGCTGACTTACCAGCATGTGGGTAACAACCCGTCTGATGGGGAGCGGGTCATTGGCGTTACGTCAGTGACCGACAGCGGCAGTGATAACTCCGCGTTTTTGATTGCCAATGAAAATACAGCTCAGTTCGTTGGTCCAGAGTCGAGGGTCGATGTGCTCGCGGTCAACGATCCTGCGGTGATTAGCGGGGATTTTTCTGCTTCGGGTGATGAGACGGATTCAGCGCTTCAATTCACCGGCTCGTGAGCAGCAGTGATGTTGATAATGATGATAATACGTTTGTAGCCGAAACGGTCAGCGGTGACAGTGGTGATGTGGGGACGCTTTCGATAACGGCGTCGGGTGACTGGACGTTTAGTGCTCTTGGTGCATTTGATTCGCTGAACTCAGGTGATGTTGCCGCCGATACGTTTACGGTCCAGAGCATTGACGGGACCACTCAGACCATCGATATCACGATCAATGGCGCGAATGACGCGGCAACGATTAGTGGAGATACCTCGGTAACGACTACCGAGACTGACCAGGTAATCCTTCTCAGTGGCACACTGACCAGTTTTGATCCTGACAATGTTGATGATCGTTTTATTGCCGAGACGGTAAGTGGGGACAGCGGTGGGGTGGGGACACTGACCATGAGCGCCTCTGGTGATTGGGATTTCACGGCGGCGGGAGTCTTTGATGATTTGAACTCAGGAGTCGTTGCGTCTGACACCTTTACCGTTCAAAGCGTAGATGGCACCACCCAAAGCATTGATATCACTATTAACGGGACTAACGACCCGGCCGAGATAACAGGTCTTACCGAAGCAACCGCTAACGAGAGTAACGAAACCCTTATTTTGGAGGGGCAACTTGCCGCTAGTGACGTTGATAATTTGGACGATACATTTGTAGCGGGGGTTTTTAATGGCGCAAGTGGCGGCATCGGCCAACTAAGTATTGATGTCTCAGGTGGTTGGACATTTATTGCCGCCTCAGAATTTAACGAGTTGAATGTAGGTGAAGTCGCCACCGATACCTATACAGTCCAGAGCACGGACGGAACCTCGCAAGACATCACAATTACGATTAATGGGACCAACGATGCCGCACTGATAAGCGGTGATTTTGCCGCCTCGGGTGATGAGACGGATTCAGCGCTTCAGTTTACGGGCTCGCTGAGCAGCAGTGATGTCGACAACGCTGATAATACGTTTGTTGCCGAAACGGTCAGCGGTGACAGTGGCGATGTCGGCACGCTTTCGATCACGGCATCGGGCGACTGGGCGTTCAATGCCCTTGGTGCATTTGACTCGCTGAACTCGGGTGATGTTGCCACCGATACGTTCACGATCCAGAGCATTGACGGGACCACTCAGACCATCGACATCACGATCAATGGCACGAACGATCCGTCGGTGATTAGCGGTGATTTTGCTGCCTCGGGTGATGAGACGGGTACAGCGCTTGAATTCACAGGGTCGCTAACCAGTCTTGATCCCGATAACGCGGATAACACGTTCGTCGCTGAGACGGTGAGTGGCGATAGCGGTGGTGTAGGGACACTGTCGGTTACTGCATCGGGTGACTGGACGTTTAATGCCCTTGGTGCGTTTGACTCGCTGAACTCGGGTGATGTTGCCACTGATACGTTCACGATCCAGAGCATTGACGGTACGACTCAGACGATCGACATTGCGATTAATGGCACGAACGATCCTGCGGTGATTAGCGGGGATTTTTCTGCTTCGGGTGATGAGACGGATTCAGCGCTTCAATTCACCGGCTCGCTGAGCAGCAGTGATGTTGATAATGATGATAATACGTTTGTAGCCGAAACGGTCAGCGGTGACAGTGGTGATGTGGGGACGCTTTCGATAACGGCGTCGGGTGACTGGACGTTTAGTGCTCTTGGTGCATTTGATTCGCTGAACTCAGGTGATGTTGCCGCCGATACGTTTACGGTCCAGAGCATTGACGGGACCACTCAGACGATCGATATCACGATCAATGGAGCGAATGACGCGGCAACGATTAGTGGAGATACCTCGGTAACGACTACCGAGACTGACCACGTCGGCGGGAGTCTTTGATGATTTGAACTCAGGAGTCGTTGCGTCTGACACCTTTACCAGTTCAAAGCGTAGATGGCACTGACCCAATGCATTGATATCACTATTAACGGGACTAACGACCCGGCCGAGATAACAGGTCTTACCGAAGCAACCGCTAACGAGAGTAACGAAACCCTTATTTTGGAGGGGCAACTTGCCGCTAGTGACGTTGATAATTTGGACGATACATTTGTAGCGGGGGTTTTTAATAAGTGGCGGCATCGGCCAACTAAGTATTGATGTCTCAGGTGGTTGGACATTTATTGCCGCCTGGTCCAGAGCACGGACGGAACCTCGCAAGACATCACAATTACGATTAATGGGACCAACGATGCCGCACTGATAAGCGGTGATTTTGCCGCCTCGGGTGATGAGACGGATTCAGCGCTTCATTTTACGGGCTCGCTGAGCAGCAGTGATGTCACAACGCTGATAATACGTTTGTTGCCGAAACGGTCAGCGGCGACAGTGGCGATGTCGGCACGCTTTCGATCACGGCATCGGGCGACTGGGCGTTCAATGCCCTTGTGCATTTGAACTCGCTGAACTCGGGTGATGTTGCCACCGATACGTTCACGATCCAGAGCATTGACGGGGACCACTCAGACCATCGACATCACGATCAATGGCACCTCCGTCGGTGATTAGCGGTGATTTGCATGAGACGGGTACAGCGCTTGAATTCACAGGGTCGCTAACCAGTCTTGATCCCGATAACGCCACGTTCGTCGCTGAAACGGTGAGTGGCGATTGATATGCATCGGGTGACTGGACGTTTAATGCCCCTTGGTGCGTTTGACTCGCTGAACTCGGGTGACGTTGCCACTGATACGTTCACGATCCCAGAGCATTGACGGTACGACACGATCGACATTGCGATTAATGGCACGAACGATATCCTGCGGTGATTAGCCTGCTTCGGGTGATGAGACGGATTCAGCGCTTCAATTCACCGGCTCTGCTGAGGTGAGCGGTGGTCTCTCTGTTAGTAGTGGAGATTCAGCTTTATTAGACGGGGCCTCAGACATCGACAATCCCAGTGGAGATCTTGATATAGGGAGCTTTGGTGATCAGAGCGGAGTGCTAGTAAGCGCCGGGCAGACGCAGAGTATTGGTATTAGTTTCGTCGATGAGACCAACGGTTTGACGACAGGTACCGTCGACCTGGCCATAAACCCCGATGGTAGCTATCAACTCTCCAATTTAAACATTACCGGATTAGGTGCTGGCGAGTCTGCATCTGGCGACTTTTTCTACACGGTGGCTGATGGGGCAGGCGGCGTCTCGGCAGAACAGCAGGCCACCCCGATACTCACTATTGATGGTGGCTCGACCTTGGACGTCGATTTGTCGGCGGGGCCATTCCTGTCCAATACCTTCGCGGTGGAGGGTTACAGCGAGACAGGTGAGAGGCTGTTCGTCTACGAGGCCGGTGCCCTCATTGAGAGTTCAAACGGCATCTCTCTAAATAGCGTTATCGCCGATGTTGATCTGCGTGATGGCCTTTCGCTGCCTGCGCAGGCGGGCGGGCCGACAGGCCTGCCGCCCGGCCTTGCCAACAATGCAACAGGGATTACCACCGGATTTCAGTTACAGATCAATAATTATAGCGGTGATATCTTGTTGCGCGTCACTGATGCTTCAGGGGATACCGCTGAACACATGGACGAAGCATCCGGTTCTACCGTTCCCCTTGATGTCGACTTGCGTGCTATCGCATCAATTGACGGAGCAAGTGCAGGGGGCGTGAGTGTGACACCGTTTAGTGAAGCGGCGATTACGCTAGCCGAAACGGGCAGCGGGAAGACAATTGAATTCAATGCCTTGGATCCCGCAGCAATAACAAATGTCCGGGCGCTGTATGCATCAGCGGCTGGTATTGTTGATGAGCTTGTTGGTCATAACCCGCAGAATCAAAGAGCGCGGCCAGTTAACTTGGAATTGCCACCGCAAGCTCTGGGCCAGGAACAAACGGCCAACCAATACGGACTGAAACTCGCTGCACTGTCACAGACCGACAGCAGTGTCAGCGCCGGACTCGCAGCGCTAATTGGTGGGGTTTCAGTGGCCGCCAATGGTAATCAGCTGCAGGTGACTGATCGGGCCGCACTTATCAATGCCAAGGTGGATTTGACCAATTCGCTCAATGATTATTTAAATCAAGCAGGGGCTGCGGAAAAACCGACGGCAGCCGGTGGCGAATTTGAGGTCTTGGATCAAGAGGCACCGTTACAAACCAGTGTAACGGTCAACACTTTATCGACGAATAATAAAACGCCCACGCTAACTGGCACCGTTAATCTGACTGATAACCTAAACGAGGCGGATACCACAGAAACACTCGATTTTTACCTCATTATTAATGATGTGGTCTATGAATATGTCGATGGTAGCGGAGACATCGATGTAACCAATCCAACGGGGTCCGGAGATTGGTCTCTCGACCTGTCAGCCGCTGGGGCTTCCCCTCTTGCCGACGGCACTTATTCTATAACCGCGGTACTGGTTGACGGGGCGGAGAACGCCACGGCTGATGGTTCGGTCGATGAGTTAGTTATTGATGCGACACCCCCAACGGTGAGCCTAGAGCCAGCGCAGTACATTTTTCTTGGTAGCGAAGGCGCAACAGATGTTGTTATTCGAATCTCTGAGGACGTGAGTGATGTTGCTGCGGAGGATCTAGATCTCTCCGGGGGTGTGTCTGCTATGACCTTAGGTGGCAATGTTGTCGCTGAGGAGTGGTGGTGGCGTCGATGATATTTGGACTGGTGACCGTTGATCCGACGACTGTACCTCAATCGCAAATTTTTACCTTAACGTTCACCGCCAATGCGGCCACGGATGGCTTTGGCAACGGCAATTCAGCGTCCGCCGCGGAGCAACTAATAATACTTGGCAGTGATGCTGTCACTGGCGGTAGCGGTGACGAAAACATTGATGAGAACTGGCCTGGAAGTAATCGAATCACCATCACGAACCATCGGTGATCCTGAGTTTATTTATGGCGAGGGTGGAGATGACTTAATTTTTGGCTTCAGCGGTGATGACTACCTGATGGGGGGCACTGAGGATGACGTGCTGATCGGTGGGCTCGGGAATGATCAATTTATCGCTGGACCGGACGATGATTTTATGGCGGGCGGTGCGGGAGATGATATCTATTACATGGATAGCTTTGGTCCGGACTTGCCGGCTGAGAATATCTTCATCGGTAATGATGGCAGCGATACGGTTGTATTTGAGAAAGCAGCTGACGAGTACCTTATCAATCAGGTGACCGCGCAGCAGATAACGGCACTGAATAACCTTTTAAATGACCGTGAAGCGGAATTCCTTGGATACAACATGCCGGATCTGCAATTTGACACGTCATTACCCGTCATCCGGGTAGATTATCTGACTGATGCCGGACGGCAGACTGATTTCTTACAAGCCGATCTTTATCAGTTTGACGACACCACACTCGAGTTTGTGCAGCCGGGTGGTTCAGGCGATTTCTTTTTAACCAGCATTGATGCCAGCGTGCCGCTTATTTACAACGGCGGGGGGCGCCCGGTGCAGGAGTTGGGCGCGAACAATGTGCTTGGAACCAATCAGGATGATCGGCTGATCGGCGGTGATGGTGATGATGATCTGCGGGGTAGTGACGGCAACGATACGTTGGTGTCTTTTGGCGGCGCGGCAAGCCTAGATGGTGGCAGCGGTGATGACACGCTGGTGGCAATGAGCTCCACACCCCAACGGACCGGCAGAGCTCACGGGTGGGGAGGGCGCAGATACGTTTGTGTTTGCCCCGCAGTTGACCACGACAACGGGCGTGACCATTAAGGATTTCTCACTCGTTGATGATTTGATCAATCTCGATGCACTATTTGCCAATATTGCAGGTGATCCGGTCACGAATGATGTGCTAGCGGGTGCCCTTGCTAATGGCGTCATTGATGGCCCCACCAATAGTGTTGAAATCGATCTGGATCAGTTTGCTGTAGAGGATCCTGAGACCAGCAGCAACGCCTTCATAGACGGCAAACTGCGCATCGAATTCACGGACGCGTCGAGCGTTGCTGCCTTCGATGAGGCCTTCATCAAGGATAATCTCAACTACTTGGAGAACAACCCCGTCGCCTCCGAGCAGTGGTGGCAGGATCTGATGAATGAGGGCGGATTTACCTCAATTTAGATAAATTAATCCAGCTTCATAGAGGCGGCGGCAATCTCCGGCGTCATGAAAACGATCGCTTGGCACTAAAACATCCGCCATGCCTGGGCCGGCAAATCGATCATCATCGCATTCGCCGTCATTGGCCCATTGGCTGGTGTTATCACCCCACTCAATACCGGCAACTGTCGATCCTGCGCCGCTCCAAGTGGGCGATGCTTCAGAAATTCTCAGCGTTGCGCTGGCCATATCGCCACGCGAGAAGCTACCAAGCCAAATGTTGTAATTGCCAGATGGGGGATCTTCCCAGAGAATGCCGAGGATTGAGTCCAGATTCTGTGGAATAGTCGTCGTTGCAGTGCCAGACACCCGCTGCGTCATACACAACTAATGTGGTGTCGCTGGTGGATTCAGCCGAGATGCTCAGCTTGAATTGGCCGCCGACGTAATTGAGGTCGTAGTCTGGTGCTGTGGCCAATGAATCCCGCGCAAGGAGAACCGAGCGTTGAGGCATCGTTCATCCCGCCAGATGCCAAGGGCAGTGTATGCGGATCGGGTCGGAATCCGGATTTTAGCGTAATTGTCCCGTAGGTGGGTTGAGCCTGCCAGTCAATGGCAGCTGCTGTGCCCAGAGGGCCGACTAGCGCAAAGGCTAGGGTGATGGTTAATGCGCGCTTCATTCAGACGGTCCCCGAGCTATGGTTCGCTAGCATTAAGCACCGCTTTTGATTCAAAGGCAATTGCCTGTCACCTCGATGTCATTGTGCAGGCAACGGTCGATTGGGCGTTTTATTCCTCAAACCGCCGAAAGGCGAGGGTGGCGTTGGTGCCGCCAAAGCCAAAGCTATTGCTCATTACTAAATCGAGCTGACGGTCTTCGGCCTGATTGGCCACGATTGGGAAGCCCTCGGCCTCGGGGTCGATGTTCTCGACGTTGGCCGTGCCGGCAATAAAGTTGCCCTGCTGCATTAACAGCGAGTAGATCGCCTCTTGCACGCCGGCAGCGCCCAAAGAGTGACCGGTGAGCGACTTGGTCGAAGAGACTGGCGGCATGGATTCCCCAAACACTGCTTTCAGCGCTTTTAGCTCGGTAATATCGCCGGCTGGGGTGCTGGTGCCATGTGCATTGATGTAATCCACGCTTTGGTCATGACCCACCTCGGCCATGCGCAGAGCCTCGGCGACACAACGCTCGGCACCTTCGCCCGAGGGGGCAACCATGTCGTAGCCATCGGATGTGGCGGCATAACCCACCAGCTCGGCAAGAATCTCCGCATCACGCGCCTGGGCGTGCTCCAGGGATTCGAGGACCAGCATGCCGGCACCACCGGCAATCACAAAGCCATCACGGTCTTTATCGAAGGGCCGTGAGGCGCATTCTGGGGTGTCGTTGTAACTGGTCGACAGCGCACCCATGGCATCAAACAGCATGGTGAGTGACCAGTGTTCTTCTTCACCGCCACCGGCAAAGACCACGTCCTGCTTGCCCAACTGGATTTGTTCCATCGCCGCGCCGATGCAGTGGGCACTAGTCGCGCAGGCCGAGGAGATACTGTAGTTCACGCCCTTAATTTCAAACGGGGTGGCTAGACAGGCCGAGGTGGTGCTGCCCATGACCTTAGGTACGGCAAAGGCGCCAATCTTGCGAACACCACGCTCCCGGAGGATATCGGCAGCTTTGACCACATTCTCAGTCGATGCGCCACCCGATCCAACGATCAGCCCGGTTCGTGGGTTAGAGACTTGGCTAGCATTCAACCCCGACTGCTCAATCGCCTGCTCCATCGCCACATAGGCAAAGCCAGCGGCATCGCCCATAAAGCGGCGCGCACGGCGCGGGATGGCAGCATCAAGATCAATATCAGTCTGCCCGGCAATCTGGCTGCGCAGGCCATATTCGGCATAGTCATCTTTAAACCGAATCCCAGAATGACCCTCCCGCAGGGCGCGGGTAACGGTCGCCAAATCGTTGCCAAGGCAGGAGACGATTCCCATGCCGGTCACTACCACTCGACGCACCGCTTGATCCTCCTTCGTTACAGACTGGTCTGCGGGTTCTGGAAAAGGCCAACCCGAAGGTCAGATGCCCGATAGATCACTTCACCGTCGACCTCAACCTCGCCATCGGCGATACCCATGTAAAGCCGGCGCTTAATCACTCGCTTCACATCTAGCCGATATTTTACCTGATTGTTCGTCGGTAGAATCTGCCCGGTGAATTTGACTTCACCACAACCCAGTGCACGGCCCTTGCCGGTGCCGCCAACCCAGCCCAGATAAAACCCAACTAGCTGCCATAGGGCATCGAGGCCAAGACAACCTGGCATTACCGGGTCACCTGGGAAGTGGCAGTCAAAAAACCAGAGCTCGGGTTTTACATCAAGCTCGGCCTGAATCAACCCCTTGCCATGTGCACCGGTTGTCTCATCGATATGAGTGATGCGATCGAACATGAGCATGTTCGGCACAGGCAACTGCGGGTTGCCGGGGCCAAAGAGTTCACCACGGCCACAAGCGATCAATTCATCGTAGTTATAACTGGATTTTTGGTTCATAAATTTTTCGTACGGAATAGAAAGCCGAAACCCTACTGGGTGGTGGCAGGACTGGCAACCTCAAGGTTGAGCCAGCGTGTAATCCGGGTGCGAACCCCGGCGGTATCAAGGCCGACAAGCTCTAACTGCTCGTCTCGCTCGCCATGATGAATAAAGCTATCGGGTAGCCCGATATGCAGCATGGGTCGCTCGATCCCCATTACGCAGAGCGTCTCTGCAACGGCACTGCCGGCACCTCCCGCGATCACATTCTCCTCGAGCGTGATGAGCTTTTGGTGATGCTCGGCCATCTCTCGGATACAGTCTTCATCCAGCGGTTTAACAAACCGCATGTTCACAACGGTGGCATTGATTTCCTCGGCAATGGCCATTGCTGGTTCAACCATGGTCCCAAATGCGAGGAGGGCGACATCCTGGCCCTGGCGCCGGACCTCCGCCTTGCCGATGGGGAGTGTCTCCAGCGTTTTATCGGGTATGACACCCGGGCCGCGGCCACGCGGGTAGCGCACCGAGCTTGGGCCATCAATGCTAAGGCCGGTTGAGAGCATTTGGCGGCATTCGCGCTCATCAGCCGGGGCCATGACCGTGACATTGGGCAGGCAGCGCATATAGCTAAAATCAAAGGCGCCATGATGAGTTGCGCCATCGGCACCCACCAGCCCCGCACGATCCAAGGCAAACAGTACTGGCAGATTCTGTAGCGCGATATCGTGGATTAGCTGGTCATATCCGCGCTGCAAAAAGGTGGAATAGATGGCAAGGATGGGTTTCTCGCCCTCGCAGGCAAGCCCGCCTGCCAGTGTGACCGCATGTTGCTCGGCAATGGCGGTGTCGAGGTATCGGTCCGGAAAACGCTGTGCAAACTCTACCAGCCCAGAGCCTTCCCGCATGGCCGGCGTGATTCCCCAGAGCCGAGGCTCTTTCTCGGCCATATCACAAAGCCATTGGCTAAAGACATCCGTATAGGTAAGCGGTGCTGGCGTACTCGAGGCTTTGAGTCCCGTGGCCGGGTCAAAGGCTTTGACCCCATGGTAGGCGATGGGGTTAGCCTCGGCTTTGGCATAGCCTTTGCCCTTGCGGGTGACCACATGCAGGATGCGCGGGCCATCAAGCTCTCGCAGTCGTGCCAGCACGTCCACCAGCGCTTCGACGTTATGGCCGTCCACGGGTCCAAAGTACTGAAACCCAAGCTCTTCAAAGAAAGTGCCCGGCACCAGCATGCCTTTGACATGTTCTTCGGCTTGCTTAGCGAATTCACGGATCGGCTCTGGCATGCGCTCGAGCACGTTTTTGGCCTCGGCGCGCAGATTGCCGTAGATGCCGCCAGAGAGCAGCCGGGCAAAAGTTTTATTCAGTGCCCCCACGTTCTCCGAGATCGACATCTCATTGTCGTTGAGCACAACCAGTAGGTCAGGGCGCACATCGCCGGCGTGATTGAGCGCTTCAAATGCCTCTCCTGCCGTGAGCCCGCCATCACCGATCACCGCGCAGGTTTTGCGCGCCTCGCCTTTGTTGCGAGCGGCCAGCGCCATACCCAGTGCTGCACTTATGGAGGTGCTGGAATGACCCACACCAAAAGTGTCGTAGGGGCTTTCATCGCGCACGGGGAAGCCGGCGGGGCCGTCGAGTTTGCGGACACGGCCGATCTCTCGCCGGCGGCCGGTGAGAATCTTATGCGGATAGCATTGGTGTCCCACATCCCAGACTAGCCGGTCATAGGGCGTGTTGAGTACATAATGCAGGGCCACAGTAAGCTCTACTGCCCCCAGGCCGGCGGCTAGGTGTCCGCCAGAGCGCGCCACACTGTTTAATAGGTAGTCGCGCAGCTGGCTTGCCAGACGCGGCAATTGGGCCTGCGGCAGCTCACGCAGATGAGCGGGCTCGTCAATGCCTTCAAGCAGCGGGTAGGCGCTCATGTCCATGGCGACTCCTCCAAATAGTCCTCGAGCTCTGCACCCGGCGGCAGCTCGCGTTCATTAATTAGTTGCCCGCGTGCCGATATCCCTGCTTGGTGAACGGTCTCCGGATTGCCGGAGACCAGCGGATGCCACCACGCCAGGTCTTTGCCCTCGGCCAGCCGCCGATAGGCGCAGGTCTTTGGTAACCAATGATAACGGCTGATGGTCTCCGCCGACAGCGTTATGCACTCAGGGACGGTTTTGTGCCGGTGCGCATAGTCACTGCAGCGGCAGCTATTTGTGTCGAGTAGCTGACAGGCAACGCGGGTGGGAAAGACCTGGCCCGTGTCTTCATCTTCTAGCTTGTGACGACAACATTGCCCACAGCCATCACATAACGCCTCCCACTCCGGCGGTGAGAGTTCTACGAGGGGCTTGCGCTGCCAGAAGGGGCGGGTGTCGAACTCCATAACGAAGAGTCTACGGCAGACGTCGTTGCAGATATACGGCCGGCTTGCGAGATATGAATGTAAGGAAATGAAAGGATATGTTAGGTAAAAACAGTGACAAAAAGGTTTGAGTCAGCATAAGGTTTAGCTACCTCGTTTTAGGTAGGGAAAGCTGTGTCCTTATGAGCACCGAGACAAAACGCGAAGCAATCATCCTAGACGGCGCTGTTGACCAGGCCGATGTCTTGATGAAAGGGCTAAGCGAATCGGTGCGATCTCCGGTTGTCGTTTCGCCGGATGAAGACCCCTCGACCGCCCTGCAGCAACTTCTCAACGACCCCTCTGTAACCGGGCTACACGTGCTCGGTCATGGCAAGCCTGGCGGCGTGCGCGTCGGCAGTCGCTGGCTCACGCCAGAAGATTTTCGCATGGATGCCTCAGTGGGCGCTCAGCGCCCCGAAACACTCGAAATTTATTTTTGGTCCTGCCGCACCGGCGCTGAAGCGCGGGGTGAGGACTTTATGCAACGCATATCGGAGCAATCCATGTCTCACGTCTTCGCATCCACTGGCCTGATTGGTGACAAAGATCAGGGCGGTAGCTGGCAACTCGACACGGTCACTAAGCCAAGAGCCGCCGTGCCATTTAGTCAGGAAGCGAGGGATGCGTTTGGGGTGGTTTTGGTCGTTCCATCTATCGAATACGCGCGTGTGGATGATGCGACTAACACGATAACTTTTGTCTTTAATACTGACGTTGCTGTCAGTGGAGAAATTGAGAGGGCCATAAGTATTGCCGAAGGTGGTACCGGAGCGTCGCAAATAAAAAACGATTTTCCTGACGCATCCGGCAGCGTTAGTGGAAATACCATAACAATTAACTTCGGCGCTGCGCTGCCCAGCGACTCTTCAGTCGAGTTCACTTTCAGCACTGCTATTAGCGACGCTAGCAATGACGTCGACACCTATCCCTCTGACGGTGCTAGCCTCACCTTTAACTTTAGTTCTTCCACCGCCCCAACAGTAAATGGCTCTCCCAGTTTGGATCTGCAGGCTAGCGACGATACTGGCGACCTCGATGACGATAACGTTACCAACGAGACCGCACCGACGGTTCTCGTTTCGGTTGATTCAGGAGATCTTAATCACGGTGATGTGGTCGAAATTATTGATCGGTCAGACTCCGATAAGGTCGTCGGTTTTATTGTTTCTGATGGAACAGCGTTAAATAACCAGGCTATTCAACTCGATACGCTCGCTGACGGAAACCACGACCTCGACATTCGGATAGTGTCGGGGACTAATGGAGAAGCCAGCTCGATCCAAGAAGCCAACTTGGATATCACGGTAGACACCATCGCTCCCGATCTCACGGGCTCGGGAGATATCGGGTTCGACGAGGGCGCCAATGGCATCAATGCCAATGAGGCCTCTAATGGCACAGCGGTAACAATCGATCTCCCGGATAGCGGTGCCGCCTCAGGCGACACTTTGACAGTGGAGTGGGGTAGCAGTGGCGCTACGACTAATTACACGTTGACGGCAGCTGATGTCAGTGGTGACAGCGCAACGATTACCATCGCGAGCGGTGATATTGCGTCAGCCGGCGATGGTGAAATTGCTGTTACTGCGAGCATTGCCGACCAAGCGGGTAATGTGGGTGCGGCCGTAACCAATACGGTAACTGTCGATACAACCGCCCCCGATATTACAACCAATTCTTTTTCAGTTTGGTCCGGTTCCACTAGTGCCACATTTACGATTTTGGCGACTGACGCCATTGATATCGATAACACCAGTTTTTCGGGTTCTGGCCTTGGCACGGGACTGAGTGTAAGCGGCGATGGAACGCTGACCGTCTCATCAATTCCCACCCTAGGGAGTAGCGTGTCTGGTGATATCACGGTCTCAGATGTGGCGGGCAACACGACGACCGAGACTGTCGTAGTCAGCTCAGAGCTCTTTGCTGTGTTTGATAGCGGCGATTCATTCTCCGCGGCGTACGATACCTTTGCCGCTGCCAACACAGCTGCATCTGGCGGAGAAACCATCAAAATTGCAGATGATGGTAATGCAGACGTTGACAGCTATGCGCTGAGCGGTGACCTGGCGATCAGTATTGACGCATCGCTTGACGTTAACGGTGTCGAGCTCATCGGTAACAGTGCGGCAAACACGCTCACAGGTGGCGCGAGTGGTGACACCATAAATGGTGGTGCTGGCGCAGACATCATTATCGCCGGTTCAGGCGATGACACGATTACCGGTGGCGGTGGAGCTGACACGCTGACCGGTGGCGCGGGTGCGGATACTTTTGTGTTTGCGAGCGGTGATGTTGCGAGTGGCGAAGTCGTGAACAGCGATAGTAGTGACACCATCGAAGTCAGTGATGGTGCCAACATCTCGGGTGTTGATGCTGAAGGCAGTGGCGCAGGTAGTGCGTTTAATGCCGATAGCCTGACGCTCTCGGGTGATGCCAGCGTCACGATGACAGTGGCCCAGCACGAGGGCTTCACGACGATTACGGCGGCTGGCACGGAGCAGATCACGCTCTCGGATGCGGGCACGGCCAGTGGCGACAGCAATGTCGAGACTTATGTTTTGGCCGACGGCACGAATACCTTTACCGCAGCGGACGGTGGCCAAACCGTGGTTGGCGGTACGGGTGCTGACACGATTACCGGTGGCACGGGTGCCGATGATCTATCGGGTGGTGGGGGCAGTGACACCATTACCGGTGGTGGTGGATCAGACACTATCGATGGTGGCACGGGTGATGACACGCTGATTTACGCAGATGGATCGAATCTCAGTGGCGACACCTCGGTTGATGGTGGCGCGGGTGATGACACCATTCGTTTTACCTCGGCGAGTGCCTCTGTTGATGATGCTGACTTTGCCAACGTGGCGGCCGACTCGATTGAGACGGTCGAGCTTACGGGCGATGGCAACACGAGCATTACGCTGGGCAGTTCCGGTGATGCGGCCACAAGCGGTCTGACAATCACGGGTGCTGATCAGACCGCTGCTGGTAGTGGTGACACGATTGACGTCTCCTCGATGACCGAGGCGGTGACGATCAACGCGGGCTCAGGTGACGACACCATCACCGGTGGTGCCGGCGCGGACACCATCAATGCCGGTTCGGGTGATGACACGCTCATTTACGCGGATGGATCGGATCTCAGTGGCGACACCTCGGTTGATGGTGGCGCGGGTGATGACACCATTCGTTTTACCTCGGCCAGTGCCTCTGTTGATGATGCTGACTTTGCCAACGTGGCGGCCGACTCGATTGAGACAGTTGAGCTTACGGGCGATGGCAACACGAGCATTACGCTGGGCAGTTCCGGTGATGCGGCCACAAGCGGTCTGACAATCACGGGTGCTGATCAGACCGCTGCTGGTAGTGGTGACACGATTGATGTCTCTTCGATGACCGAGGCGGTGACGATTAATGCGGGCTCAGGTGATGACACCATCACCGGTGGTAGTAGTGGCGACACGATCGACGCCGGTTCGGGTGATGACACCATCACCGGTGGTGCAGGCGCTGATGACCTTACCGGTGGCGCTGGTGCGGATACATTCGTGTTTGCGAGCGGTGATGTCGCGAGTGGCGAGGTTGTTAACAGCGACAGCAGTGACACGATTGAGCTCAGCACGGGTGCGGATATCTCCGCTATTAACGCTGAGAACAATGGCGCCGGTAGCGCGTTCAATGCCGATAACCTGACGCTCTCGGGTGATGCTAGCGTCACGATGACAGTGGCTCAGCACGAGAGCTTCACGACATTCACTGCCGCTGACAACGAGACCGTCACGCTCACCGACTCGGGTGATTTCACGGGTGACAGTGCAGTCGAGAACTATGTCCTCGCTGCAGGAACGAACACGTTCACTTTGGGTAGTGGCTCGCAGAGTGTTGATGCCACAGCTAGCAGTGGTGACACCATTGATGTGCAGGGTCTGACGGCCACGGGCACGATCGAAACCGTGACGGGTGACACCATTGAGCTCAGCACGGGTGCCAACATCTCGGGTGTTGATGCTGAAGGCAGTGGCGCAGGTAGTGCGTTTAATGCCGATACCCTGACGCTCTCGGGTGATGCCAGCGTCACGATGACAGTGGCGCAGCACGAGGGCTTCACGACGATCACGGCGGCTGGCACGGAGCAGATCACGCTCTCGGATGCGGGCACGGCCAGTGGCGACAGCAATGTCGAGACTTATGTTTTGGCCGACGGCACGAATACCTTTACCGCAGCGGACGGTGGCCAAACCGTGGTTGGCGGTACGGGTGCTGACACGATTACCGGTGGCACGGGTGCCGATGATCTATCGGGTGGTGGGGGCAGTGACACCATTACCGGTGGTGGTGGATCAGACACTATCGATGGTGGCACGGGTGATGACACGCTGATTTACGCAGATGGATCGAATCTCAGTGGCGACACCTCGGTTGATGGTGGCGCGGGTGATGACACCATTCGTTTTACCTCGGCGAGTGCCTCTGTTGATGATGCTGACTTTGCCAACGTGGCGGCCGACTCGATTGAGACGGTCGAGCTTACGGGCGATGGCAACACGAGCATTACGCTGGGCAGTTCCGGTGATGCGGCCACAAGCGGTCTGACAATCACGGGTGCTGATCAGACCGCTGCTGGTAGTGGTGACACGATTGACGTCTCCTCGATGACCGAGGCGGTGACGATCAACGCGGGCTCAGGTGACGACACCATCACCGGTGGTGCCGGCGCGGACACCATCAATGCCGGTTCGGGTGATGACACGCTCATTTACGCGGATGGATCGGATCTCAGTGGCGACACCTCGGTTGATGGTGGCGCGGGTGATGACACCATTCGTTTTACCTCGGCCAGTGCCTCTGTTGATGATGCTGACTTTGCCAACGTGGCGGCCGACTCGATTGAGACAGTTGAGCTTACGGGCGATGGCAACACGAGCATTACGCTGGGCAGTTCCGGTGATGCGGCCACAAGCGGTCTGACAATCACGGGTGCTGATCAGACCGCTGCTGGTAGTGGTGACACGATTGATGTCTCTTCGATGACCGAGGCGGTGACGATCAACGCGGGCTCAGGTGACGACACCATCACCGGTGGTGCCGGCGCGGACACCATCAACGCTGGCTCGGGTGATGACACTATCACCGGTGGTGCAGGCGCTGATGACCTTACCGGTGGCGCGGGTGACGATACATTTAAATTCGCGACGGGCGATGTTGCTACCGGTGAAACACTTGCCGATGGCAGCGGTACGACGACGATCTCAACAGCGGGTGGCGGTTCTGTTGATTTCTCAGCGCTGAATAGTGGAGATCAAGCGCTCACTGACGTTGATGATGTCCTGCTGCAAGCGGGCAGCACGGCGACATTCACTGGCGCGCAACTGAACGGGCAGGCGATCAACGTCAATGCGACGGGGACGACGGCCACTACGCTAGATATTGACGTTGCTGACGGCACGACAGCGGATCTATCCAATCTAACGTTTACTGCTTCAACTGGCGATGATTTCACAAGCGGCACAGACGTTGTTGATATCGATGCAGGAGCAGGTAGCGCCGGCGTTGATATCACCGGTACGTCGCTCGCAGATTCTATCGCGGGCGGCGATGGCGCTGACACACTCCGTGGCGGTGACGGTGATGATGATGTCATTGGTGGTGCGGGTGGTGACACGCTTGAGGGTGGAGCGGGTGCCGATACGCTAACAGGTGGCCTGGGTAGCGACACCATCAACGGGGACGCTGGCAACGACGTAATTGTTTACACCACACCTGGCGAAATTAATGGTGATTCACTGAATGCCGGCGCCGGCAGCGACACGGTTCGTATTGATAACGCGGGAACTTACGATTTCGGTGAGCTTAACTCGGCCTCTGGTATTGAAACCTTATTGATTGCGGATGATTCTGCAAATTCGACGGTCACGCTCACAAAACTCGTCCCGACGAGCACCACGTTTGCTATTACAGGGGATGATGGCGGTGCGCTAAACAGCAATATCACGCTAGATGGATCGGCTCTGGGTTCGACGCAGTCCATTACGATTGATGGCGATGATTTCGCTGGCACGGATAGTTTTACCGCCGGTTCAGGTGATGACGAAATTACCTACGCATCTGCTGGCACTGACTACACCCTCAGCATCAGTGGTACGGGCGGTAGTCAGGTCGTCACTGTTAGCCAGTCAGGTGGCGACACCGATACGCTCCGGAATATCGAGACCATCGACTTCACTGATGCGGATGTCCTGATTGTTGGTGCCGGGGGCTATGCCGACATCGCGGCGGCCGCGACGGCTGCCGCCTCGGGCGATTCAATACTCATTGATTCTGCCGAAGCGGTCAGCGTGGCAACAGCGCAGGCAATCGACAGCAAGAATCTCACGTTTGAAAACGGCATTACTCTGACGGATATCACCGATACCGCCGCGAACATCAGCGCTGCAGATTTTAGCTCGTCGGCGCTGAATAGCTTTACCACTATCACCAATGAAACTTCAGGTGGTACGGCGTCTCTTGATGCGGCAGAGCTCGGTAGCAATGCAATTACGCTCAGTGGTAGTGGCGACTTCACTGTTACCGGCTCCGAGACGGAGTTGAGTGCACTGAGTGCCACTACCTATGGATCCCTCGATGCCTCTGGCGACAGCCTGATCTTAGAAGATACGGCCGCCAATATTACGGGTCTTACGCTCGACGAAATTAACGATTTGGTGAATACCCGCGGCCTCGATGAGGTCCAGGTATCGGGCTCTGGCACGGTAGAGCTCACAATCGCACAGACGGATGGCTTCGGTGCTTCTGGTGCCATTAGCGATACCAGCACATCGAATACCCTCGCATCGGGTGTCACCCTGCCAGCGTTCGAATATATCGCCTCCAGCGGGGACGACCTGCTGGTGGAAACTGCCTCAGGAGACACCATCAATGCGGGTGCCGGAAACGATATCGTGCGGGGTCTGGGGGGCAATGACGACCTCAAGGGCGAGGCGGGTGACGACGAGTTAGACGGCGGATCAGGTGATGACACGCTCACCGGCGGTGCCGGAAACGACACCCTCAGCGGCGGTGCCGGCGAAGATACGGCAGTTTTCGGTGGTGATTATAACGATTACACCATTACCCGCGCCGGCGATGATTCAACGTTAACGGTGACTGATGATCGCGCTGGTTCACCGGATGGTACGGACACCCTTGATGGTGTTGAGGTGTTGCAGTTTGCTGATCAGGATGTCCGGATTGTGGGCGTTGGGGGTTATGCAGACGTCTCAGCCGCTGTTGCGGCTGCCGGGAGTGGCGACGAGATTCTTTTATCTGCAACCACGACCGTGACGGTCGCGGATGCGAAGCTTATTTCTGATAACTCTCTGACCTTTAACGTCACTATAGACACCATCAAAGACACCGTCTCCAACATTAGCGGGGCGGCTGAGAATGAACTGGCATTAGAGAACGCGGGTTATACGCGTTACGACACCATCGAAGTCTCTGGTAGCGGCACCGTCACGCTTGATGCCTCACAGCTGGGCGGGCGTAGCCTGACGCTTAGCGGCGATTTTTCTGTGAGCGGCGATCTTACCGAGGTCAAGAACCTCGATCGAGGCACGGCACTCAATCAAATCGATAATCTGACCGTTGTGGATACCGCGGCCAATCTCGCCGCGGAGACGGTCGCAGAAATTAACGATCTGAAAGCCACGACGAATAGCCTGAATCATCGCGGGGTTAATGCGTTCGTTCAAAGCGACAGCGGCGACATTGAGCTGTCAAAAGCGCAGATTGAAGCCTATTCCACCGATGCTAATAACTCACTGCTCACACCGGCGGCCAATGTTGTTCAGATTGGTACCAGCAGTGGTGAAACCCTAACAGCCTTCGGCTCATCCCAAACTGGTTATTCGCTTGCTGAAAACAACACCACGATTGGTGGTGAAACGATCGATGGGCAGATCATTGACGGCAAAGGTGGGAATGATCGGATTTCGGGCGGATCGGATAATGATCTGTTAATTGGTGGCAGTGGCAACGATATTCTTACCGGTGGTAATGCGGACGACCTGCTCCGGGGTGGAACCGGTAACGATATTTATATTGTGACGACCGGTGATATCGTCGATGAGGTTACTAATGGGGACGGTTCGGCTGATGAAGCGAGAACCGATCAAAGCAGTTATACCTTAACGGCCGATGTTGAAATCCTGCGTTATACCGGCGGCGGTACATTTAGCGGTACCGGCAATTCGGGCAATAACACTATCTTTGGCGGTAGCGGTGATGACACGTTAAGTGGCGGATCCGGGGACGATGTGCTTTTTGGCGGGGCCGGCGCGGACACACTCCGTGGCCAAGCGGGCGACGATATTTTTATCGTTGGTACGGACAGCCGAACGGATGCTCGATCGGCGACACAAACAGTGACCAGCAGCACGACTGACTATGCCAATGACGCAGAGGTTAGTGGCGGCAGCGGTACCGATACGATTCGATTCCAGGGCACCCAGGACAACCAGGAACTCTTTCTAGACACCAACACCAGTGGCGTTGAGCGGATTGAGATTACAAGTTCAATCAGAGGCTCAACCTCACTGGCGCTCGATGTCGACGCCTCTGCGCTAGCGGATGACAGCGAAGCGCATAGCGTTGACTTCACCGCACTGTCCCTAGCTGAGAGCAGCGGGTCTGCTTCGATTGATGGTGTCGAAATCATCGGAAGTGATGGCGCGAATACTCTCCGGGGTACCGACTTTCAGGATGTGATCCAGGGTGGTTCGGGCGCGGACGCCTTGTATGGTGGTTCCGGTGATGACTTCCTTTACGCTGGTACGGGCGATGATCAGCTGGCAGGCGGTGCGGGTAACGACATTCTCGTCGGCGAAGCGGGAGACGACCAGGCAACTGGTGGCGCGGGTGATGATGTCTTCTTTGGCGGTGCCGGTAATGACACCTTCATCGGTGGCGCGGGCAATGACACGGCGGTGATCGACTCCGGCGATACCATCGTGATTACCGGCGACGATCGTTTCGCCAGCGTCGCCACCGTGACGGTGGACGATGGTGCTGGGGAGATCGATCGCTACGAAGAGGTCGAGACACTTGATATTGGTGGCTCGATTGTCAATGGAGCCTTCGTCAGCGGTGGCTCCAGTTTTGATCTCACCAATGATTTCCGGGTCCTGAATAGCGCCGGCGAGCTGCAGGGAGCCTACGCCACGATTGATGACGCACTGTCTAATGTTACGGTCAGCGGCGGCTCGACCACCGATACGATTGCGATTGCGGATGGCGCTACAGTCGCCTCAGGTACGTTGACGGGGTCATTGACAGCCGGTCTGACGATCATCGGCTCTGGCACGACCAACGCGGCAACCTTCGAAGACGCCCTCACCATCGACGTGGCCAATGTCACGGTCGACGGGTTGCGGTTTAGCGTTGGCAGCGGTGATACCGCCATTACAGTTGGTGCCAGCGGCGACGGCGCCAGCATTCTGGATACCGCGATTGCCGAGTCTGGTGGTAACGCCTCAGCCACGGGTATCGAGGTTACAGACACCTCCGTTGATGTCACGATTGATAATAGTGATTTCAATAACTTAGGAACCGGTATTAATCTGGTTTCTGGTTACGATGCGACAGCTTCGATCAGCGGCAGCACGCTCGTCGCTAATGCTGTCGGTGTTTTACTCGACGGCGTTGGCGCTTCGGGCGACATTGATATAGAGAACAACATCTTTGTCGATAACACCACGGCTGGCGTCGATTTCGAGGGGGCATCAGGCGATTATACCGATGGCGGTGATGTCCGAATCTATCTCAACCGCTTCGAGGTCCCCACCAGTGGCGATGGCGTCGATGCGAATGGGCTGACGTTCTCCGGATCGGTGGATACCAGCCTCACAGCGACGCTCGGTTTTAACACTTACAACACTTTCGTCAACGACGCAGGCGTCGCGGACACATCTAGTATTGCCATTGATAACACGGGCTATCAGACCCTTACGGGTTACGTCATCGAAGGGACCAGTTCCGGTGGTGAAACCGCGTCCTTTAACGAGCCCGACTCCGAGCTTGTTCTCGATCTAACTAATACTGGATCGGTCGATCTCGATGCGGATGGTACTGATGACGGGACGTACGTCACCGGCACGCTTGGTTCCAACACGATTTACATCTCCACCAGTGGCGATGTTTCCACGATTGAGAACATCACTGGCACGGATGTGGCCGATACCATTACTGGTGATGACAACGCCAACGTGCTCAGTGGCGTCGGTGGCGATGACATCATCAACGGGGGTGGTGGCAACGATAGGCTTGATGGTGGTGACGGTGATGATCGCATCGATGGTGGCAGTGGTGATGACACACTGATCGGTGCGGCCGGTGATGATTATTTGGAAGGCGGTGCTGGGAATGACACTTATGATGTCGATGAGACATTAGGCAGCACCAACTATTTTGCCGGCGGTTCCGGGGACGATACAGCGGCGTTCGAGCGCGACATCGATCAGTATCAAATTAACCGCGCCGACGAGCTGGGTAGTGATTACAGCGGCTCCGGGGATTTCTTTGATGAATTCTATGACCTTCCTGCTGGGATGCCAGCGGATGTCTCGCTACTGCCGAATTTTGACCCCAGCCAACCGATCTTCCGTATTGATTACATCGACGGCGGTCAACGCCAGACGGATTACGTCCAGGCGGAATCCATCCAATTCAACGATGTCACGCTGATTTGGGGCACCTTAGGCGATCTGGGGCAGTCCGGGTTAGAGGCGACCTACGGTAGCGGCGATATCTTCGTTACCTCGAGTGGTGATGCGGCGTTTACCTATAACGGCGGCGGGCAGGAAGATCGTGACACTCAGCCAAACTTTGTGCTGGGCAGCAGCGGTAATGACACCATCACCGGCAGTGACGGCCAGGATGTGATCATCGGCCTCGCCGGGGATGATGTCATTCGTGGCGGCGTCGGCGCTGATACCTTGGACGGCGGGGAAGGTGAGGATGATTATCTAATCACGCCACAGGTTTACAACGATGACAATGACAATTTCGTTGGTAATGAATTCACCACCAACGACAGCATTGCAGACACTGGTAGTGGCGATGCCACCGAAGTGGATCAGGCAATCATCGATGATGGCGGCAATGTTAACTTCACGTTGGGCACGCTGACAGGCGTCGAAGAGGTCCAGTACTTCGCAACCGAAAACAACTTTGTCACGGTCACCAGCGACCAGTTCGACGGTGTTGATAAGTTTTACAACGGCACCAGTTCTAATGATCAGCTTGAGATCGACTTCAGTGAAAATGGTGAGAGCACCTCACAAACCATTGTCGATGATGTTGAATCGCTGATTCTGGATACCAATACCGACGAATCTGGCGGAGAGAATCTGCTGGATGCAGAAAATGTCGCCGCGGATACCAATGTCTACGTTCGCGGCGGAAGCGCCACGAATAATGACCGGTTGGAGGTCGAGAATCTCTCCGCTGATCTTTTCGCGGATATCCAAAGTTATGCCAGCGATTACGAGGGTGTGCTCGAGGTTGATCTTGCTGATAACGCGGGTGAAGTGAGAATTTTTACGGGCTCTGATGATACAAGCGTGACAACTCGTGCCGGCAGCAGCGCACTAATTGACGCAAGTTATCTGAATACCGGCGATCTATTCCTGGATGGCGTGGGTAATGTGACGGCCGTCGATGTGGGCTCAATTACCATTGATGCCTCGCAGGACCTGCTCGGCGATGCTGAAACGGCCAGTCCGCTGACAGGGCTGCTGGACATCACGACGATTAATAACGCCAACTACACGCTTAACACGGGTACGAATAACACCACGGTGACGAGCAATAGCGGCACTGGGACGATTGACGCAACGCAGCTGCGTAATGACTTTACGTTGACGCTTGATGGGTCTAGCGACACCACAGTGACGGAACTCCAGGGCGACGTCGTGGCAACGAATAGCTCAGGGACGCTGGATGTCACAACCGCCACAGTGGTGGACGACGATGACGTTTCGATTACCACTGGCAGCAACAATACAAAAGTCACTGGAACGGACTCCGGCGACACGGTGACCGTTAACGCCGATCGACTTTCCACCAGTGACACGCTCACCGTGGATGGCGATGCGAATTTCGTTGTTAACAACGTCGCCAGCGATGTGAACGTGGATGCGGATGGTGATGGTGCCGGTTCTGCGCTGCAGGGCACACTTACTGTGAATGTTGATGTTGGGGCCACCAATGTTGATGTTTTCACAGGTGTTGATACCACCACTGTCAACGCCGGCAGCGGCGGGAGCACGGGAAGTATTCGCGTCGAGGCCGATGAGCTTGCGAATAACACGGATCTCGTTCTCACCGGTGACTCGATATTTGATGTCAATGACCTAACCGGTGATGTGGATGCCTCCGGGCAGATTGCGGGCGAGTTACTGGTTAGCACCGTGGATAACACGGATGATAACGGGCTGACCGTTACCACCGGCAACACGGATGTAACAGTGGATACGGCCGAGGCGGGAGACACCATTACCGTGCAGGCCGCCGGTATGGATGCAGCTGGCAGTGAGACGCTGACCCTTGCTGGTAGCTCTGCGGTGGTCGTTCAGGATCTGGTTCAAGACCTTGATGCGGATGGTACCAACACGCTCTCAGCGCTCAGCGGCACACTCGATGTGACCACGGGTACGCTTGCCGATAGCAGCGGCACGGAATTTATCCTCGGCACCGGCGTTTCGACCATCACCACCGATGTGGGCTCCGGTGATAGTGGACAGAACATTGACCTGACGATTGACGCGACCGCGCTAGGGGTGAGCGCATCGGGCGGTACCGACCTCACCGTCGATGGTGATGCCGATGTGGCGATTGATGGGCTCGGCGCCGATACCGATGCCAGCAATCTGACTGGTCTGCTCGACATTGATGCTCGTGCTGGCGCTAACAGCTTTGATGTGGCAACTGGCTCTGCAGCAGCTACGATCACGGGCGCGACCGGCAATACTATTACCATTGATGCCACAGCGCTTTCTGGTGATGGCACCGTGAACGGTGATGCCGCTAATGCTGAGTTGACCTTGGATGGCACCGGCACGGTAACGGTGAATAATCTCGACGCCGATGTCTTTGCCGGCAATTATGCCGGCGCCTCTGGCGATACCATGACGCTTAACACCGATGCGGTGACAGGCGATGAAAATGGGGCGGCCCTTGAGTTTGTCACCGGCAGCACGGATACGGTCATCAATGGCACCGATTCGGTCAGTGGCGACACCGATACCATTGATATCCGGGTCGACGGCTCCAACTTGGCCGGTCAAACCGGGGAATCGCTGGCTCTCCAAGGGGACGCGGAGTATGTCATTGAGAACAATGACGATAACGAATCTCTGCTGCTGAATATCTCCGGGATCGCTGATAACAATACAGTCAAGCTGGATGGCATCGGTGACTTCGAGTTAACGGGCACCAGTGCCGACGTCGATGCCGAAGATGTCTCCGGTGACATTGCGGTACGCACCAAAGACGACGGCAATGCCGATGATATCGAGGTGACTGCTGGCACCGGAGTGACCACGGTCGATGCCGTCGACAGTATTGATTCAATTACGTTGCTTGCCGGCAATCTGACCGATGACATTAACGATACCCGTAATGAAAATTCCGGCGATCGCACCGAGGTCATTGTAGAGGGCTCTGGTGATGTCGACGTTCAGGAATTAAAAGCCGACCTCGATGCCAGCAGCTTTGAGGGCACCCTGACGATTGACCGCGGCCAAATCACTGGTAGCGACATTAATGATGTTGATATCCAAGTAGGTACCAATGGCGCACGCATTGACGCGGGTTCAACGGGTCAGGCGAGTTATGTGGATACCGCTGCCATGGGCAGTGGGCAGACGTTGACGCTGCAAGGCGACTCCACGGCATTTACCGTCGATAATTTGGGATCTGGCGGTATTGTCGATGCCGCGGGCACTGCTAGTGGCGATACCGCGCTCACCGGCGCGCTCACGGTGGATGCCGCAGATGGTGCGCAGAATGCGATTGTCCGTACTGGTAGTGTCGATACAACCGTCAATGCCAATAACGGTTCCATTACCGTTGATGCGGATCAGTTAGACGATGCGGCCACACAGGATTTGACACTGACGGGTTCCTCAACATTCACCGTTAATAATCTGGAGACCAACCTGCTCGCAGGCTCCACCAGTGGCATTGTGGATGTCAGCACCGATGCGATCAGTGGAGACGGAACCAATCCGGCCCTGGTTATCACAGCGGGTACTGGAACACTGAGTGTGAGTGGCGATGATGCCAATGACACCGACACCAGCATTGTTGATATTCAGATTGACGCTGACAATCTTTCCGACAGCAATACGGCGACGGATCTGACGCTCACCGGCGATGCGGAATATGTTGTCACCAGTGATGCCGGCTCTGGGGAAGTCACCATTGACGCCAGCGGGTTGGATGCCAGCGGTGGTCTATCGTTGGAGGGAAGCGGTGATTTCCGTTTGGTGAATGCCACCTCTGATGTTCAGGCACCAGACCTAACCGGTCGTTTAACGGTTGAAACCGACTCCGGTACAGAGAACGACATCACGGTGACTGCGGGTAGCGGTCCGCTGGGGGTCGATGCCACCGACAGCAATGACGATATCACCGTGAATGCGAATAAAATTGTCGACGATGAGATCGACAATGAGGTGTCACTCGGTGGCAATTCCGGTACTGATGCTTATGAGATAGAGGCAGAGGGTGCCGGTACGGTTACCCTGAATAATCTGGCGGCTGACGTTGATGCCCGCAACCTCACCAATACGCTGACGGCCAACGTCACCGGCGGCTCGGATGTGGATATCGTGCTTAACCAGGCAGATTCCACGATTAACACGAATTCCACCAATGTGACCCTGGATGCCGATTTTGTCGGCAGTGGCGATACGGTGACGCTCAATCAAGGCGGCACGGTTACGGTGCTCAATGCCGATAACGGCGTTACCGTTGATGGTGGAAGCAGCTATAGCGGTGACCTAACGGTTCGTACCGATTCGCTTAGCGCCGGGGATACGGTAACCGTCAAAACCAGTTCGGCTGAAACAACGGTGGTGGGCTCGGGGGGCAGCGTCGATGTCGATGCCTCAGCACTGGCTGACAATATCGACCTGATCGTCGAAGGTGATTCCAGCGTTGACGTAACCAATCTGCAGGGTGATGTCGAGGCCTCGGGCAGCTCTGGTCCGCTTGATGTAACCACCATTAGTGGCGCGTCTGTAGCCATTACGACCGGCACGGGTAATGCCACCGTTAGCAGTGACAGTGGCGATGTGACGGTCAACGCCGACCAGCTCACCAACGGTTCGACGCTGACCGTTGATGGTGATTCAACCTACACCGTTAATAATGTTGCCGGTGGGGTTCTAGTGGACGGGGTGTCCGGCGATGCCGTCCTGGAAGGCACGTTGACGGTCAATATGGACGCAGGCGCCAATAACGTGGACGTCAATACCGGTACCGCAGCCACCACAGTCAATTCTGACACCAGTAACGGGGGCAGTGTCACTGTCGAGGCTGACCAGCTCGCCGATGACGTGATACTGACATTGACTGGCGCGGCAACGGCCACTGTGAACGACATTATTGGTGATCTTGATGCCTCGGGCTCTACCGGGACGCTTGGTGTCACTACCGGCGATAATACGGGTGCATCAGGCGACGGTGATATTGACATTACGCTTGGCAATGCGAGTGCGGGCGTCACCACAACCGGCGCGAGTGATCAGGTCAATATCGCAGCCGACAATATGACAGGAGATAGTTTTGAATTGGCGGTCGGGGGCAGCTCCGATGTGGTCGTCACGGGTTTGGTTGAGGACTTAGACGCTGACGGCAATCCAACGCTTGGCACTAACCTTCTCAGCGGTGTTCTGACCGCCACGACCGGGGCACTAGCCAATAACGCACAACTCAATATCACGTTGGGCGGCAACTCCAGCACGATTAATGTGGATGAAGTCGACACGGGCTCGGGCAGTGAGACCGAGGTCATTATCGACGCCCGAGATATGGTGGGGGGATCCGCCGAACTGACGCTGACGGGCGATGGTGAAGTAGAGGTTGATAATCTCTCGCGTGATCTCAAAGCCGGCTCTCTTAGCGGTGATCTTGATGTTGATACCGTTGACGACTCCACGTTGACCATCACCGCAGGTAGTGGCGACACGACCGTTACAACGGCAACTGGCGCAGATATAACGGTAGATGCGACCGGGCTGTCGGTTGATGGCGATGCGGCCACCTTCGAATTGACGATTGATGGCGAGGGCAGTGCGACGGTCAATTCGCTGGCTGCCGATCTTGATGCTTCGGGGCAGACCCAAGCGGATAACGGTGTGCTCACGGTGACCACGCAAACTAATGCCGCCGTTAATATCAAGACGAACGAGTTCAATAACTTCCTCGATGCCTCAGGCGCCAGCAGTAGCATTACTGCTGATGCAGGCGCGATGGTTAGCGGTACCCGTTTGAGTGCCTACGGTGATGGTTCATTCGATATTAGCAACGTTGGGACTGGCGTTACCGTCGATGCCGACGGCACGACCGGTGAGGCTGCGCTGCAGGGTAGCTTAGCCGTCGAGACTACATCGGGCGCTAGCGGCGTCCTCGTTGAGACGGGCGTAGCCAACACGAGTGTCACGGGTGACAGCGGCGATTACGATGTTGATGCGACACTACTCGCCAATGACAAAACGTTGACGCTATCCGGTACATCGGCGGCCGAGATTACCGATTTGATTGCGGATGTGAACGCCAGCTCCGGCTCGGGAACACTTGATATCACTACGCGCAACAACACCGTCGATAACGACATGACGGTTACCACCAGTGCGGGTGCGACCACCATTAACGCCGATCACGCTGGGGATACGATCACCGTTGATGCCACACCGCTCGCCGACGATACAGCGCTTAATTTGAGCGGCGACAGCAACTTTGTTGTCACGGACTTCAAGGGCGACCTTGACGCAGACAATGGCGCTGGGTCGCTAACCGTGACGCTGGCGGATGCTAGCGACATTAGCCTTGATGTTGACCGTGCGACCACCGTCTCCGGCGATGCCTTTGGCGATGGCAACACACTTGAGCTTAAGGGTACCGGTGATGTCACGATCACCGGAATGTCTGGTGATATCGATGCCAGTGTTTCAGGCGATGCGGCGTTGACCGGTGATTTGACCGTCACCACGAGTGCGATAGAGGGTGCCACTGGCGCACCCGCGATGTTTATCGACACTGGCGAGGGGTCCACTACTGTCAACGGCGACGATGCCGATGATGCCGACACAGAGACCGTGGATATCGTCGTCGATGCCACCGCGATGGCCGATAATAGCGATGCAACCGTCCTCAATCTTGGTGGGGATGCGGAATACCGCTTGGTAAACAACGCATCGCTGGCCACGGGCAAAGTCCAGGTAGACCTCACCAACTCAACCAATGTGGGGTTGGTGGATCTAACCGGCTCAGGCGAATATGACTTGGTCGAGACCTCGGCTGATATCACCGCGGGCAATACCACCGGACCACTGACAATTACCACCGAGGTGGCCACTGGGAACACCATTGAAGTCACCGCGGGTACGGGTGATCTGACAGTGGATGCTGCAAACGCTGCTGACGCGGTGACCGTGGATGCGGCACAGCTCGGTGACGATGCGGCCGACAATGAGGTCAGCGGGAGCTCGGTCGTCGGCAACGACAGTGGTGATAGCTACGAACTGACCGTAGAGGGCCCGGGCGGTATTACGGTGACCGCATTGGGCGCAGATTTGGATGCCGCCAGTCACTCTGGCGATCTCGACGTCACATTGCAGTCTTCAATCTCTGGAATTGATGATGTTGACATTAAGCTCAACAGTGCCAATGCCACGATTGATACCAACGGCACCGACGTCACGTTGGATGCCACACAGATGGGCTCTGGCGACACGGCCACCTTGGAAGGCGCAGGCAACGCTGAAGTTACAAACCTGCAGGCGGATGCCACTATTGATGGCCAGTCCAGCTTTACCGGCACGTTGGATGTTTATTCCGGGACACTTAGCAGTGGCGACAGCGCTACAGTTAAGACTGGCACCGGCCAGACCATGGTTGATGGCGATGGCAACGGCGCGATGCTGCTGGTTGAGGCTGATAAGCTTACCAATGGAGGGGGCGCGGACGACCTGACGCTGCGGGGTAATACCCAGTTCACGGTGACCGCGCTGGGTGCCGATTTACTCGCCTCAGGCACCACTGGGTTCATTGATGTCACCACGGAAGCGGCAGACAGCAGTAACGACACCTTCACGGTAACGACTGGCTCGGGTGACATCACGATCACCGGTTCGGACAGTGGCGACAGCCTGACGATCGATGCCGATGAACTTGCCAGTGGCGATACGCTCACCATCGACGGCGTCGCTGATGCCACGGTGAATAACGTCGCGACCGGCGTCATCGTGGACGCGGATGGCGATGGCGTGGGATCGGCGTTAGCCGATACCTTGACCGTCAATTTAGATAGCGGCGCGACCAACGTAACGGTAAAAACGGGTACTGAGAATACGACGGTGTCTGGCGGCTCTAGCGTAACCGTGGAGGCCGCCGAGCTGACAGACAATAATACCCTGACGCTGACCGGTGCCGCGGCCGCCACTGTGACGGGGCTGATCGGCGATGTCGATGCCAGCGGCTCCAGCGGCACCTTGGACATTACGACCAGTGCAACGACAGCCAACGCCGTGACTGTGACCACCGGCACCGGGGACACCACGATCGATGCGGCAGCCTCTGGTGACACGGTCACCGTTGCGGCTGGAAACCTAGCTGACGACACGGGTGATACGGCCAGTCTCTCGCTCTCGGGCGATGGATCGTTCATCGTCAATGCGCTAGAAGGCAATGTAACCGCAACTGCGGGTTCAGGTGATCTCACGGTCCAGCTTGAAACCGCGGCTGATAACAACAGCCGAGTCGATTCGGATCGTACGACAACCGTGCAGGCAGGCAAGCTAGAAGCCAATGATACGCTTGAGATAGCGGGTAGCGGCGATATTACCGTTGCCAAAACAACAGACGGTTCGGGTGATGCCACCGATGGTATCCGTGTACAGACCGTGGATGCGGCTCAGAGCAGCGGCCATGTCACCATCGAGACGGCGCCGTTAGCGGGCACCAATGCTTCCGGTGATGTCGACCCGACGACATTCGCGGCTGCCTCCAGCGAGGCTTACCTTACGGTCACGGCGGGCACTGGTGATCTCACCGTTGATGCCGATGACTCTGTAAGTGGTGATGACGTTGGCTTTGTCAGTAGGGCGAGCGGCGATCGTGCAAATGGGCAGGAATACATCGTCGATGTCGCGATCGACCACGGCAATATGGGCTCTGGCGACACTATTACACTGAAGGGTGACGCCGAGTATTTCCTCGATAACGTCGATGCCATCGTGCGTGCTTCCGAGATTGGCACCAGCGAGGGCTTTTCGGGGGATCGCGGTGATGGTGCTCAGTTCCCGACCAATCCGAACGACGGTTCGACCTATCCGCCAGTTACTGGCGGCATCGACTCCAACCTAGTCTCAACGGCAACGGGTGGCATCTATCTCACCGGTGGTACCGGGAATAACGATTTCCTCGGCGGTGGCGGAGACGACTACATCAGTGGTGGTGAGGGTGATGACGTGCTGCGAGGCGGTGCTGGTGAGGATCTCATCATTGGCGGAGATGGGGCGGATTCCCTCTACGGTGGTGATGCGGATGACCTGCTGTTCGGCGGATCGGGCAAAGACGGCGAGGACTTCATCAGTGGTGGTGATGGCATCGATACCGCGGTGTTTGTTTTCACGAAGTTAGGCGATGGCGGTGCCTACCAGCTGCTAATCGACGAGAACGGCAACAATCTGACAGAGACGGCTTACAACAATCTGAGCTCTGGCGATCAAGCATCGGTCGAGACCTATACCTACGAATTCATCCGAACCACAGGGGATAGTGGCACGGAAGTGCAGGTACAGGTGGAACTCACCGATGCGAGTGGTGATGCGGTCTTTACCGATCGGGTTTTGACTGACGTCGAGCGCTTCCTCTTTATTAATCCGGGTGATGATCCGGAGGATGCTGGAGACGGCGAGACGCTCGAAGAGTTGGTTGGCTCGGTCATTAACGTATTCACCGGTGAGAAATTCAGCACCATCCAGGATGCTGTCGACGACAGCGACACGCTAGATGGTCATGAAATCCTGGTGACACCGGATAGCTTCGATGAGGCGTTCGTCACCAAGGACCTCACCTTCTTTATTCAGGCGGGTGCTACGGGTGTTGAACTCACGCTGGCCAATCAGGACGGCGGCACCGACCCTGAGCCGGACATTACCGTCTTTAGTGAGGCCAACATCACCATTAATGGTAATGGGGGTGATAACAACATCACGATCCTCACCCAGGATGATTTGAAGACCTATACATCGACTGCCAATAGTGATTATGACGATCAGGATGCCTCGGGATCCGGCTTTGGCAGCGACGATGATGAACTGGATGTCTTTGAGCTAATCGGTGGCGAAGGCGGCTCTGGGGACACGTTGTTTGGCAAGGTCGGCGTGACCGAGGACGGCTTTGATGCTGCTTCTTACACTATCTATGGGCGTGGTGGTGATGACACCATCGCAGTTGACCCCAACTCCACCAAGAGCCATTTCCTCTTTGGTGGCTCCGGCAATGACTTTATTGCCGGCGGCCAGGCCCTCGACTGGCTAGATGGTGGCTCCGGTAATGACGTTCTCATTGCCTCTGGTGGCAATGACCGCATGTTGGGTGGTAGTGGCAATGACGAGTTCATTCTAGCCACGCGTGACGATACAGATGGCGGTGATGGGCGTGTATTGATGCTGCTGGGTGGCGGTGATGACCAAATCATTGTCTCGCCGGTCGATAACAGTCAGGGCATTGATATTGAGGCCATTATCGGTGATTTCGCTCGCGGCGATGACCAGCTCAATTTTGAGGGGCTGAGCGATGCCAGTGGCGGCACCGTGGATGCCAACGATCTCTTCGAGTCGGGTGTTCTCTCCGGAGATGAGATCGATCTAGATGGCTTCGGTGCACTTTACGAAGATGGCAATGGTGGCACGGAAACGTTGACGGCAGAGGGAAGTATCCGACTGCTGGGCACCAATCTGGATCGATTGAGCAGTTCAGACTTTGTCTATGACGGCACCGGCGACTGGCGTGATGAGTTCGATCAGGCAGTGGGCTTGGCGAACATCACCTAAAACATGCCTCAGTCGTCATTTAATGCTGCCTATTGGTGAGGCGTCGCAGCGCCTGCGGCGCCTCACCCGATCAGGGAATGATCAAGTGGGGTGAAAGGACCGACTGGGGATACTGATCAGAAGAAGCAATGCCAAAAAGACGTCGACCGCAGAGAAGAGGCATTTTCGGCTGGTCGGCGGAGGCTAGCCGGCGCGGCGTGCCGCTGTTGGCGGCGGGGTTTCTTGGTGCGTGGCTTACCCGTTTTTTTCAAAACCAAGATAATCAGTCTGGCAAGCCCGAATCACTTCAAGATGAGCTACTCATCGCCGTCTCCAGCGCCTCACCCGTGGCGCTACCGGATGCGCCGGCCGATCTTTTCGAGCAGAAAACCCGTTTTACCATCGCGATTAATGACGCTCGCGATCACTCGGTTGCCTATGCGAGTCCCGATGAAGGCCTAATCCAGCCGCCAAGTGCTGACCTCGCCGTTACCGCAGAGGAAGACGAAGACGATGATGAGGGCATTTTTTGGTGGGACCGCGGTGGCTCGTCCGCAGACCCCAACGGGTATCTAACCGATATCGCGCCCCATCCGAGTTCTCCCGCACCCGCCAACCCTGCCAAGGCGCTTGCGGATGCGCCGGCCGATAACGTGATTTCTGAAACCGAACTGCCGCAGTCTCAGGAAAAGGCAGGCACACAATACCGCCCAGAGAGCCTGCCGGATGATGAGGGCCTTTCCCAGCTGCCGGAGATGGAAGACGAGCGCTTTGTCTCCATTACCCAGCTTAACCAGCAAATGGGCCCGCCCGCACCCGAAGAAGACGACGATGATGACGCCGGATGGCTGTGGTGGGGCGATGGTGTGCTTGCCTGGTTTGCCACCGCCACCGCGGGCTTGCTGGGCGGGACTGGGAGCGGGGCGGCCGCAGCGCTAGCCGGCGCCGATAAAGAGGCCGTGGTCTCCGGCCTGGAGATCGCCTTTGCCGCCGGGCCATTTTTGGATGGTGAGCTTGCCCTTAAAGCCGTTGATGCTAATGGTAATCCGCTTTTTACGTATAACGGCGAGTCGGTTGGCTCTGTGCTTGCTAATGGGGTGACGCTCACCGGGGTGTCGACGGAGACCGTACTTGGTGAGTCTGTCATTACCGGTCTTGATGTGCAGTTTGAAGACTTTTCCGGTCAGGTTTTCCTTCAGGTTGATCAGGGCTCTCAATATATTGATGAGGCGCTCAGTATTGAGGCTGCCAGTGCTGCTGAGGCACGCACCCCACTGGACACGCCACTGCGTGCGGTGGCTGAAGTCCCACCGGGCGATGTGGGATTCGTTAACTTAAGCCCTTTCACTGAACTGGCCATTCGGATCATTCAGCAGGCCAAAGGGGTTGAGGTTGATCTCGACACGCCCGATCCCGCGGTGCTAATCGATGCTCAGGGGTTGTTCGACTCCGCAGCGGAACGTGTCGCAGAGATTGTGGGTGTTGATATTCGGACTACCCGGCCCGTGGCGGTGAACCAAGAGAGCTTTGCCGAGAGCGCGCAGACGGATTCTAGCCAGTACGGGCTCAAACTCGCGGCCCTATCACAACTTGGCCAAGACCAAGGATTGAGCGTAGCCGCCACCTTGGATCGCCTGATCGATGCCGTAGAACCAACCGCGGATGATGTCGCGCGGGTGGTTAACTTCTCTAATCCGACGAAATCACTGCAGAATCGGGTGTTGCTGACGGATAGTCAGGACACGTTCGTCTTGGCCGACGATCGCGTGCCCGATCTCGTGATTGATGCCATCCGCCCGGCATTTGCCCCAGTCATTGATCCCGTCGTCGTGGTTGAGGCAGGTTCTGTCACGATTAATGGCACGGCCTTTTTCTTTGATACAGATAATTCAACGGGTGATCCATCCGAGCTCTCGGTGTTTATGGCGCTGGGTGATTCCACACTATTCACCGTGGATGGGGTGGAAGGTTCAGGCTCTGGTGCCCTAGGGGTGAGCGGCGGGCAGCCGCTCGATGATGGCAGCATCCCCTCGGGTGATTGGTCTTTGCGTATCGATAATCTCGATCAGGGGGTTTATACCTTTGATGCCTATGTGGTGGACGAGGGCGCGAACGTCACTCGATCAGCGCCAGCGTCGGGGGATACGACGCCCTCGTTGGTCCTGGTCGGCGGTGAATCGGGCGTGAACGACGCCACCGAGCTTGAAATTACACTGACCGAGGGTGACACGGCCGCAGATATTACTGCCAACGACTCATTGATTACCGTCGATTTGGGAAGCGGTGATGCGGTCACCATCGATAATCTGGCGGTGTCATCGAGCAATAATCCGCTGAGTTTTTCTGACGAAGAGCTGCTTGGTCTGATATCGATTGCCGATGGTAACGGTGAGTCGATTTCTCTAGTGGATGGGACGCTGCTTGACTCCGCCAGCAATTTAGCCTCGCTGGAATGGTCATTCGCGGGTGAGGCGGCGGTTTTCGATACCCTTGCAAGCGGCGATATATTCTCTGTCAGCTATACCCTGCAAGGCATTGATACTGATGCCAATTTATCGAATAACGCGGTGCTGGAAGTGACGGTGACCGGGACTAATGATGCGCCCGTGAATACCGTTAGTGCCGCCACCGGCGATGAAGATACGGCGATTTCGTTGACGGGGCTTGCCGTGGCCGATGTCGATGAGACCGGCGATATTACCGTGACTCTTTCGGTGCAGAATGGGCGTATTGATATTGCCGATGATGTCAGCGGTGGGTTGACTGCCAGCGATATCAGCGGGGATGGCAGCGGCCGCCTCACGCTGACCGGCAGCATCGCGGAAATTAATGCCACGCTGAATGCGGCCGGTGCATTGAGCTATCAGGGTGAGAGCGAATTCAGTGGCACTGATACGCTCACGATGAGAACGACGGATAGTGTTGGCGACACGACGGTTGATGAGACGACCATTACCGTCAGCGCCGTTAATGACCCGCCGACATTCCCTAATCTGTTGGTCGGTGAGGTAGCCGACGGCCCGCTTATCGGCGATCAAGACTTTGAAACCACCAACCTCAGCGGTGATTTCTCGCTTCAGGCCAGCGATCCTGATGCCGATGGCGAGCTAACCTTCAGCCAAGCCGGCGACGGGGTAGGTCTCTTTGGATCTTTGAGCTTGGAAGCCGACGGGCGTTATCAATACACCCCGGATATCACCGCCGTTGAAGCCCTAGGCTTTGGGGAATCCGGCAGCGATAGCTATCTGATTACTGTGACGGATCCACTGGGCGACACTGCGTCCGGTTTTTATACAGTAAATGTCACGGGCGCGAACGACACCCCCACGGTTGCTGCAGCGCTGACGAGTGCCGTCACTGAGGATGGTGCAGACGCATCGATTGATCTGCTCAGTGGCGCCAGTGACCTCGATAGCAATGACACGCTCAGTGTCACCGGCATTACTTACACCGTTGATGGCAGCCCGACCGGTAATAGCGGTTCAGATGTGCCAACCGGGCTTAGTCTCTCAGGAGATACGGTCACCGTTGATGCCTCCGCTTTCCAGGGGCTTGGCTCCGGCGATACCCAAGAGATCGTCGTTGCCTACGATATTCAAGACGACAGCGGACAGGCCAATGATTCCGTTGCGCAGACCGCCACGATCACTGTTACCGGCATTAATGATGCGCCCACGCTAAACGCACTGACTGGCGGCTCCATTACCGATGGTTCTGGTGCGGGTTCGGGGGACTTTACGACCAGTAACCTGACCGGCAGTTTCGCCGCCTCCGGCGATGATGTGGATATCGGGGATACGCTGGCTTTCTCGGTCTCGGGCAGCGGTAATGGAACCTTCGGTGACTTGGTTTTAAGTGGTGACGGCAGCTATGGCTATCAAATGGATGTGGCCGCTATCGATGGCCTAGGTGCCGGAGAATCCGACAGCGACAGTTTCACCATTGCCGTCTCCGATGGCAGCGGAGAAGTGGCGACCCAAACATTTACGGTGGATGTTACCGGGGTGAATGACGCGCCCATTGTCGAGGGGGCGCTAACAGCCGCTGTTCGCGAAGACGGGTCGGATGCGGAGATTGATCTTTTTCAGGGCGCGAGTGATCGCGATAGCAATGATCAACTCAGCGTAACGGGCCTCGTCTACCGCGTAGATGGTGTTTTGACTGCCAGCGGTGGCACGGCGGTACCAGATGGGTTGTCAGTCTCTGGCGATCGTGTCCTTGTTGATGCCGATGCCGCCATATTCCAGGCGCTCGGCTCCGGTGACCAACAGGTCATCACCGTTGATTGTGACATCAAAGACGATAGTGGTGAGGCCAATGATACGGTCGCACAATCGCTCACCATTACAATTAATGGGGTTGATGATCCTCCTCGGTTTGATGGCCCGCTACCGACCGGCAGCATTAGTGAGGACCCCGATGCTTCAACACGGACTAGCAGCGGGTTATCGGGCGATTTTTCCTCGTTGGTCACGGTTGTCGATAGTGGCGATACCGTTGATTTCTCAGTGTCTGGAGATATTTTTGCTGGCGTAGGAAATTATGGTGAATTGCTGCTCCAGACTGACGGCAGCTATTTGTTTTTCCCCGATACCGCAGTCATTGAAGCTTTGTCATCCGGCGATGGGGATTCGGATACCTTCACCATCATTGCAACGTCCAGCAATGGAGAGCAATCAACTGCCACCTACACGGTGAATGTATTCGGGGCCAATGACTTACCGACGCTATCGGCTCTGACCGCTGGCTCAATTGCTGATGGAACGGGCGTGGGATCGGGGGATTTTACGACCAGTAACCTGACTGGCAGTTTTGCCGCCTCCGGCGATGATGTGGATATCGCGGACACGCTGACGTTCTCGGTCTCCGGCAGCAGTAGCGGGACTTTTGGTGATCTCACAGTCAGCGGCGACGGCGCTTACACCTACGCGGTCAATGAAAGTGCGGTCGATGCCTTGAGTGCCGGCGAGTCGGGCAGTGACACGTTCACAATCGAGGTTGATGACGGCAATGGTGGGGCCGCCACGCAGTCATTTAACGTGGATGTCACGGGCGCCAATGAACCACCCAGTTCAGGTGATGCGACAGCCCCGCGGGTGACACTCGATCCTGCCAAGCACATTTTCAAGCCGGGCGATGTGATCAGTGAAATTGCCGTTAATTTCACCGCGCCGGTGACGGGTCTCGCGGCTACGGATTTCGATATCAATGATGGCAGCCCTGGTGTCGATGTTTTTCAAACGATGGTTTTTGATGACACCGGCGCGGATCAGATTCTATCCATCCGCCCACTCGGCGCGGATCCAGGGCTTGCGAGCTCAACATTCGTCACCATTCAGCTGCTGGCCAATACGGTTGCGGATGCCGCTGGTAATGGCAACACCGCCTCAAATACTGAGCGCCTCGTCGTCCTAGGCGACGACGCGATTAGCGGCGACGTCCGCGACGAAATCATGGATGCCGACTTCAAGCGGGCTGATGAGAGTGAACGCCTGACCGGTGAGGGCGAATTCGTCTTTGGTGATGCCGGGGACGACATCCTGCTGGGGTTCGGGGGCGATGACATCCTCATGGGTGCGCAGGATGACGATGTACTCATCGGCGGAGAGGGCGTCGACACCTTCCTTGCGGGCCCAGGCGATGACTACATGGCCGGTGGCAGCGGTGATGATGTCTATTTGCTCGATGAATTCGGCCGCGAAATGGGGGCGGAGAATATCTTTATCGGCAATGATGGCGAGGACCGCGTTGAGCTGACCGGCGCTGCGAGCGAATACCTGATTAACCGCGTATCGGATGCGCAGATCGCTCAAATCAATGAGCTACTCCAAGATGACTCGGGCAACTTCCGCGGCCTGTCCCTACCAGACCTGCAAATTGACACCACGCTGCCGGTTTTGAGAGTGGACTACGTGACCGACCAAGGCCGACAAACAGATTTCGTACAGAGCGAAATACTGAAGTTTACTGACATCACTCTCGTCTACGCAGAAATAACTAGTTACCATGATAGTAACGGCGACGGATCAGGCGATCTGCTGCCATTTTTAACCGTTGAGTCCGCGAGCGATGCATTCGTGCACAACGGCGGAGGGCGACCGGTTCAGGAGACAACCGCAAATTATTTGCTTGGCAAGGATGCCGACGATCGCTTAATCGGTGGGTTGGGCGATGATGACATCCGCGGCGGGGCGGGTAATGACGTGCTCGCGTCGATGGGTGGCAAGGGGTTGCTTGATGGCGGGTCTGGCGACGATGTCTTAGTCGGCTTCGGACTCGGCAGCGGTGATGCAACCGAGCTAACCGGTGCTGCTGGTGCGGATACGTTTGTGATCGCGCCTCAGGAGGGCGTGAGTGCTGGGGTAACAATTAAAGATTTCTCGCTAGATGATGGCGATTTAATCAATATTGATGGTTTGCTAAAGAATTTATCGGGGGAGGCTGCCAGTAGTGTGGAGGTGTTCAACAGTTTGCAGAACATCGACTACCTCAATGACGCAGCGGAAATTGATTTGAGCGGGTTTTTTGTCGCAGAAACCGATTCAGATACGCCCGCCGAGTACACGGCGGCAGAGGGCGTCTTGCGCATTGAGTTTGCGACCGATGTGCAGAATGGCAGCTTTGATAACGGCACGATTACCGCAACTGATCTATTCACGGATAGCAATCCTGTCGGCAGCACTGCTTGGTGGCAGGATTTGATGAATGACGGAGGGCTTGCTTGAGCCTCTGGCGGCTTAAATCGCTAGGCGTTGGCCTGCTCGCCGGCACGGTAGCTTTTGCACCGGTGGCAGCGCAGGTCACCTCAGGCTCTGTGACGGTACTCCCGGGTGGACAGCCGGAATATCGACCGGGCCCAGGCGTTGGGCAGGAACAGGTGCCAGCAGATTGGGTGGCACCTGCGCAGCGACCATCTGGGCCAGGTCGTGTATTGGCCACGACGCCGGTGGGCGAGCCAAGCCAGCAGGTCGAGCAGGTGACTCAGTTACCGACGACCGAGCCGGTTAGACGGCCACAGGCGCAAAGCCCGGGCTATCGTGAACAGGCCATCACCGTATTAGGGCAACCGCGTCAGCCTGATGCGGCACCCAAGCCGATACCAGAGCCGACGCCAGCGCCGGTCGTCGTTCAACCGCAGCCGATTCCTGAACCGAAGCCTGAGCGAGAACCGGTGGTCGTGCAGCCACAGCCGGCGCCAACACCGCAACCCGCACCAGAATCACAGCCTCCAGTGGTCACCGAACTCCCTGAGCCGCCGGAAGCGCCCCCACAGCCCGCGATTCAGCCGCCGGTGGTTGCTGAACCGGAGCCAGAGCCGCCGCCTGAGCCAGCGCCTATCTCAGAGCCAGCACCTGCTGCAGAGCCGACGCCCCTGGAAATCGCTGAGCCACCGGTAATTGCAGAGCCTGTTCCAGAACGCTCCGCCCGTCGCTTCGATGAACTACCCGCAGAGGGTGCGCAGATCGAGGCTTATGACGAACTGCTGGCCAGCGGAGTAGAGGCCGCGGCCGAATTCGAATCCATCGACGAGCTTGCAGCACTGCAGCTGAGGGAGTGGATGGCACAGATGCGCTCGGCCGTTGAAGATCATCCGAGCGTGCGGGTGGCCCAGCTGCAAGCGCAGGCTTCAGAGGCGGGCGTTGATCAGGCGCGTTCAGCCCGTTTGCCGCAGATCACGCTCTCGAGTGAGGTGGGTAGTGATCGGGCGGTGAGAGATGGCGAGGAGCAAGACGGTATTACCGGCGCGCGCGATGATTTGCAGATTACCCCCACATTGGATGCCAGTCTGCTGTTGTTTGATGCCGGTGCCACACGGGCCGGAATTGAAGCGGCGGAACGCCGTGTGGAGGCTGGGGATGTGGCGGCTGAGGCAGCCTCCGATACCATCGCATTCCGTGCCGCACAGACCCTGATTGATCTTGCGACATTGCGGGCGCAGATCACACTGGCTGAAGAAAACCTCAACGAAGTCAGGCGCCTGCGTGCCATGATTCAGGAGCGTGCTGAAGCCGGCCGGGACTCGCCCAGTGATATGTTCCGCATGGACTCACGCGTTCAGGAGGCCCGCAACACGCTGGAACAGCGAGTCGCGCAGTTTAATGCGGCACGCGCGAATTACGCAGAGGTCTTCCGCTCTGATCCCATTGTCCTTGGATTACCACCCGCTTATGCGCCGGTGCCGGCCTCGGCTCGATCGGCTATTGATCGCGCGGTGCAACGCAACCCGCAGATTCGTCAGGCAGAGGCGTTAGCGCAAGCGGCACAACGCGATTTTGAAGCCCGCCGCGCTGCGCTTTGGCCACAGCTCAGCCTGGGAGCCTCGGTGACCGGTTACGACGTCACCCGCGAGGGTGAGGATTTTTACGACAGCTTTATTGGCCTGCGTCTTAACGCACCACTGTTCGATGGTGGCGGCAGACGGGCACAGATTGATCAGGCTCAGCGTCAGGCCAATCTCGAGCAAGCTCGGGTGGATGAGTTGCGAGCCAATATTGTTCGCAGCTTGAGTGAAGCCTATTCGGGACGGGCCAGCCTGAGACCGCAGCTGGAGTCGCTAGAGGATCAGGTCGCCGCCAATCGTGCAACGCTCGAGGCCTATGAGGAGCAGTTCTTTACCGGTCGACGCCCGTTGAATGACCTAGTCACAGCGCAGCGCGAGCTCTACACTTCCCGCGCTGAGTTGCTGGATACGCAGGGCGAGCTGCACCTGCAGCATTTTACGATCCGCCGTTTAACGGGCGATCTTTTAACCAACTACGGCCTACCGGAGGGCAGAGGATAAGTCATGGCGACACCGTCACTGCCCGATTCACAAGGGCTCGTTCCGGCTGAAGAGACGCCAGGCGAAACCCGCGCGGCGCCGAAAAACCGTCGTGCCGCGCCACCGAGTGACCTGGAGGCCTGCCTATTAGAGCTGGCCCTGCATTTGGGTAGACCGCTCAGCCTTGCCTTACTTCGCAGTGGTCTGCCGCAGGACATTGAGCAAGCGGATGCTACCCATCTGGAGGACATCACGCTGACGGCGGGCATGCAGGTCAACAAAGTGGAGCATGCCGCGCATACCATTGAGGAGGGTGATCTGCCGGCGCTGATCTTCAGCAAAGATGGCACACCCGCAATCGTCACCGAGCTGTTGGACAACGGCGAAGCGGAAGTCATAGAGCCCGGGCAACGCCCCAAGCCGTTAAAGCTGGATGAACAGCCGTTTTATCTAGAGGCGGAGTCCTTCTACCAAATCGATCCGGATCTCGAGCGCTTGGATAGGCGCTGGGGATGGTTCTGGCGGCCGATCAAACAGAATAAATGGGCGTATGGGCAGGTTGCGCTCGCGGCGCTGGTGACGAATATCCTGGCGATCAGCACTGGTATTTTCACCATGGTGGTCTATGACCGCGTCTTGCCCAATGGCGCCACCGAGTCGCTGGTTGCACTCACGATTGGCGTCTCGATTGCGCTGATCTTTGACTGGATCGTGAAAACGCTGCGCGGGCAATTCCTAGACGGGGCGGGGGCACGGGTTGATATCCAAGTCGGCCAGCGGCTATTCGATCAGCTACTGGCGCTCGATTTATCGTCAAAACGCGATTCAGTGGGCGGCCTGAGTAGCGTGATGCGAGAGTTTGAATCGTTGCGCGATTTCTTTACCTCAGCAACGCTCACCGCACTCATTGATCTGCCGTTTATTATTTTCTTTTTGTTTGTCATCTATTTGATTGGCGGGCCGCTTGCCTTTATTCCGCTTATTTTGGTGCCGCTGGTGATTATTGTGGCGCTGGCTACTCAGCCTTTTATGAATCAGCTCGCGGCAGAGGACTTCGAAGAAGGTAAAAACAAGCAAAGCGTGCTGGTGGAGACCATCTCCGGGCTGGAGACCCTCAAGACGACCAATGCGTCGCGTGAGATGCGTCGGCGTTGGCGGGATGCCTCTGGGCGGCAGGCCAACTCATCAATTAAAACCCGCATCCTCGGGCAACTCGCGATTAACCTGTCAGCGTTTGCGCAGCAGGCCTCGCACGTGGGGATTGTGGCGTATGGCGCCATTCTTGTCTCGGCAGGGCAGCTCACCATGGGCGGTATTATTGCCTCGGTCATTCTATCCGGGCGCTGCATGGCGCCGCTGGCGCAGCTGGTTGCGGTGATGTCGCGGATGGTGCAGGCAAGAACCTCTTTCAAGGCGCTGGATGAGTTTATGCGCCGGCCACTCGATCGGCCGCTCAGCAACAAATGGCTGGCACGTGAGCAGCTGGATGGGGATATTGAATTTCGCAGTGTCGGTTTTACCTATCCCGGCGGGCAGGCACCGGTGTTGCGCGATGTCTCCTTTAAGGTAGAGGCCGGTGAAAAGGTGGCGCTTCTGGGCAAGATCGGCTCGGGCAAGAGTACACTGTCGCGCCTGCTATTAGGCCTTTATCACCCGCAGCAGGGCGCGGTGATGGTGGACGGTACGGAAGTCCGGCAGATTGATCCTTTTGACCTTCGCCACAATATGGCCATTGTGATGCAGGAAAGTTGGCTCTTCTCTGGCACGGTGCGTGAGAACATTGCCGCTGGTGCGGATCAGCCCAGTGATGAAGCCATCTTGGATGCTGCGAAAAAAGCGGGCGTACACGATTTTCTCGGGGATCATCCGCAGGGATATGACTTGCAGATCTCGGAGCGCGGCGAGGGGTTGTCTGGCGGTCAGAAACAGGCAATCGCCATCGCCCGAGCCCTGGTGGCCGATCCAGCGATTCTGATCCTTGATGAGCCGACTAGCATGATGGACATGTCCGCTGAGGCCCGATTCGTCCAGCGCCTCAAGGAGATCACCAAAGACAAAACGCTGATTATCATTACCCACCGGACTGCGTTGCTGGAGCTCGTTGACCGAGTGGTCGTGCTTGATCAGGGGAAAGTCGTGGCCGATGGGCCGAAGTCAATACTCAAGCAGGGACAGAAAAAGGCGCAGCCATCCCGGCCGGCCGGTGAGTCCGGAGGGCAGGGCGGATGAGCGCCAACGAAAAGGATCCAAACCTGGATGACGACCTCGAGCCAACGGGATCGGGAGATGAAACGGTAGACCAAAGCGGCGGAGCGCCCCAGGCCGCCGAAAAAAAACCATCCCGTTTTATGCGCTTTGGGCTCAAGCGCCTGGAGAATGTCGGCCGGTTTTGGTCAACGCGAAGCCGCATTCCCAGCATCCTGCTCGGCTTTATCTTACTGTTCCTGGTGATTGCGGTGACCTGGGCCTCATTGTCACAGCTTGATCATGTGGTCCGCGGTACCGGTGAGGTGGTGACCTCTGCACAAACGCAGCGCATCTCCAGCCTAGAGGGTGGGCTGCTGCGGCAGTTGCATGTGCGTGAGGGCGATCTGGTCGAGGCGGGCACACTGCTGGCCGAGCTTGATCCCACCCAGTCTGAGAGCTCGTTTGGCCAGATGCGGCAACAACAGCTTGCTTTGCAGGCTCGCCTGGTTCGGCTGCGTGCCGAGCATGAGGGTAATCGGCTGGAATTTCCTGCCGAGATGACAGCCCAGGCGGCCGAAGTGGTCGCTGCCGAGCGCTCGGCCTACACCGAGCGTCGAGAGGTACACGCGATTGAGCGGTCCGTGCTGGAAGAGCAGGTTATCCAACAGCAGAATGCTCTCGCCGATGCCCGCACCGAAGCGGATGTGGCGCGGCGACAGCTTGTGTTAGTGGAGCGCGAATACGCGGTGACTCGCGACTTGGTTGAGCGGCAGCTTGAAGCAGAACTATCGTTGCTGGCCGCACAACGTCAGTTGAATGATGCCGAGGCGCGGGTGAATAAGGCCGATCTCGCCATCGAGTCCGCTCAAGCAGCGCTGAATGAAGCGCGTGAGCGACTGGCTCAGCACGATGCCACTTTTCGGCGAGATGTTGGCCTAGAGATTGCCGATACCGCTGGGCGTCTGGCCGAAGTGCGCGAGCAGATTCGTGGCCTGCAGGATCGGTTGTCGCGGACTAGCCTGCGCGCACCGATGGCCGCCATCGTCAATACCATTAATGTGCGCACCATTGGCGGTGTTATTCAGCCTGGTGAGCCCATTCTCGAGCTGACTCCCGTGAATGTACCGGTGCAGGTACAAGCTGAAATCCTGCCGAAGGACATCGCCTATATGGAGCTGGGACAGACGGTCAACGTCAAACTCACCGCCTACGACTTCGCACGGTTTGGCGGATTGGACGGCCAGATTGTTTTTGTCGGATCGGATGCCTTGGAGCGCCAAGACGGAACCCGGTATTTTGAGATACGCGTTGAGACCGAAAACCCGTGGCTTGAATCAGAGGGTCAGCGGTATCCGATTACACCGGGTATGGCCGCTAACATCGATGTGTTGGTTTCCAAACGAACCGTGATTGACTATCTGTTCGAACCGGTATTCCGTCTCAAAGATCGGGCATTTACGGAATAAAATTTACGATTTACGTTTAATACGCAAAGCAGGGAGCAACCCATGGACTTTTTAGTCGAAGACATTGGCAATATCAGCATCAACAACGGCCTGGTGCGCATTGACTGCGTCCGGCGTGTGCCGGGGGAGAACGAAGGTGATGTGCGGTTACAGGAGAAAGGCCAAATTGTGATGCCGTTGGCCTCATTCGTTCGCGTGCAGGGGGCTTTTGCTCGGGCCGCTGAAGAAATGGTCAGCCGCGGCATTCTGCAGCGTCGCGAAGCCGCTGAAGCGGCGCCCGCAACGGACGAGGAAGTGACCGCTGCGCTAGAGTCGTTTGAGGTGGATCTGGACGAGTCCCTCGACGCGGATGATGGCGCCGCGGAAGATGAGAAGCCGGCGGCAAAATCGACGTCTCGTCGTCGTCGGAAATCTTAATCCGCATGCGATCCGCACTGCTTGCCCTGTGGCTTGGGCTGCTGCTATGCGGCAGCGTCTGGGCGCAGGGTGAGACGCAGACCGAAACGCTTGAACCACTCCCAAGAGTGGGGACGGCGTTTGTGGTCGCACCCAATCAGCTCATTACGGCCTACCATGCCGTTGAAACCCATGATCGTCTTTATGTCAGCACCGAGCGGGATGGGCTTTTTACCGTCGCGCGATTGGTGGCTTTTGATGAGGCATTGGATATTGCGCTGATCGAGGCGGTGGTGGATGCCCAGCCCATGGTGTTTGCACCATTTGAGAGTGTGCCGATTGGGTTGGATGTGAGCGTGGTGGGCTTTCCTAAAATTGGCCAAATTGTCAGTGGTAAGCGCATTACCGAGGGCATTATTAATGGCGAGCAGCGATTCTCTGGGCGTAATGATTGGTTTCAGCTCAGTGCTGAGGTGCATCGAGGTAATTCTGGCAGCCCCGTATTGGCACCGGATGGCACTGTGGTGGGATTGATTAGCCACAAATTGGATGCGCAGCGTGCCAGCGAGCTGACACAGGATTTTCCCCAAAATGTGAATTTTGCGATGAAAAGCTCGCGCGTGACCGATTTTCTGGACGAGCAGGGTGTCGATTATCGCGTGCGCCTTTGGGACGAAGAGACCGTACTGAGGCCCTTTGAGCTTTATCGGGACGTAACTGATGCGGTGCATCTGCTGGTTGTGACGCAAAATAGTGGTACCGATACCCAAATCCCGAGCCCGCAAGAGTAGCGTTGATTGGCTAGCAGATTGCCATTATGCTCCCGGCATAGGGTTTAAAGGCCGGGTTTTATTTTGCGCAGGCTGGTTCTATTTATGAGAAATCTAAAGTCCGTTGGGCGCGCATTTGCGCTTCTCCCTTTATTAACGGCCTGCGTGAGTTTTGCAGGCGGCAATCCCGAAGACCTCACCGCGCCACCGCAGGCCGAGCCAACTGAGCCGGTTTCTCAGCCACCCGCCGAGCCCGCCCAAACGCCACCCCAAACGGATTTCAGTCAATCACGGCAAGCAACGCCGCCGGCACAGCAGCCCGATACCGGTGCTGGGCAAACCGCTGCCGAGGGCACAGGGCCGCTAGAAGATGTCCCGCTCGTGATTGATCTGTCCGACCTGCGGGATCAGGACGGACTGGGCAGCCTCTCTGTGCAGTGGCAAGAATTTGACGCCCAGCGTGGCACCTGGACGAATGTCGATGGGGCCACCTCGCAGGGCTTCACCCCCCGGCAGCGGCATGTGGGTAATCAGCTGCGGGTGAGCATTGAATACTTGGATGGCCGCGGCAACCTCGAGTCGATTCTTACCGAACCGACGCCGCCGGTACGCAATGTCAATGATGTGCCCACCGGTGAATTGCGCTTAATTGGCGCGCAGTTGCAATACGAGACCCTCAAGGCCGACATTAGCGCCATTCGAGATGAGGAGGGCATTGGGCCGGTTACCTATCACTGGGAAGTCTCCTCGGACGGTGCGACCTGGCAGCGCTACCGAAGTGATGAGTGGCGTGGTGACACCGTGGTGCTCTCCCAAGCCGAAGTTGGCCGGTATTTGCGTGCGGTTATCCAATATACCGACGGGTTTGGGATGGGTGAGCGCGTGGTGAGCGCGGCCACCGATCCAATCCGCAATGTTAACGACCCGGTCCAAGGTGAGCTGGTTCTGCGCGGCGATGCGCTGACCGGCCAGACGCTGCGGGTGGCAACCGAGTCGATCAGCGACCGCGATGGGATCGCTAATATCACCCTCATTTGGGAAGCCTCGACCGACGGTCGGACTTGGCGTCGCGCGGCAGAGTCCTCCAGAGCCGAGCTAGTCATTGGTAATGATTTGACTGACCAACAGGTCCGGGTGCGTGCCGTGGTGGTTGACCGCTATGGCAACGAAGGGTCGGTGATCTCCAATAATCTAGGCCCGGTTCAGGGTGTGAACTCGCCGCCAACTGGCACGATCCGCATCCTCTCTGTCGACTGATACATTTAGCGATCAGCAAGCGGGCGCCGATGCCGCTCTGGCATCCGGCGCCTTTGTCTTTTTACCGATTACCCGTATTGATTGAATTAACGGAATGACTGACCAGACTATTGCGGCCGAAGCCAAGCGTCGCCGCACCTTCGCGATCATCTCCCATCCCGATGCCGGTAAAACCACGGTCACCGAGAAGCTTTTGCTCTACGGTGGAGCTATTCAGCTGGCGGGGACCGTCAAAGGCCGGAAATCCAATCGTCATGCCACCTCGGATTGGATGGAGCTGGAGAAAGAGCGCGGCATTTCCGTGACTTCCTCGGTGATGCAGTTCCCATACCGGGAGCGCATGGTGAACCTGCTGGACACCCCCGGCCACGAGGACTTCTCAGAAGATACCTACCGTACGCTCACTGCCGTGGACTCGGCGCTTATGGTGATTGATGCGGCTAAGGGCGTTGAGGAGCGGACGATTAAGCTCATGGAGGTCTGTCGGCTGCGGAAAACACCGATCATGACGTTTATGAACAAGTTGGATCGCGAAGGCCGGGACCCGATGGATTTGATGGACGAGGTCGAGCGGATACTCAAAATCCGCTGCGCCCCGGTAACCTGGCCAATCGGAATGGGCAAACGCTTTCGTGGCGTTTTTCATCTTTTGGATAACCGGGTTCATCTGTATGCCGCCAACCATGGTGGCGCGGTACAAACCGGTGAAATTATCGAGGGGTTGGATAACCCGCGGTTAGATGAAGTGCTAGGCGACCAGGCGGCTGAATTAAGAGACGAAGTAGAGCTCGTCCAAGAAGCGGGTAATCGCTTTGATATTGATGCTTATCGTGACGGTGAGCTGACCCCGGTATTTTTTGGATCGGCGATTAACAACTTTGGGTTGCAAGAGTTACTCGATCAGTTTGTCGAGTATGCACCGGCCCCGCAGCCGCGCGAGACGGAGACGCGCGAGGTTGAGGCCGATGAGCGCAAACTCACCGGCTTTGTCTTTAAGATCCAGGCCAATATGGATCCGAACCACCGCGACCGAATTGCGTTTATGCGGGTTTGTTCCGGTGCGTTTGAGCGCGGGATGAAGTTAAAACATGTTCGCATTGGTAAGGATGTGAAAATTGCCAATGCCATTACGTTTCTTGCTTCAGACCGAGATCATGTGGAGACCGCTTATCCTGGCGATATCATTGGGCTGCATAATCACGGCACCATCCAAATCGGCGATACCTTTACCGAGGGCGAGGCCCTGAAATTCTCGGGCATTCCAAATTTCGCACCGGAGCTTTTCCGCCGCGCCGTGCTGAAAGACCCCATGCGGATGAAAGCGCTGCAAAAAGGACTGGTAGAGCTTTGCGAGGAGGGCGCTTCTCAGTTGTTTCGGCCGCTGATTAGCAATGATCTGATTGTCGGCGCCGTCGGCGCGCTGCAGTTCGATGTGGTGGCCTTTCGCCTAAAACATGAATACGGCGTGGACTGCCAGTTTGAGCCGATCAGCGTGGCAACCGCTCGCTGGGTTTACTGCGATGACGCCAAGCGTCTTGCGGAATTCCGGGATCGGCAGCAGGAGAATTTGGCGGAAGATGTCTCGGGGGCGCTAACCTACATCGCGCCTTCTCGAGTGAATCTGCAGCTCACCGAAGAGCGATGGCCCGAAATTGACTTCCGGGCCACACGTGAGCACTAATTAACTGCTCCATCAATAACCGTCACACCGGCCTGTGCCAGGTCGGTGCGCACTTCGTTGTCGGCCATGCCATCCACCGGTGCGGTTAAATCCCAGAGGAAATGCGTGTCGAATCCAATAGCGGCCGCATCCTCTGCCGTCCATTTCACGCAGTAATCCCGGGCTAGGCCACAGCAGTGAACGGCCTTAACGCCGCGGTCTCTCAACAGCCCCGCGAGACCGGTAGATGGGCGCTCTCCATTGCGATCGAAGTTGTTAAAAAAGCCACTGTAGCTATCGACATAGGGGTCTTCGCCCTTACGAATAATGGTGCAGGCCACTTCCCAAGGCAGATCCGGATGAAACTGCGCCCCGGGTGTGGTTTGTACGCAGTGATCGGGCCAAAGAACCTGCTCATGGCCGTATAGCTCGGTCACGCTAAATGGCTCGGCATCGTGGCTATTGGCAAAAGAGATATGCCCGGGTGGGTGCCAGTCCTGAGTGGCGATAATGTGCCGATAGCGCCCACTGAGCATTAAATCCCGTATACCCGGGATGATGCTGCTGCCATCTTGGGTGGGGAGTGCACCGCCTTCCATGAAATCAGGCTGCATATCAACCACGATTAATGCGGTGTGCTTCCCTAAGTCTTTCATCAAATGCTCCTGGCTTGAGTCATCGACTTGAAAAATGGGGTAGGGCGCCACCATACAAAGCACATAGCAATTACGATACCCGGGAGTGACGAATGGTTAAATCAGGTTTTTCTCTGAAGCGGTTGAGCCTGATCTTTTGGATCGTGGTTCTATCAGCAGCGGCGATGGCGCCGGCCCGTGCACAGATCACACTGCCCGATGGCAGCATGCCGAGCCTGGCACCGCTCATAGAGACGGTTTCACCGGCTGTGGTGAATATCGCCACCTCAGGAACGGTCGAGGCTCAAACCAATCCGCTACTAGACGATCCGTTTTTCCGACGGTTTTTTGACATTCCGCAGCAGCCTCAACGGCGTCAGGTCCAATCTCTGGGCTCGGGGGTGGTGGTGGATGCTGAGGCTGGGTTTATCCTGACTAATCACCATGTCATTGCCAACGCCGATCGGGTGAAAGTTGCATTTGATGACGGCCGTGAGGTTGATGCCGAAATTGTGGGGTCCGACCCGGATACGGATATTGCGGTGTTGCAGATTGATTCCGATCAGCTGCAGGCACTGCCCATGGCCGACTCCGATACCCTTCGGGTGGGGGATTACACCATTGCCATTGGTAATCCTTTTGGACTGGACCATACCGTGACCACCGGGGTGGTTAGCGGGCTTGAGCGCACACTACCGGGCAATGGCGGCGCGCGGCTGCAGAGCTTCATTCAAACGGATGCCTCGATTAATCCGGGGAATTCTGGCGGTGCGCTCATTAATCTTCGCGGCGAACTGATTGGCATTAACACGGCCATTCTCTCGCGCGGCGGCGGGAATATCGGTATCGGCTTTGCGGTGCCAATCAACATGGCCCGTGAGGTGATGTCGCAACTGGTTGAGTTTGGTGAAGTCCAGCGGGGCATCCTCGGCATTAGTGTTCAAGATCTCACACCAGAGATTGCCGAGGCCTTTGCGATTGAGCGCAGCGCTGGGGCATTAATCGCCCAGGTAGCCCCCAATTCGGCGGCAGCCGAGGCGGGGCTACAGCCAGGTGATGTGGTCACCGCCGTTAACGGACGGGAAATTTCGGATGCGAATGCCATGGCCAATGCCATCGGCTTGCTGCGAATTGGCGATCGCGTCGAGATTCAGTATGTCCGTGATGGCAGGCTGCAGGAGACCACCGCGGTTGTCGCAGACCCTGAGGCAGGGCAGGTGAGTGCCCGTGCCCTGCACCCAGCACTTGCCGGTGCCAGCTTTGGAGAGCTTGATGAACGCTCGCCCCTATTTGGCAGAGTACGCGGCGTCCTAGTCACTGACGTGGAGCCCAGAAGCCGAGCGGCGGAGTATCTGCGTGAGGGCGATGTGGTGCTGTCGGTCAATCGAGAGCAGATTACATCTTTGGAAGACTTCCGCCGCCGCGTGGAAAGAGCAGGCGAGCTATTGCTCAATATCCAACGCGGCAACGGCGCCTTTTTTGTGCTTCTGCGCTAGATCAGGCCGGATCGCTTTCCATGGCCGGGTCATATTTGCCATCCCGTGCCAGGGAATTGAGGCGTGCCCGCTTTAAGAAGGCCTTTTGTGCAGCCTCTTTGTTGCCGGGTACGCCTTTCCAGGCTTCCTGGACCGGATTCTGCAATGCCCGGCTGTAGGAGAAGCTCAGCACCCAAGGCTTAGCACCATTCGTCTGGTTCATGGCATTGAGGTGGGCAGTGGCCTCTTCGGCCGTTTGGCCGCCCGAGAGGAAATTAATGGTGGGAACAGCAGCCGGCACCGTGCGGCGTAGGACGCGCAGCGTGGCTTCGGCGCAGACTTCAGCGCTGGGGCGGGGTTTGACCGACTTGCCCGGTAGGACCATGTTGGGCTTGAGAATCATGCACTCAAGGATGACATTATGCCGGCGTAGCGCCGCAAAAACGGCCGTTTGTGCGGCCTCGGTCACTTCAGCACAGCGCTCGATGCTGTGATCGCCGTCCATCAGCACCTCAGGCTCAACGATCGGGACCATGCCGCGAGATTGGGCAATGGCGGCATACCGGGCCAAGACTTCGGCATTCGCTTCGATCGCCTGGCGGCCGGGGGTGCTGGGTGTGATTTCATAGACGTTACGCCACTTGGTAAACAGCGCGCCCTGCTCAACATAGCCATCCAGCCGGTCCCCCAGGTTATCGAGGCCTTGCGTGACTTTTTCGCCATTGCTGCCCGGCAACTCCGTGAGGCCTTTGTCGACTTTAATACCCGGGACGATGTCCTGTTTTTCGCAGGCAGCTGGGATGAGCTCTCCGTCATCCGTTTTCTGGCCGAGGGTTTCTTCGAAAAAGATAATTCCCCCAACATATTCGCCAATGCCTGGGGTTGTGGAGAGGAGGCTGCGGTAGAAGCGGCGGTTCTCTTCGGTTGACTCAATCCCGTGGTCGGACAAGCGCTTGGTAATGGTAGGGTAGCTCTCATCGGCGGCGAGAATGCCGCGGCCGGGGCTTGTCAGGCGCTCGATGGTGCGCTCCATTTGTCCGATTTTATCCATGTTGATCAACCCTCCGCTTCAGTGTGATTTTGGCGCTGAATTCTAAAGTGCTTTGCCTTTGCAAACCAGTCATTGATCATCGGCATCGGCACGAATGACCCGTCCCCGTACTTTGCGAATACCGATGGCGACAACGGTAATCACAATGGGAATGCTGATTGCCGTTGGAATGTTGGCATCCGGCACGATCCCGGCCTTGGCAAGGCCCTTGAAGGCATAACCCAGCAGCGAGACGGTGTAGTAGCTGAGAATCACCACCGAGAGCCCTTCAACCGTCTGCTGCAGACGCAGCTGCAGGTGGGCGCGGCGATTCATGGAATCCAGCAGATCCCGGTTTTGTGCTTCAAGGGCCACATCGACCCGGGTACGCAACAAGTTAGCGGCACGACTAACGCGTTTGGAGACGCGCTCCAGACGCTCGCCCATGTGCACGCAGGTATCCAGGGCCGGCGCCAGGCGACGCTCCATGAATTCATCCAACGTGCTGATACCTTCGATTCGTTGCTCGCGTAAAGCCTTAAGGCGTCGCCTAACCAGTGTGCCGTAAGCCGCGGTGGCGCTGAATCGGAAGTTAGTCCTTGCCATCATGCGCTCAACACGCGCTGACAGCGAGGTTAATGCCGTGAGCAGCTCACGTTCATCGGCCAGCTCCGAGACGGTGGCCAGCCGATCCATAAGGGTGCCAAGCCGTGTTTCCATATCGGTGATATCCGGCGAGAGCTCTCTCGCCAGTGGAAACCCGAGCAGCGCCATCAGCCGATAGGTCTCAACCTCAAGCAATCGCTGAACCAGACGGCCGGCCTGGGTGGGCGTAAGCGACTCATCCAGCACCAAAAAGCGCAGAAACCCATCCCGATCGGCCAAGAAATCAGTCCAGACGGTCGCCGCCCCACCGGCGCAGCGGCTGCCGGCTAGGCTCTCGGCGTGCAGGAATTGGCCAAGCGCCTCGTTATTGGGGGCAATGGCTTTGGCGGACTGCGAGGTTACGTGCATAGCGGCCAGTAATTCGCCGGGTAAGTCCTTTAACCAAGCGCTGGAAATGCTGGCAAGCGCCGGCTCAGCAAACGGGCTGCTCTCGGCGCCATTGACGAAAATCGTATAGGTGGAGAACTCCGTGTGTCGCTCCCAGCGCAAGCGAAACCCGGGTGCCTCGAGGATAAAGTGTCCGGCATCGGGGTCCGGTGGGGCGATTTTCATCTGCTCGCACAACGCCCCGACATGGGCGACCTCGGCGCTGCGGCCGCTGGTGCCGGTGTGCAGCACCAAGTGTGAGACGCGCAATGGGGTTTCGAGGCTTTCGAACGGCCTGGCGTGTGCTTCTTTTAACAGTGCATCGCGCAGTGGATGCGCGGTGATTCCGGTTGTTTCAGCCATGTGCGCAGCAACCCTTCATTGCTATGATGCCCTGATGGGACCAACAAACCTCAATGATACCCCGGTCGTGATGGCAATGCTTGTTGCCAACGCCATCGGATTCGTCGCATATCTCATGCTCGGGCCATCCGTCATTATTCACTTCGGCCTCTGGCCACTGGGGGCAAGCAGTGCGTCGATGCCCTTTATTGCCGGTCTGCCGAGCTTTGAGCCCTGGCAGATTGTGACCTATGGCTTTTTGCATGGCGGATTCTTTCATCTTTTTGTAAATATGTTCGCGCTCTGGATATTTGGTACCGCGCTGGAGTCATTCTGGGGGTCACGGCCGTTTCTGGTTTATTACTTAGTCTGTTTGGCCGGGGCGGGATTAATCCAGCTATTCGTTGCTACTGGCGCGGCGGAGGCGGGTAACTTGTATCCCACGGTTGGCGCTTCCGGTGCGGTATTCGGAATTTTGCTCGGCTTTGCCATGATGTTCCCCAACCAGCGGTTAATGCTGATCTTCCCGCCGATTCCCATAAAGGCGAAATACTTTGTCTTGCTTTATGGCGCGTTTGAGCTTTATGCCGGCGTCACGGGCTCGATGTCCGGTGTAGCGCATTTTGCGCATCTTGGCGGTATGGCGTTTGGGCTGATAATGATTCTGTACTGGCGAGGGCAGCTGCCAATCAAGCCGCAGCGACGGCTGATGCGCTAGCCCCCTCGGCAAGCGCTGCAATCGCGGCGGCCACCTGATCCAATTGCTCGCTTGCCGATTCAACGCGCACCAACGCCTGTCGCCAAGGCTCCGAGCCCGGCAGATTTTTCAGATACCAACCGATATGTTTGCGCGCGATTCGTAATCCTGGTTGCTCTCCGTAGAAGGCATGCAGCTCGCGCAAATGCCCCAGCATGAGCGTTTGAATCTCTTCAATACTTGGGGACGGTAACCGCTCCCCCGTATCGAGATAGTGTTGGATTTCGCGGAATATCCACGGGCGTCCTTGCGCCGCTCGGCCGATCATGACGGCATCACAGCCACTCCGATGCAATAGATCCTTGGCATCCTCTGGTGTCTGAACATCGCCATTACCAATGAGCGGGATGCTGGTCGCTTGGCGTACCTCAGCCAAAGTTTCGTGTTCGGCGACGCCTTTATAGTGTTGATCACGACTGCGGCCGTGCAGGGCCAGTGCCTTGATGCCAGCCGCCTCCGCCATGCGGGCAATTACCACGGCATTGCGTTGACTCGCTGTTGGGCCGGTGCGGATTTTAAGCGTGACAGGCACATCAACCGCTGCGACCACAGCGTCCAGTATTCGGCCGACCAGCGGCTCATCCGCCAGCAGGGCCGATCCCGCCATCTTGTTGCAGACTTTTTTTGCCGGGCAGCCCATGTTGATATCGATAATTTGCGCGCCTTGCTCAACGTTATAACGCGCCGCATCGGCCATCATGGCCGGCTCAGCCCCCGCAATCTGCACCACGCGCGGTGATGGTTCACCGCTATGATCGCGTTTTAGCTGCGATTTGCGGGTCTCGCGCAGTGCAGGGTTAGACGCCACCATTTCCGAGGCCGCTAATGCCGCCCCAAGCCGTCGACAAAGCATGCGAAAGGGTCGATCGGTGACACCGGCCATCGGCGCCAACAAGACCTGTCCCTGAATACGATACGGTCCAATTTCCATAACCAGGCAGGATACCGATCGCTGTGAACAGGGTCGAGATTTGTCCACAAAACCTGTGGATAAGAGTGTGGATGAATTTTGCTTGATCCGGGTCAAACCCTTGTTTTATGCGGGCTTTCGTTAGATTGTCTGAATCTTCGCCAATCAAAATAATATGTTAATTTTCAATATTTTATATAGTTTTTCTAAGACATTGATTTGTCATTTCGTGCCAAATGCTTCATTTGCGCTTGCAGCAAAACTGCCAACACATCGCGCACCGTTTCTGTGCATAACCTTTCTGGTAGGCTGATGCCGTTACCAGCCATTCGCGTGCCAAAAGGGGGCAGGGGTATGAATCATGCGGTCATGCTTGATCGTGAAACACTCGATCTGGGCGATCTTGAACTCAGTGAACTTGAGGCGAGCCTTGATCAACTGACGACCTATCCGCAGACCGCTGCCGACGAAGTCGTCGAGCGGATTGGCAGCGCCAATATTGTGATCGTGAATAAGGTGGTGCTGACTGCGGAGGTGCTCCAGCGCTGCCCCAACTTAGCCCTTATCTGCGTGATTGCCACTGGGGTGAACAATATCGACACCCAAGCCGCAGCGGACCAAGGTATTCGAGTGGTTAACTGTCAGGCTTATGGCACCGAGTCGGTCAGCCAACACGCCATTGCAATGATCCTGGCACTGAACACGCATTTGCTCGACTACCACAATGCGGTCAAGGCAGGGCGATGGGAGCAAGCGCCGCATTTTTGTTTTCTAGACTACCCGATACGCGAAGTGGCCGGTCAGACGTTGCTGGTGGTGGGGCATGGCGAACTGGGTAGTGCGGTTGCCCGTAAGGCGGAATGTTTAGGGATGCAGGTACTAATCGCCGAGCGCCCCGGCGCCGCTGAGATTCGCCCCGGACGCGTCGCTTTTGAGGAAGCCATTACCCAGGCGGACGCCGTCACATTGCATTGCCCCTTAACCGAGGAAACGCGTCATTTGATTGATACCAACGTGCTCCAGCGCATGAAATCAAACGCCATCATCATCAATACGGCACGTGGAGGCATCGTTCACGAGGCGGATCTAGCTCGGGCCCTGCGGGCTGGGACGATTGGTGGGGCCGGGATGGATGTGCTCACCCTAGAGCCGCCACGCGATGGCAATCCATTACTCGCAGGCGATATTCCTAATCTGATTATCACGCCACATAGCGCTTGGGGTAGCCGTACGGCACGACAGCGCATCGTTGAGCAGACCGTTGAGAACATTCAGGCCTGGCAGCGGGGCGAGGGGCTGCGGGTGGTGGTATGACGAGCCCTCTACCTTGGGTCGTCGTCACCGGGGCCAGCAGCGGCATCGGCCAAGCATTTGCTCAGCGAATGGCGCCCCACTATCCGGTACTCGCCGTTGCCCGCCGGGCCTCGGCGCTCAGCGCCGTCGCCGAAAAAAGCCCGAATATTCAATGCTGTGCCGCGGATATCGCCACAGAGCAAGGCAGAGAAGCCATTGCCAACGCGCTGAGTGGTGCTCCTGTTCGCTATCTGGTGCATAACGCCGGAGTTTTATCACCCATCGGGCCCTTGCTGGAGCAGGATACTGACGCCATTCGATATGCACTGGCCGTTAATCTGGAAGCGCCCATCGCGCTGACACGACAAAGCTTGCCGCAAATGACCAACGGCGGGCGGGTTTTGCATATCTCCTCGGGCGCTGCCCACAGCGCTTATCCCGGCTGGGGCGCCTATTGTATGAGCAAAGCGGCGCTCTATATGGCCTATCAAATACTCAACCTGGAGTTAGGAGAGTTGGGTGTGCAAGTTGGCAGTCTTCGCCCAGGGGTCGTCGATACCCCAATGCAGACACTCATACGGGCACAAAATGAGCGCGATTTCCCTGCCGTAGAGCGATTTCGCGAGTTAAAAACCGCCGGCGCGCTCACTTCACCGCAAGCTGTAGCCGAATTTATGCAGGCCGTACTCGAAACCACGACCGATGCGCAATTTAGCGCTGAGGAATGGGATATTCGCACGCACTGGTCTCGTGTTCTTCCGCATCGCGGCGAAGAATAGCCTCTACCTCGGCATCGCTAATTTGGGGGAAAGCTTGGTAGGCCTGGCTGACCGCCACAAAGTCCTGCGGCTGGCAGGGACAAATAACACAATCGGCTAACCGCTTGAGTGCGCCGACGGTTTCTGGCGAGGCCACCCCCAGTGCAACGACGATTTTATTTGGCTGCTGACCTCGGATTGACTGTATAGCGGCCTTTATTGTGGCCCCGGTCGCCGCTCCATCATCAACGATAATCACATCGCGGCCCTGCAGAAGGGGCGGTTGACCGCCATACCGATGGCGTCGGGCTTTCAGGACCGCGTATTCGTGTTCAATCTCCTGTTCGATGACCGGCGTATGGCGGAGGCGCCCGTAACTCGGATCCATTATGACTTGGCCGGATTCATCGACGGCACCAATGGCGTATTCCGGGTTGCCGGGCGCACGCAGCTTGTGGACCAGCACCACATCGAGGGATGCCGAGAGGTTCTTGGCAATGGTCGCGGCCATAGGGACGGCACCGCGTGGTATGGCTAACACAGCGGGTTGCTGCCAATGGAGGCGGGCTAAGCGCTCGCTTAGGCGCTCAGCTGTCTCTGAACGATCTTTATAATTTAACATAATATATATTATACGAAGTTATGCTGGTCGTCCGGGTAAGCCTCATGGATAATCCACGGCTTTATCACTGCCCGGATCTGACATGGATTCGCTTGAAGAGACTCACCTGATTCGCACAGTTTGCGTAGATAGGACGACTTTTGTCCTACTCGGTACTGCACATGTCTCGGCACAAAGCGTCACTGATGTACGCCGTGAAATTGATCGTGGTGATTATGATGCGATTGCCGTCGAGCTCTGTGACAGTCGTCACCGCAGCCTGACCGACGCCTCCTCGCTCGAGCAGATGGATCTGTTCGAGATCATTCGCAGCGGCAAAGCCGGCATGGTGATGGCTAGCCTGGCGCTTGGCGCCTATCAACAGCGGCTTGCCCGGCAGTTTGATATTCGCCCCGGTGCCGAGCTTGAGGCGGCCGCCCGTGGCGCTACGCGGCTCGGTAAGCCGCTATGGCTAGTTGACCGCGACATTGGGACCACGCTCAAGCGTGTGTATCGGAATTTGCCTTGGTGGCAACGGCCCTCGCTGTTTACCGGGCTGTTCGCAAGCCTACTGTCGCGCGAAACCGTGAGCGCTGAAGAGATCGAGCGGCTGAAACAAGGCGATATGCTGGAGGCCTCGTTTAGTGAGTTCGCGACCAATTCAGCAGCGCTGTATGAGCCGCTCATTAACGAACGCGACCAATACATGGCCGCTCGGCTTCTTGAGGAAACCCAAAACGCCGAAGACGTCCCAGAAAAGGTCCTGGTGGTCATCGGTGCCGGACATTTAAAAGGACTGGCCTCGGCCCTTGAAACTCCGAATCCCGCCCCAGCGGCACAACGAGAGGCGCTTGAGCATATTCCGCCTGCCGCCCGTTGGCCAAAGCTCATCCCTTGGCTGGTGGTGGCAGTGATTCTTACAGGCTTTGCTATTGGCTTTAGTCGCTCCACCGAGCTTGGCTGGCGCTTGGTTGCCGATTGGGTGCTGATTAATGGCGGACTGTGCGCGCTTGGGGCTGCGTTGGCGCGAGGTCATCCGCTGACCGTGGTGGGTTCTTTTTTTGCCGCTCCTTTTACTTCGCTTAACCCAACCATTGGCGCCGGGTTTGTCGCCGCCGCCATCGAGCTATTCGCCCGCCGACCACAGGTGGCGGATTTTCGGCAGTTACGTGATGCGGTCACGTCCTGGCGCGGCTGGTGGCATAACCGTGTCGCGCGGACCTTTTTAGTGTTTTTGTTTGCCACCCTTGGGTCGGCGGCCGGGACTTATCTCGCTGGATTTCGCATTATTGGGGAGCTGATTTAGACACGGATCGCTGTTTACCGGGCGGCCTGTGGAAAGCAGGCAAAGAAATTCTCCGCCGTTTGCTCCGCAATCCTGGCTGGTGTGGTCTGCTGCAGCCCGGCAATGCATTCAATGACCTCAAGTACCCAGCCGGGGCGATTTTCCTTGCCGCGATGAGGCACCGGCGCTAAGTAGGGACAGTCGGTCTCCACCAGTAATCGGTTAAGTGGTAACTGGGCAACCGTTGCGCGCAGGGCTTTGGCATTGGCAAACGTCACAATCCCCGAAATGGATAGATAAAAACCCAGATCCAAAAATCCACGCGCGGTTTCGGTATCTTCAACAAAACAGTGAATCACACCGCCGACCTGCTCTGCTTTCTCTTCCCGGAGAATGCGCAAGGTATCGGCAGGCGCCAAGCGGCTATGAACGATAATGGGCAATCCAGCGCGGCCGGCGGCATCGATATGCCGCCGAAACCGAGCCTGTTGCCAGCCATAATCGGCCTCCGGCCCAGCCCCATAATCCAGCCCGGTCTCGCCAATGGCCACGATCCGCGGATGTTGTGCCAGTTCGGCTAGGCGCTCCGCCTCTGGGTCTTCGCCCTTACCACATGGGTGCACACCAATGGAGGTAAAAACATTCTCATGACGGTCGCTAAACGCGGTCAGCCGGTCGTATTCTTCAACACCAACGGCAACATTGAGAAAGTAATCGACGCCAGCCGCCTGCGCTTCCTGTAAAGCGGCGTCGGCGCTTTCTGGCCGCTCAAGTAAGTGAAAGTGGCAATGCGAATCAACAATCATGCGCTGCTCCACAGCAGAAAATGGGCCTCGAGCGACAATTCTTTGGCTAAACCGGGGCTGGTGGCGCCCCGAAGCCCCACCAATGCCTGATAAAGGTGATCCAGGCGGTCGTCACTGAGGTTGCGACTAAGCGCGTTAAAAGCCTGATCACAAAGCGAATCAGTGATGGGCTTTTGTGCATGGCGGCGCAACAGAGCCACGAGTCGTTGCATATCCCCATTCAGCGTCAGCCCGGCAGTGTCCTGCCAGTCGGCGGCTGCCGCGACGGCCGTTTTTTGGCCGCTTGCCACCCGGGCGATGTCGGCGACTAGGCTTTGCCAATGGGATAACCCCTGGGTTTCATGAAGCTGCAGCGCGCGCAATGGAGCGCCGCCAGCGATCAGCAGTAGGGTTTCGGCTTGCCCAGAATCAACCCCCTGCCCCTTCAGCCACTCCAGCGCCGATGCTTGGTCTGGGATACCCAAACGATAGTGCTGGCAGCGGCTGCGAATAGTGGCTGGAAGCTGGGCGGGAGCATCACTGACTAGGATTAAGACCATGTCCGCGGGTGGTTCTTCTAGCGTCTTGAGCAATGCATTGGCAGCGTTTCGATTCATCGCTTCTGCAGGCGCAACGACCGCTACTCGGTAGCCTTGGTACTGGCTGGTGAGTTGACTAAAGGCAGTGAGATCGCGAATGCCCTCAATCTTTAGAATACCGCTACCGCCGGCCTCGGGCTCCAGAAGAAGAAAATCGGGATGGCTTCCCGCAGCGAACAGCTGACAACTCCGGCACTCATCACAGGCAGGCTCTGCTGATGCTTGCTCGCACACTAGGCTTGCCGCCATACGCGTCGCCAACGCACGCTTACCGATCCCCTCCGGCCCGGCGACGAGCAGCGCGTGGGGCAGACGTTGACTGCTGACAGAAGCGCCAAACCGCTGCCAGGGCACGTCCATCCAGGGTGGGCAATCATTCACCATCAAGCGGACGGTCCTGATAATGCGACTGGAGCAAGGCTTCGATCTGGGCCTTGACCTGCGTTGGCGGCTGCTCGGCGTCAATCCGGCGAATGCGCTTTGGACACTGCTCTGCAAGCGTGGCATAGCCCCCGCGAATACGCTCGAAGAACTCAGCCTTCTCGGCTTCAAAGCGATCCGGTGCACTCCGACCAGCCGCCCGCTCTAGCCCTAGCTTCACCGGCAAATCTAGCCAGAGGGTTAGTCCTGGCTGAAGGTCGGCGTGGAGCCAGTCAGCCAGCGCCTGAACGCGTTTAATGCCAAGACCGCGGCCTGCCCCTTGATAGGCCACGGAAGCATCGGTAAATCGGTCGCAAACCACCCAGGCGCCCTCAGCAAGCGCCGGTTGAATGACGCGCTTGAGATGCTCGGCTCTGGCGGCAAACATTAACAGCACCTCGGCCTCCCCACTCATGCCGCCTTCCCGATGCGCAAGGAGCAAGGCGCGGAGTTCCTCGCCCAGCGGGGTTCCGCCGGGCTCTCGAGTGGTCACCACGCGCTCACCTTGGGCGCGAAGCCAATCGCCAATCACCGTCATTGCCGTGGTTTTTCCGGCGCCTTCTATGCCTTCGACGGTGATAAATCGCCCGGTCATCAGCGCTCGTCCTCGCTGCGTAACTGATAGCGCTGTACCGCCGCCCGGTGCTCGTCATACGTCTTAGAGAAGACATGACTGCCATCGCCCCGCGAGACGAAGAAAAGGCTTTCCCCCGCTGCCGGGTTCACTGCGGCCCGCAGCGAGGCGACCCCGGGTAGCGCGATCGGTGTTGGTGGCAGGCCGGCTCGCGTGTAAGTGTTATAGGGTGTATCGGTGCGCAAATGGATGCGCCGCAGATTACCGTCAAAATCGTCACCCAAACCGTAGATCACCGTTGGATCGGTCTGCAGGCGCATCCCTTGCTTGAGACGGCGGATAAAAACACCAGCGATTCGTTCACGCTCTTCTGCCCGACCCGTCTCTTTTTCAATAATAGAGGCCAGTATTAAGGCCTGCTCTGGCGATTCAAGCGGCAAACCGGGGGCCCGATCGGCCCAAACCGCTGCCAATTCCGCTTCAAGTGCCCGGTTGGCGCGACGCAGTAGGTCAACATCTTGGATGCCGCGCGGGAACCGGTAGGTCTCGGGCAGGAACTGTCCCTCCGGATGGACGCCGGGCCGGTCGATCGCCGCCATGATGTCGGTACCACTGATGGTGGCAGGCAGGGTTTGATCGATGGCGGGGTGCTGACGCATTGCCGCTAAGAGATCCGCGAAGCGCCATCCTTCAATGACCGTGAAATCGTATTGAATGACATCCCCGGCCGCCATCCTCGATAACAGATCCGCCGGCGCTAGGCCGGGTTCAATCGCATATTCGCCGGCCTGTAACCGTGGCGCTAAACCGTTAAGACGGGCATACAACGTCAACAGCCACGGCGAATCAATGAGGCCAAGGGTCTCAAGTTCATTGACGATAGCAGCAAAGCTTGTCCCCGGCGCTACATCGAGTACTTGCGTATCGCCATCGGTGGTTATCATCGCCCGCGATTGCAGATGAAGAATGCCCTGAATCACCGAGACCGCAACAATCCCGCCCAACGTGAGCACTAACCAAGCTACCGGTTTGAGCCATTCTTTCATGACTCGAAAACCTCTGGTGTTAAGGCAACGCGGGCATGGCGAATCTTTTCAAGCAAGCTCCGGGCATGCGACGGCCTCGGTAACATCCGGTCATCGATTCGACGCACCGGCCATAACCCAATCAGGCTGTTGCATAACATCATGGCGTCATTATCCCGCAACTTATCCAGCCCAAAAGCCTGTGTTTCCACCGAAATTCCCGCTGCGATGGCTTGTTCCACAATCCACTGCTGCATGATGCCATCAACGCCAATGTCTGTGGTGTCGGGGACAATTAGGCGGCCCTGCGATTCAATCAAAACATTGGCACTGGTGGCCTCGGCAATCCGACCATCCGCGGCCAGCATCATGCCCTCTATATGCCCGGATTGCAGACATTCCGCGCGCCCTAACACCTGTTCCAACCGGTTGAGATGTTTAATGCCGGCTAAAGCCGGCTGTATCGCGAGTCGCGTTTGACATACCTTGATATCGACGCCGGACTGCCAGTATTCAGGGGGCCGCGACGGCGCTGGCAGCCACTGCAGAATACGTGTGGGTTGTGGATCGGTCGGTGGCGCATAGCCAGCGCCGCCACTGCCGCGTGTGACCGTTAGGCGGAGCACACCATATGGTTCGTCTAACTGCAGTTTCCGCCAATCCGCCCACCAAGCTTGTTCAGAGGGCGCGGGTATTCCCAACCGCACACAACCGCGATGAAGCCGGTCTAGATGCGCTTGCCACAGCGTGGGTTGATGGTCGACAACCGCTAACGTCTCAAAGACACCATCGCCATAGCGTAGGCCACGATCGGTAATGGCGAGGTTGTCGCCAAACTGCCCGTCAACCAGGCAGTAAGACATCGCTGCTTAGCCCTCGAGTGCGCGGAAAATGATGGTGCCGTTGGTGCCGCCAAATCCAAACGAATTGGACAGGGCGCCGCGGATAGAACGATCGCGCGCCTCATTGGCCACAAAATCCATACTCAGGTCTTCATCCGGATGATCCAAATTAATCGTCGGTGGCAGCACACCATCACGCATCGCGAGCAGCGTAAACACCGCTTCGATACCGCCGGCTGCACCAAGAAGATGCCCTGTCATGGATTTTGTTGAGCTCATCGCAATGGTGTCGGCATGCTGTCCAAACGCCCCGACGACCGCCTGCACTTCCGCCCGATCGCCAGCCTTGGTCGACGTCCCATGCGCATTGACGTAGTCAATGTCTTCCGGGTTCATACCGGCATCGCGCAGGGCCGCTTCCATACACCGCTGCGCGCCCTCACCGCTCTCTGCGGGCAACGTCATGTGATGGGCATCACCACTCATTCCAAATCCAGCGAGCTCGGCATAAATGGTCGCGCCACGACGCCGGGCATGCTCGTATTCTTCAAGGATAAGCACACCGGCGCCGTCACTGAGGACAAAGCCATCGCGATCTTGGTCCCAAGGCCGACTCGCCGCTTGCGGGTTGTCATTGCGCGTTGACAGCGCACGGGCCGCTGCGAACCCCCCCAAACCAGTGGGTGTGGTGCCAAACTCTGCTCCGCCGGCAATCATGACATCGGCGTCTCCGTAAGCGATCAATCGCGCGGATAGGCCAATATTATGCGTCGCTGAGGTACAGGCTGTGACAGTGGCCAAATTGGGGCCTTTGGCACCAAGTAAAATTGATAGATTCCCCGAGACCATATTGATGATCGCGCTGGGAATAAAAAATGGGGACAGCTTGCGCGGGCCTGCGTTGAGATAGTTCTTGTGGCCTTCCTCGATGGAGTAAATGCCGCCAATTCCAGAACCCACGGAGACACCCACCCGATCGGCATTGGCCTCGTCAATGGTCAATCCTGAATCCCGCAGAGCGTCTACCGCCGCGGCGATCCCGTAGTGAATGAATGGGTCCATCTTGCGAGCGTCTTTGCGGCTAAGGTAGGCCTCGACATCGAAATTGCGGACTTCGCCGCCAAATCGGACTGGGAAGCCCTCGGTGTCAAAGCGCTCAATCGGGGCGATGCCACTGCGACCTTCGCGAATGCTCTCCCAAGCGGATTCCACCGTATTACCCACGGGAGAGACAATGCCCAGCCCCGTGACCACCACGCGTCTACCGTTCACCCACACACACTCCTGCTATCACTTGCCTTTACGCAAACAGGGCCGGTCGAGGCCGGCCCTGTGAGTTTTTTGCGCAGGCTTTATAACCCGGCAGTGACTGCGCTATCAGTCTTCCAAATGGCGATTGATGTAATCCATCGCCTGCTGCACAGTCGTGATTTTCTCGGCTTCCTCGTCCGGAATTTCACACTCGAACTCTTCCTCGAGTGCCATCACCAACTCTACCGTATCCAGCGAGTCAGCTCCGAGATCGTCAACGAAAGAAGCCTCAGCATTCACTTCGTCTTCTTTCACCCCCAACTGCTCGACAACGATCTTCTTAACTCTTTCCTCGATGCTGCTCATCTCAGCTCCTACCTCTCGGATTACATAAAGGCCTGTGCCCGAATTGGGCGGGATTGTACGGAATCCGCTCGCAATCTGCTAGCGGCACTGCAAAATCAGGGCATTAATAGCCCACCGTTGATATTGAGCGTCTCGCCGGTAATATAGCTGGCCCATGGCGAGGCCAAGAAACACACGGCTTTGGCGATATCATCAGGTTGCCCCAAACGCTGCAAAGGCGTTTGTGACAGAAGGGCTTCGCGTTGTGCCTCATCAAGCGCTTCCGTCATATCCGTGGCAATAAATCCCGGCGCAATTGCATTCACTGTAATGTTGCGTGAAGCGACTTCACGAGCCAACGACCGCGTCAGCCCCAGCAGTCCCGCCTTGGCGGCAGAATAGTTGGTCTGGCCGGCGTTACCCATCAGTCCAACCACCGAGCCAATGTTGATAATGCGGCCAGTCCTTGCCTTCATCATTCCCCGCAGCACGGCTTTAGAGACGCGGAAGACGGCGCTGAGATTGGTATTAATCACCGCATCCCAATCCTCATCGGCCATACGCATCGCCAGATTATCGCGGGTAATCCCGGCGTTATTCACCAGTATCCCGGGCGCGCCCTCCTGCTGGTTGATCTCACTGATCACCCCAGCGATCTGTTCGGCATCGCAGACATCCAACACCACGCCCCGACCACTGACACCGGCATCCGATAGCTGTTGGCTAATGCGTTGCGCCCCGGATTCACTGGTGGCGGTACCAATCACTTGGGCACCACAGCGGCCCAAGTCAGCCGCAATTGCCGCGCCAATACCGCGCGTGGCACCGGTTACTAGGGCGACTTGCCCGTTCAGGTCAAAATTCATGCTACCTCCAGTGAATTGAGGGCCTCAGCAAGGCTATCTGGATCGTGAATGGCACGAATGCCTATGGATCTGTCAATACGACGATTAAGCCCTGCCAGCACCTTGCCTGGCCCGCATTCAACCGCCTCGCTCACGCCCGCTGCAGCCAGTGCTTGGACGCATTCAACCCAGCGCACTGGGGAGCGGACTTGATCCACCAAGTGCTGTCGGATGGAATCCGGGTCGGCCGATAGGCTGACATCAACATTGTGAACGACCGGCACCTGAGGGGTTTTGACCTCAACGCCGGCAAGGCGAGAAGCCAGTTTCTCAGCGGCCGGTGCCATCAATGAACAATGGGCCGGGACGCTCATCGGTAACGTGATCGCGCGTTTGGCGCCGGCGGCCTTCGCCGCCTCAAGAGCACGCTCTACCGCGCCAGCGTGCCCAGCAATTACCACTTGTCCAGGGGCGTTATAGTTGACCGGTTCAACCACCTCGCCTCGTGCGCTGTCGTTACACACCGCCTGTATCTGTTCATCGTCCAAGCCGAGTACGGCCGCGATTGCGCCCTCTCCTTCCGGGACGGCTTCCTGCATATACCGGCCACGATCACGGACGAGCTCGACGGCATCAGCAAACTCCAATGCACCGGCTGCCACTAAAGCGGTGTATTCCCCCAAGCTGTGGCCAGCCATCATCCTTGGCATGGCGCCACCGCCCTCACACCAAGCGCGCCAGACCGCGACGCCAGCCGTCAGCATGAGTGGCTGCGTATGATCAGTGCGATTCATGAGTGATTCGGGGCCCTCACTCGCGAGTGCCCACAGGTCTTCACCCATCGCCGAGGACGCTTCAATAAATGTCTTCTGTACCACGGCGTGGCGCTCAGCCAGGGTGCTGAGCATGCCGATGGATTGCGAACCCTGTCCGGGAAAAAGGCAGGCGAGGTCTTGTCGTTGCTTCATTTCCAAATCCCGATCAATAACGAATCAAGGCCGAGCCCCAGGTGAAACCCGCACCAAAGGCTTCCAATAGCAATAGATCATCGCGCTGAATCCGGCCATCACTGACTGCTTGATTTAATGCCAACGGGATGGAGGCCGCGGAAGTGTTGCCGTGCTCCGCCACCGTACTCACCATCCGCTCGGGTGGCAGGCCAAGTTTTTTGGCCGTGGCCGTCATGATGCGAATATTGGCCTGGTGCGGGATCAGCCAATCGATGTCCCCCTGCTCAAGCCCATTGGCCTGCAGCGTTTCATCAACCAATCCACCAAGCGTGCGAACGGCGACGCGAAAAACCTCATTACCCTTCATGCGCACTTTACCGCGCTCACCCGGTAATTGATCGTAGCCTTGAGAGACCCCCCAAGGGACGTTTAATAAATCGGTTTGCCGGCCATCGGCATGCAGATGCGTCGAGAGTATTCCGGGCTGATCGGCCGCTTCCAACACCACGGCGCCGGCGCCGTCGCCAAAGAGCACACAAGTACTCCGATCACTCCAATCAAGGATTCTTGAGAAAAGCTCGGAACCAATCACCAGCGCCCGAGTGGCTCCCTGCGTTTGGATAAAGCGATTGGCAATATCCAGCGCGTAAATAAAACCGGAACAGGCCGCGGCCGTATCAAAGGCGACGGCTCCGCCGGGAATACCTAGGCGCTCAACAAGACGGCATGCCGTACTGGGAAAGACATGATCCGGAGTGGAGGTTGCGACAATGACCAGGTCAATTTCTGCCGCGAGCATGCCGGCTCGTTCAAGGGCTTCTCGGGCTGCGTTTTCCGCCAAATCCGAACAGGTCTGCTCGGGGGCCGCAATATGACGCTGAGCAATACCGGTGCGTTCCAGAATCCAAGCATCACTGGTATCGACGAGCGACTCCAGCTCGCGATTGGTCATAACGCGCTCAGGTAGATAGCTACCGGTGCCGGCAAGGCGCGCGTGCATCATTCGTTGACTCCATGGGCAAATAACTCACCCAGTCGGCTATCAATCCGCCCGGGTATGCCCTCTTTGGCCTCGAGGATGCCCGTTTCGATCGCTTCCTCGAACGCAATCTCATCGGCCCCACCATGGCTTTTGATGACCACACCCCGCAAACCAAGCAGACTGGCGCCGTTATAGCGGCGCGGATCAAGTCGACGACGTAGCGCTTTTAATACCGGCAGAGCGACCAGTGCAGCGGCGCGAGTCAGCCAATTGCGTTGGAATTCCTCGCGCAGAATTTGCGAGATCATGGCGGCCACCCCCTCACTGCTTTTGAGCGCTACGTTGCCCGTAAAGCCATCGCAGACCACCAAATCGGCAACATTGCGGAACATGCGATCTGCCTCGACGTAGCCAACATAAGCAAGATCGCTGTCCTGTAACAACTGTGCCGCCTGTTTGACCTGATCATTCCCCTTAATCTCTTCCTCACCTAAATTAAGCAGCCCAACGCGCGGCTGCTTGCCGTCGGAAACGGCCTCGACCAGCACGGAACCCATCACGGCAAACTGGAAAAGATGCTCAGCGGTGCAATCAACATTGGCACCCAAATCAAGCATGCGAAACTCGCCACCCACACACGGAATGGTGGTGCATATCGCGGGGCGATCAATGCCAGGAAGGGTTTTTAAAACATAACGCGCGGTCGCCATCAGGGCCCCGGTATTGCCCGCGCTCACACAGGCCGCCGCTATCCCCGCTTTGACTTGGTCAATGGCGACGCGCATGGAGGAATCTTTTTTATAGCGAAGCGCCTGCGAGGGCAGCTCATCCATCGCCACGACTTCACTGGCGGGATGAATGACGAGTTGGTCATTGGCCTTAGCGCTATTGTCTGCCAAGGCTTGTTCAATGGCACCGCGGTTACCCACCAACAATAGGCGCCAGTCAGGATGACGTCGCGCGGCCGCGATCGCGGCCGGCACAGTCACAGCCGGGCCGTAATCGCCGCCCATGGCGTCGATGGCCAGAGTGTAATGCTGGTTCATTGAAGGCAGAGGCCGGCTTCAGCGAGCCGGAATGCCATTACTCGTCGTTATCGCCGGTCACCTTGCGGCCCCGGTAATAGCCATCTGCGGAGATGTGATGACGCCGATGCGTTTCACCGGTGGTGGGCTCAACGCTGAGCGTCGGGCCTTTGAGGGCATCGTGGCTGCGACGCATGCCGCGACGCGACGGAGTCTTTTTCGATTTCTGTACGGCCATTGTTAATCCTGCGTGTAATAAACCCGGTTATTCTACATCATTCGAGCGCTTGGTTTTCAGTCCCGCGAGCACATCAAATGGATTTTCTTTTTCTGCCAGTGCTTCTGCACCCGGTGGCGAGAATTTCATAGGCACCTCGCGACATGCCCCCGCCTCATGTCGCGCGACCACGGGCAGGCCCAAGATGAGCTCATCTTCGAGCATGGCAATCACATCCAACTCACCCCGCGGCGCCACGACCACCGGTTGATCGGCGTTGAGCAATTCGGCCTCAGCCATCTGATCGACCGCGATTAACTCGAAATCACCACGAACCGACACCGTGAGTGGCTGTAGGCACCGCTCGCAAACTAATTCGATCTCCGCTTGGCAATGCCCTGTGATGACGGGTCGCGCAGCGGTCGTATCGATGGAAAAGCTGCTCTGTGCGTTCTCCACAGTTTGAGCCAACTCAAAAAGTCGGCCCATTGAATCGGTGGGCACCTCGCCCTGCCAGTGGTGCTGACCCGAACCGAGGCGGTCTATCAAAACAACGGCTGGCAGTTCGGGCGCTTGCATAGGCGCGGCATGGTATGCGTGCGGTTATGCGCTGTCAAAGGGATTGCCAGCACCCCCGATCACAGCGACCATATCGGCAAGCAACCGGAGACTTTTGTGGCCAATATCATACTGGCGTCTAGCTCACCCTATCGGGCCGCCCTGCTCGCGCGCCTGGGTCTTGCATTCGAGTCGGTCGCCCCAAATATCAACGAGTCCGTCCATCCGGAAGAAGCAGCGGAAGACTATGTCTGCCGCTTAGCTCGGGAGAAAGCCGCCGCTGTCGCCTTAGACCGCGACGACGCCATCATCATTGCATCAGATCAGTGTTGTGAGGTCGCCGGGAAAATTATGGGCAAGCCAGGCAATCAGGCGGCGGCGATTGACCAATTACTAAATGCCTCGGGCCAGCGTGTGATCTTGTCCACTGCCGTGGCAGTCTACGACCCCCATTCAAGGCATACCCGGGTGGCACATGTTCCCGCCAGCGTCTATTTTCGGCGACTCACCCGCCAAGCAATCGAGCGTTATGTCGCGGCAGAAAACCCGATCGACTGCGCCGGTGCGTTCAAGGTTGAAGGCCTTGGGATAACGCTATTCGAGCGTATTGATACCGAGGACCCGAATGCGATTATTGGCCTCCCGTTAATTGCACTGACCCGATTATTGGGCCAACTCGGCATTAATTTGCCGTAACGGGGCTTGCCGACAACGACATTGGGCTTTGCTGATAGTTAAGCCAAGTCGTCACGGCGGCGGCACCGATGCGCTCAAAAACCCGCTCAAGCAGTTTGCGCTGCGGTGTGTAATCAATCTGTTGTTCCGCCCCAATAACGTCTCGGGCAACACTGGCAGGACCACCCAGCGCGTCAGCAAGGCCGTTTTCAATACTTTGCTGCCCGGTCCAAATACGGCCGCTAAACAATACTTCGCGATCGCCTTGTAAACGATCGCCCCGGCCGCCTTCCACCGCGGCAATAAATTGCTCATGTATTTGGTGAAGCATAATTTGCAAGTTATTGATTTGTTTTTCATCCGGAGTGGTGAATGGATCCAAGCCAGCCTTCTCCTCACCGGCAGTGAAGATACGTCGCTCAATGCCTAACCGTTCTATGGCATCGGCAAGCCCAAAGCCTCGACTGACCACACCGATCGAGCCCACGACCGAAGCCCCATCCACATGAATAGCGTCTGCTGCCGCGGCAATGTAATAAGCGCCAGAGGCCATCACATCCCCCGCCACAGCATGCACCGGCTTATTCGGGTGCTCTGCTCTCAACCTTTGAATCGCAGCATAGATCCGACTAGAGATAACAGGGGAGCCACCGGGGCTATTAATATCAAGCAATATCCCTTTGGACTGTTGCGCGGCGAAGGCGGCTTCTAGCCCCTGGATGATTCGCTTATCACTCGCTTCGCCATCACTCGTCAGGGGGCCATGGATTCGAACCACCGCCGTGTGCTCGCCGGGAAGCGCCTCAGCACCCCATTGCAACCCCGGCATTACCACGGCCACCAGCAAAACACCGAAATACGCCAAAACCAGCAGTTTAAAAAATATTCCCCAACGGCGGGCCCGACGGCGCTCGCGAATACCCTCCAGCGCAATCTCGCGAAGGCTTTCCTTGGCCCATGATTCTTCTTCCTGCATTACGGCTGCTCCTTGGCAAGACGGTCAAGAATAGCGTGTAGCGTTGCTGGCATCGGTGCTTTGCCTTCGATTCTGCCGTAATCCGGGAGTTCCAGTGTGATGGATTCCGCATGCAGAAACAGTCGTTTTAGCCCCAGGCCACGCAGTGATCGATCGGCCTCGGCATCGCCGTAGCGTTGATCCATCACCACCGGATGACCCAGAAACGCCGCATGCACCCGAATTTGGTGCATGCGGCCGGTATGTAATCGCGCTTCGAGCAAGGTGGTTCGCGAGAAGTGTTGGCGAATCGTGAAATCGGTCCGCGCGGCCTGCCCCGCTGCCCACACCCGCATAAAGCGCTCACCACCTTTGCCGGTCTCAGCGGCAAGCGGGGCCTCAACGCGGCCGGGGGCAGTCTTCATGGCGCCGTGAACTAAGGTGGCATAGCGTTTATCCACATCACCTTGACGAAACGCTTCGTGCAGCGCACGCAACATCGAGCGTTTCTTGGCAATTAGGAGACATCCGCTGGTATCCCGGTCCAAACGATGCGCGAGATCCAGAAAAGCCGCTTTGGGACGCATAATGCGAAGCGCCTCAACAATGCCGTATGCAATACCTGAGCCACCATGGACGGCCAGCCCAGAAGGCTTGTTGAGTATGAGTAAACGGTCATCTTCAAAAACAATCGCATCCTCTAGCCGGGCCATTATTTGCTCAGAGGGTGCCATGGCCTGCTCAGCGGCCTGTCGCACCGGCGGGATGCGAACCTTATCGCCGGGCTCTAAGCGATGCGTTGGCCTGACCCGACCGCCATTGACCCGCACTTCACCGCGACGCAGCAAGCGATAAATACGGGTCCGGGGCACTCCCTTGAGCTCGCGCAACAAATAGTTATCGATTCGCTGACCGCTTAGATCCTGCGACACCGTTTCTATGCGTACACCGCTCAACGCCCCGTCCTCTCACACTTACAATGGATACGGGCCCTATCCTACCCGTGCTGGATGAGCTCTGCTTTGGACGTATTCCACGGTGATTGATATGATGACCAACGTTCGACGGAGTGATATCGGCGCCAAGAGCGCTGCCAGCCGCGAACAGTGAAGAATGCCTGAGGGGCGCGGTAGAAGACCGAGCCCGACAGAAAAACCAAAATTCAGACAACGCGCCTGCCGAGGGCGCCCGTGACAACGGAAACCCAATGACGGGTCTCGTACTCCTGCAATTAAGCCGCATACCCCTACCGTCATTCGACGGAATTTGGCTGATGACGCTCGCCACCATGAAAGTGCGTAGCGCCGGCCGGCTATTGCTATGGATCACGGGCGTAAGCAGTCGCCGGAGAACATCTCAGCATGAAAAGAATGCTTATCAATGCAACCCAGCCCGAAGAGCTGCGAGTTGCGCTGGTCGATGGCCAGACACTTTACGACCTGGATATTGAAACACCGGCAAGAGAACGCAAAAAAGCCAACATCTACAAAGGAAAGATTACCCGCGTCGAGCCCAGCCTCGAGGCGGCTTTCGTGCAATACGGCGCCGAGCGCCATGGCTTTTTACCCTTCAAAGAAATCTCCCGCGAATACTTTCAGGGCGAAGACATTGATCCGGCCAAGGCCTCGATTGGCGACGTTATCAAAGAGGGCCAAGAGGTCGTCATCCAGGTTGAGAAAGAAGAGCGCGGCAACAAAGGCGCTGCCCTCACCACTTTCATCAGTCTGGCCGGTCGCTACTTGGTCCTCATGCCCAATAATCCGCGGGCCGGCGGCGTCTCACGTCGCATCGAAGGGCCAGAACGCAATGAGATACGCGATGCCTTAAAAGCACTCGATATTCCCGACGGCATGGGTTTAATCGTGCGCACCGCCGGCGTTGGCCGCGGCAGCGAAGAGTTGCAATGGGATCTCGACTACCTGCTCAACCTGTGGAGCGCTGTGCAGAAAGCGGCAGAAACACGCAGCGCACCTTTCCTGATCTATCAAGAGAGCAATGTCATTATTCGGGCCCTGCGGGATTATCTGCGCTCGGATATTGGCGAGATATTGATTGACGATCGCGATGTTTTTGAGCGCGCCCGAGAGTTTGTTGAGCAGGTCATGCCGCATAACCTGCAAAAGCTGAAGTACTACGACGATCGCGTACCGCTTTTCAGCCGCTACCAGATTGAAAGCCAAATCGAATCCGCGTTTCAGCGCGAGGTCCGCCTACCGAGCGGCGGCGTGATTGTGATTGATCATACCGAAGCGCTCATCTCGATTGACATCAACTCGGCTCGGGCTACCAAAGGCGCGGATATCGAAGAAACGGCGCTCAAGACCAATCTAGAGGCCGCCGACGAAATTGCTCGTCAGCTGCGGTTGCGCGATCTCGGTGGCCTCATTGTGATTGATTTCATCGACATGGGCCCCAACCGTAATCAGCGTGAAGTTGAGAACCGTCTGCGTGATGCAGTCAAAGTCGACCGCGCCAGGGTGCAGATTGGTCGCATCTCACGCTTCGGATTGCTGGAGATGTCGCGTCAACGCCTACGCTCATCGCTTGGGGAGTCGACGCTTGAAATCTGTGCCCGCTGTAGTGGTCAAGGCACCATTCGCAGTGTGGAATCCCTGGCGCTATCGATCTTGCGCATCCTCGAAGAAGAGGCCATGAAGGATAAAACGGGCAAGGTTCTGGCACAGCTGCCCGTCGATGTGGCTACCTTCCTGCTCAACGAAAAACGCAGCATTCTCGGCACCATTGAGGAGCGCAACGGCATTGAGATCATTCTCATCCCCAACCGCCACCTCGATACGCCGCATTATGAACTCCAGCGTATTCGAAGCGATGAGACGCCAGAGGAATCGACCAGCTATCGCATGGCAACGGCGGAGGCCGAGCCCAACCAAGCCGAGACCTTACTCACTGCAGAACGGCCACGTGCTGAAAAACCTGCCGTGAGCGGTGTCGCACCGGCAACACCCGCCCCAACGCCAGCCCGGCGCCCGGCCAAGGCCAAGCCAGCCAGCAACAACACTGCGGCAAGCACCGATGAGGGCGAAGGCGCTGGACTCATCGGCTGGTTAAAACGCCTTGTCGTTGGGACGGAGGCGGAAGATAAGACAGCCGCTGAAGCAGAAGAAAAGCGTCGATCTAACCAGACATCGGGCGGCGGCAATCGTCGTCGCCGCAGCAGCGGCAGCGGCCAAAGCACCAATAGCCGCAATAATGGGGGTAGCGGTCGCAGTAGTGGCTCCCGACGTTCCCGCAGCGCAACCAGCGAGGCGGCGAACAAGACGGCATCGAACAGCAAATCCGAGGCAAAAGAGGCCAAGGAAACTGCCGAGACCACAGCCGCTGAGCAAACCGCCAGCCAAACAGAGACCACAGAGACCGGCAGCAGTAATGGCCGCAGTCGGCGTGGACGTCGCGGGGGTCGCCGTCGGCGTCGTTCCAGCACCGAGCCCACGGCAGACAACACTGTAGAGAACGGCGCGGAGACAGCATCGACGCCTACGGCGTCGGATGCTCAGGACGACGCGGTCGCGGAAAAACCCAAGACGCCGAAAAAAGCGGAGACCGCCGAGAATACCGAGGCGCAACCAGCCGCTAAGAAAAAGCCAGCGACCGGCGGCGCCCGTCGTAAGGCGCCAGAGGGTCTCAAGGTCAATGACCCGCGGCGTTGGTCTGGACGTCCACGGACTGAGACGCCGTCGGCATCAGAGACCAGCGAGTAGATCACTATTCGCCTGAATGCTGCTCGCCTGTTCGGGCGAGCAGCGCTTCTGCCGCCAGCAAGTCGTCTTGCGTATCAATGCCATGCCCGGGCAGCACCTGCGCAATACCCACCTGAATCCGTTTGCCGGTTTGCAAAAACCGCAATTGTTCTAACTGCTCGAGTGCCTCTAATGGGCTAGCTGGCAAGTTGTCAAAGCCGCGCAAGAAGCGTGCACGGTAGGCATAAATCCCTAAGTGGCGCAGCGCGACTGAGACCTGTGCTGCGCCATCGCCATTGCGGTCCCAAGGGATGGCGGCCCGGCTGAAGTAAAGGGCGGCCCCCTCATGGGTGGTGACCACTTTTACCGTATGCGGATCATGTAACTCAGCGCTATCCACAATGGGTGTTGCCAGTGTCCCGACGGCGGCATTGGCACAAGATTCAAGCACATCAGCAACCTGCGCTAGCAGTGTGGGCGGCATCATGGGCTCATCGCCTTGCAGATTCACAATCACGGTCTGATCGGGAAGCGCCAAGGTGGTTGCGACCTCGGCCAGACGCGAGGTGCCGCTGGGGTGTTCGGGCGCCGTTATACAAACTTCGGCGCCAAATCCCTTTGCCACCTCCGCAATTTTCGAATGATCAGTGGCAATCACCACCCGCTCTGCGCCACTGGCCATCGCGGATCGCCAGACATGCTCAATGACTGGCCGGCCAGCCAACGGCAGCAAGGGCTTGCCCGGTAACCGTGTTGCCCCATATCGGGCCGGAATCATCACCATAAATGGCGTCATTATTGAGCCTCTCGCTGATCAAATCGCTGCCTAGCCATCGTTAACCAATTTTCCATCTGCGCCTGCGTCGCATCGTCAGGTTGTGCATTGGCGCGAACATAAAACGCATTATTCAGATTAAACGACTGACATTTGACGGCATCTTTCTCCGTCATCAGGACGGGATAATCTGTTAAGCAAGACAGATCATCCGGTTTAAATTGGTGATGGTCCGGAAAAGCATGGGGTATCACCGGATAGCCCAGTTGGGTGAGCGCATCAAAAAACCGCGAGGGATTGCCGATACCGGCCACTGCGTGCACTTTGCCGAACGGAAGTGCCACCGGCTCCTCGGAGCCCAAATCATGAATGCCCGCAAGCTGCATGCTGAACTGCCCCATCGATGCATCGCTCGGCGGCCCGTTACTGACCACCCAATCGACCGTCTCGAGCCGCTCGACGGGCTCGCGCAGCGGCCCCGACGGCAGACAACGGGCGTTACCCTGTCCGCGATTGGCATCAACCACCGCAATTTCCACATCTCGACCCATGGCGTAGTGCTGCAAGCCGTCGTCGCTAATAATCAGATCCGCATTGGCCTGCTCGACTAGCAACTGCGCTGCAGCGGCACGATTCACACCAATAGCCACCGGCAGCCCGGTCTGTCGGGCAATGAGTACTGCCTCATCGCCCATGAGGCGGGGTGAGTCTGCCGCAGTCACTAACACCGGCCCCCGTGATGCGCCCCCATAGCCCCGTAAGACCACCGCCGGGCGATAGCCCAGTTCCGCAGCTCGGTTGGCGGTCCAAATGACCAACGGCGTTTTGCCGGTCCCACCAACGCTAATGTTGCCGATCACCATCACAGGGGCCTGCGGCCAGATGATGGTTCGACGGCCTTGCAAATAAGCCGATCGGCGACGTTGGGCCAGCCAGCCATAGAGGTGAGAAAGCGGCAACAAGGCAGTGGCCAACCCACCATTTTCTTGCCAAAAACGCGGCGCGCGTCTAGGGAGCACGTTGTGCCGACTCCTGCTGGCGGAATTGCAGCCGGTGCAGCGCCGCATAAGCCCCTTTTTGGTTGAGCAGATCCTTATGGCTGCCCTGCTCGATAATCCGGCCAGCGTCTAGGACGATAATCCGGTCGGCACGCTCAATGGTTGAGAGGCGATGAGCGATCACCAATGTCGTACGCCCTTCCATTAACCGATACAACGCCGTTTGAATATGCTGCTCCGACTCCGAATCCAGGGCTGAAGTGGCCTCATCCAGAATCAAAACCGGGGCATCTTTCAGCAGTGCCCGGGCAATGGCGAGCCGCTGCCGCTGTCCGCCAGAGAGAAGCACGCCATTCTCGCCAATCCGTGTATCAAAGCCATCCGGCAGCGCTTCAATAAAATCTCGCGCATTCGCAGCCTCGGCCGCCGCAACGATCTGTGCGCGGTCCGGCATGGGATCCTGTCCATAAGCGATATTTTCCGCGACGCTCGCATTGAACAAGACGACCTGTTGGCCTACCAGTGCAATTTGGCGACGCAAGGCGGCGAGCCGGTAATCGGATAGAGGCATCCCATCCAGTCGAATTTCGCCGGCGGTGGGGTCATAGAAGCGTGGCAAGAGGTTGACCAGGGTGCTTTTCCCACTCCCAGAGCGGCCAACAATCGCGACCGTTTCGCCGGCCGGGATGTCCAAAGATAGCGAATGCAGAACCTCGCCCGCCTCATCGCTATAGCGGAACTGTACCGCATCAAATTCCAGCGCCCCGTCACACCGGCCCGGGTCATGGCGGCCTTCATCGATTTCGGTGGGTTCATCAATCAGTTCAAAAATACTCTCGCCCGCCGCAATGCCTCGCTGAATCTCGGCATGGACCCGAGTTAAACGCTTGAGCGGCTGCAGCAACAGCAACATGGCCGTAATAAAGGAGACAAAGGTTCCAACCGTGACGCTCATCATGCTGCCCTGGAGTGTGGCGAGCCAAACCACGATGGACAGCGCCAATGCGGCACAAAACTGCACCACCGGCGTGCTCAGTGCCTGCGTGGCCGCAAATTTCATGAACTGCCGCGTGTTGCGACGGTTAGCTTCTTCAAAACGCTCCCGCTCTTGGTCTTGTGCGCCAAAAATTCGCACCTCATCGCTACCCTCGATGGCCTCCTCGGCCACATAAGCAATGCTGCCAACCGAATGCTGAATCCGATGGCTCAGACGGCGAAACCGTTTACTGACATACAAAACCACGGCGATAACCACCGGGCCGAGCAAAAGAAAGATCAGGGTCAGCTGCCAGCTCAACCAGGCCATATAACCGAGTAGAAAAAATACCGTGGCGCAATCACGGATAATAATGACCATGGCATTGGTGCCGGCCTGCGCGACTTGCTCCACATTGTATGTTAGGCGCGAGAGCAGCATTCCAGATGAAGCGTCATCGAAATAACGCCGTGGCAGCGTGAGCAGCCGCTCGAACACCTCCCCTCGCAGCTTGGCAATCACACGACGGCTAATCCACGCCGTGCCATATTGAGCAACAAAACTGCTGAGGCCTCGCACCAAGAAGATACCCAGCACGCCAAGCGGTATAAGCCGTAGTATTTCGGGGTCCCGCTCAACAAAACCGGCATCAAGCATCGGTTTGACCAACCAGGCAAACCCGGCCTCGCTGGCGCCTGTGATCAGCATGGCGATCACCGCGATCATCGCAATCTTCCAATGAGCGAGCACATAGCCGAGCAATCGGCGGTAGATGACCCAGCCCGAGTCGTTTGTCTGGCCCTGTATCATCGAACTCATTGCGGCTCCACCCGAGTGGCAATGGCGGCATGTTGAATCCCTGCTGCTCTGACTGCGTCTAACACCCGGGCAACGTCAGCATGGCGGGTATCCGCTTCGGCCCGCAGTAAGATTCGTGGCGCCACGGCCTGGCCGTCTTGCCGCTCCATTTCCACCATCTCGGCTAGCCAACGATCCAGCTCTGTGATGGTTTGCCCCTGCGAGCGTAGCTCGCCACTGGTCAAAATATTAATGGTGATCGCTGTCTCCGGTACGGCCCCTGCGCTACGAGACATTGGCAGTTCCAGCGGGAGCGTGGTTTCGCTGGTTAGGCGGGTCGCCACCACAAAGAAAATGAGCATCAAAAACACCACATCCACAATGGGCGCTAAATTAATCTCAATTTCATCAGATGGTTGCGGTAAAAATTTCATTAATGACTTTCAGTTTGATCTCGATTGGGTTGGGTCATTAAGCGGGATAATCGCAACGCTTCACGTTCTAAGTGTTGCGTCACCATCTGCACCCGGCCGCGAAGATAACGATGCGCCACCAACGCGGGGATCGCCACACTCAGACCCGCGCCGGTTGTCACCAAGGCTTGCCCAATACCGCCGGCGAGCGCGGCCGTGTTGGTCCGATCGCCAAGATCAATTGCCGCAAATACCTCAATCATCCCAAAAACCGTTCCCAACAACCCAAGCAGCGGAGATACCGCGGCCACCGTGCCCAGTGTATTGAGGTAGCGAGAGAGGGAATAGGCCTCATCACGCCCGGCTTCCTCCATCGCCGTTCGTAATGCGTCCGCGCTGGCATTGGGTTGCGCTAATGCCGCGGCCGCAATTCGCTCAAGCGGCAGGCCCTGTTGCAGCGCGCGCAACCGTGACGCATCCAGGCGTCCAACTGTCTGTTCTCGCCATAAATCGGCGATCAGCCCGGACGGGGCGATCCGTGACAGACGTAGTACCCAGAGCCGCTCCAACACGATGGCTAAAGCAATCATTGAAGAGAGGATGATCGGGGCCATGACCCAACCACCCACGTTAATTAGTTCCCACACTGTGGCCGACCTGCCTCCGTGGGCGCAGTTGCAATAGTGCGCTGATGATAATGGATTTCCCTGCCCGCTCGAAAGCGCGGCTGCTGCGGCGACTCATGTAGGAGCTTGCCGCGTTGCGGGCGCAACTGCCTGATAGAGGGCGAATGACCAGGTGTCATGCTCACCTCAAGCGCGCCGGCAAGGCCAAGATCATGCATTTGCACCCCATGGCAGCGGATTCGTTCAACCACCGCCGCATGCGGCATGGCGTAGGCATTGCGATAACCGGCTGAGATGACGATATGCTCAGGCTCCCAGGCCTGAAGTAGCTGAGCACTGGTGCTCGTGTTACTGCCGTGATGCGGCGCCTCGATAATCAACGGCTGCAGAGCAAACTGGTGAATGAGTTGTTGCTCAACAGACCGACTAATATCACCGGTAAAGACAATCTGCTGCCCGGCAGCCTGCAAAAGCACAACACAAGAGGCCGCATTGCCGGTATGGCGCCCCGGCTGTGGCGGCCAGAGAAACTCAAACACCACCTGATCGTGGACCCAACGCTCCCCAGCCTGACAGGTTTGTTGTTGCGGCAGGTCGGGGATGGGCTCACCCACCCAGATGTTGCCAAATGAAAAATGCGTGGCGAGCGCTTCCACACCACCGCGATGATCGCGGTCAGCATGAGTGACTACAAGATGATCAATATGCTCAATGCCCCGCTCCTGCAGGAAGGGGATCAACGTGAATGCCGCCGCACTGGCGCCACCGCCCCAGGCGGGGCCTGTATCGATCACCGTGACCGTGCTTTGGGTTTGTATGACGGCCGCATTACCCTGCCCCACCTCTAGCCATGTCACCTGAACGCTACCCTTTGGGATCTTGACCGCATTGTCATCGGCCAATACTTGCCCCGCGAGAACCGGGAGCAACAAGGGGCCAACCAACCATTGCAGCGGCGTCTTACGAGGCAACAAAAGTAACCCGATGGCAACAACAGCCGCGCCTAGGGACCATCCCGTGAGCGCGCCGGTGGATAAAGGCTGCATTCCCTGCTGCAGCAAAAATGACCCGCCTTCCAATAGCCGATTCAGCACCCACGCCAGGCCTTGAAGTAGCACCGCGCCAATTGATGGCCACACAACCGAGGCCGCGGCTCCTGCCAGCGCAGCCGGCACAATGACAAACGAAAACAAAGGTAAGACCAGCAAATTAACCAGTAAGCCCAATGGGCTCCATTGGCCATAGAAAATTGCCGTTAATGGGGCAAGGCCCACCGTGAGCAAACCTTGCAAATACCCAAGCCCCCACACGAATCCAGACCGCTGGATATGTCGTGCAGCCAGCAAAATGAGTCCGACCGCCGTGAATGACAACCAAAAGCTTGCGCCTAATGCCGCCGCCGGATCGAACACCAGCAATAAGACCGCTGCCAGTAACAACGCATTCATGCCAATACGCTGTCGCGCTAATAGACTGGCCAGCGCAAACAATAAAAACATCACCAAAGCCCGCTGTGTTGGCAGTGAGAAACCGGCTAATCCGGCGTAGGCTGTTGCCAATAGCGCTGCGACTATAACCGCGCTGATTTGCCGTTCTCCGGGCAGGCGTAGGTAGCGCCATGATAAACGACCCAGGAAATAACCCAGCCCCGCGGCAAGGCCGATATGTAGCCCTGAAATGGCTAACAAATGGCTGGTGCCCGTGAGCCGTAAAACATCCCAGGCTTTGTCACTAAAAGCCCGTCGGTCCCCCGTGATCAGGCCTTGTAATAAAGCGCTCCCTTGGCCCTGCGCGCCACTCAAGCGGGCCACCCTTGCTGATAATTGCGACCGCCAATGAGTGAGCCCGGTGGCGCGTTGCAGGCGGACCGCCTGGTCCACATCGGTGACATAGGCGGTGGCATCGATGCCCCTTGCCGCAAGCCAAGCCTCATAATCAAAACGCAGGGGGTTCATAAAGCCACGCGGCCTGCGCAGCTTTAAAGGCAACTGCCACTGCTCGCCGGCTTCCACCCGCAGATCCGCACCATAAATACTCACGCGGATGCGATCCGGCGGTTTGATTAGCGCCGGTTCATCAGCATTAATTTTCGATACCCGGAAAATAAATCGCTGCTGATCGGGCCCTGTTTGCGGCAGGCTTGCTACCTGCCCGGTGACCATCACGGCTTGTGCAGGTTCGATAACAGGGCGGGCTGACAGGACAAAGCTTTGGCTAATCAGTCCCAACATCACACCAACGGATAACCAACCCAATAGGGCCCGCCAGTCGGTAAATACCACCCATGGCAGAATCAAAACCGATAGCAGCCAAACGCTGCCCCAGCGTACCGGCAACAGAATCGTCAGGAGCAGACCAATGAGAATCGCGATTAGTGCGCTGGACAGATCCCGCACAAACCCATCCGCTTTTTGCTATCCCCAAAAGCGCAATAGGCTAACCCGCAGATTTAAAGGGGCTGCAGCTTGCCGTCGGCGAGATAAAGCCGTCGATCCATTTCTGCGGCAATGTCCAGGTCGTGTGTGACCAACACCACCGCCGTGTTGTAGGCACGATTGAGTGACTGAAACAGTCCAAGCACCGACTGAGCCGTTTCTTGATCCAAATTGCCGGTTGGCTCATCCGCCAGCAAACAAGCCGGTTGCGTTACCAACGCTCTTGCAATGGCAACCCGTTGACGCTCACCACCAGAGAGCTCTCCCGGCTTATGGGCTGTGCGCTCAGCAAGGCCCACCGACTGCAACATCTCAGCCGCACGCTGCGTGGCAACGGCAATCCGTACTCCGCGCAAAAGCAAAGGCATTGCCACGTTTTCTAGCGCCGTGAACTCACCCAGCAGATGATGAAATTGATAAACAAAACCCAAAGCTTGATTGCGGAGTCGCCCGCGGGCCGCGGCGCGCATGGCGTTCATACGCTGTCCAGTGACCAGAATCTCACCCTGCTCCGGGTCGTCTAGACCACCCAGCAGATGCAACAAGGTGCTTTTGCCGGAGCCAGAGCGCCCGAGGATAGCCACCTGCTCGCCCGGCGCCACGGCAAAATCTAACCCCCGCAACACATCGACACTCAGGCCGCCGTCGCGAAACGCCTTGGTTACGCCTCGGCACTCGACGATGGCTTTGGCATCACTCATAGCGCAGGGCCTCCGCGGGGGCCGTTCGGGCAGCGCGCCATGCCGGATAAATGGTTGCAACGACACTCAGCACCATCGCCGAGAGCGTAATCCTCACCAAATCAGGCATTCGCAGATCCGACGGCAGTTCACTGATGAGATAAACATCGCCAGAGATAAATTGAACGTTGAACAGTTGCTCAATCGCCGGAACGATCGTCTCTACGTTTAAAGCCAAAGCGATACCCGCACCCGTGCCAACTAGGGTGCCCACGATGCCTAACAGTGAACCTTGAATGATGAAAACCGCCATGACGGTGACTGGCGATGCGCCCAGTGTGCGCAGGATGGCGATATCGGATTGCTTGTCTTGGACTGCCATCACGAGCGTGGAGACGATGTTGAACGCGGCCACACCGACGATCAGCATCAAAATGATAAACATCACTGTCTTCTCCATGGCGACCGCTCGGAAGAAGTTTCTGTGTTGCATCGTCCAGTCACTGACCAGATAGTCACCCGGCAAATCGCGGGCAATCTCGCGCACAAGCGCCGGTGCTGAGAGCAAGTCGGCAAATTCCAGTCTTACCCCGGTGATGCCTTCGCCCAGTCGAAACAGTTTTTGGGCATCGCCTAAGTGAATAAGCGCCAGCGACCCATCGTACTGGGCCATATCCACTTCAAAAATTCCGGCAACTTCAAATCGACGCAGTCTGGGCAGAATGCCAGCGGCCGACGCGCGAATCTCCGGTGTGATTAGGCTCACAGCATCACCCGGGAGCACACCCAGCTCGGTGGCCAGGCGACTGCCTAGGATGATCCGAAACTCACCCGGCGCTAGCGCATCAAGACGGCCGCGAATGAGACTGCTCGCCACACGAGAGACCTGTACTTCGCGTGTGGGGTCAATGCCCCGAATTAGCGCACCGGTCACGGCCGAGCCCCGAGTCAGCATCACCTCACCGTTAATAAACGGCGCGGCACCGATGATTTCCGATCGGGCATCCAACGTGGGGAGAAGCCCCTGCCAGCCTTGCATGGCCCCGTCATAGCCTTGGACAGTGCCATGAGAAACCATACCGAGGATGCGTTCGCGAAGCTCTTTTTCAAAGCCATTCATCACCGACAGAACAGTGATTAATGCCATCACGCCCACCGCAATACCCAGCATCGAGCTTGCGGAGATAAAGGATACAAAACGATTGCGCCGCCGAGCCCGGGTGTAGCGCAGACCAATAAATAGCGGCAGCGGTTTGATCATTAGCACAGTCTACCCGCGGCCGCAGCGGCGTTCATCCCGTTTCGAATACTTGGCGTATTCGCTAGACTTCTCGGCTTGAATTTTCTACCCCTCAACCAACTAGTGGTAACTCTCCGTTGATCGTCACAGATTCTCTTCCCGCGGCTGGCAAACGCCAAGAGTGGCTCGGCCTAGCCGGTGATGCGCCTGCCCTTGCGATTACCGAGGCAGCCCAACAACACCAAGGGCCGGTGCTGATTGTGACCAGCGGTACCGCTGAGGCGGAGCAGCTACGGCGCAAGCTTCGCTTTTTTGGCATTAATCAGGTTGCATTGATGCCAGATTGGGAGGTGCTCCCCTACGATCATTTCTCGCCGCATCAAGAGATCATTTCAGAGCGACTGCGTGCGCTATATCGGCTTCCACAGATGGAAACTGGGGTGGTGGTTGTACCGGTTGCCACATTGATCCAACGCCTGGCTCCACCGGCGTTTCTCGCGGCGACTGTCGTGCAACTGGCAGTTGGTCAAACCATCTCTTTGCAGGCCATGCGTCGATCCTTGGAGTCGGCCGGTTACCGTTGCGTCTCAGAGGTCTTTGAGCATGGTGAGTTTGCGGTTCGAGGCGCGATCCTCGATCTCTATCCTATGGGCGCGACGACCCCTTATCGAATTGACTTATTTGATGAGGAAATTGACTCCATTCGAACATTTGACCCGGAAACACAGCGCAGCCAGGACCGACTGGATGCCATCGAATTGCTGCCGGCGCACGAATTCCCGACCGATGAGGCGGGCGTTAAACGCTTTCGTCAGCAGTACCGGGCCACCTTTGAGGGTGATCCCACCGACAACCCGATCTATCAGGGATTAAGTGATGGGCATATCCCGGCGGGCGTTGAAGCCTATCTACCGCTGTTTTTTGATGATACGGCCACGCTGTTCGATTACCTGCCCGCTTCGACCCTGGCGATACGCGTTGGCGAAATCGATCAACAACTCGAGCAGGAATGGCACGAGATCCATTCCCGCTACGAACAGCGCCGGCATGATCGAGAACGCCCTATTCTGCCGCCGAGCGCGCTTTATCTTGACCCAGACGGGGCGCGACAAGCTTTGGGTACGCACCCACAGATTCTCATTCCCAACGATCAGAAAAAGGCGGCAGCCCGGGCCCAGGATCGGGAGCTCAACACCCGCCCTCTCTCCACGCTGCAGGAACGCGCGCCTGAGACTGACCCCATTCAGGCGCTGAAGTCGTTTATTCGAGAATTTGATGGCAGAGTCCTACTCACCGCCGAAACGGCTGGCCGTCGAGAGGCGCTTCGGGAGCGTCTTCAGCCCCATCAGATCAGGCCAGAGGAAATCGCTGACTGGCCGTCCTTTATTCAGGGCAACGCGCAACTTGGGTTAACGGTCGCGCCCCTTGATGTTGGGTTCCGTCTACCCGATACAACGCTGGCGATTATTCCAGAGGGCATGCTTTTTGCTGAGCGGGCCGAACAGCGGCGGCGTCGGCGTTCAGCCGGTGAGCGTGATCCGGACGCCATCATTCGTGATCTGACTGATCTGCGAATGGATGCGCCCGTTGTTCATGAACAACATGGCGTTGGCCGCTATCGCGGATTGCAGATGATTACCGTTGACGGGATTGCAACGGAGTTTCTCATGCTCGAATACGCCGACGGAGACAAACTTTATGTCCCGGTGGCATCACTGCATCTCATCAGCCGCTACACCGGCGCGGACGACGACGCAGCGCCCCTGCATCGCCTAGGCAGCGGGCAATGGGAAAAGGCCAAACGCAAGGCCGCCGAGAAAGCGCGCGATGTTGCCGCCGAGCTGCTGGATATTTACGCACGACGAGAAGCCCAACAGGGCACTGCCCATACCCTATCCGCCGAGGAGTATCAGCGTTTCGCCGGGCAGTTTCCGTTTGAAGAAACGCCCGATCAACAAGCCGCCATTGCAGCGGTCCTGCATGACCTCCAGCGATCCAGGCCCATGGATCGCGTCATTTGCGGTGACGTGGGTTTTGGCAAAACCGAAGTGGCCATGCGCGCGGCCTTTGCCGGAGTACAGGATGGCCGCCAAGTTGCGGTGCTGGTCCCAACCACCCTACTTTGTCAGCAGCATTATCAAAATTTCACAGATCGCTTTGCCGATTGGCCTGTGCGAATTGAGCAGCTCTCCCGCTTTCAGTCGAGCGCTGAACAGAATAAAACACTGACCGCCATTGCCGAGGGCAAAGTGGATATCGTCATCGGCACGCACAAGCTGCTACAGCGCAGTGTTCAGTTTAAATCCCTTGGCTTGATCATCATTGATGAAGAACACCGGTTTGGGGTGCGGCAAAAAGAGGCATTAAAAAAGCTCAGGGCCAACGTCGATGTCCTCACACTCACGGCCACGCCCATACCGCGGACATTAAATATGTCGTTGGCTGGCCTTCGAGATCTGTCCATCATCGCCACACCGCCAGCAAGGCGCCTTGCGGTAAAGACGTTTGTGAATGTTTGGGATGATGCCTTGATACGAGAGGCTTGTTTACGCGAGCTGCATCGAGGCGGGCAAGTCTATTTTCTGCACAACGACGTCGAGAGCATTGAGCGCACCGCCGATCAACTTGAAACCCTGCTGCCAGAGGCACGAATCCGCACCGCTCATGGCCAGATGCCCGAACGCCAACTTGAGCGTGTGATGCTGGATTTTTATCACCAGCGCTTCAACATTTTGGTCTGCACCACGATTATCGAAAGCGGTATCGATGTGCCAAGCGCCAATACCATTATCATTAACCGTGCGGACCGCCTGGGACTGGCGCAGCTGCACCAGCTGCGTGGCCGGGTTGGTCGTTCACATCATCGCGCTTATGCCTATCTGATGGCGCCACCTCGACGCCAGCTCACGCCCGATGCAGTTAAACGACTTGATGCCATTGCATCGCTGGAAGACCTGGGTATCGGATTTGCCTTGGCAAGCCATGATTTGGAGATTCGTGGCGCGGGCGAGCTACTGGGCGAAGGCCAAAGCGGACAGATTCATGAGGTTGGATTCACACTCTACAACGACCTGCTTGACCGCGCGGTCAAGGCGCTGAAATCGGGCCGTGAACCCTCTCTGGAACAACCGCTTGAGCTCGGCACGGATGTCGATCTGCATATCCCTGCCCTTTTGCCCGAAGATTATCTGCCCGATGTACATACCCGCTTGGTGGTGTACAAACGCATCGCTAATACGCAGAGCGCACAAGCGCTGCGTGAACTGCAAGTGGAGATGATTGATCGGTTTGGTCTGCTACCTGAGGCAGCGAAAAACCTGATGGCGGTGGCGCGAATCCGTCAAATCGCGCAGGCCATGGGGGTCGAGCGCATAGAGGCCGGCCCTGGCGGTGGTTTGATTCAATTTAGCGCGAACCCGCAGGTGGATGTGGCGGCAGTGATCGGGATGGTTCAAGCCTCACCGTCGGTGTATCGTCTGGAAGGACAAGAGAAGCTGCGCTTTCGGGTAGAAACACAAACCCCGGAGGCTCGCATTGAGACCATCGAGGCACTGCTAGAGGCCATTCAATTGCCGGAAGCTGCATGAAAACACGTGACTACTTGGTTCTGATGGTTCTTATGCTGAGCATGGTGGGAAAAACCCAGGGCCAGGTCATCACGGACACCGACGACACACCACAGTACCGGGTGGAGGTGGTTTTTTTTACCCAGCCATCCATTAATCCCGAGGAAGAAGAACAGCCGCGGGGAAGTTCGCCAGGGCTCACCCGTGCCATAGCATGGCCATTACGCGAATCAGGACAGCCTGGACTTGGTTATGAACAACTTGACCTGGCCGATTATCGTTTAACGCGGGCCGCGCGCCGGCTTGAGGCTCAGCCCGGTTTTCAAGTGCATTGGCATGCGGCCTGGATACAGCCCGGGCTGGGACGGTTGCAGGCGCAGGCTGTCGCGCTCCCGTTTGCCCTGCGCAGCGAGGGCATTAACGGCTGGATACGGGTTTATCGCGAGCGCTTCTTGCACGCCGAAACCCAAATTACCGTAACTAACGAAGAAGGTGAGCTGGTGGGCCATATGACAACCAGCCGCCGTATGCGCAGCGACGAGCAGCACTATCTAGATCATCCCCGTCTGGGTATTTTGGTTCGAGTCGATCCCTGGGAGGCGCCGCACGAAACGACAGCGGATTGATCAGTCCTCGTCACTGACATGCGCAGCGTAGATTGCATCGACGTTGCGCAAGTAGCCCTTGTAGTCCATGCCCGCACCAAAGACATACCGATCAGGTACTGTCAGTCCTGCAAAATCAGCCACCAACCCAGGGACCCGACGCGGATTCGGTTTATCGGCAAGGACCGCCGTTTTAACGGAGGCAGCGCCCTCTTCTCGGCAGGCTTCCAGTAGGCCGCGGAAGGTATGACCTTCATCCAGAATATCGTCAACCAACAACACATGACGGTCGCGCAGTGGCGTCTGCGGCCGCGCCAACCAAACGAGCTCTCGACCCGTAGTGGTCTTGTGATAGCGCGTCGCGTGAATGTAGTCGAGTTCAAGTGGGAAATCGAGCCGGGTCAAAAGCCTTCCCAGCGGAACCATGGCGCCCGTCATCACACCAAGAATCAGGGGGCGTTGCTCACCCATGGTCTGTGTGATCGCCTCGGCAAGCTGATCGAGCGCCTTATCAATAGCGTTGGCGTCATGTAGGCATTCCGCCCGCTGCATCACGCCAGCAAGCTCCTCGGCGCTTAGTGTTACTCCCTGCGTCATGGCGATCCTGTCCCTCAGCTAAACCGACTATTGTAGCCCCGCCATCACAGGTCAGCCAGTAAGGCTCGGGCTGCTATTACGCGCTGCTCAATGGCGTTCGGATCGGACTCAGTGGGATAGCGGCCATGCAAGCGTGCCAGCCTTAGGGCGGAGCGGGAATCGGTGGGCGGAAGCTGGTCGAGAATCGGGTCCACGGCACGGCCCGCGTTCCCCACACGATTGGCCATATCACAACCTGCCCTGAGTGCGGCATCGATGCGATCACCCAAATTGCCAACCGTCGCGGCGGCCGCCATCTCAAGATCGTCACTAAAAATCGCACCTTGGAATTGAAGTTCTGTTCTTAAATATTCAATCCATTTCTTGGAAAATCCTGCAGGTAAATGATCTAACTGGGGATATTGAACATGCGCCATCATGATGGCGGCGAGCCCGTTCGCAATCAGTCGTCGAAAAGGAAGTAGGTCAGCATGGACCAGATCGCTCAAAGCACGGTGATCGACGGCGACCGCATGATGCGAGTCCGGCACCACGCCGCCATGCCCCGGAAAGTGCTTGCCCACGCAGATCATCCCGGCCTCTTTGACGCCGCGCTGCCAAGCCAAGGCTAGCTTGGCCACAACATCCGGCGACTCGCCGAAGGCCCGGTCACCAATCACCGTACTCATTCCGTAATCAAGATCGAGTACCGGCGCGAAACTAAAATCAATATCGCAATCCCGCAGCTCCGTGGCCATCAGCCAACCGGCCTGCTCCGTGGCCTCGAGCGCCAACGCCGGCGCGGTCTGCCAGGCGCGGCCTAGCTGTCTTAACGCAGGCAGCGGCGTAAACCCGTCACGAAACCGTTGCACGCGCCCACCCTCTTGATCCACGGCAATGAGCAAAGGCGGCGTGCGCAGTCCTCGAATGTCGGCGGCCAGCTGAGCGAGCTGAGCGGGATCGGTGTAATTGCGTGCAAACAAAATGACGCCACCCACCGCAGGATGTTGCAGGCGGTCCCGCTCTTCGCCGAGGAGCTGCTTGCCCTCGATGCCCAACATCAGATGACCGAGCATTCCGCCTCCTCCGTAATGAAGACCGGCATACCGGGATAACACTGCGCAAACAGAGCGATCACGTCGGCATTGCGCATACGAATACAGCCATGCGAACCGGCCACCCCCATTGGTTCGGTATCGGGGGTACCGTGGATATAAATAAACCGCCGCAGCGTATCCACGTTACCGCCTCGGTTCATGCCCGGTACCGCCCCGGTCAGCCAAATAATGCGTGTGAGAATCCAATCACGCTGCGGATATTTTGCGGCCAGCCCCGGCCCATAAACCTCACCGGTTGGCCGCCGGCCGACAAAAACACTGTTAATGGGCGCCTCTGCGCCGATTAATAGGCGTATCCGATGCCAGCCGCGCGGCGTCCCACCGCTCCCATTGCGCTCATCCGCACCGACAACGGCCGATGAGATCGGCCAGCGCTGAGCCACAGTGTCAGCGTGAATAAGCGACAAGCTTTGCTCGGCGAGTGAGACCTGCAACCAACTTTGCAATGAGTTTGTTCCTCGATCGAATACAACGGGATGATATCCTACGTGGTCTGATGATTAACGTTGTAGGGAGCAACCCGGGCATGAAACGGCTGATTCTTTTGCGGCATGGGCAAAGCGTTTGGAACCTAGAAAACCGGTTCACCGGCTGGCATGACATTGATCTAAGCGAAAAAGGCCGCGAAGAGGCACATCATGCGGGACTTCTCATGCAGGAGGCTGGCCTGCAACCCGATGTGGTTTTTACCTCTCTACTCAAGCGAGCAATTCGCACTGCCTTTATGGGACTCGATGTGCTCGATCGCTTATGGATCCCCATGATCAAGGATTGGCGGCTTAATGAACGCCATTACGGTGCCCTCACCGGGCTGAATAAAGCCGAGACGGCTGAGCAGTATGGCGATGAGCAGGTCCATATCTGGCGCCGCAGCTTTGCAACACCGCCGCCCGCGGTTGCAGGCGACGATCCGCGCCACCCACGCAACGACCCGCGCTACGCCAAGGTTGCCGCGGAACAACTCCCCGGCACTGAATCGTTAAAAGACACGCTGGCCCGCGTGCTGCCCTATTGGGAGTCCGATATCGCACCGGCCATGAGGCAGGCCGATACGCTGCTGATCGCAGCACATGGCAACAGTCTTCGTGCGTTGGTCAAACATTTAGAAGGATTATCGGATGAGGCGATTACCGGCGTGGAAATTGCCACCGGCGATCCACTTGTCTACGAACTCGATGATCACCTCGCGGTGAGCGGCAAATGGTCGCTGCGGGATGGCAAATGAGCAAGCTCACGCATCTGAATAACCGTGGCGAAGCCCACATGGTAGATATCGGCGAAAAAGCCGAGACCGTGCGCGTTGCCGTGGCTGAGGGGCGCATTGATATGCACCCCGAGACGCTCGCCGCGCTGATTAACGGAGACTTAAAGAAAGGCGATGCGCTCGGCACCGCGCGTATCGCCGGAATCATGGCCGCCAAGCGCACGGCCGAGCTGGTCCCGCTGTGTCATCCGCTTAGCCTGACGCATCTCGACGTGGTGCTAACGCCGCAAACCGAGAACAACGGCGTCTTCTGTGAGGTCACAGCAGAGACCAAAGGCCAGACCGGCGTTGAAATGGAAGCACTCGCCGCCGTTCAGACCGCCCTACTCACGGTCTATGACATGTGCAAGGCGTTGGATCGCGGCATGACGATTAATGGCGTCCAACTCACGCGCAAAAGCGGCGGACGCAGTGGCGACTGGCAGCGCTAGCTGGCCACTGCCGCGTCGACCTTTGCGGCATAAATGAAATCATTTTCATGCAGGCCGCCAATGGCATGCGTGAAGATTTCAACTTCGCAATAGCCCCAGCCAAACCGAATTTCGGGATGGTGATCTTCCTGTTCAGCAACATTGGCCGCGGTATTCGCGATGGCTTGGGCCTCAGCAAAATTACTGGTTTTAAAATGCCGCGTAATACGAGTGGCGTCATCACTCAATGTCCAAGCCGGCACCTCTTGTATGTGGGCTTTGGCCTGCTCCTCGGTCATCGGATCGATACCACCACGACAGGGGGTGCAAGATTTCTGCAGTAAGCTCATCACAACCTCCAGCATTGTCTCGGGCCTTTGCCCGGGTTAGTGTTTGATTTTGGTCTTACCAGCTAATCATTTTGAGGAGGTCGCCTGCAATGGCTGATGATCGCCCGCAAGCTCCGCAGGTTGGCTTGTTTGTCACTTGTCTGGTCGATTTCTTTCGCCCCGGGATTGGGTTTGCGAGTGTTGAGCTGCTGGAACAGGCGGGCTGCGAGGTAAGCGTTCCGGATGCGCAGACCTGCTGTGGACAGCCGGCGTACAACAGCGGCGATCTGCGCGACACCGCCAGTATTGCCCGCCAAGTCATCGAAACATTTGCCGCCTTTGACTACGTAGTGGCGCCCTCCGGATCTTGTGCTGGGCAAATCAAGAAATACCCTGAGTTATTCGCAGCGGATACAAGCTGGCAGCGGCGGGCCGAAGACCTGGCCGGCCGCACCTATGAAATCCTGAGCTTTCTTGACGAAGTGATGCACATCGAGCCGCCACGGACGGATTTTGCCGGGCGGGTCACTTACCACGACAGCTGCTCTGGCCTGCGCCAGTTAGGCATCAAGGCACAACCCCGCCGCTTATTGGCCGGCAGCCCCGCATTAGAACTCACCGAGCTGGCCGAATCGGAAACCTGTTGCGGCTTTGGCGGTACTTTTTGCGTCAAATATCCCGATATCTCAACGCGGATGGTGAACGACAAAACCGACGACATTATTGCCACGGGTGCCGGCACGGTACTTGGCGGCGACTTGGGATGTTTGATGAATATCGCTGGGCGACTAAAGCGTCGGGGCGAACCGGTCGCGGTCCGGCATGCGGTGGAGGTGCTTGCCGGACATACCGAGCAGCCAGCTATCGGTGAAGAGGAGAAAGAATAATGGCAGTCGCAGAAGCGGACTTTCGCGCACGAGCACGCCAAGCGTTAGCCGACGACAATCTGCAAAGTGCATTGGCGAAAGCCAAGGGCGGATTTGTCGACAAACGGGCGAATGCCATTCTTGATTTGCCGGGCTTTGAGGCATTGCGAGAGCGTGGCCGACAGATTAAGGACCACACCCTTGGCCATCTAGATACTTATCTAACGCAGTTCGAAGACAATGTGACTCAACAGGGGGGGCAGGTTCATTACGCGCTAGATGCGGAGTCTGCCTGCCAGACGATACTCGATATCTGTCGCCAAGCCGCTGCGCAACAGGTCATCAAAGCTAAGACGATGGCCGGCGAAGAAGTGGGACTGAACGAGGCACTGGAGGCGGAGTTCGAAACAGTTGAGTCCGATTTGGGCGAGTACATCATCCAACTGGCTAAAGAACCCCCCAGCCATATCATTGCGCCGGCCGTGCATAAAACACGCGCACAAATTACCGAGCTGTTCGATCATCATCATCACCAAAAGAGCGGCGGCCCGCTGCGTGAAACCCCCGATTTGGTCGATGAAGCCCGTGGCGTGCTGCGCGAAAAGTTTCTCGGTGCCGATATTGGCATCAGCGGGGCAAACTTTCTGGTGGCTGAAACCGGCACGATCACCCTGGTGACCAATGAGGGCAATGCCGATCTTTCAACCAGCTTGCCCCGAGTGCATATCGCGATCGCCGGCGTCGAAAAACTTGTCCCGACCATGCGCGAAGTCTCTTCGATGTTGCGACTACTGGGTCGTAGCGCCACTGGACAGCAAATTACCGCGTACACCACCTTTATTACTGGGGCTAAACGACCGGCCGACCTAGATGGCCCAGAAGAGCTACATGTGGTGCTTATCGACAATGGCCGCACTCGCATGCTGGGCGATGAATTTCGCGAGATGCTGCGTTGCATCCGCTGTGGCGCCTGCATGAACCATTGCCCCGTCTACAGCTCGATTGGTGGCCATGCCTATGGCTGGGTCTATCCCGGGCCGATGGGCGCGGTACTCACACCCATGTTCCGCGGCCTCGATAGCAGCCAAGATTTACCCAACGCCTGCACGCTCAATGGCCGTTGTCAGAGCGTCTGCCCGGTCAAAATCCGGCTGCCCTACCTCATTCGCCGTTTGCGGGATCACTCTTTTGAGCAAAAACTGACAAGCCCACTGAGTCGGACCGCCATTAAGGCATGGGGTTGGCTAGCGCGCCGGCCAAAAATGTATCAGGGCATAACGGGCTTAGGCCGACCCATACTGCGGCTGTTCGGCCGTGGCAGTGCCAGGCGGGTGCCGCTTGCCGGCGCCTGGACGGCAGGACGGGAGTTTCCATTGCCAACCGGCAAAGGGACTTTTCAGCAACAGTGGAAGCAGCAACGCGGGAGTCACCGGGCATGAGTGAATCACGTGCCGAGATTCTACGTCGGATCGAAAAAGCCCTCGGGCATAAGAAACCTGTCTCCGTCGACATCGCAGCAGCCGATCTGAAAAAGCGGTTACCCGAGGAAATCCCAAGACCGCAGTGGCAGTCCGATCGGCTCACCCGTTTTTGCGAGCGCCTTGAAGCCGCTGCAGGCAGCTATTCTCGGGTCAAAACGCTGAACGATATCCCATCGGCCGTCAGCCAATATCTCAGCGAATGGGAGCGCAATGGTCATGCCGTCGGCATCGCGCCGCATCCATTGCTTGAGGGCCTGACCTGGCCGGAATCTCTAGAGATTGCACGAGATTTTGACCAAGCCAGCGACTGGGGGGCGGCGATCGCAGTGGGCTACATGGGTATTGCCGAGACCGGTTCGGTGGTGATGCCATCCGGCGCCACTCGACCCACCACCCTCAACTTCTTACCCGATCGGCATATCGTGGTGCTGGCGATTGACGATATCGCGGACTACATGGAAGAGGTTTGGGATCGATTGCTTGCCGAGGGGGAAATGCCCCGCACCGTCAATGTAATTACCGGGCCTTCGCGGACCGCAGATGTTGAACAGACCCTACAGCTTGGTGCTCACGGCCCGCGCAGCTTGCATGTGATTTTAGTCGGTTAGCGATTGTTTTCGGCCGCTTTGGCACGCTGATAAGCGGCTTCCAAACGATCAAACCCAGCATCTTCAACGCTAACACCCTCTTCTCGGAGGAGCTGCTCAAGCGCCCTAAAGCGCCGCTCAAATTTAGCATTGCCGGCCCGCAATGCCTGCTCGGGATCAACGCCCAGGCGTCGGGATAAATTGACGCAGGCCAGCAGCACATCACCCATCTCTTCGGCGATATGCGCTTGATCAGTGGGTGTGGCCGCCATTGCCTCTTCCAACTCTTTGAGCTCTTCATGCACCTTGCTGATAACAGCGCTGCTGTCTGGCCAATCAAAACCCACGCGCGCGGCGCGAGACTGCAGCTTGCGACTGCGCGTTAATGCCGGCAGACCGAGCGGGACATCATCTATTGCGCTTGGGATGCCAGTGGACGCAGTGGCGTCACGCTTTCGCTCTCGCTCCTGCGCCTTAATGGCCTCCCAGGTGGCACGCTGGCTAGCCGCGGAAGTTTCTACGCGCTCGCCGAAAACATGAGGATGCCGACGTATGATCTTCTCAAGCACGGTTTGTGCGATTGAGTTGAAATCAAAGCTGCCCTCTTCCTGGCCCAACTGCGCATAGAAAACGACCTGGAACAGCAGGTCACCCAACTCATCGCGCATATCCTCGCGGTCGCCACGTTCAATGGCATCTGCCACCTCATAGGCTTCCTCCAGCGTATGCGGAACAATGCTGCGAAAATCCTGCTCGCAGTCCCAGGGACAGCCCTGCTCTGGGTCGCGCAGCCGGGCCATGACGGCCAGTAATTGCGAGAGCGCGTCGGTCGATGCATTCATCGTTTTTGGTACTGGCTGGCGCCAAAAAGCTGCTCGCGGGCTTTTTCGTCAAGCTGCGGAGGTCTGGCGTCTGCCAGTACCTCGACCCCTCGCTGCACGGCGGGCCGGTTTGCAATGGCATCGAACCAGCGTTTGAGGTGAGGAAAGTCGGCGAGATCCTGGCCCTGATTCTCATGGGGCCTGATCCAAGGGAAACAGGCGATATCAGCGATGCTGTACTCGCTACCGGCTAGCCATTCACGATCACCCAGCCGGCGATCCACCACCCCATACAGCCGACTGGCTTCATTGGTGTAGCGGTTAACAGCGTATTCAATGGTCTCTGGCGCATACTGCCTAAAATGATGCGCTTGCCCCAGCATCGGACCCAGCCCGCCCATTTGGAACATGAGCCACTCCAAGGTCTCGTAGCGTGCCCGGGTGTCTTTGGGCATTAACTGCCCAGTCTTCTCCGCCAGGTAAATTAGAATGGCGCCGGATTCAAACAGGCTAATCGGTGCGCCATCCGGCCCGTCTTGATCAACGATCGCAGGAATTTTGTTATTCGGGCTGATGCGCAGAAAGTCCGCGGAAAATTGGTCTCCTTGCCCGATATGGATGGGATGCACCGTGTAGGCGAGGCCTAACTCCTCAAGGGCAATGTGGACTTTATGACCATTCGGTGTCGGCCAGGTATAAACGTCGATCATCGAGCCTCCATCATTTATCATGCGCAGTATGAATGATATTCCCGGTTACAAGCGCCGCATTAGTGTGCCTGTGAAGGTGGGCCACGTCACGGTGGGTGGCGACGCCCCGATTGTGGTGCAGTCCATGACCAACACCGACACGGTCGATGAGGTCCGCACCGCGATTCAGGTGGCGGAGTTGGTCAAAGCGGGCTCAGAACTGGTGCGGATTACGGTCAATAACGAGGAAGCGGCCAGTGCTGTCCCCAAGATTCGCCAGCGCCTCGACGATATGGGGGTGGATGTCCCGCTCATCGGCGATTTTCACTTCAACGGCCATCGGCTGTTGCGGGCCGTACCTGAGTGCGGCCAAGCCCTGGCCAAACTGCGCATCAACCCCGGCAATGTGGGTAAGGGTAGCCGCCGGGATCCGCAGTTTGCCGAGCTTATCGAGATTGCCCGTGATCTGGACAAGCCGATCCGCATTGGCGTGAATTGGGGCAGTCTCGATCAGGATCTGCTCGCGCAGCTAATGGATGAAAACGGCCGCCTCGCCCAGCCGAAGACACCGGAGGCTGTCATGCGGGATGCCGTAGTCATCTCATCGCTTGAGAGCGCCGAGCGCGCCGAAGCCCTGGGACTAGCCCATGACCAGATCATTATCTCCTGCAAAACCAGCAAGGTGCAGGATCTCATCAGTGTCTATAAGGACTTGGCGGCCCGTTGCGATTACCCCTTGCATTTGGGGTTAACAGAGGCCGGCATGGGCTCAAAAGGCATCGTTGCCTCTACGGCGGGGCTGGCGGTTCTATTGCAGCAGGGTATCGGGGATACCATCCGTATTTCCCTGACACCAGAGCCTGGTGGCGACCGGACGCAAGAAGTGATCGTCGCACAGGAAATTCTCCAGACCATGGGCCTGCGCAACTTCACCCCATTGGTGGCTGCCTGCCCTGGCTGCGGGCGGACTACCAGTACATTTTTCCAAGAATTGGCGGACGAAATTCAATCGCATGTCCGCGAGCGAATGCCCCACTGGCGTGAGCACTATCCGGGGGTGGAATCCATGAACTTGGCAGTCATGGGATGTGTTGTGAATGGCCCTGGAGAAAGCCGGATGGCGGATATCGGCATTAGTCTGCCTGGCACCGGCGAGAAGCCTGTCGCCCCCGTGTACGAAGATGGCGAGAAGACGGTTACCCTCAAAGGCGAGACCATTGCCGAGGACTTTAAAGAAATTGTCGAGCGCTACGTGGAGCGACGCTACGGCAATCGCGCCTGAGGCCGCGCGCTGGCGTTACTCCTTCAGGAACACGCGCTTATCTGAGACATCTTCCCAATCCGCTGCGTCGTCTGGCGCCGGTTCGCGACGTTTAATGACCGGCCATTCCGCCGCCAAGCGGGCATTGAGCGCGATGAAGTCTTGCTGATCGGCGGGCACCTCGTCATCAGGATAAATCGCATCGACCGGACATTCCGGCACACAGACCGCGCAATCGATGCACTCCACCGGATCAATCACTAAAAAATTGGGCCCGCCGTGGAAACAATCCACGGGGCAGACCTCGACACAGTCGGTGTAGCGACAGCGAATACACGGCTCAGTCACCACGTAGGTCATCCATTACCTCCGATGGCAGGCACCGGACGGCGCGTTGCGAGCGCCCCGCACACATCGCAACGCCAATGGTTGCCGGCATATTGGCGCTCCAGAGCAGCACGAATCTCTGGCCGCGCGACAAAATCCGCAATGTTAATACCCGCCAGAAACGACTCGATACGCCCCGATAAGTCCTGCCAAATGGCCTGATCAAGGGCTGAGCTATTGCGCTTTGGCATGCCCTCGCCATCCATGAGGGCAATCACCTCAGCAATGGAAATGTCCTCTGCAGGCCGGCCCAGGCGATAACCGCCACCGGGGCCTGGCGTCCCGCGAACCAAGTCTGCCCGTCTTAGCTTCCAGAAAATCTGGTCGACATACGACATCGAAATATTCTGGCAAACAGAAATTTCCGCAAGCGGCACCGCGCCGGCCTGATTGTGGATGGCCAAATGCATCAGGGCACTGACGGCATAGCGGCTTTTGGTCGATAAACGGATCATGGCTACTATTATGACAAACCAAACGGCCTGACCGTGTGCCCATGATTCACGGGACCATGTCCGTGGCCCAACGGGGTTGCTGTTGCCAGCGCCTGCTGCAGGTATTCGCGGCCTCGGGAGACCGCCTCCTCCATCGCCAACCCCCGACCTATTCCCTCTGCAATGGCGGAGGCAAGCGTGCAGCCCGTGCCGTGATCCGATTGCGTTTCAATGCGGGGGTGTCGATAAAGCACTTGGCCTTGCGCTGTTGCCAAAATATCAACGATCTCTGTGCTGCCTTCCATATGACCGCCTTTCAGCAAGACCGCGGCGCAGCCCAACGAAAGCAGATCATCAGCGGCTGCCTGCATCGCTTTGGAATCGGTGATCGGCCGCCCAAGCAAGGCCTCAGCTTCGGGCAGATTGGGGGTAATCAGCGCCGCCTTTTGGATTAATGTTTGGCGCAAATGCTCAATCGCCGCTTCCGAAACCAATCGGTCGCCGCTTTGCGCCACCATCACCGGATCCACCACCAGCGGCACCTCCCCCGCCATCGCCGTGTAGGTCTGCGCCACCGCATCAATCACCGCAGCATCCTGCAACATCCCAGTTTTAAGGCAATCGGCACCCAAATCTTGCAGCACAGATTGCATTTGCGTGCGGATAAATGCGGGTGTCACTGGCTCTACAGCCTGCACACCCAGCGTATTTTGGGCGGTGAGCGCGGTGATGGCGGTCATCGCATACCCCCCCAACGCTGTCACGGTCTTAATATCGGCCTGAATACCCGCGCCGCCGCCCGAGTCCGAGCCGGCAATAATCAGAATCCGAGCGGGCTTCATCAGTGATCTCCCTGTATTGATAATAGGTGGATGGACTTTGCTTTGGCCCGATCTAGTTTACCTGCTCCAGTCAGGGGTAACGCGTCGACAAGCACAATGTCTTGCGGTTGCTTAAAGCGGGCCAGACGCTCGGCCAGCCAGGCTTTAATATCCGGCAGCTGTTCTGCCGCCGCGCCCTGGACCCAAACCACGGGACGCTCGCCCCATTGTTCATCCGGTACCGCAAAGGCCAGAGCCGCCTCAACCGTCGGATGCTGCGATACAACGGCTTCCAATTCTTCGGCAGCAATATTTTCACCACCACTGACAATGACATGGTCCAACCGGCCGATGAGATGCACCTGATGATTTTCATCTTCGAAGGCGAGGTCCCCGCTGCGTAGCCATCCATCGGCGGTCCATCGGGTTTGTGTCTGGTCTGAATCATTCAAATAGCCAGCAAAAGCATGGGGGCTTCTCATCTGCAGCTCGCCCACCGCCCCGTGTTTCACGGGGTTCAGCGAGGTCGGTTCAACAATTCGATAGTCGCAATGAAAAAAGGCCTGGCCAATCGACTGGCTGTTTTGGCGCAGCGTTGTGATCGAGCGGCCATCACGGGCTTGGATAAAGTTCGATGGCCCAGCCTCAGTCAGCCCGTAGGCTTGACTAACGGGAATGCCACGATCAAAAAATGGGGCCATAGCCGCCTCGCTGCAGGGGGCACCGGCGGTCGTTATCCCCTCTAGTGAAGCCAAGGACACCTCGGCGAAGGATACCGATGCGCTCATGGCCCGTAACATCGCTTCAACGGCCCCGAAATGATTAATCGACCATTGATCGATCATGCGAAGGCTTTGTTCGGCCTCAAATCGTGCCGGCATCACCACACAGCCACCCGCGTAGAGAATGGGTAGAACGGTATTCCAACCACCAATATGAAATAGTGGGAACAACACCAGCTCACGACGACGGCCAAGCCCCTCGGTGGCCGCCACTACTAGCTCGATGGCGTTCCAATGCATTTGCCCAAGACTAATCTGACAGATCTTGGGCAATCCGGTGCTGCCACCCGTGTGGATATAGAAAAACGGCTCGTCCAAGCTACGGGCGCGATGGATGGGTTGCCCAGCATTCCCGTTATCACCCGGCACCTTAGCCGTTGCTAACTGCGCAAGATCAAACTTTGGCAGGGACTTGACTGCCCCGGGCAGGTTGTTAACCAACGATTGCGTATGACCATCATAAAAGAGATAGCTCGGCTGCAACCGATCGACCAGCGCGCTCGCCTCGTGCGGCGATAGCTTGTGACTAACGGGGGCGAGAATGACCCCGGTCTTGCCGCAGGCAAGCCCAAGTTCAAGTGTCTCAAGCCGATTTTCACTCATCACAGCGATGACATCACCGGCTGATAGGCGAGCGCTGCTTAGCATCCAGCGGCTCAGTCGACAAACGCGCGCATCAAGCTCGGCGTAAGTCAGCATAGCTCCCGTCTCGGGCACGATCACTGCCAGCCGCTCGGGAGTCATGCGCCGACGCTGCCCCACCCAGTCACCAACCCAATTCATTGCCCTGGTGTTCATCATTGGGGTTTATTCCCGCAAACTACGCCTATGAATGACAACAGTTTGGTTGATATTGGCGTTAATCTCACCCACCGCCAGTTTTCCGAGGATCGTGCCGCGGTCATGAACCGCGCCATTGAGGCCGGTGTGACCGGGCTGGTGCTGACCGGCGTTAATCTGGAGGAATCTGAGGCAGCCGCAGCGGTCGCCAGTGATAGCCCGCAACACCTGCGCTCAACCGCTGGCGTCCATCCGCATTATGCCAAGGAATGGAATGCACAGAGTGAGGCGCGCCTGCACACCCTCCTCCAATCCTCGGTTGTGACCGCGGTCGGTGAAACAGGACTGGACTACTTTCGAGATTTCTCGCCACGGCCCGATCAACAACGGGCTTTTGAGGCGCAACTCGAAGTTGCTGCCCAAACGGGGTATCCGGTGTTCTTGCATCAACGCGACGCTGATGAGGACTTTCTTGCCATCATTCGCCAACATCGCGACACACTCAGCGCCGCGATCCTCCACTGTTTTACAGGCGATAAGGCACTGCTACATGCCTGTTTAGATTTGGGGCTGCATATTGGGGTGACGGGTTGGGTGTGTGACGAGCGACGGGGACAGTCCTTGCGGGAATGTGTTCCGGATATCCCCACCGACCGGCTAATGATTGAGACCGACGCGCCCTTTCTCCTGCCCCGCGACTTGCCCGAGCGGCCGGAGAACCGGCGCAACGAACCTGCGTTTTTGCCACATATCCTGCGCAGTGTGGCCGAATTAAAAGGCCTCAGCCCAGAGGCGCTGGCCGTCTCGACGCGGCAAAATGCCCGAGATTTCTTCGCCTTTTAGCGGTCACTCAACAACTGCTGCATCCATATGCGCGATCGCGTCGGCTCTCACTTGCAGTGCGTGATCAATGATCTCGCTGCCAGCGCCCTTTCTGGTCGCCGCTTCGCTCAGGGCACGACGCCAGATCTTGGCGCCCGGCAAACCCTGATACAGCCCGACTAGATGTCGGGTATAGCGGGATATTGGCACGCCAGGCGTTAAACGCGCTGCCACATAGTCCCGATAAGCGCGTATCACGGATTCTCTGTCTGGGGTCGGTGCCGACTGATCGCCAAAGATCAACCGGTCGGCTTGCGCCAAAATCCACGGATTGTGATAGGCCTCGCGACCGATCATGACCCCATCAAGCTGCTGCAGCCAATCCTGCGCGGTTGCGAGTGTCTTAATTCCCCCATTCAGCACAATTGGCAGTGAGGGAAAGTCAGCTTTCAAGGCCGCAACGACTTCATAGCGAAGCGGCGGAATCTCTCGATTCTGCTTTGGCGACAGGCCTTTCAGCCAGGCCTTGCGGGCATGAACGATTAACGCATCGGCACCACCGGCTATCACCGCTTCAGTGAAATGACAAAGCTGGTCATAACGATCATCTTCATCTACGCCAATTCGGCATTTCACCGTCACGGGTAGTGATGTTGCCGCGCACATGGCCGCAACTAGATCACGCACCAACTCCGGTTCTCGCATCAAACAAGCGCCAAAGCGCCCAGATTGCACTCGATCGCTTGGGCAACCCACATTGAGGTTAATTTCGTTATAGCCCCAGATTTCGCCAAGGCGTGCGCCATATTCCAAATGTTTGGGCCGACTTCCACCCAGTTGCAACGCCACCGGGTTCTCTGCTGGATGCCCGGCAAGAAAACGCGCTGGTTCAGTATGCCAAAGCGCCTGCGCGGGCACCATTTCGGTGTAGAGCAGCGTATGCCTTGAGATGAGTCGCAGCAGATAGCGGCAAGCGGGATCGGTCCAATCCATCATCGGTGCCACACTCAGACGAATATCCGGTAAATTAGCCATGAACGACACTTTAGTTTTGATACGGCATGAAGCTTCGATTTTACACCACTGATGGCTGCCATCTCTGCGAGGAGGCCTGGGCATTAATCGAACCGGTCATACAACGCCGAGCGCTTGCCATCGAATGCATCGATGTCATGGATGATCCACAGGCCGAAGTCCGCTACGCCGAATGCATCCCGGTCCTTGAGCGCGATGATCGCAACCAAGCGCTTTACTGGCCATTTGATGCCGCTGCTATTTATCGTTTTTTGCTATGAAACACTTCTACCCGATATTAGTGATCGCCTTGGCTTGGGTAGTCGACGGTGCGCAGGCAATGCCTTATGAAGACACCTGGGTACGGGTGGATACCGAGGCCTCCACCACCGAAATCTGGCATGGCCCCGAACGTCATCTGGTCCTCGAGCATGTCGCGTTTGGCCGCGGTGGCATCTCGGATTTACATCTTAAAGGGGATAACACCACGCCTCGCGGCTCGTTTCGTATTAACCGCATCAATGCCGAGAGTAAGTTTCATATTTTTTTAGCAATCGATTACCCCACGCTTGATCATCTCGACCAAGCCCGCCAACAGGGCATTATGAGTGACGCCGAATACTATGCCTCGCTTGATCATGGGCTTGAGCACGGCGAATTTCCGCAAAGTGGCACCCTTGGCGGGTATATCGGTTTTCATGGAATTGGTGAGGGCGATCCTGATATTCACGATAACTTTCACTGGACCCAAGGTTGCATCGCCATGACCAATGAACAAATCGAACTACTGCATGAGTATGTGGGTATTGGCACCCGCGTTGTTATTGATTAATGGTGAATAGGGTTGAAACTCTCTTAACAGCGCGCAATCATGCGCAAGACGGTCGCGTGGGTATGCATTGCCAACGCTGATGTCGAAAACGATTGCAATCGTCTAAAAATAAACAGGAGTTTCCAAATGACTCAGTCGCTCAAAACGCTGCTTAAACTGAGCGCGGCAACGGCCACTGTTGGCCTGCTCGTCGGTTGTGCCTCTCAGGCGCAGATGGATGACATTCGCGCCATGGCCGAAGCTGCCATGGATGAGGCCAGCACCGCCATGGTCACGGCCGAGGGTGCAGAAGCACTCGCCCGCGGTGCCCAGACCACTGCGGATGACAACAGCGAGAAAATCGATCGCATGTTTGAGCGCTCGATGTACAAATAAAACTGCGTCTCGCGGTTTGAACAAAGCCCCGCTCCGGCGGGGTTTTTTATTGTCGCGAGGCAGTTAGCGTTGGACCAGCACCCAAGGGGCTTGACCAGCGCGTTCGCGAAACTTCATGGGGAATCCCGGTGGCCGCCTCAATCGCCGCGGCAAGCCGCGCATGATCAACTCGGCTTGGCCCCTCATCGAGTACCGCTGATACCGCGAGCACCGCTTCCTGTAAGGTGGGCGGCCGCACTGGATCAAAGGCGTTCTCTGCATCCTCTGGTAAAACCGGATGTGCCTCAATCAGTAACGAACTCCCCGACCACCCCGCTTTGACCGGCTGATTAACAATTCTCACGCTGGTCCCGACGGGCAATCGATTAAACAGCGATTCCACGTCTTCGGGAAACATGCGAATGCATCCATGCGTGACCCGCATACCAATACCGCGCGGCTCATTCGTACCGTGAATAAGATAAGCCCCACCGGGGATATCCAGTCGCATCTTATGCCGTCCAAGCGGGTTATCTGGCCCGGGCGGGACCGCCTCTGGCAGAGGCCTACCTTGCGCTGCTCGCTCCTGGAGAATCGAGTCTGGTGGAAACCAAAAAGGATTCTCGGTTTTTTCTGTAATTCGACTGACGCCAATTGGGGTTCCCCAGTCCATGCGGCCAACGCTAATCGGATAGGTCTCCACACGCGCTTCTGCTGGATTGGCAGCGGGCGGGTAGTAATAAAGCCGCATTTCGGCAAGGTTAATCACCACCCCCTCTCGTGGGGCATTGGGTAATACGAAGCGGCTGGGGATCGTAATCGGCGTGCCTTCCCCCGGCAGCCAGACATCAACGCCGGGATTAGCGCGGCGCATCTCCTCGTAGCCAACGCCGTACTCACGGCCCAATGCCAGGAGTGTGTCCTCTTCCACCGCTTCAATGCGCTGAATACTGCCGATCACATCGATATCCGGCGAAGGCAACGGGAACTCAAGCGCCGACCCAACGACCGGCATAACTGTTAAGGCCAGCAGCACTAGCGAGAGAACTGACTGTCGGAGACCGTTCATTAACCACCCAGCGAAACGTTCGCAATCTGCCATAATGTACCGCAAAACTTCATCATCCAATGACTAGGAGTTAACCCATGGATGAGACCACCCGTATCGAGCTCGAAGCAGCGGCTTTCCGCCGCTTGGTTGAACATTTGCGTGCTCGCACCGATGTTCAGAATATAGACCTGATGGATCTGGCTGGGTTCTGCCGTAATTGCCTCTCACGCTGGTATGCCGAAGCCGCCGCGGAAAAAGGCATTGAAATGGACAAAGAATCCGCCCGAGAGATTGTCTATGGCATGCCCTATGACGAATGGAAGGACCGCTATCAGCAATAAATAATGCTGAAAGGACTTCGTTTTCGGCGTTTTTTGCGTAATAATTCTAATTATGAGTAAGCGCGCGACCTTTCTGACCACGACCGCTTTCACTGCACTGGCGGTGATGAGCAGTAGCGCGTGGGCACAGTCGAGCGAATGGACCCGCGCGCTGCAGCCCGAACTAGAACTCACTTCGCATCTGAGCGAGCGCTTGGATATCCGTTTTGGCATCTCGGGCGATCCAGTCAATCTGGCGTCTGAGCGTGGCCCCATTTTCTCCTTGGGCGAAGAGACGATGCGGTTCTCCGCCCTCGTCGATTACTCACTGCACAGCAGTGGTCTACGCATGACGGGTGGCGCGCTTTATGACGAGAGTTGGCTGAATAACGACTCCATGACCATGCCCTCACTCAGCAGTGAAGACATGCGTACCTACGTAGGCGTTGGCTGGGATAACGACCTAGGCAGCAATGGCCGTTTTGGGTTGTCCCTCGACATGGGACTGACGTTTGAAGGGATGGACGATACGGTCAACCTGGATGGCGAAGCGGCCGATTCGTCCAACAGCACGATTTTCGGCAGCGCGCTTGATAGCTGGCCTTACACGCCGAGCTTCTCTGCAGGCGTCGAAGTTCGGTTCTAAACTCCTCGGACGGTTCCGGGGGTTCGAATCCCGAGCACTATTAGATACAAAAAAGGGGCCAATGGCCCCTGTTTTGTATCTGGCGGAGAGGGAGGATTGATTCGGCCCTTAGGGCCTCACCCTTCGGGCGCGTCGCTTCCGCTCCGCGTCCTAATCAGCTGCGCTGATTAGTCGAACCCGCTCTACTGGCTCCGGGGGTTCGAATCCCGGCACTATCAGATACAAAAAAGGGGCCGATGGCCCCTGTTTTGTATCTGGCGGAGAGGGAGGGATTCGAACCCCCGGAGCCCCGAGGGGCTCAACGGATTTCAAGTCCGCCGCATTCGACCACTCTGCCACCTCTCCGAGGGGTAGGATTCTCCCCTGCTCACGCCGATGAGGCAAGTCACGTTAACTTGGTAATTGCTGCGCAATCGCTTTTGCCGAGGCCCGAATCAATCCGGGGCCCTGATAGATCAGCCCCGTATAAAGCTGAACCAAGTCGGCTCCTGCCCGCATCTTCTCCACGGCGTCATCGGCACTCATGATGCCGCCGACGCCAATAATGGGCAGATCGGGACCCGCCTGGTTACGGATACGCTGAATCACTTCGGTGGCGCGGGCGCGTAATGGCGCTCCACTGAGCCCGCCTGATTCAGCGGCATGCCGATGACCAGCGACCGATTCCCGAGCAATCGTCGTATTTGTTGCGGTGACGCCATCAATCGCCTGCTCCAAGAGAACATCAAGCGTGGCGGCGATATCCTCATTGGCCAAATCCGGCGCAATTTTCACCAGTAATGGCACGTATCGACCCGAAGACTCAGCCAATTCGGCCTGTTGGGCCTTGAGCGGCTTAATCAGCGCTTGTAACTGCTGGGCTGCCTGCAAATCGCGTAAACCGGGTGTATTTGGTGAGGACAGATTCACCACCACATAATCGGCCAAGGGATACACAGCAGCCAATGCCAACTGGTAGTCAGTGAGCGCGGCTTCCACCGCCGTAGTGCGGTTTTTGCCGATATTAATCCCAATCGGCACATCTACTAAGGGGCGCGCCGCAGCGACTTGGGCACAAAGATGCTCAAGGCCTTGGTTGTTAAACCCCAGTCGATTGATCAGCGCTTGATGTTGAGGCAATCGAAAAAGCCGTGGCGCGGGATTCCCGGGCTGTGCTTTTGGCGTGACTGTGCCGAGCTCCAGAAAACCAAAACCCAAGGCGGCCAGCCCGCGTATATGATCGCCATCTTTATCTAGGCCGGCAGAGAGTCCGACGGCATTGGGAAACTGAATGCCCATTAGCTGGCGCGGGTCATTGACTCGGCTGGGTAGCCAACGCGACAGACCCATCTGCGTGGCCATATCAAGCGTACCAAGGGCCAAATCATGCGCACGCTCTGGCGGCAACATAAAGAGCAGGCGTCGCATGAGTGCAAACATTGGGGTCGACCTCGGTTGAAGAGCTGCCTAGACTGACACTATCCGAAATTGTAGCAGGAGTGCAGGTATGCGCCGTGTGGTCTTCAACCAAAAAGGAGGCGTTGGTAAATCGACCATCACATGCAACCTCGCTGCGCTCTCTGCTCATCATGGCCTGCGGACGTTGCTCATCGACCTCGACCCGCAGGCCAACTCCACGCAATACCTCCTCGGCCACAGCGTTGACGATGCCGATGAAACCATCGCCGGCTATTTTGAGGATACGCTGAGCTTTCGGATTTATCCCCGCGAGATCAGCACCATCGCAAAAGCCACGGCGTATGAGAATCTTTACGTCGCTGCAGCCCACGAATCTCTTGAACCCCTGCAGGGACGGCTTGAATCGCGCTATAAAATCTACAAACTCCGCGAGTCTCTCGAGGCACTTGAGGGTTTTGATCGCGTTTATATCGATACCCCGCCAGCGCTGAATTTCTACACACGGTCTGCGCTAATTGCCGCAGAACGTTGCATTATCCCCTTCGACTGCGATGCCTTTGCGCGCCAGGCACTGGATGAGCTGATCGGTGCCGTGGAGGAACTGCGTGCGGACCACAACCCGGGCCTGAGTGTCGAAGGCATTGTGGTCAATCAATTCCAGGCGCGCGCCCGCCTCCCCCAACGTTTGGTGGACCAGCTGGCAGAGACAGGTGTCCCGGTTCTCACACCCTACCTCAACGCTTCAGTTAAGGTTCGAGAGTCGCATGAAGCGTCCAAACCACTGATCGCTCTGGCGCCAAAACACAAACTCACGGTGGCCTTCCAAGGCCTCTTCCAGGCGCTGGAGCCTGCATGAGCAACACGCTCATCGACACCACCCAGCTCCTTGAGCGGGTCATTCAGGACTTTCAGGCCGATAATGGCGATGATGGCTTGGGCGTCGCGACATTAATTAGCGACGATGCCGCGTTATGCCACACTGCTGAAGCCGCGGGTGGCTGCGTGATCTCACCGCTGCAGGCCGCATCGGCACTCAAACGCAACCCGCGTATGCCAGTTGCTATTGTTGATGCCATGGCTGACTTCTCAGCCCCACAACAGGGGGTCACACTGATCAGCCAACTGCGGGATATTTATGCCGCTCAGGTCTTGGTGATCGGAGCGGCAGAAGCATCCAACCTAAACCGCGCGATGCTGACCAGCCTCGGGTTCCATCGCTGGCAGGCCAGCACGGACGCAACCGGCAAGCGAACCTGGTTTATTTTTGATTTAGCACACTACAAAGTCACGCCGGACTGGCTTAACCCCAAAAATTGGGCCAACCCGGAACTTTGGGATAAGTACCGCTGGTGAAGCGTTAGCCCAGCCAGTCAAGAATCGTGTCAGCGGCCTGCTGCCAATTCGCGTCCAGCATCATGGCATGTGCGATACTTGGCAGTAGGGACCAATCGGCCTGCCAGAGCGTCGCGACCGACTGACATTCGGCGGGCTGGAACAAGGCATCGACACTACCGGCCATCACCAGCATGCGCGGATGAGGCGTCGCAAGCCACGGGCGTCCTGCGGGCATCACCGTCATATCCCATAGCGCACGTTGCGACTCGCGTTGGATTTGTTGGCTCGCCGCCGCCACCTCGGCATCCGGCAAGTCATCGGAGAAAACGGCGCGCCGCGCGATGTCCTCATCGGCCGCACCCGTGCCGAGCGTTTGCATTAACCCGTACTGCCAGAACAATAATGGGTCAGCAAATGCCATCCGCCAGGTGGAGGGCAAAAGCCCTTGGCTCGGAATAGGTGCCATTAAAACAGCGGCCGTGGCTGGGTATTGTTCAAGATAGCGCTGAACCACGAGTCCGCCCATCGAGTGGCCAATGAGTATGGGTGGCGGCCCCGGCAGTTCCGCGACAATCGCACGAACGTCCGCGACGTACTCGCGAATGCCGTAGTGATCAAGGCGCTCAACGCCTTCACTGCCACCATGACCGCGAAGGCTCGGGGCATAACTGGAATAGCCATATTCAGCAAAGTAGTCGAGGAAATGCCGCTGCCAACACCAAGCACCCACAAAGGCACCATGAACGAACACAACCGGTACGCTCTGGCGGGCAGAGCCGGACGCCGGCTGGGCTTGCAGACATTCCAGTTGGGGCAAGATCATTTCCTTTCCTGCGGGATCGCTTTACGCTACCAGAAAAATCAGCGAAATTTCCGTTACATTGCGATGTCATAACGATAAGCAATGGACACCATCCGCATCCCAGGAGGCATTGGCATGCGCCGTCTCGCCCAGCTACTGACCACTACGGTGCTTTTATCGCTAGTCGCCCTGTCGCCAGCCAGTGGCAAGGCGATTGCGCCAGAGCCCATCCACGAGCGCGCTGGGCAGGTAGTGGCTGAGTTGCTTTCGCGCTATCACTACAATGACTTGGCCATCAACGACGCATTATCCGAGTCGGTCTACGAGAGTTACTTTGAATCGCTCGACCCACAACGGTTTTATTTCCTTGCCTCTGACATCGCTGAGTTCTCTAACCGGGCCACTCGGTTGGATGATGAACTCGCACGGGGTGATCTAACCACCGCATTCGCTATCTTTGCGCGTTACCAAGAACGGGTCGAAGCCCGTAGCCAACACGCGATTGAGGTACTGGACAACGAACTCGATTTCACGACCGACGCCACCTTAGAACTCGACCGTCGTGATGCGGAATGGGCTGACTCGCGGGCCACCTTGGATGCGCTCTGGACCCGCCGCGTGCTCAACGATGTGCTGACCCAAAAACTGAATGGCCGCGCGCTTGACGATATCCGCGAGAGCCTTCGCAAGCGCTATGAACGACTGCCCAAAACGCTCTCTCAGTACACCGCGGAAGACGTTTTTCAGGCGTTTATGAGCACCTGGGCGAGTGCATATGATCCACACAGCAGCTACATGTCACCGCGTAACTCCGAGAACTTCGATATCAATATGAGCCTTTCCCTTGAGGGCATCGGCGCCATGCTGAGCAGTGAGGGAGATTTTGTTGAAATCGTTGAACTCATTACCGGCGGGCCAGCCGATAACAGCGGCGCCTTGGAATCCGGCGATCGTATCGTTGGGGTCGGCGAGAGCGAGGATGCCATCGAGGATGTGGTGGGATGGCGCCTGGGTGATGTGGTTGATTTAATTCGTGGCCCAAAAGACTCTGAGGTCTTTTTGCGGATCTTACCCGGTAGCGGTCGTGGCGATAGTCGAGAACGCGTCGTCCGCCTGGTTCGCAACACCATCGAGCTTGAAGAACAGGCGGCCCAGGCCGAGGTCATTGATATTGAACGCGATGGCCAACCCTTTCAGGTAGGAGTCATTACCATCCCGGCGTTCTACGCCGACTTTAGCGCCGCCAACGCCGGTGACCCCAACTATCGCAGCACCACACGCGATGTTGGGCGGCTTCTGGCCAGCGAAGACCTCGAGAATATCGATTCACTCATTATTGACCTGCGTGGCAACGCGGGGGGCTCGCTGGAGGAAGCGATTCAGCTGACTGGACTGTTCATCGATGAAGGGCCGGTTGTGCAAGTTCATCGCAGCAACGGCCGGCGCGAAGTGCTCAATGACACCAAAGGTGAGCCGGCCATTTACAACGGCCCCCTAGGGGTGATGGTGGATGGTAACAGTGCTTCGGCCTCCGAGATCTTTGCAGCCGCAATACAGGATTATGGCCGGGGTGTCGTGATGGGCGACCAAACCTTTGGCAAAGGCACAGTGCAGACTTTGATTGGGCTCGACCGATTTGGCGTTGGCGATGAACAAACACCCAGTGGGCGACTGAAGCTCACGATTGCCAAGTTCTATCGCATCAATGGCGAGAGCACGCAGCTCACCGGGGTTGAGCCTGATCTAGAGATGCCCTACCCCCATGCCAATGACGAGGTGGGCGAACGGGCGGCGGATAATGCCCTGCCTTGGGACACCATTCGCTCGGCAGAGTATCGCCGTTTAACGGCATTGGACCCCATTCTCGGCGAGCTCCGGCGACGACATGATCGTCGACTCGCGCAAGAACCGGCCCTGCTGAGCGTTGCCGATGAAGCCAAGCGACTGGAACGAGAAGCGGCAGACACTCGGGTAACCCTCAATGAGGCCCAGCGTGTTGCTGAGCTCGAGGCATCGGAGGCAGCCCGGTTAGAAGCGATCAATCGCCAACTTGCCGCTTACGGACAACCCGCACTCGAATCGCTCGATGATCTCGATCCTGATGCACTGCCTGATGTGCTGTTGGATGAGGCCGCCGCTGTGATGGTGGATCTGATTGAGTTAACCCGACACGAGGGTCAGGTGGCTGCAGTCAGGTGATCAAACACCAGTTGTAGGCGCTCCCGGCCGCGGAAGTAATTGACATCCAGTCGAAACGCGCCCATCACCTGATCACCAAGCTGGTCCCAGCCACGGTCAATGGCATTAAACGCGATGGCCTCCAGGGGCGAGCTTTGGCTTTGCGCCGGGATGACTGACAGCTTGAGATGAGACTCCCCAACGATGCGCTGCGATTGGATCGTGAATTGGCCGCGAAAGACGGGCTCGGGGAAAGCCGCGCCCCACGGCCCCGCCGTTCTTAACAGCTTGGCCGTTTCCAAGGTAAAAGCGCTAGCTGGCAAAATGCCATCCGTCCACAGGGTCTCGGCATCGCTATGATCACCCACCCACTCGGCCGCGACCTCCTGCAAGCAAGCCTGAAAATCTTCAAGATCCGTGGCCGCAATCTGCAGTCCCGCCGCCATGGCATGACCGCCATAACGCCGGATTAACTTGCCCTGCGTGCGCGTATCCATTGCCTCGAGCAGATCTCGAATATGCACCCCCGCAATGGAGCGAGCGGAGCCTTTAAGCTCCCCTTGTTCACCGGGGGCAAATGCAATCACTGGCCGGTGAAAATGCTCTTTCAGTCGGCCGGCAACAATGCCGACAACCCCCTGATGCCACTGCGCATCAAACAGACAAAGGACGGGGTCAAGCTGACCGGCCGCCTCAGCAATTTTGGCCTCTACGTCGGCCATGGCTGAATCCCGCATTTGCCGCTCTACGGCGCGTCTTTGCTGATTGAGTGAATCCAGCACCGCTGCGCGCTCATTGGCTACCTCGGCACGTTCACTGACTAACGCTTCGATGCCAAGCGCCATATCATCCAGCCGCCCAGCCGCATTGAGCCGCGGCGCCACGGCAAAGCCCAGATCATTGGCACAGGCAAGCGCAGGCTCGCGGCCTGCAAGCTGCAAAAGCGCATTGATCCCATGACAGCCGGCACCGGCCCGTATGCGTCGTAAACCCTGCTCTACCAGCAATCGATTGACGTGATCCAATGCCACGACATCGGCCACGGTGCCCAGCGCCACCAAATCAAGCTGCTCGGCAAGATTAGGCTCAGGACGTGTATCGCTAAACCAGCCGCGGTCGCGCAGCACGCCACGAAGTGCCAGCATGAGATAAAAACAAACGCCCACACCGGCTAAATGCCGACCCGGAAATGCGTCCGGCGCCAGCTGTGGATTGACGATGGCAGCAGCATCCGGCAATGCATCCCCGGGTAGATGATGATCGGTGACCACTACGGGAATGCCCGCTGCATTGGCCGCCGCCACCCCCGCATGCGCCGATATCCCATTATCCACAGTCAGGATCAGGGACGGCTGCAAGGGCTTGGCATGTTCAACGAGTGCCGCGCTCAGACCGTAACCCAGTTCGAACCGGTCAGGGACCAAATAATCCACCGACTGCGCACCCATTGCCGTTAGACTGCGCAGAGCAACCGCCGTGCTGGTCGCGCCATCGGCATCAAAATCACCCACCACCAGAATCCGGCCGCCGCGAGTGAGCGTATCGGCCAGCATCTCGGCAGCCATTTCGATGCCGGGCAGCGAATCGGGCCGAGGCAAGGCGGCGAGCCGATAGTCCAATTCCGTTGCACGCTCTACACCGCGCGCTCGATAAAGGCGTACGAGCAAATCCGAGTAGCCCTCGAACCCCGCCACCGCGCTATCGGGCACCACCCGATCACGTAGTTGGATGGCGCGGTCGCTCATGCCCGTTGAATCCAGGCCGGCAATGCTTGATTTGTCCGCCAAAATTGCCACCGAAACTGCCGGTGATTAGCCGTAAACGTTGCAGCCCCGGTATCCAGCACAATTGATGTACGCGGTGTTTCTAGCCAAGTCGCAAAACGGGTACCCAATTCGTTATCAAAGGCAGAAAGTGCCTGCAGCCAAGCCTGAGCATCACCGCTCATCAGCGCCTGCTCCGCGCGATCCCAAAGGACGAGCGTGTAGTCAAACGAGGCTGTGTCATTGAGGTTTTGCGCTGATTCAATGGGGATATCGGCAAGCTGCGCAATTCCCTGACACAAAACATTCCCGCCGATTAAACGACCTTTCTCGCGGAGATTCAGCGGCTGCTTCGCGCCGCCTTCCCAGAACCAAAATCCATTAATGGCAAGCTCCCCTGCAGCCAACCGACGTTGGTTAATCGGATGATCGTGCAAGAACATCTGAATCTCATTCAGCAACTGACGCCAGCGTCGGAAAGATTCATCCGTAGGCATGACCGCATCAAGATAGCGTCCGGCAACCCGGGCCAAAGGCGGCAGATCCGGCCCTAGCGGCTGCTCGGTACCCAGTACCCAATGCCCATTCGAATAATGAAGTGTTATTTCATCATTCGCATACAGTTGATTGAAATCATTAATTAATTCTTCACTTTCTTCTGCGTTAACCCGCAGCCCATCACCAGCAAACAGCAAAACGCGGTCACGATCTGGCCGCAAATGCACGGGCGCTGCCTGGTAATACCAACGGTGACCATGAATCTGTAGCGCGCTGGCCGCGATGGCGCCAGCCGTTGGCAGTGCAGTCTGATGAGGATCATCGTCGCGCGAAAGTTGCTGCAAAAGCACCGACTCGCCAGTCATTGCTTTCTGGTGATTTTGTCTTTTGGCGCGCGAGAGAAACCGCGTAAATGACGGCGATACGTCGACGTCTCGGGCCCCATCAGCAAGCATTGACGGCACCGGACCCAACAACGAAGGGGCCAACACCACAAACTGATGTCGCGCCCCCATCGCTTAAGCCATCTTACCGAGGATGGCCTCTTCCACTGCACCGGATTCGGCGGCGAGTGTGGTGACGGCCGCATCGGCATATCGCTTGGCCACATCCGGGTCCTTGAGTCCGTGCCCAGTTAACGTGCAAACGACGGTGCTGCCTTCCGGTATCTTGCCCGTGCGAATATCCGCGACCGCCCCGGCAACGGACACCGCTGACGCTGGCTCGCAAAAAATACCCTCACGGCTGGTTAATAACCATTGGGTCTCAAGAATGGCTTCATCGTCGAATTCATCAAACCAACCACCCGATTCTTGAGAGGCTGCTAGCGCTTGATCCCAGCTTTGCGGCGCACCAATGCGAATGGCGGTGGCAATGGTTTCGGGATGCTCAACGGGATGGCCACGCAAAAACGGCGCCGCCCCCGAGGCCTGATAACCCACCATCACCGGGCGCTGCTCCACCGCATTCTGGTGGAACTGACAGTCACCACCGCAGAATTTACAGGCCGCGGTTCCAGGCTCACCGGGTTTGAGCGCCATTTCGCTGTAGCCCATCCAATAAGCCGTGATATTGCCGGCATTACCCACCGGCAGACAGTGGTAGTCAGGTGCCCGGCCGAGGGCTTCACAGATTTCAAATGCGGCGGTCTTCTGACCCTGTAAGCGATAGGGATTCACCGAATTCACCAGACTCACCGGTGCACGCTCGGCCATCTCTTTGACAATGCGCATCCCATCGTCAAAATTGCCGTGAATCTGCAGCACCTCGGCACCATGCATAATGGCTTGGGCCAATTTGCCCATGGCGATCTTGCCGTCCGGGATCAGCACGAATGCCTTAATCCCCGCACGAGCGGCATACGCGGCGGCTGAGGCCGAGGTATTGCCGGTTGAGGCGCAAATAATCGCTTTGCTGCCTTCAGCCACCGCTTGAGTAACGGCAACCGTCATTCCGCGATCCTTGAATGACCCCGTGGGGTTGAGGCCTTCATACTTCACGTACAAATCGACATCTTTACCGATATCGCGAACAAGATTATCCAGCTTAATGAGCGGCGTATTCCCCTCACCCAAGCTAATGGGCCTTGCCTGATCAGCAAGCGGAAGGCGATAGCCATATTTGCCGATCAATCCGGTATAGCGTTTATCTGAACTCATTACAGTGCCTCTACGCGAATGCGCGTGATATTGCCGTGCACCGCCTCGAGTGCGGCAATTGATTCCAAGGCCTCATCCATTCGGGATTCGCGCACCGGATGGGTAAGCAGAATCACCGGCACCGTCTCGGCGCCCGGTGCCGGCTGTTTTTGGATCACGGCCTCGATACTGATGCCGGCACGGCTGAGAATGCCCGTTACCTCGGCTAATACTCCGGGTTCGTCCTGCGCCTCAAGGCGCAAGTAATACGCCGTCTCTACCGCCTCCATGCCCACGACCGGCTCATCCGAGAGCGCATGGGCCTGGAACGCCAAATAAGGCACTCGGTTTTCTGGCTCCAGCGTAAATTCGCGTACCACATCGACCAGATCGGCCACCACCGCCGAGGCGGTCGGCTCTGCCCCCGCTCCGGCCCCGTAGTAAAGCGTGGGCCCCAGTGGATCGGCATTGACCATGACTGCATTCATCACGCCGTCAACATTGGCCAGCAATTGCCGTTCGGGCAGCAGCGTGGGATGAACACGCAGGGCAATCCCCTCGCCCTCGCGCCGGCAGATCCCCAAGTGTTTGATTCGGAATCCGAGCTCTTGTGCATAGGCGACATCATCGGTGCTGATCTGGCCGATGCCCTCCATAAACACCTTATCGAACTGCAGGGGAATACCGAACGCAATCGAGGCCAATATCGTGAGCTTGTGCGCAGCATCCACACCTTCCACGTCAAAGGTGGGATCGGCTTCGGCATAGCCAAGGCGCTGTGCCTCGGCTAACACATCGCCAAACGCCCGGCCGGCGTAGAGCATCTCGGTGAGGATAAAGTTACTGGTGCCGTTAATGATGCCAGCCAGCCACTCGATGCGGTTACCCACCAAACCCTCGCGGACGGCCTTAATGATGGGGATACCGCCTGCCACGGCGGCTTCAAATCCGATTGTCACGCCCTTCTCACGCGCCTTGGCGAAGATCTCATTACCATGCAGGGCGATCAATGCCTTGTTGGCCGTCACCACATGTTTGCCGTTTTCAATGGCGCGCAACGTTAGCTCTTTGGCGAGCTCCACGCCGCCAATCAGCTCCACCACAATCTCAATACTGGGATCATCGACCAATGCAAACGGGTCGTAATCGAGCTGGATATTCTCGGTACTACAGGTCCGAGGCCGATCTGGATGACGCGCGGCGGCGCGGATCACGTCTATTGGGCGCCCCGCCCGGCGCGTAATTTCATCGCGATTACGCTCGAGCAGATTGACTGTTCCACCCCCGACGGTACCCAATCCGAGTACCCCTACCTTCACCGGCTCCAAATCGCTTACTCCCATCGTTTTAACTACTTAATCCATCACGCCGTAGCATCTGCTTGATCCCGCGCACGGCCTGGCGCGTGCGATGCTGATTTTCAATGAGCCCAAAGCGCATGTACTCATCACCATATTCGCCAAAGCCAATGCCTGGAGACGCGGCGACTCCGGCATCCCGCAGCAGTTTTTTCGAGAACTCCAAAGATCCCATTTCGCGGTAGGCTTCGGGGATGCGTGCCCAGACAAACATCGTTGCCTTGGGCCGTATTACCGGCCACCCAGCGGCCTCCAGCCCATCGCAGAGCACATCGCGGCGAATACGATAGGTCTCACAAATTTCACTCACGCAGTCCTGCGGCCCCTCTAGCGCTTGAATCGCGGCGACCTGAATGGGGGTGAACATGCCGTAGTCAAGATACGACTTCATGCGAGCCAGGGCGGCAATGAGCTTTTCATTACCGCACATAAAGCCGACTCGCCACCCCGGCATGCTGTAGCTTTTGGAAAGAGAAAAGGACTCTACGGCCACTTCGTGCGCCCCGGGCACCTGCAGTATCGAGGGCGCCTGATAGCCATCAAAAACCAGATCGGCATAAGCCAAATCATGCACAATCCATATGCCATGTTCCCGGCAGATATCGACCACCCGCTCAAAGAAGGACAGCTCAACACACTGCGCCGTTGGATTGGCCGGGAAGTTAATGACCAGCATCTTAGGCTTGGGCCAAGTGTCTTTGATGGCCTTCTCTAACTCGCTAAAGAAATCGCCACCCTCAACCAGCGGGACATGACGGATATCCGCCCCAGCAATCACCACGCCATAAGGGTGAATCGGATAAGCGGGATTCGGCACCAGCACGGCATCCCCTGGCCCCAAGGTGGCCAATGCCAAATGCGCAAGGCCCTCTTTGGAGCCAATGGTGACGATGGCTTCGCTCTCTGGATCGAGGGCGACGTTGTAGCGACTGTGATACCAATGGGTAATCGCTCTACGCAGACGCGGGATGCCCCGTGACATCGAGTAGCGATGCGTATCGGGCCGCTGCGAGGCCTCGGTCAGCTTATCAACAATATGTTTGGGCGTTGGCAAATCCGGGTTACCCATCCCGAAATCGACAATATCCTCTCCACGAGCCCGGGCCTGCGCCTTTAACTCGTTGACAATATTGAAAACATACGGCGGCAAGCGCTTGATGCGCTGAAAGTCCTCGTTCAAGGCAACCCCCACTGAATTTCGGCAAGCCCCCATGATAACTGCTCGCGGTAAAAAATGCCTTGATTTCCAAGGTATGGTTGCTGGCGGACTACGACTGCCGCTATGGTGTTTTTATGCAAATTAGTCTCGACAGCACCGACGGTGTTTACCGCATTCTTGGCTACGCCAACGGCAAAATTCAAATTAATGATCAGCAGTACCAACGCAGTCTGCTGGTGATGCCGGACACCTTGGTCGATGATTGGGGCCCGAGCAACATCCAAGCGCTGGAGCCACGGCATCTGCAATCGGTGCGAGCACTTGAGCCCGAAGTGGTCTTGCTAGGCACCGGCCAGCGGCAGGTCTTTCCAGCGCGGGCGCTCATGCGCGAGCTCATCACCACCGGCGTTGGACTAGAGATCATGGATACGGCTTCGGCCTGCCGCACCTACAATATCCTGATGGGCGAAGGCCGGCGCGTGGTGGCGGCATTAATTATTGAGGCCTAAACAACATCAGGGTAGATATTTGGCCGGGTTAACCGGCTGGCCACGCTCTCTCACCTCAAAATGTAGCTCACCAGGGTACTCCGCCGTCGCGCCCATGCGTGCAATGGCATCTCCAGCCGCCACCCGTTCGCCCTCAGCCACGAGCAGCTCCTGATTGTAGCCGTAGGCAGTCAGAAACTGCTCGTTATGTTTAATGATGATGAGATTGCCGTATCCACGCAGACCGCTGCCGCTATACACCACGTCACCGGCAGCTGCTGCCTTAATGGTATCGCCGGCCTGGCCAGCGATACTGACACCCCGTTTACCCAGCGCCTCCGGGTTGTAGCGCCGCACCAATCGACCCTCCACCGGCCATTGCCAGGCAATCGGCCCACGCAGTGGCTCGACACGGGCGTTGGAGCTGCCTACCCGACTCGACGAGCTGCTGGGCGCAGCCGACACTGTTGCCGTGCTGGTGCCCGCGCGCCCTCGTAGTGACAGTCGTTGCCCGGGATAAATGACATATGGGGGCGCAATACCGTTCCATGCCGCGAGATCACGAAAATCAACGCCATGTGCCCACGCAATTTGATAGAGGGTGTCGCCACGTTGCACCGTGTGAACGGCCGGCGAGCCACTCACAATAGCCCCCTCGCGCAAATGCCTGTCACTGGCGTAATCAAACTCGCTGCAGCCAACGAGCAACAACGCAATCAGAACAATCCAGCCAACCTGCTTCATAACGAGAAATAAATCACGACCACCAGTAAAGCCGCGACCGTGCCCCAGCCTAAACGCTCCATGTAACGGCGCAAAAGCGGCTCTAGCTTTGGTCCACCCCAGGCAAGCAACCCTGCCACCAAATAAAACCGCGCGCCACGACCAATCAGCGATGCGAGGATGAAAGGCAGCCAGGCAATCGCCATCGCGCCACCGGCGATGGTGAATACCTTGTACGGGATGGGAGAAAACCCAGCCACCAACACCACCCAAAAACCCCACTTGGCAAACCAGTCTTGAGCTAATGCATAGGCATCGGAATACCCAGCCTCGATAATCAAAGGCAACACCAGCTCAAGCCCTAACATGCCAATCAAGTACCCCAGTACACCACCGGCGACAGAAGCCATGGTGGTGATACCCGCGAATCGCAGGGCGCGTTTCGGCTTCGCCATACTCATTGGGGCCAGCATCACATCCGGCGGTATCGGAAAAAACGAAGACTCTGCAAAACTCAGCGTTGCTAACAACAAGGGCGCGCGGCGATGAGCAGACCAAGCAAGGACGCGATCATAAAGAGTGGTAAACAGCATCAACGCTCAGTTCCCTCCAGCATTGGAACGAAACTTACGTCCTCGACCGCCTCTTCGTGGATCTCCTGCCCCTCGCGCCGATAAACGATCAGACGCTGGCCGCGATCATCTCCAACCGGCGCGAGTAATTGCCCCCCGTCTTGCAGCTGATCGAATAACACCGGGGGAATCACCGCAGGCGCGGCGGTAAGCAAAATGGCATCAAAAGGTGCCTCACCCGGCCAGCCTAGATGCCCGTCGCCGAGACGCTGTCGAACATTGTGAACCCCGAGCTGACGAAAGATTGACTGACTGCGGGTGTATAAGGCACGAATACGCTCGATCGTAAAAAGCTGTGGTACCAAAGCGGCCAATACCGCCGCCTGGTAGCCCGAGCCAGTGCCAATCTCAAGAACCTTTTGCGGGATACCGTAGCGAATCAGGATTTCCGTCATCCGGGCGACGACAAAGGGCTGAGAAATGGTTTGGCCATGTCCAATCGGTAGCGCCGTGTCTTCGTAGGCTCTGGAGGCCAGTGCCTCATCCACAAACACATGGCGCGGAATCTGGCGCATGATATTGAGCACATGCACATCGGTAATGCCCGCATCACCCAGGCGCGCGGCCAATCGCTCTCGCGTCCGCCGCGAGGTCATGCCAATACCCTGGAGCTGACGTGCATCCATGGCTATAGCCCCGAGACCCAGCCAGCAATCTGATCTAAGGCGGTATAACGCGTTAAATCCACCTCAATGGGAGTCACCGAAACAAAACCACGGTTAATCGCATTGAAGTCGGTGCCTGGCCCAGCGTCCTGTTGCGCACCAGGTGGGCCTATCCAGTAGATTGGGCGGCCCCGAGGATCTTGGGAAGCAATAGCGGCCTCCGCACGATGACGCTGGCCCAGCCGGGTCGCTTCAATACCCGCAATCTCTGCCAGTGGCAGATCCGGCACATTCACATTAAGGATCGTATCGGCCGGCAATGGCTTTTCGTTAAGCTGGCGGATCAGCCGGCAGGCAATGTCTGCCGCCGTTGCATAATGGGTGGGTTCATGGCCAACCAGCGAAATCGCGATGGCAGGTAGTCCCAGCGTCCGCCCCTCCATAGCCGCCGCTACGGTGCCACTGTAGAGGACATCATCGCCTAGGTTAGCGCCCGCATTAATCCCCGAAACCACCATATCGGGGACATGATCCAACAAGCCGGTAATGGCCAAGTGCACGCAATCGGTCGGTGTGCCTTCCACCCGATAGATATCCGGCTCACTCTCGGCCACCCGAATCGGCCATTCCAGCGTCAGGGAATTACTGGCCCCGCTGCGATCACGTTCCGGTGCCACAATGGTGACCTGAGCGGATTTCCGCAGTGCATCCGCCAGCGCGCGAATGCCCACTGATCCATAGCCATCGTCGTTGCTGACGAGAATTCTCATACCAGCCCCTTGTCTCCTTGCGTCAATGCCCGTGTACTATACCGATCCGCAACCTTCGCGGGAGCTAATAATGCAAAGCGACGACCCAGACACCGCGTTGTTTCGGGCCGCCATGGATGATGTCCGACCGCTGCGTGATCGCCAAAAGGCAGATCTGCGCCGCCGGCCACCGCCGCCAATCCCCGGTCAGCGTCATGCGGATGACCGAGCGGTTTTGCGTGAACTGGCAAGTGGCCAACAGGATGACAACCCCCTTGGGGTTGAGCTTGGTGAAGCACTTGCCTTTGCTCGACCGGGGCTGCAACGCCGAACCCTGCGTCGGCTTCGCCGCGGAGAATTCAGCATCATGGCTGAGCTAGACCTGCATGGCCACACTGTGGACTCCGCCCGGCGCCTGCTCAGCGATTTTCTTGCCGAGTGTCATCGCCGACATCTGGGTTGTGTGCGAATTATCCATGGCAAGGGCAAACGCTCATCTAACAATGGCCCGGTGTTAAAAGGCCAGGTCGATCGTTGGCTGCGGCAACGCGACGATGTCCTTGCCTTTTGCTCTGCACGCCCGGTTGATGGCGGTACTGGCGCGCTGTATGTGCTGTTGCGGCGTTAATCCGCTCACGCCACCTCCCAGTCAATAAGCTCTCTGAGCACGGTGGTGGCGTAACAGCCCTTCGCCAACGAGAAATCGAGTAGCAATTCATCCTGCTTGGGCCAATGCCAAACGAGACTGTTCACGGCAAGGCGCAGGGCGCGCCGCGCTGGCTCTAGTTTCTCCGCGCAAAGCCCCTGCACTAAAGCATCATGGCCCTGCAAAATAGCCGACTCACGCGCGGCAAGCTCTGGGCTAAGCCGCAGACCCTTGCGCGGCAAACCCGGCAACGGCCCGGTTGGATGAACGCGCAATCCAGCAGCGCGGGCCGCTAATCGAGGAGCGGACTCACTCTCAGCGTTAAATAAACTCCCGCGACCATCCAATACCAGTAAGTCTGACTGATCCGGCCGGTCCCAATCGCCTGCCGCCACACGCTCGCTTAAGACGGCGTTAAAACAGGCACTCCGCGCCGCCGACAAAAGCATGCTGCGCTCTGCGCGCTGACGGGGCCGATAGCGGCCGGCAAACCAATCATCGGCGAGCTGCAGATTACGTGCATCCCGGCCAAAACGCTGGCCGCCGTAATAGTTGGGCACGCCGGCGGTTGCGATTTGCTGCATACGCTGGTGAACGACGGTGTGACTGGCGCTGAACTGCCGCAAGCGCAACCGAAACCGGTTGCCGGTTAATGCACCCACCGGAAGTTTGCGACGATGACGGGCACAGTGGCACACCGCCAGTCGCTGCCCGTCGCCGGCCGTGTTATCAGAGACCACCTCAACGGGTGGTAATGGCGCTTTGACCGGCCAAGGCAAAGATAACCATTGCCGGGTGAGCGCCTGCCGGTCTTTCCGCCCGGCATAACCGACATCTTTTGCAGATATTTGCCAGTGGCGCGCCAGGACTCGAATGGCCTCCGCGGTACTCATTCGGCGCTTCTCGATTTGCACCAACACATGCGGGCCGTCGCCGCTGGCGGTAAAACCTAATTGCTCATCGACGTGGAAGTCTTCTGGCTGTTCCCCGACCTTGGCGCTGCCTAACGTCTTGCCCCAAGCTCGCGGCCACGTTGAATGACTCATGACAGCGTCAGCAAGAGTGCCGCCGTGGCGGCAATGCCCTCTCCACGGCCCGTAAAGCCCATCCACTCCATTGTCGTGGCCTTCAGGTTTACCTGATCGGGACTGATCGAAAGATCCTGAGCAATATTGGCCTGCATGGCCGCAAGATAAGCCTGTAGCTTAGGACGCTGCGCAATCAATGTGGCATCAATATTGTTCACCACGCCCCCCTGAGCGCGACATTGTGCGTAGGCAGAGCGCAACAGAACACGGCTGTCTGCATTTTTATAGTGAGGGTCGGTATCCGGGAAATGCTGACCGATATCACCAAGGCCAGCAGCGCCTAAGAGCGCATCGGTAATGGCATGTAACAGGACATCGCCATCGGAATGTGCTTCCAGCCCTTGCTCAAACGGCACGGTGACACCGCCGAGAATAAGCGGGCGCCCTGTCACTAACCGATGCGCATCCACACCCTGACCAATGCGTATATTCATGTTTTTGCCCCCGCCTTGTTGGCGAGCAGGTGAGCAAGCCAGGCCAAGTCTTCCTGATAGGTGTATTTAATGTTCTGCGGGCTGCCAGGAACCAGCTGTGGCTGCCATCCCGCTCGCTCCATCGCCTGCGCTTCATCCGTTGGCGGTGTTGCCTGATCCGAACAAAGGGCGGTCAGTAAATGGGCCAGTGGGAAAAGCTGCGGTGTCATGGCCTGCCACAGCCCATTACGGTTGACCGTCTCGGCAACGTTCCCATCACTGCCAGCGCGTTTGAGGGTATCCCGAACGGGCGCAGCCAGTAGCCCGCCATTCGGATTACCATTGACCGCCTCGATCAACTTTTTGATATCGCTCGGCGTGATCGCCGGTCTCGCGGCATCATGGACTAATACCCAATCACCGTTTTCGGCCCCGCAATCTCGCTTTAGAGCCTGCAAACCGGCTACCACCGATTCACAACGCTCGGCACCCCCGGTGGCCGTTTTGAGGCGCGGGTCCGATGCCCACTGACACTGCCGCCACGCGGTATCCCCCGCCGCAACCACGAGCATCAAACCCTGTAAGTTGGGTGTTTGCAGCAGCGCTTGCAACGACCAGTCCAGGACCATGCGGCCGGCCAATTGATGGTATTGCTTGGGCTGATCCCCGCCAGTGCGCTCCCCACGCCCCGCCGCGACGATCAGCGCCCAGAGGCGGCTATTGGGAGTCTGGCTCGATGACACGATAGAAATGCTCTTCGTTGCCAATCATGCCAAGATCGCGCCTGGCGCGCTCCTCGACTCCCTCTAGACCAGCGCGTAGGTCGGCCACATCAGCTGCCAGCGCCCGATTGCGCTCATCAAGGCCGGCGTTATCTGCCTGCTGCGACTGCACTGCCGACTGCAGCCGAAGCATTTCCGGGATACTGCCATCACCCCACCAAAGGCGCGATTGCAGGAGCAGCAGCAACAGCAGCAGCCCGGCGGCAAGCCAGCGCATTAGCGGCTCTGCGCACCCATGTGCTGCAAGTTGGGAAAGGCGGCAGCGCCGGCATATCGGGCATCCTCACCCAGCAATGCCTCAATGCGCAGCAGCTGATTGTATTTGGCCACCCGATCCGAGCGACACAGCGAACCCGTTTTAATTTGGGTCGCACTGCTTGCCACGGCTAAATCGGCGATAGTTGTATCCTCAGTTTCTCCGGAGCGATGCGAGATCACGGCTGAGTAGTTGGCTTTGCGCGCCATCTCAATGGCATCTAAAGTCTCAGTTAATGTTCCTATCTGATTGAATTTAATCAGAATAGAGTTGGCAATTCCCTGCTCAATCCCTTGCTTAAAAATAGCCGTATTGGTAACAAACAGGTCATCACCCACCAGCTGCACGCCCTCGCTGATGCGTCGAGTGAGGGCCGCCCAACCTGCCCAATCATCCTCGGCCATGCCATCCTCAATAGAAATGATCGGATAACGGCTGACCCAGTCGGCTAGAACGCCGGCAAAGCCCTCGGCATCAAAGCGTCGATTCTCGGAGCTAAGGTGATACTGGCCGTTGTCATAGAACTCGGAGCTTGCCGCATCCAGCGCAATCCATACCTGATCGCCGGGGGTGTAACCCGCGGCTTCGGTGGCTTGAAGAATAGCCTCGATAGCCGCTTCATTAGAAGGCAGATCCGGCGCAAAGCCACCTTCATCGCCAACGGCTGTGGCCAAACCACGGTCAGAGAGCACTTTTTTCAGCGCATGAAAAATTTCCGTACCGCAGCGCAGCGCCTCACTGAACCGATCAAACCCAACGGGCATGACCATAAATTCCTGAATATCCACACTATTGCTGGCATGCGCGCCGCCGTTGAGGATATTCATCATCGGCACAGGCAGCTGGTAATCACCCTGAGGGGCAAGCGAGCGGAAAAGCGGGATGGCCGCGGCGTTGGCTGCTGCATGCGCCACCGCCAGCGAGGCACCGAGCAGCGCATTCGCACCCAGCCGGCCTTTATTCTCAGTGCCATCCAGCGCAATCAGCCGCTCATCAATCGCCCGTTGCTCGGTTACCTCCATGCCAGCAAGCGCATCGTTGATCTCGCCATTAACGTTGGCAACAGCTTTGAGCACGCCCTTACCCAAGTAGCGTGAAGCATCGCCATCCCGCAGCTCCACCGCTTCTCTGGCGCCGGTAGAAGCACCCGAGGGCACCGCAGCGACACCGGTATGGCCATCGCTGAGCGTGACTTCTGCTTCAAGCGTTGGGTTGCCGCGGGAGTCCAAGATCTCGCGGGCCTGAATGCGACTAATCGCTGGCATTAGTTTGCTCCTGATTCCAATTGCATCTCTGCAAAGCCATGGCGCTTTACCACAGCATCGAGTTCGGTAAGCGTATCAAGCAATTCGGCCATGCGCGCGAGCGGCCAGCTGTTCGGGCCATCGGATTGCGCCTGTGCCGGATTGGGATGCGTCTCCATAAAGAGTCCACTCACACCGGCCGCCACTGCCGCCCGCGCGAGCACAGGCACATGCTCGCGTTGCCCACCTGAGCTAGTCCCCATCCCGCCAGGCAACTGCACCGAATGCGTGGCATCAAACACGACGGGGGTTTGATTTTCGCGCATGACGGCCAATGCCCGCATATCCGAGACCAAATTGTTGTAGCCAAACGATGCGCCACGCTCACAAACCGTGATCTGCTGATTGCCCGTGGCGCGTGCCTTTGCCACCACGTGGCGCATGTCCCAGGGCGCAAGGAACTGGCCTTTTTTAATATTCACCGGGATCCCCTGTGCGGCGACTGCTTGAATAAAATCGGTTTGCCGGCAGAGAAATGCTGGGGTCTGTAACCAATCCACCACATCGGCAACTTCATCAAGCGGTGTGTATTCATGGACGTCGGTGATCACCGGCACGTTGTATTGTTCACGCACCCGCGCCAACGTTTTAAGCCCTGCCTCGATACCCGGGCCGCGATAGCTATCTCCAGAGGAGCGGTTGGCCTTGTCGAAAGAGGCTTTGAAAATAAACGGAATCCCGCGATCACGGGTTATCGTTACCAGCGTCTCGGCAATCTCTAGGGCAAGATCGGCTGATTCGGCAACACAAGGGCCCGCAATCAGGAAAAACCGCTGATCAATCCCCGGTGTGTAATCCCCCAGCGCCCAATGGCCGGACATTATTTCTGACCCGCCTTGTGATGTTGCGCCGCCGCCTCGATGAAGCTGGTGAACAGCGGATGCCCATCCCGCGGTGTCGAGGTGAACTCGGGATGGAATTGACAGGCGACAAACCAAGGATGCTCTGGCAACTCGATCGTCTCTGCTAAGTGGCCGTGTTGCGACCAGCCGGAAATCACCATTCCCGCCTCGCTGAGTGCCTGCTCGTAGCCGTTATTAAACTCATAGCGATGCCGATGCCGCTCGCGAATCACATCCTTGCCATAGATTTGATGGCAGCGAGTGCCCCGAACCAATGAGGATGGCTGCGCGCCAAGGCGCATGGTCCCGCCGAGATCGGAATCGTTATCACGATATTCTTTGAGGCCCTCGTCGTTCATCCATTCAGTAATCAGGCCAATCACGGGATGACGCGGATGGGTGACAAACTCGGTGCTATGCGCTCCATCAAGGCCTGCGACATTACGCGCATACTCGATCACCGCCACTTGCATGCCAAGGCAGATGCCCAGATAGGGAATATGCTTCTCGCGTGCATAACCCGCTGCGGCAATCTTTCCCTCAATACCTCGCTCACCAAATCCACCCGGGACCAAAATGGCATCCACGTCGGCCAACATGCCTGGGCCATCGCGCTCTACCACCTCAGAATCGACATAACGAATCTCAACGCGCTGACGCGCCTGAATGCCCGCATGTCGGAGCGCTTCATTAAGGGACATGTAGGCATCGGCCAACTCGACATACTTGCCGACCATCGCCACCGTCACTGACCCCTTCGGCGATTCCATAGCCTCAACCACCTGGTCCCAGTCACCGAGGCTGGCCGGCGGCAACTCGAGGCCGAATTTTTCGGCCACGATATGATCGAATGCCTGCTCATGCAGCATGGCCGGGACTTTGTAGATGTTATCGACGTCTAGCGCTGAGATGACTGCCTTGGGTTCTACATTAGTGAACAGGGCAATCTTGCGTCGCTCTTCTGCTGGAATCGGCTGGGTTGCCCGACAAACCAGGATATCCGGCTGAATACCAATTGACCGCAACTCCTTGACCGAATGCTGCGTTGGCTTCGTTTTCATCTCACCCGCTGCGGCAATCCACGGCAGCAGCGTTAGATGGACGTACAGACAACGCTCACGGCCAAGCTCGGCACCCATCTGGCGAATGGCCTCCAGGAACGGCAGCGATTCGATGTCACCGACGGTTCCGCCAATCTCGATGAGCGCGATGTCTGCGCTCCCCGCGCCTCGCTCGATACAGGCTTTAATTTCATCGGTGATATGCGGGATCACCTGAACTGTCCCGCCTAAGTAGTCACCGCGGCGTTCTTTCCGGATGACGCTCTCGTAGATCCGGCCGGTGGTGTAGTTGTTGTCTTGCGTTGCCCGCATGCGAACGAATCGTTCGTAGTGGCCTAGATCAAGATCCGTCTCCGCACCATCGTCGGTGACAAAAACCTCACCATGCTGAAAGGGGCTCATGGTTCCCGGGTCGACATTGATGTAAGGATCGAGCTTGACCATGGTCACGCTCAGTCCTCTTGCCTGGAGAATGGAACCTAATGAGGCGGCGGCGATGCCTTTGCCCAGAGAGGACACCACACCGCCTGTAATAAAGATAAATCGCGTCATGCTACCGTCGGCCTACTGGCGAATCGTGGCAGCGGGAGGCCGCCACAGGACGGGCGTCAATGGTAACCGAACACCGCGGGGGGCACAACGTAATCCGCATTAATCTCCCGGTCTCGGCGGCTGATGGATATAACGCAAATCGCAGTTTGTCGTATCGGCGGCCACGCTCCAGACCAAGCGCCAGTCTCCGCCCTGCAACTGCGCCACACCCGCTCGGGTTAAACCTAGCCCTGCCACAGCCAGCACTCCGTGCTCAGGCGTCTCTACCACCGGCAATTTTGAACGCCACCAGGGCAATATGCCGGACTCCCGCGCGCAGTCCATGATCATTTTCTGCGGCCGGCCCGCCAATGCTAGGCGTTCGCCGACTTGGGGTGGGCGCACGTTCAGGACCGCACCATGCAAAGGCTCGGGAACAGCAAATTCATCGCTCCCTGTCGGTATCCAACCCAAGACACCCTGCCAATCCAGCGTAGTGGTCGCTGACAACGTCCATGGCTGAGCCGCAGGTACCGTGGGCAATTCTCGCGGTAGCCGATACAGCCAATCCCCATGCCGCGCCACCTGCCCTTGTGACCATTCGAGCTTGGGGGTGCGATCATTCTTTGCCGATAAAAGCGCCAATAATCCGGCACGGAGTCGACGCTGTGAGGGTGGCCTCAGCCCGGCCGCGGCAATCCAAGCCCGCAATGCGGCCGCTTGCATGGGCGGTGTCATCGCCACCAACCGCTGTAATGACATCGGGCCCATGTCGTCGGCGCAACTCTCACGCAATTGCTCCTGCAAAAGCGCGTTGAGCACCACCCGTTGCTCACCCGCCAGATCAGCAAGCCGTCCCAATGTGTTCGTCGCCTGTGGCCAACGTTGCCGCAGCGCCGGCATGATCGTCTGGCGTAGGTAGTTACGGTCTTGGCTGCAATGGGCGTTGCTGGGGTCTTCAACCCAACGGAGTCCGGCGTCATTAGCCAGCGCCTCGATCTGGAAGCGGGTGAAAGGCAGCAGCGGTCGAGCTAGCCAGCCCTCGCCGAATGAACGACAAGCCTCAATGCCCGTCATACCATCGGGTCCGGTACCGCGAAGCATACGCAGCAACAGCGTTTCGGCCTGATCATCCGCGTGGTGACCGGTCAATAAACAAGCGCCCGGCGTCATCGCCTCCGCCAACGTCGAATAGCGGGCCTCGCGTGCCGCCGCCTCAAGGCCATTGCCGGTGTTTTTGACATCAACTTTTTTTATGGTCAGTGGGATTTGGCGCTGGTCACAAAACCACTGGCAATGCGCCACCCAATCATCAGCGGCCGACTGTAATCCGTGATGGACATGAACCGCGACAACCGGCAATCCGCTCTCAGCTGCCAGATGCAGCAAAACGGTAGAGTCCACGCCACCGCTGTAAGCGACAACCAACCGGTCAACTGAGGCCGGCAGACACGCCCGAATGGCATTGGCATCGGGCGCGCTCATGCCCATGATTTACTGGCGGACGTGGCCAAGCCCCATAAGGCGATCATGCCGTTGCGAGACAAGCGTATCGAGCTCGGCCCCTTCGATCTCGCCCAGTTGGCGACGCAACGCCGCACCAAGCCGCCGCGACATCTCCTCCCAGTCCCGATGAGCACCCCCCAACGGCTCGGGAATGACCTCATCCACCAGCCCCAGTTCGGAAAGTCGCGTCGCGGTAATACCCATGGCCTCTGCTGCGTCAGCGGCGCGATCAGCACTTTTCCAAAGAATCGAAGCACAACCCTCTGGCGAGATCACCGAATAGGTACTGTACTGCAGCATTAGCAAACGATCGCCCACACCAATGGCCAACGCTCCACCAGAGCCACCCTCGCCAATGACCGTGCAGACAATCGGCGTACGCAGCCCAGACATGACGAACAAATTGCGAGCAATCGCCTCGCTCTGTCCACGCTCCTCGGCGCCCACGCCGGGATAAGCGCCCGGGGTATCAATAAAGGTGAAAATTGGCAGCGAAAACCGCTCGGCCATTTCAAAAAGCCGCTTGGCCTTGCGATAGCCCTCGGGACGCGGCATACCGAAATTGCGCTCGATTTTCTCACGCGTATCCCGGCCTTTCTGCTCACTGACCACCATCACAGGCCGGCCATCTAACCGCGCAACACCACCGACAATGGCCGCATCGTCCGCGAATGCCCGATCGCCATGCAGCTCCTCGAACTCGGTGAAAATGGCATCGATGTAATCTTGGGCATAGGGCCGCTTGGGATGCCTTGCCAACTGCGCAACCTGCCAGGGCGTGAGGCTGCGGAAAATCTGCTCAGTCAGCTGGCGACTTTTGGCCTGTAGACGGCCTAACTCTTCGCTAATGCTGACCTCGCTGTCGTTACCGACGTAACGCAGCTCTTCGATTTTCGCTTCTAACTCAGCGATCGGTCGCTCAAATTCAAGAAAATTCAGTTCACTGGAAGCCAAGAATGGAATCCCTATGAAAAAGTGTGAGGCAATTCTAACACGGCCGTTAGCGGCGATAATCCACGCTCACCGCACCTAGCAACAAGCCGGCTAGTCCATCGATTAATGCGGGATCGGGTCGCACTCGCCAGGCCTCACCCAACCGGACGCGCACCTGCGCATCGGGGCGCTCATAATCGATACAAACGGCACATTCTCCGTCTTGGTATGGGGTTAGTGTTTCTTTTAGGGAGGCGATCAATCCATTGCCTGCATGCTTGGCGTCAACACGCAGGACCAAGCGCCGGGCAAAGGCCGCCCGAGCGCCGGCCAGATCGTAAATGCGTTCGGCGGAGACCCGATAGCCGTCATTAAATTCGTCATAACCCAGATCACCTTCGATCACGACCAAATGATCTTTCTCAAGCAGGCCGCGATAGCGCTGGAAGGTCTCGCCAAACAAAGCCACTTCAATACGGGCCGTGCGGTCATCCAGCGTGACAAACCCGATGCGCCGGCCACTTTGCGTCACCCGAGTACGGACCGCTACCACCAATCCTGCAAGGACCACGCGTTTTTCGCCACCACGACGGCCCGCTGTCTTCTCGACACCGGCGCCCGCAGCGGCCTGGCTCAGACGGCAGGTGATGAACTCCGCCAACTCGGCTTCATGCTCGTCAATCGGATGCCCCGTGAGATAAAGCCCCAAGGTTTCTTTTTCTGCCCGTAGGCGCTCGGCCTCATCCCATTCATCGATTTCCACGCGCTTAACCGGTGCCGGTGCATCGCCTGTCGCGGCGCCAATGCCAAACAAATCGTCCTGCCCTAATTCGCTGTTACGGCTGTGTTGTTCCGCCGCCTGCAGCGCGTTGGGTAATTCGGCCATGGCGGATGCCCGATTACTGGCCAGCCCATCCAAACTCCCCGAGCGAATTAACGCCTCGAGCACGCGCCGATTGACTCGCCGCAAATCCACGCGCCGGCATAGATCGGGGAGATCGGCAAAGGGGCCGTCCGTTTCGCGGGCTTGGACAATAGCCTCAACGGCTGAGAAACCTACGCCCTTGAGCGCGCCTAGGCCATAGACAATGCCGCCGCCCTCTGGAGCGCGAAACATCCACTCCGAGCGATTAATATCCGGTGGTGACACCGCAATCGACATCGCCCGACATTCCTCAATCAGGGTGACGACCTTATCGGTGTTATCCATATCAGAGGACAACACCGCTGCCATAAAAGCCGCTGGATAATGCGCCTTGAGCCAGGCAGTTTGATAGGAGAGCAATGCATACGCCGCCGAGTGAGACTTGTTAAAGCCATAGCCGGCAAACTTCTCCATCAAATCAAACAAGCCCTCGGCATGCGCCTGAGTCAGGCCTTGTGCCTGCGCACCTTCGATGAAAATACTGCGCTGCTTGGCCATTTCCTCGGGTTTTTTCTTACCCATGGCCCGGCGCAATAAATCCGCTTCACCCAGGCTGTAGCCACCCACGGCCTGGGCAATCTGCATGACCTGCTCTTGATAGAGGATGACGCCATAGGTGGGCTTGAGGATGGGCTTGAGCGCGTCATGATGCAGCTCGGGGGTTGGGTAGGCGACGGGCTTGCGGCCGTGCTTTCGGTCAATAAAGTCCTCGACCATGCCCGACTGCAACGGGCCGGGGCGGAATAACGCAACCAGAGCGACAATATCCTCGAACGAATCCGGGCGCAGGCGGCGTATTAGGTCCTTCATACCGCGCGACTCAAGCTGAAAGACGGCCGTCGTCTGACATTCCTTGAGCCGATCGAAAGTGAGACGATCATCCAGCGGAATATGTGAGATGTCGATCGGGGCCTCGCCGTGCTGCAGGCGCTGCGCGTTTACCGCCTTCACCGTCCAGTCAATAATGGTGAGCGTGCGCAGGCCAAGGAAATCAAATTTCACCAGCCCCACCGCTTCAACATCGTCCTTATCGAACTGTGTTGCCAGACCGCTGCCATCAGGCTCGCAGTAAAGTGGCGCAAAATCGGTGAGATCGCTTGGCGCGATCACCACACCGCCGGCATGTTTGCCCACATTGCGCGATAGGCCTTCGAGCCGACCCGCCAAATCGAGCAGAAAGCGAACCTCTTCATCCTGCTCGTAGAGCTCGCGCAGGTCAGCCTCTTGGGCCAACGCCTTCTCTAGCGTCATCCCTATCTCGAAGGGGATGAGCTTGGCGATGCGGTCGACATAGCCGTAGCCATGCCCCAACACCCGGCCCACATCACGCACCACCGCCCTTGCCGCCATGGTGCCGTGGGTGGCGATCTGCGAGACCTTTTCGCGCCCATAATAATCGGCGACGTAGTCGATCACTTGATCGCGCTTCTCCATGCAGAAGTCGACATCAAAATCGGGCATGGAGACCCGCTCGGGATTCAAAAAGCGTTCAAACAGCAAGTCATAGCGCAGCGGATCGAGGTCGGTGATATCCAGCGCATAAGCCACCAGTGATCCGGCCCCCGAACCGCGGCCAGGCCCAACGGGGATATCCTGCGATTTCGCCCAGCGAATAAAGTCGGCCACAATGAGAAAGTAGCCGGGGAAGCCCATTTCGATGATGACATCCAGCTCATGCTCAAGCCGGGCCTCGTACTCGTGTTGTTCGCCACCCGGTGTGCCGAGCGCCTCAATCCGGCGGGCTAGCCCGGCCCGCGACTCTTCTCGTAGGTACTCATCAATCGTCTTGCCGGCGGGCACCGGAAAATCGGGCAAAACATTGCGACCCAGCGTTAAAGACAGGTTACAGCGCTGCGCGATGGCCAGCGTGTTATCAAGCGCCTCTGGCAGATCGCTAAAGCGCGCCGCCATCTCTTCGGGCGAAGCCAAATACTGGGCGTCGGTGTAATTTCGTGGCCGTGATTGATCGTGCAGGATGCGGCCGTCATGGATGCAAACCCGGGCCTCATGGGCCTCAAAATCATCCTGGTCAAGGAAGCGCACATCATTGGTGGCCACCACCGGCACACCCGCGCGCTCGGCCAAGGCCACGGCGGCGTGGACGTGATCTTCATCACCGGGCCGGCCCAGGCGCTGCAACTCTAGGTAAAAGCGATCACCAAAACGCGATTGCCAGAACTGCAAACGCGATTGCGCGAGTGCCTGATCACCCGCGACGAGCGCCTCACCGACATCGCCGCGCGCGCCGCCTGAGAGCACGATCAGGCCTTCATTAAATTCATCCAGCCAACGCCGATCCACCAATGGCAGGCCTTGGTCCTGACCCTGCAGATAGCTGGCGGTAATTAAACGCGTCAGCGCGGCATAGCCGGCGTCATTCATGCAAAGAAAGGTCAGCGTATGGTGGCCGTCGCGTCGATCGTCGGCAATGCGTAAATCGGCACCAATAATCGGCTTAATCCCGGCCGCCAGAGCGGCGCGGTAGAACTTCACCATGCCAAAGAGATTGCCCTGGTCGGTAATCGCAACCGCCGGCATCCCCTCGCGGGCTGCTGCCTCGACCAGCGGTTTCACGCGCACCACCCCATCAATCAGGGAGAACTCGGTATGCAGGTGCAGATGAACGAAGCCGGATGCCATACAGATTCCCATAAAAAACGCTCCGATATGATAGCGCATGGACTGGTCGGATGCTGTCGATTGCGCCATCATGCGCGCATGGCCGAGACCTCAATCCACCCCAGCGCAATCATTGACCCAAAAGCCCAGCTTGGCGCGGGCGTTAGCGTTGGTGCCTATGCCGTCATTGGCGCGCAGGTTGAGGTAGGAGACCACTGTGTCATTGGTGCGCATGCGGTGCTGGAGGGCCCGCTACGCCTTGGCCCGCGCAACCAGATCTTTGCCCATGCAACGCTCGGCCTACCGCCACAGGATAATGGCTACCAAGGCGAGCCGACCTGGCTTGAAATCGGTGCCGATAACCAATTGCGCGAGTTTGTGACCATCCACCGGGCGAGTACCAAAGAGCAAGGCATAACCCGGATCGGCGACCGCAATCTACTCATGGCCTACAGTCATGTTGGACATGACGGGCAGCTTGGCAATGACATCACCATCTCCAATGCCTCCCAGCTTGCCGGGCATGTGCACGTGGCTGATCGGGCTTATATCTCTGCGGTCTGCGGTATTCACCAATTTGTCCACATCGGCAGCCTTGCCATGGTCGGCGGTGGCGGGGTGGTAACCCAAGATGTCGCGCCCTACTGCATGGTAGCGGGCAATCGCGCCAGATTGCGGGGGGCTGAATACGCGCGGGCTAGAACGCGCGGGTATCGATGCCAGCACACGGCGCCTAATTCGCCGGTGCTATCAGACCATTTTTCGCGCAGGCCTCTCGTTAACTGAGGCACTTGCACAAATCGAGGCCGACCCCGAGCTGCAACATCCCGCCATCGCCGACATGCTGACGTTTATCCGGGCCAGTCATCGGGGAGTCATTCGATGAACAAACTGCGCACCGCGGTGGTGGGAGTTGGCTATCTCGGCCGCTTTCATGCCCAAAAATATGCCGCGCATCCGGCAAGCGATTTGGTGGCCGTCGTCGATGCCGACCCACATCGCGCGGAGACCGTAGCCAGCGAATTGGGCTGCAAGGCACTGACTGATCCGGGTGAACTACCGGGCCTGGTCGATGCGGTCAGCATTGTCACGCCAACGCGACTCCATCATTCCATGGCGATACCGCTGTTGCACGCCGGCATTCATCTGCTGGTGGAAAAGCCCATGACCACCACGCTGGAAGAGGCCGATGCGCTCATTGAGGCCGCCGAAGAACATCGCTGCATTCTGCAAGTTGGACACCTCGAGCGATTTAACCCGGCCATGGTGGCCGCAGCGGCCGAGGTGCATGCCCCGCTATTTATCGAATCCCACCGCATTGCTCCATTTAACCCCCGGGGCGCGGATGTCAGCGTGGTCCTTGATCTGATGATTCACGATATTGACTTAATTCTTGAGCTGGTCGCCGCGCCACTGCAGCAAATGGATGCCAGTGGTGCTGCCGTGATCTCAACGGATATCGATATCGCCAATGCGCGACTTCGATTTGGCAATGGCTGTGTTGCCAATGTCACCGCAAGCCGAGTCAGCCCCAAAGCGGAGCGAAGGATGCGGGTCTTTCAGAACAATGCTTACCTGGCGCTTGATCTGCAAAACGGCGTGTTGGATATTCAACGCCGACAGGCTCAGGACAACGCCCCACCGAGCATGGATCAAATACAGCATGAGCGACGAGAAGCCGGCCAGAACGATGCGTTGGCTGATGAAATCGATGCCTTTCTTACCGCCATCCAAACCGACACCCCACCGGTTGTGAGCGGCGTCGATGGCCGCCGAGCATTGGCTGCGGCAATTGAGATTGGTCATCAGTTAAATAGGAATACCCAATGAGCGAGAACACCCCGATTCCGATGGTTGATTTGACCGCGCAGTATCCATTGTTGCGCGACGCCATCGAAACCGGTCTTCACCAGGCCCTCGACGAAGCAAAATTCATCATGGGCCCCAATGTTCAGGCTCTTGAGGCCGAGGTAGCGGCCTATCTGGGCACGCAATATGCCATTGGCGTTGCCTCGGGCACGGATGCACTTCATCTCGCTCTGCGAGGCGCGGGCGTTCAAGCGGGTGACGAAGTCATCACAACGCCTTTTAGCTTTATCGCCACCGCCGAAGCCATTTGTTACATCGGCGCCACACCGGTTTTTGTTGATATTGACCCCGACACCTTCAATCTCGACCCACAGGCCGTTGAAGCGGCGATCACTGCGCGCACGCGGGCCATCATTCCGGTTCACCTGTTCGGACAACCCGCCAACCTGCCCGCGATAGAAGCCATTGCCAACCGCCATTCGCTGCTCATCGTTGAAGACTGTGCCCAGTCTTTTGGCGCGGACATCGACGGCCGCATGACCGGGACAATGGGCGTGACCGGGGCATTTAGCTTCTTCCCCAGTAAGAACCTCGGCGGTTATGGCGATGGGGGGTTGGTCACAACCAATGATCAGGCTATCGCTGAGCAAGTGAAAATGCTGCGCAACCATGGCAGCGAACGGCGCTATTATCACGATCGGATTGGCTACAACAGCCGGCTTGATGAGCT
>CBDEUE010000019.1:0-7188 GCA_965243155.1 Spiribacter sp. | reverse complement strand
AACGCAGCAGCGCCGGCGAGATTGAGAAGCATGTAGCGCCACTCGTCGAGCGGTTGCCGCAGAACCTTTTCCCAGTATAGAACCAGGAAAATATAGGTTAACCATGTGCCGTACAGCAGCTCGTAAAACTTTACGGCGCCTTCCCATGCCGGATCTATCATGTCCGCTCCAGTCTTCGTGGTTGCAGGTCAGTCGTGATCATACCCAATGTATGCCGGCCGCCAAAGTTAAACTCGACTGCATGGCAGACAAGTCGTTTGATTCGCGCTCATGTCACCATGTGGTTCTTCAGTAACGGAGGTGGCTTGTTTATAGTCATTACTTATTGGTTGTGGTTGGTCGCTGAATGAATGAACTGGCCCATACGTTTCCGGGGTTGATAGCGATCGCAACCATCATGGTTGTGATCTGGTTTGTCAGCGTGTTTCTCCGCAATGTCGGCGTCGTCGATATGTTTTGGGGCGTCATCATCGCAACCGCTGGTCTTAGCTATTGGCTGCCGCTGACTGAGCCAACTACTCGCGCGAATCTGGTTGTGCTGCTCGCAGCATTGTGGGCGTTGCGGCTATTTGTGCATCTGTTTCGACGCGGTCGTGATGGCCATGAAGACCGGCGCTATGCGGCCATGCGCCGCAAGCATGACCCTGTTTTCTGGCTAAAAAGCTTGTACCTGGTGTTCGGGTTGCAGGCGCTGATTGCCTGGGTCATCAGCTGGCCATTGTATGGGGCGATCGTTGGCGCGGCACCGCTCGGGGTGCTCGACTATATCGGTGCGGCGGTATTTGTGCTGGGTTTCGGATGCGAGCTGCTTGCCGATCTGCAGTTAGAGAATTTTCTGGCGAGCCGCGAACGTTCCGATGAAGTCATGCGGCATGGTTTGTGGCGCTTCAGTCGCCATCCGAACTATTTTGGTGAAGCTTGCCTGTGGTGGGGATTCTGGTTGCTTGCTGCGGGCGCCGGTGCATGGTGGACGATTATCAGTCCTCTAATAATGACTTTCTTGCTGGTCAGGGTGTCGGGCGTGCGCATGCTCGAAGCAACCATAGTCGAACGTCGTCCCGCTTACGCAGACTATATTCGTGATACGAGTGCTTTTTTGCCGCTGCCGCCGAAACGCGGTTGATGCCGTAGCTGGCTACTTTTTCCAGCCCCGCCGCAGTGTTCCCGTGTCGTAGGGATTGAACTGATCCTCTGTAGGCGCGTCCGATTTTTCGCTAATCTGAATAGTCTTCAGCTTGCGGGTATCGTTTTCCGGATCCTTTTCCCAGGAATAGGTTTGGTAGGGATTGTCGTCCGGGATTGCGTCGGCTTCGATCTCGAAGCTGCTCAGTTCGTGGTCCGCGAATATGGAATCCGATTCCTGTTTCTTGGCAGCGGGTGGCGGTGGCTCTTCGTCGACCAGCCGTTTACGCGGCGCAGGACGCTCTTCCGGGGGTTTGATGTCCCAGGTAGGCGTCTTTTCTTCCTGGCCGAGCAGCGTCTTAAGGAATTTCATCGGTCATAATCCACATATGGCTTTCCCGACTGTAGCCTGAGAGGCTCCGTATATAGTGTGCGCTGGCTCACAGTACCGGCGGGTGATAAGCCCGTAAGTCATTGAATCTTCATTTAGCGGCAGCTTTCGGCAGGAGAACAGAAGGATGCAGGTTTTACTGGTCTATGCTCATCCGGAGCCGACGTCATTTAATGCCTCGCTGCGCGACGTGGCTATCGAGGGATTGCAGGCGGCGGGCCATGCAGTTGATTTGCTTGATTTGTATGCAACCGGATTTAATCCCGTGGCCGGTCCGGACGATGTTCTGCAGCGGCAGGACGATGAACGGTTCAATCTCGGGATGGAGCAAATGCATGCGGCGCAGATGCGCGGTTTTGAACCCGAGTTGCAGAATCATATCGATCGCTTGCTGGCCGCTGATTTTTTGCTGTTGCAGTTTCCAATGTGGTGGTTTTCTATGCCGGCGATACTAAAAGGCTGGATAGATCGGGTATTCGCATTTGGTGCTGCATACGATTTCGGTCGGACCTGGGATCAGGGCGTGTTCGTCGGGCGCCGCACGATGCTTGCCATTACGGCCAGTGCGCCGCAGGCCGCGTTCGCTACAGACGGGCGAAGTGGTGATATGGAGCGCGTGTTGTGGCCGATTCATGCAGGTGTCCTGGCGCTTTGTGGTTATTCGGTATTGCCGCCATTTATTGCGCATGGCATTCCGTTTGTCGGGCCGGAAGTGATGCAGGCCGAACTGGATCGTTATGGTGAAACTCTGGCGAATCTCGATAGCCTTGAGCCGCTGTTTTTTCATGGCAGCAAAGACATCGAAGACCATCGTTTGCGTGCGGACGTCAAGCCCGCAACCCCCGGGCAACATCGTGGCCCCCGCATGCATTTGCCGGACTAACGGCTAGAGCAGGTTGATACACTTGCCTGCCATGAATCTCTGTAGCAAGGTAGCGCGTATATACAGCAGTACCTCAGGACTTTGGTTATGCGATTAATAGTTGGAATTTCAGGTGCCAGCGGCGTCATCTACGGCATCCGTATGCTTGAGGTTCTTAAAGATCAGCCGGACGTCGAAACGCATCTTGTGATCAGTAATGGTGGCAAGTTGAACATTGCCCTCGAAACAGACTGGGATGTTAAAGACGTTGAGGCGCTGGCCGACGAAGTTCACAGTGATCAGAATCTCGCTGCCACTATCGCCAGCGGTTCTTTCAAGACGGGCGGTATGGTCATCGCGCCGTGCTCAATGAAGACGTTGTCAGGCGTTGTAAATTCGTACGCCGATACGCTGGTGGTGCGCGCCGCCGATGTCATAATGAAAGAACATCGCCCGTTGGTGCTGATGCCGCGCGAAACACCGCTGCATGCCGGTCATTGTCGTTTGCTGCATGAAGCGGCGCTGATGGGCTGCATGATTGCTCCGCCGATGCCGGCCTTCTATAACGAGCCGCAAAGTATTGATGATCTGATCAATCATAACGTTGGTCGAGTACTCGATCTGTTTGGCCTGGACAACAGCATCGTCAAGCGGTGGGCGGGTGCGCAGCCGCGCAAAAAGTAACGCGTGACCGAGCAAGCCAAAGCCACTGCGCGGCGTTTTCTGGATGACATTAGTACCTTAACGCTGGCAACCAGCGACGGGGCGAAGCCCTGGGCCGCGACGGTATTCTTCGCAGCGGACAAAAATTTCAATTTGTATTTTGTCTCCGATCACCGCACTCGGCACGGACGGGACATGGCGGCCAATATTCAGGTCGCCGCTACGGTTAATCCGGATTGTGACAACTGGAACGATGTTGCAGGCCTGCAAATCGACGGGTCAGTCAGCATTGTTGAAGGGGTCGAGCGGGCGAAGGCGCTCGCCATCTACTTAAAGAAGTTTCCGCAGATTGATGCCTTGTTCGCCAGGCCAGAGGGTGAGCATGAAGAAACGATCGCGGCTCGTTTACAAGCGGCCAATTTCTACCGCATCACACCGGCAATGATTCGGGTGATTGACAATTCACAGGGCTTTGGGCATCGCGAGGAGTTTGCACCCTAGCTGCGATAGTCGCGTTCCAGTTGTCCGATCAGTTCGGCGGCCGGCAGAATATCGTGAATGTGTTCGACGCCTTTTCCCGCGGACCAGATATCCTTCCACGCGGAGCCCATGCTCTCGTCTTCGGCGAAACCGATACTGCCTTTCTGGTTTTCCAGATCCTTTGGATCGATGCCGGCGTCGAGCACGCTTGGCAGGAGAAAGTGGGCCGGAACGCCGGTGAAATAGGGCGTCAATACGATGTCTTCGGCGGTCGCCTCGACAATCATCTGCTTGTAGGCCGGTTGCGCCTGACATTCCGCGGTGGCGATGAAGCGGGTGCCCATGTACGCAAAGTCGGCGCCGAGATCGATGACGCGACGTATGTCATGACCTGTGGAAATGGCGCCACCAACAATAAGCGGACCATCAAAGAAAGCACGCACTGCCGGCACGAATTCTTCGGCCGGCATAAAGCCGGTATGACCGCCGGCACCTTCGCAAATTAGTATGAGGCCATCGGCGCCTTTGTCCGCTGCCTTGTGCGCAAATTCCACGCTGTTTACGTCGGAGAAGACGAGGCCGCCATAGGCATGCACGCCATCCGTAACCCGCTCGGGACTGCCCAGCGAGGTAATCACAATGTCCGGCATGTACTTTTGGATAAGTAGAAAGTCGTCTTCAAATCGTGGATTGGTTTTGTGGACAATCAGATTGGCGGCCCACGGCGCAATTTTTCCCGGGTTCTCCAATTCGGCCGCGCCCAGTTCGGCATTGATGCGTCCGAACCACTGTTCCAGTACTTCCACCGGTCTGGCATTCAGTGTGGGGAATGCTCCAATAACGCCGGCTTTGCATGCCTCGATCACCAGGTCCGGGCCCGAGATGATAAACATCGGTGCAGCGAATGCCGGGACGCTCAACCGCTTCTTAATTTCGTCTACGGGGTCAGACCCCATTTTTAATCTCCTTTTTAAGCGCCCAAAACAAAACGCCTGTACTACACCATAGGGTAGTACAGGCGCGGCGCTTAAATCGCTATTTTTTTCCGGGGTCTGACCCCGGTAGTTACATACCTTCGCCGGAAGCGTAGGGCGGAAACGGTCCCAGGTGCAGGCCGCTGTCCACGATCAGGGTTTCGCCGGTCACTACGCTGGCACCTAACAGGAACCAGACCAGCACTTCGGCCACTTCTTCAGCTGTGGCAACTTTTTTCAGTGGCAGACCTTCGGCGGTTGCTGCCAGCATCTTTTCGTAGTCGTCATCACCCAGTCCGCCCTTGAGCCAGCGTGTCTGGATCATGCCCGGTACGACCGTGTTGATGCGAATCTCCGGCCCCAGCACGTGTGCCAGCGATTTGGTCATCAGATTAAGTGCAGCTTTTGAAGCTGCGTAAGGTATCGACGACGCGATACCGGTAACGCCGCCAATCGATGAGTCGTTGACAACGGAGCCGCCGTTGGCGCGCATGTGCGGTTCGACTGCGCGAATCATTTGGTAAGCACCTACAACATTGACGGCGTAAATGTTGAGGAAGTCTTCCTTGGTTACGCCATCCATGTTTGGAAATGGATTGAACTTCGTTCTGGCGGCATTATTGATGAGATAGTCAATGCGGCCCCATTCGTCCATCGCCGCTTGCGCCATCGCACGACAATCATCGTCCTCGGACACGTCTGCCTGAAACGTAATTGCTTCGGCGCCTTTGGAACGGCATTCAGCTGCCGTCTCTTCCGCTTCGTCTTTACTGCGGGTGTAGTTAATGACGACGTTGATGCCTTTTTCTGCCAGCATAATTGCCGCAGCGGCACCTACGCCGGTTGCCGATCCCGTCACGATGGCGACTTTGCCTGTCTCGTTGGCCATGAATATTGCCTTCCGTATATAACTTCGAATAAACCGGTAGTCCGGCCACTCAGTAAATTTGGTTTGTTGCTTTAGCCCGTTAGCCACGGGCTCCGGGGGCGGGAATGGTAGCAGACCGCTGGGCGTGGGCAAGGGCGGGATGGGGGTATGAATCTCGCTGGAATTGGCCTGCAGGCATGCTATGGTGTGCGCCGCGGGAGGCACCGTGCCTGTTGAGAACAATCGAAAAAACCGGAGTCGAATCCAATGCCGTACAAGGATATGCGCGAGTTTCTGGACGCGCTAGATAAGGAAGGCCAGCTTAAATCCATCGATGTCCCGATCAAGGCCGCCCATGGTGACAATGAACTGCAAGCCTTGATGCGGTTGCTGTGCCAGAACGACGGCCCGGCTGCGATGCTCAATAATCTCGAGGGCTACAACACCCCCGATATTCCGGTCATTTTCAATCCTTTCGGCACTCGTGAGCGCACGGCCATGATGATCGATTGCCGTGATCCTTTGGAGAGCAAGAAGAAGCATGCTGCTGTGCTGGGTGACGTGGCCAGCTGGCAGGATCCCGTTGTCGTGGATTCCGCCAAGGCGCCATGTAAAGAAGTCATTATTAAAGAGGAAGATATTTCTCTGGATAAGCAGCTGCCGCACGTCTGGTTCGGCAAAGAGGCGGCATCCTATATCACCGGTGCGGTAGGTATTACCGAAGACCCGGAGACCGGCGCGCGCAACGTGGGCTGCTACCGGCTGACCCAATTGTGGAATGCTGTGCATCCGATGGGTGAGGAATATCCTGAGGAGCAGCAGCTCAAGGAGCTGTCAGTGTTTGCCTTCTGGAATCCGCCGATGAGTCATATCGGTTTGCATATCGCCAAAGCCAACGCGATGGGCAAGCCGCTGGAGGTTGCCTTTGCCTGTCAGTGTGACCCGGCGATACACCTCGCCGCAGCAACCGGCGTTCCGTTTGGTCAGGACGAATTCCAGTTTGCGGGCGGATTGCGCGGTGAACCGGTCGAACTGGTGCAGTGTGAAACGGTCAATCTGCAGGTACCGGCCACGGCCGAGTTCGTAATCGAAGGTGTGTTTATTCCCGATTCGGAAACGACGATCGGCAATCATTCGAACCCGGTCGGCTATTACGATGCGATCCAGGTATTCCCGCGCTTCAAAGTGACCGCGATTACGCATCGTAAGAATCCGCTGTGGTACGCCACGATGGAGATGATTCCGCCGTTCGATCACAACTACCAGGCGTTGATGCCGGTCGAAACGGAAGTGCTGGCTGATCTGCAGCGCAAGATTCCGGAAGTGAATGATGTCGTTGTAACGCCGAATATGACGTACATCGTGCAATTGAACGTTGACGGCGCCACCAAGCCGCATGCCGAATTCGGCAAGTATGTGCTGCATGCCGTATGGGGTTCTGCAGGACGCTGGGGCCGCACGGCAAAGATCGTTTACGTGGTGGGACCGGACGTCGATCCCTATGACATGGATTCAATCGAGTGGGCGGTGGCCACGCGCGTGCAGCCGGCGACAGACACCATTATTAATGAGTCGGGGCAGGCCTTTGTGCTGGACCCGTCGGCGCCCAAGGGCCATCACGGTTTCCCCGTGGTCGGTTCACAGATCGGCATTGATGCAACGATGAAGGTGCCGGAGCGTTTCGAGTCTTACCAGGAAGTCAGTATGCCGACACCGGATGAGGTCGCTGCGATCGCCGAGAAACTTAAAGGCGTTATCTAAACGACGCGGCGGCAACCGTTGCGATGAAAGTTTGTGTCTACGGCTGTGGCGCCATCGGCGGATTGCT
>CBDEUE010000018.1:0-15654 GCA_965243155.1 Spiribacter sp. | reverse complement strand
ATCAATTTACATGCCTCGCTGCTGCCGCGCTGGCGCGGTGCGGCGCCGATACAGGCGGCCATTCTGGCAGGTGATGAGCAAACCGGCGTGACGCTGATGCAGATGGACGAAGGTCTGGATACCGGTCCAATTTACTCCAAGAGTCTGGTTGAGATCGAAGCTGATGACACCGGCGGAGAGCTGCAGGACCGACTTGCGCGACGGGCGGCCAAGATGCTCGATGTGTACACGGATGATCTTCTGAACGGCATTTTGCAACATGCCGCACAGTCCGATGAATATGCCACGTACGCCGGCAAGATTAAAAAGTCCGATGGCCTGATTGACTGGAATGACTCGGCGGTCGAGATTAGCCGACAGATTCGTGCCTACAACCCCTGGCCCGTCGCCCACACTCACTGCCACGGCGAACGCCTGCGTTGTCTGGAAGGTACCGTGGCGGACGCTGAGCAAACAGGTAAGCCTGGTGAGGTTGTTGGTCTGGAAGGCGATGTCTTGCATGTGCAGACCGGACAGGGCGTGCTGGCGCTTAGCCTCGTGCAGCGTGCCGGCGGCAAGGCTATTTCCGCCAGTGATTTTGCAAACGCGGTGTCGATCGACGAGCTCGTGCTGGGACATTGATGTTCCGGTAGACACCATGAGTTCCGAATCCAGTGGTGCAGCAACCCGGGCGATGGCCGCCCGCTGTGTTGATTATGTGCTCGCTGATGGAATGTCGCTGGACAGTGCATTTGCGGCCGCAGACCTGCATACACTCGATGAACGGGCGCAGTCTTTTGTTAAGGCACTAGCCTATGGCGCCGTGCGAACGCACTTTCGTAACGCCGCATTGCTCGAACTGCTGCTCGACAAACCCATCAAAGCCAAAGACAGCGTGATCTATGCATTGCTGTCGGTCGGTTTGTTTGCCCTGCAGGAGTCTCGCCGACCTGACTATGCCGTGGTGTCCGCGACCGTTAGTGCCGTTGATAAGCTTGGTCGCAAACGCATGCGGGGGTTCATCAACGCAATCCTGCGCCGCTTCCTGCGCGAACGGGACAGTCTGCTGGCGCAACTGGACCAGGATGAACAGGCCAGGACACTCCACCCGGATTGGTTGGTCGACCGAATGCAAGGTGACTGGCCGGATGCTGTCGAAAATGTACTGACCGCAAACAACAGTCAGGCGCCGATGTGGTTGCGAGTAAATCAGCAAAAACTGTCGCCGGATGATTATCTGCAGAATCTGCGCGCGGCCGACATCGGCGCGACGCAGCCGCTGGCGGCCTTACCCGAGGCGCTATTACTGGACGAGCCCCAGCCGGTAAGCAACTTGCCCGGCTTTGCCGCCGGGGAGTGCAGCGTGCAGGATGCGGCGTCACAACGGGTGGCAGGGTTTCTGGCCCCGCAGCCTGGTGATCGCGTGCTCGATGCCTGCGCGGCGCCCGGTGGTAAAACCTGCCATCTGCTGGAATCGTTTCCGGCAATTGAACAAGTCATCGCGCTGGATATTTCAGCCGACCGACTCCTTCGAGTAGACGATAACCTTAATCGTCTTCACCTTGACGCACTTGTGATGGAAGGTGATGCGCTTGAACCCGCGGGCTGGTGGGACGGGCAGCCGTTCGACCGCATTCTGATCGACGCCCCGTGCTCCGCCATCGGCGTCTTGCGGCGGCACCCTGATATTCGTTTGTTGCGCATGGCCGCGGACATCCCTGTGCTCGCTGCGATCCAGTTGCGCATGCTGCATGCGTTATGGCCGCTACTCAAAACCGGCGGGCGCCTGTTGTACACCACCTGCTCAATACTGCGAATGGAGAACGAGGCCGTGATCGCCGCGTTCCTGGCAGAGCAGTCGAACGCATGCGAACTACCCTTGTCGGCAGACATGCTGCCGGCCGCTGCGGTTGCGACTGCTCATGGACTGCAGATTTTGCCGAGCGCCACCGGATCGGACGGTTTTTACTACGCGTTGCTGGAAAAAAACTAAAGCAGTTCGGGACGAAACACGTTGTGCAGGTCTTCGGGTAGTTGCTTCCAGCTATCGTCGCCGGGCAACTCCGGATAGGGTCGCGAGCTGAACGTGTTCCAGAACAGGACTTTCTTACCTGCCAGAATGCCGCGCCCGGCATCGGCCATAAGCCCGGCCATCGCCTTCCCGGTGTAGGTGAGTGATGCCGGCACGCCATTGTTGCGCATCATCTCCACCGCCTCACGAGCAGCATCGGTGGGCATGGCATAGCCGTCACCCAGCTGATCGTCGCGAATATTGACGCCGGACTCGTCGATGCTGACGTCCTTTACTGCGTTTTCTCGTGCACCGAGTTCGTGCGCGAGTTCGCGAAATAATTGTCGAAACAGTTTTTCCGGTTGCATGCTCGCGGGCGTAACCTGCACCGCTTCAATCGAGGCTGCAACACCGGCAAGTTGGAAACCCAATCCCAGCCCGGCGACAGTTCCCGTTGTGCCGCACGCCAGATAGATATGATCCGGGGCTTCTGCGGCGCCGGCTTTGATCTGTTCGCCCAGCTCCAGTGCGGCGTTGACGAACCCGACTTGCCCCCAGCCACGACGATCCGCCGAACGGAATCTCATAACAGTTGCTCGGTCCGAGCTCCTGTCGTACCCGATTGGCTGTCGCCCAGCAGTCAGCATAGTCGAACGCAATCTCGATACGCGTGCCGAGTTCGAGGTGATAGCGCAGGGTTTTGCGTACCTGATCGGTGGCGGGTTCGGGCGTCAGAATGGCAACGCACTTCAGTCCCAGTTCACGACAATAGATTGCCGTGGCCAGCGCATGGTTCGAGCCCAGACCACCGAAAGTAATCACGGTCGAGCAGTTGGTTTGCCGAGCCGCGGCAAGCAGGAATTCCAGTTTACGAATCTTGTTGCCGCCGTAGGTTTTTGCACTGACGTCGTCGCGCTTAACCCAGAGCTTCTCGAGCCCGAGGGCTTCTTCCAGATCGCTGTTTCTGTGCACGGGGGTGGGCAGGGTGCCCAATGCCGTAAACGGCAGCGTTTGCTGCAGAGACGGGAAGCGATCGAACAGGGCGCGGGATGTGGACATGACGCAGCTAGTTTACCGCGTGATCACCGCCCGATTACCAATGCGCCGCCGACGGTAAATGCCAGTTGATTCTCGGGAAAATCGAGTGCAGACAGCTCGGCAATCATTCGCAGAGCATGTTGATTGGGGTCGGGCTGCGGGCCGCCGGGGCGCACCTGCACAAACGACTCGATGCGGCCGCCCAGCAGTTTGCCGTTGCCGTCCAGCTCGGCGAATACGATGGGCGCATAGCCGCGCGCGCCGCGCACGCTGATGCCGTAGTAGGTCGCGAAATTGCCCAGGCTGTAGGCGATCAGGCGATCGGCATACACTTCCATCGCTCGCGGCACGTGCGGGCCATGGCCCAGCACCAGATCGGCGCCCGCATCGATGACTGCATGCGTAAACCTGACCACGTCCCCGCGCGCTTCACCGTAGGCGTACTCCATACCGTCGCCTATGCGCTCGGCACCGTCGAAGCCTTCTGCGCCGCCATGAAAGGACACCACAACGATGTCGTGATTGCGCGCCAGCCCACTAACCGCCCAGACTGCCTGATCGATGTCCAGCAGCGACCAGGAACCTCGAGTGGGTGAGAACGCAATCATTGCCATGCGCCCCCCGTCCTGTTCCCAGCTTGCGGCCGTTCCCTGCCGGCCTGAGTGCTGAATGCCAACGGTATCCAGGGCAGCCATGGATGCATCGCGACCAACTTCACCGAAGTCTCTGGCGTGATTGTTGGCGAGACTCATAACCGAAAAGCCGGCGCGGGTAAGATGCCGCGCGTATCGCGTTGGAGTGCGAAACAGGTAACACGCATCCGGATTGCTGCATTCCTTGACCGGCTCGCCGCCATCCATTAATACGCCTTCGAGATTGCCGAAGGTCACGTCGGCAGACGCCAGGCTGGGCGTTGCGAAAACCAGAAAACTTTCGCCGTCGTCATCCGGCAGTATGTTCTTTGGATAGTCGGTACCCAGCATGATGTCGCCGACGCCGGCTACAGTCAGCCGCTTCGTGGCCAGCTGTATTTGTTCCTGAATGCGCTCGGCCTCATCTATGGGCATGGGTTCTGCGACCGCGGCCTCCTGACGAGGCGCACTGCTGCAGCTCGCGATCAGCGCACCGAGCAACAGTAGTGTGACAACTTTATTCACTGACTCGCTTCAGCAGAATCTCAATATCGTTGTTGCGCAATAGGTTGCTTACGCGATTGACCTCTGCCGGGTTTTCCATCGGACTGGTGTAGACGCGATAAACGGTACGGTCATTTGCCGTGCCGCGTTTGATTTCTGATTTTACGCCGAGCAACGCGATCTGTGCCTTGCGCCTATTGGCGTCGTCGATTTTGCCGAATGAACCGGCCTGCACGATATAAACACCGGGTGCAGTAACCGGCGCAGGCGCGGGTGGCCGCGGTGCCGTGCGATCGTCGACATACACGGGTACATCGAGATTGGGCAGCATGTCATAGAAGTCAAAAGTAATGCCGGGTTCTTCTTCGACGGGGGCGGGTGCCGGCTGCGGCGGCTCGGGCGTGGCGGTGTTGTCAGGTTGGGGCAGTGTGATACCGCCACTGCTGTCGATGTAGACATAGAGTGCGACCGACAACCCGATGGCCAGACCGAACAGCATGCCGGCGAAGCCGGAGATATTCGACTTCTTTTTGCGTTTGCCGGCCTTGCGACGTTTCTTTCTCGCCATGCGGTGATGGTATCCGTTACATGCGTTCGGGCGCGCTGACGCCCAACAGCGCCAGTCCGTTGCGCATTACCTGCTGAGTTGCCAGCACCAGCATCAACCGAGCGTCGCGTAGTGCTGCGTCGTCAACGATGAACTTGTGTGCGTTGTAGTAACCGTGAAACTCCTGCGCCAGTTCTTTCAGGTAGTGCACGACATGCTGGGGCGCATGCTGCGTGGCTGCTGCAACAACCACTTCCGGAAAGCGACTCAGCGCCAGCATCAGATCTTCTTCATGTTCCTCGACAAGTCGGTCGAGGCTGGCACTGGCATTGTCCGCGTCCCAGCTCAGACCCTGTTCGTCTAACTGCCGCATGACACTGCAGACCCGCGCATGCGCATACTGCAGGTAGTAAACCGGATTGTCGTTGCTATCGGACGTGGCCAGATCCAGATCAAAATCCAGATGCTGCTCATTGGAGCGCATAACGAAAAACAACCGGGCCGCGTCGTTACCGACTTCATCGCGTAACTGCCGCAACGTGACAAACTCGCCTGAACGTGTCGACATCTGGGCTTTCTTGCCGCTGCGATACAGAGCGACGAACTGCACCAGTTCCACGTGCAGGCTGTCCGCCGGTTCGCCCATGGCTTCCATACCGGCGCGAACCCGGGGAATGTAGCCGTGATGATCGGCGCCCCAGATATCGATTAGCTCCGCAAAGCCGCGTTTGCGTTTATTGAGGTGATACGCAATGTCTGACGCAAAGTAGGTTGTGCGGCCATTGTCGCGCACGACTACGCGGTCTTTTTCGTCGCCGTAGTCCGTCGCACGAAACCAGATAGCGCCGTTGTCTTCATAGGTGACATTGTTTTTTGCCAGCAGGTCGAGTGCCTGCTGCACATCACCCGAACCTGTCAGACTGCGTTCTGAGAACCAGTCGTCGAACTCGACGCCGAAGTCGGCTAGGTCATCCCGAATGTCGCCAAGAATCGCATCCAGGCCTGCCTGTAACAGGGTGTTGAAGCCATCTTCACCCAGTGTGTCACGCGCTCGACTGATCAGTTCATCGAGTTGTTCATCGCCGTCATCCGGCAGGTCGGTAAACAAACCATCGGGCATCGCCATGGAGTCGAGCCCTGCGGCGATGTCGCGTATGTAGGCACCCTGATAGGCGCTACCCGGAAATTTCAGTTTGTTGCCATCGGCTTCGAGTCGCCGCAACCAGATGCTGAGTGCCAGGATATCCATTTGCCGGCCGGCGTCATTGACGTAGTACTCGCGGCGCACGTCGTGGCCGGTGGCATCCAGCAGGTTGCCGACGCATGCGCCATAGGCCGCATGGCGTCCGTGACCCACATGCAGAGGCCCGGTCGGGTTGGCAGAGACGAATTCCAGCAGCACTTTGCGCCCTGCGCCTATGTCGCTGTTGCCATAGTTCTCCGCTGCCGTCAGCAGGTTGCGTACTTCGGTATGAAACGCGTCTGGACTCAGGCGAAAGTTGATAAACCCGGGTCCCGCAACCTCAGTGCTTGCGACCAGCGCACTGTCCGGCAAACCTTCAATAATGGCGGTAGCGATATCGCGCGGTGACTTGCGTAGCGGTTTGGCCAGCTTCATGGCCACATTGCAGGAAAAATGCCCGTGCGCTTTCTCGCGCGTCCGCTCGATGTCGATGGCCGGCACGCGCTCATCCACGCCGTTGTCATTAAACAGGGCGCTAACGGAATCGCTGACGAGCTGGGCGAGTGCTGCTTTCATAGAGCGCGCATTCTAACCGTTGCGCCGCTGCTTTTGGTCAGCGTGGGTCAATCGAGATTAGTAGAGTTCCGCCGGATCAACATCGAGCGACCAACGGGTGCGGCGGGCCTCGCCCAGTCCTTCAATGGCCGCCCGCCAGTTGCTCAGGAATCGCTGCAACCGGCCACGGTCCGCTGCCTGAATCAGCAGTTGACCGCGGAATCGCCCGGAGCGCTTTTCCATCGGCGAACTGGCTGGCCCGAGCAAGCGGATACCGAGTTCAGCCGGATCGCCGCCCAGTTGACGGGCCTTGTCGAGAAAATCGAATAGCTGGTCACGCTTGGGGCTTTCCGCGCGCAGCAAAGCGATATGGCTGAACGGTGGCCAGACCGAGTTCTTGCGTTCGGCCAGCGCTTCCTGCGCAAAGGTGTCGTAGCCCTGCTCAAGCAGGGTTTGCAATAACGGATGATCCGGGTACCAGGTTTGCAGCCAGACTTCGCCGGGTTTGTCCGCCCGCCCCGCGCGTCCGGCCACCTGCACCAGTGCCTGGGCCAGCCGCTCACTGCTGCGAAAATCGGTACCGAATAAACCCTGATCGGAATCGATGATGCCGACCATCGTGACGTTCGGAAAATCGTGTCCTTTGGTCAGCATCTGGGTGCCCAACAGAATACGTTTCTCGCCTGCGCGTATGGCCTGCAACTTGTCTTCCATTGCGCCGCGCTTGCGGGTGGTGTCGCGATCAATGCGCACCAGCGGATAGTCAGGAAACTGCTTCTCGAGTTCCTGTTCCAGCCGCTCGGTGCCTAGTCCCACTGCGACCAGTTCTTCGCCGCACGTATCGCAGGTATCGGGGCAGCGTCGTTCGGCGCCACAATGATGGCAACTCAGTCGCCGGCGTTGCTGATGCAACACCATGCGGGCATCGCAGCGATTGCATTCTTCCGTCGTGCCGCAGGAGGGGCACAGCAGCACCGGCGCAAAGCCGCGGCGGTTCAAATAGATCAGCACCTGACCGTCGGCTTCGAGATGCGCGCGCATGGCGGCCAGCAGTGGCTGACTCAAACCTTCCTGCTGGGGCGCATGGCGCAGATCGATCGTCCGCACTTTGGGTTGGGTGGCTTTGCCTGGCCGGTTGGGCAGTCGCAGATGTTGATAGCGACCGGACAGTGCGTTGTGCAGCGTTTCAAAGGCTGGCGTTGCTGAACCGAGGATTACCGGAATGTCGTACTGGCGCGCACGATAGACCGCCAGGTCTCTGGCCGAATAGCGAAACCCGTCCTGCTGTTTAAACGAGCTGTCATGTTCTTCGTCGATCACGATCAGCCCCGGTCGCGCCAGCGGCACGAAGACCGCCGAGCGCGTACCGATAATCACATCGGCATCACCGTCACGCGCGCTCAGCCAGGCGTTGAGTCGCTGGGTATCGGTTAACCCGGAATGCAGCGCAACCACACGGCCTGCTATGCGGCGCCGAAATCGATCGATAAGCTGCGGCGTCAGACCAATCTCAGGTACAAGCACCAGCGACTGGCGACCGCCCTGACGCTGCTGTTCGATCAGTTGCAGATAAACCTCGGTCTTCCCGCTGCCGGTTACACCCTGCAGAAGCGCGGGTTGAAAACCCTCGGGATGGATTGCCGCTACTGCAGTCTGCTGTTCCGCTGTTAACGTCGGGCCGATTTCGGCGGCACCGGTCGGCAGTGACTTGCATTCTGTGCGGACCACCAGTTCTTTATCAGCCAGGGTGGCGATGGTTTTGCTCCAACCGGGATGCAACTCGCGCAGTGCTGCTTCGCTTTGCGGGCCGCCCTGCAGCGCGCGCAAAAATTTTGCCTGCACGGGCGCTTTCTTCTCCATGTCTTCGAGCGCTGTTGTTTTGCCGGTCGTTGTGAGTGACCACTCATACTCATGGCTGCGACTGGCAGTCTGACCCTGCCGCAGTAACCCGGGTAAGGCTGTTGCATACACTTCGCCGGGTGGGTGCTGGTAGTAGGCAGCAGCCCAGTCGAGCAGAGCAAGTTGCTGATCATCAAACAGCGGGCGTTTATCAAGCACCTGCAGTGCCAGACGCAGCTTGTCGGCCGGCACATCGGTCGTTGGTGACGTCGTGACGATTATTCCGGTGTGTTCCCGTTTGCCGAAGGGCACGCGCACGCGTTGGCCGGGTGCAGCCGCTTCGTGATTTTTCGGCAGCTCGTAGTCGAACAAAGTGTTCAGCGGTGTCGGTACGGCGACGCGAATAAATTGGTTCGCCACGCTCAATTCACCCCGCTTTGAAGTTGGTTACACGGTTGTCCACAGTTCCTGTGGATAAGTTTGTGGATTACGTGGGGCAAACCGGCTCTCAACCGCGTAGTTACAAAATTACTGTTAAAACGGCCAAAAAATAGCCATGGCCGCTTTTCTTATATAAAACAAAAAATTGCGACGGTTGCTTCATGCGCATGCCGCGCTTATTCCGCTAAACCATAATATTTTCGCAACATTGGGGATAAGTGCCGTGCCGAAACCGGGTTTGCAGTCGTTATAAAGTTGTAAATCCAGCCGACAAAAGTTCATTTGCCGCGTGAAACATTGCCGCAAAAGTGTGCCGGCAAACCCCGCAAACATAGTAAACGATCGGGCCGATAGCGGCCGCCATTTTTGCTTGGGTGTTCTTTTTCTAGAGTTCTTTGACGGCCTGAATCAGCTCGGCAACTGCGGCCTGACCATCGCCGTAGAGCATGCGGGTGTTGTCCAGGAAGAACAGCAGGTTCTCGATGCCGGAAAAGCCCGCACCTTGGCCACGTTTAATCACGATGCAGTTTTGTGCCTTGTCGGCATCAACAATGGGCATGCCGTAGATAGGGCTCGACGGATCGGATCGGGCGACCGGGTTTACAACGTCGTTGGCACCAATCACCAGCGCGACGTCAGCGCTGTCGAATTCCGGATTAATTTCGTCCGAATCGTAGATGACGTCGTAGGGCACGCCGGCTTCGGCCAGCAGCACGTTCATGTGGCCGGGCATGCGGCCGGCGACCGGATGAATCGCAAACTTCACATCAACACCGCGGTCGATCAGCAACTGTGATAGTTCCCAGACTTTGTGTTGGGGCCTGAGCAACCGCCATGCCGTAACCGGGAATGATGATGACCTTCTGTGCGAATGCCATCATGACGCCGACATCGGTCGCCTCGATGGGTTTCATCGAACCGGCCACTTCCTGATCCCCGCCGGCTGAATCGCCGAAGCCGCTGAACAGTACATTGCCGAGCGAGCGGTTCATCGCTTTCGCCATCAACTGCGTCAGCAGCGAGCCCGCCGAACCCACCACCGTGCCCGCAATAATCATCGCGGCGTTGTTCAGCACGAAGCCTTCGAAGGCGACGGCCAGGCCGGTCATGGCGTTATACAGCGAAATGACAACCGGCATATCGGCGCCGCCGATTGGCAGCGTCATCGTCACGCCGAGTAAGAGTGTCAGGCCAAAGAACAGCGTCAGCGTGGTCGTGTCGGCATGACCGCCGGTGACCTGTATGCCCAGCCACGCAATGATCGCGAGTATGGCGAGATTGACGTAGTTCTGACCGCGAAAGCGAAAGTCCTTGCGTATAAGTCCCTGCAGTTTGCCGAACGCGATCATGCTGCCGGAGAACGAGATCGAGCCGATAAATCCGCCGAGTACGGCAAGCACCATGAACACCAGCGAATGTTCGCCGCCGCCCAGCAGTTCCACCGCCGATATCGCCGCCGCGGCACCGCCGCCCATGCCGTTGTACAGCGCAATCATCTGTGGCATGTCGGTCATCGCGACACGCTTGCCGGTCCACCAGGCCAGTACACCGCCGACAAAAATGGCCGCCGTGATCACCGCGAAGTTGTGCATGTCGGGATAGGCATACGTAATGACCGTCGCCACGACCATGCCTATGCCGGCCCACTTGATACCGCTGGCCGCCGTCACCGGCGAGCTCATGCGTTTGAGCCCCATGATGAATAGGAAGGCAGCTACGTAGTAGCTGATCTGAATGGCGAGGCTCAGGTTATCGCCGCTCACGCAGCATTCTCCGAGGATTCCTGTTTGGGTTTTTCGCTTGGCTTAAACATCTCGAGCATGCGCTCTGTGACGACGTAGCCACCGACCGCGTTGCCGGCCCCCAGCAAGACTCCCAGAAAGCCGATGATCTGGCCCGCAGTGGTTTCGGCTTCGCCGAGGGCGACCATTGCGCCCACTACGACGATGCCGTGCACGAAGTTGGAGCCTGACATCAGCGGCGTATGCAGGATAGCGGGCACCTTGCCGATGATTTCATAGCCGGTGAATGCTGCCAGCATGAATATATAAAGTGCAGCAAAACCGCTCAGTTCGATCATGCGGAACCTCCCGACAGCGCGTCGCGCGTCTGTGCATGTTTGATCTCGCCATCATGCGTCAACACCGCACCTGCAAAGACTTCATCATCCCAGTCGATAGCGAGTTCGCCCTCGTTGATTGCCGGCGAAATAAGGTTGAGAAGATTGCGTGCATACATTTCACTAGCATGCCGCGCCAGGTCGGCTGGCAGGTTTAACGGGCCGACGATCGTGACCCCGTTGTGGTTGATCGTTTCGCCCGGCTGCGTCAATTCGCAGTTACCGCCGCCTTCGGCACCCAGATCAATAATGACAGCCCCCGGCTTCATTGCATTGACCGCCGCTGCCGTGATGATGCGCGGTGCGGGTCGGCCCGGTACTGCTGCCGTGGTTATCACCGCATCAGCTTTCGCAATGTGTTCGTTCAGTACTTCCTGTTGCTGAGCCTGTTCTTCGGCCGTCAGTTCGCGCGCATAACCGCCTTCGCCTTCGGCCTTGACGCCGGTGTCGACGAATTTCGCGCCGAGCGATTCGACCTGTTCACGCGTTGCGCTGCGGACATCAAAACCTTCAACCACAGCGCCGAGACCGTTTTGCAGTCGCAATTGCCTGCAGTCCTGCAACGCCGGCGCCGATCACCAGGAACTGTGCCGGCCGAATGGTGCCCGCTGCGGTGGTCAGCATCGGTACAAACTTGTCGAGCGTGTTCGCCGCTATCAATACGGCCTTATAACCGGCGACAGCGGCCTGCGACGACAACGCGTCCATCGACTGAGCGCGCGAAATACGTGGCACCAGTTCCATCGCGAAACTGGTTATTTTCCTGTCACAAAGTTGTCGGACCATGGCCTCTTGTTTATGGGCCTGCATAAATCCAACGACGACCGCGCCTTGTTTAAGCGCATTGAGTTCAGTGTTGCCGGGCGGCTGCACCGTAAACAGAATATCGCTTTGGGAAAAGTATGCTTTCGGGGCTAGGCGAGAACTCGACCCCCTCGAACAATGCATCGGGAATGGCAGCCGCTTCGCCGGCACCGTTCTCGACCAGCAAGCGGGCGCCCAGCGCGGTGAAGCGACTGACGACCTCCGGTACGAGAGCAACCCGGGTTTCTCCCGCGACCGTTTCTTTCAACACCCCAATCGTTACCGGCATGGCCACTCCGTTGGGCTAGGAGGTATGTTCAGGAAAATCATGCCATATACGGTGCGGGCGTGATAGCCCCGTTGATTCGGGACGCAATCGGTTTGATTTTTTCGGCGAAGACTGCACACTAACAGCCAGAGGTATTGATCTCGTGGAAACAGCTGACCATAGCTATGACCTGAGTCAACAGGTGCTCCGTACTGATGTGGCGGGCATGCCACTCGAATGGATCGACTATCGGGACGCCGTGCGGCTCTATCACACCGAGCAGGTGGCCTATACCTGCGGGGAGCTTATTTACCGCGTGCATGGCGGAATCAGTTCCCGCACCGGCGATCGCAGTGTTATCGAGGTCAATTCCATCATCGCGACCGTCGGCCATACGCCGGGTTTCGACGCCAATCGACACGATTACATTCCGCCGCTAAATAACAAGACGTTGTTCCGTCGCGACGCGAATGTCTGCATGTATTGCGGTACGCATTTCATGTCGCGGGAACTTACGCGGGATCACATCAACCCGATCAGTCAGGGTGGTCTCGACCTCTGGCAGAACTGTGTTACGGCGTGCAAACGCTGTAACAACCATAAAGGCGGTCGTACGCCGGAGCAGGCAGGCATGCAGCTTATCGCTGTTCCGTTTGCACCCACGTATGCCGAGTACATCTATTTGAAGGGCCGCCGAATTCTGGCTGACCAGATGGATTTCCTGAAAGCGCACTTTCCGCGCAAGAGTCCGCTGCATGAGCGGATTAGTGGGGAGTTCGTTCACAAGCGCGGCCAGGCTGTCTGAACATTACCCCGGGGTCAGACCCCGATTTTTATTGCCGATTTAAAGCCCCGAATATTTTTGGCTGGGGTATACCCAACCCAAAATTTTCTACGGCCTTAGAATCGGAATAAATCTTGGGGTCTGACCCCGAATACAGATAATATCCGTGCATGTTCTATGTGATCGATGCGAGCGTGTATATCTTTCGGGCCTGGTTTTCGATGCCCGATGACATGCTGGACAAAGATGGTAATTCGACCAATGCGCTGTATGGGTTCTCGCGATTTCTCGGAGACTTTCTGGAGAAAAGCAAACCCGAGTATGTCGCCGTCGCGTTTGATACCGCGCCTCGAAACCTGTTTTCGCAACGATATTTATCCCGCATACAAAGCCAATCGCGAACCCGCGCCGGATGAACTGAAGCAACAGTTTGACCGCTGCCGCGAAGTGACCCGCGCCATGGGGTTGCAGGAGTTTGCAGAGTCCCGTTATGAAGCCGATGACATCATCGGCACACTGGTGCATCGCGTGCGCGACGAGGGTATGAACAGCACGATTCTCAGTCGCGACAAAGATCTTGCGCAGCTGCTTAATAAAGGTGATGTGCTCTGGGATTTCGCCGGCGGCAAACGTACAGGCCACGCCGACGTACCAGACAAGTTTGGCGTGCGCGCCGACCAGATGGTCGATTTTCTGGCGCTGGCCGGTGATAGCGTGGACAACATTCCCGGTGTGCGCGGCGTCGGCCCGAAGACTGCCGTCGCACTGCTGAACCATTTCGATAACCTTGATGCGATTTATGACCGCCTTGATGAGGTTGCTAACGTTGAAGTACGCGGCGCAAAAACACTGGCCGGGAAGCTCGAAACACATCATGAGTCGGCGCTGGTGTCGCGCGAGCTATCGACCATCAAGTGCGATATACCGTTGACTGTTAAGCCGACGGATCTGCGTCGCACCGTTCCGGAAATGGATGCGCTAAACGACTTCTATGACCACGCGGATTTTGGTTATACGTTGCGTCGACAGGCTGAGCGGATCGCCGAAAACTTCTGAGTTCGAACATGCTGAATGATGTCGGTGCACTGGTTTCTGCTATCGCCGGTGTCACGGGCCTCGATTGTTCTCAACATGAATGGCACGCTGTTGCCGGTGGTGACATTAACCAGGCTTGGAAGCTGCGCGGCGCCGACCGCCACTACTTTCTTAAAGTAAATGACGCGAATTTTGGTGACGTTTTTGCTGCTGAGCATGACGGGTTGCTTGAGCTTGCGGCAGCAAACGGCGGTGCGCGTGCCGCAACCAATCGGCTATGGCCTAACCGACGCGCATGCGTGGCTATTGTTGGAATGGCTGGAACTGGATCCAACCAAGACCACCGCAAGTAAACAGCTTGGCTATGAGCTGGCAGAGCTCCATCGTGCGAGCGCTGCGGCATATGGCTGGCAACGCGATAACGTCATCGGCGCAACGCCGCAATGTAATAACGAGCACGCAAGCTGGGTCGAGTTCTGGTGTGAGGAGCGATTGCGTCCGCAACTTACGCGTGCCGGCTTGCTAGACGATGGTGAGCGCTTACTCGCAAAAGTTGCGCAGTTTTTCGTCGACTACACGCCGCAACCATCGTTACTGCACGGTGACTTGTGGGGCGGCAACTGGGGCGCACTAACGGACGGAAGCCCCGTTATATTTGACCCGGCTGTCTACTATGGGGATCGCGAAACGGATATAGCGATGACTAGCTTGTTCGGGGGCTTTGATGATGCGTTCTACTCGGCGTACAACGAGGCCTGGCCGCTGGATGAGGGATACGCGTCGCGCCGCGATCTGTATAACCTCTATCATGTACTGAACCACTACAATCTGTTCGGCGGCGGATATCGCGCACAGGCAATGAGTATGATTGAGCAGCTTGCCGCGAACTAAAAAGAATCTTCGCTTGCAGGAGACGGCATGAACGACAAGAACATCGAGTCCATACTGGTTGAGCAACGCAGCTTTCCGCCGAGCGCGGAGTTTACGTCTGCCGCCCGACTGAATCCGGAGAACCTGGCGGCGCTTTATGATGAAGCAGCTGCCGATCATGAGGGCTACTGGGCGGCGCGAGCACGCGAAGAGCTGGACTGGGCGACGGAGTTTCGCAAACCCTGGACGCGTCCGATGCACCCAACTACCGCTGGTTTACCGACGGCAAACTGAATGTGTCGGCCAATTGTCTGGACGTGCATATCGCAGATCGTGGTGATAAGCCGCGATAATTTTTGAGGGCGAAGAAGGCGATCGCCGCACAATCACTTATAAGGAATTACTGGCCGACGTCTGCGCATTTGCCAACGCGCTGAGAGCGCAGGGTGTGGTGGCTGGTGATCGGGTAGTCATCTATATGCCGATGACCCCGAAGCGGTCGTGGCGATGCAGGCATGCGCGCGCATCGGCGCGGTGCACTCAGTTGTGTTTGGCGGCTTCTCTGCGACGGCGCTACGTGATCGCATTGATGATGCCGGCGCCAAAGTTGTGATCACCGCAGACGGCGCGCGTCGCGGCGGCAATATTGTAGAGCTTAAAGAAGCCACCGATGCGGCATTGAGCGAAGGCGGCGCCAGCGTCGCAAAAGTTATCGTGCTGAAACGCACCAGTCATGAGGTGAGCATGACCGAAGGCCGGACGTTTGTGGGACGACGCGGTAGCCGGTCAGTCGACCGAATGTAATGCTGAACCCGTTGATGCGGAACATCCATTGTTCCTCTTATATACCAGTGGTTCGACGGGCAAGCCGAAAGGCATTCAGCATGCCAGCGCGGCTACCTGTTGCATGCAAAGCTCACCAACAAATGGGTGTTTGATCTGCAGGACAATGACGTGTTCTGTGCACGGCCGATGTTGGCTGGATAACGGGTCACACTTACGTTGCCTACGGACCGCTGGCTGCGGGCGCTACCATTGTCGTCTA
>CBDEUE010000017.1:0-1724 GCA_965243155.1 Spiribacter sp. | reverse complement strand
ATGTTAGATATGAGAAAAGCGATCCTCGGTCTTGATCCCGAAAAGCCGCGTGTCGACACGAAATCGAATGCGGGCAAATCGACGAATCTTGGCGGCAGGATCAGACACGCCCTTCAGTGTGCACCCAGACAAACTATCCCCGCAGACTGGGTGCGGCGCGCTTTGCGCGCCTGTCTTCTGGACGGCCGGAAAGCGAATGAATGGATCCAAGGTCTCGCAGTGGCACCGCCTGTCAGGGCTCCTCATCGCGCCTAGCGCTGTGCGCCGCCGGCCGCAACCCGGCATGCCCGGGTCCTTCGCTTCGCTACGGTCCTTTGGATGCGCTCTGCGGCTTGATCACAGCGCTGGGTCTCTTCGCGTCGCCCGCATCCAGGCGGGCCTTCAAACCAGCGGAGATACCCCGATGAATATAATCACCCTCCCAATCGAGCAGCTTTCCATTTCCAAGCTCAATATGCGCCATGGCCGAAAGGCTCCGGACATCGACGATCTGCTCCCCAGCATCAAGGACAAGGGCATTCTCAATCCCCTGATCGTGGTGCCCACCGAGCAAGCCGACCGTTTTGAGGTCATCGCAGGTCGGCGCCGTTATTTCGCCGCCAAGGCGGCAGAGACCCTCACTGAGCTGCCCTGCATGGTCTTGGACACTCAAAACGAGGCTGATGCCTTGGAAATCTCGCTGATCGAAAACCTCGCCCGGCTCGAGCCGGACCCGATGAGTGAATGTGAAGCCTTCACCAAGCTGGTTGCCAAGGGCCGCAGCGTCGAAGAGGTCGCAGTCCTCTTTGCCAAGACGCCGCGTCATATCAACCAGCGCCTCGCTCTGGGCAAGCTGATCGCACCGATCAAATCGGCCTTCCGCAAGGACAAAATCGATGCAGCCACACTGCAAACCCTCACCCTTGCCAGCAAGGATCAACAACGCGAATGGATGCGGCGCCTCAACGACAAGTCCGAATACGCGCCCACGGGCTCGCGTTTGAAGCAATGGCTGATGGGCGGCCAATCGATCCGGACCGAGACGGCGCTCTTTGATCTGGAAGGACTATCCCGGCCAAATCATCACCGATCTTTTTTTGTGACGCCGCCTACTTCGACGACAGCGAGGCCTTCTGGCGCCCTCCAGATGACCGCCATCGATCAGATGCGTCAGGACTATCTTGCGGCGGGATGGAGCGATGTCGAAATCATCACCGCCGAGCGCTATTTTGAAACGTGGAATTATGAAAAGCGCTCAAAGACCAAGGGCGGCCACATCATCCTCGATATCGCATCCAATGGAACCGTGAGCGTGCATGAAGGTTATCTTTCCAACCGGGCCATCCGTCAGTTGGAAGCGGCTGCCAACCCTCAAGCAGCCAGCCAAAAGCCGACCAAGCCAGAACTCACCAAGAAGCTGGAAAACTATGTCGCGCTGCATCGTCACGCCATGGTCCGCACCAAGCTTTTAGGAAATGCCCGATCTGGCATTGCCGCTCATCGCCGCGCATCTACTGGCGGGATCGGAGCTCTGGTCGGTGAAGGCTGATCCGCAGCGCAGCCTGTGTGGATCAACCACTTCAAGCCTTGAAAACGCTCCGGCACAAGCCGCCTTTGAAAGAGAACGTGCAGCGGTCTGCTCCATCCTCGACATGCCCTTTGATGCCAGCCCCGCTGGTCACATCAAGCGGGAAATCCGATGCCTTCGCGCGACCCTCTTCGACAAGCTCACCGTCCTCCCCTAC
>CBDEUE010000016.1:0-6072 GCA_965243155.1 Spiribacter sp. | reverse complement strand
CGATTTTGTCTTTCGCCGCTACTTTAAGAACGTAATTACCCCGCGTGTCGCCGGCATCGACCTGCGCTACCGCTTTGGCGAGGATTAATCAGGCGATCGCCTGATACAGGCGCCGCGCCAGGGAATCGATCAACTGGGGCGGCATATCGTCAACAAACAGATGACCACCCATAATCATGTGCACGCGGCAGTCGGCGGCCGTGTGGACGGACCAGGCATCGAGACGCTCGCGATCAACGGTTTCATCACCCAGACCACCGTACACCCAGATCGGAAAATTAAACGGCTCGCCTTCCGCACACTCGTAGGTTTCATGGGCAGTACAGTCGGCGCGCAGAATCGGCAACAACATCTCGAGAACTTCCGGATGCTCCGATAACTCACCTGATAGCACGCCAAAACTTTTTATTTTGGCGAGCAGTGCCTCATCGTCGAGCGTATGAAAAATCTCTGTTTCCGGAGTATGCGGTGCGCCGCAGGCAAACGGCATCAGACAGATCGGGCTCGCAAGACCGGCTGCGCGCAACTGCCGTGCCAGTTCAAAAATCAATGTGCCGCCCATGCTGGTGCCCAGCAGAGCAAAGGGTTTATCGAGATGCTCGCGCATACCTTCCAATGCATCGGCGGCCAGCGCCTGCAGCGACTGCAACGGCGTTTCCTGTATACGCCACTCACGACCCGGCAACTGCACCGTCGCGACCTCAATATCGCCGGGTAGCTTCTGATGCCACTCCCGGTAAGTCGCGGCGCCACCGCCGGCATAAGGAAAACAAAACAAACGAAGCTTCGCAGCGGGATTGGGGGCTCGAATACTGACGCGACTGCGCACCTGTTCGCTGGCGGTCATGCTACGTATCCTTCCGGAACCATAATCGTGTCCTGAGTCTCGCTATCAGCGCGCGTATCCGGATAGTCAAGGGTGTAGTGCAAACCGCGACTTTCCTTGCGCTGCTGGGCGCTGCGAATAATCAGCTCCGCAACGGCGACGAGATTACGCAACTCGATCAGGTTGTGATCAACACGGAAGTTGCTATAGAACTCGCGAATCTCCTCCTGCAATAAGCGCACCCGATGCTCGGCGCGCTCGAGACGTTTGTCGGTGCGCACGATGCCGACGTAGTCCCACATGGCCCGGCGCAATTCATCCCAGTTATGCGTCACGACAATCTGCTCATCCGGATCGGTCACCTGAGTCTCGTCCCAATCCGGAATTTCGACCGACTCTGCATTGTCGGTAGTGGCCGCCGCGATATCCCGACTGGCCGCCGCACCCATGACCAGGCACTCCAGCAAGGAATTACTGGCCAGCCGATTTGCGCCGTGCAATCCCGTGCTGGCGCACTCACCGACAGCATATAAGCCCGCAATATCAGTGCGCGCATCGAGATCGGTGATGATTCCTCCACAGGTGTAGTGCGCGGCAGGCACGACCGGCAGTGGTTCACTTGTCATATCAAAACCAAACTCGGCGCACCGAGCGGAGATATTTGGAAAATGCTCATGCACGAAGTCGGCAGACCGGTGACTGATGTCGAGATACACGGAATCATGGCCGCCGCGCTTCATTTCGTAGTCGATGGCGCGCGCCACGATATCGCGCGGTGCGAGTTCCGCGCGTTCGTCATGAGAAGGCATGAACTGCTCGCCATTGGGTAACTTGAGTTGCCCGCCCTCGCCGCGCACGGCTTCCGACACGAGGAACGACTTGGCGCGCGGGTGATACAAACAGGTCGGGTGAAACTGCACGAACTCCATGTTCGCCACGCGACAACCAGCGCGCCATGCCATCGCCACGCCATCGCCGGTCGAGGTGTCCGGATTACTGGTATAGAGATAAACCTTGGACGCACCACCGGTAGCAAGCACAACGGTTGGTGCCGCCAGAGTTTCCACGTGACCAGTGTTGCGATTCAGCGCGTACACGCCGAGCACTCTATTCGGGCCACTCAGGCCACGCTTAGCGCTGGTGATTAAATCGATTGCAATGCTGTGATCACGTACCTCGATGTCAGGACAGTCCGCAACGCGCTGCTCCAGCGCCCGCATGACTTCGGCACCTGTCGCATCAGTGGCATGCACGATACGGCGCTGTGAATGCCCGCCCTCCTGGGTCAAATGCAGATCATGGCTGTCTTCGTCGCGCGTGAAGTCGACGCCGTTTGCCAGCAGCCAGTCGATCGACTCAGCCGCGTGCTCGGCAATAAAGCGAACGGTATTTTCGCGACACAATCCAGCGCCCGCGCGCAGCGTATCGTCAACATGTGCATCCACGGAATCAGCGGCATCTCGCACCGCCGCAATGCCGCCCTGCGCATACCGACTGGAACCTTCCGTCAAAATCCGCTTGGCGAGTACGGTGATTTTGCGGCCGCTGCCGGCCAACCGCAGCGCGATGCTGAGCCCGGCGAGGCCGCCGCCCAGAATCAACACCTGGGTATCGTGACGCACGGTCATGGCCAGTCCTACTGACCGATCTCCAGCATGCGCTCTACTGAACTGCGGGCCCGCGCAGCGATCTCGGGATCAATTTCGACCTTATGCTGCTCATTCTGCAGCGCCGCCAGAATTTTCGGCAGCGTGATGGTTTTCATGTGCGGGCACAGATTGCAGGGTCGAATAAACTCGACGTCCGGATGCTCGACGGCTACGTTGTCACTCATCGAACACTCGGTGATCATGACAATCTGCTTAGGCTTCACTTCGCCCACATGACGAATCATGCCCGAGGTCGAGCCGACAAAGTCAGCCTCTTCCAGCACGTCCGGCGGGCATTCAGGATGCGCAATGACATGGATACCAGGATAACTTTTACGGTAGTCCCGCAACTCGTCGCCCGTAAAACGCTCATGCACTTCGCATGCGCCTTCCCAATAAATCACTTCAACATCGGTTTGCGAAGCAACGTACTGGGCAAGATAGCCGTCAGGCGTAAAAATCACTTTGTCGACACCCAACGATTCAACCACTTCCACCGCATTGGCGGATGTGCAGCAGACATCGGTTTCGGCTTTTACTTCTGCCGTGGTGTTTACGTAGCTGACAACCGGTACACCAGGATTATCGGCGCGCATTTTGCGCACATCAGCCGCGGTAATGGATGCCGCCAGCGAGCAACCTGCTTTCAGATCAGGGATCAGGACCGTCTTGTCCGGATTAAGGATCTTGGTGGTTTCCGCCATAAAGTGGACGCCGCACTGCACGATGATGTCGGCATCAACTTCCGTCGCCTTGCGGGCCAGTGCCAGTGAATCGCCCACAAAGTCAGCGACGCCGTGAAAAATCTCCGGGGTCTGATAGTTGTGGACCAGTAGCACGGCATTTTTCTCGCGCTTCAGGTCGTTAATCGCGTCTATATAAGGTGCATGCACCGGCCATTCGACATCCGGAATGACATCTTTCAGGCGCTCGTGGACAGCGGCCGTGCGCTGCTCGACTTCTGGGGTGTACTGGGGTTCAGCCATCTGACTCTATGATCTCCGCCGCATACCTGGGCGGTCAGGGGTTATTGTTAAGCCGAAACCGGGGGCTTTCCCGGTCGGCAGACAAGTATATCGCCAGTCTCGCTGCGAGCCTACCGCCGCAGGCGGCAACCGCAGAGTCCACGCCGCAGCATGGTTTCCGGCCGCACATCACTTCCGACAAGCCGCGCCGGATTCGCTAAAATACCGCCCCGTTTCAACTTCCACCCATGAGCTTAAGTTTTTATGCCCTCCAAGAATGTCGTGCAATTTCCCGATGACCTCGAACTCAGCGAATGGCTGGAATCGATGGAGTCATTACTCCAGACCGAGGGCCCGGATAGAGCCAAGACGATTTTCCGAGCATTGCGGGACTACCTGACCGACGCCAACGTGGTGGTCGAAGACGCGACCCTGAATACGCCCTATCGGAATACGATTCCGCTGGAGCAACAGCCCATGTACCCGGGCGACATTGAAACCGAGGAAAGACTCGAAAACATCATTCGCTGGAATGCGATGGCGATGGTGCTGCAGGGTTTCGATAGTGGCACCGGGGTCGGTGGGCATATCGGCACCTACGCATCGGCCGCCACGATGTATGAAGTGGGATTGCATCATTTCTTCCGCAATCGCAGTGATGACTACGGTGGCGACTTTATTACCGTGCAGCCGCACGCGGTACCGGGAATTTACGCGCGCTCGTTTCTGGAAGGTGCGTTAAGCCCCGAAGTGTTTACCAACTATCGACGCGAACTCGCAGCACCCGGCGGCTTGTCATCATATCCGCATCCGCGCAACATGCCGAATTACTGGCAGGCACCCTGTGCATCGATGGGTCTGTCGACACCCAGTGCAATCTACCAGGCACGCTTTGCCCGTTATCTCGAAAACCGCGGCCTCAAACCGAATAACGGCGGTAAATACTGGGCTTTTATCGGCGACGGCGAGACGGACGAACCCGAAGTACTCGGCACGATTAATATTGCTGCCCGCGAACAGCTCGACAACGTGACCCTGGTGGTCAACTGCAACCTGCAGCGACTCGACGGGCCAGTGCGCGGCAACAGCAAGATCATTCAGGAGCTGGAACGCAGCTTCCGCGGCGCCGGCTGGAACGTTATCAAGGTCATCTGGAGCGGCGAATGGGATGTGCTGTTTGCCCGCGATAAAGAAGGCATTATGCAGGCCCGCATGGATGAGGTCGTGGATGGGGACTATCAGCTCTATTCAGTATCCAGTGGCGAGGAAGTGCGCGCTCACTGGGTTGGCGACAATCAGAAACTCGGCGAAATCATGTCGCTACTCTCGGACGAAGAAATACGCGCTATTCGCCGGGGCGGCCATGATCAGCGCAAGATTTATGCGGCATTCCAGCGAGCGCTGGAGACCACCGGAAAGCCCACCGCAATTCTGATCAAGACGATCAAGGGTTTCGGCATGGAGGGGCACGAAGGCTCCAACATTGTTCATCAGAAGAAAGATCTGAATGCCGATGATCGAGTGGCCGCTGCGCGGCGGCTCAATATTCCGATCACCGACGACCAGGCGCGTGCGGCAGAACTCTACATTCCACCGGATGACAGCCCGGAACTGATTTACCTGCGCGAACAGCGTGCGGCACTGGGCGGTGCGTGGCCGGAACGGAATACTGAGTTTCCGCGACTCAAGGCGCCGACGCTCGATTTCTTTGCCGATCAGCTCGAAGGTTCCGGCGATCGCGCAGTCTCAACGACCATGGCGTTTGTGCGCATGCTCGGCAAACTGCTGGGTCACGATGAAGTCGGTAAGTATGTGGTGCCGATCGTGCCGGATGAAGCGCGTACCTTTGGTATGGAAGGACTGTTCCGGAAAGCCGGCATTTACTCGTTCGAAGGTCAGCACTACAAGCCAGTCGACAGCAATACACTGATGCCCTATCGCGAAGCTACGGACGGGCAGATCCTGCAGGAAGGCATTTGCGAAGTCGGCGCCATGGCCTCGTTCCTGGCGGCCGGTACCGCCTACTCCATTCACGGCGTGCCGACGATTCCGTTCTATATTTTCTACTCGATATTCGGCTTCCAGCGCGTCGGCGACATGATCTGGTCCTGCGGCGACATGCTTTGCAAAGGTTTTCTGCTGGGCGGTACGGCGGGTCGCACGACACTGAATGGCGAGGGCCTGCAGCACGAAGACGGCCACTCGCATGTCGTAGCCAATACGGTCCCGAACATGCGCAGTTACGATCCGGCATTCGGCTATGAACTGGCGGTGATCATTCGTGATGGTATTGAGCGGATGTACCAGAACGACGAGAAGATCTTCTATTACATCACCGTTTACAACGAGAACTATCCAATGCCGGCGATGCCCGAAAACTCGGAAGACGGCATCATTCGCGGCATGTACTGCTTCAGTCGTTCCGACCAAACGGATGCGAAACGCAAAGCGCACCTGTTGGGCAGTGGCTCGATTATGGTTCAGGTGCTCAAGGCACGCGAGCTGCTGGAAGGCATGGGCATACCGACCGATATCTGGAGCGTTACGAGCTACAACGAATTGATTCGCGACGGGCTGGCGGTAGAACGTCGTAACCGCTTAAAGCGGACCGATGAGAAATGCTACGTCGAGG
>CBDEUE010000015.1:0-5005 GCA_965243155.1 Spiribacter sp. | reverse complement strand
CCACAGCATCCAGCTATGGCTGGGAAGGCAATGAGCTGACCGTTGACCGCGACATTATGGTGATGGCCAACCCAGAGATCGCACAGCTACCAAACTGGGTGATCGCCCTGACGGTGGCCGGTGGTCTGGCCGCAGCCCTGTCAACCGCGGCAGGCTTGTTGATGGCCATCTCTTCGGCGGTCTCGCATGACCTGATTAAGGGTGTCTTTAACCCGAACATCAGTGAAAAAGGCGAATTGTTGGCTGCTCGAGTGGCGATGGCAGGTGCAATCGTTGTGGCGGGCTACCTCGGCTTGAATCCGCCAGGATTCGCGGCACAGGTGGTCGCATTGGCCTTCGGTCTGGCCGCATCCTCGCTCTTCCCGGTGCTCATGCTCGGTATCTTTAACCGTCGCATGAACAGCGCGGGTGCCATGGCAGGCATGCTCTCTGGCCTCAGCTTCACCCTTGTGTACGTGTTCGTCTACAAGGGCTGGCTCTTCATTCCGGGCACCAACATGCTCCCGGATACGCCAGAGTACTGGCTGTTTGGCATTGGACCGCAGTCAATTGGTGCCGTAGGCGCAATCATCAACGTGGTTGTTGCCACGCTGGTGGCACGGGCCACGCAGCCGCCACCGGCACACATCCAGGAGCTCGTCGAGAGCATCCGTGTGCCACGCGCCTCTTAATTGAGGTAAAACCGACGGAGGCCATCACGGCCTCTGTCGATACAAAAAACCCCGGTGGCGATGCCCCGGGGTTTTTTTATGGTTTAAGTTAGTGCCAAAAGGCGTTAAAGCTGGAAGCGAACCTCCAGTCTTTTCTGCAGCCGACGCGCCTCTCGAAAGGCCTCTTTAAGAATCCGTCGATCCATGGGATTAAGGTCATCTGGATCGAGTCGATTATGCATCGGCAGACCAGCAGCAGCTTGACGTTGATGCTCGCGCATCCTCAGCAACTGCACAAACGCAAATGAGCGCTCATAAGCACCCGCATCCTCTTGCGTCAAAACATCTGCCTCGACCAGTGCGCGAAAACGCATTGGCGTGTTGGATTCGCCAATACCGGCCTGCAGCGCCAGCACCCTGGCCGCATCTACAAAGGGCGTTAACCCGCGGATCTTTAAATCCAATCGTTGTGTCCCGTCGTCACCGCGCTCGGTCACGAAATCGCGGAATACGCCCAGCGGCGGACGGATTGCCATGCAGTTGCCCGCCAACATCTGTAAGAAAAGGCTATTCCCCGCAGCCATCTCTACCACGCGCTGATGCAGTGCCTCGCCGGCGGCGAGATCGCCCCATATGGGTCTAAAGTCAAAATAAATGGTGGAATTGAGTAGATGCTCCGGCGTAGCGCTCCCCACCATGGCCCGAAAAGTTTGCTCCCACTCTGCGAAGCTTAAGCACAGCTTGGGATTGCTCGCCATAATGTTGCCGGTGCACAGCGTAAAGCCACACTCATCCAGCACTTCGTTAATACGCCAAGCAAGCGGCAGGAGCCGCTCGCGGACGTCATCGGCAGGCTCTTTGCCCGGGTCGAACAGAATCCCGTTGTCCTGATCGGTGACCAAGGTTTGCTCACTGCGCCCTTCACTACCAAACGCAATCCAAGTAAAGGCAATGCCCGGATCACCCAGCTCCTCAAGCACTAACTCAATGGCCCGGGTGACTGTACGATCATTCAACAGAGTAATGATGCGGGTGATCTGCTCGACACCGGCACCATGCGCCATCATGCTGTCGATGAGCGCGCCCACTCGGTTACGGGCTTGGACGAGTCCTTGCACCGAGCTTGCCCCGGAGATGGCTCTTGTCAGATGGACCAGGTCGATGCGCTGTAATGCAAAGATGTCACGTTCCGAAATCACCCCAGCCACTCGTCCATCATGATGGGTGATAATCATGTGCCGAATATGGTGGCGCGCCATCTCAACAATGGCTTCAAAAGCATAGGTATCCACATCCAGCGTCAGTGGATCGGGCGTCATCACGCTCTGTAGCGAGGCATTTAGATCACCGCCATCGGCCACCACAGCCCGCAAATCATGGAGCGTAAAAATACCGCGAGCTCGATTGCTCTCGTCGACCACCAAAACACTGCCAACTTTGCGCGTATGCATAGCCTCGACCGCCTGACTCACCGAAACATCCCCAGGGCAGGTCAGCGGCTCTGGATTGACTAACTGCCCGAGCGGTGTGTCCAGGGTGGAATCCCCACCCAAATGTGCAGCGGCATGCTGTTGGATATCGCGCTGTACTTGGTCGAGCAGGCTACTGACACCACGCAGACAGAAATCCCGAAAACTCTTGCTCTCGCCAAGTAGGTGTTCAAATCCCTCTCGCGACAGCGCCAGGCATTGCACCGGGGTCGCCGCGCGATAAATCGTTCGCGTAGCACGCTGGCCGATCATTGCGGCCATCGGAAAATTTTCACCGTCCTCTAGCGAAAACCGCTCCACGCCCTCATCGCCAGCCCCTGGGCGTTCGGCATCGACGCGTCCGGCAACAATTAAGTAGAAGTTGCGAACGCGACCGCTCACCGGCTCCAATATCACCTCACCGGTGGCGTACTCGCGTAACTCGCAGTGTTCCAGAAAATACCGCTGCAGTCTTTTTGGGAAACGATCGAAAGGGGCATTATCGTTAAGGAACTCGCGGGCAATCTCGAGCGCTTTACCCGACTTCATATCGCCGGCCATACCGGCCTCCTCGCCGAACTCATAAGCAGATTCAATAGACTACCTCGACAAACCGGGGTAGGAATAGCCTATACTGGCTGTGAGGTAGGAGGAGGCGACACCCATTGGTGTCGGTTTGCGATGTATAACAATATTCTAATCGTTGATAGCGAACCTAATCTCACCGCGGCCCTGTCATTTCTGCTGCGACATGCCGGGTGGCAAGTCAGCATTGCCAGCAGTTATGCCGAAGCCATGGACGAGGCCCGACGCAAGACGCCGTCATTGGCGCTGATCGATGCACGGCTGCCGGATCGCAGCGGCTATGATTTGTGTCAGTCATTACTTGCCCTGCCCGGTATGCAAGCGCTACCTATATTAATGCTGACAACTCATGGACTTGAGGTTGAGCGTGAAAAGGCGCTCTCGCTGGGCGCCGTTGACTTTATCGTCAAACCGTTCAGTCCTGCCGATGTGATGGCACGGGTTCAGGAGCTGCTGAAAGAGGCTGCTTAGGGGTGCGGGCCTTTCGGCTCCCACCCCTACGCAAACGGTTATGGCAGATTGTTGCCGGGTTAAGTGCGGCTGAAGTCATTGCCGTTGTCATTGTTGCTCTTGTCCTCAAACCAAGTGGGACCAACGGATCACTGGCGCTAACCGTCACCGCCCTTTTCTCTATCTTGGTTCTGCTCGCATTTGCCCTCATCATCGATCGACGCATTTGCCGGCCGCTTGTTGCCACCATCCGTGGCGCCGAGATCGTTGCCACCTCCAATCCGGGCCATCGAATCGAAATCCAACAAACGCATTGGTTAGCCCGTCTGCCCGAGACAATCGCCCAACTCGGCACCAGCGTCGCTCGCAGCCGCCGCGAGCTTGAAGAAGCCGCCTCGGCATGGGCCGCGCGCATCGAAGCCAGAAAAGCCCGTTTGGAGACCATTCTGCGAGAAATCCGCGAAGGCGTGATCGTCTGCGACAGTGATGGCAGCATCAAGCTCTACAACCGTACTGCCCGCGAACTGCTGGCCGAGGAGCCGGCATTGGGTCTAGGGCGTAACATTAACGAAGTACTTAATGAGGGCCCATTACGCCACACGCTGGCCTTATTGGCAGATGAGGAGGAAGACCGCGCTGCGGCTGATGCCGAGTTGGTGTGTGCCACGGCGAGTGGGGAGCGGCTATTACGCTGCCGGCTGGCGCGATTGAACACCGATGATAATGAGACCAGCGGCTTTGTGATGACGCTGCAGGATGTCTCGCGTCAGACACGAGAGTCGCTGCGCCGCGAACATGCCCTACGTCACGCGGTCGAGGCGCTACGCAACCCGCTGACCAGCCTTAGCACGGCTGCCGAGAGTCTGCGTCTTGCCCAACGCGAAGGTTTGCAACAAGACGCCGTCGGCTTTGCCGATATCATGCAACAGGAAAGCCAACGACTGAGCGGATTATTTGAATCCCTCTCGGCTGAGACTGCATCCATGGTGGCCTCAAGCTGGCGGCTCGAAGATGCCCATTTGGGCAGTTTGATTGCCGGTATCCGCCAAAGCACGGACCCTGAGTCGATTCCCCGCATTCAGTGCAATGCGGATGTCTGGGTCTCTGCGGAGCCCTACCTGCTCAGTCAAGTGATTGCATCCGTCCTCACTCGCCTGAAAGACCAGTTTAATGTCGCAGCCGTTGCTGTATCCGGCCGTGAAGAAGGCAGCCTTGTCTATTTAGATTTCAATTGGTCCGGCGACGTGGTGGCCCCTGATCAACTCGATGCTTGGCTTGATGAAGGCTTAGAAGATGTGGGCGGAACCGTCACACTGCGCGAAGTTCTTCAACGGCACGACACGACGGCATGGAGTCAGCCAGACCTATCGCGCACAGGCAGGACCCTGCTACGCCTGCCATTGCCAGGCGCGCCCGATAAAACGGAGGCGATAACGACCGTGCCCGCGCGTCCGGAATTTTATGAAGTGGCGATTGAGGAAGAAGAGCGCGCACTTGGCGAAGTGGGAGAAAAGCCCCTTTCCGCCCTCGATTTTGTGGTCTTTGATTGTGAAACGACTGGCTTGGAGCCAAGCCATGGCGACGAAATTGTTTCCATTGGCGCGGTGCGTATTCATCGCGGCCGCGTGATGCACGGCGAGACATTCGAGCTAATGGCCAACCCTGGACGTGAGATTCCCGCCCTAGCCACCAGCATTCACGGCATTACCAATGAGGACGTCATTGAGGCACCGCCGGTTGAAGAGGTCGTGCGACGTTTCCATGCATTTGCCGGCGATGCCGTGCTGGTCGGATTTAATATTGCGTTTGATTTGCGCTTTATCAAACTCAAGCAACGCCAATGCGGCGTGC
>CBDEUE010000014.1:0-319868 GCA_965243155.1 Spiribacter sp. | reverse complement strand
CGAGGAGGCCTGACATGGTGCGGGGGTCCTTCTTGTTCGAATCCTGGTCCAGGGTCCGGACCCTCATACGGGCCGGCGCTCCGCGTCAAGCCAGCTGCGCCAGACTTCCAGGGCCGGCTTCGCCGCGCCATCGCCGGTCTCGAGTCCGGTATAGGTCCAGATCAGCGACAGCTCCCGGAACCGACCGCTCAATCGGGCGGTCAACCGCTCGAAATCGATCCCGGCGAAGTTCACCACGAATTGGAAGCCGTCCCGTTGGGCGGTCTGCAACAGCAATTCCACATGGCGCCTCTGGTCGTCATAGCTGCCGAACAGGGGAATCCCCATGACCTCGACGTCCCGGGAGGGATAGCCGGACTCGGCCACCGCGATCGGCTTGCCGCCGGCATCCCGGGAGAGGTCGCGGGCGAAGTCGAAGAAATTCGCCGGAAGCGGGCGCGGCACCTCGTAGCTCATATGCGGATAGATGCTGAAGGCGAGGAGGTCGTTGGACTGCATCAGGTCCAGTATCTCCGAGCGCTGGCGAACCGGATCGGCGCCGTCGCTCAGCCCCAGCATGTGCAGCGCCTCGATGGTGAAAAAGACCGGCAGGCCGGGATGGCGGGCCTTCACAGCCCGATAGACATGCCGGTGGAAACCTTTGTAGCCGGCCCAATCCGCCGGGGAGTTATGCAGCAGCAGGTTGCTCTCGATGCCGATGGCCAGATAATCCGGCCGCATCGCCTCGACCACGCGCAGGGCGTAATTGGTGAAGGCGGTGCGCACCTCCGGTGCGTCGAAGCCGAGCCGGTTCCACGGTTCGGGCAGGGGCAGATTGTCCTCCTCGCCCATATACAGCGCCAACCGCTCGCGGCCGAAATCGGTAGGTTCCAGAGAGACGAACAGCTTGTGCCCGGGCGGCGGCCGATAGGCCAGCTTGGCGCGGACGTTGTCGGAGAACGGCGTGCCGGCATGGGCCTCGGGCCACGGCACGCCGCCCAGCAGCATCTGTGCCGCCAGGTCGCAATTCGCCGCGATGAAGGCCTCGGTGCGCGCCACCGCCTCGATCGTCAGATCCGGCGGCCACAAAGTGGTTCCCAGCCGGAAGCCGCGCCGCGGCCGGGGCGGAATCCGGGCCACCTGCGGCGGCGGAGGACCGGACGGCAGAGGCGCGTCGCAGCCCGGTAGCAATAGAGACCCCGCTGCCGCACCGGCGCCGATCACGAATTCTCTGCGGTCGATTCGGTTCACCACACGGAACGGTAACATGATCGCCATCGCCTTTTGCGGTCTGGAAATACCGGGTCTATTGTCCATGGCAGGGTCTCGTCTTCCGGCGCGGACGCCCAGATTCGAGTGAAGGTGCAGGAATGGCGGATCGCCTAGAGACAGGCGATGACGGGGCAGCCGATCGGCTCGCACCAGGATTCCACAAGGGTCGGACCTGATGGCCCGTCGCCCGCTGCTGCGCTTCCTGGTGTCGCTGCGCCACATACTGCGCAACGACCAGCTGGTCTTGGCGGTGCTGGCGGTGGTGATCGGTGCCGCGGCATCGGCCGGGGCGATCGGATTCCGCCTGCTGCTGGGCGGTGTCCAGTACATCGGATACGGGTTTTCCTCCGAGCGGGTCGCGAGCCTCGCCTCGGCGCTGCCCTGGTGGCAGATCCTGCTGGTGCCCGCGGCCGGCGGTCTCGCGGTCGGACTGTTCCTGCGCTACCTGATGCCGGGCCAGGCGCCGCAGGGGGTGCCCGATGTGATGGAGGCGAGCGCCCTGCGCGGCGCCCGCATGTCGCTTCGCACCGGGCTGGGCGCCGCCTGCGTCAGCGCGGTGTCGCTCGGTGCCGGCGCCTCGACCGGGCGCGAAGGGCCGGTGGTCCATCTGGGCGCGACGCTGGGCGCCTGGCTGGCGCAACGGCTCAGGCTGTCGCAGAACCTGTCGCGCACTTTGCTGGGCTGCGGCGTGGCGGCGGTTCAGAAGCGGTAGCCGATGCCCCACCCTGAGCCAGCGCTTGCGCCACTTGTCGTTGAATAAAGTCAAACACCAAGCGCCCGTCACGAAAGCGCACCTCGTGTTTGGTGGGATGCACATTGACATCCACCAAAGCGGGATCCATTTGCAGATGCAGTAAATACGCGGGGAAACGATCCTTGAAAAGCACATCGGCATAGGCCCGGCGCAACGCCTGCGTGACCAATCGATCACGAATCATCCGGCCATTCAGATAGACGTACTGCAGATCTGGCTGGCCGCGCGATGCTGTGGGCAAACCAATCCAGCCCGCCAGCCTCAGGCCCGCGGCTTCGGTATCGATCTGCAGTGCAGCGGCCGTGAAAGCCTCTCCCATCAACTCCGTCACGCGACGGCTCGCCTCCGCTGGCGACAACGCCGGAAGATGCATGAGCTCACGGCCATTATGCGTAAGCCGGAAGGCCACCTCCGGTCGACCCAGCGCCACTCGACGCAGAAGCTCTTGAATATGGCGCAGCTCGGTACGCTCGGTGCGCAAAAACTTGCGCCGTGCCGGTACCGAATGAAAAAGATCGCGCACTTCGATGGTGGTGCCTGGCGGGTGCGGCGCCGGCGCGGGCTCTGAACCCTCAGCGGCCTGTAAGCAAAAACCATGGGCGGCATCAGGCGTGCGGCTGGTAATGCGCAGATCCGCTACCGAAGCGATACTGGGCAGCGCCTCGCCACGAAATCCCAACGTGGCAATATGCTCCAAATCATCCAGTGCACTGATCTTGCTGGTGGCATGTGATTGGATAGCCAGCTGCAAATCCTCTGGCGACATGCCATGGCCATCATCACGTACCCGGATGAGTTTCAGCCCACCCGCTTCAATATCCACCTGTATCGCGTCTGCTCCGGCATCCAGCGCGTTCTCGAGTAGTTCTTTGAGTACGGAGGCGGGCCGCTCGATGATTTCACCGGCAGCAATCTGATTAACAAGCTCTGGCGGGAGGCGGCGAATGCTCATCCGAGCATTATGCCTGTTATGGAATGCGCAGCGTATGTCCTGCCATAATGACATCGCCACCCAGGCCGTTGGCGCGACGCAATTCGGCCACGGACACGGCATGGCGATTGGCGATTCTTGCCAGGGTATCGCCCTCACGCACGGTGTAGGTGTCGATCGAGATATTCAGGTCGGGACGAGCACGCGCGGCATAGGCCCGAATCCCATTCACCAACCCATCGGCCAGCTGCTGTTGATAGCGGCGTGTTTTGAGCCGCCGTTCCTCATCCGGGTTAGAGATGAAGGCAAGCTCCACCAGCACAGACGGCATATCAAGCGACTTCAGCACGGCAAATCCAGCCTGCTCCACATACCCTCCATGCACATCGCCAATGGCGGCGAGTTCATTGAGCAGCACCTTGGCCATGCCCACGCTCTCTTCCATGGTGTGCGCCCGGGAGAGATCCACCAGCACAGAGGCTAATTCTTCGTCTTTGTCCTGAAGCGCCACGCCACCGATGTAGTCGGCGCGGTTCTCTCGTTGGGCCACCATACGTGCCATCTCACTGGAGGCACCGTTACGCGAGAGCACGAAAACCGACGAGCCCTTTACCCTGCGGTCACTAAAGGCATCGGCATGCAAAGAAATGAATAGATCGGCCTCAACGTCGTGCGCCTTACGAGTCCGCTCCCGAAGCCCGATGTAATAATCACCATCGCGAATTAAAACCGCGCGCAGCCCTTCTTCGCGGTTCACCCGCTCGGCCAGCTTTTTGGCCACCGCCAGCACAATATCTTTTTCGTAAGTCCCCGAGGGGCCAATGGCACCGGGGTCTTCACCACCGTGGCCGGCATCAATGGCGACGACAAAGGCCTCCCCGGCCATTTCATCCGCGGTATACACCGGCGCTCGTGGTTGCTCGGCCGCCTGACCGCCATGCTGCAGATCGACCACCAAGCGGTGGCCATATTGTTCATTGGGCGCCACCAGAAAACTTTCCATCTCAAGCCCTTGGCTGAGATCGAGCACCACCCGCGTGCCGTCTCCCCGACGCCCCGTGCGGATTTTCTGAATCGGTCCTTCATTGCGGATACCGTCCACCAAGCTGACGGGTAAATCAGTACCCTGCAGGTCGATCACGGCTCGATGGGGCGAATCAAGCGTGAATACGTTGTGCTGCACCGGCGCACTCAGATCAAAAACCACGCGGGTATGCTCGGGACCATTCCAAGTACGAACTTCGTCCACCACGACGCCGGCCTGCACCATGGTGCTAACCAGGAGAAATAATAAGGCAGTGGCAAGGATGCGCATGGGACCCCTCGTGATCCTTTCACTCGCGCCGTAGTACGCCATAGATAGGTAACGAATTCAAGAAAAACTGTTTTGGAATATGAAGATACAGCGCTTATCTATTCTGCTGCTTCAAGGATTCGCGCTAAAAAGCTGACCGAGTCCTGCTTGCCATCGAGCATCGGTGGCCTGTAGATCTGCTCGCCGCCCCTCGCCCTCGGCTTCAAGCGTAATTACCAAGCCGGGCTCGGGCAGAACCCCACGACCCTGATCTGGCCATTCAACCAACAGCAAGGCATCGGCTAGCATCTCGCGAAGCCCAATGAATTCAAGCTCCTCGGCATCCGCCAGACCGATAGAGGTCGAGGTGATACAGCGGCCGTCCCGCCAGCTCATAGGGCTCAACCAGCGTATAGGTTGGGCTTTTTACCGAGCCCGTGTGACCCGCTGCGCGCAAAAAACCCCGCACCAAAGTGGTCTTGCCCGCCCCCAAATCGCCGATTAGATGCACCACGCCATCGTGCGGACGCATGGCGGCCAGGCGCGCGCCAAGTGCCTCGGTCGCTGCCGCGTCGGGTAGATACCCCGCCACCTGCGTCATCAATTTAATACTCCGCGCAATTCATCCACTAAATCACCCGCTAGCATGCCCCGCTCACCTTGCATAGCGGCTCGATCGGCGGCCATCGCATGCGCTTGAACCCCTAAATAGGCCGCTTGAAAAGCCTCCATGCCTTGTGCGCGCAGACCCGCAATCACCCCGGTTAGGGCATCTCCGATGCCGCCGCTCGCCATGCCGGGATTACCCTGCGCACAAACCCGGCAGGCCTCACCGTCGGTGATGATGCTGCCCGCCCCTTTCAGCACCACGACGGCGGAAAACCGTTTGCGCGAGTGCCTTCGCCGCTGCAAAGCGATCGGCGTGGACTGCCGAGGTTGTGGTCTCTAACAGTCTGGCCGCCTCACCCGGATGCGGTGTCAGAATCCAATCGCTACGCGTTTGTGGTGCATCAGCCAGGCAATTGAGTCCATCGGCATCCAAAATTAGTGGCTGATGACAGGCCATAACCGCCTTAAACAGCGCGCTTCCCCAGACTGCTTGCCCTAGCCCCGGACCGAGGGCCAACACGCTGGCTCGCTCCATTACTGCTGTTAAATCCGTCGACTTGGCAATGCCCTGCACCATTAGCTCAGGGCGCGCCGCCAACACTGCCGAAACGTGCTCGGGCCGCGTCGCTACGCTGGTCAGTCCAGCGCCGGTGCGTGCAGAGGCTCTCGGCGGCTATGCGTACCGCACCCCCCATGCCAAGATCACCCCCAACAACCCAGCACATGCCCAAAGCATCCCTTGTGCGCGGTGCGAGCACGGCTTGTCATTACCTTGGCAAGTTCGTCGTCGCCAATCCGAGTCGCTGCGGGGTCCATGCCCTCGTAAACCGTGGCCGGGACATCAAGATCATCGAATACGATCTCACCCACATAATCCGGTGCATCGCCTGTTAAAAGCCCCTGCTTCAGGCCAATAAACGTCGGCGTCAGCACCGCGGCCATGGCGACACCCAAGACTTGCCCAGTTTTTGCACTTAATCCCGAAGGCACATCAACGGCCACAATTGGCTTTTGACTGGCGTTACAGGCGGCAATCACCCCGGCCATCGCGCCTTCGACGGGCCGATCCAATCCGGTGCCCAAAAGGGCATCAACGATCACATCGACCGGCTCGATCAGGCTTTGCTTAAATGCCTGTGGCTTCAGCACAGCAAGCGCCTGAGCCGCGGCCGTTGCCGCATCTCCGCTGAGGTTGTTGGGATCGCAGAGTGGACAGAGGTCGACAGCAACGCCGGCGTCTGCGGCGGCCCTGGCGATCACATAGCCATCGCCACCGTTATTGCCACCACCGCAGAGCACAAGCACACGCCGTACCTGAGGAAACCGTTGTTTAATCAGCGACCAGGTGGCTCGACCAGCCCGGTTCATCAAAACGGCACCGGGAATACCGGCTTGCTCAATGGCGCGACGATCAAGTTCGCGCACCTGTTCCGGCGTGTAAAAGCGACTGCGGCAGACTGTTCATGAGCTGTGAGTATACCGATCCGTTAAGATGATCTCCGCCCCAGAAAAACCGAGGCCGGCTTGGATTCATCAGCAGAACAAACCGACACCCAAATCCGCTCATTAACCGCGGATATTCGCCGCTGGGCGAGTGAATTAGGATTTGCTGAACTCGGCATTGCTCGCCCCGAACTGGGCGAGGACAAACAGCATCTGTTGCGTTGGCTGCGCGACGGCCGCCACGGAACAATGCGCTGGATGGGCCGCCACGGCACCAAGCGCGCGCGACCCGATCGGCTAGTGCCGGGCACGCTGCGTGTCATCAGCGTACGCATGGACTACCGGCCACCCAACTTGGAAGCCGATGAGGCGATTCTTGCCGATGGCCGGCGTGCATTCATCGCCCGTTATGCACTTGGCCGCGACTACCACAAGCTGATGCGAAAGCGCCTGCAGAAGTTGGCGGATCGGATTGAGGCAGCCGCTGGGCCGTTTGGCTATCGGGTGTTTGTTGACAGCGGCCCGGTGTTGGAGAAAGCACTCGGGCGCAATGCGGGTCTGGGCTGGATTGGCAAAAATACCCTGCTGCTCAACCGCCATGCCGGTTCGTATTTTTTCTTAGGTGAGCTTTTCACCGATCTGCCGTTGCCCGCGGACGATCCCGTAGAAGATCTCTGCGGCAGCTGCCGAGCCTGCATGGATATCTGCCCCACCCAAGCGATCACTGGGCCCCGCCAGCTCGACGCCCGCCGCTGTATTTCGTATCTGACCATTGAACACGAGGGCAGCATTCCCGAGGACCTGAGACCGGACATCGGCAACCGGATCTTTGGTTGTGATGACTGCCAAGCAGTTTGCCCTTGGAATCGCTATGCCCAGCCCACCGATGAGGCGGACTTTCATCCTCGGCATGGGCTGGAAAACGCCAGTTTGATGGAACTGTTTGGCTGGGATGAAGCGACATTCCTACAACGCACCGAAGGCTCGGCCATTCGCCGGCTGGGCCACGAGCGCTGGCTGCGCAACCTAGCGGTCGCGCTTGGCAACGGACCAGCCGATGCTGAGGCCATCGAGGCGCTACGCGCGCGCCGCGATCACCCCTCCGCGTTGGTGCGCGAGCATGTTGAATGGGCCCTCGCTCGGCTTACAGACGCCGCCAGTCCCGATAGCGTTTAATCAGCCCTGCGGTCGAGCCGTCCAGGCGCATCGGAATCACCCGCGCCAGCAATGATGGGCTGTAACTCCGTGGCAAGGCCCTTACCCAGCTCCACGCCAAATTGATCGAACGCGTTAATGCCCCAAATGGCCGCTTCAACAAAGGTACGATGCTCATAAAGGGCGATCAAACCACCCAGTGTCTGCGCATCAAGTGATTTCAGCAGTAAGGTGTTGCTCGGGCGATTACCGGGACACAGTCGTGCCGAAGGTAAATGTTCACCGTGACGGCCCTGCATCAGCGCCTGGCCTTTTGCGCGAAACAAATTCGCGGTCAGCGCTAGCGCATCACCTTTCTCACCGGCAACCGGGGCCGCCACTCCAACAAAATCCACCGGAACGACGTCGCTGCCCTGATGCAGCGCTTGAAAGAAAGCATGCTGACCCGGCGTGCCGGTCTGCCCCCAAATCACCGGCGAGGTAGGCAACACAATCGGTTCGCCATCGAGGCTGACCGACTTGCCATTACTCTCCATAATTAACTGCTGCAAGTAGGCGGGAAGACGGCCCAGACGTTCTGTATAGGGAACAACCGCCTGGCTGCGACGCCCCAGTAGGGTGCCGTTCAAAAGCGTACAAAGCGCCATCATCACGGGCATATTCTGAGCAAGCGGGCGCATCAGCGAAATGTCGATCCATCGCATGCGCGGCCCGCCAACAGCTTAGAAAATGTCTTCTCGCCCACCCCCAGCAGGATGGAAAAACCGACTGCCGACCACAGCGAATAACGACCGCCCACCCAGTCCCACATCGGCAGCGCCAGTGCCGGGTCAAGACCGAGCTCGCGCACTCGCTCAAGATTACTGGTGATTGCCAATACCTGACGTTCAATGACCGCATCGCTGGGCACGCGCCGACGCAGCCAGGCCATCAGCTCATGGGCGTTAGCCATGGTCTCGACGGTACCGAAGCTTTTCGAGACCACCAAAACCAGTGTGGCCTCCGGATCACAGGCCGCCATGGCCTGCGCGAGCTCCACACCATCGACATTGGCGACAAAATGCGCCTCGGGGCCATCAACCATCGGCGCCAGTGCTTCGAGCACCAGCCGCGGTCCCAAATCAGAGCCGCCGATCCCGATATTGATTACATGCCGAATGGGTTTACCCGTTGCACCCGTGCGCTCGCCGCTGCGAATGGCCTCGGCCAGCGCCATCATTCGCGATCGGGTTTGTTGTACCTCGCGGGCGATGGCATGTCCGGCCCAGCCATCGCTGCCATCCGGCACCCGGAGCGCCGTGTGCAGCACCGAACGGCCCTCGCTCGCGTTAATGGCCCTCGCCGGCCAGCATGGCATCGCGCTTCTCTGCAACTCCCCGGGCTGTGACCAGCGCCAGCAGCTGCTCGCGCAGAGCACGGCTCATGGGCTGTTTGCTGTAATCAAACAAAGCCCATTAAGCAGAATTGAGAAGTCATCAAAGCGTGCCGGGTCCTCGGCAAAAAGCGCGCTAATCGACTGCGACGCTATCGAGCTGCGAGCGGCAACCAGTGCTTGGTACTCGGCGGTATTCTCAAGTGCTTGCATCATCCACCTCGAAGCCCTGGGGCCGGCAGATTGACTCTGACATTGTCGATCAGTCGGGCGCGGCCCAGATAAGCGGCAACCGGGATGACCAGCTCCATATCCCCAGGACCTGCGGGCGCCAGATCGTCGGCCCGGCGAATCTCCAGATAATCGGGTTTCATGCCGGCTGAGCGGATGGCCTCTTGCCCTTCGGCAATGAGCACGCTGAGGTCATGCTCACCGGCCTGCAGCCGATCAGCCAACGCACACAGCGTGGCGTAAAGAGCGGGCGCGATTTCCCGCTCCGAATCGGTTAGATAAACATTACGCGAACTCATGGCAAGGCCGCTTGACTCACGCGCAATCGGCCCGTCAATAATCTCAACCGGCAGACTCAAATCCCGCACCATGTGGCGAATGACCATGAGCTGCTGATAGTCCTTTAAACCAAACACGGCCAAGTCTGGCTGAACGATGTTAAGGAGTTTCGATCCACCACGGTTGCCACCCCCAGTGAAATGCCCCGGCCGTGAAGCACCACAGAGGATGTCATTAAGCGCTGGCACATCGACTCGGGTGCGAAGCTGCGGCCCATCCGGGTAAATCTCATCAACCGAGGGGGCAAAGACGAGATCGGTGTCATGCGCACGTAGCGCTGCGCAATCCGCTTCCCAAGTCCGTGGATAACTTTGGTAATCCTCGCCGGGGGTGAACTGGGTGGGATTCACGAAAATACTCACCACCACCCGATCGCTGCGCGAACGCGCTTCATCCACCAACGAAAGATGCCCGCCATGTAAATTACCCATGGTCGGGACAAAACCAATGCGCTCACCGGCTTGGCGCCAAACGGCAACCTGCTCACGCAATTGAGCGATTGTGCTGATCGCGCGCATAAAACCTACTCAAAGGTGTGCTGTGCGCTCGGAAACCGACGCGCTCGCACTGCGCTGACGTAGGCCTCAAGCGCGCCAGCAATGCTGCCGGTCTCGGCTAGAAAATTCTGACTAAACTTCGGTGGCCGCCCCGGAGTGATGCCCAGTGCATCCTGAATCACCAATATCTGTCCGTCACAATCCACCCCGGCGCCAATACCGATCAACGGCACGCTAACCGCAGCACGGGCCTGCGCCGCAGCAGCTGCCGAGAGGCACTCAACCAGCAAAACATCCGCGCCAGCCGACTCCAGCGCCCGGGCATCGGCGAGCACCTGCTCGGTACCGGCGTCGCCGCGCCCCTGGACACGGTAACCGCCGAGCTGACCGACCCGCTGCGGCCGCAGACCAAAATGCGCACAGACAGGAATGCCGGCGCGAACCATCGCCTGGACGATGTCCGCCTGCTCAGCAGAGGCCTCGATCTTAACCATATCCGCCCCGCCCTCTTTCATCAGGACAGCGGCACTTTTGATTGCGGTTTTGGCATCAAAATCGCTGAGAAACGGTAAATCAGCCATTAAATAGGCCCGCTCAATCCCCCGCGCCACACAGCGAGTATGATAGGCCATCGCCTCTAGGCTGACGGGTACAGTGCTGTCATGCCCCTGAATCACCATACCCAGCGAATCCCCGACGAGTACGACGTCCACCCCAGCAGCATCCACCGCTCGTGCCAGGCTGTAGTCGTAGGCGGTGATCGAGACAATCGGCTCTGCCTCGGCCTTCATACGACGCAACGTAGCAAGAGTTACCGAATCACTCATACCGACTAGAGTACACCCATACCCGGGTTGAAATAATGCCGCCCGGTGCGCGCATGCTGCATCTCGGTGACCAGCATCTCAAAATGCTCAGTATTCTCCAGCGGCTCAAAACCCTCGGCATTGACGATGAGCACCGGTGACTCGTTGTAATGATGAAAGAAATCCACGTAAGCGCCGGTTAGGCGCTCTAGGTACTCTGAATCAAGTGAGCGTTCCGGGCCTTTGGCGTAGCGTTTGAGCTTGCCTTGCAAGAATTCAACCGAGGCCTGTAAGTAAACCACCAAGTCCGGCGCTGGCACGCTTGGCGCCAACGTCTGCCAAACACGGTCGTAGAGATCAAACTCATTAGCATCCAAATTGAGCTCGGCAAAAAGCCGGTCTTTGGCAAAAAGAAAATCGGCGACATGGCGTGGCTCAAAGAGATCACTCTGCCGCATATGGCTAAGCATCTCGGCCCGCTGCATCAGGAAGAAAAGCTGCGTCGGAAAGGCGCCCTCACGCGGGTTACGATAGAAGCGCTCCAGAAAGGGATTTTCCTGGCTGCGCTCCAGCACTGGCGTGGCACCCAGATGTTCAGCAATCTGCTCGGCGAGCAGCGATTTGCCTACGCCAATCGGCCCTTCAACGACCACATAATCAAGGGTTGCCTCACTCATGCCCTATTCCAATACCTCAAGCGCATCATCGCTGACCGCAGCCAACAAATCCCCGACGGCCCCCATACCCGGCACCACAGCGTCGGGCGCAATTTCTGCCAGAGGATACAGCACGAAGGCGCGCTCCGGGATGCCAGGATGCGGGACGCTAAGCGCTTCAGTCCGGATAATCTCATCCCCGTACAGCAACAGATCAAGATCTAGCGGGCGCGGCCCCCAACGCAGGCCATTGCGCTGCCTGCCGGCCGCGGCCTCTAGGCGCTGCAACTCCGCAAGAAGCGCGCTGGCACTCAACGCAGTATCCATCGCCGCTACGGCGTTGACATAGTCAGGCTGCTCAACCGGGCCCATGGGGGGATTTCGGTAAAGGCTGGAGGCCGCTGCAAAAGCGACGGAAGGCAGCGCTTTTAGCTGCTCGATGGCAGTGCGCACCTGCCAAGCCGGATCATCTAAATTGCTGCCAATGCCGATGAAAGCGCGGACACTCAACCCTCACCATCCCCGTTGGTTGGTGGGGCTGCTTCGCCGGCGGCAACACCGCCGCGTCGACCGCGGCGACCTCCGCGGCGGCGGCGACGCACTGGTGTCGGTGGTGGTGCATCCTCGCTGTTGGTGGTGAACTCACGCCACCACTCGGCAAGCCCCGGTTCGGCAAGGCCGGCCTCACCACGCAGCAACAGAAAATCATAAGCAGCCCGAAACCGTGGATGCGCAAAAAGGCGCTTGGCCTTTTTCTCGGACCGGGTATCAAAGCGCGGCTGCATCGCCCAAATCTCGCGCATCGGCAAGGAGAAGCGCTTGGGAATGGCGACCTGCCGAAGCTGGCGCTCTAGGGCCTCGGTTACCGCCTGCTCAAAAAGCTCACGATTAATATCAGTTTGCAGCCGGGCGCCGGGCAGCTGCGCCAAAATCGCCGGCCAGATCAGCGCGGCAAAAAGAAACGCAGGCGTCACCGGGCGCTCTTCATTCACCCGTTTGTCCGTACTGGCTAGCGCTTTCGCTAAAAAGCTAATCAACGCACCATGTTCATCATCGTCAATGGCCGTGTCAGTGGCCGGGAAGAGATAACGAAACAGCCCATGTTGGCGCAGTGCCTCAAATGTCTCCACGCCTTGGCCGGCCATGAGGAGTTTCAAGACTTCGTCAAATAACCGCGCCGGCGGGATATCATCCAAAAGCTCCGCCATCCAAGGAATGGGGTCAGCCGTCTCGCGATCAATCTGAAAGCCAAGCTTGGCGGCAAAGCGCACTGCACGCAGCATGCGCACGGGATCTTCGCGATAGCGGGTTTCGGGATCCCCAATCAGCCGGATTCGCCCGGCCTTTAAATCGGCCATGCCGCCGGCGTAATCCACAACCGAGAAATCGGCAATGTTGTAGTAAAGCGCGTTAATGGTGAAATCACGCCGCAGCGCGTCTTCTTCGATGGTGCCGTAGACGTTGTCGCGCAGGATCATGCCGTCTTCAATGACGCGGGTGCCGGCCTCGGCCTCTTCAGGTGGTGTCAGTGCCCTAAATGTGGCCACTTCGATGATTTCCTGGCCCCAGTGCACATGAGCCAGCCGAAACCGCCGGCCGATCAGGCGGCAATTGCGAAACAGCGCCTTCACTTCATCCGGTGTCGCATCGGTAGCTACATCAAAGTCTTTCGGCTCGCGGCCCAGCGACAGGTCACGCACACCGCCACCCACCAAATAAGCACCATATCCGGCGTTTTTCAGTCGATAGAGGACGGTGAGCGCATGCTCGGAAATGCTGCGCCGAGAGATGACATGCTCGTCACGCGGAATAATAGCGGGCTGAGTAGATTGGGGCTGCGAATCGCTCACAATATAAAGGCTTCGGCTCTTGTGCCATAAGGCGGACGCCGTATAATACCAGCCCTTGTCGCGCTACGCTCCCATCGTCTAGCGGTTAGGACGCTGCCCTCTCAAGGCGGAAACCGGGGTTCAAGTCCCCGTGGGAGCGCCATTTCCCTCCGGGACGCAGATAGCCGTATCATTGCCGCATGGTAATGCCCGCTGAAAACCGACCTAGCTTGCTGCGCCGCTTAATGGCGGTGCTCTACGACGGAATGTTGTTGCTCGCGCTCTGGATGGGCGCTGGGATGCTGTGGATTGCACTGCAAGGGGGCGAAGCAGCGCCAGCTAATGATGGGCTTTTCCGGGTCTACCTGCTGGCCGTGGCCTATGCGTTTTTTGTGGGGTTCTGGGTAAAAGCCGGACGCACCCTAGGCATGCAAGCTTGGCGCCTGCGCGTCGTTGATGCGGATGGCAAACCCATCACGGTAAAAGCTGCTAGCCACCGCTTCGTGACCGCCATCCTCTCTTGGTTGCCGGCCGGCGCGGGTTTTCTTTGGGCGATGCTCGATCGAGATGGCCTTGCCTGGCACGACCGGCTGTCAAAATCCTATCTGTACCTAGAGCCGAAGCGGCGTTAACGCACCCGCCGCAAGGCCAGCAGTGCCAGCCCGAGAAATAGCACCGTTGGCGCCAGCGCGCTCAGCGCCGGCGGCAGGCCGTAGACCAGTCCCACATTGCCCAAAAAGCGGTTGAGTAGGAAAAACGCCAGCCCAATGAGCACCCCCAGGAATATCTGCTGGCCGACCCCGGCGCTGCGCTGCGAGCCGAATACCAACGGCACGGTTAAAAGCAGCATGACCACTGTGGCAAGCGGTGTCGCGATTTTCACCCAAAGCGCCAACTGATAGGCACTGCTATCCATATCATTGGCCTGTAAATAACCGATATAGCGCAGCAACTCGCTGGCGGCGAGCGTGGCGGCTTCCACCACCACAACCTCTAGCGTTTCGGGCTGCAGCTCGCCACCGATCACCACATCCGTATTCGACGAAACGGCAACCCGGTTATCAAAAAACCTCGTGATGGTGGCACCCTCTAATGACCACTGACCATCAACAAACCGCGCCTGGGGTGCGGTGATAATTCGCTCAAGCTTGCCTTCGCCCACTTCATAGGCCCGGACATCCGCTAGTAAGTCCGGCTGAATAACCTGCTCGGCCCGAATCCGGTAGATGCCATCGCGTGCCCAAAAACCGCCACCCACCGCACCGACAGGCCCGCCAAGCGCTTCTGCCTGCACCGTTTGTGCAAGCCGTGTGGCCGGTGGTGCCACCCACTCTCCGATGGCGGCTGCCAACAACGCCAGCAGGACGCCCGCAGCAACCACGGCGCGCGCAATCTGCCCGACGGAGACACCCACCGCGCGCATTACAGTGAGCTCACTGCGGGCTGCCAGCGCGCCAAGGCTGACCAACGCACCAATCAAGGTGGCCATGGGGAAAGCTTCATAGGCGCGCTGCACCATTGAAAGCGCCACCACTAACATGGCCGAGGCCAGATCGTAGCCACCCCGACCGATATCATCGGCCTCATCAATAAACTCAAAAATAAAGCTAAGCGCCACAATGACGAAAAGCCCGGCCAGCGCCCCACCCATCACGGTGGTAGCGAGATAACGGTCAAGGCGCTTCATGCCGCCACCCGGCGGGCACGCAACCCCAGACGCCAGCGCAGACCCGCTATCACCAGCGCAAGAGCCAGCAGGTGCACCCAAAACACCCCAATCCAGCTGACCACGGTCTCTGATGCGACCCAGTCACCCGCTACATAAAGCAGATTGAAATAAATCATGTAGAGCAAAACCGCCGTCACGACACGTCCGTACCGACCACTGCGCGGTTCCGTCTTGGCAAGCGGCAAAGCGGCCAATCCCAGAATGAGCACCATTAGCGGGAAGGACAGGCGTTGCTGCAGCTCGGCGGTGGCGCCATGGTGATCTGCTGTCAGCAATAAGGCCAATGGCTGTGCATCCAGCCCCACACCCGGCTCAATCGGTGGCGGCTCGGCAATCTGCACGCCATGTTCGGCATAGCCCATGACCTGCCATGCCGGAGCACCTGGATTGCCCTGATAACGCCAGCCCTGCTGCAGCACTAAAAACTCACCCTGGCCGATACCATCAATCACCCGCCGGCCCTCGTCGGCCACCCAGATTTGTCGGCCGTCGGGCAGATTGCGCTCGGCGAACACTCCCTGCATTTCCCCATTGGTGCCCAGACGGGCCACGTAAACCGTGGTGTCATCGCCCATGGTTAAAAAACGACCAGGCTGAACACCACCAAAAGTGGCCTGCTGTTGGGCATTGGCCATGACGCGATCGGCTTCACGCTCGGCTGCCGGGCCCACACTTAACGTAAGCGCGGCCACCAGCACGGCCAGCGGAACAGCCAGCGCAAAAATCCCGCGATAGACGCGTGCCGGCCCGATACCGCAGCCAGCCATGGCCGTCATCTCAGAGTCGCGATAGAGGCGGCCCAGCGCCAGCACCACGCCCAGGAAAAAACTGCCCGGCAGCACCACACCGATATTCGCGGCGGCCTTTAATCCAAGTAAGGTAAAAATCACCCCAGGGGGGATATCGCCGGCGGCCGCATCAGCCATGAACTGAACCAGCCGATTGGTGAGCAGCACGACAATCAGCACGACGGTGACCGCCAACCAAGAAAGCAGCACTTCGCGCAACAGATAACGGGTAAGTCGCCCGGGCATCAAGACAGCCACCCTGCGCCTGCGGTACCCTTCATGCGTTTTTGCAATGCGATCGCTCCCTTCTTGGGCTGCCTTTGCCCATCATACCGCGAGCGCATTACTGGGATCAGGCGAATATTGAGGAGCATGCAGCCGCCATGGAGAAAACCTACAACCCCGCCGAAATTGAAACGCGCTGGTATGAAACCTGGGAGCGCGATGGGCGATTTTCCCCCAGCGGCGAGGGCAAACCCTACTGCATCATGATCCCGCCACCGAACGTCACCGGCACGCTGCACATGGGCCATGCCTTTCAGGATACGCTGATGGATATCCTGATTCGCTACCACCGGATGCATGGCGACAACACCCTCTGGCAGCCAGGCACGGATCACGCCGGCATTGCCACACAAATGGTGGTTGAGCGCCAGCTCAATGCCGAAGGCAGCACCCGGCACGACCTTGGCCGCGAAGCCTTTGTCGAGAAAATCTGGGAGTGGAAAGCCCAGTCCGGTGGCACCATCCTGCAGCAGATGCGTCGATTGGGGGCCTCGGCTGACTGGTCGCGTGAGCGCTTTACCATGGATGAGGGCCTCTCCGAAGCGGTCCGCGAGGTTTTCGTCCGTCTGTATGAAGAGGGCCTGATTTACCGCGGCCAGCGTCTGGTGAACTGGGACCCAGTACTGCAGACCGCAGTGTCTGATCTGGAGGTGGAGTCCACCGAAGAACAAGGCGCCATCTGGCGGCTGCGTTATCCGCTAGCCGACGGTGACGAACACCTAGTCGTGGCCACCACACGCCCAGAGACCATGCTGGGCGACACCGCCGTTGCGGTGAACCCCGCCGATGAGCGCTATCAGCACCTTATCGGCCGCAGGGTGCGGCTACCGCTGGTGGGCCGGGAAATCCCGATTGTGGCCGATGACTACGTCGATGCTGAGTTTGGCACCGGCTGCCTAAAAATCACCCCGGCGCATGATTTCAACGACTACGAAGTCGGTCTGCGCCACGGCTGCACCCCCATTAACATTTTCACCGAAGATGCTCGTGTGAATGACAGCGCGCCAGAGGCCTACCGCGGGCTTGATCGCTATGAGGCGCGGAAAAAGATCGTCGCCGACTTGGAGGCCGAGGGTCTGCTCGAGGGCATTGATGATCACAAAATGATGGTGCCGCGCTGCGACCGCACTGGCGCGGTGGTCGAACCCTATCTAACCTATCAGTGGTTCGTGGACCTGACCCGCGAGACGCAAGAAGACGGCCGGCCTGGCGGCTGGGCCGAAATTACCCGCCCGGCCATCCAAGCCGTGCGCCAAGAGAAAATTAAATTTGTCCCAGAGAACTGGACCAAGACCTATTACAACTGGCTAGAAGATATTCAGGACTGGTGCATCAGCCGACAGCTCTGGTGGGTCATCGAATTCCGGCCTGGTATGACGAGGCAGGCAATGTCTATGTGGGCCGCAATGAAGACGAGGTCCGGCGCCGGCATGACTTAGGCCCAGAGACCGCGCTGACTCAGGATGAAGACGTCCTCGACACCTGGTTTTCCTCTGCCCTCTGGCCGTTCTCCACACTGGGTTGGCCCGAGAACACCGAGGCACTGAAAACCTTCTATCCCACCAATGTGCTTGTCACCGGATTTGACATCATCTTCTTCTGGGTGGCGCGCATGATCATGATGGGGCTGAAATTTGGCGGTGACGTGCCCTTCCGCGAGGTCTATATCCATGGGCTGGTGCGCGACTCGGAAGGCGCCAAGATGTCGAAGTCTAAGGGCAATGTGCTTGACCCGATTGATATCGTCGATGGCATTAACCTGGAGTCACTCGTTAGCAAGCGCACCACCGGACTGATGCAGCCACAGCGTGCGCCAGCCATCGAGAAGCAGACGCGCAAGGCCTATCCGGAGGGCATTTCCGGGCACGGCACCGATGCCCTGCGCTTTACCTTTGCCAGCCTTGCCACCACCGGGCGCGATGTGGTCTTTGATATGGGCCGCGTCGATGGCTATCGCAATTTCTGCAACAAGCTCTGGAATGCCGCGCGTTATGTGCTGATGAATACCGAGGGTGAGGACTGCGGACAAAATGGCGGTGAGGTAGAGCTTGGCACTGCCGAGCGTTGGATTATCTCGCGGCTGCAGAAAACCGAAGCGACCGTGAACGAGGCCATTGCCGGCTATCGCATGGACCAGGCCGCACAGGCCATCTATGAGTTCACCTGGGATGAGTACTGCGACTGGTATCTCGAGCTCAGCAAACCGGCACTACAGGGCGACGTGGACCCGGCCCGGGCTCGAGGCACCCGGCGCACGCTGGTTCGCGTACTCGAGGCGCTGCTGCGCCTGGCCCACCCGATGATGCCCTTCATTACCGAAGAGATCTGGCAGCGCGTGGCGCCGCTCGCGGGTGCCAGTGGTGAAACCATTATGAACCAGCCCTATCCAGTGGCCGAGGCCAGCAAGGAAGACCCAGAGGCCGAGGCAGAGATCGACTGGATGCAGCGGTTTATTTTGGGCATTCGGCGCATTCGCGGGGAGATGGATATCCCGCCTGGCAAGCGACTACCCGTGATCTTGCAGAATGCCTCTGCCACCGATTTGCATAGACTCCAGCAGCATCGCAGTGCCTTGGATTTTCTGGCACGCCTAGAATCGGTCGAGGTACTGAGGGCCGGAGAAGAAGCACCCGAATCGGCCCTGGCCTTGGTTGATCAACTAGAAATTCGCGTGCCGATGGCCGGGCTGATTGATAAAGAAGCCGAGCTCGCGCGACTTGGCAAAGAGCAAAGCCGGCTGACCGACGACATTGCCCGCACTGAGGGGAAACTCAGCAATGAGGCGTTTGTCAGCCGCGCACCGGCTCAGGTGGTTGAAAGAGAGCGCGAGAAACTTGCCGAAGCACAGGCCGCACTCGAGCGCATTGAAGAGCAAATCACCAAGATCCAAGCACTCTAGCGCCCGACCCCCCACCAGGTCTGGCCATTGATGCTGATCGTGCCGCCCGAGAGATTCACTCGGGCACGCAGCTGGTCTTCATCGCGCCTGAGCACGCCGAAGCCCTCTAGCTGCTTAGCCCACATCTGCTGCTCCATCGGCAGAACATCGACTAGCGCTGTATCGAGACCGGCTTCGGCCTGCATCTCTAACGATAGCAACAACGGCATACCCTGAATGCCAGCACGTAGCTGCTCGGCCAACACGGGGTCGATCGTCATGCTCGCCGAGCCGCTCAAACCCTGTCCCGCAATGGATTCAATGCGAAGCTGCGAGACACCCATGGTTGCCCCATCGGCCAGCAAATCGGCAAGTGCGCCGCGTGCCAGCGCTTCATCCACCGTGCCCGATTCCATCGCCTGCGCCAGGCGAGAAAATGCTAAGAGGGCCTGAGGCTGAAAGCCCGCCACATTCAAACGTAATTCACCTCGAGTGCTCGGCAGCTCCGGCACCATTAGCTGCTGCCAGGTCACATCCAGTTGTCCTGTCATCTGCTCGGTATCGGTGAGCGCACTGTTGCCCTGCAGATCGAGCCCAGTGAGCCCCAGAGGCTGGGACGAGGGCTGTTCAATTCGGGCCGAGTCGAGAATAAATCGACTCTCTCCCAGCCAGACGCCATCAAACAGCGTTCCGGCAACGAGCTCACCGTCCATCCGCGCGCGAATGCCTTCGGCAAGCAGCGCTGCCTGCTCACGCTCGGAGCGAACCGCGAACCCAGGCCAATCAAGCGAGGTATTTAATTGCTGAGCGCCAGGACGGTACTCCGCAGCAAATAGAATCGGCTCGAGTGTGAGCGCAAGATCTTGTAGCGGATCAATAACACCCGATAACCGATCGGTCTCCAGCTGCAAGGATTGGTCGTTAAGACTGACCTTGCCCTGCAGGCGAATCGATTCCTCGTTACCACCAAGATGTTCAATTAACGCGGCAGCGGCGCCTTGCGCACGCAAATAGCCGGAGAAGTGAATACCAGCTATGCCATGCCGTAGCCGCTGGTCGAGTAAAAATTCAACCGGCCCGTCCGGTAACTCCATGGCGCGACGCCAGGGTCTGGGCAGCGCGGTATCGGGCAAACGGATCAGGGTCTGGGTACGCGTGCTGTAGAGCCCACGGTCATAAAGCGTGACTTCGGCGCGGGCCGGCAGGCCCAGCTCGGCATTGAGCTCGGCATCCATCAGCGCGACCTGTTCTTTGAACACTCGCTCTGCCTGTATCCCGCTGACAACCGGCATCGCCGCGGCCGCCAGTCCCGCTAGCAACACAACAGCGACCAACACCCAACGCCAACTGATCTTCATGCCTTCACTCCCTTGGCTTTATCTCGGCAGCTTAGCATTTGCGGATGCTCAACATGTGACGGCATACTGACTGGCGTTCAACAATTTAAACCCGTCGCCAGGGGAGTCTTTGGACTGAGAGTGTGCTTACGGGCACTGACCCTGGAACCTGAACCGGATCATACCGGCGGAGGAAGTGCGACATGCCTTTGATTAGCGCCGCTGCCATTGGCGCAGCTCTTGTTTTTTTCATCCTCCTTGGCCTGCGCATGCGGCATGCTCAGGGTCTTGATGACTATCTCACCGCTCGCGGCAGTCAGACCGGGACGACTCTGGGGCTCTCATTTCTTGCCTCGGGTATGGGGGCATGGATACTTTTTGCGCCACCAGAGGTGGGCGCCTTCGTAGGTCCGATCGCGATCGCCGGTTATGCGATTGGCTCGGCACTGCCGTTTGTCATCCTGGCATGGGCGGGGCCCAGCATTCGCCGCCGTCTGCCCCAGGGAAGCAGCCTGACGGAATTTGCCGCAGAGCGCTTTGGGCAGGGTTTTCGACGTTACAGTGCCCTGCTCTCAGTCCTTTATATGCTTTGCTTTCTGGCCGCAGAGCTCACCGCCATTGGCGCCATCACCCAACTCCTCTCCGGGCTCAATGGCAGTGCCGTCATTATTGCCGTTGCGCTGGCCACTCTGGTTTACACCACCGCGGGGGGCTTGCGTGCCAGCCTACTGACTGACCGTTGGCAGTCTTGGTTACTACTGTTATTGATTGCTTGGGTGGCGGCTGTCGCGCTTAATCTGGCACCGGATATAAACAGCGCCGCTAACCCAACGCCGGCTGCACTGGATTATCCACCGGCAGCCAGCGCGCTCGGCGTCGCAATCACCCTCATCATCGCCGTGACCGCCGCCAACCTTTTTCATCAAGGCTATTGGCAGCGTATTTGGGCCGCCGAAGACACACCATCATTACGCCAGGCGGCCGTAATTGGCGGCGGGTTAACGATTCTTGTCGTGCTGATACTCGGTGGAGCCGGAATTTTGGCCGCAGTCCGCGGGTTAGCCTTGGGTAGCCCGCCAATCCCTATCTTCGCGCTAATCGCTGAGGCGCCAGCATGGGCCACGCTGCCCGCGCTGGTGCTCGCGATCACGCTGGTTGCATCCTCGGTCGATACCCTGCAAAACGGGTTAGTCTCGCTGGGGGTGAGTGAAAGTCGCGGTCGGCTTGGGCTTGGCGGCGCTCGATGGCTATCGGCACTGTTAATGCTGCCGGTGGTGATGCTTGCCCTGCAGCAGGTCTCGGTGCTGCGGCTTTTCTTGATTGCCGATCTGCTTTGCGCCACTGCCGTTATTCCGCTACTGAGCGGCCTGGCACAGGGCGCGTCCAGGCGCGCCGCGATCGCCGGCGCAGCGGCTGGCGTTGTCGGGGCCATCCTCCCTGGCACCCTAGCAACCGGAAACCTCGCCGCTGGTGTACTGGCGGCCAGCTTCCCGGATGCCATCCCAACACTGGGGCCCTTTGCCGGCGCGCTCACCGCCTCGGGGCTGGTCACCGGCGCTGTGATGGTTGCTGAACGGTTCAGCCGACGTTACTCAGCACCAACTTAACGATCAGCACCAAGGCAACAACGAAGATCACGGTAAACACCAGCCCCGCAAGAATAAAATTGGCGGGGTTACCGTGATTAAAATCGCGTTTGCGCGCATCCTCTGTCTGGACACCAAAGGCAGCCGCTGCTGTGCTCCAGAGCGTCTGCCAGAACGACAGTCGGGGCGGATTTTCTTGCGGTTTTTCGGCATCACTCATCAATAGGATTCCCCTACATCGACACGGGTGAGCAGCGCGGCACCCGCAACAAACAAAATAATTAGCGCCAGCATCGAATAGCGCACATCGCCAAACCACACCCCAAGCAGACCAAACAAAGGCGGGCCGATGAGGGCAGCCGATTTACCCAGCAAATTATAAAGGCCAAAGAACTCGCCTGCCCGCTCGGGTGGAATCAATCCCGCATAAAAGGAGCGACTGAGCGACTGCACACCGCCTTGCACCAGCCCCACCAGCGCCGCGATCGCGTAGAACTCCCAGGCCGACTGAATCAACGCCGCCCAAACACAGATGCCAATATAACCACCCAGAGCGATGAGTATGGCCAGACGCGCCCCAATACGCGTGCCAATGGCACCCATGGCAAGCGCCGCCGGAAAGCCAACAAACTGGGTGATTAATAGCGCGACGATGAGGTCGTTTTGCTCAAAACCCAAGGCTCGGCCATAGGCCACCGCCATACGAATCGTCGTCCCCACCCCATCGATATAAAGCCAATAGGCCAGGAGAAAAAGCCACACCGCTCGATGGCCACGCAAATGCCGCAGCGTCTCGAACACCTGGCGAAGCCCGCCACGAACCGTAACAACACCCCCAACAACAGCAACCGGCTCGGGCACGCCGCGGATGAGCGGAATAGTAAACACCACCCACCAAATACCGGTCAGTACAAATGCAGCCAATGCGGCCTGCAGCGAGCCCTCTAGGCCAAACCAGCCAGGCTGTAAAACCGCTATCACACAGCCCAGATAAAGCAGCCCACCGCCGAGATAACCTAGACCAAAACCCAGCCCCGATACAAAGTGCCGCTCGCGAGGCGCGGCAATACTGACCAGTAGGGAATCATAAAAAAGATTGGCGGCCATAAAACCAACCGTGGCCAGCAGAAACACCAACGCCGCCAGCCCCCAATAACCGGCTGGAACAAAGCCTAACACCATGGTGAGCGCCGCTGCTGGCAGCGCAAAAATGAGCAACGAGCGTTTGCGCCAACCGGCCCGATCCGCCAGCGCACCAATCAGTGGCGCAATACCGATAATGACCAAGCTGGCAAGACCATTGGCCCAGCCAAGACGAAGATTAGCTTCGGAAGCGGATACATCCGCACTCCAATAATCCTGAAAGAGAATGGGGAAGAATCCCGCTAGAACAACGGTGGCGAATCCCGAGTTGGCCCAGTCATAAAAGGCCCATGACCAAATGGGGCGACGCGGGCTGCCGGATGTGCTCATCCTCGCCCTGCCGGGGCAACCTCGCGCAGGTCATAGCGCATCACAAAGGCATCCTCGCGCCCCTGTTCGCAAGGATAGTAATCGCGACGCCGTCCCACCCGACGGAAACCCAAGCTGCGGTAGAGATGGACCGCCGGATCATTGCTGGGGCGAACTTCCAGGAAAACCGACTCAGCTCCCAGCTCTTCGGCACGGTCAAGCGCGCGACTCAACAGGGCCCGCCCAATGCCACGATTATGCCAATGCGGATGCACGGCCAAGTTCAAGATATGCGCTTCACCAGGACCCATGGCGAGGATGAAATGACCAACCACATGATCGGTAGCCAGCTGCACCCAGCACTCATAGCCCATGCGCAGACAATCCGAAAAAATCGTCGCCGTCCAAGGATAGTCATAGGCCGAGGTCTCTACCCTGTGGACGGCCTCGATATCACCCGGTCGCATCGGCCGGATGACCGGTAGAAATTCTGCAGCATCCGCAATCATATCGCGGCACGCAGATGTGCCTGCATCATTTGCAAATCCGCCCAAGCCTCGGCCTTCAGCGATTTTTGCTCAAGCAATGTTGCAGGATGATGGGTCACCAGCAGGGCAACGCCACTGGCCTTGGCCAGATGCCATTGCCCGCGCAATGCAGAGACGCCATCAGCGGACCCCGTGAGCGCCGCCGCTGCCTCATCGCCAAAGGCCAGCATGGCACACACAGTGGCGGTCTCTGCGGCCGGAGAGGCCGTTGCCAAATCCAAATCGATGGCCGCCAGCATGGCCGTTAGCAGTTGTTGGACCGGCGGATCATCCAGCCCTGCCCCGGCAATCTCCAAGACACTGCTGGTGGCATCGGCAGTTAACGGTATATGCCATCTTTGCAACGACGCAGAGGCTGACGCTTCATCAGCCGGGACAGGCGCATCGCGCAGCCGCCAGGGTGTTATACCCATGGCGGCCAAGAGACGATAGCGGCGGGCATCCAGCATACTCATGCCAGCGCCCGGTGCTCAGACGCCCTCAGTCTGGGGATGAGTACGCCCGGCACTGCTGCGTAGGCGGTTGAGTGCGTTCAGATAAGCTTTGGCCGAGGCAATCACGATATCCGTATCCGAGCCCTGACCATTCACCACACGACCACCTCGCTCCAGACGCACGGTTACCTCACCCTGGGCATCCGTACCGGTGGTAATGTTGTTCACCGAGTAGAGCAACAGCTCGGCTTTGACATCGAGAATGGCATCGATGGCCTTAAATGCCGCATCTACTGGACCATCACCGGCGGCAGAGCTTTTCTTCTCTTCGCCATCGATTTTCAGCGTGACATCCGCAACGGGTGTCTCGCCGGTCTCCGAGCAGCAACGAAACGCCACCAATGCAACGCTCTGCTCTTCCTCGAGCGCGGCAACCGCCTCGGTAGCCAGGGCTTGCAGATCCTCGTCAAAGATCTCGTGTTTTTTATCGGCAAGCTCTTTGAAGCGCTGAAACGCCTCGTTCAGCTGCTCGGCCGTATCAAAGGCAATGCCAAGCTCCTCGCAGCGGCTGCGAAAGGCATTACGCCCGGAATGCTTGCCCAGCACCATGCGGTTGGTGCCCCAGCCAACATCCTCGGCGCGCATGATTTCGTAGGTCTCGCGATGCTTGAGCACGCCATCCTGGTGGATACCCGACTCGTGCGCGAAAGCATTGACGCCCACAATGGCCTTGTTCGGCTGCACTTGAAAACCGGTGATATTCGACACCAACCGCGAGGTCGGCAGAATCTCGCGGGTCTCGATGCGCGTATCGCAGGGAAAATCATCGCGCCGGGTGCGAAGGGCCATGACGATTTCTTCAAGCGCGGCATTACCGGCGCGTTCACCCAACCCATTGATGGTGCATTCCACCTGGCGAGCGCCCTCACGCACGGCCGCTAGGGAATTGGCAACCGCCAACCCAAGGTCATTGTGGCAGTGCACCGACCACACGGCCTGATCAGAATTGGGCACACGCTCACGCAGCTCCCGAATCAGCCCGGCAAACTGCTTAGGCAGGTTATAGCCCACCGTGTCCGGAATATTGATCGTTCCGGCACCGGCGGCGATGGCTGCCTCAATGATCCGGCAGAGGAAATCTGGCTCCGAGCGTCCGGCGTCCTCGGGCGAGAACTCAACGTCGTCACAAAGATTGCGCGCCCGTTTAACCGCCATGACCGCGCGCTCTACCACCTCATCGGGGCTGAGTTGGAGCTTTTTCTCCATGTGCACCGGCGAGGTGGCGATAAAGGTGTGTATCCGTGCCGCTGCAGCGGGCTTTACGGCTTCGCCAGCGCGATCGATATCTTTTTCATTGGCCCGCGCCAGGCCACAGACACGAGCATCTTTAATGGTCTCGGCAACCGCTTTGACCGCCTCGAAATCGCCATTGCTAGCGGCCGGGAATCCGGCCTCGATAATATCAACACGCAGTCGCTCTAGGGCCCGGGCAATGCGGATTTTCTCTTCACGCGTCATCGACGCGCCGGGGCTTTGCTCCCCATCGCGAAGTGTGGTGTCGAAAATAATCAACCGCTCTGCATCGCTCATTACCATCTCACCCCTTGGCCTGCGTTTAGTGACATTCTAACCCGCATGACGGCGTTTGCGACGCTCCCGTCGCCGTAGCACCGTCAAAATGGGCCCCGAGCCCATATACAAAAGCGCCAACCCCAGTAACACCGTCGGCGGGTGGACGGACATTAACGCGACCGCTAATACCCCCAGCACCATCGCCACAAACGGGACGCGATAGCGAAAGTCGATTTCTTTAAAGCTCTCGTAGCGAATGTTGCTGACCATCAAAATGCCGGCCAGTGTCGTAATGACCAGCGCGGGGATGCCCGCTGGCCAACCGCCGAAATCAAGCCGGTCTCCCGCCCAAACCAAGCCCGCCAGTGTGGCCGCGGCAGCGGGACTTGGCAGCCCCTGAAAATGCCGACGACTTGCCATACCCGACTGGGTATTAAAGCGCGCCAAACGCAATCCAGCGCAAGCGGTGTAAATAAATGCCGCCAACCAACCAAGCTTGCCAAGCACAGGCCCCAGCTCAGCCAGGTCCTGCAGGGCCCAGAGGTAGACGACCAAGGCCGGTGCAATACCAAAGCTCACCATATCGGAGATGCTGTCGTACTGAACGCCGAAATCACTTTGGGTATTGGTCAACCGCGCCACGCGTCCATCCAGGCCATCCGCCACCATGGCAACAAAAATGGCAATGGCGGCCAGCTCGTAGGCTCCACCCTGGGCAGAGACAACGGCGTAGAAGCCAAAGAAAAGCGCAAGCGTCGTAATCAGATTGGGGAGTAGATAGATTCCCCGTCGCGGACGGCGTTGTTCAGGATTGGAATCGCTCATCGCGACCTCAAATACCGATGCGCCGGCTCGACGGCCGACGCATCATTGTGCACAGCCTTGGCAATTAGTTACGGCTGCGATCCACCAGCTGGTTGGCTTTGATCCAAGGCATCATGCCGCGGAGCTTCTCGCCCACCTGCTCGATGGGGTGCTCGGCAGCAATACGACGCATGGCTTTAAGCTTCGGCGCACCCGCCTGGTTCTCGAGCACAAATTCCTTGGCAAAATCACCATTCTGAATCTCGGCCAGCAGCTCACGCATGGCTTGACGCGACTCGTCGTTAATCACCCGCGGCCCACGCGTGAAATCACCATACTCCGCGGTGTTCGAGATGGAGTAGCGCATGTTGGCGATACCGCCTTCATAAAGCAGATCGACGATCAGCTTGGTCTCGTGCAAGACCTCAAAATACGCCATCTCCGGGGCATAACCGGCCTCGGTGAGGGTATCGAAACCGGCCTGAATCAGCGCGGTGATACCACCGCAGAGCACGGCCTGCTCGCCAAAAAGATCCGTCTCGGTCTCTTCACGGAAACTGGTCTCAATCACACCCGAACGCGCACCGCCATTGGCAGCCGCATACGAAAGCGCGATGTCGCGGGCGCGACCGCTGGCATCCTGATGCACTGCGATCAGGCTTGGCACACCGCCACCCTCAACATAAGTGGAGCGCACCAAATGACCCGGGCCTTTCGGCGCAATCATCACCACGTCCATATCCGGGCGCGGCTCAATCTGCTGGTAGTGGATATTAAAGCCATGCGCAAACGCGATCGCACCGCCTTTTTTCAGGTTGTCGACCACATGATCGCGATAAACCGCAGCCTGATGCTCATCCGGCAGCGTCAGCATGACCAGATCGGCAGCTTTTACGGCGTCGGCCACCTCGGCCACCTCCAGTCCGGCCGCTTTGGCTTTCTCGGCACTGCCGGAGCCCGCGCGCAGACCAACCACGACGGATACGCCGGATTCTTTGAGGTTATTGGCATGGGCATGGCCCTGTGAGCCATAACCGAGGATGGCCACTTTCATGCCTTTGATAATGGAAAGATCAGCGTCTTTGTCGTAGTAAACCTTCATGACTCCCCCAGAGTGAGATAAATCAAACACGCATTTGTTTGTCGCCACGCGCCATGCCAATGACACCCGAGCGGACTACTTCCATGGGGCTTTTGTTGGTCAGCAGCTCAAGGAAAGCGTCGAGCTTTCGGCTGCGGCCAATCACCTCGATGGTGTAGGTCTTGTCGGTAACATCGACGACGCGGGCGTCGAAAATATCAGCCAGTCGCTTGAACTCCTCGCGCGACTCGCTGGATGTGGCCTGGACTTTCACCAGCATAAGCTCACGCTCGATATGCGGCGCCTCGGTGATATCCATCACCTTCACCACATCAAGGAGCTTGTTGAGCTGCTTTAAAATCTGCTCGACGATCCGATCATCACCCTGCGTGACCAATGTCATACGCGAGAGTGTGGGGTCATCCGTCGGGGCGACGGTCAGTGAGTCGATATTATAGCCGCGAGCTGTAAACAAACCCGCTATGCGCCCAAGCGCACCGAACTCGTTCTCCACCAGAATGGAAATAATGTGACGCATATCCGTAACCGCAACCGAAAGCCGATCAACTTACGGCGCGCGGCATTGGGCGTCAAGCGCGTGCGGGGGTGGGCGACCTGCGTCCAGTGGGCTAATCTGTGCTGAATCTGTCGCAATCAAGCCGCATAAAGGGATGAGATAACGCATGCGTGCAAGCCGCTTTCCGCTTTTTACCAGCAAAGACACCCCGGCAGATGCCGAAATTATCAGCCACCAGCTCATGCTGCGGGCCGGCTTGATTGAAAAGCTGGGCGCTGGACTCTACACCTGGCAGCCACTCGGGCTGCGCGTATTACGCCGCGTTGAACAGGCCGTGCGCGAAGAGATGAATCGCATCGGCGCGCATGAGGTACTGATGCCGGCGGTGCAGCCCGCGGAGCTTTGGCAGGAGTCGGGCCGATGGTCGCTGTACGGCGCTGAGCTATTACGCATGCAAGATCGCCACGAACGCGATTTCTGTTTTGGCCCCACGCATGAAGAGGTCATTACCGACTATGCCCGGCGTGAAATTCGCAGCTATCGCCAACTGCCGCTTTGTTTCTATCAAATACAGACAAAATTTCGCGACGAAATCCGGCCCCGTTTCGGCGTAATGCGTGCACGTGAGTTTTTGATGAAGGATGCCTACTCCTTTCATTTGGATCAGAGCTCCCTGCAGACGACTTACGATGATATGCGCGCGGCCTACAGCCATATTTTTGAGCGCCTTGGCCTGCGCTTCCGGGCAGTCGGGGCTGATAGTGGCGCTATTGGCGGCAGTGTCTCGGAAGAATTTATGGTCTTGGCGGATTCCGGCGAGGATGAAATTTTAAGCTGCAGTCATTGCCAGTACGCTGCCAACACCGAGGTTGGCGACGGCCGCTCAGCCGGTGATGCCTGCCCCCAGTGCGACCAGGGTGTTATTGAAATTCACCGCGGCATTGAGGTGGGGCATATTTTCCAGCTCGGCACCAAATACAGCGAAGCCATGGATGCGCGAGTCTTGGATGAAAACGGCGAGCAACAGCCGCTGATCATGGGCTGCTATGGCATTGGTGTTTCACGCGTCGTCGCAGCTGCGATCGAGCAGAACCATGATGACCAAGGCATTATTTGGCCGGCACCGCTCGCACCCTTTGATGTCGCACTGGTCACTATTGGCGCTGACCGGTCCCCGGCCGTGGCCGAAGCAGCTGAGTCTATCGACCGGCAGCTGCGCCAGGCCGGGCTTGAGGTGCTATGGGACGACCGCGAAACCCGACCCGGCGTGAAATTTGCCGATATGGAGCTCATCGGCATCCCACATCGACTGGTGATCGGGGATCGCGGCTTGGCGGAGAACAGCGTGGAATATCGCCATCGCAGCGCCTCAGAAAACGAGAACTGGCCGCTCGATCAATTGCTTGAGCGGCTGGTTGAGCGCACCGGATCGCCATCCTCATCCAACGCGGGATAATCCTCGCCGCAAGATTGATACCAAGCGGCAAGGCGCGGATGCAGCCATTCAAATAGCGTGCGCCGATAGCGCTCCGGGTCTAGGCGGGGCTGGTTGTAAAAACCTGCCGCCTCGCGTTGGCGCTGCGCTTCAAAGAGGATGACCGCCGCTGCCACTGACACATTCAACGACTCCACCAAACCGGCCATGGGAATGATGATGTGGCCATCTGCCGCCGCCGCACCGGCCTCACTCACCCCCCAAAGCTCGGCCCCCATAAGAATCGCGGTGGGTTGGGTGTAATCAATGGACCGAAAATCCACTGCCTGATCAGATAGATGCGCGGCGAACACTTTTGCTCCCTGTGACTGCAGTCCCCGCACCGCTTCAGTGACATCATCATGTAAGTGCGTCTCAATCCATTGACCCGCGCCGGCCGAACAATGGCGGTGAATGGCGAGGTTGCCAGCAGGCACCACAGCATGGGCCTCAAAAACCCCAACCGCATCACAAGTGCGCAAAATAGCGCCGACGTTGTGTGGCTTGTGGACGCCATCCAAGAGAACTTTTAAATCGGGCTGACGGCGGTCTAATGTCGCGCGACAGCGGGCAAGACGATTGGCACTCAAGACTTGCTTTCCTTCAACCCCAAAACCGCTATTCTAGGCCATCATGAACCAACGCATATTGATTGCCGGCTGCGGCCGCATCGGAACCCGCCTAGGCCTGCATTTGGCCGGGCAGGCGATGACTGTTTACGGCCTGCGCCGCAGCGCACACCCGCTACCCCCCGGCATCAACCCAATCCGTGCCAATCTAACAAACGACCCCGATTTGGCGCAGAAGCTGCCGGAGGCACTTGATTGTGTTTACGTCATCCTCACGCCCGATCAATACCATGATGACGGATACCGGCGCAGTTACGTCGATGGCAGCGCAAGGTTAATCGAGGCATTGAGCGCAAGTAATAACGCGAACTGCCGAGTGATTTTTGTCTCCAGCACCGGCGTCTATGGACAAAGCGATGGACAATGGGTGGATGAGGATAGCCCCACCCAGCCAACTCGCTTCTCCGGTCAGCGCTTACTTGAGGCCGAAGCGATTGTCGCCAGTCACGCTGGCACCAGTCTCTCGGTCCGCTTTGGTGGAATTTATGGACCCGGCCGCGAGGCTTTGCTGCGCCGAGTGCGCAATGGCGGGCGTTGTCAGGCGAATCCACCGCTTTATACCAACCGTATTCACGAAGATGACTGCGTGCACATCTTGGCGCATTTGGGAGCGCTGCCTGATCCCCAAGCCGTTTACATCGGCGTGGATAATGCGCCGGCCAGCCAATGCGAAGTCATGGATTGGTTAGCCAATCAGCTGGCGCTACCCGCGGTCGAAAGAATCAATGGGGAGATCGGTTCAGGGGGTAAGCGATGCCGTAACCGCCGCCTGCTGGCTAGCGGTTACGTCTTGCGCTATCCAGACTATAAAGTCGGTTATTCGGCGTTGCTCAACGAACCGCGGCGGGGCGTGTAGAGGGCTGGATCCTGCGCCGCATAGAAAGCCGCTAGATCGCGCATATCCTCTTCGCTCAAAGCAGCGGCCTGGCCGTTCATAATGGCGTTCTGCCGATCGCCGCTTTTATAGGCCTTGAGTGCGTGGAGCAAATAGTCGGCATGCTGTCCGGCCAGCATTGGGAATGCCACATTGTCACTAGCGCCCGTCGCGCCATGACAGGCAATACATGCCTGCGATTTCTCCCGACCCGCTTCGATATTGCCGATCGGCTGCGCGGATGCCACAAAAGCTGTGCTTAGCAGTGCCACACCCAAACTCAGCGATAACCACCGCATCATTCCGCACCCCCGCGTCCAGCCGCTTCAAAATAGGCTGCAATATCCAACATGTCCTGCTCGCTCAATGTCTTTGCGAGTGCCTGCATCGTTGGATGCTCGCGATCGCCATTGGCGTAGGCTTGCAGCGCTGACACCAAATACTCACTGTGCTGACCGCCGAGTCGTGGCACACGGAAAGACGGATAGGCATTGCGATAACCTTCCACCGCATGGCAACCCATACAGGTGTAGGCCTTTGCACGACCCGCTTCAATATTGCCTTGGGCTGCACTTAAACTGGGTGCTGCCAACATGGCGCAGGCTGCTGCCAGTGCCCATACTCGCATCGTTTTCATCGCGCTCCTCTCAAAGCCGCTTACGCCACCCATGGGTGGATTTCCCTTCGCAACGGCGCCATATAGTTCCACGGATTGCGAACGCGGTAAAGTTGATCGCGGTCAATTCCTACTTGCAACCCATCTAAACAGGCTTGAAACTTTTGCTATGAACTTAGAAATACTCATCCTCTACTACAGCCGCCACGGCGCCACCCAAACCATGGCACGGCAAATCGCGCAAGGCGTTGAATCAGTTGACGGTGCCGCAGCCAAACTGCGGACGGTGCCGGCGATTTCTGCCAATACCGAGGCTTCCGAGCCTGCCGTGCCCGAATCTGGAGCGCCTTACGCCAGCCTCGATGATCTGACGGCCTGTGACGGACTGATCCTCGGCAGCCCCACCCGGTTTGGCAACATGGCGGCACCGCTTAAGTACTTTCTTGACCAAAGCGCCGGCGTGTGGATGTCGGGCGGGCTCATTGACAAGCCAGCGGCGGTTTTCACCTCAACGGCGAGCCTGCATGGTGGCCAAGAGACAACGCTGCTCTCGATGATGCTGCCGCTGTTGCATCACGGTATGCATATTATTGGCTTGCCCTATTCCGAGCCCGCCTTGGCTGCAACCACCACCGGTGGCACGCCCTACGGACCGAGTCATTTGGCCGGTGGCGAGGGAGAGCGTGAGGTTGATGAAACCGAAGCGCTGCTTTGTCGACGCTTGGGCGCACGCGTGGCCGAGACGGCTCTCCGTCTCAAAGCTGGGCGCTAAGAAACGGCTTGCCGATGAGCGCAGAGGAGACCGCCGATACCGTTGGCAAAAGCCCGCTCTATTGGGGCGCACTCGGCTGTTACATCGGGCTTATTCTGTTGCTAGTGGCCTGGAAAGGCTGGCTGGCACCGCCACCACCTGCGCTCATCACACCCTTGCTGCTAGTGTTTGGCCTGCCGTTATTGCTTGGACTACGTGGTGTCATCCATCGCCGGCGCTACACGTTGCAGTGGACCGGCATGTTGGTACTCGCATACGCCATCCATGGCATGGTGGCAGCGGCTGGAGACCCACCGGCGCGCTGGCTCGGCGTGGCCGAAATTCTGCTGGCCGGTGGTTATTTCACCGCGGGCATGCTTATCTTGCGACCGGGCAAGCGCGCACTCAAAGCGCAGAAAGCTCAGCGCTGATCGGCGAGTACCGAGCGAATAAACGGCACGGTCAGCCTGCGCCCGGTGCGCAGCGAAGCGGCATCCAGCGCGTCCAAAACCTGCATCAAATGATGCAAGTCTCGGGCTTCATGCCGCAGCAAAAAAGCGGAAGCAGCCAGGGGCAAGTCCAGCCCGCGCTGTGCTGCAGCTCGGGCAAGAATGCGCTGACGCCGCTCATCATCCGGTGCCGTTAGGCGAAACCGCAGCAAAGCGGAGAGTCGCGAGACCAGATCCGGTAGCTGAATGCCCAGCGCCTCCGGCGCACCCGCCGCGGCAACGATCAGATGCGCATCCGCATCACGCAGCCGGTTGTAGCAATGAAAAATGGCCTCTTCCCAGGCGGCATTACCGCTGATGTGGTCGATATCATCCAACGCGACCAAAGACAGACTTTCTAGCCCCTCCAGCAGCGCGGGGGGACGCGTTGGCATAATCGGCTAGGGGAAGATAGACCGCTGTCCCACCTAACCGACTAATCTCGCCGCAAGCCGCCTGCAATAAATGACTTCGCCCGCTGCCGGCAGGGCCCGTGAGATATAACGACTCCCCCGCATCGATGGCAAGCCGACGAACCGCGGCGACGGCTTCTTCATTGCCCTGGGATTCAAAACTTGCCAGATCGGCGGCGCTGTTCCAGCGAAAGGCAAACGCAAGCTGTGGGGTGTTCATGAGGACCGCAATCAGCGCCAGCGCCAGTCATCGCCCTCAGCGCTCAGGCGCGCATCATTCTCAAGGGCGGTGAGTACGCGCTCCTCGTCGACGGTAATGGCAAGGACGAAAGTGACCCGGTCGGCGTCGATCACCATCGGGCTGGCCCGGTCAATACCGCTGAGCGACTGTAGACGCTCAATCACCTGATTGTGCGCGGCCAATGAATCAATACCCTGTATCCGCACCGTCAGCAGACGCTGCGCCGAGAGATCGGGCAAATAGGCATAGACCCGGCGCAACTCACTTGCCACCCGCTCTGCCGCCCGTGTGAGTAAATCAGGCATCGCCGCGGCACTGTCCTGCCAACGCTGCATGGCCCGTTCGTCATCCAGCTGCATCCAACGCGCACTCACTCGGCCATTCGCTGCAACCTGCAAGCGACCGGCTAAAATCTCATCCACGCCATAGCGTGCCGAAGCATTACGCAGCGGCTCGGCAAACCCCGCTGCAATATCGGCATAAGCAAGGCTTGAGAGGTCCTGCAAATCCATTAACGGAAAGATAAAACGCACGCCAAGCGCTTCGGCTTGCTCGCGCAGCATGGCAAACCAGGCATCATCACGGCCAGCCTCGGCAATGCGGCGCTCACCCTCAGCTTCAACGGCCAACCAGACCAGTACCGTCGGCCGCGGTGAAGGCCAAATCTCGACCCCCGCATTCACTAGAGCGCGCTCGATATCGCCGACCGCAAACCGCGCTTCCAGCTGTTGCTCGGGCAGCGGTGGGCCCGGCTGGGCAGGGTCCATTGGAGCCGGCGTGACATTGCGATAGGTAAAGCCAACCAAATAGCGCTCGGCCTCATCCTGCAGCCGCTGGCCAATGGCCGTTTGCGGCAAATCCGGCAGCCCGGTGCGCCGCACGATAAATCGTGACATCGCCTCGGCCAGCGCAACGGCCCGCGCCGCCGCGGATTCATCGGCCACAGGCACGGTCACCGCATCAATACGGGTTGGCGTCTGCGCCGAAGCCACCGACCAACCCATCAGGGCAATGAGTAAAGCAATACAAAGCGCTTTCATACCCAATAAGGTACCATGAGCGCTTCACCAGAACGATCAAAGGCGTGAAGCGGAGCGCACGTGAATTCACCCGACAACAAACAAGGCTTAAGTTACCGGGATGCTGGTGTAGACATTGATGCCGGCGCCGAACTTGTCGAGCGAATTAAAGACGATGTGGCTGCCACCCAACGGCCCGGCATGCTGGGCGGATTGGGCGGGTTTGGTGGCTTGTTTGAACTGCCACTCGATCGTTATCAACGCCCCATTTTGGTCTCCGGGACCGACGGCGTCGGCACCAAACTGCGATTGGCGCTAGAGACAGGTCAACATGATGGTATCGGCATCGACCTGGTTGCCATGTGTGTGAATGATGTCATCGTCACAGGCGCCGAACCGCTTTTCTTTTTGGACTACTACGCCACCGGCCAACTTGATGTCGACACGGCCACCGCCGTCATCCGCGGCATCGCGGCCGGCTGTCGCGAGGCCGGCGCCGGGTTAATTGGCGGTGAGACCGCTGAGATGCCTGGTATGTATGGCAAAGGCGATTATGATCTTGCCGGGTTCTGTGTCGGTGTTGTTGAGCACGACGCATTAATTGATGGCCGTCGAATCGCCCCCGGCGATGCTCTGATCGCGATAGCCAGCAGCGGTGTCCATGCCAATGGTTATTCGCTGGTCCGCCGGATCCTGGCGCGCCAGCCGAATGCACTAGACCACCAGCTAGACGGCCGGCGACTGAGCGATTGGCTACTGGCGCCAACCCGCATTTATGCCCGCAGTGTTCAAGCACTGATCGCCGAGCAGCCAGTGCATGGTTTGTGTCATATCACCGGTGGCGGTTTGACCGAAAATCTCCCGCGTATCCTGCCCAATGGTGTAGCCGCTGCCATTAACACCCAAAGCTGGCAGTGGCCGGCGCTGTTTGAATGGCTGCAGCAAACCGGTGATGTGGCCACTGCCGAGATGTACCGCACGTTTAACTGCGGCGTTGGCATGGTGGCGGTGGTCCCGGCCGCCGCCGCACGGGCAACAATGGATTGTTTAGCCGCTCAGGGCGAGACCGCTTGGCAGATTGGCGAGATTATTTCCGCTGAGCAGAAAGACACCCGCTATCAGGATGGCGCATGAGCAAACGGGCCCCATGCCGCATCAAAGTTCTGATATCCGGCTCCGGTACCAATCTCCAAGCCATTATTGATGCGATTGCGCGCGGCGAGATTGCCGGGCGCATCACCGAAGTCATTAGCAACCGGCCCGAAGTGCGAGGGCTGGAGCGCGCCGCTGCGGCCGATATTGCCACCACCGTATTGGATCATCGTCAGGCGGCAAGCCGAGAAGATTATGACCGCACGCTGGCTGAGCACATCGAGGCGACCGACACGGACCTGATTGTACTGGCTGGCTTTATGCGCATTCTGACCGACGCCTTCGTCGAGCGCTTTATGGGGCGGCTTATTAACATCCATCCTTCGCTTTTGCCGGCCTATCGCGGGTTGCACACCCATGCTCGTGCCATTGCCGCCGGGGAGTCGCGTGCCGGCTGCAGCGTGCACTATGTCATCCCAGAGCTCGACGCTGGGCCTGTCATCGCCCAGGCCGCCGTCGCCATCACGCCGCAGGAGACGGCCGAAAGCCTGCAGGACAAAGTGCAGGCCATGGAACATCGGCTCTATCCCCAAGTGGTTGCCTGGATTGCCGAGGGGCGGGTGCGCATGCAGGACGGCGCTGTTTGGATGGATGGGCAGCCCCTCGACACACCGCCCTGTCTGTTGGAAGCGCCGCGATGAAATTGGCTGCAGGCTGGCTGGCCTGGGTGGTCATCGCTTTGGCGGTCAACGGAAGCCTCGTCCATGCACAAAATCAGTTCGAGGCGCCCGATGATTTCACCGCGGTCTATGATTTAAAACGCGCGGGCCTCAAGGTTGGGCAGGCCGATCTGCGCTATCGGCGGGTTAGCGATAACCGCTACTCCTACAGTCTCTACACACGCGCAACGGGATTGGCGCGACTGGTCTACAGCAGCCGGGTGAGAGAGCGCAGCGCTGGCCTTATTACCGCCGATGGCTTTCAGCCTGAGGCCTATCGCTATGTACGCACCGGGGGCGATGACGACCGCGAGGCCGATTTGCGCTTTGACTGGGATGCGCTGGAGGTCGTGAATGATATTGCGGATTATCCTTGGCGCATGGCGATCACGCAGGACACTATTGATCGCGTCATCAGCCCCTTGCAACTCATGCATGACCTGTCTGAGCGCAGTCCGGACACCCAGCGACTGGTTTATCGCATTGCCGATGGCGGGCGATTAAAAACTTATCTACTCAGCATCGAGGGTCGCGAAATCATTGAAACGCCCATCGGGCGGTTTCAGACCCTGCGTATTCACCGCCGTGATACGGATAGCGACCGCGAAACTATTCTCTGGTGTGCGCCAGCCCTGCAATATCTGGCGGTGCGGGTTGCGCAATGGGAAGACGGCCGCCGCAGCGCCACCCTTGAGCTCGCGCAATTGGATGGATTGGCGCGCGAGCTACAGCTGCGCGCTGATGATTAGGCTCGCTTAAGGGCGCGGAAGCGTTACGCCGCGCTGGCCCATGTATTTACCGGCTCGGTCTTTATAGCTCTCTTCACACACCTCATCCGACTCCAAAAAGAGCATCTGCGCCACGCCCTCATTGGCGTAGATTTTGGCCGGCAGGGTCGTGGTGTTGGAGAACTCTAGGGTGACATGTCCCTCCCACTCGGGCTCGAGCGGGGTCACATTCACAATGATGCCGCAGCGGGCATAGGTTGACTTGCCCAAACAAATCGTCAGCACATTCCGCGGGATGCGAAAGTACTCCACCGTGCTGGCCAGGGCAAAGCTGTTGGGCGGGATAATGCAGACATCCGAGCGCACATCGACAAAACTCGATTCATCAAAATCCTTGGGATCAACAATGGCCGAATTGATGTTGGTGAAGATCTTAAAATGATCAGCACAGCGAACGTCATAGCCGTAACTTGATGTCCCATAAGAGATCATGCGTCGGTCGGCCGCCCCCCTCACTTGACCCGGCTCGAAAGGCTCGATCATGCCCTCGGCGGCCATGCGGCGGATCCAACGATCGGATTTGATGCTCATCTCTGCGTCCTTTGTCTAATTGTCATCGACGACGATTTTCGGGAAGCGGCTGGCGCCAGCAGGATCCTGCCTGGCCAACAAGGCCGTGGCACGACGCGCCGCGGCGCGATAACGCTCGGCCACCTTGGACTCTGGATTGGCCACAACGGTGGGTTCACCACTATCGGCCTGCTCACGAATCTGCAGGTCAAGCGGCATTGAACCCAGCAGTTCGACCCCCTCCTGATCAGCCAACCGCTGCCCTCCGCCGGCACCAAAAATATGCTCCTCATGTCCGCACTGCGAGCAGACATGCAGGCTCATATTCTCGAGGATACCGAGCACCGGGACTTTTACTTTCTCGAACATCTTCACACCCTTGCGCGCATCAAGGGTGGCGATATCCTGCGGCGTGGTCACGACAACGGCACCCGCCACCGGCACTTTCTGCGAGAGCGTGAGCTGGATATCGCCCGTACCCGGTGGCAGGTCGATAATCAGATAATCCAGCGCCTCCCAACGGGTTTCGTTGAGCAACTGGGTGAGCGCCTGCGTCACCATCGGCCCACGCCAGACCATGGGCGTGTCCTCCTCGATGAGAAAACCGATGGACATAATTTGGATGCCGTAATTCTCAAGCGGCGTAATCGTCTTGCCATCGGGGCTATCCGGCTTGCGCCCTGCAATTCCCATCATGCGGGGCTGACTGGGGCCATAAATGTCGGCATCCAAAAGCCCCACTCGGGCGCCCTCCTGCGCCAATGCAAGCGCCAGATTGGCCGAGGTAGTGGATTTGCCGACGCCACCCTTGGCCGAGGCTACGGCAATAATGTTGCGAATATTCTCCAGCGGTTTTAGGGCTGCTTGAACCTGACGGGCCGCAACCTGCCAGGTCACGTTCACATCTACACGGGCGGCCCCAGTCGCGGCGCTTACCTGCTCGGCAACCGCCGCTTGCAGCACCGGGCGATAATGATCAACGGGAAAACCCAGCTCGAGGTCGATTTCCACCGCCTCGTTCTGAATACGGATATCACGGACGGCCTCAGCACTGACAAGGTCTGAGCCCAGGCTAGGCTCAACCCAGGTACTTAGCGCTTGTTCCACAGCCTCACGCGTTAAAGCGGTCATGGTGGCTCCTCGATGTTCTGTCATCGGTTGTGAATGCGGGCAAGCATACCCGGGTCGACCCGGGCATAAAACATGACAGTTGTAGGGTAGGCAGAATGCCGGCTTGCGATCACCTTAACGCTGCGGCAGATTCCCGGGCATGACAACAGCGCGATCCAATCTCATCCTCATTGGCATGCCCGGCGCCGGCAAAAGCACCCTTGGGGTCATTCTAGCCCGCCGCTTAGGGCTGAATTTCACCGACACAGACCTATTAATTGAGCATCGAGAAGGACAAACCCTGCAGGAAATTGTCGATACCCATGGACACCAACGGCTACGCGCGATTGAGGCCGAAGTGCTCAGCGCATTGCATCTGCAGGGGCATGTGATTGCCACGGGCGGTAGTGCGGTCTACAGCGAGGCCGCCATGAAGGCCTTGGCCGCCGACGGGCTGATCGTGCATTTACATGTTGATCTCGACATCATCCTTGCCCGGGTGACCGATTTTGATACTCGCGGTATCGCTCGTGAGGCGGGACAAACCCTGCAGGCCCTGTACGCCGAGCGCGAATTGCTCTACCGGCATTACGCCCAAATGAGCGTCGATGTTGGGATGCCGGATCATGAGCAGGCCGCCCAGGCCGTTATCAATGCATTACAGCGGTCTGATACCGTACGGCTTGCCTCTGGCATAATGCCTCATTCCTGACAGCGACCGCGCGGAGCGTTCATGACCCGCAAGATTCTGGTGACCAGCGCCTTGCCTTATGCCAATGGTCCTATTCATTTAGGCCACCTTGTTGAATACATCCAGACCGATATCTGGGTGCGATTTCAAAAACTCCAGGGCAACGAGTGCTGGCATGTCTGTGCCGACGACGCCCATGGCACGCCGATTATGCTCAAGGCCCGAGAGCGCGGTATCACACCCGAAGCGCTGATAGAGCAGATTGGCGCTGAGCATCGTCGGGATTTCGCGGGTTTTCAGATCGGCTTTGACAACTACTACAGCACGCATTCGGATGAAAATCGCCATTTCTCCGAACTGATCTACACCCGACTCCGCGACGGCGGCTGGATTGATCGACAGATCATCACCCAAGCCTACGACGAGCGCGAGGGGATGTTTCTGCCCGACCGCTACATCAAAGGCACCTGTCCACGCTGCGGCGCCGATGATCAATACGGCGACAACTGCGAGGCCTGCGGCGCCAGTTACTCGCCCGATGAACTCAAAAACCCCGTATCGGTGGTCTCCGGCGAACCACCGGTGCAGAAGGAATCCGAGCACTACTTCTTCCGGCTGCAGGATTTTGAATCCATGCTGCGAGAATGGGCCAGCAGTGAGGGTCTACAAGAAGAGGTTTCCAACAAACTGCAGGAGTGGTTTGACGCCGGCTTGCGCGCTTGGGATATCTCTCGCGATGCGCCTTATTTTGGCTTTGAAATCCCGGATGCACCGGGCAAGTATTTCTATGTCTGGCTGGATGCACCCATTGGCTACATGGCCAGCTTCAAAGACCTATGCAACCGCATGGGCATGGATTTTGATGCCTGGTGGTCGGCCGACTCGGATGCCGAGCTGTATCACTTTATCGGCAAGGACATTGTTTATTTTCACGCGCTGTTTTGGCCAGCCATGCTACAAGGCGCGGGCTTTCGCACACCAACCCGCGTCTGTGCCCATGGTTTTCTGACCGTCGATGGCCAGAAGATGTCGAAATCACGCGGCACCTTCATCATGGCCGATACTTACCTAAAGCATCTCAACCCTGAGTATCTTCGCTATTACTTTGCCGCCAAGCTCGGCAGCGGCGTGCACGACATCGACCTGAATCTTGACGATTTCACGCAGCGGGTGAATGCTGATTTAGTCGGCAAGCTGGTTAACATCGCAAGCCGCTGCGCTGGTTTTATCCACAAACGCTTTGACGGTCAGCTCGGCGAGCGTCTGGACACCCCAGAACTATTCCGCCGGATTAGCGCGAGCGCCGAGACAATCGCGGGGCTCTATGAGGCCCGAGAGTACTCGCGGGTGGTTCGCGAGGTGATGGCGCTGGCGGATGAGGCCAATCAATACATCGATGAGAAAAAACCCTGGGTGCTCGCTAAAGATCCCGAACAAACCGAGGCGCTGCATGCCATCAGCACCACCGGCATTAACCTATTTCGGCTGCTGATGCTCTACCTCAAGCCGGTCCTGCCCACAACGGCCAAGGCCGCCGAGGAATTTCTTAACATCACCCCCATGAGCTGGGCCGATGCCGGACAACCTTTACTGGATCACCCGGTCAGCCAATTTAAACCGCTAATGACCCGCGTTGATCCGGCTGCCATCGAGGGCATGATCGAGGACTCCCGCGAGAATCTGAAGCCGGCATGACAGGTCAGAGCGCGCTGATTGAGCAAATTGACGCGCTGCTGCCACAGACGCAGTGCGAGCAATGCGGCTACCCCGGCTGCCGGCCCTATGCCGAGGCCATCGCCCAGGGTGCGGCCGACATCAATCAATGCCCACCCGGCGGAGAAGTTGGCGTAAAAGCCCTAGCCGATCTGCTTGGGCGCAAAGCCAAACCCCTTAATCCAGAAAATGGCCTTTACCGCCCCCCCACCGTGGCCTGGATTGACGAAGAGGTCTGCATTGGCTGCACCAAATGCATTCAAGCCTGTCCCGTTGATGCGATTGTTGGCGCACGCAAGTTAATGCACACCGTCATGGCGGAAGAATGCACGGGCTGCGAGCTATGCATCGCCCCTTGTCCGGTGGACTGTATTTATTTGCTTGATACCGAGCGCGAGCATGAGCCCGAGGCACAAAAACAAGCCCGTCGCGACATTGCCAGACGGCGTTTTCAAACCCGCAATGCCCGCCTCGCTCGCCGCCGTGCCGAACAAGAAGCCAGAAGGGCCAAACGCCGTGAGGCCAAGCAAGCAGCACAGGCCAACACATTGCCGGATCGCGCGGCCCGGCGTGACTTCGCCAAAGCTGCGCTCGAGCGCGCCCGGGCCAAACGCGCCGCACTCCGTGAAGGCGGTTCGACATGAATCGAGAAAAACGTCAGGCCATTTTTGAGCGGCTTCGCGAGGCCAACCCTCACCCCACCACCGAGCTTCATTACAGCACGCCTTTTGAGTTGCTGATTGCCGTCATTCTCTCGGCCCAAGCGACCGATCGCGGGGTTAATAAAGCCACCGAAGGGCTTTTTAAAGCCGCCAACACACCGCAGGCGATACTCGATTTAGGGGAAGCGGGGCTGAAGCATCACATCAAAACCATCGGGCTTTTCAACAGCAAGGCCAAAAACATCATGGCCACCTGCCAAACGCTGGTTGAAGACTATGCTGGCGAGATCCCGCGTGATCGCAAGGCACTGGAAGCACTGCCCGGGGTCGGGCGCAAAACCGCTAATGTCGTGCTGAACACCGCCTTTGGCGAGCCCACCATGGCCGTCGATACTCATATCTTTCGGGTGGCTAACCGCACCGGCATTGCACGCGGCAAAACCGTGCGTGAAGTCGAAGATCGATTAGTGCGCTTAATCCCCAATGAGTTTCTAAAAGATGCCCATCACTGGCTGATCCTGCATGGACGCTACGTCTGCACGGCACGCAAGCCACGCTGTGGTGCCTGCCTGATCTATGATTTGTGTGAATTCAAAGACAAGGCGCGTTACGCCGATGAGGAAGGCGGCGGTTGAATGACCTGCGCTCGAGCCGCTGAGCGCAGCTTGCTCACCCCACGCAGCGCACAAGCAAGCGCAAGAAACGCGCCATTAACCAGCGCCATCATGCCGCTAATCGAGACATCCCAGACAAGCGCCAAACCATAGCCCAGCGGCGCGCTGGCCGCGGCGATCAGCATGGCGATAAAAATCATCGGAATGAGGGCGCGCGTCAGAAGAAAAGCCGCCGCCGGCGGGACCACGACAAAGGTAATAAACAACACCACGCCAACGGCATCAAACGCGGCAACCGCGGTGCCACTGAGTAGTGTGAGATGCGCGTAAAACAACAAACCCGGCGCGAGCCCCAGCGCACTGGCCAAATCTCGGTCAAAAGTGGCCAGCTTCAGCGCTTTAAAAAACGCCAGCACAAAAAGCGCATCGATCAATAGCATCGCCGACATGGTCACCAGGGCGCGCGGGATTGGGAATCCGGCAATCGTCAGGGTGTCTAGCCAGACAAATCCAATCTCACCCAGCAACACAGTGTGTTCATCCAAATGAACATCTCGGGCGTAGACGTTAATTAATACCACGCCAATGCTAAACAGCGCCGGGAACACCAAGCCGATGGCCGCATCATCGCGCAGGCGTTGGGTGCGAGTAAGCCATTCAATGAGATAAACCGCGAGCACGCCACTAAGCGCGGCACCCGCGATCTGCAGCGGGCCACTTGTTTGGTTGGTCCACAACCAGGTCAGCGCGATGCCAAATAAAATCGAATGACTAATGGCGTCCGCCAACATGCTGTTGCCACGGAGCACTAGAAAGCTGCCCAACAACGCGGCACTGACTCCCACCAGCATGCCGGTCAGTACGATGGCGATTCCCGGCTCGGCGAGCAACGCCATCATCCCAGCTCCGCTCGGCCGATCCGCCAGTCGCGCATGCGGCGTTGGGCACAGACCTCGGCATGTGCTTGGCCCTTCTCTGTCAGCTGCCAATGCGCACCCTCATCCGGCATGTGGCGTACCGACTGCAAATGGCCCCGTTCAGCCAGCGCCTGCAGGAGTGGTTCGGTGACCATGCCGTGATAGGCGTCAATCGCCCCCTGTTCCACGCGATAGCGCCAGTCACCGTGTTCACGGGCCAATTCATACACGGTCAGAAGAATGCGATCGGTCGAGGTATGCTGCAGCCGGTGACGGCGCCTATACCACTGCGGCAACAACCCACGATGCGGCGCGATCAATAACGAGATCAATGCAAGCGCTGTCGCCATCAAAACGATCACGGGCCCCGTCGACAGCCCCGGCGCAAAAGCACTGACCACCCCGCCGACGACACCCGCGGTTGCACCGAAAATGGCCGCCAGTATTACCATCCTAGAGAGATTACGCGCCCACTGCCGGGCCGCTGCACCGGGCGCGATGACCATGGCAGTCATTAAAACCACGCCTACCATCTGCAGGCCAACCACCACCGCCAAGGCAATCATTGCAGTCAGGAGCACCTCCAGCAGCCGAACTGGCAGTCCGCTAACCGCGGCAAAAGCCGGATCAAAGCTCATCAGCTTAAACGGCTTCCAGAGGAGTACCACCATCAGCAAAGACAGCACGGTCACGATGGCCATCGGGTAAAGATCACGACGCAGCACCGCAGCGGCCTGGCCGAAGAGAAAACTATCCAGTCCGGCCTGAGCAGAGCCAGACTCACGCTGGATGTAAGTTAATAACACCACGCCCAAGGCAAACCCAAGACCGAGGATAGCGGCCAACGCCACATCCATTTTTAGGGCCGTGCGCTGATGCAAAAAAACCACGAGCAAGGCCGCAATGACACCCGTAAAAAGTGCCCCCGCCATGACACCCTCGAGACTGCGGCCGCCGTAGATTAAAAAGCCGAGGCAAACCCCTGGCAAAGCCGCATGCGAGAGGGTATCGCCGAGCAACCCCTGGCCGCGCAACACCGCGAAGCTACCCAGGACACCGCTAAGAACACCGATGAGGGCCGCTCCAATCATCACCGTCTGCAGGGTGTAATCGCTAAGCAGTTCGACCATCTTCGTCCAACAAGGCGATTTGACCGCCATAGGTCCGGCGCAGGTTCTCAGCGGTGTGCACCTGCTCTCGCGGCCCCGCAGCGATCAAGCGGACATTGAGCAAAACCAACCAATCAAAATACTTTTGTACGGTCTGTAGATCGTGATGGACAACGACCACGGTCTGGCCCGCCTCGCGCAGCTGGCGTAATAAGGTAATGATGCTGCGCTCGGTGGTGGCATCGACACCGGCCATGGGCTCGTCCAGCAACAAAATATCCGGTTTTTGAACAAGCGCCCGGGCAATAAACACCCGCTGCTGCTGGCCTCCGGAGAGCTCACTAATCTGCCGATCCGCCAGCGCCTCCATCCCCACTTGGCCCAGTGCACGTAGAGCACGATCCCGCTCGTTGCGCCCGGGCCAACGCAGCCAGCCAAGCTCGCCATAAAGCCCCATGGTGACAACATCGACGGCACTGGTGGGAAAATCCCAGTCCACAGAGCTTCTCTGCGGCACATACCCCACGCGCCGACGCTGCATACGATAGGGATGACCAAAGAGCCGGACATGACCCGCAGAGACTGGCACCAAACCCAGAATCGCTTTGAGCAACGTGCTCTTTCCAGCCCCGTTGGGGCCTACGATGCCGGCCATGACGCCCGGCGGGATATCCAAATCGATATCCCATAGAGCCGGACGATCGCCATAGCTGACGGTTAAATCCTCGATATGCAGGGCCAGCGCCGGCTCATGCGGCTCGTGGATATCTTTGCTAATCAGATCACTCAACCACGCTGCTCCAAGAACGCATCCTTGCGCGCCTGCCACGGTGAAAGCGCCGCTGGCAACGCGGGTGCTTCGCCCCCAAGCGCTTCGGTGAGGGTAATGCCGTTGGCAATCAACATACCAATCAAATCTTCAGCCAGCGTACCCGGTTCACCGAGCGCATCGCCGTAGAGCTCACCGCCAATGCGCACCGCCGCATCGCGCTGTTGGGCGGCAGCAATCACCGCTTCCACCGTACGCGGGTTAATGGTGGTTTCAACAAAAATCGCTGGGATGCCTCGCTCGGCAATGAGTCGGGCAACATGTTGGATATCCGCAACGCTTGCCTCAGCCGCTGTGCTAATGCCCTGAATGCCGCGCACCTCCAAGCCATAGGCACGGCCAAAATATTCAAATGCATCATGGGCACTAATCATTACGCGCTGCGGGGCGGGAATGGTGGCCATACTCTCAGCAAGCCACGCATCAAGCGCCTCGAGCCGGGACTGATGCTGCTGCGCGCGCGCTGCAATTAAAGCGGAACACCCCGGGGCGATGGCGGTCAGCGCCTCCGCTAAAGGCTCGATACCCTGAGCCCACAGTGCCGCATCCATCCACAAGTGAGGGTCTGTGGCATAGTCACTGCTGCCAGCAATCGCCTCACGTGGCCCCGTCGCTGATGCTGCTTCGGCTAGCGCCAGTGTGGGCCGGCGTTCGGCAAAGCGCTTGAGCACGTTATCGAGCTGACCCTCCAGGCCATATCCGTTAAAGACGATGAGCCCGGCCTCTTGAAACCGCTGCACATCCGATGCCGATGCTTGGTAGAGGTGCGGGTCCACGCCTGGTCCCATCAGGACTTCGGTGCTGACACATTCACCGCCGATGGCGCGAACCGTATCGCCAACCATACCTGTCGTTGCTAAGACGCTTACAGGATTGGCGAGCCCCACACCCGACCAGAATCCCAACAATCCGGCCATCAACCAACCCAGACCGCGACCCGCATTCGTCATTGCTGAACACTCCTTGTGATCCAAATGAGAATTAAACGCATTTGAATCTAGTGAGCAAACAGAATGCTGTCAACCGAGCGGGTCTGAGCGAACCGTCAATGCAAAAGTTGTGTACTACTCACCACGCCTTGCGGCGACGCGGAGACGCAGCGCATTGAGCTTGATAAAGCCCTCGGCATCCTTCTGATCGTAGGCACCCGCATCGTCTTCAAATGTGGCGATGCTGTCATCAAACAAACTGTCGCCGGTCGAGCGTCGACCCAAGACCATGACGTTGCCTTTGTAGAGCTTGAGCCGCACCGTGCCGTTCACCCGCTGCTGGGTGTTGTCGATCATCGCTTGCAAGGCCTCACGCTCGGGACTCCACCAGTAGCCGTTATAGATCAGCTCGGCATAGCGCGGCATCAACTCATCCTTCAGATGCGCTGATTCGCGGTCGAGGGTAATGGATTCAATGGCCCGGTGCGCACGCAGCAAAATCGTGCCGCCCGGGGTCTCGTAACAGCCGCGCGATTTCATCCCCACATAGCGATTCTCAACGATATCGATGCGACCAATGCCATTGTCACCGCCGAGCTTGTTCAAATGGGCCAACAAGACATGGGGTGCCATGGCCTCGCCATTCACGGCCACGGGATCGCCCGCTTTGAACTCGATATCAATGGTGGTTGGCGTGTCGGGGGCTTGCTCGGGCGATACGCTCCAGCGCCACATATCCTCCTCAGCCGGCGTCCAAGTATCCTCTAGCACCCCCCCTTCATAGGAGATATGTAGCAGGTTGGCGTCCATGGAATACGGCGATCCGCCGTCTTTTTTCTTGCCCTCAATCGGAATGCCATGTGATTCGGCATAGGCCAACAGCCGTTCACGTGAGTTCAAATCCCATTCCCGCCAGGGGGCGATCACCTGAATGCCAGGCTCCAAGCCGTAGTAGCCCAGCTCAAACCGGACCTGATCATTGCCCTTGCCGGTGGCGCCATGACAGACGGCGTCAGCGCCGGTCTCGCGGGCAATTTCGATCTGCCGCTTGGCAATTAAAGGGCGCGCAATCGAGGTGCCGAGCAGATACTCCCCCTCGTAAATGGCGTTGGCACGGAACATGGGGAAGACAAAGTCGCGCACGAACTCCTCGCGCAGGTCGTCAATATAAATTTCCTCAACCCCAAGCGCCTTTGCCTTCTCGCGCGCAGGTTCCAACTCTTCACCCTGACCTAGATCGGCCGTGAACGTTACTACCTCGCAGTCGTAGTGATCGCGCAGCCATTGCAGGATAACCGAGGTATCCAGCCCACCGGAGTAAGCCAGCACCACCTTTTTAATCGCACTCATGAGATGCACTCTTTTTTGAATCAACAAAAGACGGATGTAGCGCGCAATGATCGACGGCCAGCGCCGGATAATCAAGGCGCAACCGCACCAGCGAAGCCAACGGCAGGGCCTGCTACACTCCCCCTATGGACACGATAACGCTAACCCGCCCCGATGACTGGCATTTACATTTGCGTGATGGCGAGGTGCTACCGCATGTGGTGCCTTGGAGTGCGGAGCGCTTTGGCCGGGCCATTATCATGCCCAACCTGGTGCCGCCAGTGACCACCACCGAGGCCGCGCTTGCCTACCGCGAACGTATTGTCGCGGCGGTACCCGCCGGCAACCCGTTCCAACCGCTCATGACGTTGTACTTAACGGACAACACACCACCGGCGGAGATCGAACGCGCGGTAGCAAGCGGTGCGATTTATGCAGTGAAACTTTATCCCGCCGGCGCCACCACCAACAGCGACTCCGGTGTCACCGATATCGCACGCTGCCACGATGCACTGGAGGCCATGGCCGATTTGGGGCTGCAGCTATGCATCCATGGCGAGGTAACTCACGCTGATACCGATATCTTTGATCGCGAGAAGCGCTTTCTCGAAGAGAAGCTAGCGCCCTTGCTGGATCGCCACCCCAAGCTGCGGGTGGTGCTAGAGCATTTGACCACCGCCGAGGCCGTGGACTTTGTCCGTCAGGCCCCCGAGCGACTGGGAGCAACCATCACCCCACAGCATTTGCTGATGAACCGGAATCATCTCCTCGCCGGTGGCATTCGGCCGCACTACTACTGTCTGCCAATCTTAAAGCGCGAGCGTGACCGCGAGGCATTACTAGAGGCAGCCACTAGCGGACATCCGCGATTCTTCCTGGGCACGGACAGCGCTCCACATGCTCGCGGCGACAAGGAGTCCGCCTGCGGCTGTGCCGGTATTTTTACGGCGCCACTGGCCATCGAGCTCTACGCAGAGGCCTTCGAAGAGGCGGGTGCATTGGATCGTCTAGAGGGTTTTGCCAGCCACCATGGCGCGGATTTCTACGGCCTGCCGCGTAACACGGACACCATTACGCTAAGACGCGAGCCACGCAGCATTCCGGCCATACTGCCTTATGGCGGTCAAGAGATTGTACCGCTGCGTGCCGGCGAGACCGTCGGCTGGACGCTGACATGAACCGGCATCGCATGAAAAACCGCTTTCGCGGATTTCTACCGGTTGTTGTTGATATTGAGACTGGTGGCGTCAATGCGGCCACCGATGCCTTACTGCAGATTGCTGCAGTGGTGTTGCACATGGATGAAGACGGCAGCCTCTACCGTGGCGAGACGCATACCACGCATATCGAACCGTTCGAGGGCGCCAATCTTGATCCCAAGTCATTGGAGTTTAACGGTATCGACCCGGATCATCCGCTGCGCATGGCCATCCCAGAGAACGAGGCCCTGCGGCTGATCTTCCAACCCGTTCGTGAGGCAATCCGCAGCACAGACTGCAATCGCGCTGTGCTGGTGGGGCACAACGCCTGGTTTGATCTGGGGTTTTTGAATGCCGCGGTGAACCGATGCGGGATCAAACGTAATCCCTTTCACCCCTTCTCCTGCTTTGACACGGCCACGCTTTCTGGCCTGGCTTTTGGCCAGACCGTGTTAGCGCGCGGTATTGCCGCCGCAGGGATTGAATGGGACGCCCGGGAGGCCCACTCGGCCATTTACGATGCCGAGAAGACCGCCGAGCTTTTTTGCACCATCGTCAACCGCTGGGATGCGATCAACGACTATCCAGACTACGCCGGCGGCAACCAGAACTGATCAGGCGCCACCAGCAGCCTCGACGGCCTTTTGCAGGTCGCCAGACTCGTACATCTCCATAATGATGTCGCAACCACCCAGCAGCTCACCGTTGACATAGAGCTGCGGGATCGTGGGCCAGTTGCCATAGTCTTTGATGCCCTGCCGAATATCCTCGTCTTCGAGCACATTCACATAAGCAAACTCAACACCGCAGCCTGCCAGCGCCTGGGCGGCACGCATGGAAAAACCACACTGCGGAAACTGCGGCGAGCCTTTCATGTAAAGAATGACCGGGTTGCTCTCGACCTGCTGGCGGATGGTGTCCTGTACGTCGCTCATGATCACTCCTTTAATTAATCTGTACCGATATTGTACGGATTGAAACATCATCCGGCGAGAGGAAAGATCGCCACCGGGGGCAAAAGCTTGCGCAATACGGTATGCTCCGCGCCCATGGAACAAAATCATCTCTCTGATATTACTTTCGACTCACTCGAACTCCACGAATCGCTTTTAACCGGCTTAAAAGAGGCGGGTTTTGACCGCTGCACGCCAATTCAGGCCGCGGCGCTGCCCATCGCCCTCAAAGGCCGCGATGTCGCCGGCCAAGCACAGACCGGCACCGGCAAATCCGCGGCATTTTTGCTGGCTTGCATGCATCATTTGATGACCAAACCCGTCGCCGCCGACAAAACTGGACCATGGGCGATTATTTTGGCGCCCACTCGCGAGCTTGCGTTGCAAATCCACAAGGATGCCGAGCGGCTTGGCTGGTTTACCGGCATGGACTTCGCCTGCATCTACGGTGGCACCGGTTACGAGAGCCAGCGCAAACAACTCGAGAAGGGCACCGATATTCTGATCGGCACGCCGGGGCGGATTATCGATTTCTACAAACAAAAAGTGTTCAGCCTCGACAACATCGAGGTCTGCATCCTCGATGAGGCTGATCGCATGTTTGATATGGGCTTTATCTCGGATATCCGTTATCTGCTGCGGCGTATGCCGCCGCCAGAGCAGCGACTGAATATGCTGTTCTCCGCCACCCTGTCGGAGCGCGTGCGGGAACTGGCCTACGAGCATATGAACGAGCCGGAATCGGTGAAAATCGAGTCCGACACGATTACCGCCGACCGAGTCCGCCAGCAGCTTTATCATGTTGAGAACAACGACAAGATTGCATTACTGCTCGGCGTTCTTAAGCAACAGGACCCGCATCGGACGCTGATTTTCGTCAACACCAAACGCGATGCCGACAAGGTCACCGGCTATCTGCTGGGTAATGACATCAAGGCAGCCGTGATCTCGGGCGATATCGCGCAGAACAAACGCGAGCAACTGCTGGGCAAATTTCAGGCCGGCGAGCTGCCCATCTTAGTCGCCACTGATGTGGCGGCCCGTGGACTGCATATCCCCGAGGTGAGCCACGTCATCAACTATGACCTACCGCAGGACCCCGAGGATTACGTCCATCGTATCGGCCGAACGGCTCGGGCGGGTGCCGCTGGCGAAGCCATTAGCTTTGCCTGTGAATCCTATGTGTATTCCCTGCCCGACATTGAGGCCTATATCGAGCAGAAAATCCCTTCGCAGATGGCACCGAGCGATCTCATGGCCACGGATATCAAACCGGCGGCAAAGCTGAACAATCGGCGCTCTAGCACGAGTGGCGGCAGTCGCAGCCGTAGCGGCAGCAGCACCAGCGGTACGCGTCGGCGCAGCAGCGCAAAGAAATCTGAGACCGCTGAGACAAAACCGGCAGAGAAATCAGGGGCGGAGACGCCGGATCAGTCGTAGTCGAAGGAATAGAACAAATCCAGCGCGCCCTCGGCCCCGCTCACGGCTTCCAGATACAGGCGGGGCCTTAGGTAGTAGCGAAGCGTGAGCGTGTTCTCCGGCTCGAACACACCAACGCCATAGCGCAGCATTAAATTTGGCGCCAGATAGCCGCTGACCGCCACCTCGGCGGATTCGCCCTGACCGCTCGCCTCAAGCTGGAAGTCGCTGATACCAATCTCTTCGGCGAGCGCACCGCCTATCCGACTGCCACCAAAAACACCCAGCGCCAGGGCTGCTTCACCCACCAAGGCTTCCTGACTAGGCGTCCCCTGCCCCGGCGGCCGGCCGGTGATCAAATAAGACAGGACGCTCGCCTGCTCCATCGGCGGACGAGAGAAGAGTGTAAGCTGAGGGTCTTGCGCCGTTCCCGCGACCCGAAGCCCTGCCAGCAAATCGGGAGATTCCCGCACGGCCTCAATATCCAACCGCGGATTTTCCACCGGGCCAGCGAAGATCAATCGGCCCCGGCGTACCGCCAGCGTCTGACCATAAGCGGAATACTGCGCGTCTTTAAGCTCGAGAACGCCCTGCGCCTTAGCATCCGCGCCGATGGCTTGCCGCAGAAAGAGTTCTCCGGTTAACCGGCCAGTGAGGCCTTGGGCTTTGATGTTCACCCGTTCACCAAAAACCAGCCGCAGATCACTCTGAAGACCGCGATTTGAATCACCCTCAACTGCTTGCAGCGGCTCGCCACGGGCATCCACCCGCACCGCATCGGGCGATGTGCGCACCGCACCGCTGCCTACCCCGCTACCCAGCGTGATCTCTGCAGACGGAATATCAAGGCGGCCACTGAGCGCCAGGCCCGAGGGCATAACCTCAAGCTTAAGATTGGGGTCTACGGTGATCTGGGTGACTGCCCCGGGCCGCAGTTCAAGCTCCTCGCCAGTTAGTGCAAGCGAACCATTCAGACTCCCTTCAGCCAGAGAAAGAGTGCCATTCACCTGGCCCTGACCGGCCCCCAGCCGATACTGGCCATCAATGGCAGCCTCATCACCCGCCACACGGGCGACTAGATCAATCGCCTCAATGGGTGCAGCCAGTGCCCGCGGCAGCAGCGTGGTATCAACGATCGCCAGTTCGCCATTAAACCTTGGCTGGCGCAGCGTTCCGGCGACCTCACCACGGGCGGCGATCGCCCCGTTAATTTGACTAATCTCGGGCAGCAGCCCGGCGAGCGGAGCCAGCGAGACACCTTCAAGCCAAACGATACCCGCTAGCGGCCGCTCAGCCGCCAGCGGATCTGTATGCACCGCGAAACCGCCATTGCCGATATCCGGCGAGGCCATACCCAGTCTCAGATCGGCGCGATCAGGCCTGAGATCAGCATCCAACACCAAACGCCGATAGCGCAGCGGCAGATCGGATTGCCCCTCGGGTCTGGCCAGTCGCAGCTCGCCATCGGGACTGACAACGGTAAGACGCGCCCGAGGCGTGCCGCCCGCCTGCCAGGCAAGATTGGCCGTGGCACTGAGATAACCGTTAACGCGCACACCCTCGGGCCAATACGCTGCCAATCTCTGCATGGGCATTGAGCGCAGATCAAGCGCAAGCTCGGCGGCGCGAGGACTGACTGAGGCCGCGTTCACACAAAGATTAATCGCCTCGTTAGCCCAACAATGAGGCGCTAATGACAACGAACGGGATCGCCACTCCAGCTGCAACTCTGGCGTTTCAATCAGCTGCCAGCGCTGCGGCTTAGCGCCAACCACGCCGTCTATCAACTGGCCCTGCCAGCGCCGCGGCGCTGCCTCAATGCCGCCCTGCAATGCGAGGCGCAGCGGCAATACACCACCGTCCAGCGTCAAATCGATACGATGTGAAGCAGCGTTACCCGCCAAGGCGAGACGCAGTTCCCCAAGGGAATGCTCATTCAATTTAAGGGCTTCACCCTGAAGTGCCATCACACAGTGCTCACCGCGCAGAACGCACCATGGATCCCAATTAAGCGTCAGCGCCTTGGCGCGAAGTTGGGCCACATCGGACTGCCAACGGACATCAGCAAGCTGCACACCCTCCCAGAGATTGCCGCCCAATACCGTAACGTTTAGTTCTGGCACCCAAGCACTCGCGCGTTGGGCAAGCCAACGAGCGCCGTCGGTGGTACTAACCAGCCAGGCCAGCCCCAATGCCAAGGCAAGCAACAGAGAAAGCAGTGTTGTGCGCAGGCCCGGCATCAGAAAGGCGGCCCCACCGAGATATGAACCCGAAACGGCGGATCGTCTCGACTCACACCCCAGGCCAGATCAAGCCGCAACGGCCCCACCGGTGAAGACCAACGCAGCCCAAAACCGGCGCCTACCTCCGCATCAAATTCATCAATCTGGGCGAACGCATTGCCGCCATCGATAAAGCCAGCCAGGCGCCAGTTTCCGCGAACCGCGTAGCTATACTCAGCACTGCCTGTGGCCAAATAACGTCCACCGGTGACCTCACCATTGGCGTCTTGCGGGCCAAGGCTGCGATAGGCAAAGCCGCGCACGCTCTGATCACCCCCGGCGAAGAACCGCAGCGACGTGGGTGTTGCATCAAAGTCATTGGTTGCAATCGCGCCAAGATCTGCCCGCAGCTGAAACCGATGTGCTTCTCCCAGACTACGCAACCAGGTATTACTGAGCCGCAGCCTTGCGATATCAACATCGGAGAATAGATCGCGGGCACTACCCTCCACTGAGTAGCTCTGGTGATCACCGCGGTACGGATCAATTCCGCCTCTTGAACGCGTTCGCGAGAAGGCAAGGCCGGGCAACAGTAACTGTGCTGTGCCGCGGTCGGTGCCGACCGTGAAGCGCTCATCCAGCCAGCGGACGGACTGAGTCCGCACCCAGCCCGAGGTGAATTGCTGACGCCTTGCAAGTGCCACGGTGTAGCGCTCACTACGGGTGTCCTCAACATCCTCATTCTCCCAGCCCGTTGCCAGCGAGAGGCTGTCATTGAGTGGGTCTGCTAGCGGGATCTCGTAGCGTGCGTTGAGCAGCTGACGCACGGGAGAGACGCGCAACCGACTCTCCAGACGATGACCCCGGTTGTTGATGTAATGCCGATTGAATCCCAACTGCGCGCGCGGGCCCTCATCGGTGGAATAACCAATCCCGGTGGTCACGGTATTGCGCGGACGGGTCAGCAATTGAGCGGTTACGGGTATCTGGCCATCTTTGGCCTCTTCACGGGGTGCTGCCACCAACGCATCATCAAAATAACCACTCTCCAACAGCCGCTCATTGAATGCCGCCAACCTGTCGGCTGAGTAGGCATCGCCTGGCGAGAATGGAGTCAGCCGATCAAGGAAACTGCGGCGAAACGGGGCGGCTGAAAATTCCACTGCCCCAAACCGGTAACGCGGCCCGGTATCCAAGACCAGCTCGGCATCGGCCCATCCTCCCGCGACATGGACAGCAAGCCGAGCCACTGTGAATTGATAATCAAAATAACCGCGCTCCAGCGCAAGATTGCGCAGCGCCTGTTTGCTGCGGTCGTAGTCGAGATGATCAAGCGCGGTATCGGGAGTGATGGGCAGTGTTTCCTGCAGGGCCGAGAACGCGGGATCATCGCGGCCTTCTCCGGTCACCTCAATTGCCACTGAACGCCATCGCACCCGAGGGCCTGGGCTAATCTCCACCGCGAGCGCCCAATGCCCTTCCGCCGCTTGCAGCTGCACGCTCAGGTCTGGCTGGTAATAGCCACTCGCCTCAAGTGCCTCACGAATCTGAGCGATGACCCGCTCGCGATAAAAACGGGCTGCAAGGTCGCTGTCGAGGGCAACCGAGGGATCAACAACCGCACGCACCCGCTCGGCAACCTCACCCTCTACCCCATGGAGCGTCAGACGCACCTCGGCCGCTGCCGAGAGACTGAGCACCAAAAGCGCTCCGACCAGCCAGCGCGACAGAGGCCGCGCTTTATCGATTAAAGCCGTGGCGGCCGGCCTCCCGCCCGTTCACGCTCGGCCTGACAATGAAGACAGCGTGATGCCGCCGGATTGGCCTGCAGGCGGTCAAACGGTATTTCGCCGCCACACTCCACGCAGAGGCCGTAGCCACCCTCATGCCAAGCCCGGATAGCCGATTCCACCGTCCGCAATATCTGAACATGGCGGTCGATATCGGCGTATTCCAAATCGGCCAGTAGATCCACAACCGCTTCATCACCCGGGTCGCGCACCCGATCGGCGATATCCTCGGCGCGGTGCAAATCCGCCGCCAGCACTTCGCTGTGAATTTCTCCGCGCAGATCCTGGCGCTGGGCTTCCAGCTTATCCAGAAGGGTTTGGCGCTGCTCTGCGGTGAGATGGTGATTCATTGCAGACTCCTTTTTCTGGCAATGCTCAACTGTCTGACCGACGATACCCCCATGATATCCTTTGCTTCATGAGTGAACACGACAGTACCGCCGAAGAACACCGACTGCGACTGCGCCATCTGCGGCTGTCGGATTACAAGGACGTCAAGCACATCATGGACCAGGTCTATCCGGACCTGGGTGGTGCTTGGACGCGCAAGCAGTTTGCCGCGCAAATTAATCGCTTCGCGGAAGGCCAGATCTGCATCGAGGATAACGGCCGCGTGGTGGCCGGGGCCATCTCCATGATCGTGGACTACGATCGTTATGGCGACCGACACAAGTATGACGAGATCACCGGAAATGGCTATCTGACCAATCACGATCCGAATGGCGATGTGCTCTACGGCGTCGATATTTTTGTCGACCCGGATTACCGCGGCATGCGCCTCGGCCGGCGGCTTTATGACGCACGCAAAGAGCTTTGCCGCAGCCTAAATCTGCGCGCCATCGTGGCCGGCGGCCGCATGCCGGGGTATCGCGAGCATGCCGCGGAAATGAAGCCTGAGGAGTATATCGATCTGGTCAAACGCCGCGAGCTGTTCGACCCCATTCTCTCCTTCCAGCTGGCGAATGATTTTCACGTCCGTCGTGTGATTACGGCTTATTTGCCCGAAGACCAAGAATCCAAGGCTTACGCCACACTGCTGCAGTGGGACAATATCTTCTACGAGTCAGAGCGCACGCCGCTCATTGGTGGGCGCAAGTCGATGATTCGGGTAGGCACCGTGCAGTGGCAGATGCGTCGGGTGACCAATTTTGAAGATCTCATGAGCAATATTGAGTTCTTCATCGACGCCATGGCCGGGTATAACTGCGATTTCATCCTCTTCCCCGAGCTTTTCAACGCGCCGCTGCTCGCACAGTTCAATCAGGAAGATCCGGCCGAGGCGATGCGCGGGCTGGCGCAATACACCAGCGAAATTGTTGATGCCATGAGCCAACTCGCGGTGTCCTACAACATCAACATCATCGCTGGCTCCATGCCGGTTTATGACGACGTGGCGCTGTATAACGTCGCCTACCTCTGTCGTCGGGATGGCACGGTGGACTCGCATCACAAGCTCCACCCCACCCCGGATGAGCGTTTTTATTGGGGTGTCCAGGGCGGTGATGCGCTCAAAGCCTTTGATACCGATGTGGGCAAAATCGGTATTCTGGTCTGCTACGACGTGGAGTTTCCTGAAGCCTGTCGCCTGCTGGCCGATCAGGGCATGCAGATTTTGTTTGTGCCCTTCTGGACCGATACCAAGAACGCCTATTTGCGCGTTCGCCGCTGCGCCCAGGCTCGGGCGATTGAAAATGAGTGTTATGTGGCCATCACCGGCAGTGTCGGCAATCTGCCGCGGGTGGAGAACATCGAAATCCAATATTCGCAGGCCGCGGTTTTCTCTCCTTCGGATTTTGCCTTCCCGCATGATGGGATTGTCAGCGAATCCACCCCCAACACCGAGATGACCCTGGTGGTGGATTTGGATATGGACAAGATCAAGCAGCTGCGGGCCGAAGGATCAGTGCAAAATTCTAAGGACCGCCGGCTTGATCTGTATCGCGTCCACTGGCTAGAAGACCAAGAGAGCTAGTCAGAATTTCTGCTTGGCAAGCCAAGGCTGCATGCGAGCAAAAGCCTCTTCGATATTCTCCATCGAGTTCGAGAAACTAATGCGAATCGCATTGCCGCAGGTATCGCCAAACGCATCCCCTGGAATCACGCAAACGCCGGTGTCCTGCAACATGCGCAGGGCCAGATCAGTGCCATCGGTACGCGGCGGCAGCGACGGGAAGATGTAGAACGCCCCCTGCGGCACATACCCGGTTAAGTGCGGGGTCTCGCTCACCAGTTCTACCACCCGATCGCGACGACGCCGATACTCGGCATTCATCTCATCCACACAGCTCATATCACCCTTCAGCGCCGCCACCCCAGCCCATTGCGCGGGCGTACTCGCAACTGTGGTAGTAAACATGTGATAGCGCCGCAACTTTTTAATCGCGCCTTGGCTTGAGATCATCCAGCCAATCCGGAAGCCCGCCATGCTGAAGGTCTTGGAGAAACTCGAGATCGACATCACATGATCAAGATCTGAGGTGCAGTTGATCACGCTGGGGAACTCCATTCCCTCCTCGAGCAAAATATGGTCGTAGACCTCGTCGGCAAAAACATACACCCCGCGATAGGCGGCCTCTTGGACAATCGCCTCGATCGTTTCGCGCGGATACACGGCACCACTGGGGTTGGAGGGAGAGTTGAGCACAATGGCAAAAGTGCGCATGCCAATGGCGTCAATCACCTCCTGCGGGTCGATCTGATGACCATGCTCCGGGCGTGTGGGGATGAGTTTAACCTCACCGCCATTCATGCGGATTAGCGGTGCATACAGCAAAAAGGTGGGGTCCGTGACAATAAACTGCCGGCCTGGCGCTGCAGTGGCGGTGAGCGCCAGATACATGGCCTCGGTAGCACCGGTGGTGACCAGGAAATTATCCTCAGTCAGCTCTCGGCCATAGCGTTCGGTGTAGTAGCGGGCAAGCTCTGTCAGCAGCTCTGGCAACCCGGCATCCATGGTGTACCCGGTCAGGCCATCCTGTAGCGCCTCAATATGCGCATCCACAATATGCTTTGGCGTTGGAAAATCCGGCTGACCAATCGATAGATGAATCACGTCATCCATATCGGCCGCGGTATTGATCATGCGTCGAATACCCGGCATCGGGATGGCCTGTAGCGAAGGGCTGAAAAGAGGTGCTTCGGCCTGATCGCCCTGATCCATCTCAACCGGATTGACCATAATCGTTTCCTTTACCTATGACAGATGAATAAATTGAACAGAATACTCGCGAAGCTAGACCCAGCCAGCCAATCGGTCAACCCCTGCAAGCCCTATTATGACGCGGTTGACGGGGCATGAGTCGAGAGCTACCGTCGTGGGCTTTCTAGGTTGTCATCACCGGAGAATCTTATGCGTGCTGACCGGCCCGCCGTCGCTGTGCTTACTGCCCCCAACGAAGCCTTACCGGAGGGCTTGGACGCGCTCAGCGATCAGGTTGAATTTCGGCTGGCAAGTGACAGCGATAGCCTGCGGGCGGCACTCCTGGGCGCGCAGGTGCTTTGCGTCACCGATTTCCGCACCCAAGCCGTCAGCGATGCCTGGCCCGCTGCCGATGCGCTGGAGTGGATCCATGCCACCAGCGCCGGCGTCGACGCCCTGCTCACCCCAGAAGTCCGCGCCAGCAGCATCCCCGTGACCAATGCTCGCGGTATTTTCGACCGTTGCATTGCCGAGTATGTGCTTGGTCAGATCATCGCTTTCGCCAAGGACTTTGCCGGCAACTGGGCACTGAAACAGGCCCATGAGTGGCAGCATCGCGAGACCGAGTCAGTCGCAGACGGCAGCGTACTGGTGGTTGGTGCGGGATCCATTGGGCGGACCATCGCAAAGCTCTGCGGGGCGGTCGGCATGGAGGTGGATGGCGTTGGACGACGAGCCCGTCCCGGCGACGATGACTTTGGGGCCATCTATGCCCAAGCCGATCTGCTCTCCATACTTGGTGATTACGACTATGTGGTGATCGCGGCGCCACTCACCCCGGACACCGAGGGGCTTTTTGGCGCCGCGGAGTTCAAGGCCATGCAGCCGGGTGCTCGGCTTATCAATATTGGCCGCGGGCCAATCGTTCGCACGGATGAGCTGGTCGATGCACTGACCGACGGCCAGATCGATGCGGCTGCGCTGGATGTCTTTGAAACCGAGCCACTACCGGCTGATCATCCACTCTGGGATCTACCCAATGTCGCCATCTCCGCGCACATGGCGGGTGATTTTATTGGCTGGAAGCGCGCACTCTCTGAGCAATTTATTGAAAATTTCTACCGCTGGCAGCGTGGCGAAGCATTAAACAATGTTGTCGACAAAGCGCATGGCTTTGTCACCGGCGGCTGACCCAAAAACAAACCCGAATGAGGCAAACTATGATCGACTCCCCGCTCCTGCAAAACCTAGGTGGCTACATCAACGGCCAATGGGTCATGGCCGATAGCGGCAAAACGCTCACCGTCACCAATCCGGTCGACCACAGCCCACTGGCTGAGGTGGCCGCCATGAGCGCGACCGAGACCGAACGAGCCATTGCAGCAGCAGAGACGGCGATGACACAGCCAGCCAGCCTGGAAACGCGCCGGGGGTGGTTAAACGCCATTGCCGATGCGCTGACCGAGGAGCGCGAAGAGATTGGCCGAATTCTGTGCATGGAGCATGGCAAACCACTGCCGGAGGCCCAGGGAGAGGTCGATTATGCCGCTGGCTTTTTCCGCTATGCAGCCAATCATATTGATGCGCTTGGCCCGAGAACGCTGGAGGAGAAGCCGCGCGACTGTACCTGGACCGTGCACCACCGCCCCGCCGGCGTGGTGGGCCTCATTACGCCCTGGAATTTCCCCATTGGCATGATTGCGAAGAAGCTCTCCTCGGCTATTGCCGCCGACTGCGCCAGTGTTATCAAGCCCTCGTCAAAAACACCGCTCACCATGGTTGCCTTGTTCTGCCTGCTCGATCGCAAAGTGGGGTTGCCGGCCGGCAAGGTTAATTTGGTGATGGGCTCGGCCGGGCCGATAACCGATGCCCTTTTCGCCGCTCCCTCTGTGCGGGTGATTAGCTTTACCGGCTCTACCGAAGTGGGCCGAGAGCTTATCCGTCAGGCCGCCCCTGGCATCAAGCGCCTAACCCTAGAGCTCGGCGGCAACGCCCCCTACATCATTTTTGACGATGCGGATCTCGATAAGGCCGCCGATCAGCTAATGGTCAATAAATTCCGTGGCGGCGGCCAGACCTGCGTCTGTGCCAACCGAATTTTTGTCCATCGCGATGTCGCCGAGCGCTTCGCCGAAAAACTCGCCGATCGCGTTCGTGATCTTCACGTGGGTGACGGAATGCAGCCGGGGATCAATTTGGGGCCGCTCATCGACGAAAATGCGGTTGCCAAGGTAGCCCGCCACGTTGAAGACGCCGTGGCCAAAGGCGCGAAGAAGGTCTTCGCAGGCGACACCAGCGGCTTGTCGGGTACGTTCCATGCCCCAACCGTCCTTCTCGACGTGCCAGAAGCTGCGGCCTGTTACCGCGAAGAAACCTTCGGCCCGCTGGTCCCCATTATCACCTTTGGTGACGAAGCCAATGTGGTGCGAATGGCCAATGACACGGATTTCGGCCTTGCCTGTTATGTCTTCACAGCCGATGAAGCCAAAGGCCAGCGTGTGATCGCGCAACTACATTTCGGTCATGCGGCACTCAACACCGGCTCTGGGCCGACGCCGGAGGCACCCTTTGGTGGCATGAAACAATCTGGCTACGGCCGTGAAGGCGGGCTTGAGGGATTGTTCGAGTTCACAGAGGCCCAAACCGTGCCGGTGGGTTCATAAGCGCCACCACCCAATAAAAAGGCCCGGTCAATGCCGGGCCTTTTTATATGCGGGCGGCGCCCGATAACGGACCGGCTTAGCCCGTCCCGCGCATCCGCTCAGTGGTCTCGCCACCACCCGTTTCAATGAGTGCGGCCTCAAACTGATCCACGGCCCAGTCGATTTCCTCAGCGGTGACAATCAGCGGCGGGATCCAGCGAATCACGTTACCGCCCCAAGGACCACAGCGAATCATCAACAGTCCGCGATGCTCGCAGGCTTTTAGCATCTTGGCCCCGCGATCACCATCCGGTTTGCCATGGGCATCCACCAAATGGGTGCCAATCATGAGCCCCTTACCGGAGAGGTTGCCAATTTCGGGATGCCGCTCTTGCACTGCCTGCAGCCGTGCTAACAACTGAGCACCACGCTCAGCGGCGTTCTCGACCAGACGTTCATCACGAATGACATCAAGCGTCGCCAATGCAGCGGCACAGGCGACGGCGTTGCCGCCATAAGTGCCACCCTGAGAGCCCGGCAAAGCCTTGCTCATAAGCTCGGCCGGTGCCGCCATGAACGAAAGCTGAAAGCCACTGGCCACGCCCTTGGCGGAGATCACCACGTCGGGTTCCACACCAAAATGTTCGTAGCCCCACATCAAACCAGTACGACCATTACCCGACTGGACCTCGTCCATCATCAGGAGAATGCCGTGCTTGTTACAGCGCTCTTGCAGGCCCTGCATGAACTTGGTGTTGGCCGGAATATAGCCCGCCTCACCCTGAATCGGCTCGATCAGCATGGCCGCCGTTTCCATCGGCGTGCTCTGCACCTGCAGGATGTAATCAAGCTCGCGCAGGGCAAAATCTGCGGCTTCGTCCTCGCTCATGCCATACCAGTAGGTATCTGGGAAGGGCGCGGTGACCACCCCCCCCATCATCGGCTGCACGCCCTGACGGACAGCGGCACTGGAGGTGGTTGTTGAGAGCGAGCCCATCGTCCGGCCGTGGAAGCAACCACGGAAGGCAATAATATTGGGCTTGCCGGTTGCCTGACGGGCGAGCCGGATAGAAGCTTCGACCGCCTCAGTGCCGGCGTTCGAGAAGAACACGCTGTCAATGGCGTCGGGCAGCAACTCCACCAGACGATCAGAGAGCTCCAGAATCGGCGGGTGCTTCATAATGGCGTACTGCGCGTGGACAACCTTATCGATCTGCGCCTTGGCCGCCTCAACGACGCGCGGATGACAGTGGCCCGTGCTCAGCACACCGATACCCGAGGCAAAATCCATATACTTGCCGCCATCCTCAGAGTAGACGTACATGCCCTGCGCGCGCTGGACCAAAATGTCACTGGACTGGCGCAGCAAAGGCGAGAGATGGTGGACGTTGTCAGACATGACATTGTCTCCTGATTAGCGGATTCGATAACCACCATACGCGATCTGAACTGAGTTTTCCTCCCACTCAAGTGCTTCGGACCCGGTCACATCCAATGCTATGCTTTGCTCATTGGTGTAAGGACGAGGACAGAGACGATGGCGATGCAAAGCAATGAGCCGGTGGTATTCGAGCGTGACTGCGAGGCCGCACTCATCCCGGCCGGCGACACCGGCATCATCCCAAAGGGCGCCGAGGGCATGATTACTCAGGCGTTGGGTGGCAGCTACACGGTTTATATCCAGGGCAATCTCTTTCGCATTGATGGCAAAGATGCCGATGCCATCGGCAAAGAGCCCGAGCCTGCTCCGGAGCTCCCGGAAAATGCCTCAGATGACGATGTGGAACAGCTGGTATGGGATCAGATGCGACGCTGCTTCGACCCCGAAATTCCTGTGAATATCGTTGAACTGGGGTTGGTTTACCGCTGCGATATTCACCTGAATGATGATGGAACACGGACCGTTGAGGTTGATATGACATTAACCGCACCGGGTTGCGGCATGGGCGACATTATCGCCTATGACGTTCGCGAAAAAGTCCGTCAGGTTCCCACCGTTGAAGAGGTGAAAGTCGAAGTTGTCTTTGACCCACCGTGGAGCTTCGAGATGATGTCGGAGGCCGCCAAGCTCCAGACCGGAATGATGTGATCCTAGTCGGTGCCGTCGCTACGGCGACGGTTGCACCCATCATCCATCCCGCGACCAGACAGCTCTTCTAATGCCTCTGGCTCGAGAATCTGAATTTCCCGGCCTTCTGCCTGCAGCCAACCGTTTTCCTGAAAACGGCGAAACAGGCGACTCATGGTCTCTGGCGCAAGCCCCAGGTAGTTACCCAGATCACTGCGTGCCATTGGCAGCCGAAATCGCGTCGACGACAGTCCGCGGCGGCCAAAGCGGTCAGAGAAACTCAAAAGCAACATCGCGAGACGCTCTTCGGCGCTGCGTCGGGCCATAGCAAAGAGCATTTCCTGGTCGGCGAATATTTCTTTAGACATCAACCGGAGCAACTGTCGCTGGAGGCTCGGGATATCCGCTGCCAGGTGTTCGAGTTGTTCAAACGGCAGCTCGCAAATACTGGTCGTCTCGAGCGCTGAAGCAGAACAAGGGTGAATCCAGCTGTTAATCGCATCCAAACCCACCAGCTCGCCGGGCAAATGAAAACCGGTGACCTGTTCTTCACCTGATTCGGTGGTGGTGTAGGTCTTGAGTGAGCCGGAGCGGACCGCGTAGATCGCTTGAAAATCATCGCCACCGCGGTAGAGGTGATCACCGCGTTGTAACGGCCGCTTGCGCTCGACGATGGCATCAAGCTGCTCGATATCGGCCTCGCTCAAAGACATTGGCAGGCAAAGTTGATTCAGGCTGCAGTGAGCGCAAGCTTGACGGAGATTGGAGACGCGAAAGTCAGAAATATCAGAGCCACTCATCGGCTATCCTGCCTTCGGTCGCATTCGCGACCATTCCTCCTAGTTCTAAAGATATAACCAAAACTATACGCGTGCGGAAACCCGCTTACCAGCAGGGTTTACGAAGAAAAATGGGCATAGCCAGGCGCCGAATCGGCACGCCACGGACGACTGCCCCAGAAGACGCCTTCACCCGCCTCCACCTGGCCGATACATCGCACGGGCACCCCGGCCCTTTGGGCAGCGCCAATAACATCGACATCCGCGGCGGTTGGTGCCGTAAAACAAAGCTCATAATCATCGCCGCCCGTGCAATAAAGTTGCTGCGCGGCTTGTTGGCTGCCCGCCCAGCGCCGAAGTCGCGCCGATGGCCTACAAGCCGCCGGGTCAACAACCAGCCGCACACCACTGCGCTCAGCAACATGGCCGGCATCAGCAATCAATCCATCCGAGATATCAATGGCCGCGGAGGCCACACCCTGCAACGCAATGCCCAATGCCACACGCGGCTGCGGGTGGGTGAATGCCGCTTGCAACCCCCGCCAATGGGCACGGTCCCGCGCGGTTGTGGACTGCCATACCGCAAGCCCGGCAGCCGCTTCGCCGGGGCGCCCGGATACCCAAAGCCGATCACCCGGCTTCGCACCATCCCGCCGTAACACCGTCTGCCCAACCACACCGGTGATTTGCAAACTAATGGTCAAGGGACCGCGTGTGACGTCACCACCAATGACAGCAACATCGAAAGTTTTCGCTAAGCCATCCAATCCGCGCGCAAAACCCGCCACCCAGCTCTGATCCGCTTCGGGCAGGGTCAGGCCCAGCAGCGCCCAGCGTGGCGTCGCGCCCATGGCAGCGAGATCACTTAAATTAACAGCGAGCGCGCGATACCCCACCCACTCCGCCGGCAGATCGGCGGGGAAATGCGCCCCTTCAACCAGCGTATCCAACGCCATGACTTGATGACCCTGCTGGGGTCCATCAACAATTGCGGCATCATCGCCCACGCCCAAAACCACATCCGATCGCGGCGCACCCAGCCCGGTGAGATAACGTTCAATCAGGGTAAATTCAGCGCGTTCAGCCATGCCGCTGGGGGCCCTAGCCCCGTCGGATCTTCAACTCTGCCTGGCGTAGCGGAAAATCCCGTCCCACTTTATCCAGAATGCCGTTGATAAAACGATGGCTTTGCTCGGCACCGAATGCCTTCGCTAGTTCAACCGCCTCATCAATGCAGACGCGGTAAGGCACCTCAACCCGCTCGCGCAGCTCGAAGGTTCCAAGCCGTAATAACGCAAGCTCAACGGGATCAAGGGTCCGCGCCGGTCGATCCAGGTAACCATCGTAGGCGGCATCCAAAGATTCGGCCTGGGCCGTGACGCCACGAAAAAGCGCCGAGAAATAGTCTAAATCGATCCGGCCAAGCCGGTGTTCGCTCAGGAACTGCCGCTCGATATCGGCGGGCTCCTGCCCCGTCAACTGCCATTGATATAACGCTTGTAGCGCGCGTCGACGAGCTCGGACGCGCTCATGCTTGGATCGGGTTGCGGTCACAGTTGGCGCAGCAGGCTGATCATCTCGAGCAATGAGACTGCGGCCTCCGCACCCTTATTACCCGCTTTCGTGCCGGCACGCTCGATGGCCTGCTCGATGGTATCGGTGGTGAGCACCCCAAAAGCCACCGGTACGCCCCTTTGCTGGCTGACCTGGCCAATGCCCTTGGCACATTCGCCGGCCACATACTCAAAATGCGGCGTGCCACCCCGAATAACACAACCCAGTGCAACCACACCGTCATAGTCGCCACTGGCTGCGGCCTTATCCACCACCAACGGCAGTTCCCAGGCACCGGGGACGCGAATGAGGGTTAACGACTCATCCGCCAACCCGTGACGGCGGAGGCTATCCTGTGCACCGCTGACCAGTGCATCAACAATAAAGCTGTTAAATCGGGTGGCCACAATCGCAATCCGCGCATTGTTGGCTGTGAAATCACCTTCGAGGGTTTTCATAGTCTTACCGTGTTAGTCATTACCGGGCCAAGGTTAAACCGCCGACTGCACATAGTCGACTACCTCGATACCAAAACCCGATAGTCCATACATAATCTTTGGCGAAGAGAGGACTCGCATCCGTCGTATACCCAGATCAGACAGTATCTGGGCACCGACGCCATAGGTGCGCAATGCCTGACTTTGCTCACTGGCTTGACGCGGCTCCGGGGTCATCTGCCCGCTTTGGGCAAGCACCTGAAACTCACGCATTCGCGCCATCACTTCATCCTGATCACTCGCCTGCCGGAGCATAATCAAACAGGCCGGATCCGTATCGCTGCCGGCAATCTCCTCCAGCGCCTGGCGCAACGACCAAGTTTGATCCGGGGCCATCGCCGCAAACAAATCCGAGAGCGTATTCTCTACCTGCACGCGCACCAGTGCCGGCTGATCGGGCTTGGGTTGACCGCGCAGTAGCGCAAAATGCAGTGCTCCGTCGACGGTGTCCTGATAAGCGTAGAGATGAAAACGGCCATGCTCTGTGGGTAACTCACAATCCGCCACCCGCTCGACGGTGCGTTCGTTGCGAATACGATAGGCAATCAGATCGGCCACTGTGCCAATCTTTAGGTCATGTTCGCGTGCAAAGGCCAGCAAATCATCGCGCCGGGCCATGGTGCCATCTTCATTCAGCACTTCTACGATCACCGCGGCAGGCTCAAAACCCGCTAGACGGGCCAAATCACAGCCGGCTTCGGTATGCCCGGCGCGCGTTAACACACCACCCGGTTGCGCCATCAGTGGGAAGACATGACCCGGCTGGGTGATATCCGCCGGTGAGGCCTGGGGCGCAACGGCTGCCTGTATGGTACGGGCGCGGTCGGCCGCAGAAATACCCGTTGTCACACCCTGAGCCGCTTCAATACTGACCGTAAACTTCGTGCCCTGATGATCGCTAGATCCGGTGACCATGAGCGGTAAACGTAATTGCTCGCAACGCTCCCGGGTTAGGGTGAGGCAGATCAGACCACGGCCATAGCGCGCCATAAAATTAATATCATCCGGTCGCACCATGGAGGCGACCATCAACAGATCACCCTCATTCTCGCGATCTTCGTCGTCGAGCATGAGCACCATCCGGCCAATGCTCAGATCCTGGATGATCTCTTCAATATCGTTAAATGCCATGCCTTAGTCCCCAAGAAAACCGCTACGACGCAGCAAATCCTTGCTCACGCCACCACCGGCAGCAACCTCACCGGCAAGCAGCCGTTCGAGGTAGCGTGCGACCAAGTCCACCTCAATATTCACGGCTTGCCCGGGTTCATAGTCCCCTAGGGTAGTCACCGCGGCAGTGTGCGGGACGATGTTGACTTCAAACTCGCTGCCGGCCACTTGATTGACCGTCAAGCTAATGCCCTCAATGGTGATTGAGCCTTTCTCGGCAATGTAACGGGCTAGTGCATCCGGGGCACGAAACCGCCAGCGCTCGGAGCGCGCCGCTGGCTCGCGAACCAGCACCTCGCCAACCCCATCAACATGACCGCTCACTAAATGGCCGCCCAACGGTGTTGAGAGGGTTAGGGCCTTTTCTAAATTCACCGGACTACCCGGGCGAAGCGCACCCAAGGTGGTTCGGGACAGGCTCTCTACCGACACATCGGCAGCAAATGTCAGATCATCCAGCTCTACGGCCGTCAGACAGCAGCCATTCACCGCAATGCTGTCGCCCTTTTGTACATTCTTTAGCGAAAGACCGCCGGCATGGAAAACAAGCCGCCGATCGCCGCCAGTCTCGCGGCTTTCCTGTAATTGACCTTTGGCCTGAATAATTCCTGTGAACATTTAGACGTCCTCTGACTCATGCAGCCGCAGCCTCAGCCGCAGGTCCTCACCCACGCGACGCGTGTCCAACCAACGCACAGGCAACCGATCGGCCATCGTTTCAAGCCCTGGCAACATTAACAGCGGGTTGGCTTCGTGCCCCATCAGATGCGGTGCTAGATAAATCACCAACTCATCCACGACACCGGCCTGAATCCAGGCACCGGCTAGTCGTGGACCCGACTCCACCCAGACCTCGTTAATCTCCGCCTCAGCCAAGGCACTCAGGGCTGCCACCGGATCGACATGACCATCAGCATCAAGCCCCACCTGCCAGAGCTCAGCACCGGCCTGCACATGCTCAGCCTCACGTGACGGCATCGTGCCGCCATGGATGATGACCGCCCCTTGTTCATCCGTGAGTAACTGTGACTCAAGCGGCGTGCGCAAATGGGTATCCATCACGACGCGCATCGCAGGGAGGAATTCCGCCTCGATATCCCGAGCCGTGAGCAGCGGATCATCCGCCAGCACCGTATCGACACCAGTAACTACCGCGCTACTGGCCGCACGCCAGTGATGGACATCGGCCCGCGCGGCCGCCGAGGTAATCCAACGACTCTCGCCGGAGGCCATGGCGGTACGTCCGTCAAGACTCATCGCAAGCTTCACGCGCACATAGGGCAGACCCGAGCGCATTCGTCGAAAAAACCCTGGATTAAGTTGTTCGGAGCGCTCCGCCATTAAACCGGCAGCAACCGCAACGCCCGCCTCGCGCAGCCGCTCAAGCCCCCGGCCGGAGACTTTTGGATTGGGATCAGTAGCGCCCACCACCACCCGTGCAATCCCCGCTTCAATGAGCGCGTCGGCACAAGGGGGCGTGCGGCCATAGTGGCTACAGGGCTCGAGAGTAATGTAGGCGGTTGCACCTGCGACCGATGTTGTGGCGGACTCCAGTGCCCGAACTTCGGCATGCGCATCCCCAGTGCGAGCATGCCAGCCCTCGCTAATGCACTCACCATCACGCACCAGCACACAACCCACGCGTGGATTGGGATCACAAGTCAGTCGCCCACGCTCAGCCAGCTGAAGCGCCCGCCCCATCCAGGCGTGGTCGGCCGCACTGAATTCGCTCACGAGCTCTCACCGTCATCAACGAATGGCGGGGTGCGATGCTCCAACCCCTCGATGACCTCCCGGAATGCGCTGACATCCTGAAAACTGCGATAAACCGAGGCAAAACGGACATAGGCCACTTCATCAAGCTCGCGCAGTTCTTCCATCACCCACTCACCAATGGTGCTGGCGGCAACTTCGGGTTCACCCAGGGCTTGGATGCGCTGACGAATCCGGTTGAGCGCATCTTCAACCGCCTCGGTAGCGACAGGGCGCTTTTCCAAGGCACGCATCATCCCCGTGCGCAGACGCGACTCATCAAACTGCACCCGGGTGCCATCACGCTTCACCACCCGCGGCATCACCAGCTCCGCCGCCTCGTAGGTGGTAAAGCGCTCGCCACAACCCACACACTCGCGCCGCCGCCGCACTTGATCGCCCTCCCCTGCAAGACGAGAGTCGACCACGCGCGTGTCTTGGGTGTGACAGAAAGGACAACGCATGCGGGTGACTTATCCCTGCAGGGCCTCGTAAACCGGGAAGCGGCGGCAGATATCCGTGACCTGCTCAATCACTCGGGCCCGCACCGCATCATCGCCCGTGTTATCGAGCACGTCGCAAATCCACCCGGCAAGCTCACGGCTTTCTGCCTCACCAAACCCACGCGTGGTAATGGCCGGCGTGCCGATGCGAAGACCGGAGGTCACAAACGGTGACTGCGGATCGTTTGGCACAGTGTTTTTATTGACAGTGATGTGCGCGGCTTCCAGTGCGGCATCGGCCTCTTTGCCGGTCAAACCTTTATCCACCAGATCCATCAAAAAGAGGTGGTTATCGGTGCCCCCGGAGACCACTTTGTAGCCTCGCTCGATTACGGTGTTGGCCATGGCGCGCGCATTGGCCACCACTTTCTCTTGGTAGATGCGGAAATCCGGGTCTTGCGCCTCGCGAAAAGCAACCGCCTTGGCCGCCACCACGTGCATAAGTGGCCCACCCTGAGTGCCTGGGAAGATCAATGACTGTAGCTTTTTGGTCACGTCAGGATTTTCCCGCGCCAGAATCAGGCCACCGCGGGGGCCACGCAGGCTTTTGTGCGTGGTGGTGGTGACCACATCGGCGTAAGGCACCGGGCTTGGATAAACGCCAGCCGCCACCAAACCGGCAACATGCGCCATATCGGCTACCAGCCAGGCGCCCACCGCATCGGCAATGGCGCGGAACCGCGCCCAATGAATGACCCGCGAGTAAGCCGAGAACCCAGCGACAATAATCTTTGGCTTGTGCTCATGCGCTAGGCGCTCAACCTCGGCGTAATCGATTTCACCGGTATTCGGATCAATACCGTACTGCACCGGGTTGTAGATCTTGCCCGAGAAGTTGGGCTTGGCGCCGTGGGTCAGATGCCCGCCGTGATCGAGAGACAGCCCCATGAGCGTATCGCCGGGATTGGCGAGTGCCATGAAAACCGCCAAATTCGCACTTGAGCCGGAATGCGGCTGCACATTGGCATAGTCCGCACCAAACAGCGCCTTCGCCCGCTCAATAGCCAGGTCTTCGGCAATATCAACGAACTCACAGCCGCCGTAGTAACGCTTACCTGAATACCCTTCCGCGTATTTGTTGGTTAGCACACTGCCTTGCATCTCCAGAACACGCGGGCTTGCGTAGTTCTCGGAGGCAATCAGCTCGATATGCGTTTCCTGACGGTGCCGCTCTTTCTCAATGGCGTCATGAAGCTCCGGGTCAAAACCGGCCACGGTCATGCTGGTGGGATACATGCCTTGTCCTCTTATTGCGGGAACCCGACATGATAAATGATCAGCCCGCAAAATAAGAGAGGGCCGCAGGTGCTTCCACACCACACGGCCCCCGGTTTGCGACAAAAATTGCGCTACTGCGCGTTGGGCGTGAAAAGCTGCTGGCCACGCAGGCGGTAGGCGCCGATGGCCGCTTGTCCTTCATCCGACACCAGCCAGTCGTGCCACTCCATGGCAAGGTCATGCTTCACGTCGTGATTCTCTGGATTGACGAGCACGCTACCGTACTGATTAAACAGAACTGGATCGCCTTCGACCAGAATCTCCAGATTCTGACGATTATCAAAGCTAATCCAGGTGCCGCGGTCGGCCATGATGTAGGCATCCATACCAGCGGCCGTGTTCAGCGCAGCACCCATGCCTGAACCAAGCTCGCGATACCAACTGCCAGCGGGCTCAATACCGGCCTCGGCCCAGATCGAAAGCTCCTTTTTGTGGGTGCCGCTATCATCACCACGAGAGGCAAACGGGGCTTCGGCATTGGCGATTATCTGAAAGGCCTCAGCCGCCGTTTCGGTGCCCGCAATACCGGCCGGATCGCTGTCTGGGCCAATCACAATGAAGTCGTTGTACATAATCTCGCGACGATCCACACCGCAGCCATCTTCAATGAACTTGCGCTCAGCTGCCGGCGCATGCACCAACACGGCATCGGCATCGCCATTGCAACCGATGCGCAAGGCCTGGCCTGTGCCAACCGCCACTACGCGCACTTCGATCCCTGTCGACTCGGTGAACTGGGGCAGAATGTCTTCAAACAAACCCGAGTTTTCCGTCGACGTTGTCGAGGCGATGGTAATAAATCCACGCTCTTGGGCGTTGACCCCGAGGGACAACGACAACGTCAGCAAAATCGCGGCGCTAAACCGAACCATATTTTTCAACATCATCTCTCTCCGTCCAGTTAATCCCCTGTTCTCCTGCCAAAAAATGCGCGGCCTGAGGGGTAGCAGGCCGCGCCAGGAAGGTGGATGCCGGTGCACTTTCGACAAGGCGCCCACCAGCGAGAAATAAACAGTGATCGGCCAGACGCCGTGCCTGGCCAAGGTTATGCGTGACCATCACAATCTTGGTGCCGTTATCCGCAAACCGATTAATTGCCGCTTCGATGGCCTGGGTTGCTCCCGGATCTAAGGCTGACGTGGGCTCGTCGAGGAACAGAACCTCGGGCTGCAAAACCCATGCCCGAGCCAGGGCAAGCCGCTGCTGCTCACCGCCGGATAACACCCGGGCAGACCGATCAGCCAACGTGGCTAGGCCGACCAGCTCCAAGGCCTCCATGGCCTGATCGCGCGCAGCCGGCCCGCGAACCCCCAAAAGGCTGAGCGCATAGGTAATGTTGGCCAGCGCAGAGCGACGCAATAACACCGGACGCTGAAACACCATGGCTTGACGACGACGAACCTCTGCGCGGGTCGGCGCACCCATCGAGGCGCAACGCACCTCGCCAAGCGTTGGTGCCAGCAGGCCATGGCAGAGGCGCAACAACAAACTCTTGCCGGCGCCGTTCGGCCCCAGAATGACGGTGCGGCCATCGCGCTCTAGATCGAGATTAATCGGACCCAACAGCCTGCGCCCCTGCCGCTCCAGGACCACATTACGTAAAGACAGTGGCAACGTTGTGGACATCGGTTTCATGCCCCGTAGCGCCGCCGTGAGAACTCGCCCAACCCATAGGCAAGTCCATTAATAACGAGGGTTAGCATCATCAAGATGGCGCCGAGCGCGAGCGCTAAAGTGAGATTGCCTTTGTTGGTCTCCAGCGCGATGGCAGTGGTCATCACGCGAGTCACGCCAGCGATATTACCGCCAACAATTAAAACCGCACCCACCTCAGCCGCAGCACGACCGAAACCGGCCAACAAGGCGGTAATCAAGCTAAACCGCCCGTCCCAAAGCAGGGTGGGAATCGCCCGCAGACGGCTGGCCCCTAATGACGTCAGCTGATCCCGATACTCTTCCCAAAGGTCGCTGACGATTTGCCGAGTCAATGCCGCAACAATCGGGAAAATCAAAAGGCTTTGGACGATCACCATCGCCGTTGGCGTGAATAACAAACCCAACGGCCCCAGCGGCCCGACGCGCGAGAGCAGCAAATACACAATCAAGCCCGCGACCACAGGCGGCAGTCCCATGAGCGCGTTCAACACCACGATGACGCCATTGCGCCCCGGGAAATGAAACAAGGCGACCGCAGCGCCCACCGGCAGCGCCAGCAAACTGGCAAAGAAGACCGCCGACAGACTGACGCGCAGTGACAAGCCGACAATACCAAGCAACTCTGCATCGCCAGAAACAATCAGGGCAAAAGCGCTCGCAAACGCATCAAGCATGGAAATGGTGCTCCTCCTCGAGAGCCCTCAGTGTAGGTATGATGCCAACAATAGATAGATCGGGCGGTAAACGCTGCAGGATTATGCGCAAGGAAACAGTATGGATTTGCTGACAACAGCCGAAGTCGCGGATTATCTGCGGTTAAAAGAGCGCAAAATTTACGATTTGGTCAGCCAGGGCGAGATACCCTATGCCCGCGTGACGGGCAAATTGGTTTTCCCGCGACAGGCGATTGATCTGTGGGTGATGAAGCACCTGGAAGGCGATCAGGCCGGTTCGGCGAACACCCCACCGGTTTACGCCGGCAGTTCCGACCCACTGCTTGATTGGGCGCTGCGCGAAGCGGGCACAGAACTAGCCCAGCTATGTAACGGCAGCGGCGATGGCGTTGCTCGATTATTGGATGGCCGTGCGCAGGTCACTGGCATTCATATCATCGACTCGCGCACCGGACAGTTTAACGACCCGGCGCATTGCGGCCTGGGCGGGATGCGGGACCTAGTGATGCTACGCTGGGCACGACGGACGCAGGGCTTGGTGCTACCGGCTGGCAATCCGCTGGGCATCCGTGGGATCGAGGATCTGAAACGCACAGACCTACGCATCTGTCAGCGCCAACCGGGCGCGGGTGCCCAGGCACTTTTGCTTTATCTACTCGATCGCGCCGGCCTGCACCCACCGGCAGCCCCTCGACCAGGGCATATCGCGCTGGATGAAGACGCGGTAGCCATTGAGATAGGCAGTGGCCGAGCCGATTGCGGACTCGCTATTGAGGCGGCTGCCCGCCGGCATGGTCTTGATTTTATTCCGCTCATCGATGAGCCGCTCGATTTGGCCATGAAGCGCCGTAACTATTTTGAGCCGCCAGTGCAAAAACTGATTGCTTTTACCCATACCCAACGTTTTCGCGACTACGCCGAAGGCATGCAGGGCTATGACATCAGCGATTGCGGCAAGGTGCTGTTCAACGCCTGAATAGGTAAACTATCCGAATGGCACAATATATCTACACAATGAATCGGGTCGGCAAAGTCGTCCCGCCGAAGAAACATATTCTCAAAGACATCTCGCTGTCTTTTTTCCCAGGTGCGAAGATCGGCGTACTGGGCCTCAACGGCTCTGGTAAATCGACACTGCTGCGCATCATGGCCGGCATTGATACCGACATTGAGGGCGAGGCGCGCCCACAGCCTGGGATCAATATCGGCTACCTGCCCCAGGAGCCCGAGCTTGATCCAGCCAAGGACGTTCGCGGCAACGTGGAAGAAGGCGTGGCAGAGACGAAAGCCTTAATCGACCGCTTTAACGAGGTCTCCGCGCAGTTCGCCGATCCCGATGCCGATTTCGAAGCGTTAATGGCCGAGCAGGGCAAACTGCAGGATCAAATTGACGCCGCCGATGCTTGGGATTTGGAGCGCAAACTCGATCAGGCGGCGGAAGCCCTTCGGCTACCGGCCTGGGATGCCGATGTCAGCACACTCTCGGGTGGTGAGCGTCGACGTGTAGCGCTTTGCCGGCTGCTACTGTCCAACCCAGACATGTTGCTGCTCGACGAGCCGACCAACCATCTTGATGCCGAATCCGTTGCCTGGCTCGAGCGCTTTCTCGCCGAATTCCCTGGCACCGTCGTGGCGGTGACCCATGATCGCTACTTCCTAGACAACGTTGCTGGCTGGATCCTTGAGCTAGACCGCGGCCACGGGATCCCCTGGGAAGGCAATTACTCCTCCTGGCTTGAGCAAAAAGAACAGCGTCTGGCGCAAGAAGCCCGAGAGCAGGCGGCACATCGTAAAACCATGCAGGCCGAGCTTGAATGGGTGCGCTCCAACCCCAAGGGTCGGCAGTCCAAGAGCAAGGCTCGTCTGAAACAGTTTGATGAGCTGCAGTCTCGTGAATTTCAAGAACGTAACGAAACCAACGAAATTTACATCCCGCCGGGCCCGCGCCTCGGCAATGTCGTGGTCGAAGCCGATGACGTACGCAAAGGCTTTGGCGACACCCTGCTGGTGGATGGACTCTCCTTCAGCCTGCCACCCGGCGGTATCTGCGGCATCATCGGTCCCAACGGTGCCGGTAAAACGACGATGTTTCGGATGATCGTGGGCCAGGAGCAGCCTGATTCCGGCAGCATGCGCCTCGGTGAGACCGTCGATCTGGCCTATGTGGACCAAAGCCGAGACCATTTGGATGACAGCAAAACCGTGTGGGAGGAAATCTCCGGCGGGCACGACATCCTGCAGGTTGGCAAATTCGAGCTCAACTCACGTGCCTATGTGGGGCGATTTAACTTCAAAGGCCAAGATCAGCAAAAGCGCATCGGCGACCTATCGGGCGGTGAGCGCAACCGCGTACATCTAGCCAAGCTCCTGCAGCGTGGCGGCAACCTGCTGCTCCTCGATGAACCCACCAATGATCTTGATGTGGAAACCTTACGCGCGCTTGAAGAAGCCCTGTTGGTCTTCCCAGGCTCGGCCATGGTCATTTCTCATGACCGCTGGTTCTTGGACCGGATCGCCACTCATATTTTGGCGTTTGAAGGCGAAAGTCAGGTCACTTTCTTTGAGGGCAATTATCAGGAGTACGAGGCGGATCGCCGCAAACGCCTGGGGGACGAAGCCTTAAATCCGCATCGGATCAAATACCGCCGGCTTGCCGATTAAATGAGCGCATCAAATTCCCGCACGGCCACGCTGCTTATGCACTGCCCAGATCGGCCTGGGCTAGTGGCCGCGGTAACGCGTTTTTTGGCCGATAACGGTGCCAATATCATCGATCTTGATCAGCATGTGGATCGTGCTGAAGGCGTGTTTTTTATGCGCGTTAAATGGGAGCTGGATGGCTTTGCACTCAGCCCTGAGCGCTTTGGTGAGAATTTTGGGCCTGCTATTGCAGAGCCCTTTGCCGCCACTTGGCAGCTGCATTCAGACCATCGGCCGCTGCGAATGGCGATATTCGTCTCCAAAATGTCGCATTGTCTCTACGATCTGCTATCACGCTGGCAATCTGGCGAATGGGCCGTCGAGATCCCGCTTATTATCAGCAACCACCCCACTCTGAGCCCGGTTGCAGAGCAGTTTGGCGTGCCATTCCATCATTTCCCAATCTCTCCCGATAACAAAACGGATCAGGAAGCACGGGAAATTGCGCTACTCCAAGAAAATGACATCGACCTCGTGGTGCTAGCGCGCTACATGCAAATCGTCAGCCCACAACTCATTGTCGCTTATCCTCAGCGCATTATTAACATCCATCATTCGTTCCTGCCGGCCTTCGCCGGTGCCAAGCCCTATCACGCCGCCCATGCCCGCGGCGTGAAAATTATCGGCGCGACCAGCCACTACGTAACCGAAGAGCTGGATGCCGGCCCGATAATCGAGCAAGACGTCACGCGCATTACCCACCGAGATTCGGTGGGTGAGCTGGTCCGCAAAGGGCAGGATTTGGAAAAACTCGTGCTGGCACGCGGGGTTTGGGCGCATATTCAGCGCCAGACATTGGTCTATCGCAACCGTACCATCGTCTTTAGTTAATCCGCCTCGGAATCGGGCATTGGCGGGCGCTGGCAGTCAGGCCGCCGCCCCGCTTCCTGCGCCTGTTCGTAGAAATAAAGCGCACGCGGCATTGCGGCCTGCAGATCCTCAATGCGGCGGTCGCGTGAGGGATGCGTGGAGAGGAACTCCGGCGGTGCCTTGCCGCCGGCTGCCTCCGCCATATTGCGCCAAAGTGCAATGCTCGCTTCCGGATTGAACCCAGCCGTCGCCATGAGCTCAAGCCCGATCTCATCGGCCTCGGACTCATGCAGCCGACTAAACGGCAAGATGATGCCGACCTGCGCACCCACACCCAATGCGGCCATCAAACGCTGACGCTCAGGGTCATCACCCGCGGCCACTTGCAGCGCTCCCAGCCCCACCACCGTGGCGAACTGCGTCGACATGCGCTCATTGGCATGTTCCGACATCACGTGCGCAATCTCGTGGCCAATCACGGTTGCCAGCTGATCCTGATTCTCGGCAACTCGCAGTAGCCCGGTATAGACCCCCATCTTCCCGCCTGGAAGGGCAAAAGCATTTACCGCTTCGCTGTCAAAAACCGTGACCTCCCACCCGTTACCCCCATACTCCGGCGGAATATGCGGGACAATGGCATCGGTGACGCACTCGACATATTGCACCACCGGCCCCGCATCGATAGTCGGCTCATCGGCACGCATCTGCTCATAGGCGTCAACACCCATGGCGCGCATCTGTGACTCGGGGAAAAACTGCAACTGCGAGCGTCCGGTAGGCGAGGTGGCGCAGGCACTGAGCAACGTGAGCGCCAACAGCAGCACTGCCCCTTGCCATCGGACGTTAATCACGTCTTTGCGAATCCTCATCATCGCTGTATTCGTCATGCGAAAAATCTACTGGTTCATCAATCTGCGGCGGGCCCGCTTTTTTCTGCGCAATGATCTGCCAGGTGATATGCCACATTCCCATGGCAAGTCCGAACAACCCAACAAAAGCGATTGGCGCCGAGGAGACAAATGGTGTGCTAAAAATCAGCCATAACGCCGCGCCCAAAGCGAACCAACGCGCTGCGAAGGCACCGCAATGATCTCGGCACCAGCAAGTCGCGCTCATGAGCTGGTGCATCCGCAAGCGGCGCTTGCCGCAGATGCCAGAGTGCAAACCAGTAGGCAGCGCCTTTTTCTATCCAGCTATTCATCGGCTTAGTATGAACCCTTTAGTCGCTGGGGTCATAGCCCGTTATCCGTATAATGGCAGCTTTGTCAGATTCTACGGAGCCCGTACGGATGTCCGAGCGCATCAACAGACTGCACCAAGCCCTCACTGAGCGGATCCTGCTGCTCGACTGCGCTATGGGCACAATGATTCAGGGCTATGCGCTGGAGGAATCAGATTTTCGCGGCGAGCGTTTTGCTGATCATCCCAAAGACCTTAACGGCAACAATGATCTACTGGTATTAACCCGCCCAGAGGTGATCGACGAAATTCATCGAGAGAACCTTGCCGCCGGTGCCGACATCATCGAGACCAACACCTTCTCGGCGACCACCATTGCCCAGGCGGACTATGGCCTCGAACACCTAGCCCGCGAAATTAACGTGCAGGCCGCGCGCATTGCCCGGGCCGCCTGCGATGCCTTTGAAGCGGAAAATCCGGATCGCCCGCGTCTCGTTGCTGGTGCCATTGGCCCGACCAACCGGACGGCCTCGATCTCGCCGGACGTGAACGACCCAGGCAAGCGCAACGTGACCTTTGATGAGCTGGTGGTTGCCTATCGCGAGGCCGCCGAGGGACTGATTGAAGGTGGTGCGGATCTTCTGCTGATAGAAACCATTTTTGACACGCTCAACGCCAAGGCTGCCATCTATGCGCTCGAGCAGTTGTTCGACGACCGTGGCCAGCGCCTGCCCGTGATGATTTCAGGCACCATCACCGATGCTTCCGGGCGCACACTCTCCGGCCAGACCACCGAGGCCTTCTGGAACTCAGTACGCCATGCCAAGCCCTTTACGGTTGGTCTGAACTGCGCACTCGGTGCCGATTTAATGCGCCCTTTCGTCAAAGAAATCAGTCGTGTGGCCGACACCTTTGTCACGGTCTATCCCAATGCCGGCCTGCCCAATGAATTTGGTGAATACGACCACTCGGCCGAGTTCATGGCGCAGATCATGCGCGAGTTTGCTGAGAGCGGCTTTGTCAACATTATCGGTGGCTGCTGCGGGACCACGCCCGAGCATATTCGTGCGCTGGCCAAAGCGGTGGAGGGCCTCCCACCAAGGCCCATCCCAGCCCCCGAGAAAGCAATGCGCCTCTCTGGACTCGAGCCCTGCAACATCGGCGCCGATTCACTGTTTGTGAATATCGGCGAGCGCACCAATGTCACCGGCTCGGCCCGCTTCAAACGCCTGATCCTCGATGAGGACTACGACACCGCCCTTGAGGTGGCACGCGACCAGGTTGATGGTGGCGCGCAAATCATTGATGTGAACATGGATGAGGGCATGCTCGATGCCACCGCAGCCATGGAGAGCTATCTCAAGCTGGTGGCGGCTGAACCGGATATCGCCCGCGTGCCGATGATGATCGACTCCTCGAAGTGGGAGGCGATTGAGGCCGGACTCAAATGCATTCAGGGCAAATCGGTGGTTAATTCCATCTCCCTGAAAGAGGGTGAAACACCGTTTCTCGAGCAGGCCTCGGAGCTGCGCCGGCACGGCGCCGCCGTGGTGGTCATGGCCTTTGATGAGCAAGGTCAGGCCGATACCTATGAACGTCGCATTGCTATCTGCGAACGGGCCTATCGACTGCTGACCGAGCAGATCGACTTCCCGGCCGAAGACATTATCTTTGACCCCAACATCTTCCCGGTGGCAACAGGCATTGCCGAACATGATCGCTATGCCGTCGACTTCATCGAGGCCACCCGCTGGATTAAAGAAAACCTGCCTTATGCGAAGGTTAGCGGCGGGCTTTCCAATCTCTCGTTTTCGTTCCGCGGCAATAATGCCGTGCGCGAGGCGATGCATTCGGTATTTCTATATCACGCCATTCGTGCAGGACTCGATATGGCAATCGTCAACGCCGGCCAGCTCGAGGTCTATGACGACATCGACCCAGAGCTGCGCGAGCATGTCGAGGACGTAGTGCTGGCTCGGCGCGAGGATGCCACTGAGCGATTGCTGGATTTAGCCGAACGCTTTAAGGGGCAAGGCGGCAAGAAAAAAGAGGAAGACCTTGCTTGGCGCGAGCAGCCAGTGGCCAAGCGCCTCGAGCATGCACTGGTAAAAGGAATCGCCGATTACACCGATGAGGATGTTGAAGAGGCCCGGCAACAGTTCGACCGCCCGATTGAGGTGATCGAAGGCCCGCTCATGGATGGCATGAACGTCGTGGGTGACCTCTTCGGCGAGGGCAAGATGTTCCTGCCTCAGGTGGTGAAATCAGCCCGTGTAATGAAAAAGGCGGTCGCCTACCTACTGCCTTACATCGAGGCAGAGAAGGCGGCCAGCGGCAACACCAACGATGAGCCCGCCGGACGCATTCTGCTCGCCACCGTGAAAGGCGATGTGCATGACATTGGCAAAAATATTGTGGGTGTCGTCCTGCAGTGTAATAACTTTGAAGTCATCGACATGGGCGTGATGGTGCCAGCCGAGCAGATTCTCGACACCGCCATCGAGAAACGCGCCGACATTATTGGCTTATCCGGGCTGATCACCCCATCGCTTGATGAGATGGTGAACGTGGCCAAGGAAATGCAGCGGCGCGAAATGAAGCTGCCGCTGCTGATCGGTGGCGCCACCACATCGCGCGTTCACACCGCGGTGAAAATCGCGCCCCGCTACGAGGGTGATGTGATTTACGTCAAAGACGCCTCCCGCGCGGTGGGCGTCGCCAGCAACCTGGTCAGCGAGACCCGCTACACCGATTTTGCCGCCGGTATTCGTGAGGAATACGAGCGGGTCCGCCAGCAGCATGCCGGCCGGCAGAAGCGGCAGAAATGGCTTGCCATCGACAAGGCCAGGGCCAACCGCACACCGATCGATTGGTCAGAGTGGCAGCCCATCACACCAGCTAACCCCGGCGTACATGTCATCGAGCCTGCGCTCGAAGAGTTGGTGGACTTCATCGACTGGACTCCGTTTTTTCATGCCTGGGAACTGGCCGGGTCTTATCCCAAGATCTTGGATGACGAGGTTGTTGGTGAGGAGGCGCGCAAACTGGTCGCCGACGCCAAGGCCATGCTGGCACGCATCGTCGAAGAGCGGTGGCTGACGGCCCGCGGTGTTTATGGCCTGTTCCCCGCCAATGCCGTTGGTGATGACACCGAGATTTATACCGACGCGGATCGCGGCGAAGTTCTCATGACCCTGCATCACCTGCGCCAACAGAACGAGAAACCGGAGGGCCGGCCTAATCAGTCCTTGGCAGATTTTGTAGCACCCAAAGAAACGGGCTGTCCGGATTGGATGGGAGCCTTTGCGGTCAGCGCCGGGATTGGTATCGATGAGCCAGTAGCCCGCTTTGAGGCCGATCATGATGACTACAGTGCCATTATGGTGAAAGCACTTGCCGACCGGCTGGCCGAAGCCTTTGCCGAGATGCTGCATCAACGCATCCGTAAAGAATACTGGGGCTATCAGCCCGATGAATCGCTTGATAACAAGGCGCTAATCGACGAGCAGTACTTGGGCATACGACCGGCGCCGGGCTACCCCGCCTGCCCCGATCACACCGAAAAAGACCGACTTTGGGCGTTGCTCGATGTTGAGGACAAAATCGGCCTGCAACTCACCGAAAGCCGAGCGATGTACCCCACCGCGGCGGTTTCTGGCTGGTATTTCAGTCATCCGGATAGCCGCTATTTTGGTCTTGGACGTATTTATCGCGATCAAGTCGAGGACTACGCAAAGCGTAAAGGCATGAGCCTGCGCGAGGTGGAGCGCTGGCTAGCCCCCAATCTGGGTTACGAACCTGAGGATGGCTGATTTTCATTAGCCCCTGAATCCGGCAGACTGTTCGCAAAACAGAAGAATATTGAGACAGACCATGCAAAATCGCTTCGCGATTCCTCAGCTCATCGCCATGCTGCTATTAGCCGTTGTTTCCTTCGGCACGGTCGCCTCGGCGCAGTCTGAACCGGACAACACCGCAAACCAGCCTGAGGTGCGATCGGAGCATCAGGATTGGATTGTGCGCTGTCAGCCTGCACCAGAAGACGCCTTTGGTGCCGGCGAACTCTGTGAGATGTATCAGGGGGTAAGCGAGTCAGAGAGTGGGCAGACGGTATTTGAAGTCGTCATTGGATATCCACAAGGCGCCGAGTCGCCCATCGCTTTGTTCAACCTGCCGCTGGGTATGCGCCTGCCTCCGGGCGTACAGCTGCAGGTGGACGAGAATGAACCGGTGCGCTTTGCCGTGCAGATCTGCCTGAACAGCGGCTGTCGGGGCGATATCGCCATCGATGAGACGCTTGAGTCGCAAATGCGCGCCGGCGCTCAGGCCGTGCTTACTATCGTCGACCCACAGGGTCGCAACATCGGCCTACCGCTTTCTTTGACCGGATTTAGCGCAGCGCTCGATGAAGTCGAAGCGAGCCGGCCCTAAATCCCTGTTTAACAGCGAATACAGGAGGCAAAACCGCCATGGAGCTGATTATTAACCCCGGCGATGGTATTCATCTTTCTGACGCGCTGCGCGAGCATGTCCAGCACAAGCTCGAGCCCGTTGAGCGTCATCACGGCGACCGGCTCACCCGCATCGAGGTTCACTTTAAAGACGATAATGGTGGCAAGGGCGGCCGGGACTCACGCTGCCTACTCGAAGCGCATCCGCGCGGCGCAGACCCAATTGTCGCCGAAGCTGTGGCCGAAGACGCCTACACCGCCTCTCATCAAGCGGCTGGCAAGCTTGATCGCGCGCTGGCCAATCATTTCGGCAAGAGTGATCGGGTACGGCCGCACTGACCGTCACAAAGCGGTCATACTGGCGGATCAGACTGATTAGATGCTGAGGGTCCTTATTGATTTTGTTGACCTGATCACTGCCGGTCTGATCCCCCGCCACAATGCCATCGCTATCTCTTGGCCACGTCGGGCCATCGTGTCACTGCTGGCCGCCGTGCTGCTACCGCCGGTGCTGCTTTATTACTGGACGGGGCTGGCCGGCGACGAGATCTTCCACCGACGCTACAAGCGCATTGCCGTCAAAAAGCCGCTTTTTATCCTCGGTGTCCCCCGCAGTGGGACCACCGCGTTGCACGAGGCCCTAGCGCAAGACCAGCAGTTCACCACCACCCAAACCTGGGAATGCCTACTTGCCCCGACGATTACGCATCGTTATCTCTGGCGGCATATTGCCCGGTTCGACCGCCGACTCGGCAGCCCGCTACGGCGCATTGCCAGCAGAATCAATCAAGCTTGGATCGCACCACTGACCAACGCCCATCCATTGCGATTACATGCCCCGGAAGAGGACTACCTCAACCTGCTGCCGCAGCTCTCGGCATTTATTCTGATCATCGTATCGCCCGAGAATAATCGGCTGTGGCGGCTGGGACGAGGCGACCAGGCGCTAAGTCCTAGCGAGAAGCAACGGCTCATGCGGGCCTATCAACGCAGCATCCAGCGGCATCTTTATTTTCATGGCAGCGACAAACGCTATCTGGCCAAGAACGCCAGTTATGCAACGCTTGCGGGCAGTCTGTTGGATACCTTTCCCGACGCGCAAATCATTGCCTGCCTGCGTGAGCCTGAGCAGGTGGTCTCCTCGCAACTTTCAAGTTTATTGCCAACGCTCACGGCCCTCTATGGGCACATCAACCACGCTGCCTTTAACGAACGAATGCTGCGGCAACTGCAGTTTGCCTACCAGAATCTGCTAGCAAAACTGCCACAACAAGCGCCGAACCAAGCCATTTTTCTGCCGCTCAACGCCCAGCGCCAGAGTCTTGGCGAGGCCATCGAAAAGATTTATGCCACGCTCGGCATCCCCCTCAGTGCGGTTTTTGCTCAACGGCTGGCGGAACTTGCCAAGCAGGCCCGAAATCATCGCTCCGGTCATCGCCATGCACTAGCCGATCATGGCCTCTATGAAGCGGAGCTGACCGAGCGGTTTGCCGATATTCACGGGGCCTTTGACTTTGCCCGATCAACACCGCAAAAGGCCGCTGAACTGCCGGCGTTCAAGCCGGCGCTGAATGTGGTCGTTGTCAGCGATGCTCAGCCGCAGCGCAATGGCGTAGGAACCTATTACGCTGATTTGGTCGATCATCTACAACCCCATACCCGCCAGCTTAAATTGATAGCGCCCGGAGACGAGCAATCAGGGATTAAGCACTGGTTTGAGATGGGCATGCCCGGCGACGCCAGCCAACGGGTTTGTCTGCCTTCGCCCCTCTCCCTCTATCGCTATCTCTCGGCGCATCATCCCGACGTCATTGTTCTCGCCGCGCCCGGCCCCTACGGGATTCTTGCCGGCATGATGGCGCGTCGACTCGGCAGCCGCTGCGTTCTCGGCCTACATACCGATTTTGAGGCACTGAGCAGCCTCTACTACGGACGTTTTCTCGGCCCTTTTAATCGCCTGCTCATGCGCCGTATTAACCGATTACTTTTTTCACGGGCCGATGCCGTTGTCAGCAACTCCGAACACATGCAAAAAATTGCTCGACAAAAAGGCGCGCGCCGCTCGGTGAAGGTGAAAACCCCACTGCCACGCGCATTGCTGGATACACCGTTAACCACGCTGCGCACACCGCCTAAACGAATTCTTTTCGTCGGCCGGCTGGCGACCGAGAAAAATGTTCATACCCTGATTGAGGCCGCCGCAGATCACCCAACATTAACCTTTGCCATTGCCGGGGATGGGCCAGAGCGGCCCGTGGTGGAGGCAGCTAGTCATCAACATGGCAACTTATCCTATTTAGGCTGGGTGGCCCGCGATCAGCTGGTAGCGACGCTGGACAACACCGACCTATTGGTGCTGCCCTCCGAGGTAGAAGCCTTTGGCACCGTGGTGTTAGAAGCGATGGCAAGAGGCCGACTGGCACTGGTCTCTCCAGGCTGTGGCATTGCCGATTGGCCGGAATTCCGGCCTGGTCTGGAGATCATGCAACCAGGGGAGTCAACCAGTCAGGCGATTACTCGCATCCTGCAACAGCCCCCGGAGCAACTCGCGCACAAGGCAGCGCTGGGCCGCACGCAAGCCGAAGCAACGGCCAGAGAATGCGTTAATGAGTGGCGCCGGCTAATGGAGTCGCTGTGAAACCGCAGGTGGATCTTCATCTGAGCATCCACGATGTGATGCCTCGGACCCTGCCGCGAGTAGATGAGCTCATTGCAACCACCCGTGCATCAGGCTGGCCACCCGCGGTATTGCTGGTGGTGCCGGATACCGGCTGGGATCAGGCAGGCATTCAACAACTCAAGCGCTGGCAGGATGCCGGCCACGAACTGGCAGGCCATGGTTGGCAGCACCGGATCACCGGTTATGGCGGGCTTTGGCATCGACTGCACTCGATGCTCATCTCGCGCGATGTGGCAGAGCATCTGAGTCTGAATACCGAAGAAATTCTGCAACTAATGCAGCGTTGCTATCACTGGTTCGGTGACAACGGGCTCGGTTCACCGACACTCTATGTGCCCCCAGCCTGGGCACTCGGTAACGTGCCCAAATCGCGGTTAGCCGAACAGCCTTTTGCTCAGGTTGAAACCTTGCGGGGTATCTACTCAGTCGCCGAGCAGCGCTGGCGCTATCGGGCGCTGTTGGGTTATGAGGCGGGTAATCAATTTCAGAAAATGGCGTTACAGATCAGCAACGCCATTAACCGAATGCGAGCGCCGAGAGTGGGACTTCGCGTCGGATTGCATCCCGATGATGCCTATCTCCCACTCGCCGGCGCCCTCATGCAAGATCTTAATCGCTTTAGGCCGCAGCCAGCAGGCGATTAACTTCTTCCCAGTTCACAACGTCCCAAAAGGCTTCGACGTAGTCGGGACGCCGGTTCTGATAACGCAGATAGTAGGCATGCTCCCAGACATCGAGCCCGAGGATCGGCGTGCCCTGCTCCTCGGCCACATCCATCATCGGGTTGTCCTGATTAGGCGTGGAGGTGACTTTCAGCCCGCCCGGGGTGGCAATCAGCCAGGCCCAACCCGAGCCAAAACGCCCGAGCGCCGCGTTGGTGAAGGTCTCGCGAAAAGCATCAAATGAGCCAAAGGCCGCGTTGATGCCATCAGCCACCGCACCATCCGGGGCACCGCCTCCATTGGGCGAGAGCATTTTCCAGAACATGGAATGGTTGTAGTGGCCACCGCCATTATTGCGAACCGCCGCCGGCAGCGAGGAGACAGTCACCAGCAAGTCCTCGAGTGACTTGCCTTCGTAATCCGTACCGCTCACCGCATCGTTTAACTTGGTGACATAGGTGTTGTGGTGTTTGGTGTGATGAATTTCCATCGTCCGCGCATCAATGGAACGGTCGAGGGCATCGTAGTCATACGTGAGATCCGGCAGCGTGAAGGCCATGAGCTACTCCTTGGCAGTCGGTCAGTCAGTGAATGGAAACGCCCAAAACGTACCAGCTTGGTCCGATTTTGGCCATAGCCAACCCGTGGTTGCACTGGTCAACCAAGGGTTGAATCGGCAATACTGCGCGCTGAACCTTACATCGTTTTTTCGGAGTCGCTGATGAAATTCCGCTGCAGCCTTCTGCTTGCCGCCTCAAGCCTGACCCTGACCGCCTGCGGCATGATGCCGGGCAACAATGGCAATGCCGGTGCAGAGCCGCCCGAAGAGATTGCCGAACCGGCCGCACAGACCATCAATACGGCAGGGCTAACCGTTAGTGTCGACGATCCGGAGACTTTTTCGCGACAGCTTGGCCGCTACACCACCTACGCGCGGACCGACTGCAACAGCGATCGTGAGCGACGGGCAGCATTTAACGAGACCCTCGAGAAGCTGCGGGCCAATGCGGTGGAAGACGGCGCCGACTACCTGCGCGTGCTGGGCACCGGGGCCCTCGAGACACGTGGGCTGTGCCATAACGATATGTTCCAGCTCACCGGCGTTGCCTTTCGCGAGGAGAATATCCCGCAGGGCATGATGGGTGGCGGCCAGAGCAGTACCGATTCTCTGACGGCGAGGCTCGAAGAGCTTGATGCCCTGCTCGAGCGCGGTCTGATTAGCGACAGCGAACACCAGCAGCTGCGCGAGCGCGTTCTCAACGAAGCTTACTAGCGGGGCCATGTGAGCGATCGCGCCACCTGGCTGTGGTCGCTGGCACTGCCAGCGGCCTTTGTTCTGTTATGGAGCACGGGATTTATCGGGGCAAAGTTAGGACTGCCCTGGATCGAGCCCATGACGTTCCTTGCTATTCGCATGTTACTGGCCGCGGTTTTGCTGCTGACCCTGGCAGTCATTATGCGCGCACCTTGGCCCAGAACCCCCACCGCGATTGTGCATACCGCCGTGGCCGGTGTGCTAGTTCATGCCTGCTACCTGGGGGGTGTTTTCTGGGCCATCGATCGCGGCCAAACCGCCGGAGTGACCGCTATTCTGGTCGCACTCCAGCCTTTGCTTACCGCCACGTTGGCAGGCCCTCTGCTGGGTGAGCGTGTCACTCCCCGTCAATGGCTGGGCCTACTGCTTGGATTTGTTGGTGTAACGCTGGTTATCACAGCACGCGTCGAAGGCGGCGTCACCAATGCCGCCACTTTGACCACCACCACGATTGCGTTGGTTGGGATCACGCTTGGCACGCTGTATCAAAAACGCTTCTGCCCACTCACCGACCTTCGCACCGGTGGTGTGATTCAGTACGCCGTCTGCGGGCTTGTTTTCTTCACATTGGCGGGCCTAACCGAAACGCGCCAGATCACATGGACAGGTGAGCTGATTTTTGCGCTCGCCTGGTTGGTGCTTGTGCTCTCGGTCGGCGCGGTTGGCCTTTTGTACCTACTCATTCGACATGGGGCGGCCTCCCGCGTCGCTTCACTTTTCTACCTGGCGCCACCTGTGACCGTGTTCACGGCCTGGCTTTTGTTCGACGAGCGTCTGGGCCCGGCCGCGCTGATCGGCCTCGCGGTGGTGGTCGCTGGCGTGGCACTGGTACAAACGCGCTCCCCGGCCTCCGCCATTCGGGGGTAGTCAGCCCACCGCGGGCAGCTTATCCTGCCGGCCATGAGTGACAGTCTTCGTGATCAACTGCTCAAGGCCGGCTTGGTCGATGAGCAGTCCGTTAAAAAGGCCAAAACCCAAAAGCGGAAAAAACGCCGTCAGGGTGATACCGATGAGGGGCAGACCGAGGCCAGTCGTGCGGCCGCGCAACGCGAAGCCGACCGCCGAGCACGCGACCGCACGCTCAATCGCCGCCGCGAAGAAGAATGCAAAAAACAGGCCGATGAACAGGCCGCACGGCAAATGATTATTGATGCCGAAGTGGCGCATGATGGCGCGGAGCGTTTCAACTTTAGTCACAACGGCCGCATTCGCCCCATCCACGTCTCGGTCGATCAGCGCAAGGCACTTGCTGCGGGCAAGCTCGCCATCGCTCGAACGCGCGGCCGATATCGGCTTATCCCCGCAGAGCTAGTCGAGAAAATCCGCGCCCGAGCCCCTTTTCTGTTGGCTTGGAGCGCACAGGACAGCAGCACAACTGAAGCCAGCTCAGAGGACGAGGCTTACGCAGATCATCCCATTCCTGATGATCTTATGTGGTAAGCCCATAGACTTTCAGCAAAAACGCATAACGCCGCGCCACCTCTTCCAGATACTGAAAGCGCCCACCGGGCCCGCCGTGGCCAGCCGTCATATTGGTATGCAGCAACACCAGCCCAGTGGGTTTGCCCTCGGCACGCAGCCTGGCCACCCATTTGGCGGGCTCCCAGTAAGTCACCCGGGGATCGGAAACACCGGCCGTGACGAGTAAATGCGGGTAGTCTCTGGGCGCGATATTGTCGTAGGGCGAGTAAGCAGCAATCGTGGCATAGGCCTCGGCACTTTCGATCGGGTTGCCCCATTCCGGCCATTCCGGCGGCGTCAGCGGCAGGCTCTCGTCCAACATAGTGTTAAGCACATCCACAAACGGCACATCCGCGATGGCCGCATGAAAAAGCTCGGGCCGTTGATTAATCACCGACCCAACCAGCATGCCGCCCGCGCTGCCCCCGTGAATCGCAATGCGGCCAGCCCCCGTATAGCCCGCCTCGATCAGGGCTTCGGCGCAGGCAATAAAGTCGCTGAAAGTATTCGCCTTTTGGGCCATGCGCCCATTGCGATACCAGCGATAGCCACGCTCTCGACCCCCACGAACATGCGCGATGGCATAGACAAAGCCCCGGTCTACCAATGAAAGGCGATGCGGACTAAATGCGGGTAATTCACTAATGCCATACGCACCATAGCCGTACAGTAGCAACGGTGTGTCGGCACTAGGCGTGAGATCACGGCGGTGAAAGAGTGAGACCGGGACCCTTTCACCATCCGCGGCTGTAATCATTAAGCGTCTCGAGACATAGTCACTGGGTTCATGCCCCGAGGGAATTTCCTGGATTTTGCGGCGGACGCGCTGCCGAGAACGCATGTTGTAGTCAAAAACCTGCGCCGGCTCGGCGAAGCCACTGAGTGCAAAACGCAGATGATCGGTGTGGTACTCATAGCCCCCCATCAGGCCGAGCTCGACGCAGGGATCGGTCTGAGCAATAACATGCTCCTCGCCGCTTGCCATCTCGCGAATCACAATGCGCGACTCGGCGTCCTCCAGCTCTTGGCGCACCAGCCAGTCCGCGAATATCTGCATTCCCTCGATGAGTCTGCCGGGGCGATGCGGCACCAGGGTCTGCCAGTTCTCGCGCCCCGGCCGATCAATCGCCGTCTGCAGAATCGCAAAGTCTTCGGCACCCGCGGCATTACTCAGAATGAGCCACTGATCACCCCAGTCGCTGACGGAATATTCAACATCCCGCTCACGCGGCGCGATGCACTGGGGCGTCGCGTCTGGCTGATCAGCCGGGAGCCAGTGAACTTCTGAGGTGGTGTGATCGTGACTGTCGATGAGCAGATACCGACCACTTTCGGTGCGCTCCACACCCAGAAAAAAACCTGGATCCGTCTCGGTATAAATCAGACGATCCGCTGCCGCCGGTTCACCTAAGCAATGTCGATAAACCCAACGCGGCCGATGCTCGTCATCGATCACCGTGTAGAGGAAACTCACCCCATCATTCGCCCAGGCGATATCGCCGCGGGCGGCATGAATGGACTCGTCTAGATCTCTGCCACGGTGTAAATCGCGGATGCAAATGGTGAATGACTCAGCACCACTGCGATCAACGGCATACGCCAAATAGCGATGATCCGGACTATGCGCAGCCGCGCCCAGTCGAAAATAATCGCTGCCCTCGGCTTCAATGTCGCCATCAAGCAAAATCTGCTCATCATCTCCATCACGCGGGCAACGACAAAGAATTGGGTGCTGCCCACCGTCGCGGTAACGACTGTAATAGGCCCAAGGGCCATCGGGTGACGGGACGCTGCTGTCATCCTCTCGAATCCGGCCTCGCAGCTCTCTCACCAGGGCTTCGCGCAGCGGCTCTACATCCTCGAGCATTGCCTGCGCGTAGGCATTCTCCGCTTCCAGATAACTGCGAATGGCCGGGTCGAGACGCTCAGGCTCGACCATCGCCTCCCGCCAATTCGCATCACGCAGCCAGGCATAGGGATCCTCGCGCTGTTGCGAATGCCACGTGTGTCGGGTCGGCCGTCGGGCGGCCACGGGCGGTGTTAGGGTTGGTTTGGCCTGATCGGTCATGAATGCCGTTCCTCTGAAAGCGCCAAGGCAGCGTGAATGGCAACGGTTAAGAGGATCACCACACCGCCGACTAATGTCAGCATCGGCACCTGCTCACCAAGGGCCCACCACACCCAAATCGGCGCCAAAACCGTCTCCAATAACAAGAATAAACTCACCTCGGGTGATGGCAGATACCGGGTGGCTACCGACAACATGAGTGTTGCGAGAGGCATTTGCACGCACCCCATGATGGCGAGCACCCCATAGCTGGAGGGAGCCAAGGCAAAAGGGTCGGCAAAAGGAATCGCCATCGCCCCGGCAATTGCACCGCTAAAGCAAACAAGCGGGAGGCGCGGCACATCGGGGAAGCGCCGCAGAATCGTCAAATGAGCACCCACCGTGATGGCCAAAACCAAAGCAAAGAAATCACCCAACCAAGTACCCAACTGAAGGCCGCCACCGAAAACCACCACAACGCCCGCGACCGCTGCTGCAATAGCCAGCCACGTACGAAGCGGCACCCGCTCGCGCAAGAAAAACCAGGAGAAAAGCGCCGCAAAAAATGGCGAAGACGCCAGGATGACAACGGTATTCGCCGCCGAGGTATGCGCCACCGAGAGCACAAACAATGTGGTATTGCCCGAGAGCAAAAAAACACTCAAGCCAATTAACCAGCGATCACGCCGGCTCGCCGGCAGCCGTAGTCGCTGGCCACTCACCAGCATCCATACGGCAAAGGTCAGAAAAATCAGCCAACCGCGCCAGAAAACGATATCCCAGTGCGGCGCGCCAACGAGTCGCACCATGAGCGCATCAAAGCTAATCAGCAAAACGGCTAATGTCGCGATTATCAGGCCACGCGCATGCGCGGACGGTCCGCCGAATCGACTGTCCCAAGCCGGAATTGCCAATGCCGTCTCCCCAGCAAGCTGTTAACCAAGAAAGCACCGCAGGGTAGCCGGCCGGACTATGAACTGCCAGTGCGGACCAACGGTAAACGTGTTTGTTCATGGCCAAATGGGCGTTTACACTAACGGGTCAAATTAATGATTCAGTAGAGGTCTGCATGCAGATTGCAAAAAACGCGGTGGTTGCCATCGACTACACCCTGCGCGACACCGACGGTGAGGTCCTCGACGCCTCTCCAGAGGGTCAGCCCCTGCAGTATCTGCACGGTGCAGGCAATATCATCCCGGGTCTTGAAAAAGCACTCGAAGGCAAAGCCGCCGGCGACGACGTCGACGTGAGCATTCCGCCGGCCGATGCTTACGGCGAGCGGGACGAACGTCTGCAGCAAGATGTGCCAAAGAGCATGTTCGAGGGCGTAGAGCAGATCGAGGCAGGGATGCGTTTCCAAGCGCAAACACAGTCTGGCCCGCAGGTGGTCACCGTCGCGGCGGTCACCGGCGATCAGGTCACGGTCGATGCCAACCATCCGCTGGCGGGGCAAACCCTCAATTTCAAAGTGAAGGTTTCGGATGTGCGTGCCGCCTCGGATGAGGAAATCGAACACGGTCACGTCCACAGCTAAAACCACTCAACCCAAGGGGCACAATCGGTGATTGAGATAGATCGGATTTCCCGGGCCTTCGGCGGCCTGCAGGCAGTTCGGGACGTCTCTTTCACGGTTGCCGAGGGCAGCATCACCGGATTGATTGGCCCCAACGGCGCCGGCAAGACCACACTCTTCAATATTGTGGCCGGCGCCATTCCGCCCGATAGCGGACATATTCGCTTGCAGGGCGAAGACATCACCGGTCTACCCACCCACAAGCTCTTCCACAAGGGGCTGGTTCGGACCTTTCAGATTCCACACGAATTCTCGCGCATGACCGTCCGCGAAAACCTCATGCTGGTCCCGGCTGGTCAGGGCGGTGAGTCGCTCATCAAAAGCTGGCTGCGCTGGGGTAAGGTCATCAGCGAGGATCGTCAGATTCTGCAGCGTGCGGATGATGTGCTTGATTTCCTCGAGATTGGCCATTTACGCGACGAGCTAGCCGGCAATCTCTCCGGGGGCCAGAAAAAGCTGCTCGATCTGGGGCGCACCATGATGACCGACGCCAAGGCCGTGCTGCTGGATGAGCCGGGTGCCGGCGTTAACCGTACCCTGCTCGGTAAGCTGGCCGAAGCCATAGAGCGGCTCAACCGCGAGCGCGGCTATACCTTTTGTGTGATCGAACACGATATGGATCTCATCGCCCGGCTCTGCGACCCCGTCATGGTGATGGCCAATGGCGAGCTCATCGCCTCGGGTGACATGGCCACGCTGCGTGACAATCCGGAAGTTCGCGAAGCCTACCTGGGCACGGGCGCCAGCGGTAAAGCAGGAGCAGCTTAAGATGAGCCTATTACAGGCCAATCATCTTTATGCCGGCTATGGCGGCGTCGACATCCTGCGGGGGACCAACCTTCGGGTTGAGGCTGATGAGATTGTGGTTATCGTCGGGCCAAACGGCGCGGGCAAATCAACGGCCATGAAGGCAGTGTTTGGCCTTGTCCCGATTCGACAGGGCGAGGTGATCTATCGCGGAGACACTATCACCAACCAGCCGCCGGAGCGGATGGTCACCCGAGGCATTGCCTATGTCCCACAAGAAGCCAATGTCTTTCCCTCGCTGACGGTGCTCGAGAACCTCGAGCTCGGAGCCTATGCGCTCAAGGGCGATAACCGCGAGCGACTGGAGAAGGTCTACGCCATCTTCCCAAGACTCAAGGAACGTCGTCACCAGCAGGCCGGTGTGATGTCAGGCGGCGAGCGGCAGATGGTGGCAATGGGCCGGGCACTGATGATTGAGCCGCAGCTACTGATGCTGGATGAACCGACCGCTGGGCTTTCACCGCGACTCATCGACGAGACGATCGAGCGCATTGCCGGCATTAATCAACTGGGCATTGGCGTGCTGATGGTCGAGCAGAATGCCCGGCAAGCACTGGCTGTTGCCCATCGCGGCTATGTTCTGGCGACTGGCGAGAATCGCTATGAGGACACTGGCCCAGCGCTGCTGGCCAACCCCGAGGTCGCTGAAATGTTTCTCGGTGGATAAACGAGATGGTTGAAGTCATTCAGCTGCTGATTAATGGCATTCTGCTCGGGAGCATCCTGGCGCTCGGCGCGGTGGGTGCCACCATGATCTTTGGTGTGTTGCGTTTTGCCCATTTTGCCCATGGTGATTTCATGGCGATCGGTGCGTATTTCGCGCTCACAGTCGTCACGGTATTCAATATGCCGGTACTGGCCGCACTGCCCGTTGCGATGCTACTCACCGCCGGGCTTGCGGTTGCCATTGACCAGGTGATCTACAAGCGCATTCGCCGCGTCCAGCCGGTCATCCTGCTCATTTCTTCGTTTGCCACCGCGCTGATTCTGCGCTCACTCATTCAAATGATCTGGGGCAGCAGCAATCAGGTCTATGAGACGGGCATTCAGCTACCCTGGCGCATTGGCCCATTTGTGCTCAAGCCCGATCATCTACTGATCTTCTGCGCCGCCGCAGTGCTTGTCGTGGGCGTTCACCTGTTTCTCACCCGCACCCGAATGGGCAAGGCCATGCGGGCAATGAGCGATAACATGAATCTGGCGCTCATCACGGGTATTCCGGCAGACCGCGTCATTATGTGGACTTGGGCCATCGGTGGCGCACTGGCCGCTGCAGCCGGCGTCTTTCTTGGCATGGATACCCGTCTGCATCCGGTGATGGGCTGGACGCTGCTGCTGCCGATTTTTGCCGCCACCATTCTTGGTGGCATCGGGCGGCCCTATGGCGCGATTTTTGGTGGACTGGTGATCGGCTGTGCCATGGAGCTCTCGACGCTGGTAATACCCGGTGCCTACAAGCCGGCAGTCGCCTTCGCCATCATGGTGGCAACGCTGATCCTGCGGCCACAGGGCATTATTAAGGGAGCAACATAATGGAACTCACCGGCCTGCTCGCTTATGCCATCTTCTTCCTCAATCTGGTGGGCATTTACGCCATCATGACCCTGGGGCTGAACATGCAATGGGGCATGACCGGGCAATTCAACATCGGTATCGCCGGGTTCTTTGCCGTGGGTGCCTACACCAGCGCCATTCTCACCACCGGGCCTGCGGATAACTGGCTTGGTGGCTTCAATTTGCCCTTCCTGCTGGGTCTAGCCGGTGCGGTCATCGTTTGTCTGCCTGTGGCCTGGCTGATCGGCCGCATTACCGCCCGGCTGCGCACCGATTACCTGGCCATTGCCACCATTGGCATTGCTGAGATTATTCGGCTTTTCTTCCTCAACGAGGGCTGGCTTAGCAACGGTGTGCGTGGCATCCCGGGCATACAAAAGCCGTTTGGCGTCGGCAATGGCGGTTATCTGCTCATTGTGCTGGGGTTCGTCGGCCTGGTGTGGCTGTTGGTGGAAATTGCCCGCCGCTCGCCCTGGGGTCGGGTGCTGCGCGCCATTCGCGACAACGAACCAGCCACGGCCGCCGCCGGCAAAGATATCGCCCGCTTCCGGCTTGAGGCCTTTGTCGTGGGATCCTGCATCATGGCGCTAGCCGGCGGGCTCTATGCGCATTTTGTCGGCTTTGTCAGCCCGGAGGCCTTCCGACCACTCTATGGCACGTTCCTTGTCTGGGTGATGCTCATTGCCGGGGGTAGCGGCAACAACCTGGGCGCGATTCTTGGCGCCTTCGTCGTCTGGCTGGTCTGGTCATCCACCGAGCTCCTTGCCGGCTTTGTACCCACAGAGCTAATCGGCAGTGAGAGCGCTTTCCGTGTGTTCCTGATTGGCGTTGTTCTACAGATCATCCTGGTCAGCCGCCCCGAGGGCCTATTACCAGAGCGCCGCCCCCCATTACCGGGCGAAGGCCGTCGGTAAAGCCTCTGTTCGGCAAGACGCCTCCCGGATGAACGCCCCATAAAAAACGCCCCGTCGAGGCGGGGCGTTTGATGCTCGGTCCAAAGCCGAGCGGCTATCATCGGTCCGAGATTACATCGCCGGCTCAAACACCCGCAGCGTGTTGTACTCGCCATCCTGGATCTCCCAGTGAGCGAAAGTACCGCCGACATCACCATTGGCGTCGAAATCAGTGCTACCCGAGGCACCCTGGTAGTTGATGGGGGCACCCGCATCAAGCAGCTCGACCGCGCGGGCAAACTCACCCGGGCCAACGACTTCACCGTCTGGGTCATTGATCACACGCAGGTTATCGCGAATGGACACCGGATCGGTGCTGCCACCGGCAACAGCCGCCAAAGCGATGGTGTAGACCGCGTCATAGGCCGTGTCGATGTAGGGCACCGGCGGCACCTCACCGTAGGCGGCCTCATAAGCGCTCTGGAAATGCTGTGCGGCGTCCGTGTCATCACGCGCCTCGGCAGCGGTACCAAAGCTGCCATTGAGGAACTCGGCACCCAGGTTTTCGATGATGACCGGCGACTTCATTCCATCGGTAAAGAAGAAGTCCGTGAAGTAGGCACCCTCCAGCGCCTGACGCAGGATGGTCTGGCCGTTCTCTGGGTAACCAATCAAAAGCAGTGGGGAGCTACCATCGGAGACCTGGCTGAGCTCACCGCGATACGAGGCCATGCCAGGCTCGTAACCACTGCGACCGACAATGGTGCCACCAGCTGCCTCGAAAGCCTGCTCAAAGGCATTGGCAAGGCCCTCGCCGTAGTCGTTGTTGATGTAGAGCATGGATGCACTGTCAACGCCCTTCTCTAACGCCACAGCGGCCAATGCGACGCCCTGGTAGGCATCGGATGGGGTGGTCCGGAAGAGAAAATCGTTGTCATCTAAATCCGTCATCACCGGCGAGGTCGAGGCATTAGAAATCTGCGGTACACCCTCAACCGCCGAGACACTGCTCGCCACCGGGATGGTCACACCACTGGAGAGCGCGCCAACGATGGCGGAGACGCCCTGCACCGAGACCAGACGCTGAGCGGCATCCACACCGGCCTGCGGCTCAGTCTGTGTATCGGAGACTTCCAGCGTAATCGGCTCACCCATCACACCACCGGCTTCGTTGATCTCGCTGATGGCCAGCTCAACGCCATTGCGCGAACTCTCACCATAAGCCTGCAGATCGCCGGTAAGCGGCATGAGCGCCCCGATGCGAAGCTCGGCCTGCGCAGCACTGACCGCCATGACAAGAGACAGCGCACCGAATGCACCGATGAATTTGCCACTGGTTTTCATATTGCACACTCCATTGAATGATTGAGGTTTGATGACACGGCAGCAGAATAATCGACTGCCACCGGCAAAGGCAAAACAGTTGCTAAACCGCGGCGGACTGCTCGGCACTGAGGGCCTCAAGCTTGGCTTCGGCCTCCATCCACTCGGCCTCGGCCGCCAATTTTTTCTGCTGCAGACGCCCCTGGTTTTTGAGCAATGTCTCCAGCTCTTCACGGCGCGCTGATTCATAAAGACTGGCATCCGCCAACTGCGACTCGATATCAGCAAGCTCGACATCCAGCTGCTCAATCGCTGCCAATGCCTGCTCAATGCGCTTTTTCACGGGCCGCAGTGCGGCCTTAGCCTCAGCCGTTGCCTGACGGCGGGCGCGTTTTGCCTCACGAGTTTGCTTGCTATCGGCGGTTACAACCTCGGCGGCACCGGCAGTCGAGTCGTCATCGCGCGCACGTTCATCGCGGGCCAGCCAGCGGCGGTAGTCATCCAGATCGCCACTAAAGCGCTCAACACGACCATTAGCCACCAGCCAGTAGTCCGCCGCCGTGCTCTCTAGCAAATAACGATCATGCGAGACGACAATGACGGCGCCCTCAAAGCCCTGCAGCGCCAGGTTCAGCGCATGGCGCATCTCTAGATCCAGATGGTTGGTGGGCTCATCCAGCAGCAGCAAATTCGGGCGCTGCCAAACCAAAAGGGCCAGCACTAATCGCGCTTTCTCCCCGCCGGAGAACGGCTCTACCGGATCCAATGCCTGATCGCCCGCAAAACCGAACCCCCCTAGAAAGTCTCGCAGCTGCTGAGGATCCGCATCGCTGCTCAGCCGTTGCAGGTGCTGCAGTGGGCTTGCCGCCAAATCCAGTTGCTCAAGCTGATGCTGGGCGAAATAACCTGCGCGCAGCTGTTTGGCTCGACGAATTTCCCCGGCAATCGGCGTTATCTCTCCAGCTAACGCCCGAATGAGCGTCGATTTACCCGCACCATTGCGGCCCAAAAGGCCTACCCGGTCACCCGGCGCCAAACCCAACCGCAGGCCCTCAATAATAGGCGCGTCCGAGTAGCCCAGTGCCACATCATCAAGGTTCAGCAACGGATTACCCGCTTCAGGCGCCGGTGGAAATTCAAAAACAAAAGGCGAATCGACATGCGCCGGGGCTACCCGCTCCATGCGCTCCAGCGCTTTAATTCGGCTTTGCGCTGCTTTCGCCTTGGTGGCTTTGGCGCGAAATCGATTAATAAACGATTCCATATGCGCAATCTCGCGCTGCTGGCGATCATGCAACGCCTGTTGCTGGGCCAGACGCTCAGCGCGTTGGCGCTCAAAAGCCGTGTAATTACCGCTGTAGGTATGCAGGCGGCGGTGTTCGATCTGCACGATCGTCTCCGCCACGTTATCCAGGAAATCCCGGTCATGCGCGATTAACACCAGCGTACCGGTATAGCGCTGCAGCCATTGCTCCAGCCAGAGCACGGCCTCCAGATCGAGATGATTAGTCGGCTCATCCAGCAGTAATAAATCAGAGGGCGCCATCAGCGCTCGCGCCAGATTGAGCCTGACCCGCCAACCACCAGAGAACTGGGCAACCGTCTGCTGATGGGTCTGCGATGAAAAACCCAACCCATGCAGCAGCATGCCGGCCCGGGCGTGGGCATCATAGCCGCCGGCGGCTTCGAGCTCGGCGTGCGCATGGGCAATTCGCGTGCCATCGCCGCTGGCTTCGGCAGCAGCTACTTCGGCCTCGGCGGCGCGCAAACGCGCATCGCCATCGAGGACAAATTCCAAGGCCGGCTGCGGCAGGCCGGGCGTTTCCTGCGCCATCCATGCCATGCGCCATCCAGCAGGCAGACTAACCTCGCCGGCATCGACCGATAATTCTCCACGCAACAGCGCAAACAGCGTGCTCTTGCCCGTCCCGTTGGCACCCACCAAACCAATCTTGCTACCGGCATGGACGGTGAGCCGCGCTGACTCCAGCAACGGCTCCGGCCCGCGCCGCAGCGTAATATCTCGCAGCTGGATCATTCGGGGGTCTCGCTACAGCGCCAGCACTCGGCAAACTGCCCTTCGATATATTCACCACAGTTGGGGCATGTCCAAGACGCTGGTATCGGCGACTCGGGCGAGAGAATTTCTTTGATTAGCGTTTGCGCAATGGCGGTATCTTCGGCATCCACCCAAATTTCCGGCCAGGCCTCTAGTGGCGGAATATCGCCGGCCCCACCCATGAGATGGCGATTGCGCACGAAACAATGGATACCGCGTGATTGCAGCGCCGCTTCGATATGACCGGCAATCAGCGGGTCGGACAAAACATGTACTCGCTCAAGATTGCCCGCGGTGGTCTTCATGCCGAAAGGCTATCACAGCGATGGACGCCACCGCTTTTGCAAACGCCAGCCCAACAGCACCGCCAAAATCACGGCATAGGCCACAGGCTCAGCCCAACGATTCGCACGGATAATCCAGAAAAAATGCGTTAACCCAAGTAACGCCACTGGATAAATCAACCAGTGCAGCTGCTTCCAGCGGCGGCCGAGCCGCTTGATCCAGCCCCTAGTCGAGGTTAATGCCAACGGCAGAAGCATTAAAAAAGCGGCCATCCCCACCAGGATAAAGGGCCGTTTGACGATGTCAGCCAATATGCTGGAGAGCACCAGACTGTTTTCAAATACCGCATAAACACTGAAGTGACTCGCGGCATAGAAGAACGCCCATAACCCCAACTGACGCCGCAGCTGGACCACCCAAGCCGCCCCTGTCAGCCAACGTAACGGGGTAATGGCCAAGGTGATTAATAAAAATCGCAGCGCCCACAGCCCCGTCTCAAGCAATAGTGTCTCGACCGGGTTCACGCCCAGTCCGCCCCGAAAAAGGCCTACCACCAGCATCACCGCGGGGATGGCGCAGGCCAGGAAAATTGCCCCCCGCAAAACGCGCATCCAGCCCGGGGGTGGTGCTCGTCGCAGGCGTGCGAGGACGGCAGCCTCAGTAATACTTGGCGAGGTCCATGCCGGCATACAGGTGCGCCACTTCTTCCTCGTAGCCGTTAAACATCAGCGTATCGCGTTTGAAGAACTCACCAATTCGCCGTTCCTGCGCCTGACTCCAGCGCGGGTGATCAACATTGGGATTCACGTTGGCATAAAAACCATATTCATCCGGCTGCAGCAGATTCCAGGTGCATTCGGGTTCGGTCTCCTGAAAATGAATTCGCACGACCGACTTAATGCTCTTAAAGCCGTATTTCCAAGGCACAACTAGGCGAATGGGCGCGCCGTTTTGGGAAGGAATCTCTTTGCCGTAGAGCCCAGTCGCTAGAAAGCTGAGTGGGTTCATGGCCTCATCCATGCGCAGCCCCTCGGTATACGGCCAGTCAATGCTAGCCAAAAAGCTCATACCGCGGGCCGCCTGGGCCGGAAAAGTCTGCGGGTCGTACTTGGTGTAGAACTTCACGTACTTCGCCCGCGAATTGGGTGCCGCCCGCCGAATCACTTCAGCCAACGAAACACCCGCCCAAGGGATCACCATGGACCACCCCTCGACACAGCGCAGGCGATAAACCCGCTCTTCTAGGTCAAGGCCGCGCATAAAATCATCGAATGCCAGCTCACCGGTATTATCAGCTTCCCCACTAATGGTGACGGTCCAGGGCCGATGCTCCAGACGACCCGGTGCATACCGACTGGGGTCTTCCTTACTCGAACCAAATTCGTAGAAATTGTTGTACGTGGTGATGTCTTCGTAGCTGTTCTGCGGCTCATCGGTGCTGTAATCGCTTTTTGCGATCTTGCCCAATGGCTCGAGCGCCTCCATGGGTTTGGCAGAGGTCCAACCGGGCGCTAACAGGCTGCCAGCCGCAGCCAGCGCGGAGGTCTGCAAAAATCGCCGGCGATCGCGATAGATAGATTCCGGCGTTATCTCCGAAGGCAGAACATCACTGCGGCGAGATTTTTTTATCAGCATGACCCGATCACCCATTGGTGTGGCTTTAGGGATAAGAGACTGTCAATTTACGGGCAAGTTCGCGGTCGGGGCAAACACAGGGTGGTTCAGCCCAAGGCAACCCGTGCGTTGCGGAAAAGCCGCATCCAAGGGCCATCTTCTCCCCATTCGGACGGCGCCCAAGCGTGCTGGACACGGCGAAACACCCTCTCCGGATGAGGCATCATAATGGTGACGCGGCCGTCGTCATTACAAAGCCCCGTGACACCCAACTCCGAGCCATTAGGGTTAGCTGGATAAAGCTCCGCGGGTTGGTCGGTGGCATCGATGTAGCGCAATCCAACCAGCTCAGCCGCCATTGCCTTGCGTGGTCCATTATCGCCGCTAAACACTGCCCGGCCCTCGCCATGAGCCACCACAATCGGCAGCTTGGAGCCCGCCATATCCGCAAGCATGACTGAGCGTGACGGGAGTACTTCCACCATGCTCAGGCGGGCCTCGTATTGACGTGAGCGGTTGGCCTGAAAATCCGGCCAGAGTGCCGTCCCCGGAATGATCTCGCGCAACGCCGAGAGCATTTGGCAGCCATTACACACACCCAACGCGAGTGTATCGGGACGGGCGAAGAATTCGGCAAAGGCATCCCGCAGCATGGGGTTAAATAAAATGCTCCGCGCCCAACCTTGACCCGCTCCCAGGACATCGCCGTAAGAGAATCCACCACAAGCAACCAGGGCATGACAGGCCGCCAGTCGTTCCGGTTGCGCCGCAAGATCGCTCGTATGCAGATCAATGGGTTCGAAACCCGCGCGGTCAAATGCCGCGGCCATCTCAATATGGCTATTCACTCCTTGCTCACGCAGCACGGCCACCTGAGGACGATGCCCGGTCTGGATCATCGGCGCGGCTGGATCTTCACTGGGATCAAAGCTTAAGTCTGCGCGCAGCCCGGGGTCGGTGCGATTGAGTAAGGCATCATGCGCCTGTTGCGCAGAAACCGCATCATCACGCAGAGACTGCATACGGTAACTGGTCTCATGCCAGGCGCGTTCCAAATCCACCAATGGCTCATTAAGCACGACGGTGCCGCTGTGGCGAACCACCAAATGCTCGGCCTCCACCGGGTTGCCAATACGCCGCAGGCGCTCGCCCAGCCCAACAGCATCAAACGCCTTCTCGACCTCACGATGCTGAGCATCACTGACTTGAATCACTGCGCCCAGTTCCTCGGCAAACAATGCCTGCAAGGGATCACTGGCAACGGCGGTTAACTCCACCGATACACCGCAGCGACCGGCAAAGGCCATTTCAGCCAGCGTGACAAAAAGGCCGCCATCGGAAATGTCATGCATCGCCAAGAGGCGATCCTCGGCCAGCAGCGATTGAATGGTATTAAAGGCCGCTGCAAGGGCCTGCGGATCATCCAAATCGGGGGCCTCATCGCCCAGTTGCCCGTAAACCTGCGCAAGCGCTGAGCCGCCTAAGCGACGACCGCCACCCAGATCGAGCCAGTAGAGATAGCTTTGCGGATCTGACGCAATCACGGGCGCAACCGCGCGGCGGACATCCGTCACTGGCGCGAATGCCGAAATCACCAGCGTGAGCGGCCCAGTGACACGCTTCTCCTCGCCACCGTCTTCCCAGACGGTTTTCATCGACAAAGAATCCTTGCCCACCGGGATGGCAATACCCAATTGCGGACAGAGTTCCAGACCCACGGCCTTCACCGTGTCGTAAAGCTTTGCATCCTCACCAGGGTGGCCGCAGGCCGCCATCCAGTTGGCAGAAAGGTTCACTCGATCGATTCTGCCGACCGCCGCCGACATTAAATTGGTTAGGGCCTCGCCAACGGCCAGCCGGCCTGAGGCTGGTGCATTAATCAGCGCCACCGGGCTGCGCTCACCCATGGCCATCGCCTCACCGTGATAGCCCTCATAATCTCCAAGGGTCATCCCATAATCCGCCACGGGCACCTGCCAGCGGCCAACCATCTGATCGCGGGCCGTCAGGCCGGTGACCGTGCGATCGGCAATGGTGATGAGAAATTCTTTGCTGGCAACGGTGGGTAGTCGTAAAACCCGATAAGCAGCCTCGGTGACATCCACCGCATCCAGATTGACTGGCTGCAGGCGCGGCTCAGCACGTGTCACATCCCGACGCATTTTTGGCGGCTTACCCAGCAACAGCTCCATCGGGATATTGACCGGATGGTTGTCAAACTGAGCATCGTCGAGAACCAGCTCGCGCGCCTCGGTCATCTCACCCACAACCGCAAAAGGAGCGCGTTCACGAGCACAGAATGCGGCGAACTGTTCAAGCTTCGCTGCATCCAAGGCAAGCACGTAACGCTCCTGAGCCTCGTTGCACCATATCTCAAGCGGTGAGAGCCCGGCTTCGGCGCAGGGAATGTCCCGCAGCTGCATGCGCCCGCCGCGTCCAGCGTCATCAATGAGCTCCGGGAGCGCGTTAGAAAGCCCGCCGGCCCCCACATCGTGGATGGCAATAATGGGGTTATTCGCCCCCAGCCGCCAACAGGCATCGATTACTTCTTGGCAGCGCCGTTCCATCTCTGGATTGCTGCGCTGGACCGAGGCGAAATCGAGCGCCTCATCACTCTGGCCACTGGCCATGGAAGAGGCCGCGCCGCCACCCAAGCCAATCAACATCGCTGGGCCGCCTAGCACCACCAACGGCGATCCCGCCGGTGCCAAGCCCTTTTCAACCTGGTCTGGCCGGATGGCACCCATGCCACCAGCAATCATGACCGGCTTGTGATAACCGCGGACCTCATCGCCATTCGCGCCCGGGGCTTTTTGCTCGAAGGTGCGGAAATAGCCCGTCAGCTGCGGCCGACCAAACTCGTTGCCGTAACGGGCCGCACCAATCGGGCCATCGAGCATGATCTCCAGCGCCGAGGCAATACGCCCAGGCTTGCCGTAATCCACTTCCCAAGGTTGCTCAGCACCGGGAATACGCAAATTAGAGACCGAAAAGCCGGCGAGCCCTGCCTTGGTGCGGGCGCCCCGCCCGGTTGCCCCCTCGTCGCGAATCTCGCCACCCACACCGGTGGCAGCGCCAGCAAACGGGGAGATGGCGGTGGGATGATTATGCGTCTCGACTTTCATCACCAAATGCGCGGGCTCGCGGTTGCGCAGATAGTGACCATCGATGCCCGGATAAAACTGGGTCACCTCAGCAGATTCGACCACCGCGGCGTTGTCTTTATAGGCCGAGAGCACACCCTCAGGCCGCGAGGCATGCGTGTGGCGAATCATGGCAAAAAGCGACTGCGGCATGGGTTCGCCGTCAATCACCCAGTCCGCGTTAAAAATCTTGTGGCGACAATGCTCGGAGTTGGCTTGGGCGAACATCATCAACTCGACATCGGTCGGGTCCCGCGCCAATGCGCGGTATTGCGCCATCAGGTAATCAATTTCATCATCGGCCAGAGCAAGGCCCAGCTCCGTATTTGCCTGCTCCAAAGCCGCGCGACCGTCGCCCATCAACTCAATATAGCCAAGCGGCTTGGGTGCGGGCGTGGTAAAGAGTGCCGCGGCCTCATCTAGGCGGGTTAGTATCGACTCGGTCATTCGGTCATGCAAGGCCGCGAGGAGCTCAGGCGTGACCGTTAGGGGCATGACCTCCCCGGCTGGCGAGATTGCGGTAAAAATCGTGCCATGCTCAATGCGATGCACCGACTCAAGCCCACACTGATGGGCGATATCCGTGGCTTTACTGGCCCAGGCCGAAATAGTGCCCAGTCGTGGCACCACGCAAAGGCCTATGGGCTGGTCAGCATCAGGTAGCGGCTCGGCAGCAAGCAACGCCTTGAGCCGCGCTATTGCTTCGGCGCTAAGCTCGCCTTCGCTGTGGACAAAATAAACCGGAGTTTGGCAGAGCGTTGTTGAGTCGGGGGCAAACGGCTGCAAACGCTCGGCGGCCGGAGTGCTCTGCGCGATAAAACTCTTCATGCCGCTAGGGCTTGAGCTGTTCGGCTAACACCGCAAGCACCTGCTGCGCCGCGCCGGGTGGTGCGGCTTCACCCGAGAGCGTCTCTATGGTGACCCGCGTGCCCTTGCCGCGCTCTTCCACCACCACATGAAACTCCTGCAGCCCGGCTTCCGGCTCGCTACGCCAGAAATCTAGCCCAGCCAGAAAACCCTCATTCTCTTCATCCACCATGACTTCGCCAGCCACACTGCTGTCGTAGCGAATGCGATGCGTGCTGTTCTCTCGATCGGAGGACAACAGCGCAAATCCACTGCGCTCCAACGCGCGACCCACCACAGCCCAGGCGGCATCCAGCGGCAGGCCCAAATCCAGCACTGGCGCACCATCCACCCGGCTCAGCTGCGATATTGGATCATCCGCTTGAGCCGTTTCACTTACGATGCGATCAGAAGATACGCGCGCTTCCTGCTGATTGGGTTCGCGCCGCTCGGCATCGGTGAGAACATCCGGTGGCTGCCGAAGCTGCTCCGCAGCGAGCTCCGCTTCGGTTGGCTCGCTACCAATCCAACTGCAACCGACCAGCGACAGCGCAAGCACCATCCCAATTGCTGGCTGCATCCACGGCGCAAGCTGTCGCCTGTGGTGACTCACAGCACCTCCGCCAATTTCAGTGCCTGACGCACGGTTTCATGGTGTTGCTCGGATAGCGGCGTCATGGGCAAACGCATACCGGGGCCAATCAGCCCCATCTCGGCCAGCGCCCATTTCACCGGAATCGGGTTGGTCTCAACGAATAGGGCGTTGTGCAAGGCTGCCAGGCGCGCATCCAATGCCTCGGCTTCGGTCTGATTACCGCTGAGCGCTGCCTTGCACATTTGATGCATGAGGCTAGGAGCGACATTGGCAGTGACCGAAACACATCCTTTGGCGCCGGCATTGATGATCGCCAGATTACGGGCATCCTCGCCACAGTAGACATCAATGCGATCGCCGCAGCGCTCAATAATTTCTTCTGCCCGCTCCAGGCTGCCAGAGGCTTCTTTAATACCGACAATATTCGCGGTATCCGCTAGGCGATCGACCGTTTCTGGCAAAAGATCGACCCCAGTCCGGCCAGGCACGTTGTAGAGGATTTGCGGGATCGCGACCGCCTCGGCAACATGCTGAAAGTGCTGATAAAGGCCTTCTTGGGTGGGCTTGTTGTAATACGGGGTAACCAGCAACGCGGCTTCGCAGCCCGCCTCTAGCGCGCAGCGCGTCAGCTGCTCTGCTTCCCAGGTTGAGTTGGCACCACAACCGCCCATCACCGTAATGCGACCAGCCGCAATCTCGACAACGCGGCGCATGACGTGGGCATGCTCTTCGTGGTCTAACGTGGCCGATTCGCCGGTGGTCCCCACGGCAACGATAGCATCGGTGCCGTTTTCGATATGAAACTCAACGAGCCGTTCAAGAGCCGCTTCATCCAGGGCCCCATCCTCATGCATTGGCGTCACCAACGCGACCATGCTGCCCTGAAACATTCATCGACTCCCTTTACGCTTCAATGGGCGGATGTTAGCCCCGTGCACTGGGACTGACAAGCCAAAGTCAGCCATTCGCCATGCTACAATCCACCCCGAAAATCTACCGGGCATCAGCAAGCAGCGTCGGGCCGCGTCATGCAGAAAAACTATCTTGTTATCTCCGCACTGGGCGAAGACCGCCCGGGCATTGTTAATGAACTCTCCCGACTGGTCTCAGAGACAGGCTGCAGCATCGAAGACAGCCGAATGACGGTGCTCGGCGGTGATTTCGCCATTATCCTGCTAGTTGAGGGTCGCTGGAACGAACTGGCCAAGCTCGAAGCCGGCCTACCGGCTGCCGGACGTCGATTCGGACTCACCGTCAACGCCAAACGCACCACACCCAAGCATCAAGAAGGCAATCTGCTGCCTTATAACGTGGAAGTCGTTTCGATAGACCACCCGGGCATCGTCCATCAACTGGCCAATTTCTTCTCCAGCCGCGAGATTAATATTCGGGATATGGCCACGACCACCTATGCGGCTGCGCATACCGGCACACCGATGTTTCAGGTGCAAATGACCATTGATGTTCTGGCTTCGCTGCATATCGCCCGACTGCGCGAGGAATTTATGGATCTCTGCGACCAACTCAACCTCGATGCCATCATCGAGCCCTCCCGACAGTAAACAAGGAATCCCGCATGAGTGACATCACCATTAACCAGCCCATCCCGGCCTTCGAGCGCCCCACCGACACCGGCGAAACCTGGCGTCTAGCAGACCAGCAAGGCCGCTGGGTGGTGCTGTATTTCTTCCCCAAAGCAAGCACCCCTGGCTGCACGGTAGAAAGCGAAGCCTTTCGTGATCTCGACCCGCGCTTCAATGCCCTTAACGCTCAGGTAGTTGGCATCTCGCGTGACGGGCCCAAAGCCTTGGCTAATTTTCGCGCCAAATATGACTTCCCCTTTCCGCTGCTCAGCGATAAAGATGAGGAGGTTTGCAACCTCTTTGGCGTGATGAAGGACAAGGTCATGTTTGGCAAACCCGCGCGCGGCATCGAGCGCAGCACCTTCCTCATCGACCCCGAGGGTGTTCTGCGCGAAGAGTGGCGCAAGGTGCAGGTAGAAGGCCACGCCGAAGCAGTGCTTGCGGCGCTCGAAGCACGGAGCTAAACACAGCAAGCTATGCGTCAGGTCTGCCTGCTCGACACTTCTGCGCTGTTGCATGATCCAGCCGCACTATTTCGTTGCGGCACGCAGGATGTTTACCTGCCGCTGGCCGTACTGCAGGGGCTGGATGCCGCCCGCCAAAGCAACAGCGAGGATGCCCGCAATGCACTCAAAGCCTCCCGATTTTTGGATGAAAAACTCAATGGTGTGGCGGCGCATACCCTCGAACGCGGTATCCCGCTAGGCGATGGACTGGGCCGGCTTTACTTCTTAACCGATGGCGGCCCAGAAAATCCGGTTCCGGTGCTCACGGCCGCCCGCAACCTGGCGCAGACTCACCCAGACGCACATGTCACTGTGGTTGCCAGAGATATCAATCTGCGCATTCAGGCCACGGTACTGGGGCTCAATGCCACCGATCACGACAGCGAAGCGCCGCTGGATGACGCCGACTTACAGGGCGGTGCCTCCACGCCCGTAGATCGACCGATGACTGACTACACGGAAAACGCCCAGTCGGTCTGGGGCATTCATGCACGCAATGCCGAGCAGAACCTCGCCCTTAATCTCCTGATGGACCCGGCAATTGAGCTGGTGACATTGCTGGGGCCGGCCGGAACGGGCAAAACCCTGCTCACGCTGGCGGCTGGACTTGCACAAACGCTGGAGACGCAGCACTACCAAGAAATCCTCATGACCCGGGCGACCATCGCGATTGGCGAAGAGATTGGCTATCTACCGGGGACCGAGGAAGAGAAAATGACCCCCTGGATGGGCGCCATTATGGATAACCTCGAGATTTTGAGTGCGCCAAGCATGCCCACTGCCAGCGGATCGGGCGCGCGCTGGGGTCAGGCGGCCACCCATGACCTGCTGCAGAGCCGCATCCGTATTCGCTCACTGAACTTCATGCGGGGCCGCACCCTGCTCAATTGTTTTATGGTCTTGGATGAGGCGCAGAACTTAACCGCCGCACAAATGCGCACGCTGATTACCCGCGCTGGTCCTGGGACCAAAATCATCTGCCTGGGCAATCTTGCGCAAATTGACACGCCGCGGCTCACACCGGCCACCTCGGGGCTCACGCATTTAATTCGGCGGTTTCGTGGCTGGCCAAAAAGCGCTCATCTCACACTCACCCGTGGCGAGCGCTCGGCCCTGGCAGCCCATGCCAGCGAGGTACTTTAGGCCTCGGGCTGCGCCTCGTCGGCTGTCGCCCGCGGCCAGGCGTTAATAATGGCCTGGATCACTGTCGCCAGTGGGATCGCAAAAAACACACCCCAAAAGCCCCAGATACCGCCAAAGATCAAAATGGCAATGATAATCGCCACCGGGTGCAGGTTGACCGCCTCGGAGAAGAGCAACGGCACCAGAACATTGGCATCCAGCGCCTGAATGATCGCGTAGGCCACCAATATCCAAACAAACTCGCTGCTGGCACCAAACTGAAAATAAGCAACGATGGCAATCGGCAGCGTCACCACAATGGCGCCTACATACGGAATAATGACCGAGAGCCCCACCAGCAGCGCCAGCAACATGGCGAAGTCCAGACCGAAATACAGCCAGACCATGTAGCTGCCAAACCACAGAATCAGCACCTCAACAAATTTACCGCGGACATAGTTACCAATCTGCAAATCCACCTCGTGCCAGACCGACAGGGTCAGCCCCTGATGCTTGGGCAGAAAACGGCCCATCCAGCCTAAGATTTTCGATTTATCCCAAAGGAAGAAGAAGATGAGAACCGGCAGCAGGATGGCGTAGACCACCAGCGTGATCACCATCACTAACGAAGCAAAAGAGAAGTAAGAAGCCAGTCCACGCGCCCACATCACCGCCTCGCGGCGAATCGTATCGAGTAAAGCCGTAATCTGCTCGGTGGAGAAGTACTCGGGGTAGCGCTCTGGCAGCGCCAGCAAAGCCCGCTGGCCCTGCTCCAACATCGCCGGCAGATTTTCAACCAGCTGTATAATCTGATTGACGATGGTGGGCAGCAAAGCCAACAACAAGGCGCCCAGAAACACCATAAAGACCAAGTAAACGAGTAATACCGAGGTCTTTCGGCCGACGCCGCGGCGCATTAACAGGCGCACCAGCCCCTCGAGCAAATAGGCGAGCACCACCGAGGCGAACACCGGCACCAACATGCCGCCAAAAAATGTCACCACAACCAGACCGACCAACAAGATGCCGGCAAGCCCCACAACCTGAGGATCGCTCAAGTGGCGATAGATCCAGTCTCGAATGGGGTACATCGGTGTCGACACGGAAACCTCCCGCTCCCGGTTATACTCTAATCACTCGACTCGGAGTGTATGCCAAAACTTATGACGAATTCTGTCATTCTCATCCCACGCGCCAGCATTGTATCGACAATTCTGCTGCTTGCAGCGCTTGTCTGGCCCGCCACAAGCACCGCGCAGGCGCTCGACCTATCGCTACCCGATCTCGGCGATCCCTCCGCCAGCGCGCTGCCGGCCGCGGAGGAGGCCCGCATCGGCGCGGCCATGATGCGAGAAATTCGCCAAGAGCTGGATCTGGTAGAAGACCCAGCCATTAATGCCTATGTGCGCGATCTTGGCACACGTATCGCCGCAGCCATCGACACCCCACAGACGCCCTTTCAGTTTTTTGTGGTGGCCGACCCACGGATTAACGCCTTTGCCATGCCAGGAGGCTATGTTGGCGTGCACAGCGGGCTGATCGCAGCCAGCCGAACAGAAAGCGAGCTTGGCGCAGTGATTGCCCATGAGCTCTCGCATGTCACGCAACGCCATATTGCACGCCGCGTCGCCGCGGCACAGGGCATTAACCTGCGTACCACGGCCATGGTATTGGCCGGACTTTTAATCGGCTCGCAAAATCCCCAGGCCGGGATGGCCGCCGCCACCTCCGGGATGGCGAGCGGTATCGACAGTCAACTCGCTTACTCCCGAGATCATGAACGCGAAGCTGACCGAGTGGGCATGCGTATTCTCACCCGAGCCAACCTCGACCCCATGGGCATGCCCGATTTCTTTCGCGTGCTCATGGATGACAGCCGCTATCGCAGCAACCCACCGGCGTTCTTGAGCACCCACCCGCTTACCGAAGCCCGCATCGCAGATGCCACTAGTATCGCTGGCCAACTACGCGGCCAAGCCATCTTTGAAAGCCCGGGTTATGCCTATGCCAGAGCGCGCACGCAGGTGCTCGCTGCCGAGAATACCCGTGAGGCGCTGGCGGATTTTGAGGCTGCCTTTGCCGCCAATGATCGGGCCGATACCCGTTATGCATTGGCGATAGCACTCAGTCGTCAGAACCAGCCCGAGCCCGCCCGCCGTCTTTATCGCAACCTGATCGATAAACGGGGCGAGCATGCCTTGCTCTACCTCGGACTCGCCGAAGCTGCATTGGCAGGCGGGCAGACCAGTGAGGCACTGGATGTTATTGAACGCGGCCTGAGCCTGTTCCCCGGCAGCATTGCCCTGCAATTTGGCCAAGTGGAGATCTATCTGCAAAGCAACCAAGCGGGAAAGGCATTGGCAGTCACACGCACACTCACCTACGAGGCCAGCCACGCACCGGATATTTGGGCGCTTCATGCTCGCGCCGCCAGTGCCGCCGGGGATGAGACGGAGTCGGCCCTGGCCATGGCGCAGTATTACGCGGTGCAGGGGGATCTGGAGGCCGGACTCTCGCAGCTGCGCCGCATCGATCGGCTCATGGCCACCCCCAACCAGACGGCACGGGCCAATGCGCTACGAGAGCGCTGGGAATCACGGCTGGAGACAGCCGGCTAAAGCCTTGCTCTTTTCTGGTGGTAGCATGCGCTCAGGGATGAGGGAGCCATCATGACAGGCAACGGCACAGGCGCAGACCCACTTGGCATTGCCCGGCTGCTGGAAATCAGCACCAAAGCGATTGAATCGGCGCGAACACCGGCCGAAGCGGTCACGCGCCTTGCCGATGCCATCGATGCTGAGCGTGACTCCCGTGCGGAAGAAAATGAACAGCGCAATCGTCTGCTACGCGAATGGGTTCGCAATTTACGCCTCATCGGGCCAATGTTGCCCGACGCGCAACCCGCGCATATCCCCACATTGGGCCCCTACCCTCGACACCAGGACCTGTTGCGAGAATTCAGTGAGAACACGGAGCGCTATCAAACCGCACTCATGCACTACCTCGAGGCCGTCACGGGACTTGCTGAAGACTGCACCGATGCATTTCGTAGTGAACTTGAAGCGCGTTATCCCGATCGGCTGGAGTCATTGATTGATGAGATCGCCGAGCTCGATCACGACCTATTGCTGAATTTATGGCAAACCATCGCCGAGCCCCGCTATGAAAGCTGGCTAGCCCAACCCAAAACACAACTCTGCATTGCGGAGCTGGTTAATGCGTGGTCTGCCCTCGCCCAGACACTTCGCTCGCTAGCCGATGAGTATTTGGAAGGCCTGGGCCTGCCCTCCCGTCGCGGTATGGAGGATCTTGCCGCCGAACTGCAGCGTCAGCGCAAACGCCACCGGCAAGAGCTTGAAGAGTTGCGCACTGAAATCAGCGCGCTTAAGGCCGCCCTCACCGCCGCCCAGACGGCTGGTTAAACCGCAATGGCCAAGGCGCAGACACAACAGGCGGATTTGCAGCGGGTGTTGCGCCGGGCGGCGCGGTTTTCCGGGACACCTGAACCGATTACGCCCTCAGAGATTGTCTTTGAGACCGATAATGGCGCACTCCATCGCTATGGTTGTCCTGACCACCCTCCCATACTGATCATTTACTCGCTGGTGAATCGCCCGGCCATTCTTGATCTGAGTGCGGAGCGTTCGGTGGTTGGCAAACTGACCGCGGGCGGTTTCTGCGTTTATCTACTGAATTGGCATCCGCCGGGCATTGCCCGACGCTACACAACACTCGCGGATTATATTCGCGGCGATATTGCGGATGCCGTGCACTGGGTGACGCACCGGCATACTCGGCCACCGCACCTGCTGGGGGTCTGCCAAGGGGGTGTGCTGGCTTTGTGTTACGCCGGGCTAATTGACGCCAAGCAAGATGCCATTGCCAGCATCACCACCTTGGCAACGCCTATCGACACCGGCAGTGATAATGACCAATTGGCGCGGCTTGCCAGTGGCATCGACTTTGAGCAACTCATCCGGGCTACCGGCAATATCACTGGCCAAGGGCTTGCCAGTATTTTTGCCGCACTCAAGCCGTTCGCCTTGGGCCCGCAGCGTTATGGGGCACTACCCGCGCTGGCGGAGGCCGACGATACGGCCGTCGAGACGTTTATGCGCATGGAGCGCTGGATGTATGACGGACCGGATCTGGCCGGACAGGCTTTTGCCGAGTTTGCCATTGAGATCTATCAACGCAATGCGCTGGCGCGCGGTGAACTCACACTCGACGGCCAGCGCGTGGATCTTGGTGCTATTCACTGCCCCGTATTTAATGTCTGGGCCGAGCATGACCATTTAGTGCCGCCAGCGGCCGCCAAAGGCCTTGCTCAGCAAGTCAGCGGGCCATGCACCAATATGACCCTACCCGGTGGGCATTTAGGGCTTTTTATTGGTGCCCGCGCCCACCAGATGTTCTATCCGGCGCTCATTGACTGGCTGAATGAACAATCCCCTTAGCGCTCCATCATGGTGCGGCGCAGCAACGAAAAAGGTTGCGCCTTACTATTTCTGTCATTAACGTCGTCTATCAGAGCGATTGATCGCCAAGAGGAGGAGCGGGCTACAAAGCCCAAAAATAAAGCGCCCCACGAATGAGGGCGCAGATTCCTCGGGAGACCTAGTCTCCCTTTTTTTTGCCCGGATGCTTTCCCTAGAAACTACAGAACAACGCACCGTTTACCGGCAGGTTGGCGCCATTGATGTAGCCAGCGTCGTCTGCGGTTAAAAAAGTGACCGCGCGGGCAATGTCTTCGGGCGTTCCCATATCCCCGGCTGGGATTTGCGCCACAATCGCCTCGCGGACTTTCTCGGGAATGGCGGCCGTCATACTGGTCTTGATGTAGCCTGGTGAAACCGTATTGGCTGTCACCCCTTTCGGCGCACCCTCTTTGGCCAGCGCCATAGTGAAACCATGCAGGCCAGCCTTGGCGGCGGAATAGTTGGTCTGACCGAACTGCCCCGTCTGGCCATTCACCGAAGAGATATTCACAACACGACCAAAACCACGCTCACGCATCCCGGCAATGAACTGGCTGGTGACGTTGTAGGCGCCATTGAGATTGATATTAATCACCGAATACCACTGCGCGGCTTCCATCTTGTGAAGGAACGCATCACGCGTGATGCCGGCCACATTGACGAGGACTTCTACCTCGCCGAACCGTGACCGCACCTCTTCGGCCATTTTGACGCAGGCTTCGTTATCGCTGACATCACACTGCACCCAGTCAACATCGAGGCCCTCTGCCCGCAATTTGGAGGCCCAATCCTCGATATTCTCAGCTTTCGGATCCAGACAGGTCGTAATGACCTTCCGGCCGGCAGCGCCTAGCTGACGGCAGATTTCCGTGCCAATTCCACCTTCGCCACCCGTCACCAGTGCCAGTCGCTGCGTCATAACCGATCTCCCAATACTTGTGCGCCGCACAAAAAATGTTGCACAGCATCATAGAGAGCCGGCTGCCAGCCTGTCAATGAACGCAGCGATACCTAAGACCGGTCTTTGGAAGAATCCTCAGACTGCTTGTCATTCAGGTCTGTCTTAAAGCTATCCATGGCCTTCTGCCACATCGCAAGGTTCTGCTCAGTGATCTGAGTGAGCATACTCATTGGATTGCTGGCATCCATAAAGGTGCGGGCCCGCTCGCGCAATTCACGCTGCTGATCGGCCCACAGCTCCATGCTCTTTTCCAGATAGCTGGTCAGTAAGCTCTGCATATTGCCGCCGTAGGCCCGGATGATTTGGGCTAAGAGCTCACTAGAGAAGATGGGCTCACCGCCCTCTTCTTCCTCACTGATAATCTGCAGAAGAATCGTACGGGTAAGGTCCACCCCAGTTTTGGCATCCGTAACCTCAAAGTCCACGCCATCAAGCACCAGACCCTTGACGTCTTCAAGGGTCACATAGCTACTGATCGCGGTATCGTAGAGCCGTCGATTGGGATATTTTTTAATCAGTCGCATTTCGGCCATGACAACTCTCCCCTTTACCGCTCAACCGCGAGCGCAACGCCCTGACCGCCACCAATGCACAGTGTTGCCAAGCCCTTGCTAACATCGCGGCGCTTCATCTCGTGCAGCAGGGTAACCAGAATGCGTGCGCCAGAAGCACCGATTGGATGGCCGATGGCAATGGCACCGCCATTTACGTTGACCTTCTCTGGATCCCAGCCAAGGGCTTTATTCACCGATAGCGCCTGCGCGGCGAAGGCCTCATTGGACTCAACTAGGTCAAGATCATCCACGCTCCAGCCGGCGCGCTCCAGACAACGCTGCGTTGCCGGAATGGGACCGCTACCCATAATGCGCGGCTCAACACCGGCACTGGCATAAGCCTTCACTCGGGCAAGAGGCTCAAGCCCCAGGGCCTCGGCCCGGCTCGCCGACATCATCAGCAAAATGGCCGCGCCATCATTAATGCCCGAGGCATTACCCGCAGTGACGGTGCCCTCTTTATCAAAGGCCGGCCGCATCTTGGCAAGCGTCTCGACCGTTGTGCCGTGGCGCGGGAATTCATCGGTATCAAAAACCAGTGGGTCGCCTTTGCGCTGCGGAATTTCAACCGGAATGATTTCGTCGGTGAAATACCCAGCCTTTTGCGCGGCCTCGGCGCGCTGCTGCGATTGGGCGGCAAAAGCATCCTGCTCCTCACGGGTGATGCCGTACTCTTTGGCAAGATTCTCGGCGGTGACACCCATGTGATAGTCATTAAAGACATCCCAGAGTCCGTCCCGGATCATGGTGTCTTCCATTTTCCATGGCCCCATCCGCTGTCCCTTGCGGGAATTTGGCAGCGCATGCGGCGCGTTGCTCATCGACTCCTGCCCACCGACTAGCATGACTTCGGCATCGCCCAGAGCGATGGATTGCGCCGCCATGTGGGTGGTTTTCAGCCCGCTGCCACAGACTTTGTTGATGGTCATCGCCGGCGTCGTAATGGGGAGTCCGGCGTTTAGTGAAGACTGTCGGGCCGGATTCATGCCACAGGCAGCCGTCAGCACCTGACCCAGCACCACCTCATCGATCACTGATGGATCAACACCCGCTCGCCCCAGCACACCACGAATCACTTGGGCGCCGATCTCGGCGGCAGTTAGTGGCGCGAGTGTGCCGCCAAAATTACCCACCGCGCTGCGGCCTGCTGCTGTGATGACAACTTCCTGCATGACTCTCACTCCCTACCGCTTATTTCTTGTTTAAAGCGACCTTGCATGAATTCGCCGCCTGCGTCTTGCTGCTTTGCAGCATGCCCCCTGCGCCCGCCTGAATCAATTGACGGAAAGCAAGTGCCTTAGATTCCGTCTCCTGAAATTCCGCCTGCGGGTCAGAGTCAAACACCAGCCCACCGCCGGCGTGATAAGACAAGATGCCGTCTCGGGCCGTCATTGTTCGAATGGCGATATTCGTATCCATTGTCCCATCCGCACCGAGGTAACCGATGGCACCACAATAAATCCCACGCGGGGCATCCTCGAGCTCTTCAATGATCTTCATCGCCCGATACTTTGGCGCACCAGTAATTGATCCACCCGGCAGGCATTCGCGCAGCAGATCGGTGGCATCGCAGCCGGCATCAAGCTCACCCTCGATCACGCTCACCATATGATGGACCGTGGCATAGGTCTCTAGCGCAAACAGCTTGGGCACACGCACGCTACCCGTGGCGCAACAGCGGCCCAGGTCATTGCGCAACAAATCCACAATCATCAGATTCTCGGCGCGATCCTTCTCGCTGCGGCCAAGCGCTTCACGAATGGCTCTATCGGCCTCTAAGTTAATGCCTCTTGCCCGCGTTCCTTTAATGGGGCGCGTCTCAACCGCACCATCGCGGACAGCCAGGAAACGCTCGGGTGAACCACTTAGAATAGGGCCTCCCGGCAGATCTAAGTAAGCGGCAAATGGGCCGCCAGCGAGCTCGCGGAAATCGGCATATACCCCTAACGGATCTCCGGCAAAGTTTGCCTGCAACCGCCGGGCATAGTTCACCTGATAGCAATCGCCATTTTTTAAATAGCTCTTAATGTGAGAGAACGCACTGGCGTAGCCCGTCACATCCGGTGTCGCGGTTACTACCCCAGACGCCTGCCAAGGCTCCGGCATGGCGGCCGGGGAGCTGGCAAGCCACGCTTCGAGCCCCGACGGCGGTGCTCCGGTCAGCCAGGCGCAAGCCGCATCGTGGTCAATGACGATCGCCCAGTCATACAGTCCAACCGCCATCTCGGGCATCCCGGCATCGGCCGGCTGTTGCCCCTGCAGCCGGCGACCCAGCTCATAGCTGAAGTAGCCAATCGCTCCGCTGGCAAATGGCGGCGGCGCCTCCAGCGCTGGCCCCAGCCGCTGACTGAGCAGCGCCAATGGATCGCTGCCACCCAAACACACGGCATCCGATCGCAGGCGCAAGTCAAGCGTTGATGACTGCAGGCCAACCGCACTCCCGGGCAGCTGCCAGGTAAGACCATGCCGACTGATTAACTGCTCACGGGGTGCCGCTGAGATAATGCTATAGCGACCACCAGCGGCGCCATCCAGCCAAACAGGCGCTGACCAGCGCGCTCGCAGCGCTGCAAAAAAGCCGACGGTGTCTTGAGGAAAGGGTATCGGTGTCTGCGACATGGGCTCCTGCTGAATAGCGCCTGCCGGTAGTTCATTGGCATGGTAATCTTTGGTTTTCGTAAATGATATGGGCCGTTCGAACGAGGGGGACCATGGCAGGGCATAGTAAGTGGGCCAACATCCAGCACCGCAAAAAGGCGCAGGATGCTAAACGCGGCAAAATCTTCACCAAAATGATTCGCGAGATCACGGTAGCGGCGCGCCAGGGCGGCGATGACCCCGATGCCAATCCGCGCCTGCGGCTCGCGATTGACCGCGCGCTGTCGGTGAACATGCCCAAGGATAAAATCGAGAAGGCCGCCGCGCGTGGCGCCGGCACGGATGAGGCGGTGGCCTATGAGGAGGCTCGATTTGAGGGTTATGGCCCAGGCGGTATCGCCATTATGGCCGACTGCATGACCGACAATCGCAACCGCACCGTCAGTGAAATCCGGCATGCATTTAACAAACACGGCGGCAATCTGGGCACCGATGGCTGTGTGGCCTTTATGTTCCAACAACGCGGGGTGTTGATCTTCCCGCCTGAGAGCGATGAGGACGCCCTGATGGAGGCCGCCCTTGAGGCCGGTGCCGAAGACGTTATCAGCAATGAGGATGGCTCATTCGAAGTCCTCACCGCACCTGAGGAGTTTCCCGAGGTCCGTGACGCGCTGATTGCTGCAGGTCTAGAGCCAGCCGATGCCGAAGTCACGATGCGGCCTGAGAACACAACCGCACTCGAAGGCGATGATGCGGCCAAAGCAGCCCGACTTATCGAGCGGCTGGAAGATCTAGATGATGTCCAGGATGTCTATACCAATGCCGACATTCAGGCCGATGCCTATGAGGAGGCGTAAAGGGCGTGGTCGCCACCGCGCCAGCCACTAGCAGCCTACCCCGCCGGGTCTTAGGGATTGACCCCGGCTCAGTGAAGACTGGATTTGGAATCGTCGAAGTCAACGGTGCCGACGCGCATTACGTGACCAGCGGCGTCATTCAGGCGGGCACCGGGCCATTTGCTGAGCGACTGCATACGATCTTCAAGGCGGTGTCTGAGGTCATCGCGCAGCACGGCGCGGCAGAGGCAGCCATTGAAGAGGTGTTCGTCAACCGCAATGTCCAATCCGCCCTCAAACTAGGCCAAGGACGCGGCGCGGCCATGTGCGCCTGCGCCAGTGCCGGGCTCGCCGTCAGTGAGTACACGCCGCGGGCGGTCAAACAGGCGTTGGTTGGCCGCGGTGGGGCAGAAAAGGATCAGGTCAGCTACATGGTTCGCGCCATACTGGGGTTGAAAGGCGACCTGAAAGAGGATGCCGCCGATGCCTTGGCGGTTGCACTTACGCATATTCAGCAGGATCGATTTAATGCCCGAGTTGCCGGGCAGCGCTCACGAGGACTGACATGATTGGTCGTATCGCCGGGACTCTCATTGAAAAGCAACCACCGCAGGTTGTCGTTGATGCGCAAGGTGTGGGCTATGAGCTTGAAACACCCATGTCCACGTTCTATCAACTACCCGAGACCGGCGAGACCATCACGCTGCGCGTCCACCAAGGCGTGCGGGATGAAATCCCCGTGCTCTACGGCTTTCTTACCGAGGCCGAGCGCAGTCTTTTTCGTGCGCTCATTCGGGTGAACGGTGTCGGGCCAAAAATGGGCCTTGCCATTCTCTCTGGCATGGGCGTGGAAGAGTTTCGTCGCTGCGTGGAGCAAAAGGACATTGCCGCACTTAATCGACTGCCCGGCATTGGGCGCAAAATTGCCGAGCGATTAACGCTTGAGATGCAGGACCGACTCGAGGGCATCGGCAGTGGAACGGCGACCCTACCCGGTGCCGCTGGCAGCACGACAACAGTGGCCAATGATCCGGTCTCAGAGGCGAGTGCCGCATTAATCGCGCTCGGCTATAAACCCGCCGAAGCGCAGCGACTGCTGGCGGATCTTGAAGGTGAGAGCAGCGAGGTACTGATCCGCGCGGCCCTTCAGAAGGCGGTACGCTAGCAGCATGATTGAAGAAGACCGCATTATCTCCAGCACCGCTGCCCCCGATGACGAGGCCGTCGACCGCGCCATCCGGCCGCGTCGACTGGATGATTACATCGGCCAACAGGCCGTGCGTGAGCAGCTTGAGATTTTCATTGAGGCGGCAAGAGGCCGTAAAGAATCGCTGGACCATGTCCTGGTCTTTGGTCCGCCGGGATTGGGCAAGACCACGCTTGCGCACATCATCGCCCATGAACTGGATGTGAACCTGCGCCAGACCTCGGGGCCAGTCATCGACCGCCCGGGGGATCTTGCCGCACTTCTGACCAATCTCGAGCCAGGCGATGTTTTATTCGTCGATGAAATCCATCGACTCTCGGCCGTCGTCGAAGAAGTGCTCTATCCGGCCATGGAAGACCAACAGATCGACATCGTGGTTGGCGAGGGGCCGGCGGCGCGCTCGATTAAGCTTGATCTGCCCCCATTTACGTTAGTCGGTGCGACCACGCGAGCCGGCCTGCTCACTTCGCCGCTGCGCGATCGCTTTGGCATTGTCCAGCGACTTGAGTACTACTCAGTGGACGAACTCACCACCATTGTGACGCGCTCGGCCAACCTTTTGGCCCTGTCCATGGATGAGTCCGGTGCCAGTGAAATCGCCCGCCGCGCCCGAGGCACGCCGCGAATTGCTAACCGCATGCTGCGTCGGGTGCGCGACTATGCCGAGGTGCGCGCCGATGGCCGTATCACCCAAGAAGTCGCCGCGGCCGCCATGGATATGCTGAAGGTGGATGACAACGGGTTCGACAATCAGGACCGCCGGCTACTGACCGCCGTAATCGACAAATTTGATGGCGGCCCGGTGGGTGTTGAAAGCCTTGCCGCTGCCATTGGCGAGGAGCGTGGCACGATCGAGGATGTCATCGAGCCATTCCTGATCCAGCAGGGCTACCTACACCGCACACCCCGGGGACGCATGGCAACGCGCATGGCCTATGCCCATTTCAACCGCCCGCCGCCGCCAAGAATTGAAGATCCAACTGGCGAGCTGTTTGGGGATGACTAAGGGCTTGTCTGTCACATGCGCGCGGTTGCGCGCCTCAACCCGGATCGCTAGGGTTCCAGAGCGAAAGGTTTCTTTCACATTGAGGGTAGTTGATGGCCGTTGATCTCTCGATTACGCATCTCATTCTGGAGGCAAGCCTCGTCGTCCAGTTGGTGATGCTCATACTACTGCTTGGGTCGATTAGTTCCTGGGCCATCATTTTTCGCAAATACCGGCACCTGAAGCAGGCCGAAGCCGGCGCCGAAGCCTTTGAAGACGCCTTTTGGTCCGGTGGCAATCTCAACGAGATTTACACCCAGTCCGAGCAACCCGACCTCGAGTCTGGAGGCATGGAGCGCATATTCCGCGCCGGCTTTCGTGAGTTCAATCGAATGCGCCAGCAGCGCGCCCAGGCCGATGCCACCATGGAGAGTGCGCAGCGCTCAATGCGTGTGGCGCTTAACCGCGAGATGGATCAGCTGGAGCAATATGTGCCGTATCTGGCGACAGTCGGCTCTACCAGCCCTTACATCGGACTCTTTGGCACGGTCTGGGGCATCATGAACTCATTCCTCGCGCTTGGCGCCATGCAACAAGCCACGCTTGCCACCGTAGCGCCCGGCATCGCCGAGGCGTTGATTGCCACCGCACTGGGGCTGTTTGCCGCCATCCCGGCGGTTATCGGTTACAACCGCTTCTCCAACCATGCCGAGCGCATTACCAATCGCTATGAGATGTTTATGGAGGAATTTACCAGCATCCTCCAGCGCCACCTGCAAGGACGCGGACTGTCGACCTCGGGGCCGATTGAGCAGTGAGTCTGAGCGCTCCACTTCGCCGTCGCAGCCGCCGTCGACCGATGGCAGATATTAATGTGGTGCCTTACATCGACGTCATGCTGGTGCTACTAGTGATTTTCATGGTCACCGCCCCGCTGCTCTATCAAGGTGTGGAGATTGAGCTGCCACAATCGTCTGCCGAACCCATGCCACCGCAGGAACAGGAACCGGTGATTGTCGAGGTGGATCGCAACGGGCGGTTTTATCTCAGCATTGGGGCGCAGGCCGATGACGAACCGGTCAATCTGGAAGAGATTGTGGTGAACGTCACCGCGCTTATGCGAGCGCAACCGAACACCCCAGTGTTCGTGCGCGGTGATGGCAGTGTGCCCTATGCCCGCGTTGTAAACGTCATGACCGCCCTGCAACAGGCCGGTGTGCCGCAGGTCGGGCTCCTCACTCAACCTCCCGCTAACGGCGGATGATGGGACGCGAGGGCATACGCGATATTGGCCTGTCAGTTGCAGCGCATCTGCTGCTGTTTGGACTTTTTGCGGTGAGCTTTCGTTTTGGTGACATCACCGATCGGGCCCCGCCCGGCACTGAGCAGGCCGTCCAGGCCATCGCGGTGGATGAAACGCAGGTGGAGCAGGCGCTGGAAGAATTGCGCGCCGAAGAAGCCGCCGAGCAGCGGGCTCGAGAAGAGGAACTCGCTCGACTCGAAGCCGAGCGGCAGCGCGAAGCAGAACGGCTTGCCGCCGAACGCGAGGCGGCAGAAGCGGCGGAACAGGCGCGTCGTGAGGCCGAGGCCGAAGCAGAACGTCAGCGTCAGGCAGCCGAGCAGGCCAGGCTAGAGGCAGAAGCCGCGGAGCAGGCCCGACGCGAGGCCGAAGAGCAGGCTCGACGCGAGGCGGAGGAACAGGCCCGTCGTGAAGCCGAAGAACAAGCTCGACGCGAGGCCGAGGAGCGGGCACGCCGAGAGGCGGAAGAACAAGCTAGACGCGAGGCCGAAGCAGCCGAAGCTGCTCGACGCGAAGCCGAAGCCCGTGCCGCCCAAGAAGCCGCCGAGCAGGCCAGACGGGTCGCCGAGGCGCGCGGGACCTATGACGGTGCCATTCGTCAGAAAGTGGAACGGGCCTGGAACCGCCCCGCCGGTGCACCTACCGGCTTGAATGCGGTGGTTGCCGTTCGACTTGGCCCCGGTGGTACAGTGCTCTCGGCGCAAGTTGTGCGCAGTAGCGGCAATGCCGCCTTTGACCGATCGGCCGAAACCGCGGTGCTCAGAGCCGATCCACTGCCAATGCCAGATGACCCGGTTTTGGCCGCGCCGTACCGTGAAGGGATTGAATTCATTTTTGCGCCAGATGACTGACGGAAAACGCTAACCATGAAAAAACTGCTACCCCTGATCTTCGCGCTCAGTCTTGCGTTCTCTGCTCAGGCTCAGGTGCGTATTGAAATCACCGGCGGCGCCGAAGCGGCCCTCCCGATCGCGGTGGTCCCGTTTGCTGAAATGAATGTCCAGCCGGGACTAGACGTCACTGAAATTATTCGTGCCAACCTCTACCGCAGCGGACTATTCGAGCCCCTGCCACCCGAGAATTTCCTCAGCGCGCCCGCCCGCTTTGAAGATGTGCGCTTTCGCAACTGGCGTGCCCTGGGTGCTGACACCCTAGTGGTTGGCAGCATGGAGCCGATGGCAAATGGCAATTATGGCGTCCGCTATGAGCTGATCGATGTTTTTGCCGGTGAGCGGCTGGCAGGACAACGCTTTCGTGTCACACCTGAGGGACTCCGCAATCTGGCCCATACCATCAGCGATCAAATCTTTGAGGCCCTCATCGGACGTCCCGGCGGATTTAATAGCCGAATTGCTTATGTCGAAGAAATCGGCCCGGTGGATGCACGTGAGTATCGCCTTGTGGTGGCCGAAGCCGATGGACACCGTCCGCAGACCATTCTCACCTCGAATGAGCCACTGATGTCGCCGGATTGGTCACCTGATGGCGAGCGTCTGGCCTACGTCTCCTTTGAGTCTGGCCGCAGCTCGCAGATCTTTGTGCAGAACGTGGCCACTGGAGAGCGTCGCGCTGTCGCGAGCTTTCAGGGGATTAATGGCGCACCGGCCTGGTCACCGAATGGCGAGCAACTGGCGATCACCCTATCCCAAGGCGGCAACCCCGATATCTATATCTTGGATGCCAATGGCAATAGCCGACCGCGGCAGCTCACCCGCCACTTCGGTATCGATACGGAGCCTACATGGAGCCCCAACGGGCGTGAGATTTTCTTTACCTCCAATCGCGGTGGCAGTCCTCAAATCTATCGGGTATCCGCCCGTGGCGGCGAAGCCGAGCGTGTCACTTTTGAGGGACGGTACAACGCCAGTCCCAGCGTCTCGGTGGACGGACGCTTTCTTGCCTTTGCCCACCAAACCAATGATGGATTTCAAATCGCGGTGCAGGACCTCGATCAGGGATTTATGCGGGTACTCACCGATGGTCAGCTGGATGAATCGCCCAGTTTCTCGGCAAGCGGCACCATGATTGCGTACACCCGGTCGACTAACCGCGGCACAGAGCTCGCCACGGTATCTCTATTTGGGCGGATTCAAGGCAAGCTCACCGAGTTTGATAACACCGTGCGCGAACCCGATTGGGGCCCACTGTAACCAAAAAGCCCTTTTCGCCGAGGCGCTTTGCGCGTTAAATAGAGGGGCATTGAACCAAACAGGAGAGAACCCATGAATCGCCCGCTTCGCTGGCTCTTGCTGCTAACCCTCACACTGGTCCTTGCAGGATGCGCGACCACCGAAGATGACATCGACGACGCCGAGATGGCAGAAATCGATCAGGCTGCCGCCACGGGCGTCACTGCTGGCGCTGAATCCGCCGGAGCTGCCGGCACCATGGGTTTTGAGGGTGAACCGCTAGAAGATCCCTCCAGCCCGCTGTCAGAGCGCATCATCTACTTTGACTACGATAGCTCTACGCTCAGCACCGAATCCATGAATCTGCTTGAGGCGCATGGTGCGTATCTCGCCGATAATCCCAATCGGCAGCTACTGGTCGAAGGCCACACCGATGAGCGCGGCGCACGTGAATACAACCTTGCTCTGGGTGAGCGTCGTGCCGAATCCGTCAAGCAAGCTCTACTGCTTGCCGGTGCCCGTGACGGCCAAGTCAGCACAGTGAGCTACGGCGAAGAAAGCCCAGCCGTTGGCGGTAGCACGGAGTCGGCTTGGGCACAGAATCGCCGCGCCGAATTGGTTTACGAGCGCTAACGCTTCAGCCTTAGGAGTCCTTAATGCGCGCACGCCTGATTGCCTATTCGATCACCGCCGCTATCAGCCTTGGGCTGGCAGCTATGCCAATTGCCGCCCAAAGCAATCTGGAGCAGCGGATAACACGCATCGAACAGCGGCTTGAAGGCAGCGCGCTCATGGGCCTGATGAACCAGGCCGAGACACTGCGTAGCGAGGTCACCACTCTGCGCGGCGAGATTGAGATGCTCCAGCGCCAGATTGATAATCTGCGCGACCAGCAGCGCCAGCTGTACCTGGATACCGATTCCCGGTTGCAGAGCCTGGAACAGTCTGGTGTCAGAGGTGATGCGGCCACACCTGATAGCGAGCCCACAATGGGTGGTGAAATGGCGGCGACGACCGAGAACGGCGATGTCGCTAGCAGCATGGATGAAGACCCGGCCGGCGACAGCGCTGGCGAAGCCACGGCGGGCGCCAGCGAGGAACAGATTCAGGCCGCCTATGATGCCGCGTTCCAGACCCTACGTGCCGGCCGCTATGCCGAAGCCGCCGGTGACTTTGAGCAATTCCTGTTGGATTATCCCGAAGCCCCGCTAGCAGCCAATGCGCGCTATTGGCTGGGTGAGTCCTACTACGTGGTGCGCGATTTCAATAATGCGCTCGAGCACTTCGAGAGGGTGATCGCCAACCACCCGGCCAGCAACAAGCGCCCGGATGCTTTGCTGAAGATCGGCTTTGTGCACTTCGAGCAGGGCCGCATGGACCAGGCGCGCACCGCACTCGAGCAGGTAATCGCCGAATTCCCCGACAGCACCGCGGCCAACCTCGCCCGCCAGCGACTAGATCAGATCTAAGCCCCACTAAAATTGTCCGCGCAGTATTGCCCGCGCAAGCGCAGCGCCGTATCATGCGCGGTCTGCAATGGGTCGTTAGCTCAGCTGGTAGAGCATCGGACTTTTAATCCGCTGGTCGCAGGTTCGAATCCTGCACGACCCACCACTTTTATCTCTCTCGGCACTCCGCCATGACGATCCAGAAGCCCTCGGCGCTCAACGACTGGCATCCTGTCTTCATCGAGGGGATGGGTGGATATGACAGGCGAGACCCACGAGTGGCAGCGGAAAAAGTGTGCGCTCGTCTATCCGAGCACTGGGTTTTGAACCCCACCACGAAGCCCAAACTGCTCATCACCCAAGGCGACCCGATCGAGCCGCACGGCATATCCGCCATCACCCGGGAAGTTGCTCAGCAACTAAACCTTCAACGCGGGTTAATTTGCCTAGACGAACATATCGCCGATTATCATGCCCGCGATGCCGACCGGCATGGTGTGATTATGGAATTTCGCTACTCGCAGCTGGCCGAGGCTCTGTCACCAACAGACACTCGCCGTCGAATCGAAGCCGCCATCGATCAGGCCCTCGACCAGAAAAACCAGACGCGGCAGGGCCTAGGCAAACCGCCACTGAAACCTTATTTCCGAGACTTCGCTCGCCTACAAGAAGTCAGCAAAGCCGCCTGCCGCCAGCTCGCCGGCACCATAACCGTGGCTCATACCAGCGAAGAGATTCATGAATTCTCGGTCACCAGCTTTTACACCATCGGTCTGAAGCTGGGTCTTATAACGGCGTCAGAGCTTGTTGGTTTCCGCGCCTAGCGTCGTCATCCCCAGCAGTTTGGCCGCTTGATTCAAGCGTCGATCAAAACAAGCGAAAACCAGCTCTTCATCCACTGCCTGCTTCAGACGATGGGCACTCGCGAGCTGGACCGCATCGTAAGCACGCAGTGCAAATGCATCCGCTAAATCTCCCGCGCTAGTCACAACCGTCTGCGTGGCCTCGACAACAGCAAAGTGCTGCCAATCTTCACTAAATTGCTGTTCGATCGCCTCAACGACAGGCTGGCTCTCCGGCACCTCCCGCGCACGACGGGCAAGGGCCGCATGAAGCTCAACCCACGCCAACTTGGATACGCCAATCATCTCCGCCTTAGCAGCAACCTCACGAACCACGTCTGCATGCACCTCGTTCACATAAAGCTTGACGAGCGCTGACGTGTCACAGAAAAGGATCACCCGCGATCCTCCATGATCATTTCAGACAATGGCTTTGCATCCCCCGGCAGCGCTATCGCCAAACCCTTTGGCTTACCGCCGCTCCAATTCAAATCGCCCGAGGCCATAAGGCCGCGGAGGCCATCGGTAGCCTCGGCGGGCAGACCAATCAACCGCGCCACAGGCCGACGGTGATAAGTGATATCCACTGCATACCCGGCACGCGACTCGGCGATGTAGTGCGACAAGCGAGCCTTAAATTCACGAATTGACGGCATATGAGGTCACTATTCTGGTTATTTCCGGATAATATGTGACTACAAAATAAATTCCTCATTCAACCGAGTCAACTCAAGGCAGTCACCAATCTGATCACAATCAGTAGCGCACCAGCCAAACCGGTCTAGACGTGAGAAACAAAATCAGCAGCGCCCCGGCATAGAGCGAAAGATCCAGTGGACTGATAGTCGTTTAGCGGATATCAACAGGCCGAATGAGAGCGACTGAGAGATACCCTAGGAATCCATAGGTAGGGTCATCAGAAAAGTAACTCAGGTGCTCTTGGATTTAGGTTATGCAGTTTAACCGGCCCCCTGTCGTCTCAACGTTAATTTCCATTATCCTAATCATTGTCGCAGGCACAGTAGCCGCTCAAACCACCACGACCATTGAGGATGGAGAGACTCGCCAGGAGACAACGGCGAACACATTACCCGATAACGTGGTTGTCGAATCAGGTGGAACGCTGGATCTACAGGCGAACCAAAGCATTGATTCTCTTAATGTAGAAAGCAATGGCCGTGTCGAATTAAAAAACGTCGCCACGCTCACCCTCGGCGATAACGATGGCGATAGCCAAATTGATGGAGACATCAGAGCATTTGACGCCGGTGGAGATCTTGAGCTTTCTGGTAGCGGGACCTTTGATATAAACGCAGATTTAAGCCCGTCCAACTTTTCCATCTCTGGCGATCAAACAACCGTTAACTTTAACAAGACCGATGCACTCAGCTTCGGCACTTCGGGATTTAATGTCACCGGCCTGGCAACGATCAATCTAAACGCCGAGAATGTTTTTACCCAGGACGGCAGCCGACTTTTGAGGTTTGACCCAACAAACAATCAAGCGATTGATTTCAACATACAAGCCGACAATCTAATCTCCGGAGACAGCAGCGCAGGAAGCCAATTTAAAACTGGCCACGGGACGGTCATTAGTATCGAAGAAGGAAAAACACTTAAGTTCGACGGCCTATATTTCGAGCACAAGGGGTCACTGGCTGGCAACGGGGACTTGGTGATCAATAATCCAAGTTCTGTTTCCGCAACCTTAGGATCCTCATCCGCAACCGCCTCCACCCACACAGGTAGTGTCCTTATTTCTAATACTAATGTTGGTTTTGTGATCAATGAAGGCAGCCTCTCCGCAAGTAGGCGCCTTTCTTTCAATAACGCCGGTATAGAGGGATCGACTGCTAGTCTTCCAGAAATCAAACCCGGTGCATTAAACCAATCGCTTGCCCTCGATTTAACCAAAAGTCATGTCCGGTTCGATAATGGCGCCGCTCACGAGATCGACCAGTTAACGCTCGACGCGGAATGAAAAAACCGATGGCTGGACATTCGGTGTGTCACTGATGAGCCGATTCTAAAGACTAAGCGCTCAGGCCAAGTGGCTTGAGCGCCTCTAGCGCCGCATAATCGTTGGCAGATGCATCAAGGGTACAACGGGGGCTGGTTTTTGGAACGCAGGCAGCAAAGAAAAGCGACTGGACCCGTCCGGTGCTGGGCGGCCACCTGGTTCTTTCTGACTCTGGTCGCTAGTGTCTGCGGCGCCGCGTCCGCAGCGCCAGCAGGGAATGACTTTAGCTACCGTCTGCACTACTGCCCTGCCGATGTCCGCATCGGCGATGCGGATTTGCTATCGCGCTGCGACCTAACCAATCGCCCCGAAAACCGCAATCGCCAGCTCGACAACGACTTGCAGTTACTGCGACTGACTATCACCAATCCCAATCCGCACCCCACCGATGCGCAGCTTTTCATTGGTCCTTATTATCTGGCGCAAATCGAGCTTTATAACGGGACGGCGGGCGAGCAAAAACTGGCCCAAGGTGGCGCCTTTCTCGGCGGTGGAACGGAAACGGCGACACCCGGCGGACACGTCTTTCCGATCACTCTGCAGCCACACACAAACCAGTTTCTCTTGCGCTTAGAGGCGCCGGGATTTGCGCATTTATCGATCTATGTCGACCCGATTAGCGCCGCGATAACAGGGACGAGCGAGCGCGCCATGGGCGTTGGCATGCATCTGGGAATGCTGGCCGCGCTTACACTGCTAGCATCCATTGGGCTGATTCTGCGCCCAGGCCCGATTAGCACCGGGTTATTCCTACTCAATTTAGTCATTCTGGTGCAGGTCAGCCTTGGCAGCGGTTATTTACCGGTGACGCTACCAAACCTGCCGGGAGAGGCCACGATGACCGCCTTTATGGTGCTTATCGTGGTGCGCATTGCCATTTGGGGTGCGCTGTATCAGCTACTTATTCAGCCACATCATCGCCGCCGCTGGTATCAACTGGGCTGCCAAGCCACCTACGGAATCGCCGCGCTAGCCGCTGTGCTTTATCTGATCGAACAGACCGTAGCTGCCAGAGCGCTTTCCTTTGTCCTACTCCTTAGCATCCCGTTAATCCATACAATCGCTGCTCTGCAGGCGCAAACACTGATTCCTTTGCTCAAGCGAGCCCTAGTTGGCTCGCTGATTGCCTACAACTTATTACAGGTCTTGGCGATTGCATTGCTGGTGGCACACAGCGGCCAAACAGACCTGCCGATTTATATCTCACGCGTGCTTGATCTGGCCGTGCCCTTGCTGGCCATGGCGACCGTATTGCTGCGCAACCGTGCCACCGACCAACAACTGGCCACCACCGAGCAAAACCTGGCTCGCAAAGAAGCCCAGCTTGCGGCGGAGACAGCGGCGCGCGAGGACAAGCGCACCCTTCTGGACATGCTCACTCACGAGATTCGTAATCCCTTGGCCAGTGTTCGCCTCGCCAGCAAAAGCTTAGAGCGTAACTTGTCTCTGAATGATTTCACGAAAGAGCGGCTGAGTAGTGTCGATGCCGCTGTCAGAACCATTGACTCAGTGATCACCCGCTGTGATCTACACAACCGTATGGAAAGCGATGGAATTACGCTCAATCCACAGCCGATTGACCTGCCATTATTGGCCACTGAACTGACTGAACAGTACGGCATCGCTGATCGGACACAAATCGACAATCAACTGACCGGCCCTGTGGAAACCGACGGGCAGCTGGTTGAGACACTCTTGAGTAATCTACTGGATAACGCGCGCAAATATTCGCTTGAAAACAGCCCAGTCACGATAACGCTGGCCAGCCAAGGGCCCAGTGGTTGGGCGATTCGCGTTTGCAACCAAGTCAGCCCGGAGATGACACCCGACCCCGATCAGCTTTTTAAACGCTATTACCGCTCAACCCACGCCCGACGCATGGGCGGCTCGGGCTTAGGACTAGCCCTGTGCAAGCGCATCGCAGAACTTTTGGGTGGCTCAATCGACTATCAGCGTCAAGGCAATCAGGTGTGTTTTTCTTTTCGAATACAGCACACGCTACCCGACTCGATTAGCGCCGCCGCGCCTTAGCCTGCAGCGGCCAAGGCCTGGTCGATATCGGCCAGAATATCGTCGATATGCTCAATACCGATCGACAGACGCACCATGTCGCGGCTCACGCCGGCGCTGGCCAGCTCTTCATCATTGAGCTGACGATGCGTCGTGCTGGCTGGATGGCAGGCCAGTGACTTGGCATCGCCAATGTTGACCAGACGCGTGATCAGCTGGAGCGCGTCGATAAACTTGGCACCGGCCTCTTCGCCGCCCTTAATGCCAAAGCTCAGAATGCCGCCGGCATTCCCGCCCATATATTTCTGCACCAGCGAGTAATACGGGCTATCGGTCAGGCCCGCGTACTTCACCCAAGTCACACCCGCATGATTTTGCAGATGCTCGGCCACCGCCCGGGCGTTCTCACCATGGCGCTCCATGCGCAGCGGCACCGTCTCAATCCCCTGCATCAGCAAAAAGGCATTCATCGGCGAAAGGGCAGCGCCCATGTTACGCAGCGGTGCCACGCGGCAGCGCCCGATATAGGCCGCCGGGCCCAGGGCTTCGGTGTAAACCACGCCGTGATAGGAAGGATCAGGCTCGGTCAGCATCGGGAATTTCTTGGGATACTTCGCCCAAGGGAAGTTACCCGAATCCACAATAATGCCACCCACCGTTGTACCGTGACCGCCCATGGCTTTGGTCAACGAGTGAATGACGATATCCGCACCGCTTTCAATCGGCCGCCACAAAACCGGTGTGGGCACCGTGTTATCAACAATCAACGGCACACCATGACGATGCGCGATCGCCGCCAGGGCCTCAATATCGACCACATTGCCGTTGGGGTTGCCGACCGTCTCGGCATAAACGGCTTTTGTATTCTCGTCGATGAGCGCTTCCATGGCGTCTGGGTCGTCGGCATTCGCAAACCGCACCTCAAGGCCCATGTTCGGGAAGCCATGCGCAAACAGATTGTAGGTGCCGCCATAAAGCTGGCTGGTGGTGACGATATTGTCACCTACCCGGGTGATGCACTGAATGGCATAGGTAATCGCTGCCATGCCCGAGGCCAGCGCCAGCCCCGCAATGCCGCCCTCCATCTCGGCCACCCGCTGCTCCAGCGCGCCGTTGGTGGGGTTCATAATCCGGCTGTAGATATTGCCCTCGACCTTTAGGTCAAACAGATCCGCGCCATGCTGCGTGTCATCAAAGGCATAAGAAACCGTCTGGTAGATCGGCACCGCCACCGCCTTGGTGGTGGGGTCGGGGGAGTAGCCAGCGTGAATGGCCTTGGTCTCAAGCTTCATCTTCTCTCTCCTTTAGTGCCGATCACAAAAAACGGGCTGCGGTCATAAAACCGAAGCCCGTTATGATAAACACTTATGACGTCGTTGCCATCGAACGCCTTGGCATATGCTTATTCCAGCATGCTGCGCAGCATCCAAGCGGTTTTCTCATGCAGCTGCATGCGCTGGGTGAGCAGATCAGCCGTTGGCTCGTCATCGGCCTCATCGGCCAGCGCAAATACCTCGCGTGCGGTCCGTGCCACCGTCTCGTGGTCACGCACCAGCTGCCGCACCATTTCCATAGCCTCCGGTGTGCCGGATTCTTCGGGGATGCTGGTTAGCTTCTGATACTCGCTGTAGCTGCCCGGGGCCCGTTCGCCCAACGCCCGAATTCGCTCGGCAATCTCATCAATCGCCGTAGCAAGCTCGGTGTACTGCTCCTCGAACATATTGTGCAGGGAGTTGAACATCGGCCCGGTCACATTCCAGTGGAAGTTGTGCGTTTTCAGATACAGCGAATAACTATCAGCCAGAACGCGGCTCACGCCGGCGGCGATCTCCGTGCGGGCATCCTCTTTGATGCCGATATTAATTGCGGGTGTTGCCATGGCGACCTCCTTTTCTCATCGGTCAGGCTTTTTTGTAACGATTCCAAACTAACATTCCTGCGCCGCAGACCCAAGCGTTGAAATGGTCCACGCCGGCATAAATGCTTGGACAATGAGGTTACGCGGACGTGCCGATAGACCGTTGAGGCGGGTCAATAATGAGGACTAGTGACTGCCGGCAATATTGAGGCCGATCAAGCCAATAATGATCAATGCAAGGCTTGCGATCTTAATTGGGTTCAACGACTCGCCAAAAAACGCCACACCCACCAGTGCGATCAATGCGGTGCCAAGCCCGGCCCAGACCGCGTAGGCAACGCCCATTTCGATGCGCTTTAAGACGAAGGCCAGGGCGGTAAACGCGAGCCCGTAGCCGATGACAACCACCAGACTGGGAGCAAGGCGTGTGAAGCCATCAGAGAGCTTGAGCGCGGTGGTACCGATGACTTCCATGATCACCGCACCGATTAAAAGCAGCCAGGCGGGCATTTAGATGCCTTTTCGTTGTTGCACAAGAGCGATAGGGTAACACCGCAGGCCGTAGACAGCCTTTGCTTCAGCACCGCTGCGGCCAACCATGGCATCATTGTCACCATGAAACGCTGGATTTATCGCATCGTGGCGGGACTTGTCCTTGCCGGTTTTATCCTCACTGGCCAGTGGTTCTTTCTTGGCGAGAGCGAGAGTGCGGATAGCGGCCTTCCCGCTGCCTGGCAGTCGATGACCGTCGGTGAGCTGCGGATTGAGGGGAGCTCTACCTATCTTAACGTTCGCATCGCCGATGAGCCCGCCGAGCGCGCCCAGGGTATGCAGCATTTGCCCGCCCGCGTGGTGCGGGATCACCCGATTTGGTTTGTCTTTGACACCCCACGCCGTACCGGCTGGCATATGCAGAATGTCAAAATCCCGCTCGATATTATCTATGTGGATGAGACAGGGACTGTGATTGGCATGCAGCGTATGGAGCCCAATACCAGCGGCTATGGCATCAATGCACCGATTACTGCTGCACTCGAAGTCGCCGCCGGCCAAGCCGAAGCGCTTGGCATCCGCGAAGGGACCAGACTAACGCTGACTAGCCCTTAGCCGGTTTACGGACTCGTACGTGCAGGTCGCGCAGGGCGGCCTCGTCGACTTCGGCCGGGGCGTTGGTCAGGAGACAGGCGCCCGTCTGGGTTTTGGGGAATGCCATCACATCGCGAATCGACGTCGCCCCTGCGATCATCATCACAATGCGGTCAAGGCCAAAGGCAATACCACCATGCGGGGGCGTGCCGTACTCCAGCGCATCCAATAGGAATCCGAATTTCTCTCGGGCCTCTTCAGCACCAATGCCCAAGCGCTCAAAGACCGCCGACTGCATCTCCGGGCGGTGGATACGAATTGAGCCACCGCCCAGTTCGGTCCCGTTTAGCACCAAATCATAGGCGCGAGAGAGCAGCGCCTCGGGGTCAGCCGCCTGATAGTCCTCCAGCGTCTCGACCTGCGGCGCCGTGAACGGATGATGCAGCGCATAGTAGCGCCCATCGCCCTCGTCATACTCAAACATCGGGAAGTCGACCACCCACAGCGGTGCCCACTCGCCCTCGATCAGATCCAGATCATGGCCCACACGCACACGAAGGGCGGCGAGGGACTCATTCACCACCTTGGCTTTGTCAGCACCAAAGAAAATCAGATCACCCGCCTTCGCGCCGGTGCGCTCAAGGATGCCGGCGATCGCCGCCTCGGGCAGGAACTTAAGAATCGGTGACTGCAGTCCCTCGGCACCGGCCGATGGATCGTTGACCTTGATATAAGCAAGGCCCTTGGCACCATAGCGGCCAACAAAATCGGTGTACTCATCGATCTGCTTACGGGTCAGCGCATTCCCGCCAGGCACCCGCAGCGCGGCGATGCGCCCACGTGGATCATTGGCCGGCCCGGCAAAGACTTTAAACTCCACATCAGTCAGCAGATCACCGACAGTGACCAGCTCCATTGGGATGCGCAGATCCGGCCGGTCAATGCCAAAACGCTCAACGGCCTCGGCATAGGTCATTCGCGGGAACGGATCCGGCAGCTGAATGCCTGCAACTTCAGCCATCAGCTCGCGGAACATCTTCTCCATCAGCGTGGTGACCTGCTCCTCGTCCATAAACGAGGTCTCCACATCCAGCTGAGTAAATTCCGGCTGGCGGTCGGCGCGCAGGTCCTCATCCCGGAAGCAGCGCACGATCTGGTAGTAGCGATCGAGCCCCGACATCATCAACAGCTGTTTAAAAAGCTGTGGTGACTGAGGCAGAGCGTAGAAGGCCCCAGCATGCAGGCGGCTTGGCACCAAAAAGTCACGCGCGCCCTCCGGGGTGGCACGAGTGAGCATGGGCGTTTCGATATCCAAAAACCCGTGCGCATCCAAGAAGCGATGCATAAAGCCGGTGACCTTGGCACGAGTGATGAGATTGTGCTGCATCTCCGGGCGGCGCAGATCCACATAGCGATGGCGCAGGCGTACGTCTTCGCCAACATCGTCCTCGTCCAGCTGGAACGGCGGCGTTTTCGCTTGGTTGAGCACCTCTATGTCATAGCCCAACACTTCGACCTTGCCGGAATTCAGGTTGGGGTTGGTGGTGCCTCCAGGACGGTTGCGCACCCGGCCGCGAATTTTCAGCACCCACTCCGGACGGGCCCGATCCGCGGTCGCAAAGGCGGCTTCTCGATCGGGATCAAACACCACCTGCAGCAGCCCCTCGCGATCACGCAGGTCGATGAAGATCACACCGCCGTGATCCCGACGGCGATGCACCCAGCCACAGATCTCTACTTCCTGATCAAGCAGGGCCTCAGTGACTTCGCCGCAGTAATGGGTGCGCATGGGAAAACCGCCTATTGAGAAAAGCCCGAAATGTTAAGCCGTGCGCGGGGTTCAGGCAACCCGCGCCATTGCGGATCACATTGACAACCAGCATCTAACGACACGAAAATCGTGTATCACGAAATTCGTGTCATCGAGAACAGCAAACCATGAAAAACGTCACCATCACCATGGACGAAGAAACCCTACAGTGGGTGCGCATCGAGGCCGCCCGCCGCGGCACTAGCGTCTCGCGCCTGGTCGGCGAAATGCTTGCCAAGCACCGGGATCAGAAAAGTGCTTACGAAAGAGCGCGGGAGCAGTTTATGAACCGCAAGCCCTTCAATCTAGCGGGCGAGGCACGACCTTATCCCAGCCGAGAGGAAATCTATGACCGAAAAATATTTCGTGGACACCAACATTCTGATCTATAGACACGACCCGCGTTACCCGGCACATCAGTCAATCGCACATGAATGGCTTGGACGACTATGGGAAGAGCACTCCGGGGTGATCAGCACACAGGTCCTAAAAGAGTTTTACGGCGCGCTCACCCGTAAGATCGCTCCGAAATCGGATCGCCAGGTCAGTCGCGACATCGTGCGCAATCTGTACCTGTGGCAAGTGATCGAGACAGACTCAACGATATTCGAAGCCGCCTGGCGCATCGAAGAGCATGGCCAGTGCAGCTGGTGGGATTCGCTAATTATTGCCGCCGCGCAGCATGCCGGCTGCACGGCGATCTTAAGTGAAGACCTGGGGCCGGATCTCATGCCGGCCGGAATAACGCTGATTAATCCGTTTGCCAACGCCGTGCATGAGGCACCGGCGCGCTATGAGACTCGCGGCGTGTAAATGACCGCAGCGGATACTGATGGCGTTAATCGGCCTTGGCCGGTTTCTTAGCCGGTTTGCTGTCACCCCCTGACTTGGGCTTTGCATTCGATGACTTCGCTGCTGGCTTGCTCTCGGGCTTTTTATCCCCGGCCAAATTGCGCTGATTGTCTTTCTTAAAATCCGTTTCGTACCAACCGCCGCCTTTCAGGCGAAAGGCCGCCGCGGAGATCTTGCGTTTTAGCCGTGCCTGATCACATTCAGGGCAGTCGGTCAGCATCTCATCGTTGATTCCCTGCAGCGCCTCGAGCTCGTGGCCGCAGTCCTCGCATACATATTCATAAATCGGCATGCTGGTTTACCTCCTGAACCTTTAATAGGGGCGCGCCGGTCCCAATACAATAGATCATAGCCGTTTTTGCCCAAGGAGGGCGTGTGCCACTACAAATCATCGCCGGCATCTTTTTATTTGCCCTGCTATTTGTCTTTATCCAAATTGGCGTCGTGACGGTCGCCTTCGACAAGCTGGGGCTATCGCAAGGCTCCGCCATGCTGCTGCTCATCGCCTCACTGCTTGGCAGCTCGATTAACCTGCCGCTTTTCACTGTCGATGCCACCACAACTCCTGACCCGAAGTGGCAGGAGCGACTGCGCTGGATGGCCTCGCTGCATCGCAATCTCGACCCAAGCAAAGTCCTGATTGCATTAAACGTCGGCGGCGGGCTAATCCCGCTGGCGTTCTCGATCTATTTGCTGCGTCACCATCCGATCTCGGGCGGTGTAGTCTTGCTTGCCATTGGCGTGCAGAGCGCGGTTTGCTATGCGTTTAGCCGGCCCATCCCAGGACTCGGCGTGGGTATGCCGATACTCATTGCGCCGATTGCCGCGGCCATCATTGCCGTGACACTAGCACCCGAGGCAAGTGCGCCGTTGGCCTACATCTGCGGGACGCTGGGAGTACTGGTGGGGGCGGATCTTTTTCGGCTAAAAGATGTGCGCGGGCTGGGCTCACCCATTGCGTCCATCGGCGGCGCGGGGACGTTTGATGGCGTCTTTATCACCGGGTTGGTCGCGGTGTTGCTGGCCTAGCGCCTTTTGCAGCAAAAACAGGCATGATGCAGTGCATGCCATACACAATCAGGGGGCATGGGCATGGACTTTAACGAATACCGCGATGTACTGGCCGAGCGAGTGGGACGGCTTGAGCTGCCCTTTACCGATGAGGAATACGCGCGCCGACGCAACGCTGTCGCCGCCGCGATGGAGATTGCCGGTCTCGATGCCCTGTTAGTCACCGATGCCTCAGACATCTGTTATCTGACCGGTTACAACACCTTTGAGGTCTCTGTGCACACGGCGCTGCTGATCACCGCCGGCCGCGATGGTACGGCCGTACTCCAAGTCCCCTCCATCGAAACCGGACCGGCGGTGACGACCGCCCGTGTCGACGAAGTCTTCGGTTATCGCTGGGAGGGTGCCGATGGCGCCATCGTGCAAATGGCAGAAATCTGCACGGATCTGGGCCTAAGCGGCGTTGGCGGCGCAGCGGTCTGGCCAGATGATGTGGGTGCGACGGCTGGCGTGCCCGGCACTGCTTCAAAGCGCCTTGGCACCGATAACTGGGGCCCAGCCCTTCGCAGCGGGTTCCGCGATGGGCTGGCAGCGGCCCTCAGTGGTGTCGAGCTAGTGGATGCTTCGGGCCTCGTGGACGCGGTCAAAATCGTTAAAAGCGAGCCCGAAATTGCCATGCTGCGCGAGAGTGCCTGCATTACCGAAGCCGGCATCGCCGCTGCCGAAGCATTGATTGCCCCCGGTGTGACCGATCAGCAACTGGCGGCTGCCGGATCGGCGGCAATGCTGGAGGCCGGCGGTGAATTCATGAGCCTGCAGCCCATCGTCACCACCGGCTGGCGATCGAGCGTGATCCACTGCAACCATCAACGGCATACCGTCGCTGAGGGTGAGCCGGTATTCCTAGAGTTTGGCTCGGCCTGGCATCGCTACACCGCGCCTATCATGCGCACGCGCGTGGCCGGCACACCCAATGATGAGATGCGACTTGTCGCCGAGACCATTCGCGCAATCTACGCCGCTCTAGTCGAACATATGCGCCCCGGGATAACGATGGATAAGGCCGCCGCCGCTGCCGATGCCGCTTTGGCGCCAGTGGCGGATCGCGCCTTTTTCTCTGGCGTCTACGGCTACACCGTCGGCATTCAGTTTCCGCCCTCCTGGGTGGAAGGCTCTGGCTATATCGCCCGCGGTGTCGAGCGGGAGTTTGTCGAAAACATGGTCTTCCATCTACCACTAATGCTGCGCATCCCCGGCGTTTGGGGCATTGGCATGAGCAACACAGTGCGTGTCACCGCCAACGGCGGTGAAGCACTCACCCACAACGACATGGTGCTTAAAGGCCTTACCTGAGAGATTCAGGCAATACGCTCAAAGGTCAGCTCGTTTGTTTCGTCGCTGCTGATGGCATCCACCCGAATGCGATCGCCGGGCGAGAACTCGCCGGCCAGAATCTTCTGCGCCAGCACGTTTTCGACCCGCTGCTGTAGCACCCGCTTCAGCGGCCGGGCACCGTAGACCGGATCAAATCCCGCCTCGCCAATGGCATCCAGCGCCGCATCGCTAAGCTCCAGCGTCATATCCCGCTCACGCAGCCGATCGGCCAGATAGCGCACCTGCACCTCGGTAATGCGTCGGATCTGCTCACGCTCGAGTGGATGGAAGACCACGACATCGTCCACCCGGTTAATGAACTCGGGCCGGAAGTGCTGACCAACCACGCCCATCACCTCTTGCTTCATTTCATCGTAATTGGCCTCACCGGCGTGCTCTTGGATGAGATGCGAGCCAAGGTTTGACGTCATCACGATCACGGTATTGCGGAAGTCCACGGTCCGGCCGTGACTGTCGGTCAGCCGTCCATCATCCAGCACCTGCAGCAAGATGTTAAAGACATCCGGATGAGCCTTCTCGACCTCATCTAGCAGCAACACGGAATAAGGTTTGCGGCGGACGGCCTCGGTCAAGTAACCGCCCTCTTCATAGCCAACATACCCCGGCGGCGCACCGATGAGACGGGCGACGGCGTGCTTTTCCATAAACTCGGACATATCGATGCGCACCATGGCCTCTTCGGTATCGAAGAGGAAGGTGGCAAGCGCTTTGCAGAGCTCGGTCTTACCGACACCGGTGGGCCCGAGGAACAGGAACGAGCCATTGGGGCGATTAGGATCAGCCAATCCGGCGCGCGAGCGACGGATGGCGTTAGCCACCGCCTCCACTGCCTCGGCCTGACCGATCACCCGCTCACCCAGCGCCTCTTCCATGCGCAGCAGCTTCTCGCGCTCGCCCTCGAGCATCTTCGAAACCGGGATGCCTGTCCATTTGGAGACCACCTCGGCCACCTCTTCCTCGGTGACCGAGTTCCGCAGCAGCTGCATCTCGGTTTTGCCCTCAGCCTGCGTGGCGGCCTCGAGCTTTTGCTCAAGCTCGGGGATGCGGCCGTACTGCAGCTCCGACATGCGGGTCAGATCACCGGCGCGGCGGGCGGTCTCAAGCTCTTGGCGCGCCTGCTCGAGGGATTCTTTGATCCCGGTCGCGCCTTCCACCGCTGATTTCTCCGCGTTCCAGACCTGCTCCATTTCGTTGTATTCACGCTCGATCTCAGCGATTTCATCTTCCAGCGTTGCCAGGCGTTTTTTTGAGGCCTCATCGGCTTCTTTATTCAGCGCCTCACGCTCAATTTTTAGCTGAATCAAACGGCGCTCGAGCCGGTCCATGGCCTCGGGCTTGGAGTCAATCTCAATCCGAATCCGACTGGCGGCCTCATCAATCAGATCGATGGCCTTGTCGGGCAACTGCCGGTCGGTGATGTAGCGTTGCGAGAGCGTCGCCGCCGAAACAATCGCGGGGTCCGTGATCTCCACTCCGTGATGCACCTCATAGCGCTCTTTCAGGCCGCGCAGGATGGCCACCGTGTCCTCTACACTTGGTTCATCCACCAGCACCTTCTGGAATCGGCGCTCCAGCGCCGCGTCCTTTTCTATGTTGGTGCGATACTCATCCAGCGTGGTCGCGCCAATGCAATGCAGCTCTCCACGTGCCAGGGCGGGTTTGAGCATATTGCCGGCATCCATGGAGCCCTCTGCCTTGCCGGCGCCGACAATGGTGTGGATCTCATCAATAAACAGGATGACCTGGCCTTCTTGCTTGGCGAGGTCTTTGAGCACGCCTTTCATGCGCTCTTCGAACTCACCACGGTATTTGGCCCCAGCGACCATCGCGCCCATATCCAGCGAAAGCACTCGCTTGGTCTTAAGCGCCTCAGGCACCTCTTGATTGACGATGCGAAGGGCGAGGCCCTCGACAATGGCGGTTTTACCCACACCCGGCTCGCCGATGAGGACCGGATTGTTCTTGGTTCGCCGCTGCAGCACCTGAATCGTCCGGCGGATTTCCTCATCCCGGCCAATGACCGGATCCAGCTTGCCCTGTTCGGCCCGCTCGGTCAGATCAATGGTGTATTTCTCAAGGGCCTGGCGCTGATCCTCGGCATTGGGATCGTCCACATTTTCGCCGCCACGAGTGGACTCAATGGCTTTCTCAAGCGCCTCTTTACTGGCACCGGCGTGCTTGAGTGCCTCGCCGGCCTTGGTTTTGCCATCATCAACGGCTGCCAGCAGGAAAAGTTCGCTTGAGATGTAACTATCGCCGCGCTTCTGCGCAAGCTTGTCCGTGAGATTGAGTAAGCGATTGAGGGTGTTGCTGACGTGTACCTCGCCGCCCGTGCCGGAGACCGTTGGCAGCCGGTCAACGGCCTCCCCTAGCTGCGAGCGCAACAGGTTGACGTTGACGCCCGATTGCTGCAGCAGGTGCCGAACGCCACCGCCCTCCTGATCCAGCATGGCAAGCGTCAGGTGCTCCGGCTCGATCATCTGATGATCACGGCCTACCGCCAGCGACTGCGCCTCGGCAATCGCCATCTGAAACTTGGTGGTCAGTTTGTCCATTCGCATGGGACAGACTCCTTGGAAACGATGAATGGTCTTGCTGACAGATATGGGGATGATGATGGTGTTTGCAAGCCGCCACGGCGCTCTAGGTTCAGCAATGTCAGGTTTCTTCGGCCAAAAAACCTTCGACTTCGCCGGCGGCTCTAGTAGGATTTCGTTAGTTGACCTCACACAACCGCAGGGATCGCCAAGTGGCCGAACGCAAAAAACGCATTCTCTGGGCAAATCCGTATTGCCTTCTGGATTTATCCAGCGGGGCGTCGATGGCGGTTCGGCAGCAATTAATCGAACTCCATAAGCGCGGCTACGAAATTGCAATTCTCGGAGCGACCATTTTCGATTCCCCCACTGGAATCACGCGGCTGAAAGAACACTGGGACCGGATACAAAAAAGCAAACAACCGTCGGTCGTGGTGAATGACGGGCCGCTAAAGCACCGATTGGTAAAGACACAGAGCACTGTGCGTGCTCACATGCGTGCTGACGAGGAAGCGCGCTGGTATCAGTTCTACACGAAATTGCTCGATGAGTTTAAACCCGACTTAGTTTATTACTACGGTGGCCGGACGCTTGATCTGCTAATCGGTGACGAAGCCCATGCCCGCGGCATCCCAGTCGCCGCCTACTTGGCCAATGGCAATTACAGTGGAACTCGTTGGTGCCGCGACGTCGACCTGATCCTCACGGATAGCCATGCAACGGCCATGATGTACAAAGAAAAAGACGGGATTGACGTCACACCGATCGGACCGTTCATCGATCCAACCTATGTGGTCGCTGAGAAGCGAGACCCGAAGCATGTTCTATTGGTCAATCCATCGTTAGCAAAAGGAGCCGCAATAGTAATTCGACTGGCCATGATGCTTGAAGAAGAACGGCCAGATATTACCTTTGAAGTCGTGCAGTCCCGGGGTAACTGGGAAGCCCTGGTTAGACAGGTGACCAAGCAGTTCGGTGAGGAACGGTCAGAACTCAGCAACGTTATCCTCACTCCAAACACACCGGATATGCGTCCAATCTATGCGAGAGCTAAGGTGCTGCTAGCCTTGAGCCTTTGGTGGGAGAGTTTTGGACGGGTCGCCGCCGAAGCCGCCATGAATGGCGTGCAGGTCATAGCAACCGACAGAGGTGGACTCCCACAGGCCTCCGGTTCCGACGCATGTTTAATTAAGTTTGATGAGAGCCTCTATGAACCACCATACATAAAGATTCCTAGTGATAAAAAACTACGAGAAATAATTACAAATATCATTAAAAGCATGGACCGATCAAAAGCCTATATTCAACCTTTCCCGAAGCAGTTCCAATTGAGCCAAACCGCCAATAACCTCGAAAAAGCGTTTACTAATACTTAAAAAATGAAATATTTTTTTGCATCAGGGTATAACAAATCAGGTACCACATTCCTGCAGATGCTATTGGATACTCACCCAAATGTTGCCTGCACTCCAGAACATCACCTAAAAACACTACTCAAAGGATTGCACGCACTGAATAAAAACTACGAAGCAGTCATCCAGATGTTCGATGACAGAACAGCACGTCAAGGGTTGCGATATCGCCCCTCTCAGACTATGAGCGCAGCATTCAAGTCAATCATAATAGAAATATTCAAGGAAAACCGCAAACCGAATCTTAAAGCGTCTGGGATAAGTGATAATTGGATATTCGAATTTCTTCCACTGTTGCATAGACTTCTACCAGAAACAGAATATCTCTTTATTGTGAGAGATCCTAGAGGGGTGGCCGTCTCCCTATATCATCATTTAGCAAGAACCGAACCCCACAGGGTGCATGGCATTACAATCGACGAATTCGCAAATAAATTCGGGACCATGTGGTGCTCTCACATAGATATAATTAAAAAATTTCAACGCGAACTACCGGAAAAGGTACAGATAATAAAGTATGAGGAATTGACTGGGCGTCAACGAATACACACACTTTCTAAAGTTTTTAAAATTTTAAACGTGGACCACAACGAACAAACCGTTGCAAAAATTTATGAACGTTCAGATGAAATCAAGAGCATATCAAAGCAGCGTAATAATGGTTTCTTCCGAAAAGGAGAGCCTGCATCTTGGGAAGAAGAACTAAGCCAGAAATCTAAAGAAGCGATCGTCTACAAATGTGAGAAACAAATGAAAATGATCGGCTATGCGTAATGAAGCAAACAAAAAAATAGTTTTATGCCGACCGCAGGGGGGATTAAACGACATTCTCAGCACAATACAGAAGTGTCGTATCTATGCAAAAAAACATAACCGGATTTTATACGTTGACACTAACTACAAAACTGCAATAAGCTTCAATGACCATTTTTCGAACTACTTCTTTAGCCGAGACCCTGATGTAATCCTTGGTCCACTGCCAGAAAAATATGCTGAAAATGACCCAACCGTATTCCCAAAAGCTTTACAGGGAAGAATATTTGATTATCAGACTAATCCAAAAATACCATTTCGGAATATTACTGATACACTTACCGGAATAGAGATAACCTTCGATTTCCAAAAGAGTTATGCAGAGCAAATATTAATACATCATCAAACCGGCGGAGGCCCCTCCTCGGTTAACGCACTAGAGATACTTTACCTAAATCCAACACTCATAAATGCCCTACGTTGGCGACAGCGCATTATTAGCACCGAGTACCATGGTTTACATATAAGGCATTCCGATTATCTGTCCGATTTCAAGGGAACGATTGTTGCAGCGCTTCGAAAACAAGGCAATATTTTTTTATGTACAGATAATGAAAAAATAAGAAACGCAATTAAAAATAGCAAAGAGAAAAATAGAATTTTTACTTTTTGCGAGTCCTTAGGAGCGGAAAATCAACCAATTCACCTAAAAAAAAATAACCTAAACGCCAGCACAGACATATACGCGCGAAATCGCGATGCGATTCTTGACCTATTCACGCTATCGTTCGCGACGGAGATTTTTTCGGCTCCAATTATAAAAAGAGTAGACAAAGGGAAAGTGACACGATTCAAAAAACCGTTCTACTCAGGATTCGCAATTTTAGCATCGCAGCTTAATAGAAATCGCAATATCTTGAATATGGTGACAGGGTCTGGGGTCGATCCAGCTCTCTAGATACTCGATAGTCTCTTAAAGTAGTTGTCTTCAAACTGTTTGAGCGACGAGCCCCCGTTGTTGCTGTGTCGCCTCTGGTGACTGTAGTAACCCTCAATGTAGTGCGCCAGATCCAGACTAGCTTCTGCGCGTGTGGAATAGATTTTCGTTCTTACTCGCTCGAGCTTCCGACTCGAGAAAAAGGAATCCGCGACCGCATTATCGGGGAAGCTTACGCTATCGCTGCTATGGCTATCGGCGGATCAGGCGCGCCTTTCGATCGGCTACGCCGAACGATAAATGGCTCACTGATTTGACGGAGTTCCAGATCCCACCCGGAAAAGTCTATCTATCTCACATGGTTGATTGCTTTGACGGCCTGATCGTCAGTTGGACCATCAGCCCCTGGCCCAATGCAAACCCAGTCAACTCCATGCTGGATGGGGCGATCAAGACGCTAAGGCCGTATGAGACGCCAACGGTGCATACCGATCGAGGCTGTCATTACCGCTGGCCTCGCTGGATAAAGCGCCTTGAGGAAGCAGGGCTGAGACGTTCGATGTCTCGCAAAGGATGTACATCTGATAATGCGGCCTCCGAGGCATTTTTTTCAGGCTGAAGAATGAGTTCTTTTATCCACGACAGTGGGCTGGTGTCAACATGAAGCAGTTCATCACAGAACTTGATGCGTATATCCGCTGATACAACGAGAGAAGAATCCAAATGTCGCTGGGCGGAAGAAGCCCCATCGAGTATCGTAGAAACCTTGGCATTGCCGCGTGAAAACTGTCCAAGAAAAGCGCCGCACCCCCATGCGGACTTTATAAGTTGGCGGTGACATCCGCCTCTACAATGACGAACGAGCGCATCAGAAATTGTGCAATGCGGCACCCGGTGCACCCCTAAAACAAAAGTCATAAACTTGCTAAAAACCGATGTCCATTGGAATGATGCGGCACCGATATCGTTGTTTGGGGCCATTAAATAAAAAACCCGAACACGTTCGCGAATGTTGAACAATTAAACAGAGATCCTACACCACAACGTTATGCACCAAGAATCTCGCTCATCCTAGTCTTTTCAAGAAGAAGCCCACTCACCGCTTCAAACTCTTTACGATAATTCCAGACCGTATCGGACACCAGCTTAGACCTCAGTGCAAAAGGTTCACGAGCACTCACCATCTGCCGCGACTGCTGCGACCCCCCGGCAGCCTCACAGCCAACAACCGATACAATTTTCTCAACGTACTCCGTAATGTGAGGATAAGTAAGGACATCTGTAAATTCATCGTTTGATTGATCATATGGTAGCCATTTCTCGCAAAAAGAGAAAATATACTTCGCTTTACTTTTTAGCCAGGATTTAAATTCAGACTTATCTGGTGCTGAATATATTTCGTCGATTTTTTGAATAGCCTTCTTATACAGAAAAGCGTCGTGCCGATATTGAATAGCTTCTTTTTCGATCCCGAAGCTTCTAAGATATCTTTGATACCTTGCAACCTGATGCAGCTCGAACCAAGACGTAAGGATAGACAGCGGATCCCGGACTAAAATTAGCCGTCGCCTAGTTTTAGTTGTTTTGTAAACTTCGTCTCCTAGAGCAAAGTCGTGAGATTTACACAAGAAGATGCCAGCTTGATTCGGTTGCGCTCCTTCGACAAAATGCATAGCGACTTTGCAAGGTTGAGATCGGCAGCAACCAGGCTCATGATACCACTCGCAAAAATGGACAGTTAAATCGGAACAAAAGTTACGAAAACATCCTTCAAGAAAGTGAAGCCCAGATCGCGGCAAAGACTTCGAGTCAATAATAATATTTTTTTTATCCATAGATTATTTTTACCTTTCAACCTTTCCTGAAAATGCGCGTCGTGGCGGCCAAACTCCAGGGTCAACGTTAAGGTCTTTTGGAACTTTTCCTCGATTGTGCCAGATTCGCACGAATCCCGAGATATTGTCACCAAAACCTCGATAATTATAATTGATTGATAAGGTATAAGGATTAAAGCCCTCCTCTTCCATAGCAAGCGAGAGGAAAGGCTGGTCATTAGGTAGCATATTTCCATACCTCGAACATAAACTATTCCATTTGTCAAAAACGACTTTCGTGTATTCATCTAGAGTGAAGAAGATAACGCCAGTGTTGTACTGCATTTGCCCTTCACAAGGAATACCTTCGTACTCCATCACACGAGAAAACCCCCAGAAATAATCGAGACTGTAATGCGGTGCTGGTGATAGAGCGATAGAGTGAGCCTCCGCCTTTTGGAAACCCAGCGACACATCTCGAAGGACGATCGCGTCTGTATCTAGGTAGAGAAATGAATCAAACTGTTTCGGGACAATTTTAATAAGCTCAGATTTCCGAAGCAACCCATTCGAGACAAATTTGTGGGGAATTATTTGGTGAAAAATACTACTCAGCTTCCCATAATTCTTTGTTATGCAATTTTCATATGTCTTCTCGTCTGTTAAAAGGACCTTTTTATAGTTTTTTATCGCCACTGAGCGTTTTATTGATTCAATCAGCTCCAAAATGCTATCGTTACCCCACGCTAAATACACAATTGCTCGACGCTTAGTCATGTGCGAATCACTCACCTTGTTCATACCAAGGGCCCAACAAGCCACTGTCTCCCGTTTGACAGAAAATTACTATGGTCATGCTTTTTGCAGAGCTTGCCGACTGATTTCATTAACCCTACCCAATCGATGTCATCTCCGCCGATGAGTCCGCCACGCCTGGCTTTCATCTCCCAAGCTGATATATCAGCGGTTACGGCCTCTTCGGTATGGCCGCCATCGAGATATACAAAATCAATAGAAGAATTTTCAAACATAACAGCGGCATCTCCACTGAGTTTTTTATTTGGGTTACTTTTGGTTCGTCGCAAAATCGTATTTCGAATGCCTCCTGAGCAGCCCAAAGCCGACGTGGGTTTGAATTTATATCGGTTTCATCGTAAAAGGGAATGTATGGATCGACTGACTGGACTTTTTTGAAATAATGAGAAAATATTTTCGGGGAGAAACCTGCCAAAGATCCCACTTCGACCATAGTTTCTCTATATTTTATTTTTTCAATTAAGCTGGCTAAATTATGGCGATTTTTATTAAATTTTTCACCGCGAAAAATAATGTAACCGGAATTCTGCATAACTATAAAAATCCTGTATTTTTACTTTATTTTCTAATGAAGTATATTTTATTTTCTTAAATTTTTCCGGTACCGTCAAGTTTCGAAATTTCCAATTTTTTTAAATTGACGGCTATTACTGTTAGCTGTCTTTCAAGAAGCACATCGATCCTTCGCAAATTATTTGAAAAAGGCTAGGCTGTAAAGCAATATGTTAATTGTCTACCTGTTATTTTGGCTCTTCGGTAACTATAAAACCGATTGTACTCAGAAAAGGTGCACTGCGCGGTTTCCGAGCGCAACGACTTAACGAACCGCCGTAGGGTCTGCTCACTCACACGTACCAAGTCAACGTAGTATTGGCCAGAGCGATATCGCGACAAGGCTCCATCCCAAGCGCAGAGAGACGTTAGGACTCCTTTTCCTACTTCAAAATAACGCTGGCTAATAGCCGGCCCTATGGACACAACAAGGTCCTCAGGCGCTACTGGTAGGGCCTTTATCGTCTCCTCAATCACCCCATTCGCCAACCCTCGCCAACCGGCATGAATGGCTGCCACGCAGCTACCGTCCTTGGCGGCCAGCAGGATTGGCACGCAGTCGGCCACCATCACCGCACAGACTTGGCCGGGTTGGTCGGTCCACACGGCGTCGGCTTCGGTGACGTCGCGTTCGACTTCGCTGGCGTGGACCACGCGGTTGCCGTGGACTTGTTTCAGCCAGCGGGGTTCTTCGGGCAGGCCGGCATATTCAACCAATCGGCGTCGGTTCTCGCGCACGTCATCGGGGTCATCCCCGACGTGCATGGCGAGGTTTAGGCTGTCATACGGCGGCTTGCTAACGCCGCCAGTACGCAGCGTAAAGCCGGCATCCACGCCAGGAATATCCCAATCGGGGCGCAGGATTTGAATCTGATCTTTAGCGGTCGGATCAGGCTGGGTCATGGCCGCCAGCGTCCGTTGTCGGCTTCGTTCTCAGTGATAGCCTCTCGATAAATGCGCATCGCTGCAAGCACTTGGGCAAAATCCGCGGGCAGGCCAACGGTCCAGCTCATCGTCTCGTCGGTATCGGGGTGCTCTAGAGTGAGGGTTTCAGCGTGCAGGGCCTGGCGATGCAGTCGGCGCAGCGTATCACCCATCGTGACGCCATCATCCGCCACCACCACTTCGTCCGCACCACTTGGCAGCCGCAGCCGGCCGCCGTACAGCGGATCGCCCACAATGGGGTGATGAATATGCGCCATATGCACACGAATTTGGTGCGTCCGCCCGGTCTCTAACCGACAACGCAGCAGTGTGTGCGCCGAAAAGCGCTCTTCCATACGATAATGTGTGACTGCGGGTTTGGCGCCAACGTTGCCCGTCTCAGACGGGGCCTCGTCATCATGCATGTCGGCCTCATCCACACCCTCATCCTGCACCACTTTGCGCACGGCCATCCGCAAGCGATCACGTGGATGCCGTCCAATCGGCGCGTCCACTTTGCCGCCGGCAGTAAATGTCCCCATCACCAGCGCCAGATACTCGCGCCCGACGGTCCGGGCCTGCAGCTGCACGACGAGGCGGGTATGCGCCTGCAAGGTTTTGGCGACTACCATCAGTCCGGTGGTATCCCGATCTAGCCGGTGCACAATCCCCGCTCGGGGGACGGCATGCAGCGCCGGGCAATGATGCAAAAGCGCATTCTGCAGGGTCCCGGTGGGGTTACCGGCCCCCGGATGCACCACTAGGCCGGCGGGCTTGTTCACAACCAGAATCGCCTCGTCCTCATAGACGATATCCAGTGGGATCGGCTCGGCCTCCACCGGGCCTTCCTCGACAATCTCCGCAGCCACCACGACCTGCTCGCCACCTTTCACCGCCATCCGCCCGCGGGGGCTGGCACCATCGACCGTCAGATCGCCCTCTTTGAGCCAACGCTGCAGGCGCGAGCGTGAGAATTCCGGGAACAACTCAGCCAGCACGGCATCCAGCCGCCGGCCGGCTGCTTCAGCCGGGACAATCGCTTGGCGTTCTATTTTCTCGGGCATTCGGCCATTATCCTTGTCATAACGCTGGGCGCTGCCCTCGCTTTTCACTAGACTGTGCGCATTACACAGGGGCTGGATACAGGTGCCATGAAACGTTTTTTGATCATTCTACTGGCAATTGGCCTGACTGCGGGATGCGCCAGCAATAACGACACCCCCAATGAGCTGCGCGATGCCGAGGCAGCGGCCATCTACGAGACCGCTAAGCGCGCAATAGACCGCGGCGACTGGCAGACCGCCACGGCCGAGCTAGAGGCGTTGCAGGCGCAGTATCCGTTTGGTGTGCATGCCACGCAGGCTCAGCTGGATATTATCTACGTCTACTATCGGTCGGGCGATGTGGCCTCGACGGTTGCGGCAGCGGAGCGCTTTCGGCGCATCAACCCGCGGCACAGCGCGGTGCCCTACACCTGGTATATGCAGGGCTTGGCACTCGAGGAGAAAAACGACGATATGCTCAAACGCTGGGTGGGCGTCGATAACACCCTGCGTGACCCGGTCCCGCGGCGTCAGGCCTACTCGGCCTACACCACGGTCATCGAGCAGTTCCCGGATAGCTCCTATGCCGAGGATGCCCGCGGCCGGTTGGATGGGCTTTTTGCCGACGGCGCGCGGTATCAACTCAGCGTGGCTGAATTTTATGCCGAGCGGGATGCCTGGGTCGCCGCAGCGCGCCGGGCGATTGCCGTGATTGAGGAGTTTCCGGGAACACCCTCGGTGGCGCCCGCGCTTGATCTGCTAGAGCGCGCCTATCGCGAGCTTGGACTCAATGATCTGGCCAGTGGGGTGGTGGCGGCCCGAGCACAAGGTGCCGGCGAAGCCCAGCCCATCAACGACCCGGGCATGCCAACACTCTATGAAAACGAAACGGATGTGGTGCCACCCAGCCCTGAGGCCGGCGAGGGGGCTTCTCGCCCCACCGGTCCGCTTGGCATGTAGAGAATGAGACCGGAGCAGGCTTAGAGCGCCTGCTCGCCCTCATCGCCGGTACGAATGCGTATGGCCTGATCCACGGGGCTAACAAAGACCTTACCGTCGCCGATCTTGCCCGTGTTGGCGGCATTGACGATGGCCTCAACCACGCGGTCGACTAGCTCGTCGCCGACCACCACTTCAATGCGCATCTTCGGCAGGAAGTCGACCACATACTCAGCACCACGATAAAGCTCGGTGTGGCCTTTCTGCCGGCCAAACCCTTTCACCTCAGTGACGGTCATCCCGGTGATGCCCACCTCAGCAATGGCCTCGCGCACATCATCGAGCTTGAAGGGTTTGATGATTGCCTCGATCTTTTTCATGGGAAATCTCCGTTGTTATGGCTGCCGGCCAAATCCGGATGTAATCGGATAGCGCCGGTCGCGGCCAAAGGCTTTGGTCGTTACTTTGACACCGGGTGCGGCCTGCCGGCGTTTGTATTCATTTCGATGCAAAAGCCGCACCACCTGTTCCACCGTGGCGCGATCATGCCCGGCGGCGATGATTTCGTCGACCCCGGCATCATCCTCGACATAGGCGGCCAGTATCGCATCCAGCTCGGCGTATTCCGGCAAGCTGTCGGTATCTTTCTGATCCGGTGCCAACTCAGCACTGGGCGGCCGGGTCATCACATTCTCCGGAATCACGGGGCTGACCGCATTGCGATAAGCCGCCAGCCGGTAGACCTCGGTCTTGAAGATATCTTTTAACGGCGAGAAGCCACCCACCATATCGCCATACAACGTGGCATAGCCAACCGCCATCTCGCTCTTATTGCCGGTAGCAAGCACCAGCCCGCCAAGCTTATTCGAGATCGCCATTAACAGCGTACCGCGAATGCGTGACTGCAGGTTTTCTTCGGTGACATCGGCGCTGCGCCCGGCAAACAAAGGCGCAAGCTGTGCACAGAACTCATTGAACATCGACTCAATGGCGACGATGTCGTAGCGCACACCAAGGGCCTTGGCAATCGCTTCGGCATCGGTATGGCTCATCTCACTGGTATAGCGCGTGGGCATCATCACGCAGTGCACGCGCTCGGCACCGAGGGCATCCACCGCAATACAAGCGGTTAGCGCCGAATCAATTCCACCGGATAGCCCAATGACTACGCCGGGAAAGTGATTTTTCTCGATGTAATCGCGAACGCCCCAGACGAGGGCCTCATACACCTCGGCCTCGGCGGAGAGCTCGGGCTCAATCGCGCCTTCCAGTGGCGTCCAGCGCTCATGAATCTGCTCCAGATCCACCGCATAAAGCCCAGTATCAAAACGCGGGGCGCGGACCATGAGATCGCCCGCGCCATCAAAGGCACAGGAGCCGCCGTCGTAGACCACCTCGTCCTGGCCGCCGGACATATTGCAGTAGAGAATCGGCAGGCCGGTCTCGGCAATACGGTCGCGCAGCACGGATTCACGTGCGCTGCCTTTGTACTGATCAAAGGGCGAGGCATTGAGGTTGACGATGATATCCGCGCCGGCCGCTGCCGCTGCCGCCACCGGAGCTTGGTGCCAGGCATCTTCACAGACGGTAATCCCCACGCGGCAACCATCCACGTCCACCACACAGGCCTCGTGACCGGGGGCGAAGTAGCGCAGATCATCAAAAACGCCATAGGTGGGCAGCTGCTGCTTGGCATAACGGCTAATCACCTGGCCGTCACGCAGCACCAATGCGGCGTTGTAGAGTTGGCCGTCATCAAGCACTGGCGCACCAACGATGACCGTGATGCCGCGAGTTTCTGCCGCAATCTGCTGGATGCCATTCTCAACCGCGGCAATAAAATCAGGCCGCAGCAACAGATCATCCGGCGGATAGCCAGTGAGGGTGAGCTCTGGGAAGCAGACCGCCTGCGCGGCAAACTGATCGCGCGCCTCGGTGGCGGCCCTAATCACGGCATGGGTATTACCGGCTACATCCCCCACCAGGAGGTTGAGCTGCGCCATGACAAAGCGTAGCCGCTCGCTCATACGCGCCTCCTGTGGGTAGATGTGAGCCGTCCGGGATAGCGGATCAGCCGATCACCCGGTAAAGCAGTCGCTGACGCGCTGGCCGATCTCGGCCGGTGAGCGCACGGTGGCCACACCCGCTTTCTCGAGCGCAGCAAACTTATCCGCTGCCGTGCCCTTACCACCGCTGATAATCGCACCGGCATGACCCATGCGCTTGCCAGGAGGTGCGGTGACGCCTGCGATGTAGGCCACCACCGGCTTGCGCACGTTCGACTGAATAAACTCAGCGGCCTCTTCCTCGGCCGTACCACCAATCTCACCCACCATGACAATGCCCTTGGTCTGGCGGTCGGCCTCGAACTGCTCGATCACGTCGATGAAGTTCATGCCCTGGATCGGATCACCGCCAATACCGACACAGGTGCTCTGCCCCATGCCAATATCGGTGGTCTGCTTAACCGCCTCGTAGGTCAGCGTGCCAGAGCGCGAAACAATGCCGATAGAACCCGGCTTGTGGATATGACCTGGCATAATGCCGATCTTGCACTCACCCGGGGTGATGATGCCGGGGCAGTTCGGGCCAATGAGGGTGGCGTCATAAAAATCGAGCGCGGCTTTGACCTTGAGCATATCCAACACCGGAATGCCCTCGGTGATGCAGGCGATGACTTTAATGCCCGCCTCGGCTGCCTCAAGAATCGCGTCAGCGGCGAATACGGCTGGCACATAAATCATTGAGGCATCGGCGCCCGTCTCGCTCACCGCATCGCTCACGGTGTTGAACACCGGGCGGTCGAGATGCTTCTCGCCACCGCGGCCCGGCGTGGTGCCACCGACGATGTTGGTGCCATAAGCAATGCACTGCTCGGCGTGAAATGTCCCCTGCTTCCCGGTGAAGCCCTGGACGATTACCTTGGTGTTTTTGTCGACCAGAATACTCATCTGTCTTCCTCGTCTTTTGTCCAGGTTGCCGGATCAGGCGCCAACCGCGCCGACCACTTTTTCTGCGCCGTCGGTCAAATCGTCGGCCGGAATAATGTCGAGTCCACTCTCGGCGAGCAGCTGTTTGCCCTGCTCAACATTCGTGCCCTCAAGCCGCACCACCACCGGTACCTTAATGCCGACCTCTTTCACCGCGGCGATGACGCCCTCGGCAATCATGTCGCAGCGGACGATGCCGCCAAAGATATTCACCAGAATGCCTTTTACATCCGGGCTTGAAGAGATGATTTTGAACGCCTCGGTAACGCGCTCTTTATTGGTGCCGCCACCGACATCCAAGAAGTTGGCGGGCTCACCACCGGCAAGCTTGATAACGTCCATGGTGGCCATGGCCAGGCCCGCGCCGTTCACCATGCAGCCGATGTTGCCATCAAGTGTGATGTAGTTAAGCCCGTACTCCGCGGCCTGCACCTCGGTCTCGTCTTCCTGGCTGACGTCGCGCATATCGGCGATTTCAGCCTGACGATTGACCTCGATGGCGTTGTCATCCACGTTGATCTTGGCGTCGAGCGCCAGCAACTCATCCTCACCGGTGACGATCAGCGGGTTAATTTCGACCAGGCTCAAGTCGCGCTCTTCAAAGCAGCGATAAAGCCCCTGCATGATGACGGTGAGCTGTTTGATCTGCGCCGGCGTCAGGCCCAGTGCAAAGCCCATCTGCCGGCACTGATAAGGCTGCAGACCGGCGACTGGGTTAACCCGAACCGTAATGATTTTCTCAGGCTCAGTAGCGGCCACTTCTTCAATGTCCATGCCACCGGCGGCCGAGCCCATAAAGACGACGCGCTTGCTGGCCCGATCAACCAGCGCACCGAGGTAGATCTCGCGAGCAATATCGAGGCCTTCCTCAATCATCACCGCGTTAATCGGCATACCCTTGTCATCGGTCTGATGCGTGACCAAGCGCTGACCGAGCATTTCCTCGGTGTACTGCGTGACTTCATCTAGGCTTTTGGCGATTTTCACGCCGCCTGCTTTACCACGGCCACCCGCGTGAACCTGGGCCTTAACCACCCAGACTGGGCCGCCGAGCTTCTCGGCTGCGGCCTTGGCCTCGGCTGCCGAGCGGGCCACAAACCCCTTCGGAATTGGAATACCGTACTGGCTGAAGATGTGCTTCGCCTGAAACTCATGAAGGTTCATGGATGCCCCCGCTCCTCACACAAAAAGTGGGCGTATTCTCCACCATTCCCGGCGTCGTTTCAAAAAATTGTCGCACTGCACGATGACCAGCCGCTCGGCTGGGATACCTGACCGCTCATCCGCCCTGTGAAACGCTCGGCAGTTGCCACTGCGCTGTTGCGGCGCAATTCGACGTGGGCCGGCACTCAGCCGGCTCAACCGTTCAGCGTTACAGGAGAGATTTTTCATGCAGAAGAAGCGAACTGTCATGCAACATCAGGGTGGCTTCACGCTCATCGAGCTGATGATTGTGGTGGCCATTGTCGGCATCCTCGCCAGCGTCGCCGTCCCGGCGTATTCGGATTACACGGTGCGGGCGCAGATCACGGAGGGCGTCAGTGCCGCCGCAGCTGCGAAGACGAGTGTTGCGGATTATTACTACGCGAATGGCGAGCTGCCGACTTCGAATGCTGAAGCTGGCTTAGGGCCCGATACCACCTATGCAACCGACGTTATCAAAAGCATCAGCATTCAAGACGGCAGCGCAACAGACGTAGACGCCGGAACAGTGGTTGTGTCCTTTAATGCTTTCGGTGGTGACCTCACCAACGAGGCTGCCCTCGCGTTCATACCAAGTGAATTGGACAACAGTCTCACCTGGACGTGCAGCGCAAACGCGGGCGGCGGCAACCTACCTGAGCAATATGCGCCAGCCAATTGTCGGTAACCCCTAAAAACACCACCGGCAGCGTGATGCTTGAGACCATCATCGCGTTGCCGGTGGTGCTCGTTCTGGGGCTTAGCGTAGTGCAGTGGGCTTTCATTCACGAGGCACGCGCTTATCTCGATCATGCCACGCTGATGGCCGCACGGGCCGGCGCACTGAATAACGCCGAGCTCGGCCCCATGCGCAACGCCTTTGCCCGGGCCATCACACCGCTTCATCTCAGCAAAACCGGCAGCGCTCACTTTGAAAGCAGGTTCCTTACCAAAGCATTGCCCGACAGCCGCCTCAACGCCCGCCTTGAAATCCTCAACCCCACGCAAGAGGCCTTTCGCAATCACGCCCGTCGCGACCGCCAGGGCCGACGGTATCTGCCTTTCCGTGACCTCGACCAGGCCTCGCGACGCATCGGCCGCCACAGCCGTCTGAATATCCAAGATGCCACACTGTTACGCGTGAAAGTCACCTACGGTTACCCGCTAAAAGTCCCCTACGCCGGCTGGTTCATCATCCAGGCATTAAAAACGGCCACACGTTTTACCGATGCGTACGACGCTCGCGAGAGGCTGATGCTCGCGCAAAATCGCCTGCCCATCGTCACCACCGCCACCGTGCGCCTGCAAAGCCGCGCCTTCGCGGGCAAACAGTACCCGCGGCGCGACCAACAGCCTGATGTCCCCCGGTTAAAACCAAGTCCTTAAGAAATTCCGCCAACTTGACCCCCATCAAGCGATGAGGCTACGGTCAGGTTGTGTGTCACCAATGTGACCGTCGCCAATCGGCAAGTGCTCGACACCCTGTCGGCACCCGAAACAGCAACAAGGGAGACTCAATCCATGAAGTCGTCCACCATCTTTACCCGCGCCGCTGCTGGTGCGCTCGCTCTAGGCCTTTCGACGGCCGCCTTCGCTGACACCTGGCGCTTCGCCCACGAGGAATTCGAGGGTGACGTTCAGGACGTTTTTGCCTATGCCTTTAAAGAGCATATCGAGGCCAACTCTGACCACACGCTTGAGGTTTACCGGTTTGGTGAGCTCGGCGAGTCGGACGACATCATGGAGCAGGCCCAGTCCGGCATCCTTGAGTTCGTCAACCAGTCTCCGGGCTTCAGTGGCGCCTGGCTGCCGGCTGCACAGATTTTCTTTGTGCCCTACCTGCTGCCGACCGACGAAGAGACTGTGCTGAACTTCTTCGACGAGAGTGTCGCTATCAACGAGATGTTCCCCGACCTCTATGCCGAGCACGGGCTTGAGCTGCTAAAGATGTATCCAGAAGGTGAGATGGTGGTCACCGCCAACGAGCCGGTGACAAGCCCTGCGGAGTTCAACAACAAGAAAATCCGCGTGATGACCAACCCACTGCTCTCCGAGACCTATAACGCTTTCGGCGCAACGCCAACGCCGCTGCCCTGGGGTGAGGTCTATGGTGGTCTTCAGACCGGCATCATCGACGGTCAGGAAAATCCAATCTTCTGGATTGAGTCGGGTGGTCTTTATGAAGTCTCGCCCAACCTGATCTTTACCGGTCACGGCTGGTTCACTACCGCGGCGATGGCGAATCAGGACTTCTTCAACAGCCTGTCAGCCGATGAGCAGCAGCTGATCCGCGATGCAGCGGATGCCGCCTATGCTCACACCATGGAGCACATCCAGGGTCTGGCTGAAGAGTCGCTGCAGAAAATCCTCGATTCCTCCGATGAAGTCACGGTCACGCGCCTGACCGAGGAGCAGATCGACGCCTTCCGGGCACGTGCCCCGCAGGTAGAAGAGGCCTATCTGGAGATGACCGGCGAGGACGGCGCCATGCTGCTTGAGCAGTTCAAGGCCGACCTCGAGGCCGTCCAGGCTAACTAAAAGGTCCAGCTAAGCGACCACCAACCCGGGGGGCATTCCGAACACCACGGAATCGCCCCCTGGTTGTTTACAAAAACAAGATGGGGGTGTGGCGGGAATGAACGAAGATGAATTAGCCGAGCAAAATTATCGCTCGGGGCTGCCGGGGATACTCGGCGTGATCGACACCTTCATCAGCCGGCTCGAGGCCATCATCCTGGCAACCGGCGTTATCCTGATGGCGCTCAATACCGTGGCCAATGTGGTCGGCCGGTTTGTTTTTGGCCAAAGCATTTTCTTCTCCGGTGAGATCAACCGCATTCTCATTATCATGATCACCTTTGCGGGCATTGGATATGCAGCCCGCCACGGCCGACATATCCGCATGTCTGCCATTTATGACGCTTTCCCTGTAGCCGGGCGCAAGGCGGTGATGATTATCATCGCGCTGGTGACCTCGGCGACCATGTTTTTTCTTTTTTATTACTCCATTGGCTACATCATCACGCTGGAGAGCCGCGGGCGGGTGCTGCCTGCGCTGGGGCTGCCCATTTGGTGGATTTATATTTGGGTGCCGGTGGGCTTTGCCATTACCGGCATTCAATACTTCCTGACCGCGGTTAAGAACTTCCGCGAAAAGGATGTTTATCTCTCCACGGCCATGGTCGATGGCTACAGCGACACGGAAACCGAGGTGTAACGGCCATGGCTGCGATCATGTTTACCGTGATGCTGGGGCTTTTGTTGTTGGGCTTTCCAATGATGGTGCCGCTGATTGCCGGCGCCATGATTGGTTTTATGATGACCTTTGGCGGCTTTGGGCAGATGGAAACCCTCATCCAGCAACTGGTTGCCGGTATCCGGCCCGCCTCGCTCATTGCCGTGCCCATGTTCATTCTGGCCGCCGATATCATGACTCGCGGGCATTCCGCCGAGCGGCTAATCAATATGGTCATGACCTTTATTGGCCATATTAAAGGCGGCCTGGCGGTGAGCACCGCAGCCTCCTGCACGCTATTTGGCGCGGTCTCCGGCTCCACGCAGGCCACCGTGGTGGCGGTAGGCTCGCCACTTCGCCCGCGGATGCTCAAAGCGGGCTACAAAGACTCATTCACGCTCGCACTCATTATTAATTCTAGTGATATCGCTTTCCTAATCCCGCCGAGCATCGGCATGATCGTCTATGGCGTGATCTCGGAAACCTCCATCGCCGAGCTTTTTATTGCCGGGATTGGCCCGGGGCTGATGATTCTTGCGATGTTCTCGCTCTACTGCATCGTCTATGCCCATATCAACAATGTACCCACCGAGGAGAAGGCCAGCTGGCGTGAGCGCGCCCGAGCCGTGCGCGAGGCGCTTTGGCCGTTGGGCTTCCCGGTCATCATAGTCGGTGGCATCTATGGTGGCATTTTCAGCCCCACCGAGGCCGCTGCCGTCTGTGTGCTCTACGCCTTTATCCTGGAATTCATCGTCTTTCGATCGCTGAAATCCAAAGACATATGGTCGATTGCCAAGTCCACCGGGTTGATTACCGCCGTTGTGTTTATCCTGGTGGGGGTTGGTAATTCGTTTTCTTGGATTATCTCGTTCGCCCAGATCCCCGATGCCGTTTTGGGTGCCGTGGGGATTGATCAGGCCGGACCGGTGGGCGTGCTCATCGCCATTTGCGTGGCGTTTTTTATTGCCTGCATGTTCGTTGACCCCATCGTCGTCATTCTGGTGCTCACCCCGATTTTCATGCCAGCAGTGGCGGCGACTGGGCTCGACCCCGTGCTCGTTGGTATCCTCATCACGCTGCAGGTGGCGATTGGCTCGGCCACGCCGCCATTTGGCTGTGACATCTTCACTGCCATCGCGATATTCAAGCGCCCCTATATCGAAGTGATTCGCGGTACACCGCCGTTTGTCCTGATGTTGGTGCTAGCGGCAGCGCTTTTAATTATGTTCCCGCAGATTGCGCTGGGACTGCGCGATCTGATGTTTAACTAGAGTGCGTTATGGCGGCGTTTAACCGAATTCTGGTTCCGGTCGATGGCTCAAGCGGTGCGGTCAAGGCGCTCGAGAAGGCGCTGGAGCTGCAAAAGCTCACCGACGCCGAGCTCATGATCCTCTGCGTCTTTAAGCATCACAGTGTGCGTGAGGCCTCGATTTCGATGGTGCGGCCCGGGAAGATGAATCTGCCGGATGATGCGCTCAAGGAATACGCCACAGACATTGCCATGTCGGCCAAGCAGTACATCCTCGATCACGAAGTCCCGGCCGAGAGGCTGCGGGCCTTTGTCAAAGGCGGCCGGCCAGCGACCACCATTGTGCAGTTTGCGCGCCAGCGTGAGTGCGACTTGATTGTCGTGGGTGCGCAGGGCACCACCGATGAGGCAAGTGTCTTACTGGGCAGTGTTGCACATCGAGTCGCGGGCGCGGCGCACTGCCCGGTGCTCATCGTCTAGGTCAGGCCACCGCGAACAACACACCGGCTGCCACAACGGCTAGCCAGACGTACAGCGCCCGACGCAACAGCGCATGCGCATCTACCACCGCCTCTGCCGTGAGATCACGCGGCGCCTCGGCAAGCGGCACGCCCAAAGCACCGAGCCCCGTCTCGGCAAGCCGCTTCGGCGCCTCGGCGCTGACTTCCTGCTCCCACACCGTCCAGGCGGCATTAAAATGCCCGGCCAGCGCAAGGGCCAGCGCCATGAATCGGTCAGGCAACCAATCCAGAAAAGCGATTAAACGACCGGCCACGCCGCAGTAGTCAGGGCCGGCGTTGTCCTGGCAGTCGCCAAAGGCTCGCGCCAGCACCGCCAGGCGATAACCCACCGCCCCCACTGGGCCAAGCAGCACAAACCAAAAAATCGGTGCAAAAACGCGGGTGCGCGCCCGCAAAATCAGATGCCCTGCCGCGGCCTCGGCCATCTGTTCAAACGGCATCGGCTCGACCGGACCACCGGCCAGGTCATTTAAGGCTGCCGCGGCAGCGGCCTCATCCCCGCGTCGCCAAGCGGCGGTAAAGGCCGCCACCTCGGATTCCAGCGTCTCGCCACCGCCAAACGCAAAGCACAACGCCAGCACGCCCAGCGCCACACCCAGTAAACCAAAGAGTGCATCGTCAAGGCCCCATTGCAGCAGCAATATCGGGATCAACAACGGCAGGAGTAAAAGCATCAGCCCGCCGGCACGGTTCCAAAGCCCCAGCGGGAGGAGGCGCCCCTGCAGCCAGGCGGCATAGCGGAAAAACCCACGGGCGCTGCGCCAACCACCAGAGGGCAGATAAGCGTTGGTGAAAAGCGCAATAATGAGCGCAATCAGTGTCATGACTCTCCCTCTGCATCCTGACGCACTGGCATCGCAATCCCCAATCTCGACACCAGCCGCCCCCAGTCAAAGGCCGCGCCCGGGTCGGTTTTGCGCCCCGGTGCGATGTGGCAATGGCCGACCAGTTTTTTCTGCGAAAGGCTTGGGTAAGCGCGCCAAAGTGCGGCGACCACCTGCTCAAGCCGTTCGTACTGCACCTCAGCATAAGGCGACTCATCGGTGCCTTCCAGCTCGATACCGATGGCGTAGTCATTGCACTCCGGCCTGCCCTCAAACACCGAGCGCCCGGCATGCCAGGCCCGATCATTGACCGAGACAAACTGCGTCACCACCCCCGCTCTGTCGATTAAAAAATGCGCGGAGACCTGCAACCCATGCAAATAGGTAAAGCGCGGATCGCCCTCGGTATCAAGTTGATTGGTAAAAAGCTGCTCGACAAAGCCTGTCCCGAACTCACCAGCCGGCAGGCTAATCCCGTGGATCACAATCAGCGATGGCGCACAGCCATCGGGCCGCGCCCCAAAATTGGGGGAGGCGCACCAACGTGCTTCTGTTAGCCGCCCCGTCTCCGGATCCACGTTCATCATGGCTGTCGATGATAGCATTGCGCCTGTTGAACCCTTCTCGGCGGAGTTTTCATGTCAAAAGCGGCCATTGAACAGAATCGACTGGCAGAGGCGACCAGCCCCTATCTGCGCCAGCACGCGGACAACCCCGTGCACTGGCAGCCCTGGGACCAGACGGCGTTAACAGCCGCGCGTGAGCTTAACCGGCCGATCCTGCTCTCCATTGGCTATGCCGCCTGTCATTGGTGCCATGTAATGGCGCATGAGTCGTTTGAAAACGCGGAGATCGCCGCGCAGATGAATCGGGATTTCATCAATATTAAAGTCGACCGGGAGGAGCGCCCCGATCTGGATAAGATCTACCAGACTGCGCACCAGCTACTCGCCGGCCGCGGCGGCGGCTGGCCGCTCACGGTATTCCTGACACCCGATCAGCTACCGTTTTTTGCCGGCACCTATTTCCCGGCGACAACGGACCGTGGCATGCCGGCCTTCCCTGAGGTGATGACGCGCATTAAAGACGCCTGGCGGGAACACCGCGAGGCCATCACCGAGCAGAATGCCGAGCTCAAACAAATGCTCGAGCGGCTTGCCAGCGCAAAAGCGGCCGATGCACTGCCCGATCGCAATGTCATTGAGGCCGCGCGACTGCAGCTTGGTGAGCGCTTTGACCCCGCCTTTGGTGGCTTTGGCAAAGCGCCGAAATTCCCCCAGCCCGTAGGGCTTGAGCGGCTGCTTCGGCATTACGCGCATAGCCAGAAGGCCGGCGACCCCGATCGCGGCGCCCTACATATGGCCTGCCACACCCTGCGCCGCATGGCACTGGGCGGCATCTATGACCAGATCGGCGGCGGATTTGCCCGCTACAGCGTCGATGGGGAGTGGATGATCCCGCATTTCGAGAAAATGCTCTCGGATAATGCCTTACTGATTGGCGTGGCGACGGATGCCTACCGGGCCACCGGCGATAAGTTCTATCGCCGCATTGCCCGCGAGACCGCCGAGTGGGCGCTGCGCGAGATGCGTCTGCCCGAGGGTGGATTTGCGACCTCTTTAGATGCTGATACCAGCGAGGGCGAGGGCTTTTTCTATCTTTGGACGCCAGATGAGGTACGCGCGGTACTCGATGCTGATGAGGCCGAGCTGGTTATTTTGCGGCTGGGTCTGGATGAGAAGCCCAACTTCGAAGGCCGCTGGCATCCGCAGGTGCATATGGCGTTTTCTGAGTTGGCCAAACGGCTGCAGACACCCCGCGATGAACTGGTCAAACGTTGGCAGTCCGCCCAGGGTAAATTGCGCGCCGCTCGTGATCAGCGCGAACGCCCGGGGCTCGATGACAAGGTGCTCACCGCCTGGAATGCACTCATGATTCAGGGGCTGGCGCGGGCCGGGCGATTTTTGGGGCTGCCTGAACTGATTGATGCGGCTGAGACGGCCGAGCAATTTATCCGTGAGCATCTTTGGCGCGAGGGCCGATTGCTGGCGAGCTATCGCGACGGGCGCGCCAGCCTGCCCGGTTATTTAGATGACCATGCCTTTATGCTGGCCGCCCTGATTGAGCTGCAGCAGGCCCGTTGGTCGGCCGGGCGCGAAGACTGGGCGATGTCACTGGGCGATGTGCTGCTGGAGCAGTTTGAGGATGTCGAGGATGGTGGGTTTTTCTTCACCGCCGCCGATCACGAGCCGCTCATCCAGCGGCCCAAGCCCTTTACCGATGATGCCCTGCCCTCGGGTAATGGCGTGGCGGCGCTGGCCTTGAACCGACTGGGTCACTGGGTGGGCGACACCCGGTACATTGAAGCGGCTGAGCGAACCGTCCGCGCCGGCGCTGAGAGTGTTGAGAAAAGTGCCGCGGCGCATTGCGCCCTTTTAACGGCGCTGGACGAGATTTTAGATCCACCGGAGTTGGTGGTGATTCGAGTGGGGGATGATAGCGAGGCCGTCGGCAACGGTGAGAGCTCGACGGGCAAACCAGTGTCGGGTGCGACAGCCTGGCGCGAAGTGGCCGAGGCCGGCTACCACCCACGGCGAATGGTATTTACGCCCGATGCGGGCGCGGCGGTCGGCTCCGCCCCAGCCGATAAAACTGGCGCCTGGGTCTGCCGGGGCCACACCTGCCTACCCAAAGCCGAGACACCCACCGAACTAGCAGACCGTTTAGCGGATTAAGCAGCACCGTTGCTAGCGCGCAACACCTGTCATGATTTCGCCAAAAAACCGTCACTAAATCTTCCTTAATCCTTAACCAAACTTTCGCGCCCTCGTCACATTGCCCCAGCAAAGTCACGAAGTGCCGCGACTTTCGGCTGATATTCAGCTGTCGCGTCCACGCAACGACATTTGCAAATGAGGATTAATGTGATGAAAAACGTATCCAAACTGGCCCTGTTCGTGGCCGCAGGCATGATGACCACTGGCGCCCAGGCCGCCAGCTTCGAAGTTGATGAAAACACCACCTTATCGCTAGGTGGCGAGGTCAAAGTTCTTGCTAACGACACCGAAACTGTTGCCGGCGACAGCACTTTCGACACCAAAGGCGGAGCAGAGTTTGTTATCGGTGCTGAGCGCGATCTTGGCAATGGCGTAATGGGTTATGTTGAGACTGTCGTCGAATACGACACGCTCGCAGCGGACGATGCTGGCGACGAGTTAGTCTCGGGCCAGAGTGTTATCGGTTTTACAGGCGACTTCGGCGAAATCCAGATTGGCGAGAGCGACAACGTCTTCGAAGACGTGATCACTGACGCGACGGATCCTTTCGAAGAAGTGGGCATGCCCAAAGCTTCGGATAGCGCAGAGACAGACATGTTCACTTACTACAGCCCAGATTTTAATGGCTTCTCTTACCGCCTCCAGGCCCGGGTTGAAGATGAAGGTAGTAGCGCCAGCAGTAGCACTGAGATTAGCCTTATCGCTGCTGCGGAACTTGACCTTGGTAATGTGACGCTCGGAGCCGCGTATGACGATCGAGGATCAAAGAATGGTGCAGACTCCGGGTTTCAATCTGAAGATCCGATCTATGGCCTTTCCGCGGTGATCGATATCTCAGATGCCATCGAGGTCGGTCTGAAATATGCCCAAGAAAGCAACATCAGTGGCAACGACTCCGACTTCACCGCCCTAACCGTTAACTACGATTATGGTGCCGGAAATCTTTATGGTGGAATCGGAAATGAATCACCGGAAACTGGCGATGATGTAACCAAGACGGCCGTCGGTGTAGATTTCGGGCTAGCTGACGACTTCAAAGTCTACGCCGAATATTCCAACGAAGACGGAAGCGATAACGCCGACACTGATCGCATCATGGAAGCTGGCTTCGTCTACGAGTTCTAAGAACTCACCTATCGCTTAAGCGATAACCCCCATATGGAAACCGCCTGCCGGCGTCGCTAACCGGTGGGCGGTTTTTTATTGGCCGCTATAAATCCAACTCACCCTGCCCGGGAGCAACAGCGCGACGGCGCTGGCGGGGGCGTTCAGGGCTCGGAGTGCGGCTGGCGTGTTGGCGCCGGATGCGGGCGGACTCGGCGCCGAGGTCGCAGCTGGCGCGATGCGCTTTAATGCGTGCCCGCGCCTCGCGGGCGGCTTGTTCGTGATCGACCACCGGCAGCGGATAATCCACATCCAGCTTCACCCCATAGCGCTGCTGCAGGCTGGCGGGCATTTTCCACGGTTCGTGGATCCACTCTGCGGGCACCTGCGCAAGCTCTGGCAGCCAACGCCGAATGTAATCCCCCTCCGGATCCTGATCCCGCGACTGCTTCACCGGGTTGTAGATGCGCAGCGTATTAATCCCCGTAGTGCCCGACTGCATCTGAAACTGACTGTAATGAATGCCCGGCTCGTAGTCGGTGAACAGCCGCGCCAGATGCAGTGCCGGCTCACGCCAATGCAGCCACAAGTGATAACTGGCCACCGCCACCAACATGGCTCGCATCCGAAAGTTAATCCAACCATCATGCGCCACCTGCCGCATGCAGGCATCCACAAAGGGCAGGCCCGTCCGGCCCTCAGCCCACGCCGCTAAACGCTCAGGATCAGCACCCGCCTCATCGCGCAGCCCATCATAACCACGATGCAGGTTGCGCCATTCGATGCTGGGCTCATCCTCCAGCTTTTGGATGAAATGACAGTGCCAATGCACTCGCGACTCGAACGACTTCAATGACTGCGACCAGTAAGAGCGCGGCGCATCCGCCTTGGCCTGTACCCAGCGCCGGCGATGCGTTTGCACAATCTCACGCAGCGAGAGCGTGCCGTAGGCAATATGTGGTGAGAGTCGCGAACAGACTCGCTCGGCCGTGCGAGGGCTGGACATGCCCTGACGGTATTTCTCGCCGCGTTCGGCCAAGAAACTCGCCAACGAAGCCTCTCCAGCCGCACGACCGCCGGGTTGACGGCCCGGACATGGGGTTTGACCAGTGCCCAATGCCCTCGGCAGGGAGGCCATTGGAACGACGGTCGAGGCCGTCGCCGACTCATCACCAAGCGATAAGTGATCGGGATCCGGCACCGCGGCCTTCAACCGCGCTGGCACCGGCACAACCGGTGCCTTCATCCGCCGCTCCCAGTACTTTGACCAGACATCGCGATTAGGCAGCGGGCGGACGACACCAAACTGCGGGGTCTCATTGAAATCCACGCCAACCTGTCGGCACCAGGCGGCTACCTCTCGGTCACGCGCATAGGTCCAGGCATTGCCGGTTTCCTCGTGGGCATGAATGGCCGCAAACGGCAACACGGCATGGAGCCGCGAAAAAACCTCCGGCAGATCACCCTGCAACACCACCAAAGGGGCGCCCAACCCGCGCAAAGCCGCATCCAGCTCAACCAAACTCTCCCGAATAAATGCCCAGTGCCGGGCGGCCGTGTCCGGCTGCTGCCAGTAGCCGGGCTCGATCGCGTAGACCGGCAACACGGGGCCCGCCTTGGCCGCGGCGGCAAGCGGCGCATGATCCGCCACCCGTAGGTCGCGTTTAAACCAGACAAGCTGTGCGTTCATCGGCGCTTCCTGGATTTGCCGCTCGGCACATGACGCGGTCCGTCTTCGGCAGCGCCATCATCGGCCATTGCGCGATGACGCCGACAGCGCTCGGAGCAATAGATCACATTCTCCCAATCGCGCGCCCACTTACGCCGCCAATTGAACGGGCGCTGACAGACCGGACAGATTTTACTGGGTAAGGGCTTTGCCATGTCACCAGCGTGGCGCAAAAGAACGCTGACTGCCAGATTGATCGCGGTAGACTTCACGCATGAATGACACCCCAAAGTGGCCCAAATTTTATGCCCTCACCGGCCAAAAGCCCGGTGAGGAGGATCATTTTTTTGTCGAGGCCCTCGATCCGCAGCGCTGGCAGCCAGCCGTGGATGATCAATGGGATGTCCGCTGGCAGGTCGGCATGCCGGATCGCACCGATTTTGCCCGCATTGATCATCAGCGTTTTATTAACCATATCCCGGGTAATGGCTGCCTGACCGTTAAATCCGCATTGGCCGATACCATGGCCGCGCTCACTCATCGTCTTTCACAGAGCCATGGGCCGGCCCATACCCTCACCCAACGCACGCAGTTTATCCCCCAGGCATTTAGCATGCCGCGGGATCATGCGCAGTTTCTGGCCACCACTGCCGCCGAGCCCGATGCGCTTTGGCTACAAAAACCCAAAAACAGTTCCCGCGGCCGCGGCATCCGATTGCTCGCCAGCCCCGAGGAGGCACCCACCGGCGATGACTGGCTCATTCAGCGCTATATCGCCAATCCCCATCTCATCGACGGGCGGAAATATGTATTACGGCTTTATGTGCTGATACGGGGGCTGGAGCCGCTTCGCGTTTACCGCTACCAACAGGGTTTTGCCAAGCTGGCCTCCCATCGCTACACGCTGGATGACCTCAGCGATCCCTACGTCCATCAGACCAATCCGGATATTAATGCCACCAACAAAAAAGTTGCCGATCCGGTGGTATTCATTGATCTGGAGCGCTATTGCCAGCGCATCGAACACGAGGGGCATGACAGCCAAGCGCTTTTTGCCCGTATTGATGAGCTGATTGCCATCACGGCTATGGCCGGGCGCGAGACCATGCGCCGGGAGGCCCTCGCCGCTGGTGCCAATCCCGAGGGCTGTTTTGAGTTTATGGGCCTGGACTGTCTAGTGGATGAGGCCATGAACCCCTGGCTTTTGGAATGCAACCTCAACCCATCGCTGGGGGTATTTGCCGCGCCCGAGGATGGTGGCGAGGCCGAGGCGCGCTTTAAACGCGCGATGGTCGATGATCTGGTGGACATGTTGGGGCTCAACGCCTCAGCCCCGTCGCGCATTCAACCCGATGACGCCAGTGAGCGGTTGCAGACGGCCGTTGCTGCCGAGCAGGCGGCTGCCGGTGGGTTTCGGCTGCTTTACCCACGGCCTGAGGCCGCCGCCATGTGGCCCTTTTTCAACTATCCACGACCCGCCGATGCTCGTCTGGCGGCACCCAATGCCGAGCTGCCCCGACTGGCGCCGTGGCAGGTGGAGGAGCGCATTGAGGGCGATCAACTCATTCTGCAGCACACGGCCAACCACACCGTCTATCAGCCCAATGCCACCGCCAGCCTGATCTGGCTGCATGCCACCGATGGCCTGACACCGGCGGAAATCGCCCGAGAGCTCACGAAAAACGACAGCAAGAGTGATTTTGCGACGGTCGAGTACGATGTCTGGCAGGTCATCGCCGACTGGGCCGCCGCCGGACTACTGCGCCAGCGCGGCCCAGTTAACGATGGCAGCTTTGATGCCGGCGCCGATTAAAACCCGCTAAAGCCGTTCCAACAGGCCTGCAAGCGCGGCGGTGCAATCCGCCGTCACTCGCCCCGTGGCCTCAGCATCCCCTCGACTGACCCCCAGCCCCAGCAGATAAACCGGTTTACCGGCGGCCGCGGCGGCCCGAACAAACCGATAGCCCGACCAGACCATCAGCGACGAGCCCACTACCCACAGCGCTGAGGCCGACTCCACCGCGGCAAAGGCCTGCTCGACGAGGGCTGTGGGAACATTCTCACCAAAAAACACCACGGCCGGCTTAAGCATGCCGCCACAGGCCTCACAGCCCGGCACCACAAATCGGGTGTAATCGACATTACCTAGCTCCACATCGCCATCCGGTGTCTCATAAAGCGCGGTGGCCTCCTCGGCCCAACCTGGGTTGGCAGCCTCCAGCTGTCGCTGATGCTGATCACGGGCGATCACCCGCCGGCAATCCAGGCATTCAACCCGATCAAGCCGGCCATGCAAATCCAGCACCGACTGACTGCCCGCAGCCTGATGCAGGCCATCCACATTTTGGGTGATCAACGACCCAATCACACCGCGCTGCTCCAAGGCAGCCATGGCCTGATGCGCAGTATTGGGCTGCGCCCGCTCCACCGTCCGCCAACCAATCAGGCTCCTCGCCCAATAGCGCTGGCGACCCTTTTCACTGCCGGTGAACTCATGCAGCTGCATCGGCGAGCCGCGCTTCCACTGCCCGCGATGGTCGCGGTAATCCGGAATCCCCGAGGCCGTCGAAATGCCCGCGCCGGTAATCACGGGCACCGGGCCGTGACGGCGCAATGCCTCGGCCAGATTATCCAGCGAGATTTCCAAAGCCGGTTCAGGCAGCGGGCGGGTACTTGCCACAGTCGAGGAACTCCTTGATCGGCGTCAGGCCCTAGAGTGTAACGAACTGCTGCACACGTCGCGGTGACAGCACCGAAGCGCGTTAGAATAACGGTTTTACCCATCACGAGGCCCGAATTGCGCAAACCTGTTTTTCCTGCCCGCGCTGAAGGCACCGTTATGATCATCCTGCTGGGCGTGATCACCGCCTTCGCCCCGATGTCGATCGACCTCTACCTGCCCGGACTACCGCTGATTGAGAAAGACTTCGCGGTCTCACCGGGACTGGTCCAGCAAAGCTTGAGTCTGTTTTTCTTTGGCCTCGCTACGGGTCAGATGATCTACGGCCCGCTTGCCGATCGTTTTGGTCGGCGCGCCCCACTAATGGCCGGCATTATTCTGTATCTGGCGGCCACCTTGGTCTGCGCGCTGGCCCCGAACATCGAAGTCCTGCTCGTCGGCCGGCTGTTTGAGGGCTTCGGTGCCGCTGCCGGGCCAGTCATCGCCCGGGCGATCGTCCGGGATATTTATGAGGGCCGCCGCGCCGCCCGGGTGATGTCGTTTGTCATCTTGGTGATGACGCTCGCCCCGCTGATCGCGCCGATTATCGGCAGCTGGCTGACCAGCGCGCTGGGCTGGCGCTCGACTTTTTGGCTACTGACTATCTTTGGTATGACCTGTGCAGCTATCGTGCTTTTAATCCTGCCAGAGTCCCATCCAGCCGAGCGCCGGCCCAAAGAGCCACTCACCCGGCTGTTTGCCAGCTATCTGCCAATACTGCGTGACCGGATGGCCTGGGCCTATCTGGGTGCCGGTGGAATGGCCTTTGGCGCGCTTTTCGCTTATGTCTCGGGCAGCCCGTTTGTCTTCACGCGGGTATTTGGCATCCCACAGGAGCAGTTCGGCTATTTTTTTGCGCTGAATGTGGTCGGCCTGATCATTGGCAATTTCATTAACGGCCAATTTGTGATGCGCTATGGCCATCGCGTCATGCTAACGGCCGGAGTCGCTGTGATGTCGAGCGCTAGCGTCATCATGCTCATCATGAGCCTTGCGGGCATCACCGCTCAATGGCTAATCGCGCCCATGCTTTTTATCGCGCTCGGGACAGTCGGCATTATCGCGGCCAATACCGTCTCGGGCCTGCTCGATCGCCATCCAACTCACGCTGGCGCTGCCTCGGGGCTTTTTGGGCTAGCGCAATTTGGCCTGGGTGCGGTCTGCTCGGCCCTCGTCGGTATGATTCAGGCCGAGCCGCTAGTCACCATGATTAGTGTGATGACCGCGGCGGCCTGCTTAGCGGCAGTTTCGGTGATGATGATCTGGTGGCAGCGTCACCGGGCGATGGCAGCGGCTTAGGCATGGCGCGCGAAAACGACCGCATCGATAACCGCATTGCCTGTCTTCGCACCGAGGATCTGCCAGCCACGCTGATTTCGGATGCCGGCTATCACTGCGAGGTCTGGCGCAGCAGCGGCAGTATTTTGCGTGACGGCGAGCGCCAGCCCCTGGATATGGTCATTAAGGTGCCGCGCACCGCGGTCTCCGAGGGCGAGGTGCGTGTGCTACGGCGCGATCATACCCGACTGCGCGAGCGGCTCGGCGATATCGTGCCGGCCACGGTTTATACCCGAACCACGATTGATGGCTACCCCAGCGTCATCGCACTAGCACCGACCATTCGGAAATGGTTCGACGTCGCCAACCCCACTTACGAATCCGAAATTGCGCCGCTCATCGCACAGTCCGACCGCCTGCGTCGTGCACTGACCGATTTCGTGGTGGCCGCCGAAGACTGGTATGTTCGAGAAGACCGGGTCATTGATCTCTACGGCGTCGATAATTTGATCTTTGACCGCAACCGGCATCTGCACTACATCGACAGTTTCGGGGTATTCTTTCATGCCGATCTGCTCGAGATCTTGCCAGATCCGGATCCGGGGCTTGCCGAGCGCATCCGCATCTCAAGAGAGCGCCTGCATTATTTAAACCACTTATTGGAGTTGGCTGATGAGAGGAGTTAAGACATTGCTTGCCGTCCTGCTCATCACGGGACTGGCACTTACGGGCGTCTCGGCGCATACCCATGCGGATTTAACCGAGGGCGCGCCAGACACACCCGAGGCGGTGGTGGATCATGTGGTCGCCCAGGCACTCACCCGCATCGCAGAAGCTGCCGAGACACTGGATGGCGACCGGGCGGTCGCGCTTGAGATCTTTAATGACGAGGTCAGGCCCTATATCGACACCCATCTAATGGCGCGGTTTGCCATGGGCCCGGCGGCGCGGCGTGCAGACCCAACTGATATTGACCGACTTAGCGACGCGCTAGCCAATCGCGTCGCCAACCTCTACGCCGGTGCACTACAGCGCTACGCGGCCGAAGCCGTGGACTTTGCCGAAGACGGTGAGGTGATGCTTCGCACGGTTACCGAGGATGAGAAACGCGCGATCATCTCCGCCCTCGTCCGCGGCCCGCATGTCGAGGATCTCACCCTGCGCATCCAGCTCTATCGGCGTGATGGCCACTGGCGAGTGTTTGATATCGAGACCAGCGGCGTGAGCATCCTGCTGGTCTTTCGCGATGCCCTGCAGGCCGCCGCCGGTCGCGATGGCAATGTCGACGCCATGATCGCCGCCCTAGAGGAAGGCGCGGTAAAGGTCGAAGAGGCCTGGGAAGAAGCGGAAGGCAACGCGGCTCAGTAGCCGGTCATCTCCAAATAGCCAACCCCGTTGGCATCGCCGCCAATACGCACAGCACCCTCCCAATAGCGCACAGTGGTGGGCATCTCCTGGTCATCCAGCCGGGCCTCCACTAAGAGGTTGAGCCCTTCGCGATGCAATGCAATCTCCCAAGCCACGGGATAGCGCGAGCCGGTCTTAGGGCTTTGCCAATAACGCGTGGGGGTGAGGGTGAAATCACTCACGTTTAGTACCTCACCCTCGCCATCGGCGCTGACCACAATCCCCGCAGAATTTGGGTCCGTACTGCCATCGGTGCGCCGCAGTCGATAAACCATCACATCGCGGCCGTCCTCCAGCTGCAGGGCAAACCAATCCCAACCTTGCTGGTTAGCATCCAGCGCGCTGGTACTCCACTCCCTGTCGAGCCAGGCGCTGCCGCGGACTTGCATTTGCCTGCCATCGAATTCCACGGTGCCGTCGGCAGCGAGCCGGGTGTAGGAGTAATAGCGCGAGGCATTGGCCGGATCGGCGCCCTTTTGGCTGTAGCCGGCGTTGCCCTGCAGGACATGGGGTTTGAGCGCATCCACATTCAGGTCAATCGCAATACCGGTCTCCGGATCATGCGCTTTGAGCGTTAAGGGAAAAAGTGTCTGATCGGTGGTGCTCTCGATTACCCAGTCATCCATCCAGACCCGCACTGGGCGAACCTCAGCGCCGGCTAAGCCAACGGCGCCACGTTGATAGCGCTCGGCGGCTCGATGCTCGCCAGCGGTGATATCCGTGACAGCAAAATGGCCCATCCAGGCCTGACGGGTGGCCCAGTTGGAATCGCGCTCGGGACTCTGCGGCGCCAATGCGGAGCGAAACAGGGTTAACTGAAACCCGTATTCATGGCCATCGGCTGCGGTGAGGTTGCCGGTGAAATACCACCACTCGGTGCGGTAGTCCGGATGCGCGCCATGATCTTCCGGGAAAATCAGTGGCTCTGGTCCGGTCACACGGGCGAATGCATTGGCATCCGCTGTGGGCCCCATCACTTCGGCCAGATTCTCGGCCTCAGCCACTGGCGCCTGCCCGGACAGCCCAAACCGCAGAACTCCAATCACGAGCCCGGCAATCACCAGGGCAGCCAAGACCAAAATCGTTGGGTCGATTCGACGCATCACTCCCCCTTTAGTCCCTGCGAGAGCCGCAGCCGAGCCGCCCGAACCGCCGGATAAATCGAGGCCAGCAAGGCCGCGATTACGGCCAGTAACACCCCTTCCAACAACGGGGCCGGCTGCAGATCAAAACCCATCGTCCAGCCGTAAGCCCGGCGATTGACCACAAAAACCAGCAACCCGGCCAGTGCTACGCCCAGCGGGATAGCCCAAAGCCCTGCGGCAAAGCCTAAAAGCCCGCTTTGGCCGGTGACCATGCCGGCGAGTTGAGCGCGCGTTATACCAATGGCCCGCAGCACCGAGAACTCGCGCATCCGGTCAAGATGCAAGGCCATCAACGCACTAATCACGCCCACAAATGCCACCAGCCCGGCCAGCCAGCGCAACACCTCGGTAATAGCGAAGGTGCGGTCAAAGATGATCAGCGACTGTTCGAATACTTCCGCGTTATCGGTCACCCGAGCGCCGGGGATGCCAGCTACGGTGGCCTCCAGCTCGGCCGCCAGCTCTGTGCGCGCCTCGTCGCCCGTGGCATGTACGCCGATGCCATTAATCACAGGGTCGTCATAAAGGGATCGGTAAAGCGCTCTGCGCATGGCCACCACCCCCGTTGGGCTGGAGTAGTCCCGGTAGACCCCAGCGATCACAAAGGCCTCGGCCTGCGGCGCCCCGGGGGCCGGCAAGCGCAGCACATCGCCAGCGGTGAGATTCCGCTGGGCGGCAAATGGTTCGCTAATGAGGACTGCCTGGTCGTTGGCAAAGGCAGCGAATGCCTCGGCTGCATCACCCTCACGAATATCCAGCTCCGGCTCGCGGCCATCGGGCAGGCCCAGTGCCCAGATCTCCACCGGCCCATTGGCGGTCGGCAGCTCATACCATTGCGAGCGGCTGACAAATGCCACCCGGTCGCTGCCTGCAATTTGGTCTGCAGTGGCATCGCTCAAACCGCCGGGCGCAGTGACATAAAAATCCGCGGCCAACGACTCCTGCAGCCAGTCAATCACACTGCCGCGAAAAGCTCTCGATCATAATCGCGACACCGATCACCGCCGCCACCGCAACCGAAAGGGCGGCCACCGCGACCCCCGGTGCGGCTCAGCGACGCCGCTGCCCCCTCCACAATTAAGCCGAGTATCGGCCGGCCCGATGCGACTGGCCGCAACAGCCGCCCCAGGCCCAGCATCACAGGAGGCGCCAAAAATGCCGAGCCCAAAATCAGCGCGAACAGGCCGATAAAGGCGGCAATTAAGCCGCTACTCACCGCAATCATGACCGCACCCGCCAGCAGCACCACCGCACCGGTCATACCGGCCTTTCGCGCCAGCCGACCGGCCCGTTGTTCAAGATCCGCCCGGGAGAGTGCCGCGCGCGGTGGCGTCGCCGCTGCCTCCGCGGCGGGGGCAAGCGCGGCGACTAGCGACCCGCCAAGGCCCACCAGCACCCCTGCCGCCAGGCTCCAGCCCGAGAGCACCAGATCCCCTGCTGCCCTGGCAAAATAGACATCGTTGACGGTCTGCAGCACAAGGCCTACCAGCCCATGCGCCAGCGCAAAGCCCAGGCCGAGCCCAATGGTAGTCCCCACCAGACCGATGAGAAGCGCATCAACCAATACCTGCCACAGAATCTCGCCGCGCTGGACTCCCAGCGCGCGCAGCACCCCAATCGCCGCGCGCCGACGAACCGCCACAAAACTAAGCGTGTTAAACACCAAAAATGCACCAACCACCACGGCAAGCAACGACAGCGCCGTCAGGTTGATATGAAAGGCGCGGGTCATTTGCGTCACCGAGTTGGCACTGGCCGCAGCCGGCACCAGGCGTGCCTCGGCCGGCAGGGCCGCGGAAAGCGCCTCGGCCTCAGTAGCAGTGAGAATCAGATCAACCCGATCCAGCCGGCCAATCCACCCAAGCAGCGTCTGAGCTGCCGCAATATCGGCCACCAGCAACCCACGGGCACGGTCCTCGGGGTCATCGACAATCGCCACCAGCGCGACGGTTTTCTCAACACCGTCGACCACCAGGCTCAAGGCATCGCCAACGGCCACACCCAAGCGCTCGGCCTCCGTGCTACCGATAGCCACCGTGTCATCGCGCAGCAGCAAATCGTTAAAGGCATCACCCAGACCATCGCCGCTACCTATCGGTCGCTGAAAAGGGCCCTCGGCGAAAGCATCCAGCCCCAGCAAGGTCATCGGCCGGCGCTCGGCGCCAGCCAGCAGCACCCCGCCCTGCACCACCGGCGCTGCCTGGCGCACGGCAAGCTCCGTGCGCAATTGCGTGTAGACCTGCTCATCTAGGCCTTGCGGGCCGCCGACGATTTGATGGGTGGCCTGACCGGTCACCGACTCCAGCGAGACGCGCATGGCCTCGCGCGCCGAGTGATTGGCCAGATCCACCGCCACCACCACGGCCACGGCAATCGCCACTCCCAAGATCGCCAGTCCGGTCTGTATGGGGTGACGCTTGAGGTCATTACGCCCAATGCGGGCCAGCAGCCGGTTCATTTTGAGGCGTCCACCAGCTTGCCCTCACGGATGGTGAGCAGCCGATCGGCCATCCCCACCACTTCCTGGGCATGGGTGACCATGATCAGTGTCCGCCCTTCGGCCCGGCAGAGTTCATCCAACAGCCCGACAATGCGCTCGGCATTCTCCAGGTCGAGATTGCCGGTAGGCTCATCTGCCAGAATAAACTCCGGCGCATGAATCAATGCCCGGGCAATCGCCACGCGCTGCTGCTCACCGCCGGAGAGCTCGTCAGGCCAGGCTTCTTCGCGGCCCCTCCAGCCCCCACGCGCGCTAGCCATTCGCCCACCTGCCCGGCCTGGTCAATGCCATTCAGGCTCAGCGGCAGACGCAGGTTATCGGCCACAGTCAGCGTCGGGATTAAGTTATACGCCTGAAAAACAAAGCCCATGCGTCGGCCGCCGCAGGCGGGTGAGCTCCTGATCGCTGAGTGTGGCGATATCCGTGCCATCAATGCGCACCGTTCCCCCGGTTAGGCAGCTCCAGCCCGCCCAGCAGATTCAGCAGCGTGGATTTACCCGAGCCACTGCGGCCCACCACCAACCACAAATTCTCCGGCCTGCACCTCGCCAGAGACATCATCCAGCACACGGCGTTGCGGTTGCTCGCCGTACCAGCGGGTGAGATTTTCAAAGGCAATCGTTGCCATCGGCGGCACTCCATTCAATAGAACGCTTAGCCTGACAGAGAGACACCCATCGCCGCCAGCGCCGCGGCTTGTTATGCTCGGGAATATGAACTCACCTGACGATACCTCCGCCGGCCCCGCGCCTCTATCAAATCCCCGACGGGGGATGATCGCGAACGGCTAACCTGCCCGGACTGCGGCTACATCGCCTATGAAAACCCGCGCATTGTCGTGGGCGTCGTTGCCCGGGCTGAAGATGAGCGCATTCTGCTCTGCCGCCGGGCCATTGCGCCGCGCATTGGCTATTGGACATTGCCGGCTGGCTATATGGAGCTGAACGAGACTGCTGAAGCTGGCGCCAAGCGCGAGGCCTGGGAAGAGGCCCCGCGCGCAGCTGGAGCTCACCGACCCTGCTCGCCGTCTATAGCCTCGCCAGCATTCATCAGGTGCAGCTGATCTACCGCGCCGTGCTCACCCACCCGCATGTCGAGGCCGGCCCGGAGTCCCAGGAAGTGGGGCTGTTTCATTATGACGAGCTGCCCTGGGATGAGCTGGCCTTCCCCACCGTGGAATGGGCGCTGAAACAGGATCACGAGTCTCATCTCAAAGGCCATACCCGCGCCTTCGCCAACCCGGATTAGGAGTCATGATGGCAACAGCAAACACTCGGTGGCGGCTGCTTCTGGTGTCTGGAGGCGGTGTTTCAGAAGCTCAAGGGCGTGAGTCAGGGTCACTTCGGGCTACGCCGGTGGCCAAGACCGATAACCCCGACTACCGCAGTGTCTGCTCAGGCAGCACCGGCCTATGCCCGAAGTGGTGCGGGTGACGTTTGACCCAGAGGTCATCAGCTTCGAAGACTTGCTGACCATGTTTTTTGCGAGATTCATGACCCCACCACGCTGAACCGGCAAGGGGCGGATATCGGCACGCAGTATCGCTCGATCATCCTTTGGGAGGATGAATCACAGGCGCGACGTAGCCACGGCCATAATCGGCCAGCTAAACCAGTCAGGCGCGTTCGCCAACTCCATTGTCACTCAAGTTGAACCCCTCACCCGGTTCTATCCGGCCGAGGATTATCATCAGGACTACTATCTGCAGAATGCGCCAATGCCCTACTGCCCAGGTAGTCATAGAGCCAAAGCTCGCCAAGGCGCGGGAGAAGTTTAAGGATTTGCTGGCGGGTTAGAGACTCCGCTTGGGTTGGCCCCGCTAGCCCACCCCGCTGTCTTCAGCGGCTTCTTGCACCAGCACCCAAGGGGCGGCGACCACCGCCCAGAGCTCTGGGTCTCGCGCTAGCCAGTCTTTGGCATCCTCCTCCGTCGCGCGCCAGACCTGCCGGGCCGTCATCCATTGCATCACCGCCGCCTCATCATCCCGCACGAACGCTGCCGCAACGGCCACTAGATCGAGTTGGGGCTGCACGCGCACCAGCACGCCACGGGCAAACTGCCGCTCCAACTCCGCCCAACGAATGCGGCCGGTCTCAGTGTTCAGTCGTGTCTCCAGCGGTATCGCTTCCTCGCTCATTCCGGCTCCTGAATTCGGGTTTAGCGGGCTCATTCTAACGATTGATGCGTTGCGCTGACGCAACTTCATGCCAAGTCTTCTTAACGACGTCGCGTAACTGACTGATCTGCTGCACTAAATATTTTTCAAAAAAGGTTTGCATCCCGGTTTTAACTGGTCTAATGTTTGTGTTGTGCGCAACAGCGTGTTGGATTGTGTTGCATAAACACCACAGCCCACCTGAAGAGCACATTAATCGAACAGCCGGCGGTAGCTCCCCGGCGTAAATGTTCAAACCTAACCCATATGGGGGAATTTGAAATGATGAAGAAAACTACTTCAGCCCTGGCCATCGCGGCCCTCCTGGGCACCGGCGCAGCTTCTGCTGCTACGTTCCAGGTGAATGACGACGCTACCATGAGCATTGGTGTCGGCATCTACACTGCTTACGTTGTTACAACTGATGCTGATGGAAACGAGTCCACAACATTTGGTGACAATGGCTCAGATATCGTATTTTCTGGCGAGCACCGGAACGATAACGGTCTGACCACTTTTGCGACCTTCGATCTGGACGGTTTTGATAGTACCGATTCCGGTAGTGACGAAGGCACGGTTGTTGACGAGGCAAGCGTTGGTATCCGCGGCGAGTTCGGTGAGATCGTGATCGGCTCGAACGCTGGCGTCTATGATGAGTATGCTGACTTCGCTGATGGTGGCGGCTTGGGCTGGACCAACCTCACCAGCTTCTCTAACGCAGACGTCTCCGATGTCATCCAGTATAGCAATGGTCTTGGTAACCTTAGCTATAAGCTGCAGGCTCAGGTTGGAGACGACAACGCCAACGGCACTAGCACCGTCAACACCAGCAGCACCAGCCTGGGAGCTGGCGCAGAGCTTGATCTTGGCGCTGTATCCCTGTCAGCTGCATATGAGCAGCGCGCCAACACAGCTGCAGATGAGCCTATCTATGGCATTGGTGCAACCACCAATATTGGCGGGGCCTCAGTGACAGTCGGTTACGAAGTTGACGATAACGCGACTAACAGTGTGGATAAGGTGTCGATCGCTGGTTCCTACCCAGTGGGTCCAGTTACGTTGACGGCATTTGTCCAGAACGTAAGCTTCGACAGTGTTCCTGGCAGTGGAGAAGACACTATTTCAGATGATGCTCAGGTTGAGGATTCCTTTACGGAAGTCCAAATCGGTGCTCTGTACAGCATCACTGATCAGATGAGTGCGTCAATCGAGACTGCCATGAAAGACCGCGAAAACGATGAAGGCGACTACATCGGTATTGGTCTGAACTACAGCTTCTAATATTAATTAGACGGTTTCGACACATAAGCGGCCTTCGGGCCGCTTTTTTTATGGACGGTCACCCGACTTCAGCGTAGGCTCGCCCGCCATGAGTGCGCGGGATTGGGTATTGTTATTGATTGTCTCCACGGTGTGGGGTGGATCATTTTTCTTCCTCGGAAATTGCGCTGCAGACGTTGCCGCCGTTTACGGCCGTGCTCGGTCGGGTCAGTATTGCGGCCGTTGTCTTACTCACCATTGCCCGCGCCCGCGGTGCAAGGCTGCCCGTTTCAGGCACTATTGTCCGGCGTTATCTATTACTGGGGTTAATCAGCAATGCATTGCCCTTTTCCCTCATCGTCTGGGGGCAAACACAGATTCCCAGCGGCCTAGCCTCCATTATCAACGCCATGACGCCTATTTGGGCGGTGCTGGTGGGACTACTGATTGGCAGTGATGAGCGGCTGACAGGCGCCAAGGCAATCGGCGTTCTGCTGGGCTTCACCGGTGTGGCGGTTTTAATTGGCCCGGACCTGTTGCGACAGCTCGACCCTTATAGCCTGGGCCAGCTCTCGGTGCTCGCGCGCCACCATCTGCTATGGCTTTGCCGTGCATTACGGTCGGCGCTTTGGCGACACACCACCGTTGGTCAATGCTGCTTATATGCTCACGGCCGCCACCGTCTGGCTGACACCGGTTGCGGTGTTCGTTGATCAGCCCTGGACGCTCAATCCTGGCTTCTCCGGGCTGGTTTGCGCTTCTGGGCCTATCGCTGCTGTGTACGTCGTTTGCCTACCTGCTCTATTTCCGCATTCTGGCCTCGGCGGGTGCCACCAATATGTCGCTGGTGACTTTTTTGGTGCCGGTCTCGGCCATCAGTTTGGGGGCGGTATTTTTAGGCGAGCGCCTGAGCCCGACATCATTTGCCGGCATGGGGATTCTGTTTATCGGACTGGCCGTGATTGATGGCCGGCTGTGGCAGCGCTTGAGGCGGCCACGTCTGACGTCATCGGGCTGAATAGATCCTCGATCACCGCCTCATCCAAAGCGCTCACGCTGCCTGACGGCGTCGCATCACCCAACAGCCGCTCACCCAGCTCGGCCTTCTGCGCCTGCAGCGTCATAATCCGTTCCTCGACGGTATCGCGGGTCAGTAGGTGATAAACAAACACCGGCTGATCCTGGCCAATGCGATGCGCCCGATCCGTCGCCTGCCGGGTCACGGCCGGGTTCCACCAAGGATCATAATGAATCACCGTATCCGCCGCGGTGAGGTTCAGCCCGGTGCCACCAGCTTTCAGGCTGACTAAGAAAATCGGGACTTCACCGGATTGAAAGCGATTGACCACCGCCTCGCGGTCTCGCGTCTCGCCGGTCAACTTCACCCAATCCAACCCCTGTTTTGCAAGCGCTGTCTCAATAATCGCAAGCATGCGGGTGAACTGCGAGAAGATCAGCACGCGCCGGCCGGCCTGCATGAGATCATCCACCAGCTCTAGCAGCAGCTCCAGTTTGGCGGACTCTTGCGCCGTGGCAGGCGCCTCCTGCCCCACAAGCCGCGGATCACAACAGGCCTCACGCAGTTTCAGCAGCGCATCGAGGATCAGCACTTTTGACTGCCCCTTTTGGTGGCCTGCCTCGGCCAAGGCCTCCCGCACCCGAGCATGCTGCCCTAAACGCAGTTGCTCGTAGAGATCACGCTGCCCGCCGACCAGCTCCGCGTAAAGCGGGATCTCGGTTTTAGGCGGCAGGTCGCTGGCGATGGCATGTTTAGTCCGGCGCAGCATAAAGGGGGTAACGCGCTCCCGCAGCGCATCCAGCCGCGCCTCATCGCCATCCTGCTCGATCGGGCGACGATAGACGCGCTTAAACGCCGCGGCATTGCCAACAAGCCCCGGGGCGACAAAATCAAACTGCGCCCAAAGCTCACCCAGGTGGTTCTCAAGCGGTGTACCGGTCAGGCTCAAGCGCTGATGGGCCTGGAGCGTGCGCACCGCACGGGCGGCCTGAGCGCGAGGGTTTTTCACCGCCTGTGCCTCATCTAACACCAGCAGATGCCAGGGCCGGTGATGCAAGGCTTCGATATCCCGCACCAGCAGGCTGTAAGTAGTGAGGACCAGATCATATTGATCAAGTCGCTGATGCGCCTGATGCCGCTGCGGGCCATGCAAGCGCAGCACGCGCAGGCCCGGCGCAAACTTCGCCACTTCTCGCTCCCAGTTAAAGAGCAGACTGGTTGGCACCACCACCAAACTGGGGGCTTTGGCCCGGCCGGCTTCCTTCTCAAGCAGCAGATGCGTGATGACCTGGAGCGTCTTCCCCAAGCCCATATCATCGGCCAACACACCCCCCAGCCCCAATTGACTGAGTCGCTGCAGCCAGGCGACGCCCTCACGCTGATAGGGCCGGAGCTCGCCATTCAGCCCGTCCGGCGTGGTAATGACTTGTTGTTCGCCCAACTGATCCAGCTCGCGACCCAGACGCCTTAAATCCGCATCGCCAAGCCAATGCAGGGATTTGCCCTCGGCACGGGCCAGCCGATCCAAGACACTGGCGCGCCCCAGCGGCAGCAGGAGCTTGCCGTCGCGCAGCTGCAGGGCTGGGTCATAAAGCTCGGTCAAGCCTTTTAACAGCGGCACCAAGCGCTTGGCCGGTACTGGCACCAGCCGCCTATCGCCTAAATCCACGAGAAGATTGGCGTCGGGATCGATGGCATCGAGATATTTCGGCGACATGGCCTCGGAGTTCTCGCGAATCAATGCGAGCAGCAGCGGCATTACGCGATGACGCTCGCCCTCCACCTCGATGGTGAGATCAAAACTAAACCAACCCGGCTGGCGATCGGCTCGGCGGGCTTCAGCCTGCCAGTGCTCGGCATCCACCAACCGCCACGGGAAGCTCGTCTCGATACTGACCTGCCAGCCCTCGCCGCGTAATTCGGGCAAAGCCCCCGCTACAAAGGCGCGCCATTCACCGGCGTGCTTTGGCGCGAATCGCGCACTGGCCAATGCGCCCTGGCGATGCAGCCCCGCGGCTTCCAACCGCTGAATCGCCATGGCCTCGGCATCCGGATGCCGCGTGTACTCACAAAGCGCGCCGTTTTCGAAAACACAGATGGCCTCCGTGCCGGCATCGGCGGCCACCGTATGGCCGCCATAGGCAAAATGCAGCTCCGCGATGGCTTCTTCGTTAATGCGTGCCAGACGCAGCGTCGGCACCGGCAGCCGGTTAGCCATGCGTTTGCGTTGTGGGACCTGCGGTACCGGCAATGGAAGCTTCTGGCGCTTAATCGTATCGGCGATACCGGGGACCTCTTCGGGCACGATCACCGGCGCCTCTTGCAGCTGCGCGACCATAGGCTCCGGCAGATCCAGCTGAATGAGGCCGAAGTGTCCGGTTGTGGCATCCAGCCATAAAGGGGGCTGGCCGGAGAGTGTGACCAAGGCATCATCCACATGCGCCGCCAACCGCTGTCCGCCATCCGACTGCAGACGCCAGATTAATGAACCGGCACGAGGCTCAGCCGCCTGAATGGCCGGGCCATCGGCATCCTGCCAATAAGCTCGCTTGGTGGTGGCCAACTGCTCCAGCAGAAAACTTAAGTCAGCCGCGGGGATCGGTTGCCCAGCCTCCGGCAGCAGGCGAAGGATGCGGCGGTCCGCGGGGCTTAAGAGACCCTCGGGGGCGCGGCGGACGCCCTGGAATGGCAGCAGTCGGCCATAACCGCCCGAGCGCTTCGGCCGCGCTCGGCGCAGCTGTAGCGTGACCCGCCCGGCCTCATCGGCGTCGAGCAGGTAGAGCAGGACTTCGATGCGTGGTTGAGTGTTGGGCCGGGTTGAGCCGCCTCGGCTGTCTTGTTCACCAGAGGTGGCGACGCTCGCCTCGATTTCACTTAACCACTGACAGATGGCTGGGTTGGTCTGAGTGCGGCCCGCGGGGGCTTTCAGGCCCAGATAGTAAAGCAGTGCGGCCACGGCGTGTTCGCAACCACCGCCGGCTTCACAGCTGCAGTAGGTGGTGACCGGCTTCGGCGAAGGCAGTGGATGAATGCGGCAATCAACTGAATGGATGTGCCGGCGGTCAGCCTGAATACGCGCAAAAAAACCCTGACCGCCGGGGGTGCAGTCCAGCACTGCCCGGTCACGAATCAGCCGCTCACCGGCCTTTAACGCCTCGCGCGAGAAATCCGCCCAGATCGCTGCTTCGCCATGCTCGGCAATCCATGCCTGAAGGGGTTCGGTCAACGCTGTCGCCTCCGCCACAATCCATAACCAACCTCACAGCATACCCGGTTCTGTATGACATTGAGCAGAAGATTGTGATGAACGGTATACGTCAGCGTATATTTTTTTGTATATACTTTTTAATATACGACGCGCTCAATGAGGGCCATAACCATGATCGCAATCTCCTTAAAGCTCCCCGAAAACCTTATCCAACAAAGCGATCAACTGGCGAAAGAACTCGGACTCAGTCGCACCGAACTGATTCGTCGGGCGCTGCGGCATGAGATTCAACGCACACGGCGAATCCGGGATCAGGAGGCCATCGCCACTGATTTCGCGTATCTCGCCACTGATCGGAATTACCTAGCCGAAACCGACGAACTGGATGCAGGGTTTTCTGACTTACCTGACGCAGAGGAAGCGGAGGACTGGTGGAATCATCCGAAATCCTGACACAAGGCGGAATCTACCTCGCCCGATTAGATCCAATTAAAGCTGGAGAGGTTGGAAAACGCCGACCGGTGGTTGTTATAACGGGGCAATACATCATCGACATGTTCCCACCGGTGATTATGATCTGTCCGCTGAGCAGCCAATCGAACTCACTGATCTCTTACCTACATGTTGAGATTGAGCCAAGAGAAAATCTACATCGACGGAGCTACGCGCTAGTTGAACACTGCCGTTCCGTTGCCAGAAAAAGAATTCAGCCGGCAAAACTAGCCACCCTCGAACCTAATGAGTTAGGAACAATCCTCTCACGGCTACAACGGCTGCTCGGCGCCTAGCCCCCACTTACCGGTGGTAATAGCACCAAGCTCTCATCAGGATTAATGGAATCCGCCCGCGAGCGCATTTCATCGCCCACCGCGCAGGCCACGCGCGGTAGATGCGCCGCGAGCCCCGGATAATCGGCTACCAGCGTCTCCAGTACCTCAGCAATCGGCGCCGGGCCAGCCAAATCAATGTTCACCTGATCCGCGCCAGCAGCCTCGCGCAGCACACCAAATAACTCGACTTTCATAACGTCTCGCCTCCTTGGGACCCGGATTATCCATAAAAAAGACCCCTTGAAGGGGCCTTTTTATGGATGGCTGGGGGACCAGGATTCGAACCTGGGTTGACGGAGTCAGAGTCCGTAGTCCTACCGCTAGACGATCCCCCAAGAAACCCTTTAGCGCTTGGAGAACTGGGTAGCGCGACGGGCTTTGTGCAAGCCGATCTTCTTACGCTCAACCATACGCGCATCACGGGTAACGTACCCGGCCTTGCGCAGGCTGCCCTTTAGCTCCTCGTCGTACGCGATCAGCGCCCGGGTAATGCCATGGCGAATCGCGCCGGCCTGGCCACTGGATCCACCACCTTCAACGCTCACTTTGATATCGACCTTGTCCAAGGTCTCGGTGAGCTCAAGCGGCTGACGCACGACCATGCGTGCGGTCTCGCGGCCAAAATACTCGTCAAGCGGCTTGCCGTTGACGATGATGTTCCCACTGCCGGGACGCATGTTCACGCGCGCGGCGGAAGTCTTGCGTCGACCGGTTCCGTAATACTGTTGCACTGCCATCGGTTATCCCGCTCCGGCTTAGATTTCCAGCGCCTGAGGCTGCTGGGCATGGTGGTTATGCTCGCTACCGCTGTAGACCTTGAGCTTTTTGAACATCTGACGGCCAAGACGGTTTTTCGGCAGCATGCCTTTGACAGCCGTCTCAATAGCCCGCTCCGGATGCTCCTCGATGAGCTTCTCAAAGGTGGTCGACTTTAGGTTACCGACATAGCCGGTGAAGCGATGATAGGTTTTCTGCTGCGCCTTACGACCCGTCACGTTAACCTGCTCGGCATTGATCACAACAATGTAATCACCGGTATCAACATGCGGGGTGAACTGCGGCTTATGCTTGCCACGCAGGCGAAAGGCGATCTCTGAGGCGAGCCGACCGAGGGTTTTCCCGGCAGCATCTACCACAAACCAGTCACGCTCCACTTCTGCGGGCTTGGCACTAAAAGTTTTCATTTGCAATCGTTCTCCGAAGCCGACGCTTCCGAATCAAGATCGCGCATCGTACACAATGCCGCTCGGGCAAACAAGCCGATCAGCCGGATTTCTCAATGACTTCGTGGGTATGTGTAATCTCACAGGCTTTGCTTAGCATGATCGATGCCGAACAGTATTTCTCGGCCGATAACTTCACCGCCCGCGCAACCACCTCGGGCTTTAGCCCCTGACCACTCACGCGAAAATGCAGGTTAATGCGGGTGAACACAGCAGGAGTGGTGTCGGCGCGCTCCGCGTCAACCTCTACCTCACAGTCGCTGACCGCATGCCGGCCGCGTTCAAGGATATGCACCACATCCACCGCCGAGCAGCAGCCCAGCCCCTCGAGCAGTAACTCCATGGGCCGTGGGCCGCGATCTTGACCACCCAAATCCGGCGGCCCATCGACCGTTAGTCGGTGACCACTGCCGCTTTCCGCTTCAAAGGCCATCCCGTCAATCCAGCGTATATGCGCTTTCAAACGGCTTCTCCTATGCCCGGACCCCCTCATATGGGTCATGAATTTGTTCACAAGCCATTATAACTTCCGCCTCCCCTTCGCGAAAAAGAGAGACCACAACAAAGCTACAAGGGAGGTTGCATGAACCCCGAGACACATCGCTTCTTCAATCGCCCCGCTATTCAGGAACTTCTCCAGCATTGCCGCCGCACGCGCTATCGCCCCGGCTCATTGCTGTTACATCGCGACAGCCCCAGTGACCGGCTATATCTGGTCTTAAAAGGCAAACTGACCGTCCTTGAGGACGACGAAAACGGCAAAGAATTAGTCCTTGCCTATCTGAACCCCGGTGACTTTATGGGTGAGATGGGACTATTTGCCGACAAACCCACCCGCAGCGCCTGGATCCGGGCGCATACCCATTGCGAACTGGCCGAAATTAGTTATGAGCGCTTTAGCCGCTTGCAGCAAAAATCTCCGCAACTACTGGAGCCGGTCATCGAACAAATGACTCGACGCCTGCGCGACACCAGCCGTCGTTTTCGTAATCTGGCGTTTGAGGACGTTCGAAATCGCGTGGAGGCGACCCTGCACGACCTGGCGCGAGAGCCGGATGCCATGACCCATCCTGATGGCATGCAGCTTAAAGTGACGCGCATTGAGCTCGGCCGCTTGGTCGGATGCTCCCGCGAAATGGTGGGCCGGGTATTGCAGGACATGGAGGACGAGGCGCTCATTAGCACCCGAGGCCAGACGATCGTCTTGCATGGCGAGCGGCCTCAGGCGCAGGCCGTTCACGTTTAAGCACCCTTAGGCAAACAGCTCGGCCAAACGCGCGCCGGGATTCTCGGCGCGCATAAATGCCTCACCCACCAAAAACGCATGCAGGCCATGTTCGCGCAGATGGGCGACATCGGCCTGCGTGTGAATGCCGCTTTCGGTGACAAGTCGCTGATTGGCAGGCACGCGATCGGCTAACTGCACACTGGTCTGAAGATCGGTATCAAAATTGCGCAGATCGCGATTGTTCACCCCAATCAGAGGCGCCTCCAGCGCGAGGGCCCGATCGAGCTCAGCGGCATCATGCACCTCCACCAGCACATCCATGCCAAGCGATGTGCCAAGCGCATGCAGCTCGCCCAGCTGGACATCATCCAGTGCGGCGACAATCAGCAGAATGCAGTCCGCCCCTAGTACCCGTGCCTCGATCACCTGGTAGGGGTCGAAAATGAAATCTTTGCGAATGACCGGCAGCGCGCAGGCTGCACGCGCGGCCTGCATATGGGCATCAGCGCCCAAGAAAAAATCCTCTTCGGTAAGCACCGACAGGCAGGCCGCGCCACCGGCCTCATAACTGGCCGCAATCGCGGCCGGGTCGAACTGCGCTCGCAAGACGCCTTTACTGGGTGATGCCTTTTTTACCTCGGCAATCACGGCCGAGCGGCCCTCAGCAATCCGGGCATCAAGCGCTGACTGAAATCCACGCACCGGATCAGCCTCTGCCAGCTGAGCCTCTAACTGACTGAGCGATGTCACGGCCTGCCGCTCGGCGATAACCTGCGCCTTTCGCGCCATGATGCGCTTGAGTACATCGGGAGTATCGGCAAGCCCCGGCATGGTCCCGCTCATGCCGACTGCCCCAAACGCTGACTGGTCTCAACAAACGCATCCAGCCGCTCCCGCACCACGCCGCTTGCCAGCAGCTCGCGGGCGCGAGCCACCGCATCACTCAACTCCGCCTCCAGGCCTGCGACGTAAATCGCGGCACCGGCATTCAGCGCCAGCAGATCAGCGGCAGGCCCCGGCAGACCATCAAAAATGGCTTTGATCATTTCGAGACTACGCTCCGCCGAATCCACCCGCAGATCATCCAGCGGCGCGCGCTGCAAACCGAAATCCTCGGGACAAATCGGGTATTCCTTGATCTCGCCATCGCGCAGCTCGGCGACCTGCGTTGGTGCCGCGATACTGATCTCATCCAATCCGTCTTCGGAATGCACCACCATCACCCGCTGGCTGCCAAGCGTGCGCAGCACCTCGGCCATCGGCCGCACCCAGTGGTTGGAAAACACCCCCAGTAGCTGATTAGGCGCGCCGGCCGGATTGGTGAGCGGGCCCAAAAGATTAAACACCGTGCGCACGCCCATTTCCTTGCGCGGGCCAATTGCATGACGCATGGCCTGATGATGCTGAGGCGCAAAGATAAAGCCAACGCCAACACTGTCGATACTCTCGGCGACGGCTTCGGGGCTGAGATCCAGACTGGCCCCGGCAGCCTGCAGCAGATCGGCACTGCCCGAGGCGCTTGAGACCGAGCGGTTGCCGTGCTTTGCCACGCGGCCACCGGCTGCGGCCACCACAAAGGCCGTTGCCGTTGAGATGTTAAACGTGCCACGCGCATCACCACCCGTGCCACAAGTATCCACGAGGTGATTGCGATCGACTTCGACCTTGACGGCCAACTCCCGCATCACTCGGGCGGCGGCTGCGATCTCAGTGACGGTTTCGCCTTTCATGGCTAGGCCGATAAGAAAGCCACCAATCTGAGCGGGCGTTGCCTCGCCCGTCATGATCCGCTGCATCACGGCGGTCATTTCGGTATCACTTAGATCTTGGCGATCCATGACCTGACGTATGGCCGCTGGCATCTCCATGGGCTTACCTCTCGATGAAATTGCGCAGCAGGTCGTGACCGGCCCGCGTGAGAATAGATTCTGGATGGAACTGCACGCCCTCGACATCCAGCGTGCGATGCCGCACCCCCATAATCTCTTCTTGGCGACCATCGGCAAAGGCCGTCCAGGCCGTCACCTCAAAGCAGTCTGGTAGGGTCTCGGCATCTAGCACCAGTGAGTGGTAACGCGTGGCCTCCATCGGCTGCGGCAGTCCGGCGAAAACGCCTGCTCCGGTGTGATGGACTTCAGAAGTCTTGCCGTGCATGACCGATTTGGCATGAATGACATCAGCACCAAAGGCCTGGCCAATGGCCTGATGGCCCAGACAAACTCCAAGCAACGGCAACTTGCCAGCAAAATGCCGAACCACGTCCAGCGAGACCCCGGCCTCGTTCGGCGTGCAGGGCCCGGGGGAGAGCACAATGCGCTCGGGCGCCATGCGCTCAATGTCTTCGATAGTGATCGCATCATTGCGATGGACTTCGACCTCGGCCCCCAACTCACCCAGATACTGCACCAGGTTGTAGGTAAACGAGTCGTAGTTATCGATCATCAGGATCATTGATCAAGCCCTGCCTCGGCCATGGCCACGGCGCGGAACAATGCCCGGCCTTTGTTCACCGTCTCTTCCCATTCTGCTGCGGGGTCGGAGTCATGCACCACACCGCCGCCGGCCTGAACGTGCACCCGGCCGTCCTTAATCACCGCGGTGCGAATCGCGATGGCCGTATCCATATTGCCCGACCACGACAGATATCCCACGGCACCACCGTAGACACCGCGCTTCACCGGCTCGACTTCATCGATAATCTCCATCGCGCGGATCTTGGGCGCCCCGGAGAGCGTCCCGGCCGGATGCGTGGCCCGTAACAAATCCATAGGCCCGAGCCCAGCGCGCAGTCGACCGGTAACGTTCGAGACGATATGCATCACATGGCTGTAGCGCTCGATGGTCATGGTGTCGGTCACGCGCACACTGCCGGTCTCACTGACCCGGCCAATGTCATTGCGCCCCAGATCAATCAGCATCAGATGCTCGGCGCGCTCCTTCGGGTCGGCCAGAAGCTCCTGCTCCAGGGCCAGGTCTTCCTCGCGGGTGCGTCCGCGACGCCGCGTGCCCGCAATGGGGCGCACCGTTGCCATGCCATCTTCCAGACGGGCCAGAATCTCGGGCGAGGAACCCACCACCTGAAAATCGCCAAAGTCCAGAAAAAACAAATAGGGTGATGGATTGGTGCAACGCAGGGCGCGATAGAGATCGAGTGGCCGGCCGTGATAGTCGGCGCTCATTCGCCGGGAGGGCACCACCTGCATACAGTCGCCATCAATAATGTAGCGGCGAATGCGCTCCACCATCGCCAGATAGTCATCCTTGCCGATGGAGGATTCAAAATCCGCCTCTGCCACCGTGCGCGCTGGGCTGGGCCGCGCGTAAGCAAGCGCCTCGGCGCGCAGCTGGGCGGCAAGTGCATCCAGGCGCTGCTCACCGGCTTTTTGCGCGCCCGGGATGGCCGGGTCGATATTCACAATCAGATACAGCCGGCCCGCGAGATTATCGAAGACCAGCACCTCCTCGGATTCCATCAACAGGATATCCGGCACGCCCAGCGTATCGGGGTTGGGACATTCGGCAAGCCGCGGCTCGATGTAGCGAATGGTGTCGTAGCCGAAATAGCCCACCAGTCCACCCAGAAACCGTGGCAGCTCTGGCAGGCCCTCCGGCGTCTCGGCGGCAATGGATTGATGCTTTGCCTCCACCCAGTCAAGCGGGTCGTCTACCTGCTCGGTCGCGATACATTCGCTGTCTTCCCAGGTCTCGATGCGATGGCCGAAAATTCGATACTGCCTTGAACAGGGCAGGCCGATAATGGAGTAACGCCCCCACTGCTCGCCGCCCTGAACCGATTCAAAGAGATAACTGCCCGCGGCCGCTGCCAGTTTCAGATAGGTGGAAAGCGGTGTGTCCAGATCGGCAAGCAGCTCGCGGACCAGTGGAATGCGCTTGGCTGATTCTGTGGATGCGCCCGCCATCAGCCGCCTACCCCGCCTCGGCCGCCAACTGGCGCTGGCAGTGTTCAATGGCCGTGGCCAGTGAGGCGACATCCAGCGTCAATGCCGCGGGGTGACCCTCGAACACCGATTCGTCGCCTGGATAGCCATAGGGCACGCGAATTAAAAGCGCGCCCGCCGCCTCGGCAGCACCTCGGTCTGCGGCGGAGTCACCCACATAAAAAGACTCTGCCGCTGTCACGCCGAGCTGCTCAGCCGCATGCAGCAAGGGGGCCGGATCTGGCTTTTTCACCGCCAGGGTATCGCCGCTGACCAGCACCTGAAAAAATCCTTCAAGCCCCATGCCCTCGAGCAACGGCTGTGTAAACGCGCTGGGTTTATTGGTAACAATACCCAGTGGGATAGCCATCTCAACCAGACGCTGCAGCCCATCAAACACCCCCGGATACACTTGGCTGCGATCGACCAGGCAGTCCCGGTAGTGCCGAAAGAAACTGTCCATGGCCTCGGCCATCTCAGCCGGCTCTTCGGCGACATCGCGTTGCCCGGTCAGTGCTCGAGCCACCAAACGCCTAGCGCCATTGCCGATCCACTCGCGCACGGAATCCTCGCTGATCGGCGCCCGGCCAAGATCGGCGAGCATACGATTAACGCCTGTGGTGAGATCCGGGGCGCTATCAACCAAGGTTCCATCAAGATCAAACAGCACCGCCTGGGGCATAAAAAGCTGCATCAGCCTGCCCCTTTCGCGTTGCGGCGCATCTGCTCAATAACTGCCGCGTAATCGGGCTTGCCAAAGATGGCCGAGCCGGCAACGACGGTATCTGCGCCGGCCGCGACAATTTCAGCGATATTATCGGGCCCCACGCCGCCATCCACTTCTAGACGAATCGGCCTCTCGGCAGCATCAATTAACGCCCGTGCTTCACGTAGTTTGTCGAGCGTGCCCGGGATAAATTTCTGCCCGCCAAAACCCGGGTTGACTGACATCAGCAGCACCAAGTCAACCTTGTCGATCACGTAGCGCAGGCAATCAAGCGGTGTTGCCGGGTTGAAGACCAGCCCCGTCTGGCAGCCCTCATCACGAATCAGCTGCAGGCTGCGGTCGATATGATCGCTGGCCTCCGGATGAAAACTAATCAGGCTGGCCCCGGCGGCAGCAAAATCCGGAATGATGCGGTCGACCGGGCGCACCATTAAATGCACATCAATCGGCGCGGTGACACCGTGATTACGCAGGGCCTGACAGACGACGGGACCGAAGCTCAAATTGGGCACATAGTGATTGTCCATGACATCAAAATGCACCCAGTCAGCACCGGCGGCGATTACCTGATCGACCTCTTCGCCCAGCCGGGCAAAGTCAGCAGCGAGAATAGATGGGGCAATAACAAGTTCTTGCATGGGTTAAATGGTAGCAGAAGCCGGGATGATCGTTATGCCTGCGCGGCAGGGTGGCGCAAACTGGTCAATAGCGCACGGCGGACCGCACGGAAATCGGATTGCCCATGCAGGCGGGCAAGCTGCAGCGCGCCTTGAGCGGCGGCCATAATCAGTTGCGCTTGATCCATGGCCGCCCCATCAAAAGCCAACTCGCCACGCTCACGCCCAGTCTCAAGCCGCCGACTGAGCCAAGCGGCCAGATCATCGCGCAGTGCCTCTGCCTCGGCACAGGCCTCGGCCGGCAGACTGGCGTACTCCACACCGGCCACCCCCAACGGACAGACTCGTTCGTCATCCAGATTGCGCGCTTCCAAATCGAGGAAACGGCTAATCTGCGCGAGTGCACCGATCTGGCTTTTCGCCTGCTGCTCACACCACCAGGCGAAATCATCGCGATAGCCGGCAAAGACGGCGGTCACCAGATCCGGCTTGGCGGGGAAGTGGTAGTGCACAGCACTGCTCTGAATCTCAAGCGCCTCGGCAATCTGGCCAAAGCTAAACCCATGGTAGCCGCGCTGCTGCAGCCATTCGGCGGCAAGCCGCAGGATGCGCCGTCGGGTCTCGCCACGAGGGCGTTTGCGGGGTTGCGCCATACGCCCTAGGCCCCGATGGCGAGCTCAGCCAAGTTACAGGGCCGATGCCGGACATCGAGCTGATCTTTCAGAATGCCGTTCCAGCCATCGCGACAAGCACCGGGTGAGCCCGGTAGTGCGGCAATGAGCGTGCGATTGGCAATACCGGCCAGCACCCGTGACTGCAGCATGGAGGTGCCAATCAGGTCTTTGGAAATCTGCCGGAAAAGCTCACCAAACCCCGGGATCTCTTGGTCAAACAGGACGCGCACCGCATCAGGCGTGACATCACGGTTGGTAAACCCTGTCCCACCGGTGGTAATGACCGCCTGTACACTGGCATCCGCGATCCAGGTCGAGACCACCCGGCGGATTTCGTAGCGGTCATCCACCACGATCTGCTTGTCGATAATGCGGTGCCCAGCGGCCTCAGCCAGCTCCACCAGCGTTTGCCCAGAGCGGTCATCGGCATCGGTTCGAGTGTCCGAAACCGTTAAAACGGCAATAGCAATCGGGACGAATTCGCGCGGTGTACTCACAAGGCGTCTCCAGCATCGGCGCAATCAGCGTTTAAAAATCCAAGATACCCTGCCACCGTCAAAGCACCAAGCCTGTACAATATGGCTTTTGACCCGAATAACAGGTGAATAATGGAACCTCGCCGAATTGCCGTCGTCGGAGCCGGTGTGGCTGGAATTGGCGCTGCCTGGCTGCTTTCCAGGCAACATCAAGTGACCCTTTTTGAGGCAGCCGATCGACTGGGCGGGCATAGCAATACCGTTGTCTGCGACCTGCCCGAAGGCGAGGTTCCGGTGGATACGGGTTTTATCGTCTACAACGAACCCAATTACCCGCAGCTCACGGCACTCTTTCGCCATTTAGGGCAGCCCACGCATAACTCCGATATGTCGTTTGCCTTTGCCGCGACGGATATTGACCTAGAATATGCCGGCAGCGGTCTTGGGACGTTATTTGCGCAGCGGCGCAATCTAGTGCGCCCGCAATTCTGGGGCATGGTCCGCGATATCCTGCGCTTTAACCGTGAGGCCCATGCTCGGCTGGACAGCGGTCAAGGCCACGACCAGACCATTGGGGATTTCCTGAATGAGCTGAAAATGGGCGAGGCCTTTCGCCGGTATTACCTGCTGCCAATGAGTGCGGCAATCTGGTCCTGCCCGCAGGATGTGATGCTGCGCTTCCCAGCCCGGTCATTCCTGCGCTTTTTCTACAACCATGGGCTTATCCAACTGAGCGATCGGCCGCAGTGGCAGACCGTGACCGGCGGCAGCCGCGAGTACATCAAGCGCATGAAAGATGCGATTTACGCCATCCACACGGGCACACCGGTACGCTCCGTGCAGCGTCTGGCAGAGGGCGTCCGCCTGGCCGGTGATCAAGGCGAACTGGGTGAGTTCGATGCGGTGGTCATGGCCTCGCATGCCGACCAAACCTTGGCCATGCTCGAGCAACCAAGTGCCGACGAGGCGCGTCTACTGAGCGCATTCTCGTATCAGGACAATGACGCCTTTCTGCATACGGATGCAGCACTGATGCCACGCCGGCGCTCGGTCTGGTCATCCTGGAATCACCTAACGGCCAAAAGTGCTGATGGCACACAGCCGGTCTCGGTAACCTATTGGATGAACCGCCTGCAGAATCTGCCAACCAGCACCGATATTTTGGTTACGCTCAATCCACTTGAGATGCCCGATCCAGCAAAAGTCATTCGCCGTGAGTCTTATGCCCACCCGGTGTTTGATCAAAACGCCATTGCCGCCCAGGCGGCGCTGCAGGACATTCAAGGTGTGGATCGCATTTGGTACTGCGGCAGTTATCACGGCTATGGCTTTCACGAAGATGCGTTTGGCAGTGCCGTGCGCGTTGCCGAGCAGCTTGGCACGCCGCCGCCCTGGAGCGGACAGACCGAGAGCAGCCCGGTAGAGGTACCACTGAAAACGCCCGTGCCGTTGGGCGCCGGAGCCCCTTCATGAGCGAGCGCTCACCCGCGCTCTCACTCTACCGCGGCCGGCTCATTCACGAGCGGCGCATTAAACCCGAATATCGCTTTGAATATCGGGTCTTCAGTCTGCTTCTGGATATCGATCGACTGGATGAGGCCGATGCCGATCATCGGTTGTTCTCACACAATCGCTTCAACCTCATCAGCTTTTACGACAAAGACTTCGGCCCCAAGGACGGCTCGGCGCTGCGGCCATGGATTGACCGGCAGCTCACCGCGGCGGGTATCAACCTTGAGGGTGGGCAGGTCACCATCCTCGCCTATCCGCGGGTACTGGGGTATGTCTTCAACCCGCTGACACTCTGGTACTGCCGTCATGCCGATGGCAGTCTGCGGGCCATTCTGGCCGAGGTGCGCAACACCTTTGGCGAATGGCATGGCTATCTGCTGCATGAAAACGGCGCTCCCCTGCCCGAGAACTTGCGTGACCAGACCAGCAAAATTTTTCATGTCTCGCCGTTTTTGCCGCGCGAAGGTCATTATCGGTTTCGCATGCAAGCTCCCGCGGCGCATTACGGTGCCACGGTGAACTGGCATAAGGCGAAAGACCCAGAGCATCCAGCGCTGATTGCGGTGCAGTCCGGAGAGAGAATGCCCAGCGGCGACGGGGGCTTGCTCCGGGCTGCACTCGCGGTACCCTTAATGACATTTAAAGTGATCGCAGCCATTCATTGGCAGGCGCTCAAAATCTGGCTCCGGGGCGGTCGCTTTCACCGCAAACCGGTGCCGCCGGATACGGAGATCAGCCGATGACAGGTTCGCAGGAAACAGTGATCGATCTACCCTCGCCGCTACCCATGGCCAGTCGTGTTCTTTTGGGCTGGTTTTCTCGGCTTAATCGCGGACGGATGGAGGGACAGCTGCCGAATGGCGAGCCGTTTTTAATTCAGGGGGCAGAGACCGGGCCAACAGGGATTCTGCATTTACATCGCCCTTGGAGGATGGTCCTGCGCATTGCCACCCGCGGCTCGGTGGGGTTTGCCGAAAGCTATATGGCAGGCGACTGGAGCAGCCCCGACCCTGCCCATCTGCTTGAGCTGATGCTGCGCAATGAGGATGCCTTTAGCCAGCGGATGGAGCCCAGCTGGCTGCATCGCGCGCGGCTCGCCCTGCATCATCAGCGCCGACGCAACACCAAGCGTCGCAGCCGGCGCAATATTGCTGCGCATTATGATCTGGGCAACGAGTTCTACCGGCATTGGCTGGATGAAACCATGACCTACTCCGCGGCCATTTTCGAGCGCCCGGACCAGCCATTGGCGGATGCCCAACGCAATAAATACCGCCAGCTGCTGGATGCGATAGGCGCACAGCCCGGCGAGCATATCCTTGAGATTGGCTGCGGCTGGGGCGGCTTCGCGCTAGAGGCCGCGCGACGCGGCGTGCGGGTCACTGGGCTTACGCTCTCCACCGAACAACTGGCCTGGGCGCGGCGTCGTATTGCCGATGAGGGCCTAAGCGACTTGGTGGAATTCAGGCTGCAGGATTACCGCGACACCGACGGTGAATTTGACCACGCAGTATCCATTGAGATGCTCGAGGCCGTGGGTGAGGAATATTGGCCGGAATACTTCCGCATGCTGCACGACCGCGTCCGGCCGGGCGGCCAGATCGGACTGCATGGCATTACGATTGCCGCCGATCGCTTCGAGGATTACCGGCGGCGGCCGGACTTTATCCAGCGTTATATTTTCCCCGGCGGGATGCTGCCCACCGAGCAGCGGCTCTGCACAGAAAGCGAGCGCGCAGGCCTTGAGGTATCCGACATCAGCTCGCTGGGTGATCACTACGCCACCACCCTGCTGCAATGGGATGCACGCTTCGTCAAAGCCTTGCCCGAGATACGGCCACTGGGCTTTGACACGCATTTCATCAATATGTGGCGCTACTACCTAGCCTATTGCTACGCCGGCTTTCGTACCGGCTCGATTGACGTCCAGCGCTTGGTGCTAAAACGCCGGTGAAACCGCGCCGCGGGCAAGTTCTGCTCTACGGCGCACCCGCCTTGCCGCTTGCTGTGATGGGGGTGCCGATGTACCTCTTCCTGCCCGGCTTTTATGGCGAAACGCTCGGCCTCGCCGCCGTGGGCACGGCGCTGCTACTGGCAAGACTCTGGGATGTGGTCACTGACCCGCTCATTGGCAGCCTCGGCGATCGGCTGCAAACCCGCTGGGGCCGTCGACGGCCTTTAATCGCGGCTGGGCTGCCGATTCTGCTGATTAGCGCCTGGGCCCTGTTCCGACCCCCTGAGGCCGTGAGTATTGGCTATTTGCTGGGCTGGGGTCTGGCCGCTTATCTCGGCTGGACGCTCATCTCGCTGCCTTATACCGCTTGGGGCGCGGAGCTCACCGAAGACTACGATGGCCGCGCCAGCCTCACCGCAAGCCGTGAGGGCTTTATGCTGGCCGGCACCCTACTTGCCATCGCTTGGCCAACGATTATGGGCGCCGGCCGGGCCGATGCGGCGACGCTAGAGGGTCTTGCCTGGCTTTTGGTGATCGCGCTACCACCGATTGTGGCCATCACGCTCTGGCGGGTACCGGAGCCGCGCCTCAGCAGTCATTCGGTGGGCTGGCTGCAGGGCTGGCAGCTGTTGCGGCGTAATCGGCCTTTTTTGCGCCTATTACTGGCCTACATTATGAACGGCATCGCCAATGGGCTGCCGGCGTCCTTGTTTGTGCTTTTTGTCGCCCATGTCCTACGGGCTGAGTCATGGACCGGGCCACTGTTACTGGTCTATTTCGTCATCGGCATTGCCGCGCTTCCCGGCTGGCTTTGGTTGTCTCGGCGTTTGGGCAAACATCGCGCCTGGGCGGTTTCCATGCTCTGGACGTCCTTGGTGTTTATTTGGGTGCCCTTTTTAGGCGAAGGAGACACCTGGGCATTTTTACTGATTTGCGTTTTATCCGGGGTGGGCGTCGCTGTGGATATGGCATTGCCGGCCGCCATTCAGGCGGATTTAGTCGATCTTGACACCGCAGCGGGTGGTGGGCGACGCACCGGGCTTTATTTCGGGATTTGGAATATGGCAACAAAGCTGGCCCTGGCCCTGGCGGTTGGCATCGCCTTTCCGCTGCTGCAGTGGTTAGGCTTTGATGCCACTAATGTAGAAAATCGCGAGGGGCTTTTGGCGCTGGCCCTTTTCTATGGCGCCGTGCCAGTGGCTTTTAAGTTGGCCGCCACGGCGCTGGTTTGGAATTTCCCGCATGATCGCCGGGCGCAGATGGCAACCCGCGCCCGGGTCCATGATGTTGAGGGCAACCCCGGCTAGTCACGCACCGAAAGCCGTTTTTGCAGCCAGCGCATGAGTCCGCCAACAATCGGGAATTGCGAGTAAAGCTCACCGGCCGCATCCCAATAGTCGATATGCTCACGCACACGGCCGTCCTCGGCAAAACTCACCCGCGATACGCCCTCCACCGGCCGACGCGGCGCGCGATCACGCTGTAGCTGGAAGTGAAAGCGCCAGCGGATATAACCCACTGCACCCTCACCAACCGCTTCCATCACCTCAAAGCGCGCCATGGAGCAGTTGGCATACATATGCTCAAACACCGCGCGAATTCCACCAATACCGCTGACCTCATTAAAGGGATCTTTAAACCGCGCGTTCTCAACGAACACCACATCCAGCCGTTCGAGGTCAGCGGGCTCGAGATTGCCGAAGAACTCGCAATATCGCTCAAGCGCTGTCATGACTGCACCATGCGCCGTGTGACCCAAAAATACAGCCGATAAGGCAACAGCCGAAGCAGCTTGAGCGTGTAGCCAAACCGCTTGGGAAAGACGATTTCAAAACCACCGGCATCAATCTCGTCGTAAATGTATTCAGCGGCCTGCTCTGGGGTAAGAAGCTGCGGCATATGAAAGCGATTTTTCTCGGTAAGCCGTGTTTTGACAAAACCGGGATTAATCACGCGCAGTGAAACGCCGGTGCCCTCAAGCGCCGGGCGCAAGGACTCGGCCATGTTCAACACGGCGGCCTTACTGGCACCGTAGGGTGCCGCCTGAGGCAGTCCGCGATAAGCCGAGAGACTGGCCGTGACCAATATTTGGCCCCGACCCCGTGCTCGCATCGGCCCAAGGGCCGCCCCAATCCCATTCACCGCACCCAGGTAGTTCACCTCGATGAGACGCCGAAACAACTCGGGGTCAAACTCATCGAGCGTCATCGGATCGTAGTCCCCGGCGTTAAGAATGAGCGTGTCGATTTCGCCCAAATCATCTTCCACGGCCATAAAAACCGCTTTGCTCTCCGCCGGGTCGGTGACATCCAGGGGAAAGGGATGTAGATGATCGGCAAGCTCTGGGAACTCCTCTGCGATGCCGCGAAGCGCTTCCTCCCGCCGCGAACAGACCGCCACCTGCCAGCCATCGCGGGCCAGTTTGATGGCCAATGCCCGGCCAATACCGGCACTGGCACCGGTGATCATGGCAACCCGCCCGCCATCTTGATGCGTTTTTGTCATCGCGCTTTCCTGTGCCGTCTGTCCATGGATGCGTACAATCTTACTGACTGACCACGGGAAACGGCCAATCAATCCCTCAGGCAAAAGGATTTCTCTGCAATGACGGTGTCGATCTACTGGATCCGGCGTGATCTGCGTCTTGCCGACAACCCGGCATTAACCGCAGCGGCCGCCGATGGGCAGGCCGTACTGCCCGTCTACATTCATGCGCCCGATGAAGCCGGCGCCTGGGCCAACGGGGCGGCTAGCAATTGGTGGCTGCATCACAGCTTAACGGCGCTTGCGCAGTCACTGGCCGACCATGGCCTGCCGCTTATCATCCGTCAGGGTGAGACCCTTGCGGTGCTGGATGCGTTAATTGCCGAGACAGGCGCAACCGCCGTTCACTGGAACCGGCTGTACGATCCGACGCTCATCCGACGCGACAAAAGCATCAAGGCGCAGCTGAAGCACCGCGGGCTAGCGGTGCACAGCCACAACGCCGCGCTATTGCATGAGCCCTGGACCATTCAGACCGGCACAGGCGGTGACTACAAGGCTTTTACCCCATTCTGGCGAGCCTGCCGCCGACAGGCCGATCCCACACCACCCCTACCGGTGCCAGCATCATTAAACGCCCCCAACGGCGCGAAAACGCTCGCCACGGGGACCGTCGATGACCTGCAGCTGCTACCGACCATTCCCTGGGATGGCGGGCTGCGAGACACCTGGCGGCCCGGCGAAGCCGGCGCTTGGCAGCGGCTTGAGGCCTTTCTGCCGCAGACGATGGGCGACTATGAGCCAGGCCGTGATTTCCCGGCCGCTCCCGGCACCTCCAAACTCTCACCGCATCTGCATTTTGGCGAGATCGGCCCGCGTCAGATCTGGCAGGCCGTCCAGCAAAGGCTGGCTCAGGGGGATAGTGACGAGGGTTTTATTACCAGCGTGGAGACCTTCCTCTCGGAGATTGGCTGGCGGGAATTTGCCCATCATGTGCTCTTCCACCACCCGGACTTCCCGGATGTGCCCCTCAACCCGCGTTTTGCCGACTTCCCCTGGCAAGATGACCCCGATGATGCGCTCATTCGCCCCTGGCAGCAGGGCCGCACGGGTATCCCGCTAGTGGATGCCGGCATGCGTGAGCTCTACGCCACTGGCTGGATGCACAACCGAGTGCGCATGGTGGTGGGGTCATTTTTGGTGAAAAACCTGCGTCTGCCCTGGCAGGCGGGCGAGGCGTGGTTCTGGGATACGCTGGTCGATGCCGACCTGGCGGCGAACAGCCTCGGCTGGCAATGGGTGGCCGGTAGTGGCGCCGATGCCGCCCCGTATTTCCGTATCTTTAATCCGGTACGGCAGAGTGAACGCTTTGACCCCAAAGGCGAATACATTGCGCGTTGGGTGCCGGAGCTGGCTGATGTGCCGGTTAAGCACCGGCATGCCCCCTGGGAGGCGCCAGCATCGGCACTTAGCGAGGCGGGCGTCACCTTGGGCCTGCAATATCCGCATCCCATGGTGGATCTTAAAGAAAGCCGGCAGGCTGCACTCGCCGCCTTTGAGCAGATCAAAAAAACCTAGCGCGCCTGCTATGATCGCCGTTTTCGCCCGACCAGGAGTGATGCGTGTCACCCGAGCGCCTATTTGAGAGTTCGATCACCAGCCTGCCGCTTTTAAGTCGCGGCAAGGTAAGGGATATCTACGCCGTCGACGATGAGATGCTGTTAGTCGTCACGACCGACCGGCTCTCGGCGTTCGATGTCGTGCTCTCCGACCCCATTCCAGGCAAAGGCGCGGTGCTCACCCGGCTTTCCAACTTCTGGTTTGATCGGCTGGGCCGTGATATCCCCACACAAACACTGAATCTGCCACTTGAGTCGGTGCTCACCGACGCCGCCGAACGGGAGCAGGTGGCGGGTCGGGCAGTGTTGGTCAAACGCACCAACCCGCTGGCCTTCGAAGCGATTGCCCGCGGCTATTTGATTGGCTCAGGCTGGAAGGATTATCAGGCAAGCGGCAAGCTCTGCGGCATTGAACTGCCGGCGGGCCTTGCGCAGGCCGAACAGCTCCCCTCCCCGCTTTTCACACCCTCGACCAAGGCCGAGCTCGGTGAACATGATGAGAACGTCGCTTTTGAGGCGGTGGTTGAAGCGCTTGGCCGGGATTTGGCAGAGCATCTGAAAAAAACGACGCTCAGCCTCTACACCCAGGCTGCGGACTATGCGCGGTCATGCGGGATCATCATTGCCGATACCAAATTTGAGTTTGGTCTGGATAAAACTGGCGATCTGGTCTGGATTGATGAGGCACTGACGCCGGATTCAAGCCGTTTTTGGCCAGCTAACGAGTATCGCACCGGCATCTCGCCGCCGAGCTTCGATAAACAATACGTCCGCGATTATCTAGAGACACTGGACTGGGATAAAACCCCGCCGGCGCCTGCACTGCCAGAGGCGGTGATTGAGCAGACGGCGGCTAAATACCGCGAAGCCGAGCGCCGGCTCCGCGGCGAATAACGCCCTAGACCACTTCGCTGACGCGAACCACCTTCATGGCGTTGGTGCCGCCGCGAACGCCGGCAAGATCACCCTTGGTAATCAGCACCAGGTCATCGTCGCTCACCACGTCACGTCGAACCAGTTCGGTGACCACTTCGCGGTTCACCGTCTCATGCTCACGCTGGGTGGGATCAAAACTGATGGGATGGACACCGCGATAAAGCGTCACCCTACGGCGGGTGCGCGGCTGTTCGGACATGGCATAGATCGGAATTTCGGTACCAATACGCGACATCCACATGGCGGTCGCGCCAGACTCGGTCATCGCCGCAATAGCCTTTACCCCAAGGCTGTTGCCTGCCGTAATCGCTGTCTTGGCAATCGCCTCGTCAATTCGCTCGAAATGCACATCAGGCTTGAGCCCCGGATGCGGACGGGACTCATCGGCATAGGTTTCTGCACCCACACAAACTCGTGCCATTGCCGCGACCGTCTCGGCTGGATACTGCCCCATGGCGGTTTCCTCAGAGAGCATCACCGCGTCCGTCCCATCCAGGACGGCATTGGCCACATCCAGCACTTCGGCCCGCGTTGGCATGGGGTTTTCCACCATCGACTGCATCATCTGTGTAGCCGTAATCACCACACAGTCGCGCTCACGGGCCATACGCATAATGCGCTTCTGCACACCCGGTAGCTCGGCATCGCCAATTTCCACGGCCAAATCGCCGCGGGCAATCATCACCGCATCGGCAGCTTCCATGATCTCGGGGAGAGCTTCGACCGCCTCATGACGCTCAATTTTGGCGACGATTCCGCCATGACCACCGGCTGCGCGCAACAGCTCTCGTGCCTCATCAATATCCGCGGCATCCCGCGGGAAGGAGACCGCGACGTAATCGGCCTCAAGCTCCGCGGCCAGCTGGATATCCCGCCGGTCTTTCTCGGTGAGCGCGCGAACGGAGAGCCCGCCCCCCAGGCGGTTAATTCCTTTGCGGTCAGACAGTGTCCCGCCCACCTCGACCGTGGTGTGAATACGCGTGCCCTCTATGCGCTCCACACGCAGTTGCACCAGACCATCCGCCAACAACAGGAGATCGCCGGGCGCCACATCCTCTGGCAGGCCTTTGTAGGCCACGCCCACCCCTTCGATGCTGCCGGCATCACCATCGAGCGCCGGGTCGAGGAAGAACTTCGCGCCCTCCTCCAGCTCGACCGGCCCGTCAGCGAATCGCTCCACACGAATCTTTGGGCCCTGCAGATCACACAGCATGCCAACAACTCGCCCGGCTGCATCGGCGGCGGCACGCAAGGTCTGCGCCCGGGCCCGATGCTCGTCATGATCGCCGTGCGAGAGGTTCATGCGAACGACATCGACGCCCGCATCGACAATGGCGCCGAGGGACTCCGGACTGGAGGTAGCCGGCCCCAGTGTCGCCACAATTTTGGTCTGTCGGATCATGTCTTCTCCGCTCATCGATCGAGCACCGCAACCGCAGGTAGCGTCCGGCCCTCTAAGAATTCTAAGAATGCACCGCCACCGGTGGAGATATAAGAGATCTGATCGGCCACCGAATATTTCGCTACTGCAGCCAGCGTATCGCCACCGCCGGCAATAGAAAACGCGGGACTCTCGGCAATCGCCTCGGCGAGGGCCTGCGTGCCATGCGAGAAGGCCTCAAACTCAAACACACCGACGGGGCCGTTCCAAACAATGGTGCCCGCTTGACGCAGTCGCTCAGCATAGGCCGCAGCGGTTTTCGGACCCACATCCAGAATAAGCTCGTTATCCGCGACGGCATCCACGGCTTTTACCTCCGCCGCTGCGGTCTCGCTAAATTCGGTGGCCACCACCACATCCTCGGGGATGGGAATTTCGCCACCAGCGGCCCGCGCCTTGTCCATCAGGGACTTCGCGGTATCAACCAGATCAGCCTCCATGAGCGACTGGCCCACTGAGTAACCCGCGGCCGCGATAAAGGTATTGGCGATCCCGCCACCGACGATCAATTGATCAACGCGGTCAGTCAGCTGCTCCAGGACGGTCAGTTTGGTCGAGACTTTTGACCCACCAATGATCGCCACCATGGGACGGGCGGGTGACTCTAATGCCTTACCAAGCGCCTCAAGCTCCGCGGCGAGCAAGGGCCCGGCCACGGCATCGGGCGCAAATTGGGCAACGCCATGCGTGGAAGCTTGGGCGCGATGCGCCGTGCCAAACGCATCCATAACAAACAGATCGCAGAGCCCCGCCATACGCTGGGCGAGCGCCTCATCGTCTTCGGTCTCACCCGCGTTAAAACGGACATTTTCACAAAGCACCAGCTCACCGGCCCTAGGGGCGATTTCGTCACCCGTCAGCCAGTCACGAATGACCGGTACTTCCCGGCCCAGCAGCTCACCCAGACGCTTGGCAACCGGCTGCAAAGAGGCCTCGGGGTCGAACTCCCCGGCCTTGGGGCGCCCCAGATGACTCATCACCATCACCCGCGCCCCAGCATCCATTAGACGCTGCAGAGTAGGGAGCGCCGCGCGCAGTCTGGAGTCGTCCGTAACGGCACCGTTTTTAAGCGGTACGTTCAGATCTTCACGGACCAGCACGCGCTGACCCGCGACAGCAACATCATCCAGCGTGCGAACCCCCATTACTTCGCCTGCATCATCGCAAGCGTGGTATCCAGCATGCGGTTGGAGAAGCCCCACTCGTTGTCATACCAGGAGCAGACCTTGACCAGACGGCCGCTCACCTTGGTGAGGGTGCCGTCGTAGGTAGAGGAATGCGGGTCATGGTTGAAGTCAACCGAAACATACGGCCCGTCGCTGTATGCGAGCACACCCTTAAGCGGTCCCTCAGCGGCGGCCTTGAGCACGCTGTTAATCTCTTCGACCGTGGTGTCACGCGAAGCGATAAATGAGAGATCGACGCTTGAGACGTTAATCGTTGGCACGCGCATGGCATAACCATCGAGACGGCCGTCAAGCTCTGGCAGTACCAGCCCCACCATCGCAGCGGCCCCGGTCTTAGTGGGGATCTGCGACATGGTTGCACTGCGTGCCCGGCGCAGATCCGAGTGATAAACGTCGGTGAGCACTTGGTCATTGGTGTAGGCATGGATCGTGGTCATCAGGCCCTGCTCCAGGCCGATGGCCTCATGCAGCGGCTTGACCAGCGGGGCTAAACAGTTGGTTGTGCAGGAGGCATTGGAGACGATCTGATGATCGGCCCGCAGCACATCATGGTTGACGCCATAAACCACACTGGCATCCACATCCTTACCGGCCGGCGCCGAGATCAGCACCTTCTTGGCACCACCGGCCAGATGGGCCGAGGCTTTCTCGCGGCTGGCGAAAAGCCCGGTGCATTCCATCACGACGTCAACGCCCAGTTCACCCCAAGGCAGTTTGGCCGGATCACGCTCGGCGAGCACTTTAATCTCATCGCCATTCACCACGAGGTTGCCGTTGGTGACTTCAACCGTGCCAGGGAAGCGGCCATGCGCCGTATCCAGCCGGGTCAAATGTGCGTTGGTCTCGGCATCACCCAGATCATTGATGGCCACCACACGGATTTCGTCGGTGCGACCAGCCTCGTACAGGGCGCGCAACACATTCCGTCCGATGCGGCCGTAGCCATTAATTCCTACCTTAATTGCCATGTCATCACTCCTGATTGATGGATCCGGCAGCTAGCCGTTTAGCCTGGCAGCTGCGCTTCGATTGCGGCGACCACCGCTTCAGTGGTCAATCCCATATATTCACAAACGACGTTGGCCGGGGCCGAGGCACCAAAACTGCGCAGCCCAACCAGTCCCGCCTCGTTCGGCACAAACGCCCGCCAGCTATCTGGCACCGCGGCCTCCACAGCGGCACGCACCCGAATCGATGGTGGCAAGACCGCGTCGCGGTAATCCGCAGGCTGCGCCATAAACCGCTCTATGCAGGGCATAGAGACCACGCGCACGGCATGGCCTTTGGCTTCCAGCGCCTCGGCGGCGTCAACCGCCATGCCCACTTCAGAGCCACTCGCCATGACGATCGCATCCGGGGACGCGCCTGGCTCACGCAACACGTAGCCACCACGCTCAATGGCTTCAATCTGATCTTCCTGCCGCGGTTGATGGGCCAGTTTCTGCCGCGACAAAGCAAGAACCGAGGGCCCATTGCGCCGCTCGAGCGCAAGCTTCCAAGCCACAGCTGTCTCGGTGACATCGCAGGGCCGCCAGACATCGAGCCCCGGTATCAGGCGCAGGCTCGGCAAATGCTCGATGGGCTGGTGCGTGGGGCCATCTTCACCGAGACCAATCGAGTCATGGGTGTAGACAAGAATAGTGCGAATCCCCATCAGGGCCGCCATGCGAACGGCGTTACGCGCATAATCGGAGAACACCAAAAAGGTGCCGCCGTAGGGAATGATGCCGCCATGTAGCGCCATGCCATTCATGATGGCGGTCATGCCAAATTCGCGCACCCCGTAGTAAATGTAGTTGCCATCGGCATCTTCGGCACTGACTGCGCTGCAGTCATCCCACAAGGTGTTGTTAGAGCCGGTCAAATCGGCTGAGCCACCCACCAACTCAGGCAGGTAAGGCCCAAAACCATTGAGCGCCGCCTGCGAGTGTTTACGGCTGGCATCCTCTTTGCCATCAGCCTGCACTTTCTCGATAAAGGCCTGAGCATGCTTCGCGAACTGGTCAGGCAAGTCGCCCGCCATGCGGCGTTCAAAATCGGCGGCCAGCTCTGGATGCGCAGCGCGATAGGCCTCGAAGGTCTTCTGCCACTCGGCCTCGGCCTTGGCACCGCGCTCGCGCGCATCCCAGCCGGCATAAACATCATCCGGAATCTCAAACGGGCCGTGTTCCCAACCGAGAAACTCCCGGGTGGCCTCGATTTCCTCGGCGCCGAGCGGTGCGCCATGCACCCCATGAGTACCGCAGACATTGGGGGCGCCAAATCCGATTACGGTTTTGGCACAAATAAGAGATGGCTTATCTGTGACCGCCCGCGCCGCCTCGATGGCTGCGCGAACGGCCTCGGCATCATGTCCGTCGACATCCTCGATGACATGCCAGCCGTAGGCGCGGAAACGCCCGGGCGTGTCATCGCTAAACCAATTGTGAACCTTGCCGTCGATCGAGATGCCGTTGTCGTCATAGACGGCGATCAGCTTGCCAAGGCCAAGGGTACCGGCCAGAGAACAAGCCTCATGCGAGATGCCTTCCATCAGGCAGCCGTCGCCAAGGAAGCAATAGGTGTGATGATCGACCAGCGTATGACCGGGACGGTTGAACTGTCCGGCGAGAATCTGCTCGGCAAGCGCCATCCCCACCGCATTAGTAATGCCCTGACCCAGTGGCCCGGTGGTGGTCTCCACACCGGGGGTATCGCCCACTTCGGGATGCCCCGGCGTACCGGAATGCAGCTGGCGGAAATCCTTTAATGCCTGCAGCGGCAGATCGTAACCACTTAAATGCAGTAGCGAGTAGATCAACATCGAGCCATGCCCGTTAGAGAGCACGAATCGATCACGATCAGCCCAATTTGGGTTAGCTGGGTTGTGCTTTAAGAAGTCGTTCCAGAGGACTTCGGCGATATCCGCCATGCCCATTGGCGCGCCGGGATGGCCGGAGTTGGCCTGCTGGACCGCGTCCATAGAAAGTGCGCGGATGGCGTTGGCAAGCTGGCGACGAGTGGACATGGCGCAGGTTCTCCCCCGGTGAATCAAAGCGCTGAAAAGACCGCCAATTGTCCAGAACTTCCCGTGTGCAGGCAACCAACGGTACAATCGACGAATTATTTGCGCCTGCGACCCAGGGAGAGTTTCGCAATCAATGGGCACTCAATACTTATTTACCTCCGAGTCGGTCTCTGAAGGCCACCCGGATAAAGTGGCTGACCAGATCTCGGACGTCGTCCTCGATGCCATCATCGCCGACGACCCGAGTGCACGCGTAGCCTGCGAGACGATGGTGAAAACCGGCATGGTCATCGTCGCCGGCGAAATCACCACCAGCGCCTGGATCGATCTGGAAGAACTGGTTCGTCAGACCATTCTGGATATTGGCTACAACAGCGCTGAAGTCGGGTTTGACGGGGCAACTTGCGCCGTTTTAAACGCGATCGGCAAACAAAGTCCAGATATCAACCAAGGCGTCGACCGCACTGCACCCGAGGAACAGGGCGCAGGCGATCAAGGCATGATGTTTGGCTATGCCTGCCGCGAGACCGATGTGCTAATGCCGGCGCCGATCACCTATGCGCACCGGCTGGTCAAGCGCCACAGCGATATCCGCCATCGCGGGGTGCTACCTTGGCTGCGGCCAGACGCCAAATCACAGGTCAGCTTCATTTATGAAGACGGTGAGCCCGTCGCCGTTGACACCATCGTGCTGTCGAGCCAGCACGACGAAAGCGTCTCGCAGCAAGACATTAAAGAAGCGATCATGGAAGAGGTAATTCGTCCGGTGATTCCGGCGGAGTGGATTTCTGATCGCACCCGATTTTTTATCAACCCAACGGGTAAGTTTGTCATTGGCGGGCCCGTGGGCGACTGCGGCCTGACCGGTCGTAAGATCATCGTGGATACCTACGGTGGCATGTCACGTCACGGTGGCGGCGCGTTCTCCGGCAAAGACCCCTCCAAGGTTGACCGTTCAGCGGCCTATGCCTGCCGTTATGTGGCCAAGAACATTGTCGCGGCTGGACTTGCCGATAAATGTGAAATCCAGGTTTCTTATGCCATTGGCGTTGCCGAACCCACTTCTATCTTTGTCGAGACTTTCGGCACGGGTCGTGTCTCCGAGGCACGACTTGTGGAACTGGTACGCGAACATTTTGATCTACGCCCATACGGCATTCTGAAGATGCTGGATTTGGTGCGCCCGATCTACCGGCCAACCGCCAGCTACGGGCATTTTGGCCGCGAAGAATATACATTTAGCTGGGAGAAAACCGACAAGGCCGAGGCGCTGCGCAGCGCTGCGGGCCTGTAACCCACAACGAATACCCTGCTCGGGTGTCGAGGAGCGCTGCATCCCGCCGTCAAACGGGAGAGGCTCGACACCCGCGCTACAACAACAACGGCGCTCGACTGCAACACATGGAGTGAAGCCATGAACGCTGTCGTTGACACAAAACTAAGCGGCTCAATTATCGCCGATGCAAGTCAGGCCCCGTGGGGTCGGCGTGAAATTGAAATTGCCGAGACCGAAATGCCAGGACTGATGGCCCTGCGCGAGAAATACGCCGGCGAGCAACCGCTCAAAGGCGCGCGTATTGCCGGTTCCTTGCATATGACCATTCAGACCGCTGTGCTGATCGAGACTCTGCAGGCACTCGGTGCCGAGTGCCGTTGGGCCAGCTGCAACATCTACTCCACTCAGGACCATGCCGCCGCGGCAATCGCCGAGACTGGCACCCCTGTTTTTGCCTATAAAGGCGAGACGCTCGAAGAGTACTGGGAGTACACCCACCGCATCCTTGAGTGGCCAAATAGCACGCCCAATATGATCCTGGATGATGGTGGCGACGCCACCATGGCTGTGACGCTGGGCGCCAAGGCCGAGAAGGATGCGTCTGTGCTGGACAACCCCAGCAGCGATGAGGAGCGTGCGCTCTTCGCCGCCATCCGCCGACGCCTCAAAGAAAACCCGGGTTTTTACGCCCGCACCCAGGCCGCCATTAAGGGCGTGACCGAGGAGACCACCACGGGCGTGATGCGTCTTTACGAGATGCAGGCCAGCGGCGAGCTGCCTTTCCCGGCGATTAACGTCAACGATTCGGTGACGAAATCGAAATTCGACAACCTTTATGGCTGCCGCGAGTCACTCGTGGACGGTCTGAAGCGGGCCACCGATGTCATGATCGCCGGCAAAATTGCCGTGGTGGTGGGTTATGGCGACGTTGGCAAGGGCTGCGCGCAAAGCCTGAAGGCCCTGGGTGCCACAGTCTGGGTCACCGAAATTGACCCCATCTGTGCCCTCCAAGCGGCAATGGAAGGCTACCGTGTGGTGACCATGGATGATGCAGCCAGCCAGGCCGATATCTTTGTCAGCGCCACCGGCAACTACCAGGTCATCAGCCATGACCACATGGCAGCGATGAAAAACGAAGCCATCGTCTGCAACATCGGCCACTTCGACAACGAAATCGATGTCGCCAGTCTGCGTCAGTACGACTGGGAGAACATCAAACCCCAGGTTGATCACATCACCTTCCCAGACGGCAAGAAGATCATCCTGCTGGCCGAGGGTCGTCTGGTGAACTTGGGCTGTGCCACTGGGCATCCCAGCTTTGTCATGTCGGCAAGCTTCACCAATCAGGTGCTCGCGCAGATGGCGCTTTTCAACAACGATGGCAGCTACGGCAACGAGGTTTACGTCCTGCCGAAGCACCTCGATGAAGAAGTGGCACGACTGCATCTTGAAAAGATTGGTGCGCAGCTGACACGTCTGCGCGACGAGCAGGCCGACTACATTGGCGTTTCTGTCGATGGCCCCTACAAGCCAGAGCACTATCGCTACTGAGCCTGCCACTCGCCTGTTCGTCACAGGCATCCCGGCCGTCGGCCAGGTCCTCGACCTGTCCGACGGTTCGATCAAACATATCCAAGCCCGCCGTCTGAAAACAGGCGACGGGCTTGTTCTTTTTGATGGCAATGGCGGTGAGCACGTAGCCACCCTGCTCTCGCTAGGCCGCCGTGATGCCACGGTTCGTATTGAGCGCTTTGTCGACCGCGAAGCCGAATCCCCAACGGCTGTCACCCTGCTGCAGGGCATTAGCCGCGGCGAGCGAATGGACTATTCGGTCCAAAAAGCCACCGAGCTCGGCGTTGCACGGATCATCCCGGTGATCACCAAGCGCTGCGTGGTCAAGCTTGATAGCGAGCGCTGGGCCAAAAAGCAGCGACACTGGCAAGCCGTGGCTGTTGCGGCCTGCGAGCAATGCGGGCGTAATCGGATACCGGCTGTCGAATCCCCGGTCTCTCTCGAGAAAGCGCTGGCGATGACCGATGGCCTGTCGGGCCTGGTCTTTGATACCGAGGGCGACCAAGCCGCCAAAGATCTCAAACCCGCCGAGCAAATTGCCACCCTGATTGGCCCCGAGGGCGGACTCGCAAACGCGGAGATTCAGGCAGTGGTCGATAGAGGCTGGCAGCGCATCCGCTTAGGGCCGCGGATCCTGCGCAGCGACACCGCACCCGTCGCCGCGCTTGCGGTCATTCAAACTGTGATTGGGGATTTTGGGTAGGCGCGTGCTCAACCTTCAGGCGCGGCCACTCGCCGTCATCGTCATCGCGCAGCTTTTTGGGACATCGCTGTGGTTCAGCGTCAATGGGGTCTGGTTTTCGCTGGCCGGCGAACTGAGCCTGACTGAGAGTGATCTAGGGCGTCTGACTCTGAGCGTTCAAGCGGGGTTTATTCTCGGCACACTGATACTGGCCACGACTGGGTTAGCCGATCGATTTCCCGCCAGCCGAATCTTTGCGCTGGCCAGTCTGCTTGGGGCTGTGATGAACGCCGGGTTTATTATTGCAGCCCCACACGCCGGCGTGGATGCCGCGCTGCGTTTTCTGACCGGGCTGTGTCTCGCCGGTATTTATCCACTCGGCATGAAAATGGTTATCGCCTGGACACCCGCCTATGCCGGAGCCGCGCTCAGCTGGTTGGTCGGCATGCTGGTACTTGGCACCGCCACACCCCATTTAATGCGAACACTCACACTTGGGATGCCTTGGGAATGGGCGCTAATCGGCGCATCCGTGCTGACATTACTTGGCGGCGCGATGGTCTTGCGGCTTGGCGATGGCCCGCATCTGCCCGCGACGGCGGGGCCAGTGGCCCTGCGTAGTGGATTAGAGGCGCTGAGTGTGCCGCGCTTTCGCGCCGCAGCCGGCGGCTATTTCGGGCATATGTGGGAGGTCTACGCGGCCTGGATGCTGATTCCGTTATTGGTTGCCCGCGAAATCCAACGCCTTGATGTCAGCTTGGCCGTCGTGCCCATCATTTCCTACCTAGTGATTGGCGTTGGGCTCATCGGCTGCATTATCGGCGGGACCATCAGCCGCACACGGGGAAGCGCCTGGGTAGCTGGGCGAGCGCTCGGTTTGTCAGGAAGCCTTTGTTTGATTTACCCGCTGCTGGCCATGCTCAATGCGCCGCCGCTCATTCTGCTTGCTTTGCTCTTCGTCTGGGGGCTTGCTCTGGCGGCCGATTCTCCCCAGTTCTCGGCGCTGGCCTCGGCCAGCGCTCCCTCTCATCGAGTCGGCGCATCACTGGCTATCATGAATACGATTGGCTTTGGACTCAGCATCCCGGCCATCTGGCTAACCAGTCATCTTTGGGCTGCACATGGCCCCTGGGTATTGCTCTGGCTGCTGCCCGGACCGGTGCTGGGGCTTTGGGCGCTCAATCGACCACGCCAAGACACCCAACTCACGACCTGATCGCCTATACTGTTCAATCTGAATGCATTGCAAAACAAAGCACAGGAGCACTGCATGCCCTATCGCCTCGGGGTTGTGATGGACCCCATCGAAGGAATTACTCCTTACAAAGATACCACGCTTGCCATGCTGTTGGAGGCGCAGCGGCGGGGCTGGGAAATTCGCTGCATGACGCTGGCGGATCTTTCACTGCGCGATGGCATGGCCTATGGCGATGGTGCGCTGCTGGAAGTGCGTGATGACAACCAGGACTGGTTCACGCTAGGCGAGCGCGATGAAGAGCCCCTTGCGAATCTCGATGCCATTCTGATGCGCAAAGACCCGCCAATCGACAGCGCGTATCTCTACGCCACACAAATTCTAGAGATTGCCGAGCGCGCCGGTGTGTTAGTTGTAAACCGCCCGGCTGGCTTGCGGGATGTGCAGGAAAAACTGGCAATCGCGCAGTTCCCGCAGTGCTGCACGCCCACCGTGGTAGAGATGAAAGCCGAGCCATTAAAAGCCTTTATCAATGCGCAAGGGCGGGCAGTACTAAAACCGCTGCATGGCATGGGCGGTGAAGCGATTTTTGTGGTGCATGCGGGTGACCCCAACACCAGTGTCATTATTGAGCAGCTCTCCGAGCGCGGTACACGGTATGTGATGGCGCAACGTTATCTGCCAGAGATTAGTGAGGGAGACCGTCGAATTTTGGTCATTGACGGCCAACCCGCACCCTATGCGCTGGCGCGTCTACCCGCCGCGGGTGAGAGCCGTGGCAACCTGGCGGCGGGCGGCCGTGGCGTCGCCTCACCCCTGACCGATCGCGAAAAAGCCATCGTTGCCGAGGTCCGGCCGTTTCTTGCCGAGCATGGCATTCTCTTTGCCGGGCTTGATGTCATTGGCGGGTATCTGACCGAAATCAATGTCACCAGCCCCACCTGTGTACGCGAGATTGATGCGCAAAAAGGCACCAACCTTGCCGGTGAGCTTTTCACCGCCATTGAGAAACGCCTTACCGCATGAATGACCCGATCATTGCCCGCGACCGCCTGCTAATGGCGCTTTTTTTGTCGCTAATCTTGCATGTGATTGTGCTATTCGGCCCGTTAGGTGGGTCACCCCAGCCACCCGCAACGCCCGAGGAGCCGCTTGCGCTTGAATTACAACTGGAGCCGGCGGCGGCCGAGGAATTGCAGCTTTTTGCCGACACAGCCGATCAGTCGGCCAATACCCAAGCCAACAAAATCGAATCTCATCAGCGGCATATCGATGGCACCACCGACGATGGCCCGGCCGCACGCTATTTACGCGATTGGATCGTGCAGGCTGAGACCATCGGTAATCGCCAATACCCCGAGGCGCTGCGGCGCGAGCGGCTAAGCGGTCGCGTGGTCATGGCAGTTACTCTGAACGCCGCTGGAGACGTCACCGATACCCGCATCATCGCCGGCAGCGACAACCCAACTCTGCGCTCAGCAGCCGACGCGCTCGTGCGCGCAGCAAGCCCCTACGCTGCGGTGCCGGAGGACGTGCTACAGGGTCGCGACGAACTGGTCATCACCCGCGCCTGGTCATTCGGGGAGTGATCTCGATGAACCGTACTGGCCTTTATCTGGGATTTGATGCCGGTGAAAAGCGCCTAGGGGTGGCCGTTGGTGAGCGCATTACCGCCACCGCCCGCGCACTGGATGTGATTCGTTGCAAAGACGGCGTCCCCGACTGGGCGATGGTGAATGCGCACCTCAGCGAGTGGCAGCCCGATGCTGTGATTGTTGGCATACCGCGCCATGCGGATGGCAGCGCTTCGCACAGCACCCAAATTGCCGAGCGGTTTGCCGGGGAACTCGCCCGCCGCACGGGCTTGAGCGTTTATCGAATTGACGAACACCTATCCAGTCATGCGGCCGCCGAGGCGCTCCGCGATCGAAATCAGTCAACCGACGTGCTAGATGCCGAAGCAGCGCGTATCATTCTCGAGACGTGGTTAAGTGAGCAGTCATCGTGAGCATTAATCTGCCGGATATCGAACCGCTGCTGGATCAGTTCACCGCCGAGGTCAACAAGCTCATTGAGCAGGAAGGCCGCGAGCGCTGCGCTTTGGTTGGCATCCATCAGGGCGGCAGCTGGCTTGCCGAAGCGCTGCAGGCCCGCATTGGTCTTCCCGGCGAGCCCGGGGCGGTGGATATCGCGTTTTACCGTGATGACCTCGCTTACGGCGGACTACAGGCCACTGTGCGCCCCACCCGCATGCCTATGGACATCGATGACCGGGTCATCATCCTGATTGATGACATCCTCTACACCGGGCGTACCATCCGCGCCGCAATGAACGAAATCTTTGACTATGGACGCCCAGCAGCCATCCGTTTGGCAGTGCTCATGGCGCGCCCTGGACGAGAGCTACCGATCAGCGCGGATATCGTTGCCCACTCAATCGATCTGCCGCCGCGCCAGCGGGTTAAACTGCGCGGGCCCGATCCGTTACATTTGGTGATCGAGGAGGCGCATGAATGAGTGTGCAGCTTGATGAAAACGGCCAGCTGCGCCATTTCCTGACCACCGAAGGCCTCGACCCCGCATTACTCACCCGCATTCTGGATACCGCCGAATCGTTCTCCGGTGTGATTGGTAAATCGGTAAAAAAAGTCCCGCTGTTGCGTGGGCGGACCGTCATTAACCTGTTTTTTGAATCCAGCACCCGCACGCGAACAACGTTTGAATTGGCCGCCAAACGTCTTTCTGCAGATGTGCTCAACGTGAGCGTCGACACCACGACCACCAAGGGCGAAAGCCTTTTGGACATGCTGCGTAACCTCCAGGCCATGCAGGCGGATATGTTTGTCATCCGCCACAGCCAAAGCGGGGCAGCAGAATATTTTGCGCGCCATGTCGACCCGGGTGTCGCTGTATTAAACGCCGGCGATGGCTGGCATGCCCACCCAACCCAGGCCATGCTGGATGCCTACACTATCCGCCAGCACAAGGGCGACTTCGAGCAACTGCGGATTGCGATCGTCGGAGATATCCGTCACTCGCGGGTGGCCCGTTCACAGATTCATGCCTTTAATGGGCTCGGTGCCGGCGAAATTCGCGTGGTAGCGCCCAACACGCTACTGCCCGCAGATATCGATAGCCTTGGCGTACAGGTGCACAACGACTTAAGCGCGGGTTTGCGTGATGCCGATGTGGTCATTGCCTTGCGCCTGCAGCGCGAGCGGATGCAGGGCGCCTTACTGCCGGGTGAGGCGGAATACTTCCGGCACTACGGATTGAGTGAAGCACGACTGCGCACAGCTCACCCAGACGCCATCGTCATGCATCCAGGCCCCATTAACCGCGGGGTAGAAATCGATTCAGCGCTTGCCGACGGGCCGCGCTCGGTCATCCTTGAGCAGGTGACCAACGGTATCGCCGTGCGCATGGCCGTCATGACATTGGTCCTTGGACTGCAGCCGGAGACGGCCCGGGAGGGATCATGAGTCGCATACTCATTCGTAATGCTCGGCTAATTGATCCGGAAAGTGGCCTGGATACTCAGGGCGACATCGCGATTGCCGATGGACGCATCGTTGCCCTTGGCGGCCCAGTCAGCGACTTCACACCCGTACAGACTATTGAAGCCGAGGGCCATTGGGCGGTTCCCGGACTGATCGATTTGGCCGCTCGCACCCGAGAGCCAGGAGCGACGCGTAAGGCCGACATCGCCAGCGAGGCGCGTGCAGCAGCCAGCGCTGGCATTACTACGCTTGTGGTCCCGCCGGACACTCAACCCGTGATGGATTCCCCCTCAGTTGTAGAGCTGGTGCATCACCGCGCAGAAGCCGCCGGCAGCGCCCGTGTTGTGGCGCTGGGTGCATTGACTGTGGGGTTATTGGGTGAGCAACTACCGGGCATGGCGGGACTCGCGGCAGCTGGCTGCCCCGGGTTATCTGACGGCGGTCACCCAGTGACTGATTCGCTGGTGCTGCGCCGGGCGCTTGAGTACGCCAGCACGTTTGCCCTGCCCTGTTTGCTAACACCGATTGATCCAGCGCTTGCCAGTGGTTGCCTCAACGAGGGGCCCACAGCAACACGGCTTGGTCTACCTGGCATTCCTGCCGCCGCCGAGACGGCGGGTCTGGGCCGACAAATAGCGGTTGCCAGCGCTTCTCAGGCCCGTGTGCACTTCGGCCGCTTATCCAGCGCTGAAGGCGCACGTTTGCTGACGGCTGCCCTTGGCGAGGGACAAAAGCTCTCGGCGGACGTCGCGATCCATCAGCTCTTTCTGACCGACCAAGATGCAATGGAATTTGATCCGCGCTTTCATCTGCAGCCGCCGCTGCGCGACATTATCGACCGCGAGGCACTGCGCCAGGCTGTTGCCGATGGCGTCATCCGGATTATCTGCTCCGATCACCAACCGCATGACCAAGACGCCAAAGACGGACCTTTTGCCAGTACCGAGCCGGGTGCCTCAGGACTCGATACCCTGCTACCGCTGGTGCTGCGATTGGTGGAAGAAGAAGTCCTGCCGCTGCGCAAAGCCCTGGCCGCTGTGACCATCGAGCCAGCAAAACTATTGGGGCTAGAAGGCGGGCGGCTTGCTGAAGGCGCCGCCGCCGATATCACCCTCATCAACCCCGGCTCACCTTGGTTCTGCACAGCGGACACATTGCAAAGCCGCGGTCATAATTCCCCCTTCCTTGGCTGGGAATTTAGCGCTCGTGCCACGCATACACTCGTTGGCGGGCGGATTGTGCATCAGCCAGCCGAATGAACCCCACTCGGCTCATTGATGCCACCCCCATTGCCGATGATTGGCGTCTGATTCGCCTGCCTTGGACCCCAGACACAAATCACCAGGAGCCAGCCCCCGGCCAATGGCTTTGGGTGGAGTCCAACAATCAGCGCTTTTGCCTGCCCGTACGTGACAGCCATGCACAAGAGCGCTGGATTGCTGGGGTAATGCCGGCGGCGGTATTACCTCCCAAACTCGGCCCCGGCAGCTCGGTGCATGTCTCCGCACTGACAGGCAATCCGGCCCGCGTGACAAAAACGAGTCCGGTCATCGTGATCGCATCGGATATTGGCATTGGGGCAGCCCTTCACTTTGCGGAGCAGCAGGCTGAACAGATTGAACTGGTGATTTTGGGCGGCCAATACGGTATTCCGGCCCGTCTGGCCCCCTCGCGCTTTTATCTCCCAGCACTCTCTTCTCGCGCCATTGCGGGTGTCAGCGCGTTGGAGTCACTCAATGTGCCGGCACGAATTGCGCTTACCGAAGATCGCCCCGGCGTCTACGAGGGTGACGTTTTGGAATTGCTCGGTTTGTACTTAAGTGAGCTAACACCGGAGACGCGCGCGTCGCTGACGGTTGTCAGCTTTATGCCATGGGGCCGATATCAGGCCAGCGACTTAATCTTGCCGCTGAAAACTGCTGTTGGGGCTGTGCAGTCATACGAGTTTCCAGCCAAAAAACCCGCCTGAGCGCCAGCACCGTAGTCGACGCACCAGTGACTCACGCCGTATCATCCGGACGATGAGCAGGCAGACTCAACACCAACTGACTGTGCGAGAACGGCTTGCTGCGGTGCAAACGCGCATCGCAGACGCTGAGCAGGCCTACCAACGCACCGCCGGCAGTGTGCAATTGCTGGCCGTGAGCAAACGTCAGCCGATTGACTTTATCCGGGACGCCTTCGCTGCCGGGCAGCGCGCATTTGGTGAGAATTATCTGCAAGAAGGCGTTGAGAAATGCCAAGCACTGGCTGATCTTCCCATTGAATGGCATTTCATTGGCGCGCTTCAGTCCAACAAAACCCGACCCGTGGCCGAGCATTTCGACTGGGTGCATACCATTGATCGGTTAAAAATTGCCCGCCGACTTTCGGAGCAGCGTCCGGACGACCGCGCGCCGCTGAACTGTTGCATTCAGGTCAATGTGAGTGGTGAGGCCAGCAAAGCCGGTGTCGCACCGGAGGCGGTCGAGGCGCTCGCGCACGAGGTCGCCCAACTGCCACGATTGCGTTTGCGCGGGCTGATGACGCTACCGGAGGCAGTCGACGATTTTGCTGCACAGCGAGCCGCGTTCCGCCATCTGCGTCAACGGCAAGAAGCACTCATCGCATCAGGACTGACCCTCGACACGCTCTCCATGGGCATGTCCAATGATCTTGAAGCCGCTATTGCCGAAGGCAGCACACTCGTGCGGCTCGGGACAGCGGTTTTTGGGCCAAGGCCGGAGAAAACAACATGAGCGAGAAAATCATTACTTTCATTGGCGGCGGCAATATGGCGCGCAGCCTGATCGGCGGGCTGATTGCCGATGGCCATCCAGCCGCTGCCATTCGAGTGGCAGAACCCGATGCCGAACGCCGCGAGGCGTTGATTAATGACTTTGCCATTCAAGGCTTTGAAGACAACGCCACCGCCACACGCGGCGCCGATGCCGTCATTCTGGCGATCAAACCCAATATGGTTGCGGAGGTCGCCGAGCATCTGGCAACACAAATTCGTGAACAACAAAGCCTGGTCATCTCAATTGCGGCGGGCGTTCGTAGTGCCGATATTGCCCGCTGGCTCGGGCAAGATGCCGCCGTGGTCCGGGCCATGCCCAACACCCCAGCACTGGTGCAAACCGGGGCGACAGCGCTGTTTGCCAATGCCGCCGTCAGCGATACGCAACGTGACCTGGCTGAGAGCACGATGCGGGCGGTTGGCATGGTTGTTTGGCTGACTGATGAAAAGCAGATGGATGCCGTCACCGCCCTATCCGGTAGCGGTCCGGCCTACTTTTTCTACACCATGGAAGTCATGCAGGCCGCTGCCGAAGGACTTGGACTAGATCGAGATACCGCCCGCCTACTGACGCTGGAGACTGCGCTGGGGGCCGCGCGGATGGCTTTAGAGAGCCCCGAGGATGCCGCCACCCTGCGCCAGCGGGTTACGTCGCCTGGTGGGACCACCGCGGCGGCAATTGCTGAATTTGATCAGGGTGATCTCGCTGGTCTGTATGACAAAGCCATTCGAGCAGCGGCGCAACGGGCCGCCGAATTGGGAGATGCGCTGGGAGCACAATCACAATGAGTCCGGGCTACCTCACCCATCCATTGGCCTTTTTGGTCGACACCCTATTTAGCCTCTACATTATGGCGGTCATGCTGCGCTTTCTTTTGCAGTGGGCGCGGGCGGATTTCTACAACCCACTGTCACAGTTTTTGGTGCGCATCACCCAGCCTCTATTGCATCCACTGCGCCGCGTTGTCCCCGGCTGGGGCGGCATCGATTTCTCAGCCGTTTTACTCATGATCATCCTGCAAATGATCTCGCTGGCGCTATTAATGATGATCGCCGGCGTCACGCCGCGCCTTGAATATCTCATTCTGCGCACCCCCGCAGAGCTCATTGGACTTCTGCTTAATGTCTATTTAGTGGCGATTATCGTGCGGGCGATTCTATCGTGGGTGAATCCACATGATTACAACCCAGCGATGACCATACTGCTCAGCCTGACTGAGCCGGTGATCAGGCCCTTTCGCGCCATACTGCCGCCGCTCGGCGGAGTTGATCTGTCACCGCTTGCCGCCATCATTGCCATTCAAGTGGCAAAGATGCTGGTCATGCCGCCGCTTGACCATATCGCTCCGGGGCTCATGATGTAGTCATGAGCGAGACATTTCCTGAACAGTCGGTCGGGCTAGTAACCCCGGAACAGGTGCGCTTTGAGGCGCCGCTAGAACTCGAATCGGGCCGCAGCCTGCCGAGTTTTGAGCTTGCCTATGAAACCTATGGCACGCTCAACGCCAATGCCAGTAACGCCGTTTTGGTTTGCCATGCCCTCTCCGGTAGCCATCATGCGGCCGGCTACCACGCCAGCGACGAGCGCAAGCCTGGCTGGTGGGAGGCCTGTATCGGCCCGGGCAAACCACTCGATACCAATCGATTTTTCGTTGTCTGCAGTAACAATATCGGCGGCTGTCACGGCTCCACCGGCCCGACCAGCACCAACCCCGAGACGGGCAAGCCCTACGGCGCCGATTTTCCGATGGTGACGGTGCGCGATTGGGTGAAAACCCAAGCAAGACTCGCCGATCATTTAGGCATTCAGCGCTGGGCCGCTGTCGCCGGCGGTAGCCTAGGTGGCATGCAAGCATTGCAGTGGGCGATCGACTTGCCTGAGCGCATCGGCCATGCCGTAGTCATCGCCGCGGCCCCTCGGCTATCGGCGCAAAATATCGCCTTCAATGAGGTGGCCCGGCAAGCCATTCGCTCTGATCCAGACTTCCACGAAGGCCGCTATGCCATCGCCGGCAGTCGTCCACGAACGGGGCTGATGCTAGCGCGCATGCTTGGCCATATCACGTACCTCTCCGAGGCCGCGATGGGCGAGAAATTTGGCCGCGACCGTCGTGGGGAGCGCGATGACTTTGGCTTCCACTATGACGTGGAGTTTGAGGTGGAGAGCTACTTGCGCCATCAGGGGCAGTCTTTTGTCGACCGCTTTGATGCCAATACCTATTTGCTAATGACCAAAGCGCTTGATTACTTTGATCCGGCAGCGAAGTTCGGCGGCAATTTTGAGCGTGCCCTGCAACAGGTTCAGGCGCAATTTTTAGTGGCCTCATTTACCAGTGACTGGCGTTTCCCCCCCTCTGCCAGTCGTGAAATTGTTCGGGCCCTGCTGGATACCAACAAACGCGTGAGCTATGCGGAAATACGGGCCGATCATGGTCATGACGCCTTCCTCATGCCAGTGCCACGATATATTGATGTCTTCACAACTTACATGCAGCGTGTTGCTGAGGAGGTGGGCGCATGAACCCGCTTCGCGCTGACCTGCAGATTGTTGCTGACTGGGTAGGCACCGGTGAACGCGTGCTGGACTTAGGCTGTGGCGATGGCCGGCTACTGCGCTATCTGTTCGACAGCCGTAATGCCACCGGCTACGGCCTAGAAATTGACCCCGAGGGGATTACGCAGAGCATTGCCAACGGCATTAATGTGATTGAGCGCGATCTGGATGAGGGCCTGGCGGACTTTGAAGATAACGCCTTTGATCAGGTTATCCTCACGCAGACGCTGCAGGCGGTGCAACGGCCGGACGAACTACTGCGCGAGATGTTACGCGTGGGCCGCACCGGGATTGTGACTTTCCCCAATTTTGCCTACTACAAGCTGCGTTACCACTTGGCGGTACGCGGGCGAATGCCCATGAGTGATGCGCTATCCTACGCTTGGTACGAAACACCCAATATTCACTTCTGCACCATTCATGATTTCCAGGCGCTTTGCGACGAGTTAGGTATTCACATACTGGAGCGACGCGTGGTATCTCACGACCTCAAGGAACCGCTATTAGCGCGTTTTATGCCCAACCTCTTCGGGGAAGTCGCGCTGTACCGCATCTGTCGTGCCAAAAGATAAACAGGAGACGCTTATGCAATGGGGCTATCGCTTATCCGCTGTCTTCGCATTCATGTTTATGCTGGTATGCGCGGGCATCGCCAACGCGCAGCAGGCTGAGCGCTTTGACGACTACGAGATCCACTACAGCGCGATACCCACCGGCATGCTGAATGATCAAATCGCCCAGAGCTACGGCATCGTTCGCAGCCGAACCCGGGGCATGATCATGGTGACGGTATTGCAGGAGGGCGAGCCGGTAACCGCCCGAGTCGATATTCTGGCGCGAGACGTCAATGACGATATCACCGAAATCGGCGCACGACGGGTACGCGACTCAGACTGGGTTTCTTATGTCGGGACCTTTCCCGTGGATGAGGGCGAGGCGTTAACCTTTGAGATTACCGTCAAACCACATGCTGGTGGCGGTCCTTACCAAACCGCCTTCCGCCAGACGTTCTACGCCGGTGAGTAGTCGCCGTGTCGACCTGGCTGATCACTCATGAAGACTGCCTGCATCACGACACAGGCAGTGATCATCCAGAGCGGATCGCGCGCCTCGAAGCCATCTTAAAAGCACTCTCAGCGCCCGCTTTTGCCGAGCTGCAACGGCATGAAGCAGTTGCCGCATCCCGCCAGGCGCTGGAGACTGTACACGACACCGATTACATCGAGCAGATCTTCTCGGCCATGCCCACCCAGGGCCGTCAGCATATTAATGCCGACACGGTGGTTTCTCCGGGATCACTGAATGCGGCCCTGAAGGCCGCCGGCGCCGGCATACAAGGCGTCGATGCCATCCTGAGCGGCCAAGCCCGACGGGTATTTTGTGCGACACGTCCTCCGGGGCATCATGCCGAACCGGATGAGTCGATGGGATTTTGTCTGTTTAACAACGCCGCCATCGCCGCCGTCCATGCGCGTGAAACGCACGGCATACAGCGAGTCGCCGTCGTGGATTTTGATGTTCATCACGGCAATGGCACACAGACGATGTTCGAGGGTCGGGAGGGGCTCTTCTATCTCTCTTTACACCAGCACCCATTATTCCCCGGTTCCGGGACGCGGGCTGAAAATATCCCCGGCAATATCCTCAACCTACCACTGCCAGCGGGTACCGCCTCAGAAGCCTATCGACAGCAGTTTCATGGCGAGGCTATCTCAGCACTCATCGACTTCGACCCGGAGCTACTGATCATCTCGGCAGGATTCGATGCTGCCGCCGCCGACCCGTTGGCTGGGCTCGAGCTCACCACCGAGGATTTTGCCTGGATCACCGACGAGCTGGTCGCCGTCGCCAACTACTGCTGTGGTGGGCATATTTGCTCTTTGCTAGAGGGTGGCTATGACCTTGAGGCGCTGGCCGAGGGCGTGGCTGCGCATGTCGCGGGATTAATGCGATAGGGCTTGACAAGCGTGGTTATACACACAGTAACTCGTATGTCATCTGCAGAAGTGCGGCTAACTAACTGATTGCACAAGACAATCTTTAAGTTATTGTTTTTATTAGCTATTTTATTTTGATTAAAGATCCACCGATCTGACGCGAATCCGCATGGTATGGGCGCTACACGGGAATGTAAAAAGTTCCTCCACAGACTTATCCACAGAGTCTGGGGAAAACTTTATGGCCGGTGTGGCAGCGCTAAATAGTCATGTGACTGCATCTCGCGCAGTCTTGAGGCGGTGCGTTTGAATTCAAACAAATTGCGCGAACCGCGATACAGCCACTCAATATCTGCCATGGCCGAAATAATTAACTTCACGCCACGGTCATAAAACTCATCCACCATCGCAATAAAACGGCGGGCAGCGTCTTCGCGGTCACGATCCATAATGGGAATGCCTGATAGCAAGACCGTGTGGAATTGTTTGGCAATCTCCACATAATCATCCTGACTGCGCGGCCCCTCGCACAGCGCATCAAACCCCGCCCACAACACGCCATCTCCCACCCCGCGGGCGGGGATCTGACGATGATTGACCTCAAGCATCGGTGCGGCATGTTCGCGCTCGGGGCAAAGTTTCTCAAAAGACTCTGCAAGCCGCGCCTCGGCCTCAGCATTGACCGGATAGTGATAAATCGGGGCCTGCGAGAGTAGACGCAGCCGATAATCAATGCCGCCGTCTACATTGAGGATTTGAGTATTGGCCTCAATTAAATCAATAGCTGGCAAAAACCGCTCTCGCTGTAACCCGTCGGCATAAAGCCCACTTGGCTGGATATTTGAGGTGGCCACTAATGTGACGCCCTCTTCGATCAATCCATGCAACACCCCCGAGAGGATCATGGCATCGGCGATGTCACTGACAAAGAATTCATCAAAACAAAGCACCCGCGTTTCCTGCGCCCACTCAGCGGCCAACAAACGCAAGGGATCGGGTTCGTTGCGAAGTACTCGCAAACGCTCGTGAGCCGAGCGCATGAACCGATGAAAATGTGACCGACGCTTACCCACCGAGGACGGCAAGCACTCGTAGAACAAATCCATGAGGTATGTTTTGCCGCGACCAACGCCGCCCCAGAGGTAAAGTCCCTTTGGCCCCGGGGATACCTGACCGCGACGACGTTGCCACCACCCTTTCAGCCCTGTTGTTTCGGCCTGCGGTGTCAGCAAGGCGTGATACAGCGCATCCAGTGCTGCCACCGCTGCCAACTGGGATGCATCTTCCTGCATCCGTTCATCGCGAAGATCGACTTGGTATTGTTCGCTTGGTGTTGTCACGCTGATTCGAGGATTCTTGGCATCCAATGGCCCGAATTATGCCATGACCACTGCGCAGAAGATTGCCAGCAGCCCGGGAGTCTCGTATTTTTGCTGCTGGAATTTTTTCTAAGGTTTAAACCAAAGGAACCAACATGGCCGAGAATCGCCGCAGCCGAGTAACGACCGAAGGACTGGCCCGCACACCCAACCGCGCGATGTTGCGCGCTGTGGGATTCCGCGACGAGGATTTCAGCAAACCGATTGTAGGTGTCGGTAACGCCCATAGCACGATCACCCCCTGCAACGTCGGTATCGGTGCCCAAGCCGAACGCGCCAGCGCGGCGCTGCGCGAGGCCGGAGCCATGCCGGTGATGTTTGGCACCATCACTATCTCGGATGGCATTTCCATGGGAACAGAGGGAATGAAATATTCACTCGTCTCCCGTGAAGTGATCGCGGACTCCATTGAAACGGTTTGTAACGGTCAGAGCCTAGACGGCGTCCTGGCCACCGGTGGCTGCGACAAAAACATGCCTGGCGCAATGATCGGCATTGCACGGCTTAACATCCCGGCCATCTTCGTCTATGGCGGCACCATCAAGCCCGGCAACTACAAGGGTAAAGACCTCACGATCGTCAGCGCGTTTGAAGCCGTGGGCGAGGCCGCTGCCGGCCGTCTCTCCGACGAGGACTTAAAGGGCGTTGAAATGAACGCCTGCCCGGGCGCGGGATCCTGCGGCGGCATGTACACCGCCAACACCATGTCGAGCGCCTTTGAGGCCATGGGCATGAGCCTCATGGGATCAAGCACGGTCTCAGCGGTCGACGAAGAAGCGCATACCGTCGCGGCCCGGGCCGCTGAGGTGATGGTAGACGCCATCCGGCATCAGCGCCTGCCCCGCGACATCATGACGCGCAAGGCCTTCGAGAACGGGCTCGCTCTGCTGATGGCCGTGGGTGGCTCAACCAATGCGGTACTGCATTATCTGGCGATTGCCAACGCCTGCGAGGTAGACCTTTCCATCGATGACATCGAGCGCACACGCCGCAAGGTGCCGGTGCTCTGCGACCTAAAACCTTCGGGACGTTATGTCACCAGTGAGTTCCATGAGGTTGGCGGCACCCCGCAGGTCATGAAAATACTGCTGGCCAACGGTCTCCTGCATGGGGACTGCATGACCATCACTGGGCAGACCATTGAAGAATTGCTTGCCGACGTGCCAGACACCCCGCCCGCCGGTCAGGACATCATTCGCAGTTTTGATAACCCGGTCTACAACGAGGGGCACTTGGCCATTCTGCGTGGCAATCTGGCGGAAGAAGGATCGGTCGCCAAAATTAGCGGCATTAAAAACCGCCGCATCGAAGGCCCAGCCCGTGTCTTTGACTCAGAGGAAATCGCCATGGAGGCCATCCTTGATGATCAGGTTAAGGCCGGCGATGTCATCATCATTCGCTACGAAGGCCCGAAAGGCGGCCCCGGCATGCGCGAAATGCTTGCCCCCACTTCCGCCATTATCGGCCGCGGCCTCGGTGACTCAGTTGGGCTGATCACCGATGGCCGGTTCTCTGGCGGCACCTATGGCATGGTCGTTGGCCATGTCGCGCCCGAGGCGGCTGTTGGCGGCAATATCGCCCTCGTAGAAGAAGGCGACACCGTGGTGATTGATGCCGATAAAAACCTACTTGAGGTGAAGCTGAGCGCAGACGAGCTCGCCGAGCGCCGCAAGCGCTGGCAGCCGCGCCCGCCGAACTATCGCCGCGGCATTCTGGGCAAGTTTGCCAAGCTGGTCAGCTCGGCATCCTACGGTGCTGTGACCGATAAGGATCTGTTCGACTAACCCCGGGCGATGCGACGAAGATCCGCGGCCATGGCCGCGATCGAGTCGCTCGGCCGAAATAGCGCGCGGGGATTACCGTTGGCGTCGAAAACGTACATGACACTTGGATGTGAGACGTTGTAGTCGCCGAACTCATTCGGCTCGTCATAGCCAAAGGTCACGCGGTAGTGCTTGGTCAGCTCCCGGAGCTCCGGGATGCTGGCCGTCGCGCCCGTGACATGATCGCTAAAGAAATCGGTGTAACGGGCCAGTTTAGGCAAATCATCGCGCTCAGGATCCACCGAGACAAAGAGAACGCGCAGTTCATTGGCCTCCTCTACGCCTGAGGCTTCAATCGCCGCGGCAATCCTCGCCATGGCGGTTGGGCAAATGTCAGGGCAATGAGTAAAGCCAAAGAACATCACCGTTGGTGCGCCTCTGAAGTCGGCTTCGGTGATTGCCTCCCCATTTTCAGAGACCAGCGAAAACGCCAGTTCTGGCAACAGCCCCTCAATGCCCTTGGTTTGGTATCCGGAGCCACCGCAAGCGGCCAGCAGCAGCGCTACCAAAAGCGCGATAAGACCGTTAAGGACGCGTCGACTGACTGTCATGGTTTTTCTCCAAACGGAAGGCAAGCACGATAACCGCGGCCACCACGCTCATCATCGAAGCCGGTATCCAGGTAATCAACCCCCCAATTTGCTGGTCAAGCATTGGGGAAATCGGGAACGCTCTGCCACAGACATCGTAAATATCGAATAGGTCCTGACGGCTGAAGGTGATGTAGGCACCAAGGGCAATTTGAGGCGGCATGACCAGCGCCAATACCAATATGCGGCGCCCGGGGGAGAGCCTTGGCGTAACACCATGATTGCCACGCTCAAAGATCAGCCACCAAAAAAGCAGCCCATCCACCGCCATGGTCCAGTTCATAAACCAGTACAGATCCAAACTGAGCATGGCATTAAAGTGGATTGCCGGCGTCAGCCAGAGATAAATCAAGCCGACAAACAAAAACCCGGCAATAAACGGCTGTTGCAGGATGCGGTAGATCACTCCCATGCCACTAAACAATGGCTGCATCGGCCCCTGCGGCATTGCGCGCACAGCCGCTGGCATTGCTGCGGCAAGCACCCCAGTTGGCATCGACAAGGCAATGAGGAATGGCCCGAGGTGATGCAGAATCAAGTGCTGCAGACGGTGCGCCGAGAATAAATACTGCGAGTAGTAATCGTAATGCGTCTGGGTGACCGCAAAGATCAGACCAACACCCAAAAAGTAAGAACTAGCCGCCCAAAATCCGGGCCGCGCCCCGCGCATCATCCCAATGGCATACAGGCCCACTGCCAATGCGCAGGCGATAAAAACGGGTGCAGAGGGTTCCCAAGGCCTGAGCCAATCGATCACGGTGTTCATTGGCAGCGAAGATTAGCAACAGCCTGCATCCGCGCATAGGCTTTTTCGGTAATTAATATCGCCACCTTAGAGCTGGCATAAAGCGCCTCTGCTGCTTGCAGCTGTGCGATTAATGCCTGCGCTGCCGAATCCACGGGGGCAGCGATATCCAGAACAAAATAATCCGATCCTTCCTCGAGCTCGGCAGCAGCCTGTTTAAAGGCCCGAAATGCCACCCCTTTCGCCACTGCATTCATCTGATCAATCTGGCGCAGCGTTAATACAGGCATGTCGTGGTAGTGAAACTGCACTTTTCTTGTCCGGTGACTCGCGTAAACTCTCCATCATGCAATTCATCCAAGAGTATGCCCAGTTTTTAGCCCAAGTCGTCACCCTGGTTATCGCCTTTGCCATTGTGCTTGGCATGATCGGCGGCATGGCCGGGAAACGGCGCGGCAAACAAAGCGAAGAACTCGAAGTCGAGCCCCTCAACCGCCATTACGAGGCGATGAGCCGGCGGATCGCGCATGGCGCCAAAGGCCCGCAAAAAGGCCTACTCAAGCGCATTAAGGAGCGTCGCAGTCAAAAACGGCGTGAAGGTGAAGGCCGCCTGCCACGACTGTTCGTGCTCGATTTTAATGGTGATCTGCGGGCCAGTGCCGTTGAAGCCCTGCGCGAAGAAGTCAGCGCCATCATCACTAGCGCCAAACGCGACGATGAGGTACTCCTGCGCTTAGAGAGCCCGGGTGGGATGGTGCCGGGCTACGGACTCGCCGCCAGTCAACTGGCGCGGCTGCGCGAGAAAGACATCCGCCTTACCATCGCAGTCGATCGAGTTGCCGCGAGTGGCGGCTATTTGATGGCTTGTGTGGCCGACCGAATCGTCGCCGCGCCCTTTGCCATTATCGGCTCCATCGGTGTTGTCGGTCAGCTGCCCAACTTTCATGGGCTACTCAAGCGTCACGATATTGACTTCGAACTGCATACCGCCGGAGAACACAAACGCGACCTCACCGTATTTGGCCGCAACACTGATGAAGGCCGCGCTAAGTTCCGCGAGTCTTTGCAGGAAGTCCACGACCTATTCAAAAATCACATTGCCCGACATCGGCCGCGATTAGATATTGAGACGGTCGCGACCGGGGAACACTGGCTGGGTGAGCGCGCTCTTGAGCTTGGACTGGTGGATGATCTTGGCACCAGCGATGATTTGCTGCTAGAGCGCAAAGACCGCATGGAGCTCGTCGGGCTAACCTGGCACCCGGCTCCCTCACTCAAACGCCGACTGTCCGTGGTCCTTGAATCATTACTCGTGCGCCTTGGCTTGAGTGAGGATCGCTCAGCCCTTCTCTAGATAGAAGGTAAAAACCCCCTCGGCCTCGTCATGATGGATCAGCGAATGCTCGCTGCGGTCACAAAAGCCGCAAAAGTCGATCACCGAATGCGGATCCGTCGCGCGCACGCGTAACCGCGCTCCTACCGGCAAGTCCCGCAGCGTTTGCTTGGTGCGCAGGATCGGCAGCGGGCAGTTGAGTCCGCGAACATCCAGATCCTGGTCGTAATCAACTTGTGACTCAACGGCCATGGAGCCCATCCCTGCTTAACGCGTATACTGGGCCGCAGTATAACAATCGGTGAGAGGAAACCTGTGATGTCTGATCGCCAGACAACAGAAGAAAAAACGGACAACGCCGAGCCGAACCAGCAAAGCGCTTACGACCCCCGCCCGGTCAGCGATGCCGAGCTGCGCGAAGAGGTCAGCCGCGAGGAAGTTGAGGGCTACCGCCGCAAAGCCGACCAAGCGCACCAAAACTGGTTTTCGGTGATGAACAACCCCTATGGCAAAGATTAATACCCGCCAGGGAGTCCAATGATGAGCGAGCTCAAAGGCATTCCCGTTGTCGTCAGCGGCCAAAAGGTCGAAAAACCAAACGGCGTGCGGGCCATCAAGAATGGCATAAAAACCCAGCGCGACGCCGCACCGGTAGGCCGTGGCGACAAGCCAGACTGGCTGCGAGTCAAAATCCCTACGGGCGAGACCTATCAAAAGGTGAAAAAAACCGTTCGGGACTACAAGCTCGCCACTGTCTGCGAAGAGTCAATGTGCCCCAACATTGGTGAATGCTGGAGCGCCGGCACCGCCACCATTATGCTCATGGGCGATGTCTGCACACGCGCCTGTCGGTTTTGTGCCGTCGACACAGGCAACCCACGCGGATGGCTGGATGAAAACGAGCCAGCCGGTGCTGCAGAGACCGTCGCGCTCATGGATCTAAAATACGTGGTACTCACCTCAGTCGACCGCGATGATTTAGATGACGGTGGCGCACAGCATTACGCCGACTGCATTCGCGAGATCAAACGACGCAACCCACAAACCGCGGTCGAGGCGCTAACGCCGGATTTCGACGGCAGCCATCAGGCCATTAACACCGTCGTCGATACCGGGCTTGAGGTGTTTGCACAAAACGTCGAGACCGTAAAACGACTCACACATCCAGTGCGTGACCCGCGCGCCGGTTATCAGCAGACGCTAGACGTCCTCGCCCACGCCAAAAAACGCCGCCCTGACGTGCTGACCAAAACCAGCCTCATGGCGGGGTTGGGCGAGACCGATGAGGAAATCATCGAGACCATGGATGATCTGCGCGCCATCGGCGTCGACATCGTCACCTTTGGTCAGTACCTACGCCCGACGGTCAATCACCTACCCGTCGACCGCTACGTTACCCCAGAGCAGTTCAACCGCTACCGCGAGATTGGTCTTGGCAAAGGCTTTCTCGAGGTCGTTGCCGGGCCGTTGGTGCGCTCGAGTTATCGGGCTGATCGCGTTCTCGAAAAGAACAACGTCGGGCTTGAGGCGGCTAACGGTTAAAGTCCGCACTCGCGGCGCCGCCATACTATGCCGCTTTTGGTTGCTTAACCGGGTTCATCCAATGCCGTGCCATGCCGCTTTTGGTTACTTAACCGGGCTCATCCCGTGCTGTGCTCAGGCGACTCCTGCTACCTTCATCGGGCTCATGAGATTTGCCGGCAACTTCCCGAGCGTCTAGCAGCCCAATGGCAAATCAAAATCGCCCGATAAAGGCAGCAGGATCCGCCTAGAGACCGCGGTGGCTATTCCGCGGAGAGCACGGCGGTGGCATTGCCGATTTTGGTTGCTTACACCGGGCGATTTTGATCCGCCTTTCATTCGCTAGACGGTTGTGAAGTTGCCGGCGGATCTCATGAGCCCGGTTAAGTAACCAAAAGCGGCAAAGCACGGCACCCGAATTAGTCTTCCGATGAAGGTAGCAGGAGTCGCTGGAAATCTAACCGAACAGGGATGCGGTTAGCACTGGCAGGTAGGCATCAACCAATAGCACCGCAAAAAGCGCCATCAAATAAACGATGCTAAACCCAAACGAGCGCATCGGCAGCGAGCGGTCGTCTTCTCGACGCAGCATCGCCACACCAAACCACAGGTAGCGCAGCCCAAGCGCCAGTGCACCAGCTAGGTAAATCCAACCACTCATGCCGGTCGCAAACGGCAGGATGGTCACGCCCACCAGCAAAACCGTGTAGAACAGAATTTGCCAACGGGTAAAGCGCTCTCCATGAGTGACCGGCAGCATGGGGATATCCACGCTGGCGTATTCCTCGCGCCGGTGGATGGCCAGCGCCCAGAAATGCGGCGGCGTCCAAGTGAAGATAATTAAAAACAGCAGCAGCGCATGCGGGTCAATCGTGCCGGTGACCGCGACCCAACCCAGCACCGGCGGCGCGGCACCGGCAGCACCACCAATGACGATGTTCTGCGGTGTCGCTCGCTTTAAAAAGAGCGTATAGATGAAGGCATAGCCAATCAAAGACCCGGCAGTGAGCCAAGCGGTCAGCGGATTAACCGTAAAATACAGAAGCGCGAGCCCGCTAAAACCTAATACCGCCGCAAAGAATACGGCATGACTGATACGCAGATGGCCGGTGGGCAACGGACGGCCGCGCGTTCGCTTCATGCGCCCATCAATCTGACGGTCAACCAGATGATTGATGGCCGCGGCCGAACCCGCGGCCAATGCGATGCCAAGGTTGCCCAATATCAGCGCATTCCACGGAATGATACCGGGGCTTGCCAGCAACATGCCCACCACCGCGGTGAACACCATCAAAGCCACCACACCCGGCTTGGTGAGTTCGTAATAATCCCGCCAATGCTGAATCAGGTGCTGCAGCGGCGGCGCCTGATCAGTGGTGTTATTTGTGGCTTCGAGAATACGGCTCATGTTGTTACAAGCGGTCGCCTGACATGGATAGCGGTGACAAGCACCATTAGCAATAATGCAGCGCCCGCATTGTGCGCGACGGCAAGGCTCAGAGGCAAGCTATAGATAACATTGGCGATGCCAATGAGTATCTGTAAGGTCAAAGCGCCACCAACGGCAACGCCGAGTACTCGACCAATCCCACCACTGCGCCAGAGCCACCAGGCAAGGGCGCCCAACACCAAGGCCGCGACAATCGCACCGACGCGGTGTGCCAAATGAACTGCCATTCGCGCCGGATGATCCAGCACACCGAATTCATAATTCACGCCCAGGCCTCGCCAGAGCACAAAGCCTTCACTGAAATCGGCACGATCTGGCCAGTACTCGCCCAAACTGCACGTCGGGAATTCATTACAGGCCAATGCCGCATAGTTGGTACTGGTCCAACCGCCCAGCGTAATCTGGCCCACGGCCACCAATAGCCCGGCCGCCAAGAAAGCGCCCAATCCTTTACTGGCGGCCAGCCGTCCCGTTCCACCGAGGTAGTTGCAGCGCAAGGTAACCCACCAAAGCAACGACAAGGTTGTCAGGCCACCCAATAAATGTGCTGTGACGACTGCCGGTTTCAGCTGCCAGGTCACCGTCCAGGCGCCCAGAATGGCCTGAAAAGTCACAAAAGCGACTAAAAACAGTGGAATACGCCAGGACTGCCCCGGGCGATGTCGCTGTTTCCAAGCAAAAAAGCCAAGACCGTAGATCAACAACATGAGGATGCCGGCTAAATACCGATGCACCATCTCGCGCCAGCCCTTGCCAATGTGCACGGGCGTATCCGGGAAAGCTTCATTAGCCGCCGAAATGGCCTCGGGGGTATTTGGCACATCCCATTGCCCATAACAACCCGGCCAATCGGGGCAGCCCAGCCCAGCATCCGTCAACCGCACCCAAGCACCCAAAACCACCACGCAAAGCGTCACGGTGGTCGCTAACAGGCTCATGCGAAAAAACCAAGGATGCGACTTCATTGCTCGACGGCCTCCTCAAATGCACGGCGCTCCGCCTCTTCTTTGGCAAGCCGGAGCAGTTTTTCCAGATCATCTAGTAGCGCGGAGGCATCCAATGGAGCGGCATAACGCAGCACATGGAAACCCCGATAATCGACAATATGCGCAGCCATGGCATTGCCCTCGTGCGCACTCAGCTGATCCACCAACGCGGCGGAGACCGCCATATTGTAAATACCCGGCTCAGCGGCCAACTCCGCCGCGAGCACTGGCGATTCCTCGGAGCGCGGCTGCAGGATAATCATTTGCACTCGGTCGATGCTGCGATCAAGCGCCACCCGAATGCGCTGCAGCTGATCAATCACTTCAAGGCAAGCCTGACCACAGACATCCTGACGCGGCATGACCAACAGCCAATCACCGGCCAACACCGGTGCCTCGCCATGGAGGTTGTCCCATTGCTCGGGATTGATCTGTTCAGCGGGCTGCACCAAATCGCCGTTATTGGAGAATGTATCCGGCCGCCAGTCACTAAAGACCATGACCATTGCGGCAAACGTGGGCAAGAAAAACAACGCGAGCAACGTAATCAGCTGCCAGCGCCCTTTAAACCATTGCATCAGGCCGAACTCCGCTTCCCGGATATACGCCGGGTGTTAACGACAAGCCAAATCACCGTTAGTGCCGCTGCCAGTGAGAACCACTGCACCGCATAGCCCTCGTGGCGTTCCGGCCCAAAACGCCAAGCATCTGGTCCTTCGCGCCGCAGTTGAACATCCGTTGCCAAAGAGCCTTCCAGCAGAAGGTAATCAGCCACCGGGGCGCCAAGCGCTTGGCTCATGTATTCAAAGTCTAGGTATTGTACCCGTCTTGGCCAGACATCGGGATTATCGGTGGGTTCACCCAAACGGATGCCAACCGAGGGTCCCCGACCAATTCGGCCGGTGACAGGGGCGTCACTAGCGGCTGTGCCCACCGTTGGTGCTGGCAGCTCGGGCATCATCGCTCGGCTCTCTCTAATCGGGACAAATCCGCGATCCACTAGCACCCATTGATCGGCGCCATCCAGCTGCAGCGGTGTCAGCAACCGATAACCCACCTGGCGGTTTTCAACTTGGTTATCCAGCAAAAACTGCCGCTCCAAATCATATTCCCCATAGGCGCGAGCTCTGCGGAATTCATGCGAGGCAAGACTTGGCAAGACTGCGTTAATTTCTACCACTTCGGCCCGAGTGGCCTCGGCCCGCGCTGCCAATGCCGCCCATTTTTCATCGGCCCGGCCAAGCTGCCAGAAACCGAGCGTGAGCAGCAGCGACAACAAAATCACGTACGCCAACGTGGGCCACAAACGGGGAGCAAATACAAAACCGCCAATACGCATGCCTGAATAGACCTCAGTCTTGGCGCCCAGTGCGGTCATGATGCTTTATACTTCTCCGACACCCATCAGGAATTAGTCATGGATCTCGCGATACGCATCACCATTGTCGCCACGCTGTTTGTCATCGTTGCCAGCCTCGGTTCAGCGCTTTTTTACTTGATGCGTGATCGTGGCGATTCACGCCGCACGCTGAATGCACTGAAGCTGCGAATTGGGCTCTCTATCGTCCTGTTCTTACTGATTCTATTGGGCGTGTTTACTGGCGTCATCGCGCCCAATCAAAGCCCATTAAATTGATCAGCATCCTCTACAGGATGTAGACGAAGATATAGAGCCCCAGCCAAACCACGTCCACGAAGTGCCAGTACCAAGCCGTGGCTTCAAAGCCAAAATGTGATTCCGGCTTGAAATGACCCTTCATGCAACGCAGCGTGATGACGATCAGCATGATCGTGCCGATCAGCACATGCATGCCGTGAAAGCCGGTCAACATAAAGAAGGTTGACCCGTAGATGCCGGTATCCAGACGCAAGTTCAGATCGACGTATGCGTGATAGTACTCATACATCTGGAATCCAAGGAAGATTGCACCCAGCGCGACCGTTGCCCACATGTAAGTAATCAGCTTGCCACGATGGCCTTCTTTCAGCGCGTGATGCGCAATCGTGAGGGTCATGCCAGAGGTGAGCAAGATCAGCGTGTTGATCGTGGGAAGCGGCCATGGGCCCATCGGTGTCCATTCGAGCTCAGCCATACCCGGGCCGGCGGTTGGCCAGCTAAGGACCATGGAATCCCAGAGCAGCCGGCTAGTGGCGGGATCTTCGCCGGAGAGCCACGGCACTGACAGTGCCCGAGCGTAGAACAGCGCGCCAAAGAAGGCCGCGAAGAACATAATCTCGGAGAAAATAAACCAGATCATGCCCCAGCGCAGTGAGCGGTCAACCTGGTCGCTATAGAGGCCCTTAACGCCTTCGCGGACGACGTCGCCAAACCACCCTATCACCATCCAGGCGGTGATGAGCACGCCGGCAGCGAGCACATAGGGACCAGCGCCGATACCCTCGAGGTAGAGCGCGATACCCACCACCAAGGCGGTGAGTCCAACACTACCAATAATCGGCCAGTTGCTACCGTGGGGTACGTAATACCCGCCCTCTGCCTGCGCCATGCGCTGTCCTCTCTACTCCGATCTTCAAGGCGTAATGCGCTCGAAGAAAACCCCCAAATAAATCCCGAGAACGACCAGCACCAGGAGAAACACTGTCCAACGTATGTTACGCCTGGTGCGACGGTCGACTTCCTTATTAATCATTGCCTAGCGGATCACCGGCGGCGTATCGAAGGTATGGTGCGGCGCCGGCGACGGCACTTCCCACTCGAGACCTTCGGCGCCTTCCCAGGCGCGTGCCTCGGCCTTCTGCCCACCCCGGATGCACTGCCAAAGCAGGTACACGAAGATTAACTGGGCAAAGCCAAATCCAAATCCACCGATACTAGAAATCATGTTCCAGTCAGCAAACTGCACCGAGTAGTCGGGGATACGCCGCGGCATGCCGGCGAGACCCAGGAAGTGCTGCGGGAAGAACAGCACGTTCACAAAAACCACGGACAGCCAGAAATGCCACTGCCCCAGACGCTCGTTGTACATATGGCCAGTCCACTTCGGCAGCCAGTAATAAGCGGCCGCGAGGATTGCGAACACGGCACCTGTCACCAACACATAGTGGAAATGTGCCACCACGAAGTAGGTGTCGTGGTACTGGAAGTCAGCTGGCGCAATGGCGAGCATGAGCCCCGAGAAACCACCGATGGTGAATAGGAATACAAAGGCTAGGGCGAAGAGCATCGGTGTTTCGAAAGTCATCGCACCGCGCCACATCGTTGCCACCCAGTTAAAGACCTTCACGCCGGTTGGCACCGCGATCAGCATGGTGGCGTACATAAAGAACAACACACCTGCCACCGGCATGCCCACGGTGAACATGTGATGCGCCCAAACGATGAACGAAAGGAACGCAATCGAGGCCGTGGCGTAAACCATCGAGCTGTAACCGAACAGCGGCTTGCGCGCAAAGGTCGGAATGATCGTGGAGATAATGCCGAAGGCCGGCAGAATCAGGATGTAGACCTCGGGATGCCCAAAGAACCAGAAGATGTGCTGGTAGAGCACTGGGTCACCACCACCGGCGGCACTAAAGAACGTCGTGCCGAAGTACTGATCCGTCAGCAGCATCGTGATGGCACCGGCAAGCACCGGCATTACGGCAATCATCAGGTAGGCGGTGATCAGCCAGGTCCAGACGAACAAAGGCATTTTCATCAGGGTCATGCCCGGTGCCCGCATGTTCAGGATCGTGGCGATCACGTTAATCGAACCCATAATCGAGCTGATGCCCAGCACGTGGATCGCAAAAATCACGAACGGGAACGCGGTACCGGTTTGTAGCATCAGCGGCGGATACATGGTCCAACCACCCGCGGGACCACCGCCCGGCATGAACAGCGTTGAAAGCAGAATGGCAAAGCCAAACGGCAGCAGCCAGAAGCTCCAGTTGTTCATGCGTGGCAGCGCCATATCCGGCGCGCCCACCATGAGCGGAATCATCCAGTTGGCAAGGCCGGTAAAGGCCGGCATCACCGCGCCGAAGATCATCACCAACGCGTGCATGGTGGTCATCTGGTTGAAAAAGTAAGGATCAACCACCTGCAGACCCGGCTGGAACAGCTCGGCACGAATGACCAGCGCCATCGCACCACCGACCAGGAACATGGCCAGCGAGAACAGCAGGTACATCGAACCGATGTCTTTATGGTTGGTGGTGACCAGCCAGCGCTTGAGTCCGGTTGGCTCCGCCTCGTGATGCGCGTGATCTTGGGTTGTTGCCGTCATTTCAAACGTCTCCCGTCAAAATGCTCACTTAACGCGACGCCAACTGGTCGCTAACTTCACTCTGCTCATTGCTGCTGACCGTTGCCGCGGCGTCATCGCCACTGCGCTGGGCCGCCAGCCACTCTTCAAACTCATCCTGCTCCACCGCCTCGACGACGATCGGCATAAATCCATGATCGCGACCGCAAAGCTCGGCACAACGGCCACGATAAACACCCGGCTCGTCAATGCGCGTCCAAGCTTCATTCACAAAGCCCGGAATAGCGTCTTTTTTCCAACCGAGATCCGGCACCCACCACGAGTGGATCACGTCGGACGCGGTAATCTGAAAACGAATCTTGGTATCGACCGGCACCACCAGACGGCGATCGACATTCTGCAAGTAATTATCCACTGAGGCTGGCTGGACGCTCGAGCCAAGCTGGCGCGCACGATCGCTGTCAACATCAAGCCGACTTAAAAACTGCACGTCTTCGTCTAGGTACTCATAGCCCCAGAACCACTGATAACCGGTGACCACCACGGTCATTTCGGCGTCGCTGGTGTCATCCAGCTCAATGAGCGTCTGGGTTGCCGGTACAGCCATCGCCACCAGAATGCCAAGCGGGATGACGGTCCAGACAATCTCGACTGCGGTGCTGTGGTGGAAAGTCGCCGGCTTGACGCCACGAGACTTACGATGCCGGTAAATGGAGTAGAACATCGCTCCGAATACGAGTACACCAATGGCCACCGTAATCAGGAAGATGGTCATATGCAGGTCATAGATCTGCCGGCTCGACTCGGTGACACCACGGGTCATGTTGATCAGGCCAAGGTCTGCGGCTGCCGGCGATACTACGCCCCCCAGACCCAGCATCAGCCCGGCCAGTCCAAGTCCCTTCTTGGCGGTCATTTTTCTCATCCCGTCCTGTCTCCCAGACTATGCGAGGGGCCAACCGCTAACCCTAGGCTTTTTCGGTCGGCCGGCTCCACCGGTGGCCCGCCATCATCGCCGCAGCGCGCCATCGGCCCAATGCACCGGCGAAGTTCACGCGCCAAGCTGCGTCGCTCCTCCGGCTCCAGAAAGCTGCCAAGTTTAACCTCTCGGCCGCGAGAACGCAGCACCAATTCCGTCTCTTCCCATCGGCGTGGCAATTGCCGATGGATCACTTCAGTCCAGGCCTGCTCCATCTGCCAGGTCTGCTCAACCCGACCCCGGCCCTTCTCTACCCGCACCTGGCCATGCTCAACATGCACGATTTCGCGATCTAACGATCGCCGTGCAGATACGTACAAAGCCCAACCAAGCGCCGCAAGCTCGATGCCAGCAAATGGCAACACCGGCCAAAATCCCATTGCCGTGCACACCAGCGCAATAGTCAGACACACCGCACTTAACGCCAAGTAGATGCGCACGGTCTGGCCCCAATTGGGAGCAATGTTCGGCGCCAGCACAAACCGCCGGCCGCCAGTATTTTCAATTTCGGCGTGCGTGGTCATATCAGCAATCGCTCGCGCTTTTCTACTTGACCGAAGTCAAGTTTAGAGCAGTCTTGAAGCCGAGAAAAGCACTGATCAGGCGATTTTCGGCTTTAGCGCTGCCGGTGGGGTACCAATAAAGTGTCCAATGGCAGACGCACCTCGCCGGGCTCTGTCGTAATTTGCGCCTGCGCATCGGTCCCCCAGGCATGCCCATAGGCCACCTCCCAAGTCGCCGGCAGTCGCCCGTCGCCATCCCGCTGCTGTGCGTAGGCATCACACACTTGCCGCCAGCGACGTGGTGTTGTCAGACCAACAGCTCTAGCCCGCAGCGCATTGCGCAGGCCGAGTGCGGTCAAATCGCTCACCAACGCGTCTATCCCAGCATAGGTCAGTGTGAAATGCTCCATATCCATAACGGGATCGGCCAGGCGCGCGGAAACCAAAGCATCACCAATATCATGCATATCCACGAATGGCTGCACATGCGCGGCCGAATCAACGGCCAGCCAGGCTGCACGTAGCTCTTGCAAAGTATCCGGGCCAAACGTCGCAAACATCACGAGACCACCGGGAGTGAGCACACGCTGCAGCTCGCGCGCAAAGGCCGCTAGATCCTCGCAACGGTGAAACGCCAAGGTGGAGAAAATTAAATCAAAGCTGTTATTGGCAAAGGGCAGGCCGCGCAGACCACCGGCAACACCGGGTAAACGCCGCCACCGGCTAGCGCTGCGGCGGGCGCGCGCCACCCAGGCAGGCGCGACATCCATGACCAGCTGCTGGGCTCTCGGATAACGCTGGCGCAGATCAGCGGTTGCTAGCCCCGTACCACAACCAAGATTGAGTATTGATGTCGGCGCTAGGCGAACGTAATCCAAGCGCTCAAGCAAACGCTTCGCGACTTCTTTGTGCAACACCGCGGCCTTGTCAAAATCGGCCCTGGCCCGTTGTGTCTGACGCAGCATGGCAGCGACGTCCAGCCCCGCTTGATCAGTCATGGTCTTATCCATCCATTCAGTGTGGCATATCGCGCCGTCAATCGGGACACAGCCAACAGCGCGTAGACCCCAACTGACGCGGTTGGCAGGCTGATCGAAATGAACAGCATGTGGCGCCAAAGCACTCGGATTCACAGCTGGCTGCATCAAATTTTTAGCGGTCATTGCCGCTTTTGTCGGGCGCGCTGCCAAGATCGCGAGCTCTGCGCCGGCTGTCTTGAAGATCTGCCTTGGATTACCGCCGCTTGTCGACGCTGCGGCATGCCGCTCGCCTCAGGGGCAGATTACTGTGCGACATGTCTGACCCAACCGCTGGCTATTGAGCGCACAGTCGCGCTCTGGGCCTATAGCGATGGCATTGATGATTTAATTCGTGCCTTTAAGCTGCAGGCAGACATGGCAGCGGGCCGTTTACTCTCAGAGGTTGCCCGCGAGGCCCTAGCCAGACGCCCTCTCCGCATCCTTGGTCCCTTGGTACCGACACCTTTGCATGCCAAGCGATTTCGCGCTCGTGGCTTTAATCAATCGGCCCTCATCGCACGCTGGCTTGGCCCGCCGGTGATGGACTCGTTGGTCCGCCGCGCTATCCATACCCCTTCGCAGCGCGGCCTTAATGCGAAAGCGCGAAAAACCAACTTAGACCAAGCTTTTCAGCTGCTACATCCACCTCCGAAGGCCGTCACGTTGGTGGACGATGTCCTTACCACCGGAGCCACGCTCAACGCATTAGCAACCACATTACGCAAAGGGGGCACGGAACATATCCAGGCGATTGTTCTTGCGCGAGCGATCTAGCTCTTTAGGCTGGAGCTCAAACGGACAACCCGTACTCCAGCAGCAGGCCAAGGAAAATCACGCCGCCGTAGATATTGTTATTGAGGAAGGCACGAAAACATCCGTCGCGACTGCGCTCGCGCATTAACCACTGCTGATAGACAAAAAGTCCGCCGGCCAGCAGCACACAGCTCGCGTAAATCACGCCCAACCCAGCACGCCAGCCAATGGTTAGCAATAACAGCGTCAGCAGCCCCTGCAACAAGCCCAACATCGCCCGGTCATAATGGCCAAACAAAATGGCCGTAGAACGAATACCAATTTTTAGATCGTCATCGCGATCGACCATCGCATACTCAGTGTCGTAGATGGTTGCCCAAAGTACGGCCGCCAAAAAAACCAACCAGGCAATCACGGTGATCTGCCCGGACTGGGCTGCGAAGGCCATGGGCGCTGCCCAACCGAATGCCGCACCCAAGTGAATCTGCGGCAGGTGCGTGTGACGCTTCATGAAGGGATAAGTGGCGGCCAAGGCCACCCCAACGAAGGCCAGCGCGATGGTTAACGCATTCATCAGCAACACCAGCCCAAAAGCCACCAAACACAGCAACGCAAACAATGTCAGCGCTTCGCGCTCGCTGACTGCCCCGGTAGTTAATGGCCGATGGCGGGTGCGTTTCACATGGCGGTCAAAGTCACGATCGGCATAGTCATTGATCACGCAACCGGCTGCCCGCATCACCAACACACCAAGGATAAAGACAACCAACACATCAAGGCGTGGCAACCCTTCTGCCGCCAGCCATAGCGCCCAGAGCGTGGGCCAGAGCAACAAAAAATTACCAATCGGCCTGTCCAGTCTCGCCAGGCGCGCGTAAAGCCCCAACCGATGACGCCAGTCAGCAGCCATCGTGCTCATACCCAAGCTCCTTGAGCAGTGACGGAAGAAAAACCTCGGTGACCAGCAAAGGCCGCCGGGCGATATAAAAAACCGAGCGCCGTGCCCAGCAGGCTGTATTTTGAGGCGGTAGCGCGCGCGCGCCAAGCCGCGATTTTGACTGCACTCGGGCAATGTCAATCGGGCCGCGCTTGACCGGGTAGCGCCCGAAGAGCAGCGCACCCAATGGCTGTCTGCCTAGCTGACGTAAGCGCCGCAACGGACCCGTTAGACTGCTGCCGGGAATGACGCTGCGCGCGTAAACCAATGCGGTCTCATCTTTGCGCAGTAGGACCTCGCGCACCCAGTGCCAACGCATCGCCTCGCTGCGTAATTGCAACCGCTCCTCGGGCCAGGCCCGGGCCCAGTGTTCGTTGAGCACCATCACGTTAAACGCATCACCGGCGAGCGCCTGCAGCCGCCGCGTGAGTGATCCTGGTTCATCCAGCCAAGGACGCAAGCGCTTTGGGGGAGCGGGCACTTGCGGCAAGGCTCCAGGACGCCAATGACATCCATCAAACCTGCGCATAACGCTCTCCCTCACCAACCCAACGCCGAATCAACTCATTCACCGCCTGTGGATAGTCATGCAAAAGACCCGGCGCCACGGCCTGTATGTCATCCAACAAGTCTGCATCTCGCAGCAAATCGGCAATGCGATACATCAACGCACCGGTCTGTCGCGTACCCAAGACCTCGCCCGGGCCGCGTATCTCAAGATCACGCCGAGCGATACGAAATCCATCATTGGTCTCGCGCAAAATGGCCAGCCGATCACGAGCCGTATCACCCAGCGGCCCATGATACAAAAGAACACAACTGCTCTTGGTCTCACCGCGACCAACCCGGCCGCGCAACTGGTGTAACTGGGCCAGCCCAAGACGCTCAGCGTTTTCGATGATCATTAATGAGGCATTGGGTACGTTCACGCCCACCTCAATCACCGTCGTCGCCACCAGCAAGTCCACCTCGCCCGCCTCAAACTGCCGCATGATCGATTCTTTATCGCGAGCCGTCAGCCGCCCGTGCACCAGTGCAATACGCAGCGACGGTAGCTGCTCCTGCAAGCGTGCTGCAGTCGCCTCCGCAGCCTCCGCCTCAAGCACGTCAGATTCCTCAATCAGCGTACACACCCAATAGGCCTGTCGACCACTCGCGCAGGCTTGATGAATCCGCTCAATCACTTCATCGCGACGGGTATCCGGCAGAGCAACGGTCTGCACGGGCGTACGACCAGGCGGCAACTCATCGATAACCGAAGTATCCAGATCGGCATAGGCCGTCATGGCCAGCGTGCGCGGAATTGGGGTTGCAGTCATCACCATCTGATGCGGCTGGGTGTTGCCATGCCCCTTATCCCGCAATGCGAGGCGTTGGTGCACGCCAAAGCGGTGTTGTTCATCAATCACCACTAGACCCAAGGCATGAAACTCAACGGCCTCTTGGAACAGCGCATGCGTCCCGACCACCACCTGTATTTCACCGTTGGCCAAGGCAGCGAGCGTTTCTTTGCGACGCGCGGCAGTGCTGCGCCCGCCCAACCAACCCAGACGCAAACCCAGCGGCTCAAACCAGTCACGAAAACCCCGCTCATGCTGCTCGGCCAGCAACTCGGTTGGCGCCATAACGGCCGCCTGCCAGCCGTTTTCCACTGCCATTAACGCCGCCAACGCGGCGATGACCGTTTTGCCGGAACCCACATCACCCTGCACCAGGCGCAACATCGGCTCTGATCCGGTCATGTCCTGCAGCACCTCCTGATACACCCGTTGCTGGGCGCCGGTAAGCGTGAAGCCAAGCTGCTGCAAGAACTGCTTTGTTAGTGGACCCGCTGCTTTCATGGCAGCGACCGCAGCGCTAGCACGTTGTTCACCCCGCAGGCGCAAGAGGCTCAGGCGATGCGCCAGCAGCTCCTCAAAGGCCAGTCTTTTGACCGCCGGATGACGACCGTTGAGCAGCGCATCGGTATCGACATCCGCTGACGGCCTATGCACCAGCTGCAATGCCTCCTGCAGCGCTGGCAAGCCAAGCCCTTTGAGCACCGAGGCCGGCAACCAGTCTTGCATTAAGGCCGGCATATCAAGCGCCGCATCAATCGCCCGGCGCAGCTGGTACTGCGTAATGCCCTCGCTGGAGGGATAAACTGGCTTGAATTCGCCGGCCGATGGCGGCGAATCCAGCGACACACATTCCCAGTCGGGATGAACCATCTGCAGGGTGACTGGCCCAGGACGCGCCTCACCAAAAACCCGCAGCCGCACACCGCGGATGAACTGGCGCTGCTGGGCGGCATAAAAATGAAAAAACACCAGCTCAAGACTGCCGGTCCCGTCGCTAATGCGACAAATCAGTCGACGCCGGCGGCCCCCCGTTACCTCACTGGCCGTAATCTCTCCCTCAATAAGGGCTTGATCACCGGGGCCCAGTTCACCAATGCGTAAAACCCGGGTTCGGTCTTCGTAGCGAAGCGGTAGATGAAAAGGCAGGTCTTCCGCTCGATGAATCCCTAATTTTGCCAGCCGTTCCGAAAGACGCGGGCCGACGCCATTCAGCCGCGTCAGCGCCGTGCCGGCTGCAGCGGCAGTGCTCATGCAGTTAGCCGGCTTTGGCCAGGCTCAAAATGGCTTCGACTTCAACACCAGCGCCTTTGGGTAGCTCGGCAACACCAATCGCAGCGCGCGCCGGATACGGCTCACTAAAGTACTCCGACATAATGGCGTTAACGGTGGCGAAATGCCCCAAATCGGTCAGGAAAATAGAAAGCTTGCAGATATCGTCCAGACTGCCGCCAGCCGCTAAACACAAGTTGCTCAGGTTATCGAACACGCGGCGCGTCTGCGCGTCGATTCCCGGGCCCACCATCTCCTTGGTGACGGGGTCGAGCGGAATTTGCCCGGAGATAAAGACCAAATCGCCCACCTGGACAGCCTGTGAGTAGGGCCCGATGGCAGCCGGTGCCTGATCGGTCTGAATAATTCGGCGGCTCATTAACCTCTCCTTCGAGTAATACGAAGCACCGCAGAGAGCCCGCGCAGGCGGCGCATAATGCGGGCCAAATGGATACGCCCGCGCACATCCAGCACGAGCTTCATGGTGGCAATCATGCCTTCCTTCTCTTCAATTTCAACCGCATCAATATTGGAGTCGAGATCTGAAATGACCGCAGCCACGCTTGCCAGAACTCCGCGTCGGTTCATGACCTCGACATCAATAGCCACGGGATACTCGCCTTCGGCCACCGCATCCCACTGCACATCCACCCATTTTTCGGGGTGATTGCGGTATTCACGAATGTTGTTACAGCTTTGATGGTGAATGACAACGCCGCGGCCGGCACTGGCAAAGCCCACGATCGGGTCTCCCGGAATGGGCCGACAGCAGCGGGCAAAGGCCACCACCGCGCCTTCGTTGCCGCGGATAGTCAATGCGCCACTACCGCCGGATTGGGCCAAGTCTGCCGATGCTTCATCGACACCAGAGAGATGCCGCGCCACCAACCAGGGCATGCGCCGGCCAAGGCCAACTTCGGCCAAAACGGCCTCAAGCTGGTCGCTGCCCAGTGCCTCGAGTGCTCGTTCAATTTGTTCTTCGGAGACATTGGCCAGTGACAGGTTCATGGCGCCGAGCGCCTGATCCACCAGCCGGCGCCCTAAGTCAGCCGCCTCAGTCCCTTGCAGTTGTTTGAGGCTTTGCCGGATGCCCGCGCGCGCCTTGGCGGTCACCACAAAATCCAACCAGGCGGGATTCGGCCGAGCAATGGGAGCGGTAATAATCTCTACCGTCTGCCCAGTCTCGAGCGGCGTTCTCAGCGGTGCCAAGCGATGGTCAATATTCGCGGCAATACAGGCATCACCAATCTGCGAGTGGACGGCGTAGGCAAAGTCCACCACGGTCGCGCCTTTTGGCAACTCCATAATGTCGCCATTGGGCGTAAACACGTAGATCTCATCGGGCAGCAGGTCAATCTTGACGTTCTCAATGAACTCAAGCGGGTTGCCGGAACTCTCCTGCATTTCCATGAGCCCGTGAACCCACTCCCGCGCCCGAGTCTGCGCCACATTACTAGCCGATCCGGCGTCTTTATACAGCCAGTGCGCGGCGATGCCGGCCTCGGCTACGCGGTCCATTTCTGCGGTTCGAATTTGCACCTCAACCTGTATGCGGTGCGGGCCCAACAAGGTTGTATGCAGACTTTGATAGCCGTTGACCTTGGGGATGGCAATGTAGTCTTTAATCCGGCCCGGTAGCGGCTTATAAAGGCCATGGCAATGCCCAAGGACGCGGTAGCAGGTATCGACATCGGTGACGACAACGCGAAAACCGTAGACATCAAAAATATCGTCGAATCCGGCCTGCTTATGCCGCATCTTTTGGTAAATACTCCACAGATGCTTTTGCCGGCCAATCACTCGCGCATCGATGCCTGATTCGTCGAGACTCTCAGCAATTGCGTTGCGCACCGTATCCAGCAGCTCTCGCCGGTTGCCCCGCTGCTGACGAACACGCTCTTTCAGCACTCGGTAGCGCATTGGATAAAGCGCGGCAAAGCCCAGGTCTTCGAGTTCAATGCGAATACTGTTAATCCCCAAGCGCTGGGCGATGGGGGCATAGATCTCGAGCGTCTCCCGAGCAATGCGAGCGCGCTTGCTCGGTGGCATCACAAAGATGGTGCGCATGTTATGCAGCCGATCGGCGAGCTTAATGAGGATGACGCGAATGTCTTGCGACATCGCCATCACCATCTTGCGAAAGTTCTCGGCCTGCGCTTCGGCTTTGCTGCGAAAATTGATTTGGGTGAGCTTGGAGACACCGTCAACCAGTTGCGCGACTTCCGGGCCAAAGGCCTCGGCGATCTCGGCTTTGGCCGTCGGCGTGTCCTCGATGACGTCGTGCAGGATGGCGGCGCAGAGGCTTTCCGCATCTAGACCCATATCGCCCAGCGTACGGGCGACTGCTAATGGATGCGTAATGTAAGGCTCACCGGAGAGCCGCCGCTGCCCCTCATGAGCGGCGGCACCAAACTGGTAGGCGCGGTAGACTTTTTCGACCTGGCGGGGCTCTAGGTAATTCTCAAGCAGCGTACAAAGATCAGCCGCCCGGGCGGCGGAATCGGAACCCGCTTCCTGGCGAATAACCGCGTCGCTGCTTGCCATATACCGGGTTACTCGACCGGCTTATCCTCATCGCCGGCGGCTTCAGGTGCAGCCTCAGCAGCCGGGGCTTCAGCCTCGGCTGCCTCTTCCGCGGCCTCAGCGGCATCATCCAGCGCGCCAAGGGCTTCCGCGGCCTCAGCCTCAACATTCAGGATGTCGGAAGTGACATAACCATCAGCAATCTCGCGCAGCGCAACCACCGTGGGTTTGTCATTCTCCCAATCAACAAAGGGCTGGCTGCCATGCGCCACCTGACGGGCCCGCCGCGATGCGGCAAGAACCAACTCAAACCGATTATCAACCGTACCGAGGCAATCCTCGACCGTCACTCGTGCCATGCTGGCAACCTCCAGTGTTCTATTTAAGCGATCTATGAGGCCAGTCTATCGCGAAAAAGCTTGGCCAATAAAGCATTTATCGATGCTAAAGGCGAGTTAACGCCGCCAGCGCATCGGCGTGAACGTTTAACTGTCGCTCACGACGTAAGCGCCGGGTCCGCACAATGGCCTCTAAATCCGCTAAGGCGATGTCAAAATCGTCGTTCCAGACCAAATAATCGTACTCATCGCAATGGCTCATCTCACTAACCGCAGCGGCCATTCGCGCGGCAATCACAGCATCGGAGTCTTGGTTGCGCGCCCGCAGCCGTGCCTCTAAGGCATCCCGTGATGGCGGCAAGATAAATATGGAAACCGTATGTGGCAGCCGCTCGCGAATCTGCCGTGCCCCTTGCCAATCAATCTCAACCAGCACATCCCGCCCCGCTTTCAGATCGGCTTCGACGGCCGCATGTGTGGTGCCATAGCGCCGGTCAAAGACATGAGCGTGCTCTAAAAATGCCCCCTCATCGATTAAGCGGACGAATTCGGGCTCATCGACAAAATAGTAGTCGACGCCGTCCTGCTCGCCCGGACGCGGGGCGCGGGTAGTATGCGAGACCGAAATAACCAACCCGGGATCACGCGCCATCAACCCACGCAGCAGCGAGGTTTTGCCAGCGCCGGATGCTGCCGAGACGATGTAAATTGTGCCAGTCATGCCCGTATTCATCCGGTTAATGCTACCCTCTCCGGCCATTTCCCGCATCGATTAAAGGCACCCATGCAGCATTCAACCGAACGTCCTAGTGGCCGCAACGCCAATCAACTGCGCGATATCCGCCTAACCCGCGGATTTACCCGCCATGCCGAGGGCTCTGTGCTCGTCGAATTTGGTGAAACTCGGGTGCTCTGCACCGCGAGCATCGAAGAGCGTGTACCGCCGTGGCTTCGTAACAGTAACCGCGGTTGGGTGACCGCCGAATACGGAATGCTCCCGCGCGCCACCGGCAGCCGCACCGATCGCGAAGCGGCGCGTGGCCGCCAGCAGGGTCGCACCGTGGAGATCCAACGGCTGATTGGTCGAGCTTTGCGCGCCGTGGTTGACCTAGAAGCTCTGGGAGAGCGCCGCGTGGTGATTGATTGTGATGTTCTGCAGGCCGATGGCGGCACGCGGACCGCGTCTATTACCGGAGGTTATGTGGCCTTGGCCGATGCAGTCGCTACGTTAATGAAAGCGGGCAAAGTCCGGCGCAATCCGCTGCATGGTCAAGTCGCTGCCATCTCAGTGGGCATTTATCAGGGGATGCCCGTACTTGATTTGGACTATGCCGAGGATTCTGAGGCAGAGACCGACATGAACGTCATTATGAATGACGCTGGTCATTTTATTGAGGTGCAAGGCACGGCTGAGGGGCATGCTTTCCGACGCGCCGAGCTTGATGCCATGCTCGATCTCGCAGCCGACGGCATTGATCAGCTCATCGCTGAACAACGCGCGGCACTTGAGGCATAAACCATGCCAGGCATCGACAAACTGGTGCTGGCAAGCGGCAACCGCGGCAAACTGACCGAGCTCGAAGCCCTGCTCGACGGCTTAGTCCATAACATTCTCCCGCAGTCCTTCTATTACGTTCCCGAGGCAGCGGAGACGGGCACCACCTTTATCGAGAACGCGATTATTAAGGCACGCAATGCCGCCGAGCATACCGGGCTACCTGCTATCGCCGACGATTCCGGTCTAGAAATTGCGGGGCTGGACGGTGCTCCCGGCGTACGTTCGGCACGTTGGGCCGGCGAGCAGGCAGACGATGCGGCTAACAACGCCTGTTTGCAGGATGCCCTCATTGATTTAACCGAGGATGAGTGTCGCGCCTGCTACCGCTGTGTGTTGGTTTATATGCGCCATGTAGCGGATCCGGCCCCGATCATGGCCGAGGGCATTTGGCACGGCCAAGTAATCGCCGAGCCCAAAGGCGAACAGAGGTTCGGGTACGACCCGCATTTCTATCTGCCAGAGGAAGGCTGCACGGCGGCGCAGCTAGACGCCGCACGCAAAAATCAACTTAGCCACCGTGCTCAGGCTTTAGCCGAACTTCGGCGGCAACTGCAACGCGAATGGACAACCGACTAACGCCACCGCCGCTGGGGCTTTATGTACATCTGCCCTGGTGTGTGCAGAAATGTCCTTACTGTGACTTCAACTCACATGCACTGCGCGGCGAGCTGCCGGAGAACGATTACGTTAACGCGCTGTTGCGTGATGCCGAAAGAGAAGCTTCAGCAGCCGGCGACCGTCCGGTGGAGACCCTATTTATTGGCGGTGGGACGCCCAGCCTTTTCAGCGAACAGGCCATTCGCCGCCTGCTGGATGGACTGCGCGCCCGACTGACCATTGCGCCAAGCGCCGAAATCACTTTGGAGGCCAACCCAGGAACACTCGAGGCTGGTCGTTTCGAGGGTTTTCTAGACGCCGGCATCAACCGGCTCTCAATCGGCGTCCAAAGCTTTCATGATCAACACTTAAAAGCATTGGGCCGAATACACGGCAAGCAAGAGGCAATCGCTGCTATTGCCCAAGCCCACTCAGCGGGTTTTCAGCGAATCAATGTTGATCTGATGCATGGCTTGCCAGGTCAGGACGCAGAAGCTGCACTCGCCGATGTGGAGCAGGCGCTGGCACTTGGTATCCGGCATATCTCGCACTATCAACTGACGCTTGAGCCCGGCACCCCTTTCTATACGCGCCCACCCCAACTGCCCGACGAGGACCGCTTAGCGGCCATCGAAGCGATTTGCCATTCACGCCTGCAACAAGCCGGATTGCAGCGCTATGAGATCTCGGCTTGGTCGGTACCCGGAGAAGCTTGTCAGCACAATATGAATTACTGGCAATTTGGTGACTACCTGGCCATCGGTGCCGGCGCACACGGCAAACTCAGTCATCCTGATGGACGCATTATTCGCTACAGCAAAATCCGAATGCCGCGTCAGTTCCAACAGCTTGCTGGCAAGGAAGAGGCCATCGCTGAGCGACGAGAGGTCGATTGGGCCGAACGGCCACTTGAAGTCATGATGAATGTACTGCGGCTTGCTGATGGCATGCCAACGGCCGAGCTGCTCTCGCGGAGTGGATTAACGCTGGCATCGCTCAAGCCGGCGCTTGAACAGGCAAAGGCCAATGACTGGCTTCGCGACCATCAAACGCGCATTGCACCAACAGCCACTGGTCAGCGGTTCTTAAATGATTTGCTCGCGCTTTTTATGGCCGAATCAGTGACCGATCCGGCAACCCACTAGGAGGAAACGCGGACGATGGAGGAATACACCGTTGACTGCCCTTACTGTGGCGAATCCTTTACGACACTGGTCGATGCCTCGGCCGGAGATCAGTGCTATATCGAGGACTGCGTCGTCTGCTGTAGCCCGATCGAGTTTCAGCTGACAATCACGGCTGACGGCGTCAGTCTGACGGTGCGCCGCGATGATGAATAACCGTTAGATAATCGTTGCCGATTTGGTCAGCGCCACCACCACGATATAGGCGTAGACCACCAGCGCGACCACGAACATATCCAAACGCAGTTTCTTGCCAGCCTTGCCACGAAATGCCATCACCGCTGCGGCAATAAACGCCACCAGCGCGATCAGCTTGGCGGTAATCCAACCGTGCATCACCTCGGGATAGCCCCAGCCAACCCAGGCCACAGCAAATGCGCTCACCAGCAGCAGGGTATAGACGACATGCGGCGTGATCTTTGCCCACTTCTTCTCGAGGAGACCCGAGCCCATCATTGCCCAAACGCCACGGAGCACGAAGACAAGCAGAGTCAATGTGGCGAGGGTGGTATGCAGATGTTTTAAGGCAACGTAAGACATCGATTCGGATTTCCTTGCGAGATAACGATGGCGGCGATCTTACCCGGGTCATCAGCCGCTGTCACAAAAGCTGCGCTGCAACATTCTGACTTGTACCGGCGAGAGCAAGGGCCTAAGATACCGCGCTCTGCAAAACAGCGCTTGAGTGAACACCATGAAAAAAGATATCCACCCCGAGTATCGTGAGGTTGTGTTCCAGGACATCTCTTCCGATTTTTCGTTTCTAACTCGTTCGACGGTGCAGACCAAAGACACCATCAAATGGGAAGACGGCAACGAATACCCGCTGGTTAAAGTTGAAATTTCCAGCGCCAGCCATCCTTTCTACACCGGCAAACAGCGCGTGCTCTCGAGTGGCGGCCGGGTGGATCAGTTCCGTCGTCGCTATGGCGCGAACGCACGTGGCGGCCGCAGCTAAGGTCAGCGCCTGAAACCAGCAGGAGTCGAGTTATGAGTGAAAAGACCGTAACTATTACCGATAACGCAACCGGTAAACAAGCCGATATGCCCGTACGGGGCGGCACGCATGGGCCAGAGCTGATTGATATCCGCAGCCTCCATAGCGAACTTGGTTACTTCACTTATGACCCCGGCTTCAGCTCCACAGGCAGCTGCCAAAGCGATATTACCTATATCGACGGTGAGCAGGGCGTTCTGCTCTATCGTGGCTACCCTATCGAGCAGCTGGCGGAACAAAGCTCTTTTCTTGAAGTGGCGCGCCTGCTCATCCATGGCGAGCTGCCCAACAAAAAAGAGCTGGCAGAGTTCGAAGAAGCCATCACACGGCATACCATGGTGAACGAGAGCCTGCGCATTTTCTTCAACGGCTTTCACTACAATGCACACCCCATGGCGATGCTCACGGGTGTCGTCGGCTCACTCTCGGCGTTCTATCACGACACCATCGACATCAATGACCCGGAAAACCGCATGCTCTGCGCGCACCGGATCATCGCCAAAATCCCGACGATTGCGGCGGCGGCTTTCAAGCACATGGTGGGCGAGCCTTTCGTTCATCCGCTCAATCGCCTCTCCTATACCGGCAACCTGCTGAACATGCTCTTTGCCCGTCCCAGCGAAGATTACGAGATTAATCCAGTGGCCGAGCGTGCACTGGATCAGCTGCTGATTTTGCATGCCGACCATGAACAAAACGCCAGCACCTCAACGGTGCGCCTGGCCGCCAGCACGGGCACCAACCCGTTTGCCGCGATGGCCTCGGGTTGCGCTGCCCTGTGGGGTCCTGCGCATGGCGGTGCTAACGAAGCTGTGCTGAATATGCTGGCCGAAATTGGCTCGGTCGATCAGGTACCGAAGTTCATCGAAAAGGCCAAGGACAAAAATGATCCTTTCCGGCTCATGGGCTTTGGTCACCGGGTCTACAAAAACTACGATCCGCGGGCGACCATCATTCGCAAGACCTGCCACGAGGTGCTTGATGAGCTTGGTGTCGGCAACGACCCCCAGCTCGAGCTTGCCATGCGTCTAGAGGAGATTGCCCTCGCCGACGATTACTTCGTTGAGCGCAAACTCTATCCCAACGTGGATTTCTACTCTGGCATTATCTATCGCGCCCTCGGCATCCCAACCGAGTTCTTCACCGTACTCTTTGCCATAGGTCGCACCCCAGGCTGGGTGGCTCAGTGGATGGAGCTGCTTGCCGATCCAGAACAGCGCATCGGCCGCCCGCGCCAGATTTATACGGGCGCCGCCAAGCGCGATTACATCCCGCTGCACCGTCGCGGTTAACGCGACGGGCTCATACTAAATCGCGGCGCTCTCCAGCAGCGCCGCAACCCTATCCTGCCCCGCTCTTTCCATCGGCCGACCATCGACCGGGCTGCGGGGTGGATGGCGGCGGCCATGCTCAGTAAAAACGCTTAAATTAAACGGCACATCACCGGCGACAAACCGATGCACCGGGACGAAGTCATAATCGTCATCAAAGCGCATGCGGCGCTCCTCGGTGTCAAACGGTACCCCCTGATCCATTAGGAACAGCACCACGTCCTCCGGGGTGTCGGCAAAGCAGTGCAAATCAACGGCGCTATCTGGGCCTGCTGTGCCATTTAGCACACCACCCACCAGGCGCGGATTAAAGGGCGCGAAAAACTGCATCGCCTCCAACGCAGCCTCACGCAATGTTCGCAAGGCATCCTGCTGGCGCTCTCCGCCAAATAATCGTTGGTAGTCTTCAAGGGCCGTTTGAATTTCGCGATTCTGCGGCAAGTTGGTTGTCCCGGGAGCACCTAGATGCAGCGCCGCTTTGCGCTTGGCTTGAGAGAAATCTCGAATCCCCTCTACCGCCATAATTCGCGCTGCTTCCTGCACCAGTCGCTCGCGCATGCGAGCATCACGCGTTTGCTTTCCTTTAGCCATGGCTGGAGCCTATCTCCCGGGTTAGAAAATGGCGCGAGCGCCTTCGTCCTCGCCTCCATCGCCACTCGCTCCGGGCTGAGACGCAGCCGCGGGCAACTGGCCTTCATAAAAGGTCTCAAAAATGGCCTCGGGGTTATCTGGGCCAGTCCGCATCCCTGTTTCTGGGTCGATGCGAACGGTAACCAGTCCATTGGGGCGAGGCCACTGCGACTCGGGGCGTCCACGCAGGGCCGCCTGCATAAAATCCATCCAAATGGGCAACGCGGCACGACCACCCGTTTCATAGCGGCCGAGGGTTTGTAACTCATCAAATCCCATCCAGGCGGTGGCCACCACATCCGCGTTAAACCCTGCAAACCAGGCGTCATGCTGATCATTGGTGGTACCGGTCTTGCCCGCCAGATCATCGCGGCCCAGTCGCTGTGCCGATCGCGCGGTACCAGTACTCACGACATCAGCGAGCATGGAACGCATGAGCCAGGCGTTTTGTGGGCTAATTGCCCGCTCGGCCGGGCGCACGCTGGGCCGTGTAGGTCCAACATCAGTGGCTGTTGCGGGCGTAATTTCGCTAGCAGCCATCGCCGCATGCGGCCAAGCTTGGAAGACCACGTGGTTATCGTTATCCACAACACGGTCGATAAAATACGGATTGATGCGGTAACCGCCGTTAGCAAAGGCCGCATAGGCTTGCGTGAGTTCCAGTGGGGTGACTTCACCTGCCCCCAAAGCCAGCGAGAGATTGCGTGGCAGTCGATCAGCAGGTAGCCCGAAGCCCGCGATATGGTTAATCGCTTGCGCAATCCCAATGCGGCGCAGCACCCGGATTGACACCAAGTTGCGTGAATAGGTTAGCGCCTCGCGCAAACGTGTCGGACCGAACACCCGACCGCTGTAATTCTCTGGCCGCCAAAAATCCTCTAGCGAGACATCCTCAAATACTACCGGCGCGTCATTCACCAGCGTTGCTGGGGTAAAACCATTGGCCAGCGCCGCCGAATAGACAAGCGGTTTAAAGGAAGATCCCGGCTGCCGGGCCGCCTGAGTCGCGCGATTGAATTTGCTCAGTCGAAAATCATAGCCGCCACTGAGCGCCAGCAGCCGGCCGTCCTCTGGAGACAAAGCCACCAGGGCGGCTTGTGGCTCTGGCACCTGCGCCAAACGCCAGTTCTGATCAGTTCGACGCAAATAAACGACATCGCCAACATCAAGGATATCAGCAGCGATTTCTGGATTTGGGCCCATCGCATTGCGGCCGTACTGTGGCCGCGCCCAAGACAGCCCCGACCAGCCCAGAGAGACTGTCTCGCCATCGGCAAGCAGCAACTCTGCATCCTGCTCGTCAACGGCCATCACCACGGCTATTCTCAATGCCGCAGGCTCGCGATATTCATTTAACTGCTCAAGCAGTAACTCACGCTCACCCTGCAAAAGCGTTGCATCAAGGCGATCCAACGCCCCCCGATAGCCATGCCGTTCGTCATAGCCATGCAGGCCATTGCGCAAAGCCTCACGCGCCTGTGCCTGTTGCTCGGCGGTAACCGTCGTGTAGACCTCATAGCCATCGGTATAGGCAGACTCAGTCCCGTAGCGCTCGACCATCCAGGCGCGAGCCATCTCCGCAATGTACGGCGCATCCACCGAGCGACGGCGGCCGTGATAGGTCGCAGTAATGGGAGCTTGATCAGCCTGCACAAAGGTCTGCTCATCGATAAACCCGCTATCCCGCATGCGCCCAAGCACATAGGTTCGCCGCTGTAGGGCACGCTGCGGATCAGCCAACGGATTGGATGCCGAAGGCGCCTTGGGCAGGCCAGCAATCATGGCCTGTTGCGCCAGCGTGAGATCGGATAGCGGCACGCCATAATAGACTTCCGCCGCCGCCCTTACGCCGTAGGCACGCTGACCTAAATAAATTTTATTGAGATAGAGCTCGAGGATGGTGTCTTTATCCAGCTCGCGCTCAATGCGCAGAGCCAGAAGAATCTCCCGCAGCTTACGGATGTAGGTACGCTCCGATGTCAAAAACAGATTACGGGCCAGCTGCATGGTGATCGTACTGCCGCCGGGGCCCTTTTCACCGGTCCTGACTAGGTGCCAGACGGCCCGAATAATGCCCTGGTAATCCACGCCGGGATGCAGATAAAACCGTTGGTCCTCGGCAGCAATAAAAGCCTGCTGCATGGATAACGGCACATCGGACAGCGCTGCCGGTGTGCGACGCATCTCACCAAACTCATCAATTAGTTCACCATCCGCGGTGTAGACCCGCAATGGCACCTGTAGCTCTACATTGCGAACTGCCTCAACACTTGGCAGCCCCGGAGCCAGCACGATGTAGGCCATAAGCAATCCGGCCAGTGCCAGCAAGCCCAATGCCGCGAGGCCGGCGAACATCTGCAGAAGGCGTTTGCTGATACGTGACATGAGACCCGTTTATGGTGGGAGGCTGTCCATATGAGTATAGCACCGGTGCTGGGTATTGATTGGGGCACCACGGCGGTCAAAACCGTGGCAATCGTACCCAGCCGCCAGCGTATTCACCTGACCGGGTACGCGATTGTCGAGCGCGGACCAACACCCAGTGAGAGCGTCGTTTCTGGCTCGAAGGCGCTGCGCCAAGCCATTCATAAGACCAGTCCCAGCAATCAAGTACAAAAAGCCGCGACGGTCCTGGCGGATACGGATGTGCTCACTGAGGTATTTAACCTGCCCGCCGCGCTGGATGAGCAGGCCATTGAGGCTCGGGTTGCCCTGCGCATTAATACCGCCTTAAAAAAATCGGCCGATGAGCTTTGCTATGACTACCGCTGCGAGCCTTCGGCAAGCGAGGACGAAACAACGATTACCCTAGTGACCGCCCGCCAAGAAACCGTTGATCAACGCACCCAACCCATCAACGCGGCAGGGCTGGATTGTCAGTTGGTGGACCTTGAGAGTCATGCCATTGCGCGGGTCATTGCGCAAACCACAGCCCCCACCCATTCAGATGCGCTCGGCCTTGTGGATTTGGGTAGCCAGCTGCGCCTTGCGGTCATTCACAACCAGCAACCGATTTTTCAGCACACCGTCAATAAAAAACTGTCTGCCGATCCCGAGGTGCTCATTGAGGCAATTACTCGGGCTTTGGCGCTCTACCAGGGCCACGAGCAAGCACAGCCGCTCGCAAAGATTTGGCTGCTAGGCGGGCACTCCAATCATGCGCTCAGCGAGCGGCTATCAACTCAGATTGGCGTACCGACCCAATGCCTCGCCGACGTCGTTACCGTTGAGCCAGGCGCAGAGATTGATCGATCAGGCTGGCAAGCAGCACTCCCACGACTCATGACCGCACTGGGGGCTGCGCTGCATCTTGGAGATCCCGATGCCCATTGGCATTAATCTACTCCCCTGGCGTGCCCGCAAACAGCAGCGCGAGCGCCGCCAACGGCGGCAAAAACTGTTGTTGGCGGCCTTCAGCGGTTGTCTCCTCAGCGTCCTCGCCTGGCTGCCGGTGAAGGCCTGGCATCATTATCAAGCGCAGACGAATCAGGCCTTGGCGGCTGAAGCCAATGAACGCGCAGAGGCGCGCGCCACGCACCAACGGTTGCATCAAGAGATCAAGCAACTGACCGAATACCACCAGCAACAACAGGCCATCGCCGCGGCACAGAAAAACTGGCTGGATGCGCTGTCAGCCATCATTCAGGCCGATACAAAAACCACCACACTGACACGCATTGAGCAGACAGACGCGCGCTGGCGGATCGCTGGGCGCATGACGGATGCCGCCGCGCTGCCAGCCCTACTTGAACAACTGGATTCACATGAGCGCTTTCGCGATGTGACCATTGAATTTGTCGAACCCCCCGGTCAGGCCAATGACAACGCAGTGCGCTTTGCCATCACGCCTGAGGCGAGGATGCCATGACCCGCTTAGTCACCCAGCACGGGCCGATCCTGCTAGCCGCGCTGATGGGTTTGCTCATCGGCGCCTTGATGTTCATTCGGCCGCAACTCAATGCCCTTGCCGAGACACAGATCAGCGCCGAAGAATGGCGCCATATCCTGCATGAAAGCGAGGCGGCGGAAGCCGCGCTACCCGCACAACGCGAGGCGCTACAGCAGCGGCGCCAAGCTATTCGCCAGCATCGCATTCGAATCCCCGCGCAGATCGACATCACGGCACTCATCGCCAAGCTCACGCAGACGGCAACGATGAGCGGTGTGCGTATTCAACGCTTGAAACCCGGCAGTGACCAGCGGATCAGCATGGTGACCCAAGGAAGTTGGTCGCAGGCGATCACTTTTTTGCACGGGCTCCTGAACCTACCCGTTGCCGTGACAATCGAGACGTTCGCCGCCTATCCCCAATCATCCGATCGCCATCATCCCCGCATCACGCTAGAGATGATGTTAGCGGCGCATGCATCCTCGCAAGCCGACGCGGCGGGTGAGTTGCCGCCCCCTCCAAGCTCATCCACCGAGATATCAGCTCGAGCGAAGCCGCCGATCGAGCTAGATCACAACCCATTCGCTGCGGGCCCGGCAGCCATCGCCGCACCGGCGGCAAAATTGCCCTTTTCCTATGCCGGAGAAATTCAAGTTGGCCGAACCACTTGGGCACTGCTCAAGCATAAAAATGGCGTGATTCAACGGCATCGCATCGGGGCAGCATTTGATGACGGTTGGCATTTAGTCGATGTGACTGAGGCCATGCTCTTTGTCAGAGGTCCTCAAGGCCAAGTCCATCCCATCCCATTGCGTCACCCACCCGAACCGGGAGATTCATGATGTTGCAACGGCGGATTTTGGCGACGCTGCTACTGGTCATTTCATCGGCATCGGCCGAGGTGGGCAATCGCGACGACCCGGTGCGGGTTGAGACCAGCGACATTCCTTTGCCCGCATTGATGCAGCATCTTGAGGCAGTGGGGCCAGAACGCCACAGCGCCGAGGCTCAGTCATCCAGCCGTGATCAACCGGCGGTAGCAGCCGCGAGCGATTTGCAGACCGTTTTCTTGCCAGTCCGTTACGCGCAGGCAAGCGACCTCGCACAACTGATCGATGCACAGTCTGTGCGTGTCGATGAGCGCACCAACACGCTGATTATTACAGCCACTGCCCGGGACCATGCCCAGGCAAGAGCGCTGCTCAAGCAGCTCGACGTCCCGGTCCGTCAAGTGCTCATCGAAGCCAGAATCGTGATCGCGAGCGAGGATTTCAGCGATGAGATCGGTGTGGAATTTGGTTTTCAGCGTCAAAATCGTGCCGGTGAATCAATTATCGTCAGCGGTGGCGGGTTGGATGAGAGTGGCTTGATGATCGACTTGCCGGTTGGTAACGCCGCCGGTTCGGCCGGATTAGCGATCGGCAAAGTCGGCAGCTATCTCCTACAGCTTGAACTATCCGCCATGGAGAGCGAAAACCGTGGCGAGATCATCTCAAGCCCGCGCGTTGTCACGGCCAGTCATCAGCAAGCAGAGATCAAACAAGGCGTACAAATTCCGTTTGAACAGGCAACCTCCAGCGGAGCGACTAGCATCGCTTTCCGAGAAGCGGTACTCGGACTGGTAGTAACCCCTCAAATTACCCCCGATGACCAAATACAGTTGGAACTCGCCATCAATCAGGATTCCCGTGGCGAGGAGACGCCTGAGGGTCCGGCAATCAACACACAATCAGTCAGAACCAATGTTTTAGTTGCCGATGGCGAAACCGTTGTGCTGGGTGGGGTGTTTGAGCGCACTCAGCAGCAAGGCCTGCGCCGCGTCCCCTTAATCTCCGATCTGCCGATTATTGGCGGTCTTTTCGAGCAACGCACCCGCGTTGATGATCGCAGCGAACTCCTGGTGTTTGTGACACCCCGCATCCTCGACGGGACGACCCCGCGGCCAAACGCGCTAGAATCAGTGGAATGAGTCATATTGATCGCGTCTTTCTCATCGGGCCAATGGGCGCCGGAAAAAGCACCATAGGCCGCCGACTAGCCCAGCATTTGGGACTGTCTTTTGTTGACTTGGATAGCGCCATTGAGGCTCGCACCGGGGTCGATATCCCAAGGATATTTGATATTGAGGGTGAATCAGGTTTCCGGCGACGCGAAGCCGCATTGCTCGAAGAGATAACCGCGCGCTCCGACATCGTCTTGGCCACTGGCGGTGGTGCCGTGCTTGATCCCGACAGCCAACGGCATCTGGGGGCAAGAGGCGTGGTTATTTACCTACGCGCCTCCGTCGCTACCCAGCTCGCGCGCACCCGAGACAGCAACCGACCTCTGCTTCAAGGTGAGGATCCTGAAGCAAAACTGCGCGCTATCCTTGCCGAGCGTGGGCCGATTTACGAAGCGCTTGCCGATATCATCGTCGATACGGAAGATGGCAATCCGGAGCGCTTGGCAAGAACGCTTGCCGAACGCATTCAAAAGCCAGGAGCCAGTGAATGAACACACAAATCCGTTGTGTCAACGTGGATCTCAACGAGCGCAGCTACCCGATTCATATTGGTAGCAACCTGCTCGACGACCATGCACTACTGGCAAGCGTCATCACGGCCAGACAAATCATTGTGGTGAGCAACGAGACAGTCGCACCGCTGTATCTACCCACACTAAAAGCCAGCTTGACTGATCGACAGGTCATTGCCGTGAGTTTGCCTGACGGTGAACAAGAAAAGCGTCTCGAATCGATGCTGCCAGTGTTTGACGAAATGCTGGTTAATGGCTTTGGCCGCGATTGCCAGGTGGTTGCACTGGGCGGAGGCGTGATTGGCGATTTAGCCGGATTTGTCGCGGCCAGCTATCAACGTGGCGTTGACTTCATCCAAATACCCACCACCTTGCTCGCCATGGTCGATTCTTCGGTCGGCGGGAAAACGGGCGTCAATCATCCCCGCGGCAAAAATATGATCGGCGCCTTCCATCAACCCAAAGCGGTGATTGCTGATCTTACTGTTCTAAAGACGCTACCCGACCGGGAGCTGCGGGCAGGCCTTGCCGAGGTGGTGAAATATGCCCTGCTTGGCGATGCTGACTTCATTGATTGGCTGGAGGCCAATATGCCGAAGGCGCTGGCCCGTGATCCAAAAATACTGGCCGATATCGTGGAGCGCTGCTGCAAAAACAAAGCCACCATTGTCGCGGCCGATGAACGCGAGGCCGGAGAGCGCGCTTTGCTGAATCTCGGCCATACCTTTGGCCATGCCATCGAAGCCGCACGCGGTTATGGTGACTGGCTGCACGGCGAGGCCATTGCCGCGGGCATGTGCATGGCCGCAAGCATGTCCGCTCGCTTGGGCTGGATCAGTGCAGAAGACCGCGATCGTGCCATTGCCTTAGTCGCCAGCGTCGGTCTGCCCACCGAGCCACCAGCGGATATCTCTGCCGATCGCTTCCGCGAGTTTATGCGTCGCGACAAGAAAAACCGTGACGGCGCGCTGAGGCTGGTATTACTTCGGGGCCTAGGCGATGCCGTGTTGACCGCGGATTATCCGGAAGCCGCCCTGACGGCAACACTACAAGGGGGCTTAGATGGATAACACTGGCGCCGACCCGCTTGGTCTGGCCCCCTACGCCTCGCGACCCTCGCAAAGTCGTGGCCGCCGCTATCCCGATGATCGTCCCGACCTGCGCAATCTTTTTCAGCGTGACCGCGACCGCATCATCCATAGCTCGGCTTTCCGTCGGCTGGAGTACAAAACACAGGTTTTCGTTAACCATGAGGGCGATCTGTTCCGCACCCGCCTCACCCATAGCCTCGAGGTGGCCCAAATCGCTCGGACCATTGCTCGCGGCATGCAGCTCAATGAAGACCTCACCGAGGCCATCGCACTGGCCCATGACTTGGGACATACGCCATTTGGGCATGCCGGCCAAGAGGCGCTTGATGCCTGCATGAGGCCCTTCGGCGGATTTGAGCACAATCTGCAGTCGCTGCGAGTCGTCGATGTGCTGGAGGCACGCTACCCTGATTTTGATGGGCTCAATCTAACCTTTGAAGCCCGCGAAGGGCTGGTCAAACGTTGCCCGCTGGATCAAGCCGAACGCCTCGGGGACATTGGCCGCCGATTTCTTGAAGGAACCCAGCCTTCGCTAGAAGCCCAACTCACCAATATCGCTGACGAAATCGCTTACAACAGTCATGACGTGGACGATGGGATTCGCGCTGGCTTGTTAGATCTTGAACAACTACAAGCGGTGCCTTGGATTGCCGAGATCCATGAATCCGTGATTCATAGGCACCCCAATCTAACCGGCCGGCGCCTCGTCTATCGGGTTGTCCGAGATCTCATCGCCAGTCAGGTCAATGACCTAATGACCGAAAGTGCCAGGCGCATCGAGGCCGCGGCGCCGCCAAGCGCCGATGCGGTCCGTCGGCTTGAACGGCCACTCATCGGATTCAGCCAGGATATGCACGCCCGGCATAGAGCGTTAAAAGATTTCTTATTCGAGCATCTTTACCGCCACTACCGAGTCCACCGGATGACCACGAAAGCCACCGAAGTCATTCAAACCCTGTTCAACACACTGATGAACGATATTCGGTTATTGCCGACCCAGTTTCGCGAGACGGCCGAGGCGCGAGCAGCGGCTCGCGGTGAACGCGGCCAAGCACGAGCCGTCGCCGATTACATTGCTGGGATGACCGATCGCTACGCATTGGATGAACACGAGCGCCTAACCTCGCCAAAACGACTCAGCTAAAGTTGCTGAAAATATGGCTGCACGCTATATTGTCGGGCCATTTGCCCATAGAAACGGGAGCGGGTCGGTCTCTGACCTCGCCAGCCCTTTGACCCCCGCTGCAAGCGCAGAGCACGTTGCTTTGACCGCAACGGGCGTCCGGCACGGCGCTCCCCTTAAGCAAAAAGAGAGGCAGTACGCGTGAGGCAGTTACCGTTTACCGGCCCATCGCTCTATCGGCCCGAATTTGAGCGCGACAATTGTGGTTTTGGCCTGATCGCGCACATGGACGGCCAACCCAGTCACTGGCTGCTCGAGACCGCGATCTCGGCACTGGCTAGACTCACCCACCGTGGCGCCGTTGCCGCGGACGGGAAAAGTGGCGATGGCTGCGGCCTGCTGATTAAACCGCCCATTCAATTCCTGCGAAAAGCCGCAGCGGCCGAAGGCCTCACGCTGGCTGATGACTTTGCGGCTGGCTGCGTATTTCTCTCGCATGATCCTGAGACGGCCGCTACGGCCAAAGAAACGCTGGAAGCAGCATTGAAGCATTATGAGGTAGAGGCGGCCGGTTGGCGGGATGTGCCCGTTGATACCAGCGCCTGTGGCGAACAGGCTTTGGCGACGTTGCCCGCTGTAGCTCAGGTATTTGTCAACCGTCCTGCTGAGATGCCAGAGCCCGAATTCGAGCGTCGGCTTTTCATGGCTCGCCGTCAGGCTGAGAAGGCACTCGATGGCAAGGATGATGATTTCTACATTCCGAGTCTCTCCTCTCGGGTGCTGTCCTACAAAGGGCTTGTCATGCCCGAGAATCTGGCGGTCTTCTACAAAGACCTCCAGGATCCCTCTCTCGAGACCTCGCTGGCGGTGTTTCACCAGCGCTTCTCAACCAACACCCTGCCGCAGTGGCGACTGGCTCAGCCATTCCGGTATCTCGCCCATAACGGCGAAATCAACACGATTCAGGGCAACCGCAATTGGGCGCTGGCGCGGGCCTGCCGCTTCGAAACACCGCTGCTGCCCGATATTGACGCCATTCAGCCGCTGGTCAATCTGACGGGTTCGGACTCATCAAGTCTGGACAACATGCTAGATGTACTGATTACCGGTGGCATGGATATCTTCCGTGCATTGCGCCTGTTGATTCCACCGGCCTGGCAGAACGTCGAGACCATGGACCCAGACCTGCGGGCGTTTTACGAGTATCACTCCCAGCATATCGAGCCTTGGGACGGCCCTGCCGGCATCGTCCTTACCGACGGTCGCCATGCGGCCTGCGCCCTCGATCGCAACGGCCTGCGCCCAGCCCGCTGGGTGATTACGCGCGACCGTCACATCACGCTCGCCTCCGAAGTGGGGGTTTGGGACTACAACGCCGAGGACGTGCTTGAAAAAGGCCGTTTGCGTCCGGGTGAGATGCTGGCAGCCGACACTGAGACCGGCGAGCTGCTTCTGCCGCAGATGATTGATGAGCGGCTGAAAAACCGCGCACCCTACAAGCGCTGGCTGGCTCAGCATTCGCGGGACGTGCCCTCTGCGCTCGGCCCAGAAAGCGAGCGCGAGCCGGTCGATCCCGAGAAGATCGCCATCTTTCAAAAACAGTTCGGGGTGAGCTTCGAGGAACGCGATATCGTCACTCGCACCTTGGCCCAGGGTGGCCAAGAAGCCGTGGGCTCAATGGGGGACGATACCCCCATGCCGGTGCTCTCGCGTCAAGTCCGCCCGCTGTATGACTACTTCCGGCAGCAGTTTGCACAGGTCACCAACCCGGCGATCGACCCGCTGCGAGAGCAGATCGTCATGTCACTAGAAACCGTGATCGGGCCGGAGAAAAATCTATTCGAAGAAGTAGAGGATCATGCTAAGCGCCTGATTCTCGACTCGCCGATACTCTCGGACGGCAAGTTCCTTGGCTTAATCGCTGAGCATGAGGCAGATAATCGAGTCCATCGCATTAATCTGAGCTATCCAGAGAGCGGCAACCTCCAGGATGCCATTATTGCGATTCGCGACGAGGCGGCAGAGGCCGTTCGCAATGGCGCTTCGTTGCTGGTGCTCTCGGATCGCCATCTGGAGCGCGACCGCATTCCCGTGCACGCGCTGCTGGCGACCGGCGCCATTCATCATCATTTGGTTCGTACCGGGCTGCGCTGTGATGCCAACCTGATTATCGAGACTGGGACGGCCCGCAACAGTCATGAATGCGCTGTCCTCATTGGCTATGGCGCCACCGCGATCTATCCCTATCTGGCCTACGACGTAGTCCAGGATCAGCTGCGGACCGGTGAAATTAAAGGCGCTGCACTGGCCGATCTATTGCGCAACTACCGCAAAGGCCTCAATAAAGGCCTATACAAAATCCTCTCCAAGATGGGCATTTCCACCATCACGAGTTATCGCGGCGCGCAGCTTTTTGAAATCGTCGGCTTCCATGATGAGGTGGTCGAGCTGTGCTTCCCCGGTACGACCTCGCGCATTCAGGGCGCGGGGTTCGTGGACCTTGAGTCTGATCAGCGCACGCTGCACCAAAAAGCCTGGCGTCGTAGCCAGGCGTTAACGCAGGGCGGGCTGCTGAAATACGTCCATGGCGGGGAATACCACGCCTATAACCCGGATGTTGTCGGAGCGCTGCAGGAAGCCGCCTACACCGGTGATTACGAACGCTACAAAGTCTTTGCCGAGACCGTGAATACACGGCCGGTGGCCGCCCTGCGTGACCTGCTGCAGGTCCGCGAGGCCGAGGCGATCCCGCTAGAAGAAGTTGAACCCATTGAGGCGATATTAAAGCGCTTTGATTCCGCAGGAATGTCGCTCGGCGCTCTATCCCCCGAGGCACACGAGGCATTGGCAATCGCCATGAATCGCCTCGGTGCGCGTTCAAACTCAGGCGAAGGGGGTGAGGACGAACATCGCTTCGGCAACGAGCGTATGTCCCGGATCAAGCAGGTTGCCTCGGGACGCTTTGGCGTCACCCCGCATTATTTGCGTAATGCCGAGGTACTGCAGATTAAAGTGGCTCAGGGTGCGAAGCCCGGTGAGGGCGGTCAGCTGCCAGGCCACAAAGTCAACGAAATGATTGCTCGTCTGCGTTATTCCAAGCCGGGCGTGGCACTCATCTCACCACCGCCGCATCACGATATTTACTCCATTGAGGATCTGGCGCAGCTGATCTACGACCTCAAGCAGGTCAACCCAGAAGCGCTGGTTTCCGTGAAGCTTGTCGCCGAGCCGGGGGTGGGCACGGTCGCCGCTGGTGTGGCGAAAGCCTATGCCGACCTCATTACCATTTCCGGCTATGACGGCGGCACGGGCGCCAGCCCGCTGACATCAGTCAAGTATGCCGGCACCCCATGGGAGCTCGGACTCACCGAGACCCACCAGACGCTGCGGGCTAACAATCTGCGCGAGAAGATTCGCTTGCAGACCGACGGTGGTCTCAAGACCGGCCTCGACGTGATTAAAGCAGCCATTCTTGGTGCGGAAAGCTTTGGTTTTGGCACTGCGCCGATGGTGGCCATGGGCTGTAAATACCTGCGGGTTTGTCATCTCAACAACTGCCCAACAGGTGTTGCCACGCAGGAGAAAGTGCTGCGCATGAAGCACTTCATTGGCACGCCTGAACGTGTGGCGAATTACTTTACGTTCGTTGCCATGGAAACCCGGGAATGGATGGCGCGCCTAGGTGTGCGGACACTCGAGGAGCTGATTGGCCGACTCGATCTACTAGAGCCGCGCGAGCCGGAGACACCGCGTCAGGCAAGGCTGGATCTATCGCCTATCCTCTCCGATGGCGGGCTCGACAGCACTCTGCCAACGCATTGCATGACGCCTAGCAATGTGCCCTTCGACAAGGGTGAGCTGGCCGAGCAAATGGTCGCCGATGCGCTGCCTGCCATCGAAGCCGGAAGCGGTGGTGACTTTCACTACACGGTCCGTAACGACGATCGCTCCATCGGTGCTCGACTCTCGGGTGAGATCGCTTTGCGTCACGGCAACCTCGGCATGAGCGCCAACCCCATTCGCCTTCATCTCAGCGGCAGTGCTGGTCAGAGCTTTGGTGTCTGGAACGCCGGCGGTCTGGAAATGATGCTTGATGGCGATGCCAATGATTATGTTGGCAAAGGCATGGCCGGCGGCAAGCTGGTGATTCGCCCGCCGCAGGGCAGCAGCTTTAAGAGCCATGAGACCACCATTATTGGCAATACCTGCCTTTATGGTGCCACCGGCGGCAAACTGTTCGCCGCAGGCCTCGCTGGTGAGCGCTTTGCTGTGCGCAACTCAGGGGCACATGCCGTGGTTGAAGGCGTCGGCGATCATGGCTGTGAGTACATGACAGACGGCGTGGTTTGCGTGCTCGGCGCCACAGGTTTGAATTTTGGCGCTGGCATGACCGGCGGTTTGGCCTTCGTGTTGGATCTGGAAAATCGATTTGTCGATCGCTACAACCATGAGCTCATCGATATTCGACGCATTCAAACCGAGCCCATGACCCGCCATCGCGAGTTCCTGCGCGCCACGATTGCCGAGTTTGTCAGCGAGACCGGCTCGACTTGGGGCCAGGAGATACTCGATAACTTCCGGGATTACGTTGGTTGTTTCTGGCTGGTCAAGCCAAGAGCTGCCGACATTAACGAGGTTCTGAACACGCTGCGCCAGGCAGCCTGAGCACACTATGGGCAATTATTTTCAGTTCATCGAAGTCCCTCGCCAGGACACCGAGAAAGAGCCCGCTCAGGCGCGGGTAAAAAAGTTTAGCGAGATTTACGGCGATTTCTCGAGCGATCATGCTGCGGCGCAGGCGGATCGATGCGTGGAGTGCGGCAATCCCTATTGCGAGTGGAAGTGTCCGGTTCACAACTACATCCCGAACTGGCTGAAACTGGTTGCCGAGGGGAATTTGTTCGAGGCTGCCGAGCTCTCGCACAAAACCAACAGCCTGCCGGAAGTCTGCGGCCGTGTCTGTCCGCAAGACCGCTTGTGCGAAGGTGCGTGCACCCTGAATGACGGGTTCGGCGCCGTCACCATTGGTTCGGTCGAAAAATACATTACCGATGAGGCCTTCAAGCGCGGCTGGCGACCCGATATGTCGGGTGTCGTGCCGACAGGCAAGAAAGTCGCCGTGGTGGGCGCAGGCCCCGCCGGACTCGGCGCTGCGGATATTCTGGTGCGCAACGGCGTTGAGGCGGTTGTCTTCGACCGCTATCCAGAGATTGGCGGCCTACTCACGTTTGGTATCCCGCCTTTCAAGCTGGAGAAGGAGGTCATCGCCAAGCGCCGCGAGATCATGGAGTACATGGGCGTTGAGTTCCGGTTGGGCGTAGAAATCGGTCGCGACATTAGCTACGCCGAGCTTGAGCGCGACTATGACGCCGTCTTTCTGGGCATGGGCACCTACACCTACATGCGTGGCGGCTTCCCCGGCGAAGACAAGCCGGGAGTCTACGAGGCACTCCCCTACCTGGTCTCCAACATCAATCGCCTAATGGGTTTTGAGAAAGATCCCAGCGAGTACATCGACATGGACGGCCAGCGTGTTGTGGTACTGGGCGGTGGCGATACGGCCATGGACTGCAACCGCACCGCTCTGCGCCAGGGGGCAGCCAGTGTGACCTGCGCTTACCGTCGCGACGAGCAGAACATGCCGGGGTCACGACGCGAGGTTGCCAACGCCAAAGAAGAAGGCGTGGAGTTTCTATTCAATCGTCAACCGGTCGAGATTGTCGGTGAGAACGGCGTCGAGGGCGTTAAAGTGGTGGAAACGCGGCTGGGTGCGCCAGATGAGCGGGGCCGCCGGCAACCAGAGGTCATTCCAGGCAGCGAGGAAATCCTGCCAGCGGATCGCGTGATCATCGCGTTTGGCTTCCGCCCGGACCCGCCGGAATGGTTCGATGACCATGGCATTCAGGTCGATGAGCGCGAGCGAGTAAAAGTTGCCAAGGGCGGCAATCACCCCTTCCAGACCAATAATCCGCATGTCTTTGCCGGCGGTGACATGGTGCGGGGTTCAGATCTTGTCGTCACCGCTGTTTGGGAAGGGCGTGAGGCCGCGAAGGGCATCCTCGCTTACCTCGGCGTCTAAAAGAGCAAGGTTTAATGGCTGAGCTGCAGAACGACCGCTTCCTCCGTGCCCTTATGCGGGAACCGGTGGACCGCACCCCAGTCTGGATTATGCGTCAGGCCGGCCGCTACTTACCGGAATATCGGGAAGTCCGGGCTAAAGCCGGCGGTTTCATGGATCTATGCAGCAACCCCGAGCTGGCCTGCGAAGTCACCATGCAACCTTTGCGGCGGTTTAATCTCGACGCCGCCATTCTCTTCTCGGACATACTCACCGTCCCCGACGCCATGGGGCTGGGTTTGTACTTTGAGGCCGGTGAAGGACCACGATTTGAACGAACAGTGCGTGACGCGACCAGTGTCGATGCGTTGCCTGTCCCCGATATCGGCAGCGAACTGCGCTACGTCACCGATGCGGTCAGCCTGATCCGACGCGAGCTTCGCGGTCAGGTGCCACTGATCGGGTTCTCGGGCAGTCCGTGGACGCTGGCGACCTATATGGTCGAGGGTGGCAGCAGCAAAGATTTCCGGCATATTAAGGCCATGGCCTACGATGCGCCCGAGGTGCTAGAGCGGTTGCTGGGCAAGATCGCGCAAGCCGTCACCGCCTACCTCAATGCTCAGGTGGAGGCCGGTGCCCAAGCCCTAATGATCTTTGATACCTGGGGCGGTGCCTTAGCGCATCATCTCTACCCACGCTTTTCCCTATCGTTCGCGGAGCAAATTATCGAAGGGCTGATCCGCGAGCGCGAAGGACGCCGGATCCCGGTGGTCTTCTTTACCAAAGGCGGTGGACTTTGGCTCGATCAAATTGCCAACTGCGGCGCCGATGCACTGGGTATCGATTGGACACTGTCACTGTCTGAAGCCCGCCGCATTGCGGGCGATCGAGTCGCACTGCAGGGCAATTTAGACCCCAGTACGCTATATGCCGGGCCCGAGGTGATTCGCAAAGAAGTGCAACGCACGCTGCAGGAATACGGCCATGGTACGGGGCATGTCTTCAATCTGGGGCATGGGGTACATCCGCAAATTCCGCCTGAACACGTCGCGGCGATGGTCGACGCAGTCCACGACCTCAGCCCTGCCTGGCATGACCACTAAAAAGCCACGCATTCTCTCCGCTGGGGTCGTGTTAGTTCGCGCCGAGGCGGGTGAATGGCATTTCCTGCTGCTACGGGCCTACCAGTACTGGGACTTTCCCAAAGGTCGAACAGAGGCTGGCGAGACGCCGCTTGAGGCAGCAAAACGCGAAGTCCAAGAAGAGACGGGGATCACCGATCTCCATTTTCATTGGGGTGAGGACTTTGTGGAAACCGGCCCCTACGCGCGCGGCAAAGTCGCACGCTATTATCTGGGCCAGACGCATGAGAAAGCGGTGGTTCTTGGTATTGCCCCAGAATTGGGCACCCCGGAACATCACGAATGGCGTTGGGTGGATCGGAAGACGGCTTACCATCTAACGGCTCCGCGGGTGCATCAAGTGCTGGACTGGGCGCTAGAACGTCTACCAGAAACCCCCAAGGATTAATCCAGGAGACGGCATCATGGCCAATGACCTCAGCACAGGGCTGCATTATCCGGCCACTCGGCCGCGTCGCCTGCGCCGTGACGACTTCACCCGCCGACTGGTGCGCGAAAACCACCTGAGTGTGGATGACCTAATCCAACCGGTGTTTGTGATCGAGGGCAAAGACCGCAGCGAGGCCGTTCCCTCCATGCCTGGCGTCGAGCGACTGACCATTGACCGTTTGGAGGCCGAAGCGGAAACCTTGGCAAATCTCGGTGTTCCAGCCATTGCCATTTTCCCGGTGACTCCGGCCGAGGCAAAAAGCGATGACGGCGCAGAGGCCTGGAATCCGCAGGGACTTGTACAACGGGCGGTAAGAACTATTAAATCGCGCGTCCCCGAACTGGGTGTCATCACAGATGTCGCACTAGACCCATTCACCTCACATGGGCAAGACGGCATCCTCGATGAGACCGGATATATCGCCAATGACATCACCATTGAGGCACTGGTCCGACAGGCGCGCTCTCATGCCGAGGCCGGCGCAGATATCGTCGCTCCCTCCGACATGATGGATGGACGGATCGGCGCTATCCGCCAGGCGCTTGAGGCCGATAACTGCACCGAGACACGCATTCTTGCCTACGCGGCCAAATATGCTTCGGCCTTCTACGGACCTTTCCGCGACGCAGTGGGGTCGGCTGGCAATCTCGGTAACGCCGACAAACGGACCTATCAAATGGATCCCGGCAATGGGTATGAGGCCTTGCGAGAAGTGGGCATGGACCTTGCCGAGGGCGCCGATATGATCATGATTAAACCGGGCATGCCTTATCTGGATGTGATCCGCCGGGTACGTGATCAGTTTCAGGTGCCAACCTTTGCGTATCAGGTCAGCGGCGAATACGCCATGCTCAACGCCGCCTTCGCCAATGGCTGGCTTGACCGCCGCGCCTGCGTCACTGAGGCATTACTTGGGTTTAAGCGCGCGGGTGCCGATGCAGTACTGACTTACTTTGCCAAAGAAGTGGCAGGCTGGCTCGCTGAGCGCTAGCGCTAGCCTGATTGGAGGAAAGAATGGATTTATACGCGGTTTTCGGTCATCCGGTCGGACACTCTCTTTCCCCGCGCATTCATCGCCGATTCGCTGATGAAACCGCTCAGCAGATCGAGTATGAACGTCGTGAGCCCCCACTCGATGGTTTCGCCGATGCAATCGCGCAGTTCCGCACCGAGGGCGGTCAAGGGGCCAATATCACCGTGCCATTCAAAGAAGAAGCCTGGTCACTGGCCGACCAGCGCAGTGAGCGCGCCGAGCGCGCCGGTGCGGTGAATACTTTCATCTGCGGCGAAGGCCTTTACGGTGACAACACCGACGGTGAGGGACTGATCAATGACCTGCGCAATAACCTAGGCGTAGGACTTGCTGGCAAACGCATTCTTCTGGTGGGCGCCGGCGGCGCTGCACGGGGGGTACTGGCCCCACTGCTGGCCGAGCAGCCGGCTAGCCTGGTGGTCGCCAACCGTACTGCCGATAAGGCGCGAATATTGGCGAAGGCGTTTGATGACATCGGACAGATCGAGGGCTGCGGCCTTAATGATCTGGACGGTGAAAGGTTTGAGGTGGTGATTAACGCCACTTCCAGTGGGCTAGATGACGAAGCCCCGGCGCTACCGGAGAGCATCGTCGCCGAAGGCGCCACCGCATTCGACATGGTCTATGGCGCAGAACCCACGCCCTTCCTGCGCTGGGCCAAAGATCATGGCGCCTATCGTCTGCGCGATGGGCTTGGCATGCTGGTGGAACAAGCCGCCGCCTCATTCGAGCTCTGGCGTCGCATCCGCCCCGCCACGGAACCGGTTATCGAGGCCTTACGCCACGACATGCGCCCCTAACCATGCCACTCGGGGAAGCAAGCGCTGGCCCAGACACCCTGATGGTTTTCCTAGTGGGTATGTCTGTGCTGCTGGCCATCGCTTTCCGTCATGTTTGCGAGCGGTTGCGCATACCAGCACTCATCGGATACCTACTAATCGGGCTTGGCTTTGGTTTATTCGATCAGACATTCGGGCTGCTCCATGAAGCAGCCTACTCCGCCTTCGACCTCCTTGCCGCGCTGGGCCTCGTTGCACTGCTGTTTCGCGTAGGGCTCGGCAGCGACCCCAAAGGCCTCCTAAAAAAACTACCCAGCGCTAGTCTGATCTGGGCCATCAGCGTAATACTCTCCGGTTTATCCGGCTATTTAGCAGCCAGCTTGGCGGGCTTTAGTTTAGTCCCTGCTCTGGTAGCCGGTGTTGCGCTGACCGCAACAAGCATCGGCGTATCGATACCCCCCTGGGAAAAACACGGATTACTTAAGAGCGAGAGCGGCGCTCTCACGCTTGATGTCGCCGAATTAGATGACATCTCCGGTGTCATCCTTATGGCGCTACTCCTGAGTCTGCTGCCGCTGCTGCTACAAGGCGATAGCATAACTTGGCAGGCCATCGCGCTGACTGGATTGAGTCTGCTTGTAAGTTTGGCCGCCTTCATTGCTGGCTGCTGGCTTTTTGCCCACTGGGCTGAGCCCTCTATCGCCCGATTCCTGGCCAGGCGTGAAAAACCGCCTGCTCGCATGCTCATTGTCGTGGCAATTGGCAGCCTAATCGCAGCCTTAGCGGGATTTATGGGATTCTCGCTAGCGGTAGGCGCTCTTCTAGCAGGACTGGTTTTTAGCAAAGCACCCAAAACCATTAAAGAAGATCGCACCTATATCGTGCTTTATGATTTTTTAGTGCCCTTTTTCTTTATCGGCATTGGTCTGAAACTTGATTTTGCGGCACTCTCCGGCGCCCTGATCGTCGGGTTGCTGCTGCTTATCGCAGCTGTGATTGGCAAAGTGGTGGGCGCGGCGCTGCCTGCGATATGGATAGCGCCAAGCGCACCGGCGCTGCCGCTGGCGATGAGCATGGTGCCAAGGGCGGAGATTGCAATGGTCATCGTCGATCAAGCAGGGCGCTACGGTGAAGCTGTTGTGCCACCCGAACTCTACGGCGCGATGACACTGGTGACCCTGATCACCTGCGCGGCTACGCCAGCAATCGTAGATCGCCTTCTGGAGCGACAACGTCAACCAGAAGCAAACTGATACCGTCCCATCAGGCGGACATAATGGCCCGCTGAATACGTGAGTTGCTCACGCTCGGTATCGGTAATCGGGCGCACCGCCTTTGCTGGGCTTCCCAGATAAAGATAACCGCTTTCAATATACTTACCCGGTGGGACGAGCGTGTTGGCCCCGATAATCACCTCATCTTCAACCACCGCACCGTCCAAAATAATGGCTCCCATTCCAACCAGCACCCGATCTCCCACGGTGCAGGCATGAATAACCGCTCGGTGGCCGACAGTGACATCTTGACCGATCAACGCGGGGTAACCGCTCTGATAAGGCCCCTTGTGCGCCACGTGCACAATCACACCATCCTGGATATTGCTGCGGTCTCCAACCTCAATGCGATGAACATCTCCCCGGAGCACGGCCGTTGGCCAAACCGAAACCGACTCACCCAAAGTGACATCGCCTATGACTACCGCCGTCTCATGTATCCAGGCGCTTTTGGGGATAACTGGATCGACACCCTGATAACGTTCAATCAAGACCAACTCCTCATGTCATCGTAACCAGCTCTTCTGCGCTGGTCGGGTGAATGGCCACGGTGTCATCCAAATCACGCTTGGTTGCGCCCATCTTCAGCGCCACGGCAAACCCCTGGAGGATCTCATCACTGGCAACCCCAAATAGATGAATGCCGACCACTTGCTCATCCTCGCCTCGACAAACCAGTTTCATCGTGGTTGGCTGCTTGGCCTCTGCCGGCGATAGCGCAAAATCCATGGGGGTGAAGCGGGTTTCATAAACGCGGATCTCATCCCCATATTCCGCTCGGGCTTGGGCCTCGGTCAGCCCCACCGTGCCAATCGGTGGATGGGTGAAAACCACTGTAGGGACATCACGATAATCGAGCCGGCGCCCTTCCTGGCCACCCCACAGCCGATCCGCCAGACGCCGTCCAGCGGCAATAGCCACCGGCGTCAAGGGATAGGGGTTGTCGGTCACATCACCCAAGGCAAAGATATGCGACTGGTTCGTCGCCTGCCAGGCATCCACTGGGATGGTCCCGCGCTCACTCATCTCGACACCCGCGGCGTCGAGCCCAAGCTCATCGGTATTTGGCAGACGACCAATCGCCCAGATCACCTGATCGAGCCCTTCCAAGGAACGACCATCCTCAGCATGTAGGGTATAGCCACCCCAGTCGGCCTCAAGCCCCGCCGGCGTAAATTCGCTAATCAGTTCTGGCCCATGGGCGGCAATCGATTCCACGTAAGCAGACTGAATCGAGGCATCAAAATCCCGCAGCGGACGATCCCGACGGACCACCAGTTGAACCGCGCTGCCAAGCTGGCTCAGCACACCGGCAAGCTCTACAGCGATATAACCGGCACCGACCACCGCCACCTTTTGCGGGCGGTCTTTCAGCGCAAAAAAACCATCCGAATCGATACCCAGATCACCGCCAGGAATACCGGGGCGGCCTGGCACGCCGCCGGTGGCGATGACAAATCGATCAGCCTGATACTTTGAGCCTTCCACCTCGATGGTATGAGGATCGATAAAACGGGCATGGCCAGAGATAACCTCAACCCCAGACTTCTCGAGGTTGCGGTCGTATATGCCATTGAGTCGCTCGATATAGGCGTCTCGCGCGGAGACCAATACCGACCAATCAAGCCGTGGCTCAACGCCCGAAAAACCATAATCACCCGCACGCTGCATCACCTCGGCGGCATGCGCGGCCTGCCACATCACCTTTTTCGGCACGCAGCCAACATTCACACAGGTGCCGCCCAGCCGGCCCGCTTCCACCACGGCACAGCGGGCACCATAGGCGGCGGCCCTGCGGGCGGTGGCGATCCCACCGCTGCCGCCACCGATACAGATCAGATCATAGGTCTGCGACTGCGCTGCCATCGTTAGCTCCCGAATAAACTGTTAATCCGGGTATTCTCGCAGATCAGGCGAACTCACACAGGCATTACGGGCTCGAACTTCCTGCAAGGAAACTCTACCCTTTGTCCCGATACCCACCAGAGAGACTCGAGGCACCATGACCAATCCGCTGTTAGAAACCAAGGGACTCCCCCGTTTTCAGGCCATCACGCCCGACCATATCCAACCGGCGGTTGAGGCCGTTCTGGCCGAAAATCGACAAGCCATTGCCGAGATTGTCGCGGAACCCGGCCCGCCCACCTGGTACAGCCTAGTCGCCCCACTGGAGCGCCTCGAAGACAAACTCGAGAAAGCTTGGTCGCCGGTCTCTCACCTCAATGCGGTGGTGAACACCGAGGCGCTGCGTGAAGCTTATAATGCCTGCCTACCCGCTTTATCGGCATATCACACCGAGATGGGCCAAAACACAGAGCTCTACCAAGCATTTCGCGCGCTAGCCGATAGCGACGCCTATGATCAGCTAGAGCAGGCGCAACGGCAGACTGTGGACAACGCCCTGCGCGATTTCGAACTCGCCGGTGTGGCTTTGAAGTCAGACGATAAACAGCGTTATGCCGCCATCGCGGCAAGGCTCGCAGAGCTTGCGGCCAAATTCCAAGAAAACTTACTTGATGCCACCGATGCCTGGCATCGAGACAGCACCGATCCGGACGAACTTGCCGGCATCCCTGAATCTGCGCTGGGTGTCATGCGCCAGAATGCCGAGCAGGCCGATATCGATGGCTGGCGGATTAGCCTTGATATGCCCGTGGTTCAGGCAGTACTTGCCTATGCCGAAAACCGGCAACTGCGCCGCGAGGTCTACGAAGCCTTCACCACCCGAGCCTCGGATACCGGACCCAATGCAGGGCGCTGGGACAATCACCCGATCATGGCGGAAATCCTCGATCTGCGGCAGGAACAAGCAGAACTGCTGGGATTTTCGAATTACGCCGAGCTATCCCTAGCACCCAAAATGGCCAACTCGGCCGCGGAAGTCATCCGCTTCCTCGAGGATCTTGCTGAGCGTGCCCGGCCTGTCGCCGAGCGCGAATATGCTGAGCTCGAGGCATTCGCAAAAGATACCGATGGACTCTCACATCTAGAAGCCTGGGATGTGGGTTATTACAGCGAGAAACTGCGCCAACAACAGTTTCAACTCTCACCCGAGGACCTGCGTCCTTACTTCCAAGCAGAGCGTGTCATGGCGGGCATGTTCGCAGTGGTTGAGCGACTCTTCGGCATCACGATCACACAGCGTGACGACGTGGAGACCTGGCATGATGATGTGGGCTTTTATGAGATCCACGATGCCAATGGCGAGCTTCGCGGGCAGTTTTACACCGATCTCTACGCCCGATCGCATAAACGCGGCGGTGCCTGGATGGCCACCTATCGCGGACGGCTGCAGCATGAGGGCGCTCTGCAGACACCGGTTGCCTTTCTCACCTGCAACTTCACACCGCCCGTTGGCGGCAAACCGGCACTCATCACCCACGATGAAGTGATCACCCTATTCCATGAATTTGGTCATGGTCTGCATCACATGCTCACCCGGGTCGAGGCGGCAAGCGTGGCAGGCATTAACGGTGTGGCCTGGGATGCAGTCGAGCTACCCAGCCAATTTCTCGAGAACTGGTGTTGGGAGCGCGAGGCGCTGGATCTGTTTGCTTGTCATCATAAAACCGGCCAGCCGATTCCGGATGAGCTTTTCTCAAGAATGACAGCGGCCCGGCATTTTCATGCGGCCATGCAAATGGTCAGGCAACTTGAGTTCTCACTCTTTGATTTGCGGCTGCATGTTGAGCACAACCGTCAGTCTGGGGAACAGATCTTCGCCCTGCTCGAAGCGGTGCGCGATCAGGTGGCTGTTGTTCGGCCACCGGCCTTTAACCGTTTCCCCAATAGCTTTGCGCATATCTTCGCGGGGGGCTACGCCGCAGGGTATTACAGCTACAAGTGGGCGGAAGTGCTTTCGGCCGATGCCTTTGCCCGTTTCAGCGAAGAGGGAATATTCAACCCCGTTACTGGCCGGGCATTTCTGGAACATATTCTTGAGAAAGGTGGGTCAGAGGACGCCGCCAAGCTCTTCCGGGATTTCCGTGGCCGCGAACCAAGCATCGAGCCACTGCTCAAAGCAAGCGGACTGGCCGCCTGAGGGTGGTCGGCTCACTGCAGTACGGCAGCGGGCACGATACAATCGACTGATGCCAACCCGACCATTAACGGAGACCACACGTGAAGCTCGCCTCCTGGAACGTAAACTCGCTCAATGTGCGCCTGCCCCAGGTGCTCGACTGGCTGAATACCACCGGCCCCGACATTCTCGGCCTCCAGGAAACCAAGCTGACGGATGAAAAATTTCCAATAGCTGCCATTCAAGAGGCCGGCTATGAGGTGGCCTTTAGCGGGCAGAAAACCTATAACGGGGTGGCAGTGTTAGCGCGCTCACCCATTAGCGATGTCATGTTGGATATCCCCGGGTTCGAAGACCCGCAGCGCCGTGTCCTAGCTGGCACGATCGGTGACCTGCGGTTTATTAACCTCTACGTTCCCAACGGCAAGGCGGTTGGCACCGACAAGTATGAGTACAAGTTGGCCTGGCTATCGCACCTGCGGGATTGGCTGGCCGACGAGCTGAAAGCGCATCAGAAGGTGATCGTCGTGGGGGATTTTAATATCGCACCCACCGATGCCGATGTACATGACCCGGAAGAGTGGCATGAGCAAATTCTCTGCTCCACACCCGAGCGCGAGGCGCTAGAGGATATTCTCGAGCTTGGCTTTGTCGATAGCTTTCGGGAGTTCGAACAGCCCGAAGCGAGTTTCTCCTGGTGGGACTATCGAATGAACAATTTCAAGCGCAACCGTGGATTGCGTATTGACCTGATTCTCACCAGCCCAGCAGCCACGGCTTCTCTGGCCGGCAGCTGGATTGATCGTGAACCACGCACCTGGGAGCGACCCTCCGATCACACACCCGTCGTCGCTGAGCTCGGCGGCTAAGGAAACGGACCCTCATGCAATACAAAGATCTGCGTGACTTTATCGAGCAGCTTGAGGCGCGCGGAGAGCTCAAGCGCGTCAGCACGGAAATCGATCCCAATCTAGAGATGACCGAGGTCTGCGACCGCACCCTGCGCCGGCGCGGCCCTGCCATTCTTTTTGAAAACCCAAAAGGTCATGACGTGCCCGTGCTGGGTAATCTCTTTGGCACACCCGAGCGGGTAGCGCTTGGCATGGGTGCCGAGAGTGTTGAGGCACTGCGCGAGATCGGCGAGCTACTGGCATTTCTGAAATCGCCAGAGCCACCCAAGGGCATGCGCGAGGCCTGGCAGAATCTGCCCATTTTTCGCAAAGTCCTCGACATGGCGCCCAAGGTAAAACGCAGCGCCCCCTGCCAGAAAAACGTCATCGAAGGCGATGATGTTGACCTCGGCAAACTGCCCATACAAACCTGCTGGCCCGGCGATGCCGGCCCGCTGATTACCTGGGCGCTCGTCATCACACGAGGCCCCGGGCAGAAACGGCAGAACCTTGGCATTTATCGTCAGCAAGTGATTGGCCGCAACCGTGTGATCATGCGCTGGCTGTCGCACCGTGGCGGCGCGCTCGACTTCCGCGACTGGCAGCAGGCTCATCCCGGGGAACCATTCCCGATTGCTGTGACGCTTGGTGCGGATCCGGCCACCCTACTCGGTGCCGTCACGCCGGTGCCCGATAGCCTCTCGGAGTACGCCTTTGCCGGATTATTACGCGGCAGCCGCACCGAGCTCGTGAACTGTATCGGCTCTGATCTGCAGGTCCCAGCCTCGGCGGAGATTGTCCTCGAAGGCCATATTCATCCGGATGATATGGCACCCGAAGGACCGTTTGGCGATCACACTGGGTATTACAACGAAGTCGATGACTTCCCGGTCTTTACCATCGACCGAATCACCCACCGGGACGATCCGATCTATCACAGCACCTATACGGGACGGCCGCCGGATGAACCCGCGGTATTGGGTGTCGCGCTAAACGAGGTCTTCGTTCCCATCCTGCAGCGTCAGTTCCCGGAGATCGTGGACTTCTATCTGCCACCAGAGGGCTGCAGCTATCGCATGGCCGTGGTCACCATGCGCAAGCAGTATCCTGGTCATGCCAAACGCGTGATGATGGGTGTGTGGTCGTTTTTGCGGCAGTTTATATACACCAAATTCATTATCGTTGCCGACGATGATGTGAACGCACGCAGTTGGGAAGATGTCATTTGGGCCATGACCACACGTATGGATCCGGCCCGCGACACCGTCATGGTTGAGAACACGCCCATTGATTACCTCGACTTCGCCTCGCCCGTCTCAGGTCTTGGCTCGAAAATCGGATTTGATGCCACGAGCAAATGGCCGGGAGAGACCGATCGCGAATGGGGCCGGGCTATTGTGATGGACGATGCAGTCAAACAACGAATCGATGCCATTTGGGATGAATTGGGCATCGATGGAGACGCAAAATGAGCTATCAGGTGCAAATCGCCGACACCGACCATCAGTTTGATGTTGAAGGCGATGAATCCATTATCGATGCGGCTATGCGCGCAGGACTCATGCTGCCCTACAGTTGTCGCAGCGGGACCTGCGGCAGCTGCATGGGTGAGGTCGTCGAAGGACAATTTCACTACCCAGATGGCCTACCGCCGGCCATCGATGCAGACCAAGAGAAAAGCGGAAAGGCGCTATTCTGTCAGGCCCGTGCCGATAGTGACTTGGTCATTCGCGTCAACGAAGTCCGTGAGGCCGGTGATATTCAGCCGCAACGCCTGCCGGCCCGGGTCGAGCGTATCGAAGAATGCGCACCGGATGTTCGGCGGGTCTTTCTCAAGCTGCCGCGTGACAAACGCCTGCCCTTTCTAGCGGGCCAATACATCGACTTTTTGCTCCGCGGGGGTCAGCGTCGCAGCTTCTCGCTGGCCAACGCGCCGCATGATGACGAACTGCTCGAGCTGCACATTCGGCACCTCCCTGGCGGCGCATTTTCTGGATACGTTTTCGGTGAAATGAAAGAGGGAGCGCTCCTGCGCTTTGAGGGCCCACTGGGCAACTTTTATCTGCGTGAAGAAAGCGATCGGCCGATGATTCTAATGGGCGGCGGCACGGGATTTGGTCCGATTAAGGGCATCATTGAGCACGCCCTGCATCTGGGCGTTGACCGACCCATGCACATTTACTGGGGGGTTCGCGCTCAGGCTGACCTTTATCTCGATTCGCTCCCACGACAGTGGGCAGAAGATCATGAGGGAATTAGCTACACACCGGTTCTATCCGAACCGGCCGCCGATGATCACTGGCAGGGGGCAACCGGATTTGTGCATGAGCAGGTCGTTGCGGACTATCCCGACCTCAGCGGTCACGATGTCTATATGAGCGGGCCACCACCGATGATTAATGCCGCGCGTGAGGCATTCGTCGCAGCAGGCCTACCGGGAGATCGTCTGTATTATGATTCCTTCGAGGCAGCATCCGACTGATGCTCCCAGTAGCCACGTTAAAATGAGGCGAATCGAATGCCGCTAACCCGTCTGCTGCTTGCTTTGATGGCTGCCACCCTGCTGGCAGGCTGCGCCAGCAATGGCGGCTCGGCCAGCGCTGACGACCCGATCGAGGGTTTTAACCGCGGTGTCTATGCCTTTAATGACGGGCTCGATACCTACGCACTCGAACCCGCAAGCCGTGGCTGGACCGCGATCACCACGCCGGATGTGCGAAACAGCGTGGATAACTTTTTCGACAACCTCGAATCCCCCGGTTACATCCTTAATAACATCCTGCAGGGAAAGCCTGTTGATGCTGGCCGTGAGACTGTGCGCTTTGTGCTCAACAGTACCGTTGGCCTATTAGGGTTTTTTGATCCGGCGGCGGCTTGGTTGGGTATTGAGGGTCGCGCCGAGGACTTTGGCCAAACCCTCGGAGTCTGGGGGGCGGAGGACGGCCCTTATCTAGTCGTCCCGCTGTTCGGTCCCTCGGGTGCCCGCGATGTCACACAGTATCCGGTGGCGTATTACACCAATGTGTTGACATATGTAGCGCTCGACACGCTAACTTTCGGCACCCTCACCGCGGTGAATGTGGTGAATGCACGGGCACAAATGGATGACGCCGCCCGCTTTCGCGATGATGCAGCGATTGACCCGTACGTGTTTACCCGGTCGGCCTACCGCCAGTATCGCCAGAATGCAGTCTTCGACGGCAACCCACCGTTGGATGACGATCCATACAGCGATTTCTTCGAGGAAATGGACGCTGGTGAGACGCCGGAATCGTAATCAGCTATCGAGCTGATCCGCATTCTTTGCCTGTTGTTCCAAACGCAACCGCAAGGGGCTTCGCCGCGGGAAGTGGGCGCGAAGAAATTCCATCTGATCGGCCAGAATTCGGCGTCCCTGTAGGTAAACATATTCCGCATGCGTTGGCGCAAATGGCACCGCCAGAAGCTGCATCCCAGCCTGCTCTGGCGTGCGATTGCCCTTAAGGTTGTTGCAACGCTTGCAAGCGGTCACCACATTAGTCCAAACATCATCCCCACCACGACTAATCGGCTTGACGTGATCCCGCGAAAGCTCGCTGGAGCGCCGTGACTCACCACAATACAGACACAGGTGATCATCCCGCTTGAACAGCGTTTGGTTATTCAGCGGAGGGATGTAGCCGGGGTTGCCTTTCAGACTGGCCTGCATGGCGCCGGCCGTGGCGATGATGGAATTGACCTCCACCACGCTACGTTGACCACTGCGGGCGTTGTAACCGCCGTGAATGCGATAGAGGCTCTGACCGCAGGTATAAGCTACCTGGTCAAGGTGGTAGAGCCGGACCGCGTCTTGGTAGGTAATCCACTCCAGCGGCATACCCGAGACGTCAGTCCGCAAGATGGGGTGCTGCAGCGTTATCACGCTTTTGCCCTCTCAACTTACTTTAGCGTCGCGCATTGCGCTAATTAATCTGATCATCTAACGAAATCAGTCTATTATGCAAGTCATGACCACTTGATGACGGAACATCCCATACCCCAACCATACTTGGGGTGATTCCTATTCGATATGCTGTAGAATCGCCGATCCGCCGTAAATCAACGACGGCTCGAGGACAGGAGGCAACCTGATGAGTATCACCATCGCCGTACCCAAGGAAACGGCCAACGGAGAGCGCCGCGTCGCGATCGTCCCCAGCGTACTCAAGCTGATGGACAAACTGGGTGTTGCTGTACGCATGCAACACGGCGCTGGCGAGGCGGCCGGATTCACGGATGATCTCTACGAAGGTGTCACGTGGGCCGATTCAACCGAGGAGCTGTATAAAGGTGCAGATATTGTTTTGCGCGTGCAGCCCCCGAGCGTTGAAGAGGCTGGCAAGCTACCAGAATCTAGCCTGCTGATGAGTTTTCTGACGCCCTATGAAGGCGATAAGCGCATTCAGAACTTGCAAAAGCGCAAGGTGACAAGCTTTGCGCTCGAGCTGGTGCCGCGCATTACGCGTGCGCAGTCCATCGATGCCCTGTCCTCGCAGGCCAATATTGCTGGTTATAAGTGTGCACTGCTCGCCGCTAGCCTCAGCCCCAAGCTATTTCCGATGCTGACCACCGCTGCCGGCACAGTTCGCCCGGCGCGTGTTGTTGTGGTTGGCGCCGGCGTGGCCGGGCTGCAAGCCATTGCCACCGCCAAGCGTCTGGGGGCTATTGTCGAGGCATACGACGTGCGCTCCGCGACCAAAGAGCAGGTCGAATCATTGGGCGGCAAGTTCATTGACACGGGCGTTAGCGCTGACGGCGAAGGCGGCTATGCCCGCGAACTGACCGAGGAAGAGAAGGCGCAGCAGGCCGAAGTGCTCGCCAAGCACATTGCCGAAGCCGATGCGGTGGTCACAACGGCCGCCATCCCCGGCCGGGCTGCACCAAAAATTATCGACAAGGCGACCGTTGAGCGTATGAAAGCGGGTGCCGTGATTGTCGATATGGCCGCTGAAACTGGCGGCAACTGCGAACTCACGGAAGCCGGCAAAGAAGTGCAGCACAAAGGCGTCACGATCGCCGGCCCAAAAAATATTCCCAGCATGGCGGCCACGCATGCCAGTGAGATGTATGCACGCAACCTGCACAACCTATTGGCACTGTTGATTAAAGACGGCGAAATCCAGCTCGACTGGGAAGACCAGGTCGTCGCCGATAGCTGCCTGACGCATGATGGCGAAATCCGGCATGCGCCCACTCGAGAGCGCATGGAAGGAGGCAAATAATGGCAATCGAAGGTTTTGTCGCAATCTATATCTTTATGCTGGCGGCATTCGCCGGTTTTGAGGTCATTAGCCGAGTGCCGGTTATCCTGCATACGCCGCTAATGTCCGGCTCCAATTTCGTCCATGGCATCGTGGTCGTCGGCGCCATGGTGGTGCTCGGCCATGCCGAGAGTGTGGCGGAGCAGGTCGTGGGCTTCATTGCCGTGGTGCTCGCAGCCGGCAATGCAGTGGGCGGCTATGTGGTCACCGAGCGCATGCTCGAGATGTTCAAGAGCAAAGATGAGCAGAAGAAGGGGGCCAAGTCATGAACTTTATTGTTCAGCTAACCTATCTGCTTGCGGCCGTTTTATTCATTCTCGGCCTAAAAGCCATGAGCTCGCCCAAGACGGCGCGCAAAGGCATCATTTGGGCCGGTGTCGGCATGGTCCTTGCCACCTTGGTGACGTTCGTTCATCCGGCCGTGCATGGTTTTACTAACTATCTGCTCATTATCATCGCAATTGTCGTTGCCGGTGCACTGGCTTGGTGGTCTGGCCGACGCGTAGCGATGACCGAAATGCCCCAGATGGTTGCGCTGTATAACGGCATGGGTGGTGGTGCGGCGGCGGCGATCGCCGCGGTCGAGATGCTCCGGGCGCTACGCACCGCGCCAGCCGACTTCCAGGCACAGGCTCAGGCATTGGCTGCCGATGCCAACATCAGTATGGCGGCCGCCGAGGCGGCCCTACGCGCCGAAGGCGTTGCCAGCGCCAGCATTGCTGGCGGCTTGGGGGCTGATGTGGCCATTCTGGCCATCCTCGGCGCACTCATTGGCACAGTTGCCTTCTCCGGCTCTTTGGTCGCTTGGGCCAAGCTGGATGGACGGATGAAACGCAACAGCCTCGTCCCAGCGCAGCAGATGGTTAACATCGCCATTTTTGCCTTGGCGGTCCTCTTCGGCATTATGACGTTCTTCACCGACAGCTTGGCGGTGGTGGTCATTTTCTTTGCCCTTGGGCTGCTTTTTGGCGTCTTTGTCGCGGTACCGATCGGTGGCGCCGACATGCCCGTTATCATCTCGCTTTTCAACGCGCTGACCGGTCTTGCGGTGGCGTTTGAGGGCTATGCCATTGGTAACCCGGCCATGATTATTGCCGGCACAGTGGTTGGTGCCGCCGGTACGCTGCTAACCCAGTTGATGGCGAAAGCAATGAACCGGCCGATTACCAATGTTCTGTTTGCCGGCTGGGGCGCCACTGAAGGCGCGGCCAGCGAAGGCCCAGAAGGCGAGATGCAGGATATCTCCGCCGAGGATGCCGGCATCATGATGGCCTATGCCGAGCGCGTGGTGATCGTGCCCGGCTATGGCATGGCGGTTGCTCAGGCTCAGCACAAAATCTGGGAACTGGTTGAGCTACTGCAGGATCGTGGCGTGGATGTGAAATTTGCCATCCACCCGGTGGCAGGTCGCATGCCTGGGCATATGAATGTGCTGCTGGCCGAAGCGGGCGTTCCCTACGACATGATTTACGACATGGAAGACATCAACGAAGAGTTCGCCACCACGGATATCGCTGTGGTGATTGGCGCCAACGATGTGGTAAACCCAGCAGCGCGTGACGATCCCTCTAGCCCAATCTACGGCATGCCCATTCTCAATGTTGATGCCGCCGAGAATGTGCTGGTCATCAAGCGTGGACGCGGCGCGGGCTTCTCTGGGGTCGAAAATGCGCTGTTCTTTGGCGAGAACACACGCATGGTCTTCGGTGACGGCCAGAAAGTGGCTGGCAGCATGGTCCAGGCCGTCAAAGGCCTCTAACGCAGAAAGGATGCAGCGATGAGCGATTCGCAAGCACAGGACACACTGGATCAGCTTCGGGTTGATACCGAGGGCCTGTATCACGAAGAGAGCTTCACAGACCGTCGGGTGGGAACCATCCAACGCTTAACGCCCGTGAGCGCCAATGGGGATCCGGACCATTCACGTCCGGTCCTCTACCTTGGCAGCACCCAAGTGATGACCCCGGTTGGCGCCCTGCCGCTTAACTTTGAGCTGGATGCCGATAGTCTTGAAGAAGCCCTCGCGGCGTTCCCGGCTGCGGCCCAGGCTGCGCTTGAGCAGACTATGGAGCAGCTCAAGGAAATGCAACGTGAACAAGCCTCTCGCATCATGACACCCGATCAAATGGGTGGAATGCCAGGTGGCGGGGGCGGCATGCCAGGCGGTGGCGCGCCAGGCGGCGGCATTCAGCTACGCTGATCGGCAAAGGCGGCGACGATTGTATCGATCGCCGTCTGATCGGCTGTGTCTGGTTCGGGAATAAAAGCATCTAGATAGGCCGCAGCCGCTTCTCTCAAATCGGCTGCTTCGGTAGCGGCGACTGTGATGGCTTTTGGCAGGAAATCATGAATAAGCAATTCTTGCTGCACGGCCTCCGCCTCAATTTCTTGCCGCAACAGCCGTTGTCGTAAATCATCGACTCGCGCTTGTTCCTGATTGGTGCCTTCAGCCAATCGCATATTGCGGCGCGCTAGCCGCATAGGCTCAATGACCGAAGTCTGCCAATGCGTAGCGCGCTTCAGGACGGTCGCCAACGCAGAAGGTTCTTTTAGGCGATGGCCCAAAACCGTGAGCGATAACAAAGCAAACAGCGCGCTCACGCCAATGCCATGACGATCCTGCAAATCGAGACAAGCCTGTTTAACGCCGTCTGCCTCATAGCAGCGAAGCGTCAACTGCCAGACCTCATCCATCACATTCTGCGTTCTGTCCATTGCATCCAGTTTAACAGCTGGCATCGGCCGGACTTGCGCAATCGGCCTTGGCAACCAACAATCCGGCCATGACCAAAACCTTCGCCGTTGCCGTCCCCGGTCCATTTCTGGCGCCGCTGGATTACCTGCCATGCTCGGATGGGCGAGAGACGGTTGTGGGTGCGCGGGTGCGGGTGCCACTGGGTCGTCGATCCATGATTGGTGTGGTGATCAGCGAACACCACGACAGCCCCATCGATGAAGGCCGACTCCGTCGAATCACTGACATTATCGACGATGACGCACTGCTACCCCCGGCGTTAATGGCGCTAATTAATTGGGCTGCGCGCTACTACCACCATCCAATTGGTGAGGCCTACGCCACCGCCCTGCCCGCTAAGCTGCGGCAGGGGCAACCGGCCACACCCGGCGAACAGACCTATTGGCGTTTAACGGAAGCCGGCCGAGCGCAGGCAATAAGCGCATTGCTAAAAAGGGCCCCGCGCCAAGCCATGTTGTTGCAGGCGTTGCAGGAGAATTCTGTGCTGGGTGCAAGCGACATGGCAGGGCTCGGGGGTGATGCGCGAGGTGCGTTGCAACGATTGGTGGAGCGCGGGCTAGCAGAGGCCGTCAAACACAGTGATTACGGCCTCATTCAAGCTAAGGCCAGTGAATCGTCACCAACGCTAAACCACGCCCAAGCCAAGGCGGCCAGCCTCATCCAGCCCGGCGCCGGTCATCAAGCCATTCTCATCGAGGGCGTAACGGGCAGCGGGAAAACCGAGGTTTATCTTGACGCAATCGCACGCGCGATTACTGAGGGCTTACAAAGCTTAGTGGTCGTCCCAGAGATCGGCTTAACGCCACAGCTTCTGAACCGCTTCCGACGCCGCCTCAATGCACGCATTGTGGTCTTGCACTCGGGCCTTGCCGATGGGGAGCGCCTTAATGCGTGGTTGGCGGCAGCTAATGGGCGGGCCGATGTGGTCATTGGCACACGCTCGGCAATTTTTGTCCCTCTAGCCCAACCTGGTCTGATTATTGTTGATGAAGAACACGATAGCTCGTTAAAGCAGCAAGAGGGCTTTCGGTATTCAGCACGAGATCTTGCGGTCTTGCGTGGCCATCGAGCCGATATCCCCGTGGTGCTGGGTTCGGCAACTCCCGCCTTGGAGACACTGGCCAATGCTGAGCAAGGGCGCTACATCCACTGCCAATTAAATGAACGCGCTGGTAATGCCCGGCCACCTGCCATGCACCTGCTCGATATGCGCGGACAGCCCACACAGGAAGGCCTATCAAAACCGCTCATCGACCGGGTTGGCGAGCATTTGGCTGCAGAAGGTCAAGTGCTGCTTTTTCTCAACCGCCGCGGCTTTGCCCCGGTCATCATCTGTCATGAATGCGGCTGGCTTGCCGAATGTGACCGCTGTGATGCCCGCTACACCTATCATCGCAGCCGCAACCGTCTGCATTGCCATCACTGTGACCGCGAGCAGCGCATTCCAGAGAACTGCCCACATTGTGGCAGTGTTGACCTGAGACCCCTTGGACTTGGTACGGAGCGTATCGAAGCCGCCTTACAAGCAGCATTTCCGCAAACACCCCTAGTGCGGATTGACCGTGACACCACGCGTCAACGCGGTGGGTTCGAGCAGCAGATGACCGCGGCAATTCGGGGTGAGGCACAGCTACTGCTTGGCACACAGATGCTCGCCAAAGGCCATCATCTGCCGGCGGTGACGCTAGTTGCCATTATTGATGCCGACCAGGGGCTATTCGGTGCCGATTTTCGTGCCGCCGAGCGCTTGGCCCAGCTCATAGTGCAGGTTGCCGGCAGAGCGGGGCGCGCCGAGCGTCCAGGTGAGGTGGTCATCCAAACCCATCATCCTGAACATCCACTGCTACAAACGCTAATTCATGGCGGCTATCCTGCATTCGCCAAAACCGCCTTAATCGAGCGTGAAGCGGCAGGCCTACCACCGAGTCGGGCCATGGCATTGCTACGCGCTGAAGCCACCGGGCGCGAGGCACCGATGAGCTTCCTTCACGTGGCGGCGAAAATTTCGCCTCTACGTCCAGGCGTTGAATGCCTAGGGCCCTACCCTGCGCCAATGGAGAAACGGGCCGGCCGCTTTCGGGCACAGCTGATGCTTCAAGCCGATGAACGCAGCATCCTGCAGAATCTGCTCGAAGAATGGGTCCCTCAACTGCAAAAACTGCGAGAAGCCAGACAAGTCCGCTGGTCACTTGACGTCGACCCTAGCGAAACCCTTTAGCGCCTATCACCGCAATCGAGCTTGAACCCAACCGGTGAGACCGGATAATGGGCGCTCATTCGCTACCCGGACAGCACCCGCCATACATGAAAGAACAACTTATCGAGCTGCTGGATCAGTCGTTACAGGCACTACTCAATGCCGACTCAACCACGCTGACCGAAATGCCACCCGTGCACGTCGAGCGCGCTCGTGACGGCGCCCATGGCGATTACGCCAGCAATCTGGCGATGCGCCTGGCCAAGCCACTCAGTCGGCCACCCCGTGAAATCGCCCAAGCACTGATCGAGCACATGCCCACGCATCCACATGTCGATCGGGTAGAGGTTGCTGGACCGGGCTTCATTAATTTCTTTGTCACCCAGGATGCGGCGAATGCGGTTATCGAGCGTATTCATCGCCAGGGGAGCGAGTTCGGCCGTTGCCAAATCGGTCAAGGCGAACGGGTGATGATTGAGTTCGTCTCTGCTAACCCAACCGGACCCTTGCACGTTGGTCATGGCCGTGGCGCCGCTTTTGGTGCGGCATTAGGCAACCTGCTGGAAGCGGCCGGCTACGATGTTCACCGCGAGTACTATGTCAATGACGCCGGCCGTCAAATGCATATCCTCACCGTCAGTGTGCTCGTCCGCTATCTTGAACATCGCGGTGAGCGCATCGATTTCCCGGCCAATGGCTATCGCGGAGATTATATTCATAGTATTGCGCGTGATCTCGAGGCCGAGGCAGGCGAGCGCTATCGCATCAGCGGCACTGCACTCACCGAAGACTTGCCCGCCGACGCCAACGCGGGGGGCGACAAGGAAGCCTATATTGATGCGCTGATTGCCCGCGCTCGTGAACTGTTGGGCGAGGCGCATTATCAGGAAATCCTGCAAGCAGCGGTTGCAGCGATCACGCACGATATTGAAGAAGATCTTGCGGCTTTTGGCGTCCACTACGACCGCTGGTTTAGTGAACGCAGTCTGGTGACATCCGGCGCGGTCGATCGCGCCCTAGAGCGTCTAGAGGCAGCCGGCGCCATCTACGAACAGAACGGGGCCAAATGGTTTCGCTCCAGTGACTACGGTGATGACAAAGATCGCGTCGTCCGCCGCGCCGATGGCCAGATCACCTATTTTGCCTCGGATATCGCCTATCATCTGGATAAATTCGAGCGTGGATTCTCGCGCGCCATCGATGTCTTTGGCGCCGATCATCACGGCTATATGGCGCGAGTAAGGGCCAGCCTAGAGGCCTTTGGACATGACACCGATCGCCTAGAATTTCGCCTAGTGCAGTTTGCCATTCTCTATCGCGGCCACGAGCGACTGGCGATGTCCACCCGCTCTGGGGAATTTGTCACGTTGCGTGAGCTGCGTGAGGAAGTCGGCAACGATGCCGCGCGTTTTTTCTACGTCATGCGACGGCCTGAACAGCATCTGGATTTTGACCTAGAACTTGCCAAATCCCGATCGAACGAAAATCCGGTGTACTACATCCAGTACGCCCATGCCCGGGTTTGTAGCGTGCTGGCGCAAATGCCAGAGCGCGAACTCGAACACGATCTTTCGCGAGGTCTGGCGCATGTCAGTCAACTTACCGAGGCGCATGAACAGACACTCCTGCAGCTACTTAATCGCTACCCGGAGATGATCGAGAGCGCCGCCACGCAGCATGAGCCTCATCAAATAGCGCAATATCTTCGTGAGCTGGCCGCCGGCTTCCACACCTACTACAACGCGCATACATTTCTGGTCGATGACGAAGGACTACGAGATGCCCGGCTGGCGCTTATCACTGCCACGCGGCAGGTCATACGCAACGGCCTAAGCATTCTTGGTGTGGCAGCACCGCAGAGCATGTAGTCATGGCAAGCACTGAGAAAAAAACCAAAAAAGCAGCGCGCGGCGCGACACAGGCCAGTCCAAAAAACAATGACGCAGCAGCCAATCGCAACCCCGTGGCCTGGCTTATTACCGGCTTTGCCATGGGGCTTGTGGTGGCCTTAATCGTGCATTTAGAGCATACGCGACCGGAGCCCGAGCTCACCGGGCCAGCAATGGATACCGCCGAGGTATCGCCAACTGGCGACAGCGATGCTCCGCGTTTTGAGTTCTATCAGCTGCTGAGCGAGCAAGAAGTGCAGGTGGCAACGCGCGAAGAGGGTGCGTTAGAAGAAAACCGTGCCCTGCCATCGGCCGAACAAATCGACGCCACCGAGGCCGCCTCGGCCACTGAACAGACGCCGCCCACCGCCGCAACAGAGACGGACGAGCGCGCCGCCGAGCCAGCCTCTGGCGTGCGTTATTTGCTGCAAGCCGGCTCGTTCCGCCGCACAGAAGATGCGGAATCGCTGCGCGCACGGTTGGGGTTGCTGGGTATTGAGGCCAATATCCAGCGTGTTGAGCTTCCTGGTGGCGAAACCTGGCACCGTGTGCGCATCGGCCCCTATGCCGCACTGGGCCAAGTCAATGAAGTCCGTGCACGCATGGCATCGCAGAATATCGAAGCAATTTTGCTACGCGCGGGCGGCTAGCCCTACAGACTGCGACGGTTGCCGGTCTCGAACAGCTCTCGCTTCAAGCGATAGAGCACAGACATATCCTCATCACCCATCCCGCGCTCCAGCAGTCGCTCGTAGTGCTTTACGGTCATCTCGACAATGGGCAAGTTCACATTGAGCCCCGCTAGCAGCTGTCGGCAGAGCTGCAGATCTTTGTGATGGAGACTTAACCGAAACCCGGGCGCAAAATCATTGGCCAACATGCGCTCCCCCCGTCGTTCAAGCAACCGACTACCAACGGCACCGCCTGTCAGCACTGGCAGGAGCTTCTGCGTATCCAAACCGCTGGCATCAGCAAAGGCAAGCGCCTCGGTAATCGCCTGCACCATTCCGGCGGCAAGCACCTGATTGACAGCTTTGGCCCGTTGCCCTGAACCCACCGGACCAAAATGACTGACTTCGGCGGCAATGGCTTGCAAGGCCGGCTGAGCGCGTGACAAAGCGGCGGGGTCACCCCCCACCATCACCTGCAAAGTGCCGGCTTCAGCGCCTTCCGCGCCCCCAGTGACGGGCGCGTCGAGAAAATCGACTCCCGACTGCGCCAGCAGCTCGGCAATGGCCTCGACAGTATTAGCCCCAACGGTGGAGGTATCGACCACCGTTTTGCCGGCGCTCAACCCGGGCCGCATGGCATCAATCACAGCGCGTAAATCGTCATCGGCGCTCACACAGCTGAGAACCAGGTCGACCTGTTGCGCGAGGTCAGCTGGATCGTCGGCAATCACGGTGTGGTATTCATCGGCAAATGCTTCGGCCCGAGCACGAGTGCGGTTCCATACCGCTTTCAGCAAACCCGCCTGAGCCAAATTAGCAGCCATGCCACGGCCCATGACGCCCAAACCGATCAATCCAACCCGCATATTCCAGCTCCTAAAATTGTTTTCAAAGATCCACAGAAATGAGTGTAGCGCAGCAAAAAAAAACGGGCGCCAAAAGGCGCCCGCTTGGTTACCGGTTGTTCGACCGAGAAACTTAGTTCTTGGTGAACTCCGGATAGGCTTCGATACCACACTCGGTAATATCCAGACCGTTCATCTCCTCTTCCTCGGTGACACGGATACCCATGACCGCCTTGAGGATCGTCCAGAGCACAAAGCTCACGACGAAGGTCCAGATGAAGATGGCAGCGATACCGATCAGCTGCGGGCCAAAGCTCGCACCGTCAGACCACAGCGGCACGGCAAGGACACCCCAGATGCCGGCAGTACCGTGGGCCGAGATGGCGCCAACCGGATCGTCCAGCTTCAGCTTGTCCAGGCCGACGATCGAGAAGACCACCAACACGCCACCAACGGCACCAATCAGCGTTGCAATCAGCAGGCTGGGCACGTTCGGACCGGCCGTAATGGCGACCAAGCCGGCGATACCACCGTTGAGTGCCATCGTCAGATCGGCTTTACCGAACATCAGACGAGCAGTGATCAGCGCAGCAACCACGCCACCCGCAGCGGCCAGGTTGGTGTTGGCAAAGACCAGGGCAACGGCGTTGGCGGAATCAACGTCAGAGACCTTGAGCTCCGAGCCACCGTTAAAGCCGAACCAACCGAGCCAGAGGATGAAGACACCCAGCGTGGCGAGCGGCATGTTCGAACCCGGGATCGGCTTCACTTCACCGTTCGGGCCATATTTACCCTTACGCGGACCAAGCACGATCACCGCGGCCAGCGCAGCAGCAGCACCGAACATGTGGACAATACCTGAGCCGGCGTAATCGGAGTAACCCAGCTCGGAGAGGAAACCACCGCCCCAGCTCCAGAAACCCTGCACCGGATAGATGACACCCGTGAGGATGACGGTGAACAGCAAAAAGCTCCAGAGCTTCATACGCTCGGCTACTGCACCCGAGATGATGGACATAGCTGTTGCTACGAACACCACCTGGAAGAAGAAGTCCGAGACATTCGAGTAGTAAGCGTCGCTGCCAGCCAGGATATCGGCAGCGGAGTTATCCGCCGCGCCCAGAATGAGGCTGAAGGACGGAACTACCGAGCTCATGCCACCGCCGTACATGATGTTGTAGCCCATCACCATGTACATGATGCATGCAATCGCATACAGCGAGACGTTTTTGGTCAAAATCTCGGTCGTATTTTTGGCCCGTACAAGACCCGACTCGAGCATCGTGAATCCAGCGGCCATCCACATGACGAGCGCGCCGGAGATCAGAAAGTAGAAGGTATCCAGCGCGTACGCCAGTCCTGCCAGTTCGTTCAGTTCTTCCATTGTTCAAGACTCCCAATATGATTCTTACGAACCGATTCCTAGAGCGCTTCCTTATCGGTCTCGCCAGTGCGAATCCGAATGGCTTGCTCGACGCTCGAGACAAAAATCTTCCCATCGCCAATCTTGCCGGTGTTGGCAGCCTTGGTAATGGCATCCGTGGCGCGATCGACAAGCTCGTCCTCGACCACAACCTCGACTTTCATCTTCGGCAGAAAATCGACGACGTATTCAGCCCCCCGATAAAGCTCGGTATGACCTTTTTGACGCCCGAAGCCCTTGACCTCGGTAACGGTGACGCCCTGCACGCCGATTTCCGAGAGGGATTCCCGGACATCATCGAGCTTGAAGGGCTTGATAATGGCAGTGATTAACTTCATGCCTGATCTCCCTGAGTGAAACAATAATTACCCGCTCAGAGACTATGCAGGGACCGTGCCAATTGTTGCGATGCGCCAAAAATAGGTGGTCAAAATGGCAAAAAACTCCACCTGAAGACGGGTATTTGTGCTTTTTTGGCGCACTAATCCAGCAGATGCACCATATCCGTGCATAAACCACTCATCGGACGCACACAAACAGTGCTCGGAATCCATTGGGTATTCGCAAAAGACGGCTTACACTTGGAATCGAAACCATGGAGGACACGCAATGCTCGACCCCAAGCAGCTCGATGAGATGGCCAAACGCTTTACCGAAAACCTACCCAGCGGCCTGCGCGATTTTCAGCAGGAGGTTGAGAAAAACGCCCGTGTTGCCATGCAAAGCGCTTTTAGCCGCATGGAGCTAGTCACGCGCGAAGAATTCGATGCCCAAGCCAAGGTGCTGGCCCGCACCCGCGAGCGTTTAGAAGCGCTGGAAGCGCGACTGCAGGCCTTGGAGAGCAACGAGCCAACACAAACTCAGCAATAACCATCCCCCACACATCGCACAAGGAGGTGCGTTGTTATGTCACTGGCTGTGGTCCACGCCCGGGCCGCATTGGGTATTGATGCCCCGAGTGTAAACGTTGAAGTTCATCTAGGCGGCGGCCTACCCTCACTATCGATTGTGGGGTTGCCCAACACGGCGGTGCGCGAGGCTCGGGATCGGGTCCGCGGGGCCCTGACAACCAGCGGCTTTGAATTCCCGAGACGGCGAATCACGATCAACCTGGCACCTGCCGACTTACCCAAGGACGGCACGCGGTTCGACCTGGCAATCGCACTTGGCATCCTCGCCGCCTCCGGACAGATCAGGGCCGAGGCGCTAGACAATCACGTCTTCAGCGCCGAACTTGCCCTCTCCGGAAACCTGCGCCCCATTTCTGGCTGCCTGCCCACCGCCCTACGTTGCCGTCAGGCCGACGAAACGCTTATCGTCTGTGCCGATAATGCTGCCGAAGCCGCATTGGCCGGCGGCAAAGTCTTCGGCGCTCACCATCTGCTCGATGTTTGTGCGCATCTCAATGACGAGCAGTCACTATCGCCCCTAGCAACCGTCGATCCACAGCCACGCCAAAAGCATTTAGATATTGCCGATGTCATCGGACAACAAAGAGCCAGACGAGCTTTAGAAATTGCCGCAGCGGGGGGCCATAGCCTGCTCTTTTGTGGCCCTCCCGGAAGCGGCAAAAGCCTGCTTGCCGCGCGGCTGCCCGGCTTACTGCCTCGAATGAGTCATGCCGAGGCGATGGAATCAGCGGCGCTTCGATCCATTGCGGAAGGCGGCTTTGATCCTGCCTATTGGGGTGAGCGTCCCTTTCGTCATCCCCATCACTCCGCCTCGGCCAAGGCGTTGACCGGTGGCGGAACACCGCCACGGCCGGGCGAAATTTCGCTGGCGCATCAGGGCGTCTTGTTTCTTGATGAACTGCCGGAGTTCCCGCGACAGGCATTGGAGTCCTTACGCGAACCGCTGGAAACTGCCGAAATTCATATCGCCAGAGCCACCACTCAACTGCGCTTCCCCGCCCGATTTCAGCTGGTCGCAGCCATGAACCCATGCCCTTGCGGCTATTATGGCGATACGCATTATGAATGTCGGTGTACACCACACCAGATAAGGCAATACCGCAACCGCATCAGCGGCCCACTTCTCGACCGCATTGATTTGCAGCTTGAAGTGCCCAGGCTATCGCCTGCTGAGCTCGATCGCATGCCGGCGGGTGAAGCCTTAGCCACTGTCGCGGCACGAACCCAGCAGGCCCGGGCTAGACAGATGCGACGAGACGGCTGCCCTGCGGCTCAGCTTGGTGTTGAGGCGATACGTCGGTGCTGCCAACTCGACAATGAAGGTAAGCGCATCATGCGCGAGGCCACCGAAAAACTAGGGCTCTCGGCAAGGAGCTGGCATCGTTGCCTAAGGGTGGCACGCACCATCGCCGATCTTAACGGCGATGACCAGATTGACGCCTCGCAACTCCGCGAGGCGTTAGGGTATCGAGACCGACTACTATCTGACTGAGCGTTTAGCTCTGAGGAATGGTGAGGCCCGTTTCCGTCTCGATCATCCACTCAATCGCGGCCCGAATCTCTTCTTCTGTGGCACTAGCGCCTTGGGCTGGCATGTTGCCGTAACCATTCACGACATTGTCAACTAGCGTCTCCCAGCCCTTACCAATGCGCTCATTCCAACCGTCGACGTCGCCAACACCCGGCGCGTTCAGGAAGTTGCCTTGATGGCAGGCAATACATACAGCTTGGGTGACCTGCTCACCACTACGCACCTCCATCACCCCATCGTCGGCAGGTGCCTCGGCCGAGGCAATTGCTGGCGCCGGCTCACCGGATAAACGCACAGCAAATGGCGGCGCAAGATTGGCAGCCGCCCGTTCCTCAACCAGCGCCTGTCGTTCTGGATCCTCATCACCAAATAAGGAGTTGGCCACAACGATTAATAAAACCGTTATCGCCAGCAGGCCCGCGATAACCAGGGCAAAGTTGCGGACAAAGACGCTATCTTGCTCGGCGCTCAATGGATTGACCTCATGTTTTTGATTTTGCCGAAGTATAGCGGCAACGTGCTCCGTCGCAAACTAGGACTATGCCGACTCGGTGTGAGAAGCTAGAATGCAAACCTCTGGGCGCCCGTAGCTCAGCTGGATAGAGTGTCGGCCTCCGAAGCCGAAGGTCGCAGGTTCGACTCCTGCCGGGCGCGCCAACTCCTTTGTAGTGAGAAAGCCGTGAAAGCGTACTTCGACAGCCGTCAGGATCTGCACCACCCCAAAACCTATTTCACGCGCGGGCAAATGCGTGCCCCGCAGGAAATCCCAGAGCGAACCGGCCATATCCGCGATGGACTCGAGCGCAGTGGCATTCAACTCACTCAAGTTGAAGATCACGGCATCGCACCGATCCGCGCCGTTCATGACTTGGGCTATCTACGCTTTCTAAAGTCCTGCCACGAGCGCTGGACCAACATGCCGGAAGATTGGGGCGATGAGGTTCTCTCCAACATCTTCGTCCGCTCGCCTAATTCGTTGCGCGGGATACTCGCTGAAGCAGCGCGCTATCTGGCGGATGGTAGCTGCCCGGTGGGCAAACACACCTGGGAGGCTGCCTACTGGTCGGCACAAGGCGCCGTTTGCGCGGCTAATGATGTTCTCGGCGGTCAGGCGATGAGCTTTGCCCTATGCCGCCCACCGGGCCATCATGCGCGCGTCGATGCAGCCGGCGGGTTTTGCTACCTCAATAATGCAGCCATCGCCGCTGAACATCTGCGCCGCCGCTTTCCGCGCGTGGTGGTGCTAGACACCGATGTCCATCACGGCCAAGGGATCCAAGAGATCTTTTACCACCGCGACGATGTGCTCTACATCTCCATTCATGGCGACCCAACTAACTTTTATCCGGTTGTCACAGGCTTTGAAGACGAGCGCGGTGAAGGCAATGGCTACGGCTACAACATCAACCTGCCGCTGCCTCACGGCTCAGATGCTAAAGACTTCTTCGCCAAATTGGGTGAGGCCATTAACGCCATACAGCTATTCGCTCCTGATGCACTGGTCTTCTCAAACGGTTTTGATATCTACCACGAAGACCCACAGGCCAAAATTGGCGTCGACTCCTCAGACATCCAACAGCTAGGCGCGATGATTCAGGCACTGAACATCCCCACGGTTGTCATTCAAGAAGGCGGCTACCACTACGACAGCCTGTGCAGGAATACCGAGGCACTCATTAAGGGCCTGCGCGCGGAGTGACCGGCGGCGGAACGGTTCTTGCGGCCACAACGGCCGCTCTGGCTTTCTCCTCTGTCACACAACTCTTCCCCTCAGCCATCGCGCCTGAGATTGCGGCCGCCTTGGGGGTAACCCCCGCACTGATTGGTGTCCAGGTCAGTTTGGCCTACTTCGGCGCCATGATCTCCTCATTAATCGGCGGCGGTGTATCGCGTCGTCTCGGTGCCTGCCGCACCACGCAGCTTGCTATTCTGCTCTTTGGCTTGGGCGGCTTATTGGCGGCCGTTGCTGATATTCGTAGCTTTGTTCTGGCATCGCTACTCATTGGGTTAGGTTATGGATTAACCAATCCGGCTGCCTCTCATTTGCTGGTGCGCTTCACGGATCCGGCGCGCCGCGGCTTGGTCTTTGGCCTGAAGCAAACCGGTGTGCCCTTAGGCGGCGTCATCGCCGGCATGCTGGCACCCATCTTGACGGTCGCCTTTGGCTGGCAGACGGCGATGGCCGCCTTAGCGCTTCCTGCAGTTCTTGCCATCCTCTGGCTGCAGCGATACCGCGGGGGCTGGGATGATGATGCCGATACGGATGCGCGCTGGATTTCATCGCCACTGGCTGATATCCGTCTGGTGTGGGCATTAACGCCTTTACGCTGGCTTGCTCTGGGATCTTTTTTCTTCTCCGCAAGCCAGCTTTGTCTCACCGTATTCACTGTGACGTTACTTGTCGAAGATCTTGGAATTGCGCTGGTCACCGCAGGACTAATGATGTCGGCTGTGCAGATCAGCGGTGTCGGGGGACGCGTTTTTTGGGGCTGGGTGGCAGATCGTGTTGGTAACGGACTACGCACGCTTATCGCGATTAATATGGTTTCCGTAACGCTCGCCTTGGCAGTGGCCTTTTTGCAACCGGGGGCCAATCCAGTTTTTGTTGCGGGATTGCTATGCGCACTTGGGCTGGTGGCTTTGGGCTGGAACGGCGTTTATCTGGCAGAGGTCAGCAAACGCTCACCGCGCGAGCATGTTGCGCGCTGCTCCGGTGGCGCGCTTTTCATCACCTTTGCCGGCGTATTATTTGGCCCGGCAGCATTTACGGCACTGCATACCGTCACGCAAAGCTACAGTCAGACCTTTCTGCTGGTGGCCGCAAGCAGTTTGGTTGGCATTGGGTTAATTCTTGCCGCCGGGCGCGCCAGTCAAGACAGGGTTGAGAGATAGTCGACCGCCACCAAGCCGACGATAACCAACAAGGTCACCACCAAAGCCACGCGACTGTATCCGGGACGGGAGTCTGGCATTAGTTACTCATTCCAAATCGTGGCCGCAGGGCAACCCCGACGATCGAACCCAAGAATCCAAATACAAACCACATCCAGCCGTGCAAACTGCCTGTCGCAATGCCGCTGAAAAAAGCCCCAATGTTGCAGCCAAAGGCCAGTCGCGCGCCGTATCCCATGCAAAGGCCGCCAATGACAGCAGCGCTAACATTACCGATGCCGAGCTTAGTCTGACTGCCCGCATTGAACCGACCAGCAAGACCAGCCGCCGCCATAGCGCCCAAAAGCAACCCTAAGGCCATCACCGACGTGACATCGGTAAGGATACTGCGCTCAAGCACCTGGGCCGGATATGGCCAGGTCCAATAAGTGAACTGCGCCATATCAATACCAAGGCCGGCCAGCAGTTTGGCGCCCCAGACAGCAAACGCAAAGGTAATGCCCCAGGGCGCTCCAGAAACCAGCAAGGTAAGCAGGCCGAATACCGCCAACCCGATCACACCCCACAAAAGCGGCCAGTTACCGGTGAGCAAGGTCCTACCTACGGGCTGTTCCGGCTTTAATACCAGCCGTTCGATACTGCCATAACGGCTTCGCTCAACTTCGCGGATGGTCCAGCCGATAGCGAGCAGCAAGCTCACCTGAAAAATCACAGCGCCAAGTGGATCCAGCGCCATGGACAAATCGACAGGGCCGATGCCGGGGCCGGCCAACCACCACGGCAAGTGCAGCGTGCCAATCACTGAACCGGCAACGAACGCAATCAGCGTAATCAACATCCGGCGATTACCGGCCCCCACGGTAAACAGGGTACCCGACCCGCAGCCGCCACCAAGCTGCATCCCCAGCCCGAAGAGAAAACTGCCAAGCACGATGTAACTGCCAATCGGCGCGATCGCCCCATTGGCCTGGGTTAAGGTGACTACCGGGATGAATAAAACCGAGCAGACAGCCAGTAAAAGTAACTGCGCCCGCAAACCGCGGCTGCGGCGACGAACAATAAAGTTGCGCCAGCCGGCCGTGAAACCAAAGGCAGCATGATAAAGCGAGACACCGAGCCCACCGCCAATCAGGTACAGCCAAAACAAGCGGGAAGACCCCATCTGCCAGACCATCACCCCCAGCACCAAGGCCGCCAGACCAGCAACCGCCAAAACAAAATAGTCGATGCCGGGACGCTGCCCGGCATCGACTTTAGTGGACTCGTGTATGGCTTCAGCCAACGAGGTCATTGCGAAACCTTTGGATTAGTTTAAAAACTCACTGAGTGCGCGCTGCCCTTGCACGAGTGGACGCGCGGTGTCCTGCGTCCACTCGGTCATGGAGCCATCGTAAAGCGCCGTCTCAATCCCAGCGACTTCTGAGAGTGCGAACCAAGCGGTTGCCGCCCAATGCCCGGTATTGCAGAACGAAATGGCCGGACCATCATCACGGATGCCCGCGGCTTCAATTAGCCGGGCCACTTCATCGGCATCGATAAAATAGGCACTGCCGTTCTCCACCAATAGACGCTCTTCCAAACTGGCCGCACCCGGAATCGTGCCAGCTGCTAGCGCTGCCGGATGCTTGGCCTCACCGCTGTATTGATTGGCGGGCCGGGCATCGACTAACTGGTCACCCGCAGCGAGCGCAGCCTCCACTTGACTAGTATCAGCCAGCAAGCCCGGTTGGAGATTGGCGGTAAAATTTGCCGGCGTTGGATTGGAAGCGCCCGTCTCGATGGCACCACCGGCCTCTACCCAAGCCCGATAACCGCCGTTGAGGATAGCCACATCCTCGTGACCGAGGTATTTAAATGTCCAGTAGACACGAGCCGCACTGCCGAAGTCGGTTGAGCTCACGCCTGCCGGGATAATGACAACGCTGTCATCGGCATCCACACCCAGCGAACCAATCAATGACTCCAGCTGGTCGATAGCCGGTAGTTTGCCAGGAATATTGCCCTCGGCTGCCCGCCAACCGGCAGCGGTGTAGCTTGCATAGACAGCACCAGGGATATGGCCGGCCGCAAACCCGGCGGCATCAGTGCCGTCAATACCCGAGCGAACGTCGATAATCTTCACATCAGGGTTATCGATATGCTGCTCGAGCCATTCGGTATCGATGAGCGGCGTTACAGCGGGACCCGCCTGTGCACCCACTGAGATCATTAGGGCCAAGCTCAATGTCAGCATGACTAAAAAACGATAAAACGGCATGGTTAACGCTCCGAGCTAGATTTCAGATGCGCTCAGACTAAAGCAGTTATTAAAAATCGAAAGGAATTTTTAGCTTTATCTTTATTACAGAAAAGCATACTTATTTGTTCCCATCAGGCACAGGCGGTCGTCCCCCGTGGCTCTTCCGTGCCAGATCAGAAATTCTTATGATTCACAGCGACTTGAGAACAAATGTTCTCGATCGACTCTCCTCCTCTTGGCCGGCAGCATTGCCGGCTTTTTTTTGCCTGCTTTGAACTAGTCAAACCAAGCCATGAGGCGGGGTAAGAAACGCCCAAGCTCCGCGGTCATAATGACGAAATCCGCATCGAAACGCTCGGCAGGCGACTCCGCCTCACGATCATCGGCATCGCTTTGCACCAAATCCATAAACTTCAGTCGCTTAATGGACAAATCCGCATCCAATACACCAGCAAGTCGTCCATCCCAAACACATGCCAGCCGGCGCAACCTTTTGCCAGCCTTAATATGCCCGCGCATTTCCGGTGTCTTTAGATCCTGACGCTTACAGCGGATCTCGGCACCCTCGGTTCGCGGATCGTCAAACACGGCCTCTTCACCCGGTTCGAGATCACTCGGGAAGCGATCATTTGCCAGCCAATCCGTCATGACCTGCTGGGGCGCACTTTCGGTTTGCATTGGGCGAATTGGTAATGTGCCCAGCAGCGAACGTAAATCCTCGGTCAGCATTTCGGCCTCGCGCCAGCTAGCAGCATCGACCACTAGCCAGCGGCCGGCCCAATCAAAATAAGCATACGCGCGTTTACTTTTGGTAAATGCTCGCGGCAACAGGTCCATGGTGACCTCTTCTTTCAGCCGCGCTTTCTCGCGACGGCCCAATGGCCGGCCCATAGCTGTCTCACGCTCAGAGATTCTGGTATCCACCTGCTCCCGAATAACCGCGGGTGGCAGCACTCGAGTCTCGGTCTGCAGACAAACCATCATGCATTGGCCGGCGGTATGAACCAGCTGCTCGCCTCCGGGCTGCATGGGCGGCACCCAGCCACGGGTTTCCGGGTCATGCGCACCCACCGGTTGAAAAGCCCCTTCCTGCAGGCGTTGTTCAAGGGTGTCGGCATCGAGAGAGAAGTGATCAGCGAGCTGATACACACAGAGATTGCGAAACCACATGGGTGTTTTATTGATTCCTTATTTCAACGTATCAGTGCAGCGCGTGCGGCCAGTGCGCGCTTCGCGGCATCCTCACGGTCCTCGCCAAACGCAGTGATATGCCCCATCTTGCGACCAGGACGCGCACTGGCTTTGCCGTAGAGATGCAAATTCACGGCAGGGTCACTTAACGCGGCAGCCCAGTCAGGCTCACCATCCCGCCATAAGTCCCCCAGCAGGTTCACCATGGCCACGGGCGCTTTTCGCAGGGTGTCGCCTAACGGCAGGCCACAAACCGCGCGTAACTGTTGATCAAACTGACTACTGGGGCAAGCCTCGATGGTTAAATGCCCAGAGTTATGGGGCCGCGGCGCAATTTCGTTAACGAGCAGCGTGCCGGACTGAGTGAGGAAAAGTTCAATGCAGAGCACGCCAACCACATCCATTGCCGTCATCACCGTTCGAGCAATCTCTTGCGCGGCATCCTGCTGCGCTGCGGATAGGGGCATATCGGCAATCGAGACATCGAGAATATGATTGCGATGCCGGTTTTCGATTAATCCAAAGTCGACGATCTGGCCATCCACTCCACGCGCGGCAACTACTGACAGTTCAGCAGCAAAATCCACCACGCCCTCTAAAACCGCCGGGCCACCACCGATTGCCTCCCATGCCACAGCCGGGTCATCGCCCGGCCCAATGCGCACCTGTCCCTTGCCGTCATAACCAAACCCAGCGGTTTTCAGGATGGCCGGCCTGCCGATGCGATCGAGTGCATCCGGTAGTGCCTCTAACGTCTCAACGGCTTCAAATGCTGCAGTAGGCAGACCCGCCTTAGCCAATGCCGCTTTCTCACGGGCGCGATTTTGCGCGATATGTAGCACCTCTCCGCGCGGCCTTACCGGCGCATGACGAGCAGCGGCCTCTGCCGCGGCCGAGGACACGTTCTCAAACTCAAAGGTCACCACATCGACTGCCGGGCGAAGGCGTCAATCGCGTCCAAATCGGCGTAGTCGGCGACAATCTCGTAATCGGCAATCTGTCCCGTTGGCGTATTGGCCTCGGGCGAGAGGGTATGAATTCGATAACCCATACGCCGCGCAGACTGGGCCAGCATGCGGCCCAGCTGACCGCTACCAAGGACGCCGATCACAGCACCCGGCAAAATGGGGTTGGTCACGGTAATTCGTCCTCAATCACCTTCTGGGCCTGTGCCTGTCGGAAGGCCTCAAGCCGTTCGGCCAGAGCCGCATCTTCATTAGCCAGCAATGACACGGCAAAAAGTGCGGCATTGCGCGCGCCTGCCTCGCCGATGGCAAATGTGGCCACGGGGACACCCGCGGGCATTTGCACGATCGACAAAAGAGAATCGAGGCCCTTTAAAGCACGGCTTTGCACCGGCACGCCCAGCACTGGCAGTGTGGTCTGTGCCGCCACCATGCCTGGCAAATGGGCGGCCCCTCCTGCGCCGGCAATAATGGCTTTAAGCCCGCGCTCTCGGGCGGTGGCCGCATACTCCTGCATGCGCTCGGGTGTGCGATGCGCCGAGACAATATGGCATTCATGCGGTACCTGAAACTCTTTCAGGACCGTGTCTGCATGCGCCATCGTCTCCCAGTCTGAGCGCGACCCCATGATGATCCCAATGCGGGGTGCCGCATCAACCATCCGATTTCTCCAACACGTAATGTCCAGGCGCATCTTCGATCGGTTTGAGCTTACCGCTGCCTGGCTCACGCGCCGGCACCTCACCACCACGCTGGGGCTCGAGCCATTTCACCCAGTCCAGCCACCATGACCCTTCATGTTGCTTGGCGCCCTCAAACCAGGCATCCGGATCTTTGACTTTGCGGCTATTGAGCCAGTAACCGTATTTCTGTTTCTCGGGCGGATTAATCACACCGGCGATGTGACCAGAGCCACCGAGCACAAAACGGGTCTTGCCACCGAGGAGCTGAGACCCCTTATAACAGGCATGCCACGGGGCAATATGATCTTCTTTCGCGGAGACAAAATAGGCCGGGACCTTAACCTTAGACAAATCAATATCAACGCCATCAAGGTGTATCCCACCGGGCTCACGCAAACGATTTTCTAGGTACATATTGCGCAGATAAAAGGCATGCATGCGCGCCGGCATGTTGGTGGAATCCTGATTCCAGAAGAGCAAATCAAACGGAAATGGATCCTCGCCTTTCAGATAGTTATTCACAAAGAATGACCAGATAAGATCATTGGAGCGCAGGCTGGACATGGTCGCTGCCATCTGATGGCCAGCCAGATAACCGCGCTCATTCATTTGCCGCTCAAGGCCAGCGAGCTGCTCATCATCAATGAACACCTCAAGCTCGCCCGGGCTCTCAAAATCGAGCAAGGTGGTGAGGAATGTTGCGCTGTTGACCCCGGTCTCGCCGCGCTCGGCCATCCAGGCGAGCGTTGACGCCAGCAAGGTTCCGCCGAGGCAATAGCCAACAATATTGACATCACGCTCGCCAATGGCCTGCTCCACCGCATCCAGCGCGGCGATTGGCCCTTCTTTCATATAATCCTCGAACTGTTTCTCAGCGAGCTTGGCATCCGGGTTGCACCAAGAGATCACAAAAACAGTGAAACCCTGCTCCAGCAACCACTTCACCAAAGAATTCTTCGGCTTCAGATCGAGAATGTAGTACTTATTAATCCACGGCGGGACAAACAAAATAGGGCGACGCGCCACCTGTTCAGTCACCGGTGAATACTGAATGAGCTGCATTAACTCATTTTGGTAGATGACCTTGCCGGGAGTGACCGCCAAGTCCTTGCCCACTTCAAAGGCTTCTGGATGCGTCTGGCGAATTCGCAGCGTGCCGTTACCCCGCTCCAGATCCTCAAGCAGCTTGTTCAGACCATCAAGCAGGTTCTGTCCCCGCGTTTCAATCGTCTTCTCGAGGACTTCCGGGTTGGTGGCAAGGAAGTTTGTCGGCGAGGTCGCACTGATGAACTGCCGGGTATAGAAATCAATTTTGCGCCGGGTCTTCTCATCAAGCCCTTCAACATTATCGATGGTGTGATGCAGATAATCCGCAGTCAGCAGATAAGACTGCTTCACAAAATCAAAGAAAGGGTTATCTTCCCAGCCGGCGTGGGCAAAGCGTTTGTCGCTTTTCTCCGGTTGACGGACGGGCTCACTCTCCACGCCCATCATGCGCAGCGTCTGATTTTGCATCAGCGCCATATAATCCTGCCAAAACGCCATTTGCGCCTGCACCAGTTGGACTGGATCAGCCATCAGACGCGCGTACAGATCCTGGAAGAGCTTACTCATATGCAGCGCATCATCCATGGAAATCTGCTGCCCGGACTCCTGTCTGGCAACAAAATCCTTCACTAGCTGTTGGCTGCGGCCAGCAATCTCTGCCAGCGATTGGGTGAGTTCCTGCGGATCAATGGCCGCAGCTCGGGTATCCTTGGTATCAGTCATGGCTTGCAGCGCCTCCTGGCGACAATGGTGAATCTGATCATACGGCACTGCGACAAAACCTCACAAACACTCGGCAGCGAACTCTCTCTCGAGCGCCGAGAGGACAGCGGTTTGTGGCTATGCCAAAAAGGCCCGCCGGCCTTATCCATGCAGGTGGATTTTGTTAACGGAACTCAGGGCTACCGCGTTGCCAAAGCAGGTCAGCAACGCGAACGGCTGGCAAAAGCCTGTGGGCTGCAAAGAGGGAAGACCCGGCATATCGTCGATGCCACCGCCGGGCTTGGCCGCGATGCCTTCCTGCTGGCAAGCCTCGGCGCCCGGGTTACGCTCATCGAACGCTCTGCGGTGGTCCGGGAACTGCTCATCGATGGCCTCCAGCGCGCCGTCGCGGCGGATCAGGCGCAGACGGTCGCCCGCATGAGGTTAATCGGCGCTGACAGCACAGCCTGGCTGCTTCGCGTCGGCAAAACCGCACGGGCCGATGTGGTTTATCTTGATCCCATGTACAGCGGCAGGCGTCGTGGAGCCGCCAGCAAAGAGCTCTCAATGCTGCAAACACTGCTTGGCGCGCAGGACGACGCCGATGCCCTGCTAGAAGCGGCCCTTAGTGCCGCTCAAGAGCGTGTTGTGGTTAAACGCCATCAGCATGCGGAGCCCATTGCGGGCGTCATGCCAAGCTATCAGTTGGCTGGGCGTAGCACCCGGTTTGATGTGTATCGAGTGAAATAAAAAAAAAGGCCCGGCACCACCTAAGCGATGCCGGGCCCCTTCAGGGCAGATTTGTCGTTACCAGGAACGACGCGGGCCACCACCGCCGGCAGGCTTGCGATCCTGCGCTTCATTGATGCGCAGCGTGCGGCCGCCCATCTCAGTGCCATTAAGGGCTTCAATGGCGGCGTCCGCCTCAGCTGGCTCCATGCGAACGAAGCCAAAACCACGAGGACGACCGGTATCCCGATCAGAAATCATGCGAACCTCTTTCACATCGCCGTGAGCGGCGAAAAGGTCGCGGATTTCATCCTCGGAGGCGGAAAAGGGCAGGTTGCCCACATAAATCGATTTCATCTTTCAGTCTCATCAATCTCTGTCGCTTCGATATAAACGCGACAGGTATAACATCGCGAAAGGCTGGTTGCCTTTCTTCGGACGGCCCGATCGTCGGGCTGCCGGGTGTTGCTGATTATTCAACGACACTTAGGGTTGACAATACGTGACCTCACTGTTCCACGCAATCAGAATCTTGTATGAATTCCCCAAAGAACGGGGGATTCCGGTAACATCTTGGCTATGACTGCGCCGCTCGAGACAAACGACCCGCTACTTAACCAGCTGGCAAAACCCATGCACTGGCTGCTGCGAGGGCCACTGGCCGCGGTGTTGCTCTATCACGGCTTGGAGAAATGGCTAAGCGGTCTATCCGGTTTTGCCGACGCGATGAACTTACCGGCCCCGCTCGCTGGCCTCATCGCCGTTATAGAGATAGCCGCAGGCCTAGGCTTGCTTGCCGGCCACTGGCTCGGTGATTGGATCACCCGCATCAGCGCTTTCTTTGCCTGTGTCATTTTGATTGGCGCCGTTTTGTTGGTGCACTGGGGACAATGGCATTTCCTACCATCCGCCACGCACCCCATGGGCGGCTTAGAGTTTCAAGTCACCCTACTGGGTGTTGGTATCTATCTACTGGTGCGCGGCAATGCCATCTGACAACGTTCTACGCCAACGCCTGAAACACCGCCTTTCAAGGACCGTGGTATATACCGCGCCGCTGATGATTGCAGTCACTGGTGCCGCCTCGTTGCACGGTATCATTAGTGATCTGCGCGATGGCATTGATCGGGCACCCGGTGCCAGAACAGCAACATCCCAGCCAACGCCATCGGCCATACCAGAGGGGATGCCCGAGGGTGCACCAGAGGCGATGCCAGAAGCGGCACCGGAAGCCGCGCCCGAGGCTCTCCCGGAGGCACAACCCGAGGCGATGCCTGAAGCCGTGCCAGAGGGTACGCCGGAGGGAGGCTATTAGCCCTTAGCGTAACGTTTGATCAGGGCTTCCTGCACAGCCGGATGCACAAAACGGCTGACATCACCGCGCAATGCGGCCACCTCACGCACCAAGCTTGATGAGATGTAGGCATACTGCTCGGCAGGAGTGAGAAATACCGTCTCCACCCTGGGCGCCAATTGTCGGTTCATGCTGGCGAGCTGAAATTCATACTCAAAATCCGAAACCGCACGCAGCCCACGCAAAATAACGCCGGCGCCCTGCGCTTCCACGAATTCCACCAACAGACTCTCGAAGGCGATCACTTCGACATTGGCATAAGGCTTGAGCACATGCCGGGCCAGTGCCACACGCTCATCAAGATCAAAGGCTGGATGCTTGCTCGGGCTGGGATACCCCGCCACGCCCACAATCAGTCGATCAAACAACTTCGCGGCGCGCTCCACAAGATCGCTATGGCCATTGGTCAGCGGATCAAAGGTGCCTGGATAAACGGCGGTAACTGGCATGACCCCTCCTTCGTTGCAGCGCAGCATAGTAGAGCCTGCCGGGCGAAGATGCCAGCCCGCCATCAGAATTTCCAGTTAATCCATGGCCTTGAGCAGGGCAAACCAAACTGCACCGGCGTTTTTTTCTCGCAGAACCTGCCAAGAGGACGGCAGCACTGGCGGCTTGGGTCGCAGAGGAGCCTCAACATAAACGTGTGCATCCGGCGCCAGTAAGGGTTCTACAGCCGATAGCGCCGGGAGCAATAGGTTTTTAGCAAACGGTGGGTCAAGAAACACCAAATCAAAGGGCCCCGGCGCGGAACGGCAATACGACATCGCATCCATCGCCAACACCTCGGCACGCGTATCCGCCTGCAACTCTGTTAAGCAAGCGCTCAATGCCGCGGCCACGGGCCGGGCGCGCTCAATAAACACGACCGAGGCTGCACCACGAGAGAGCGCCTCAATACCGAGGGCGCCGGTTCCGGCGAAAAGATCCAGCACGCGGGCACCCCGACAGTCAGCCTGCAACCAGTTAAAGAGCGTCTCGCGATTGCGATCGGCGGTAGGCCGCAGCCCCGGCGCGGTAGACACCTTGAGTCGCCGACCGCCCCACTCCCCACCGATAATTCGTAGCCCCCCTCGCACTCGAGCGCTATTCCACCGCGTTTATCGTGGATTCCGGGCCAACCAGAACAGTCACCATCCGTTCGGGATCAAGATGCTGCTGTAGCGCTTCACGCACAGCTTCACCACTCAATCCTTCCACACGATCGACAAACTGCTCCAGATAATCATGATCCAAACCATGGAAGCCGATGCTTGAGACATAACCCAGCAAATCGCGGTTGCTATCCAGCTGCAGCGGGAAGCCACCGGTAATATTACGCTTGGAGGCATCCAGTCGCTCCGGCGTGGGGCCCTCATTGCGCAATTCAACCAAGCTGCCACGCAACACGCTCAGCGCTTCATCAAGCGCGTCATTGCGCACCTGGGTTGCCATTTGAAAGCGCCCACGCCGAGCGCCGGTGCTGATGCGCGAGGAACTGCTGTAAGAAAGCCCACGTTCTTCGCGCATGCGCTCAGCCAGAATAGATGTCAGCCCATTACCGCCCAGCATATGATTGCCAAGATAAAGCGGGTAGTAAGCCTCATCGCCCTGACGCACCGAGGGCTGACCGATCACAACATGCGTTTGTTCAGCCTCGAAAGGCACGCGCACCGTCTGCCCCGTCTCGGGCAGCATCACTTCGGGTAGCGCCGGCAGGGGCTCTCCCGCCGGCAATGGCTGACTGAGGCGATGAGCAATGACTTTTGCCTGCTCACGGTCAAGATCACCCACTATCGCAATGGTGGCGTTGGCCGCCGTGTAATGGCGGGCATGAAATGCCTGAATGGCCACGCGATCAATTGCTTCCACCGACTCCAGTGTTCCAGCCGGCGCACTGGCGTAGGGATGATCCCCATAAATGGCTTGCGTAAATGCCCGCTCGGCCAAATCAGACGCGGAGGATTTCGCCTGCTCCAGGCCCAACATCATTTGCCGACGAACCCGCTCCACCGCCTCAACGGGGAATGCCGCCTCAGCAATGGCAATCGCCAGCATATCCACAACCGGGTTGAGACGGGCAGGTTCACTCAACGCCCGCATACTGACATCACCCGTGTCACGGCCGCTGTCGGCTGATACACGAGCGCCATAGCGCTCGAATTCTCGGGCAATCTCGCCGGCATCCTGAGTATTAGTCCCTTCCAGCAGCAAATGACTGGTCATTCGGGCAAGCCCAGGGTGATCACCATCTCGAGCACTACCGGCATCGAAGGCGATACGGATATCGACAATCGGCAACTCATGTCGCTCGACAAAGAGCACCTTGCTGCCGGACTCTGTCTCCCACTGCTGAATATCCGCTTCCATCGCCCCCCCTGTCTGTATGATCGGCAATAGCATCAAGGCCCATAGCCAGCGCTTCATGCCTCACCCTCCGTGCCCGCAGGCAGCATCACGCCAACACTCAAATGATCGGCACGCAAGTAACGTTGCGCTGCCGCCTGCAGATCAGCGGCGGTGATTGCTCTGACATTCTCTTCAAATGCCGCAAGCGTCTCCCATCCCGCCCCCGTGGTCTCAAGCATGCCAAGCTGCATGGCCTGGTAGAACACCGAATCAAGCTCAAAAAGATGATCAGCTAACAGCTGGCTACGGGCGCGCTCCAGTTCTTCCGAACTGACCAGTTCGTCCTGCAATCTTTGTATCTCCTGGCGTAGTGCCGCTTCCACCGCATCGACATCGCCATCGCCCGGCACGCCATAAAGCGAGAATTCGCCATCAAGCCGAGTCATTGGGTTATAGCCAGCACCCGCCGCAGCCGCTACCTGCGAGCCACGGACGAGACCCTCAGCCAGACGCGCGCCATCGCCACCATCCAAAATCGTCGCCAGCATAAGGAGTGCATAGGGATCACGAGGTGATTCAGCGGTAGCAAACGACGGCACCTCATAACCCATGCGAAGCTGCGGCACTCGGGTTTGCTCATCGCGATAAATCAGACGACGCTCTCCCGGCGGTGATAGCACCTCGGGGTCATCCACCGTCGGCGGCTGGTTGCCCGGAATCGCGCCAAAATGCGCCTGCGCTAGCTCATAGACCGCCTGTGGCTCGACATCGCCAGCGACCACCAGGGTGGCATTGGCGGGTGTATACCACTGCGCATACCAGTCCTGCAGATCATCAATATCCGTACCGGCCACATCATCGGCCCAACCGATAATAGGATGTGCATAACCGGTACCAGGATGGGCGATCGCCGCGTAGCGCTCGCCAAACCGGCCTTCTGGGCGATCTTCGGTGCGCAAACGGCGCTCCTCAAGCACCACTTCTCTTTCGGTGGCAAGGGCTTCATCGCTGAGCTGCAGATTGGCCATCCGATCGGCTTCTAGCTCAAGCGCAATGGGCAATCGATCGGTCGCCAGTATTTCAAAATAAGCCGTGAAATCGCGCCCGGTAAAGGCATTGAGGCGACCGCCCTCGCGCGAAATGATGTCGCTGAACTCTCCCTCCGGATACTCCTCAGTCCCTTTAAACATCATGTGTTCGAACAGATGAGAGATGCCGGTTTGACCGCGACCCTCATAGCTTGAACCAACCCGGTACCAGACCTGGGAAACCACGACCGGAGCGCGATGATCCTGCCGCACCAACACCTGCATGCCGTTATCGAGGGTGAACTCGCTAACCCCCATCTCAGATTGCGCTGCCGCCGGCACCGCCATTAACGCAGGAATGAGTGCGAAAACTGCATTTCGGGTTGTCATGCTGAGCCTCTTTGTTGACGCGATGACCTGACACGAGAGTGTTAGGATAACGATATCTTTGTTTGATCAGGACCCCGAGAGTTCCATGCTGCCCTTTCGCCGCAAAAAACCGGCTGAACCTGCCGAGCCACAACCTGGCGCCAGCGACAACGCGGCAAGCGGCGGTCTGTTCGGTCGGCTGCGTCGTGGCCTACAAAAAACTGGCAGCGGCATTGGCCAGTTGTTTCTTGGCCGCAAACAAATCGATGCCGAGCTACTGGATGAACTCGAGACATTGCTGCTAACGGCCGACGTGGGCATCGAGGCAACCACCCGAATTATCGATGATCTCACAGCAAGGCTGAAGCGCAACGAGCTCACTGAGACAAGCGCGCTGCAAACTGCCCTGCGCGAAGACATGCTTGCAATCCTGCAGCCCGTCGCTCAGCCCCTGATCATCCCGGAGCAAGACAAGCCGTTTGTCATTCTCACCGTCGGCATTAATGGCGCCGGCAAGACAACCACTATCGGTAAGTTGGCCGCCCGCTATCAGGAGCAGGGTCGGCAACTGATTCTGGCGGCAGGTGATACCTTCCGCGCCGCTGCGGTGGAGCAGCTACAAACCTGGGGAGAGCGCACGCAAACGCCGGTGATCAGCCAACCGACAGGTGCTGACTCCGCCTCGGTGATCTACGACGCCCATCAAGCCGCACTGGCTCGAGGCGCCGATGTATTGATCGCCGACACAGCTGGCCGGCTGCATACGCAAGACAACCTCATGGAAGAGTTACGCAAAGTCGCCCGTGTGCTTGGCAAACAGGATGCCGCCGCGCCGCATGAGGTATTACTTGTCCTCGACGCCGGTACGGGCCAGAACGCGTTGGCTCAGGCCGAGCAATTTCGCAGCGCCGTTAATGTCACAGGGCTAGTCCTGACCAAGCTCGATGGAACCGCGAAAGGCGGTGTCATTTTTGCCATGGCGCAAAGGCTTGGTATCCCGGTGCGCTACATCGGGGTTGGAGAAGGCGTGGAGGACCTCAGGCCATTTGATGCCGAAGCATTTGTCGACGCGCTACTTGAGCAGGCCAACATGGAGCCGGTAGACGAATGATTCGATTTGATGGCGTTAACAAGCGCTATCCCGGCGGCAACGAGGCATTACGCGGACTCAACCTGCACATCGATAAGGGCGAGATGGTGTTTGTCACCGGGGCCAGCGGCGCCGGCAAAAGCACATTTTTGCGGATGATCCCTCTGCTTGAGCGGCCCACCCAAGGCAGTGTTGTCATTGATGGCGTCAATCTCGTGAGATTGCCAAAACGTCGCATTCCGTTTCTACGTCGGCATATTGGCGTCATTTTCCAGGACCATCGCCTGCTCCATGACCGCACGGTGTTCGATAACGTGGCTCTACCCTTGGTGATCGCGGGTCGTGCCCATCAGGACATCGGCAGGCGGGTTCGCGCCGCGCTCGATAAAGTGGGGTTACTCAAACGCGAGAAGGCCTACCCAGTGACTTTATCTGGCGGCGAACAGCAGCGGGTGGGCATTGCGCGCGCGGTAGTCACCCGCCCGCCCATACTTCTCGCCGATGAACCCACTGGCAACCTCGACCCGGCACTCTCGCGCGAGATCATGGCGCTATTTGAGCAATTCAATCAGGTGGGCGTGACCACGGTGATCGCCAGTCATGACATACCGCTCATTGAAGCTTTGGGGCATCGTCGAATCCATCTGGTAGAAGGGCGGGTGCAATGAAGGCATTGGCGGTTCTGCAGCAGTGGTTCGCGCAACATGCCCGATCGGCAGTGACGTCGCTAGGCCAGCTGGGTCGACGCCCAACGGCAAGCCTCATGACCACCGCCGTCATTGGTATTGCGCTTGCTCTGCCAGCCGGCTTTCTGCTGATCATGGACAACCTGGAAGCGGCAACGGCTGGCTGGGACGGTAATCCAAGGGCCTCCATATTTCTGGCTGACGGTCTGCCAGACAACAACCAGCGAGAACTGATCGCACGCATTCAAAATTTTAACGAAGTCACAGCCACTCAACTCATTACACCCGAGGCGGCATTAGCCGAGTTTGAGCAGCACGCCGGCATGGAAGAGACGCTGGCGCTTTTGGATGAAAACCCCTTCCCCGCCGTGATCGTGGCCGAGCTTGATACTGGCCTGGGGACCCTTGCGGCCGATCAGCTGATTGCTCGGGCCGAGGGGCTTGCCGGTGTTGATCAAGTCCGCGTCGATCGGGTCTGGTTGCAGCGTCTGACCGCCATCCTGCAATTGGCGAACCGCGGCACATTGCTCATCGGCCTGCTGCTGGGTTTGACCGTCGTTTTAGTGGTGGGCAACACCATTCGGCTGGATATCGAAAACCGACGTGCCGAGATTGAGATCACTAAGCTGATTGGCGGCACGGACGCCTTCGTGCGGAGACCTTTTCTATACACCGGGCTTTGGTATGGCATCAGTGGCGGACTGCTGGCTGCCATTATCCTCGCTATTGCTATGGGACTGCTTGCCGGTCCCGCCAAAGCGCTTACCTCACTCTACGGTGCCGGATTTCGTGTGCTTGGGCTGGGTGTCGGCGGCACGCTTACCCTGTTGCTCGGCGGAATTTTATTGGGCCTGATCGGCGCCTGGGTTGCTGTCGGCCGGCATTTGGCCGCCATCGAACCGCAGTAGCGGAACTTGACAGGCCCGCTTGCAATCCAATAATTCATGATAAAATTCAATCAATTGACAACGCAGGAGAGCGTAATGTCAGCCACCACATCTTTGGTGAGTACCGATTACAGCCGACTGCCGCTCAAAGCGGGCAGCGAAGATCAATATATTCAGGCAGTCAATGCCATTCCGGCCCTCGAAGCTGAGGAAGAGCAGGCGCTTGCCGTGCGCTATCGTGACCACAACGACCTTGAGGCGGCCCGCTGGCTGGTCCTCTCGAATCTTCGTTTTGTTGTGCATGTCGCGCGCGGTTATTCCGGCTATGGCCTGCCGCTCGCCGATCTCATCCAAGAGGGCAATGTCGGATTGATGAAAGCCGTCAAACGCTTCGATCCAGAAGTAGGCGTGCGGCTGGTGTCGTTCGCAGTGCATTGGATACGTGCCGAAATCCACGAATACATCCTGCGTAACTGGCGCATCGTCAAAGTGGCCACCACCAAGGCCCAACGCAAACTCTTTTTTAACCTGCGCAGTGCCAAGAAGCGACTGGGCTGGATGAACCGCGAAGAAGTGGAAGCGGTAGCAGCCGATCTCGGGGTCAAGCCAGAGACAGTCTATGAAATGGAATCGCGACTCGCGGGCCAAGACGTCGGTTTTGACCCTGCGCCGGATGCTGAAGATGAAGACAACAGCGTGCGTGCGCCGGCGGTTTTTCTTGAAGATCACAGCGCCGATCCAGCCAATGAGATAGAGGGCGAAGACTGGGAAGGCTGGCGTGAACAGTCACTAACCCAGGCGCTCGAATCGCTGGACGCGCGCAGTCGCGACATTCTGCAGCGACGCTGGCTGCATGAGCCGAAAGCGACTTTGCATACGCTGGCCGCCGAATATGGGGTCTCCGCCGAACGCATTCGTCAGCTTGAAAAAAACGCATTGAAAAAACTGCGTGAAGGGCTCGCCGCAGACGTATTGCAAGCGTGACCTAGAGCAGGCCGAGTTCGGAGAAGCTTACCGGCCTGCCCTCTCCCACAATAAAATGATCCAACACCCGGATTCCCACTGTGCCCAGTGCATCAACCAGACGATCGGTCATGTGTTCATCGGCGGCGCTGGGCTCAGCCACCCCTGAGGGGTGATTGTGGGCCAGAATTAAAGCAGCGGCGTTCAAATCAAGCGCACGCCGCACCACCTCTCGCGGATAGACACTGGCCGCATCAATCGTGCCGCGAAAAAGCTCCTCAAAAGCAATCACCTGATGGTGATTATCAAGAAATAGGCAAGCAAAAACCTCATGCGGGAGATGACGAAGCCTGGCGGTTAAATACTGCCGCGTGTCCTCCGGGCCAATTAAGGCCCCGCCGCGCTCCAGTCTTGCTGCTAAATAGCGTCTACCCAACTCCAATGCCGCCTGCAGCTGAACATACTTGGCTTTGCCCAGGCCAAAATAGCCACTAAACGTTTGCTCATCAGCATCCAGGAGGGCGCGTAAGCCACCAAAGGCCAGTAGTAACTCACGCGCCAAATCCACGGCCGTGCGCCCCGGCACGCCTGTGCGCAGAAATATTGCCAAAAGCTCGGCATCCGTTAGGGCCGAGCCACCCCGGTTGAGCAGTTTCTCGCGTGGACGTTCATCCTGCGGCCAGTCGTTAATCGGCATCTGCCACTCCCGATGAGTTTTCTTGCACTGCGCAACAGTGTAAGTTCGCCGCTTTGAGCAACCTGTGACGTCGTTCCGCAATGAATCTGTCTGGACAACACATCATTCTTGGGGTGAGCGGTGGCATCGCTGCTTACAAATCCCCAGATTTGGTGCGAAGGCTGCGTGAGGCCGGCGCCGTTGTCCGTGTTGTGCTCACGCGCGGCGCCGAAGCATTTGTTACTCCACTGACTTTCCAAGCGGTCTCTCATCAACCCGTGCACACGGATTTGCTTGATGCCGATGCCGAAATGGGTATGGGGCATCTTGAGCTCGCACGCTGGGCCGATCAGATCATTATCGCCCCCGCTACCGCCGACCTGATGGCTCGTCTTGCCAACGGAATGGCCGATGACCTGCTGACCACGCTATGTCTGGCCAGTGAAGCACCGATCACGCTATGCCCGGCGATGAATCACATCATGTGGCAAGCGAGCGCGACTCAGCGGAACGCAAAAACCCTTGAGCAACGCGGAATCACCCTGCTCGGTCCTGTTGATGGGCCCCTTGCTGAAGGTGAATCCGGCCCGGGGCGGCTCATGGAGCCCAATGACATTGTGGCGGCACTGAAAGGTGCTCACACCCATCCAGCATTCGCCGAGAAACGCGTGCTCATTACAGCCGGCCCCACCCATGAGCCGATTGACCCCGTTCGCTACATCGCCAATCGCAGCAGTGGTCGCATGGGTTTTGCCATCGCGGCAACGGCTGCTAGGGCAGGGGCAACCGTTACTCTGGTTGCAGGTCCCGTCCAACTGCCAACGCCGCCAGGTGTGAAACGCGTTGATATCAAGACCACTAATCAAATGCATGAAGCGGTGATGGCCGAAGCCGAGCAGACGGATATCTTTATTGCGGCCGCGGCGGTGGCCGACTATGGCGTTGAAAGCATCGCCGAGCAGAAAATCAAAAAGACCGCTGCTCCCGCGGCGCTACAGCTCAAACATAATCCCGATATCCTACAAGCCGTCGCGGCATTACCCCGCGCACCCTTCACGGTAGGCTTTGCCGCCGAAACCGAGTCAGTTATTGACCATGCGCGCGCCAAACTGAATGCCAAAAACCTCGATATGATCGCAGCTAACCAGGTGGGTGACGGGATTGGCTTTGAGGTGGATACCAATACCCTTGATGTGCTCTGGGTAGGTGGAGAAAAGCGCCTGGGCCCGGCCAGCAAAAACATTTTGGCCGCAGAACTGGTTCAACTGATTGGAGAGCGACTGAATGAAGCAGGTTGAGTTGCGCATACTCGATGACCGGCTGGGCCATGATTTCCCCATGCCGGACTATGCCACTGATGGCTCAGCGGGTATTGACCTGCGTGCTTGCCTGAAATCAGCCGAAACACTCAACCCCGGCGACACACAGCTGATTCCCTCCGGTATCGCCGTCCATATTGCCAATCCCGCCTATGCGGCAGTGGTTTTGCCACGATCGGGCCTTGGCCACAAACACGGCATTGTCCTTGGCAATCTGGTTGGGCTGATTGACTCGGACTATCAGGGTGAGATTTTTATCTCCTGCTGGAACCGCGGTACCGACGCGTTCACCATCGAGCCCGGTGAGCGCATCGCACAGCTGGTTTTTATCCCAGTTGCGCAGCCTCAGTTCAGCATTGTCGATCGCTTTGACGAGAGCGAACGAGGCAGCGGCGGTTTTGGCCATACCGGACGACAATAATCAGGCAAGGAGTGCCCGATGACAGCAATTGATCCCGCCATTCTCAGGGCTTACGACATTCGCGGTCTGGTCGACAAAGCACTGACTGAGGAGACCGTCACGGCGCTCGGCCAGGCCATCGGTAGCGCCGCGGCAGACGCCGGGCAGAACGAGATTGTAGTGGGGCGGGATGGCCGTGAATCGAGTCCGCGGCTTGCTAGGGCACTGAAAAACGGACTGATGCAGGCGGGACGTGATGTGATTGATATCGGCGATGTACCCACACCCATGGTGTACTTCGCTACTTATCATCTGGGCACTCAGGCCGGTGTGGCGGTAACTGGCAGCCACAACCCCGCCGATTACAATGGCTTGAAAACCATCATCGATGGCCGGCCGTTCTGGGGCGAGAGCATTCAGGCACTCGGCCACCGTATTACTGCAGGAAATCTTGTCGCCGGCGAAGGCAGCGAGCGCTCCGTGGATATCCTGCCGGCGTACCGCGACCGCATCCTCGGCGATGTCACCTTGCAACGATCAATGAAAGTTGTGGTCGACTGCGGTAACGGCATCCCCGGTGCAGTTGCTCCCGGGATACTGGAGGCACTCGGCGCGCAGGTCATCCCGCTTTTCTGCGAGGTGGATGGGCGGTTCCCCAACCACCATCCCGATCCAACGGTCCCCGAGAATCTCACCGATCTGATTACCGCTGTGCGCAGCGAAGGGGCTGATCTGGGACTGGCCTTTGATGGTGATGGTGATCGGCTCGGGGTCGTCGATGAAACCGGGCATATCATCTGGGCCGACCGGCAAATGATGCTCTATGCCCAGGCGATCCTCTCCACCGCGCCCGGATCATCCATCGTTTTTGACATTAAATGCAGTGGTCATCTAGCAAAAGTCGTCGAGGCCGCCGGCGGCAAACCGGTGATGTGGAAAACGGGGCATTCTCTCATTAAGGAGAAACTGCGCGAGACCGGTGCGCCGCTCGCCGGTGAGATGAGTGGTCATCTGTTCTTTAACGACCGCTGGTACGGTTTTGATGATGCCATCTACGCCGCCGCCAGACTGCTGGAAATCCTTGCCGCCGATCCGCGCCCAGCCAGCGAAGTCTTTGCGGAACTCCCAGAGCCCGTCAGCACACCCGAGATCCGCATGGATCTGGCAGAAGGACAGCCGCATCGCCTAGTCGAAGCACTTATGCAACAGGCGCAGGATTTTGCAAACGCCACCGTTACCACCATCGATGGGCTGCGAGTTGACTTCCCAGACGGCTGGGGACTGGTGCGCGCTTCCAACACCCAGCCTTGCATCGTCATGCGCTTTGAAGGGGTGAATGAACAGGCACTGCAAACCATCCGGAAGCGTTTTGATGCACTAATTTTGGACGCTGCAAAGATTGCAGGTGTTCCAATTTGACCGGGATCAATCTTCCTTAAGGTTCAGCTATTCACGCTCATAGTTCGGTTCTATCCTCGGTATCAAACACATCCACCGAAGGAGCGTGACATCATGAAACCCCTCCACTCACTGACTGCAGCGGTCGTGCTTGGACTCGGCAGCAGCGTCGCCATAGCTGACGATGCTCTGCTTGAGCGTGCGCAGCTACTGTTCAAACCAATCCCGGAAACGGCCGCCGATCATATTGGCGAGCGCAACGAGATCACGCCTGAGAAGGTTGAGCTCGGACGGATGCTCTTTTTTGATCCGCGCTTATCGGCTAGCCAGACGATCAGCTGCAACACCTGCCACAACGTCGGCATGGGCGGCGATGACAACATCCCCAGCTCCATCGGTCACGACTGGCAGCGCGGCCCGCGTAACTCGCCAACCATCTTCAACGCGGTGTTTAACGTCGCGCAGTTCTGGGATGGCCGTGCCACCGACCTGACGGAACAGGCCAAAGGCCCGATTCAGGCCAGTGTTGAGATGAACAACACGCCGCCTGTGGTTGAGGCGACGCTCAACAGCATGCAGGAGTATGTGGACGCGTTTGAAGCTGCGTTCCCGGATTCTGACAAGCCAGTGAGCTTTGACAACACGGCCGCAGCACTTGAGGTCTATCAGGCCACGCTGATTACGCCGGACTCCCCCTTCGATCAGTACCTGAAGGGTGATAAGGATGCGTTGACCGATCAGCAGATCGCCGGCTTGGACGCCTTCCTGAACAAAGGTTGTGTGGCTTGCCACAACGGCGTGAACGTTGGCGGTCAGGGTTACTATCCCTTTGGCGTGATTAATCGTCCGGGATCGGAAATCCTGCCTCCGGGTGACACGGGCCGTGCCCAGGTGACCGAAACGGCAGCTGACGAGTACGTCTTCCGTTCCCCGTCGCTGCGCAACGTCGAGCTGACGGCACCCTACTTCCACTCGGGCAACGTGTGGAGCCTGCGTGAGGCGGTGGCCATCATGAACGACGCTCAGCTCAACAGCCTGTTGACCGAGGAAGACGTCGATAACGTCACGGCCTTCCTGCGCTCACTGACGGGCAAGCAGCCTGAGGTGGAGTATCCGGTACTGCCGATCAGCACGGATGAAACGCCGCTGCCGGTCATCCCGGACTACCCGCGGGCAGCGGGCGCCGAGGGCTAATCAGCGCTTTGCGCTTGCGCCTCGAGCTTCGGGGCGCGACTATGGGACCGCATCTTCGGGTGCGGTCTTTTTATTTGCGGGATAAGAAAAAATAGCTACGAACGATGACCACTGAGACAACACCGCCCAATCAAGTCGCCCAGGTACTCACTGAGGCATTGCCCTATATTCGTCGCTTTCATGGCCAGACCGTGGTGGTGAAGTACGGCGGCAACGCCATGGTAGATGATGACCTCAAGCGCGATTTTGCCCGCGATGTCGTTTTAATGAAGCTAGTTGGCATCAATCCGGTCATCGTCCATGGCGGCGGCCCCCAAATTGGATCCGTGCTGGAGCGCATCGGCAAGAAAAGCGAATTCATCCAGGGTATGCGGGTCACCGATTCCGAGACGATGGATGTCGTGGAGATGGTGCTCGGCGGGCTGGTGAATAAAGAAATTGTCAGCCTGATTAATACCCATGGCGGCCGGGCGGTTGGCCTGAGTGGTAAGGACGGCGGACTGATTCAGGCCAAGCGCATGCAGCTCACCCGTCCAGGCCCTGCCGAGCAGGCACCAGAGATTATCGATATCGGCCATGTCGGTGAGGTCACGGGCATTGATCCCGCGCTGATGAGCCTGCTGGATGGCGCCGATTTTATCCCAGTGATCGCACCGATTGGTGTTGATAAAAAGGGTATCTCCTACAACATTAATGCCGATTTAGTAGCCGGCCATCTAGCAAGGACGCTGAAAGCTGAGAAACTCATACTCATGACCAATACAGCAGGCATTCTGGATTCAGCTGGCAATCTGTTGACTGGGCTGGATGCCGAACGGGTCCGCGGGTTGATCGCGGATGGCACCATTCACGGCGGGATGCTACCGAAAGTGGATTGCGCCCTCGACGCCGTAGCCAATGGCGTCGGTGCCGCCACCATTATCGACGGCCGGGTCTCTCATGCGCTGTTGTTAGAGCTGTTCACCGACAGTGGGGTGGGCACGTTGATTCACGGCGACTCAGCAGCACCAAATTCGTCTCGATAGCGAAGCATCGCTGGCAGATCATCACCCGGATCACCACTATCCCGCAGATAGTCCATCAAATTATCCAGGGTCAGAATCGCGGTCACCGCCACACCATGGCGGGCCGTCACCTCCTGCGTGGCTGAGCGCGTGCCCTGCTGACCACGCTCCTGCCGGTCAAGTGCGACCAGCACCCCGGCAAGCTGGGCACCGGCCGACTCAATCATCTCGACACTCTCAGCAACTGAAGTGCCGGCTGAGATCACGTCATCCACCACCAGCACTCGGCCGGCCAGTGGCGCACCGACGATCGTGCCACCCTCGCCATGATCCTTGGCTTCCTTGCGGTTAAAGGCCCAGGGGCAGTCAATCCCATGCTCGGCTGCCATGGCGACGGACATGGCCGAGACCAATGGAATGCCTTTGTAAGCAGGGCCGTAGATCATATCGAAAGCGATGCCCGCCTCTAATGCTCGCCGCGCATAGGCAGACCCCAGTCGATGCAGAGCCTCGCCGGTATTAAAAAGCCCCGTATTAAAAAAATACGGGCTTTTACGGCCTGATTTCAGAGTAAATTCGCCAAAACGCAGCACCTGACGCTCAAGCGCGAATACGATCAGATCGTGTTGATAGGTTTTCATGCTCATCCGGTATTCCGCATGCCGGCGGCAATGCCATTAATACAAATCATTAACGCCTCGCGCAGATCCTCTTCATGGCCATGACGGACACGATCAAGCAACTCAACCTGCAGCAAGTTAAGCGGATCCACGTAGGGGTTACGCAGACCAATGGAGCGTTGCACCACCGGAGTTTCATCAAGTGGGTTGTCATGACCGCTGACCGTGAGCACGGCCGCTCGCGTCTCGTCCAGCTGTTCACGAAGCCTTGCCCCGAGTGGCTGCAAAGGTTCTGGAACCAATCTTGCGTCGTACCACGCAGCCACTGCAGGGTCACTTTTTGCCAGCACCATCTCGAGCATATCGATGAAGGCCCGGAAAAAAGGCCAAGCCTCGTACATGTGATGAAGGTTTTCGCGCTGGCCAGACTCAAGGCTACTGGCTAAGGCGCTGCCGGCACCGAGCCAGGCCGGCAGCAGCATGCGGGTTTGCGTCCAGGCAAAGATCCACGGGATGGCTCTGAGACTGGCAATGCCTTTCGTTGGTTTACGTCGGGCAGGTCGGCTACCGATGGCCAAATGGCTAATCTCATGCTCGGGAGTGGCATGGCGGAAGTAATCGATAAACTCTGGCGTCTCTCGCACCAAATCGCGATAGACCGAACAGGAAGTCTCCGCAAGGCGATCCATGGTCTCGCGCCAGCCACTCTCCGGAGGGTTAGGCGGAGACAGCGAAGCCTCGGCAACCGCCGTGGTGTAGAGCTCGAGGTTGCGCTCGGCAATGCCCGGCAAACCAAACTTTGCCTGAATTACCTCGCCCTGCTCGGTCACCCGCAGCCGCCCCATTACCGACCCCGGAGGCTGCGAGAGGATAGCCGCGTGGGTTGGGCCACCGCCGCGGCCAATCGAACCGCCCCGGCCGTGGAAGAGCGTGAGCTTGATGCCATGATGCTTGGCCGTCTCAACCAGCTGCTCTTGTGTTTGATAAAGCGCCCAGGCCGCGGTGAGATGAGAGGCATCCTTACCCGAGTCGGAGTAGCCGATCATGATCTCCTGCTCGCTCTCGATATGCTCCCGATACCAGGGCAATGCCAGTAACTGCTCGAGGCAAGCCTGCGCCCCCTCAAGGTCAGCCAGCGTTTCAAACAACGGCACCACCCGCAGCGGGGTTTTCACACCCATGGCTTTTTGCAGCAGCTTGACCGCAAGGATGTCCGAAGGCTTGGAGGCCATTGAAATGACATAGGCACCAAGCGACGCAGGGCCCATCTCGGCAATCACGCGACAGGTCTCAAGCACCTCAGTGATCTCGTCATCGGCGGTGAAATCCTGCGGAATCAGCGGCCGGGGGTTGTTGAGTTCTTTGATCAGGAAAGCCTGTCGCTCAGCCTCGTCCCAAGCCGCATAACTGCCTATACCCAAGGCCTGAGTGATGGCATTCAAAGCATCCGTGTGACGGCCGGATTCCTGCCGGAT
>CBDEUE010000013.1:0-29917 GCA_965243155.1 Spiribacter sp. | reverse complement strand
GAAGCGTTCGAGCCTGCGCCGCGCGCAAGTCGGCGCTGACTTCGACGATCAAGTATCGCCTTGGCAAGGCATCGGCAGCCGCCAGCGCCAGCAGAATATCCGCGGCCATTTGCCCAGTACCGGCGCCGAACTCGAGCACCGTGTCACCATCGACCTCGCTCAATACTCGCGCCACCTCCAACGCTAGCGTCCGCGAGAAAAGATCGGTCATCAGCGGCGCCGTGGTGAAGTCTCCGCCAGGACCAAACCGCTGTTGGCCGGCGCTGTAATACCCCAGCCCCGGGGCATAGAGCGCGAGCGCCATGTACTCGGCAAAATCAAGCGCACCGCCGGCCATGGCGATCGCGGCATCAATCCGTTCTTTGAGTGCACGGCTGTGCGCAAGCGCCGCCTCATCCGGCTGCGGCAAGCCATCCTGACGATCCGCCATGCTCAGTCTTTTAGATCCGCTGCAAAGTCCATGTCCACCCGCTGCAGCGCCGCGGCCTCTTCTGAACCGGCTGCAAACTCCGCCCAGATATCTGCATAGCAGCGGCCATCCACAGGATGCCGCTCGGCTGCGGCAATATCGGCAAGCGGTTTCAGGACAAAAGCGTATTTGAGGATTTCATCCCGAGGCAGCGCAGGCGATTCGCTGCGCACGCAATCACCCAGCGTAAGCACATCAATATCCATCGTCCGGGCACTAAAGCGCTGATCTCCTCGGCGACGGCCCAGCTCTGCCTCAATCTCTCTACAACTGGCAGCCAGCACTTCTGCCGTTTCCGCGGTTTCAATACCGACCACGAGGTTCAGAAAATCATCGCCGTCAAACCCAACCGCCGGGGTTTGATACACCGGCGAGATTAACAGCTGGCCGTAGCGCTGGTTCAAAGCGGCAATGGCCCCATGGACATGACGTGCTGGCTCGATATTGCTGCCAAGACTTAGATAAGCACGATTCATGCGCTACCTCGTTTGCGGGTAATGCGCACACCGACGTTGCGCGCCGCCGGCACCGCTCCGGGCTTCCAAAGTGTAAGCGTGACTTGATGAATCACAGGCATTGCAAGGACGGTTGCCGCCAGTTGCTCGGCAAGCGTTTCGATTAACTGATAGCCCGACTGCGCGGCAAATTCGCGTAGTTGCTCGGCAACGCTGGCGTAATCCAAGGCATCGTCCAGCGTATCCGATGCGGCGGCTGGCGCGGTATCAACGCGCATTACCAAATCCACGCACAACCGCTGAGCAAAGGCTCGCTCCCAGTCATGAACACCGATTACGGCCTTGAGCTCAAGGCCTTCAATAATTACTTCATCCATGGGGCGGTGAGCATTTCATTTCCCGACGGGCAGTACAAGCGCTGCTTGACCGGATCGGTGGCACGGGGTGGAATGCTGCGATGACCGAGCTCAGCATGATCATCTTTGGCTATCTGGCAGGGTCCATCTCAGCGGGGATCTTGGTGGCCCGCGTGATGGGGCTTGGCGATCCGCGGGAAGATGGTAGCGGCAACCCCGGCGCCACCAACCTGCTCCGCCTTGGCGGGCGAAAAGCAGCCATCATCACCTTACTGGCCGATGCCGCCAAAGGCCTCATTCCCGTATTAATCGCTCATGCCCTTCAGCTAGAGACACACTGGCTGGCGTTAGTGGGCATTGCGGCATTTTTGGGTCATCTGTACCCAGTTTTTTTTGGTTTTCGTGGCGGCAAGGGTATCGCCACTGGGTTTGGGGTGATGCTGGGCTGGCACTGGCTAATGGGCGTTGGTGCCCTGCTGACCTGGGTGATCATTGCCGGCGTCTTCCGTATTTCCTCGCTCTCTGCGCTGGTGAGTTTTGCCTTGGCACCGGTATACGTCCTGATACTGACCGGCGATAGGGCATTAGCTGGGGCAGCGGCAGTTATGGCGCTCATCACCACTTGGCGACATCGGGGCAATATCACCCGCATCGCCAACGGGGAAGAGCCCAAAATCGGACGTAAGAAAGACTGATCAAGCCCCTGGCGGGGCCATTTCATCGAGCGGCCAGCGCGGACGCACATCAACCCGGCCGGTATCTTGCTCACCCGCTTTGAGTCGGCAATAACCGGTGTAAGCAATCATTGCGCCGTTGTCTGTGCAAAAGGCAAGGCGTGGATAAGCCACCTTGGCGTTATTCGCCTCGGCTACCTCACGGAGCCGCTCGCGCAGGGCCTGATTCGCGCCCACGCCACCGGCGACCACAACCGTACCGGCGCCGGTTTGCTCTAGCGCACGACGCATCTTGATCGCAAACGTATCCACCACCGCATCCTGAAACGCCCGCGCAATCGCCGCTCGCGTGTCGGCGTCTTCATCCGCGGCCCGCACCGTATTGACCACCGCGGTTTTCAACCCGCTAAAACTAAAATCAAATCCTGGGCGGTCGGTCATTGGTCGCGGAAAGCGGAACCGATCGGGATCACCTTGGGCGGCTAGGCGCTCAAGCTGTGGGCCACCCGGATAGGGCAATCCCAGCAGCTTTGCGGTCTTGTCAAAGGCCTCCCCGGCGGCGTCATCAAGCGACTCGCCTAATATGCGGTAACGCCCAACGCCCGCCACCAACACCAGCAACGTATGGCCGCCGGAGACCAGCAACGCCAGGAAAGGAAACGCAGGCGGTTCAGCTTCAAGCATCGGTGCGAGTAAATGTGCCTCCATGTGATGCACGCCCAGCACGGGCTTGTCCAACGCCCAACCCAAACTGGAGGCAACCGATGCGCCCACGAGTAACGCGCCCGCTAGACCCGGGCCGCGGGTATACGCCACACCATCAATGGCATCGCGTGTGAGACCGGCCTGGTCCAGCGATGCCTCAATCAGCGGCAATACCCGTCGAACATGATCGCGGGAGGCCAATTCAGGCACGACACCACCGTAGACGGCATGCATATCGGCTTGACTGTGAAGCTGATGGGCTAGCAGCCCTTGCTCGGCGCTGTAGAGCGCAATGCCTGTTTCATCACAGGAGCTTTCGATGCCGAGTACAACCATGTTGAGAAATGCGGCCCCAAGGCTTTTGCAATTGATGGGAAGCGGGCTTACACTAGCCGGCTCGATTGGTTCATGCCGATCTTAAGGTATTTGGTTTAACACGGTAAGGTCGAATTTCTATGCCGAGTGTCAAGGTTCGCGAGAACGAGCCCTTCGAGGTGGCCCTGCGCCGCTTCAAACGGTCCTGCGAGAAGGCCGGCGTCCTTTCTGAGGTACGCCGCCGCGAGCATTACGAAAAGCCCACTCAGGAGCGCAAGCGCAAGCAGGCCGCGGCCGTGAAGCGTCACGCCAAGCGAGTCCAGCGCGAAAGTCAGCGCACTCAGCGCCTTTACTAAGGGGCGCCGACAGTGAGTGATCTAAAAACACGCATCACCGATGCGGTTAAAGACGCGATGCGGGCAGGCGACAAAGATCGTTTGGGGACATTGCGTATGATCACCGCTGCCATTAAGCAGAAGGAAGTCGACGAGCGTCGCGAAATGACTGACGCTGACGTCCTGACCGTGCTCGACAAAATGGTCAAGCAGCGCCGTGAGGCCATCAGCCAATATGAGACGGCTGGCCGGGATGAGCTGGCCGCTGCCGAGCAGGCAGAGATAGATATTATCGCTGACTTTCTTCCTCAGCCCCTGAGCGATGAAGAAATCGATGCGCTAATTACGGCCGCGATTACCGAGACTGGTGCTGAATCGATTCGTGACATGGGCAAGGTGATGGCCATCATCAAGCCGCAAGCTCAGGGCCGAGCCGACATGGGTGCAATCAGCGGCCGCATCAAAGCCAAGCTTGGGTGAATCACCGCGGATCCTGCCGCCGAAGCACTCCTGCTGCACACCCATAAAACCCTCCTTCCTGTCAGCCATTTGCCGTAAAGTGTGGCGCTATGGCCGGACGTATACCCGATAGTTTTATAGACGAGCTGCTTGCCCGTATCGACATCGCTGAAGTGGTCGGCGAACGGGTGCAGTTACGCCGCTCCGGCAGCAACTACCATGGCCTCTGTCCCTTTCATGGTGAGAAAACACCGTCGTTTACCGTCGCCGCCGAAAAGCAGTTTTATCATTGCTTTGGCTGTGGCGCGCACGGCAGCGCCATTCGTTTTCTCATGGAATATGATCGACTGGAGTTTCGCGAGGCGGTCGAACAGCTGGCGAACCTGGCCGGGCTCGAAATTCCCGAAGAAGCTCAGTCCAGCCAGCCCCGACAAAACCATGATGGGCTGTATGAGCTGCTCGGCAAAGCCAGTCGGGCCTATCAGGAGTGGCTGCGTCAGCACCCGGAGCGTCAGCGCGCTGTCGACTACCTACGCAACCGCGGCGTTAGCGGCGAGATTGCCCAACGTTATGCCATCGGCTTTGCCCCACCGGGCTGGGATAACCTGCTACGCCGCCTGAATGATGCTTCAGCACTCAAAAAAGCCGGGCTTTTAATTGAGCGCGAAGGGAGTCAGGGCTATGACCGCTTTCGCGACCGAATTATTTTTCCCATTCGCGACCAACGCGGCCGCACCATCGGCTTTGGCGGCCGAGTGCTGGATGATGGCGAGCCGAAATACCTCAACTCCCCCGAGACCGCGGTCTTCCACAAAGGACAAGAGCTCTACGGGCTCTATGAAGTCCTGCAGCATGACCGCCACCCTCCGGACATTCTGGTTGTCGAAGGCTATATGGACGTCGTCGCACTGGCCCAGCATGGGCTGCCGCGGGCCGTGGCCACACTGGGCACGGCCACCTCAACGCGCCAAGTCGAGCGGCTGTTTCGGGCAAGCGCCGATGTGGTCTTCTGCTTTGATGGTGACAAAGCCGGGCGACGGGCGGCGTGGCGGGCGCTAGAGAGCGCCTTACCCGCTATGCGCCAGGGCCGGCAGATAAGGTTTCTGTTTATCCCCGAAGGAGACGATCCAGACAGCCTAGTGCGACGGGAAGGCCAGTCAGGTTTCGAGACACTGCTCGAGCAAGCATTGTCACTTTCGGATTATCTGATCGAAGAGATTAGCGCCGAAGTCGACATGCAGAGCATGGATGGGCGCGCTCGCTTTGTTGAAAAATGCTTGCCAATGCTCAAAAAACTGCCACCGGATGTGTATCGACACATGCTACTTGAGCGAATTGCCGGCTTAGCCCGAGTAGAACCGGATTATCTGCAGGATGTGGTCGATGGCCGGGAACAAATGACGCGGCAACGCAAGCCGATCACAACAGAATCACTAGGCATGGATGGCAGCGCGGTCCGCCGCACACCGGTGCGCCTTGCCATCGCATTATTACTGCAGCGCCCCGCATTGGCGCAGCAAGTCGATGACATTGATGCCCTGCGCGGGCTTGACGACCTGCCGGGCCTGCCTTTGTTGGTTCAACTGCTTGAACTCGGGCGGGAGGAACCCCACATCAATACCAGCGCCTTAATGGAGCGGTTCCATGACAGCGAGCACGAGGCCGCATTATGGAAGCTGGCAACCTGGGATCATTTGGTCCCGGAGGCTGGGTTGGAGCGGGAGTTCTGCGATGCCATGCAACAAGTACGCCGGCTGCATCATGAGCGTCGTCTGCAGTATCTCAACGACCGCTTGCAGGCTGGCGAACTTACGGCCGACGAATGGGCCGAATGGACAGCACTCAAACAGTGACAAACCAAAACAAAATGCTATTATACGCGGTTCGGCGTAGAACACGGTAAGTTATGGCAGGCCAAGACCAGCAATCCCAGATTCGCGAGCTCATTGCCCGCGGTAAAGAGCAAGGCTACCTCACGTATGCCGAAGTCAACGATCACTTGCCCGACGATATCGTCGAGCCGGAGCAGATCGAAGACATTATCGGCATGATCAATGATATGGGTATCCCCGTCCACGAGACGGCGCCGGATGCCGATACCTTGTTGCTCAGTGATGGCGCAGTATCCACCGATGAAGACGAGGCAGAGGAAGCAGCCGCCGCGCTTGCCGCCGTCGACGCCGAGTTCGGCCGCACCACCGATCCAGTCCGCATGTACATGCGTGAGATGGGCACGGTTGAGCTGCTGACGCGTGAGGGCGAGATTGAGCTGGCCAAACGCATCGAAGACGGTCTTGACCAAGTTGTTCGAGCGCTCGCCGGCTATCCAGACTCTTCCCGCACCATCGTCGCGCTCCATCATGGCATCCAGAACAGCGAGCTGCGCCTCGCCGAGGTGGTAGCCGGCTTCCGGGATGTCTCCGAGCTTGTCGAAAATGTCCCCGAGCTAGTTGCCGAGCAGCAGGCAGTCGCCGATGAGGCCGCTCGCGAAGCCGCCGAAGCAGCGGAGGCCAGCGAGGACGAAGACGCTGCGGCGCCTGCCGATACTGGCCCCGACCCGGAGCGTGCCGCTCAGGTGTTCGATCGCATCGAAGTGCTGCACAACGAAATGATCGAAATCCTCGATGCGAAAAAACCAAATACCAAGCGACTGGAAGAGATCCGCGAAGAAATGGTCGGACTCTTCCTTTCGTTTAAATTCGTGCCCAAAGTCATCGAAGGCTTGTCCGGCAATTTGCGCAAAGCGGTTGAACGTGTTCGCGCTGCCGAGCGCGAAGTCATGCGGGTTGCGACCAAACAGGGCGGCATGCCGCGAAAAGACTTCCTTGAGCTTTTCCCCGGGCATGAGACCGATGCTGGCTGGATCGATACCGTGATCAAGGCGAAAAAGCCCTATAGCGATCAGCTTGCCGAGCATCGCCAGGCGCTACTGGATGAACAGGCCGATCTGATTGAAATCCGAGAGCTCACCGGGCTGCCGCCGGCCGAGATCAAGGAGATCAATCGCCGCATGTCCATCGGCGAGGCCAAAGCCCGCCGGGCCAAAAAAGAGATGGTCGAGGCCAACCTGCGGCTCGTTATCTCGATTGCCAAGAAGTACACCAACCGTGGCTTGCAATTCCTGGATCTGATTCAGGAAGGCAACATCGGGCTAATGAAGGCTGTGGACAAATTTGAGTACCGCCGCGGCTACAAATTCTCCACCTATGCCACTTGGTGGATCCGTCAGGCCATTACGCGTTCAATCGCGGATCAGGCCCGTACCATCCGTATCCCGGTGCATATGATTGAGACCATCAACAAACTCAATAGAATCTCCCGACAGATGCTCCAGGAAATGGGTCGCGAGCCGCATCCCGAAGAGCTGGCCGAGCGCATGGAAATGCCCGAGGACAAGGTGCGCAAAGTCCTGAAGATCGCCAAAGAGCCGATCTCTATGGAGACCCCCATCGGCGATGATGAGGACTCGCACTTGGGCGATTTCATCGAAGACACCTCGGTGATGTCACCAGTGGATTCTGCCACCCGCGAAGGGTTGCGCGAGTCGGTCCGCGAGGTGCTCTCCGGCCTCACGCCACGCGAGGCCAAAGTGCTACGCATGCGCTTTGGTATCGACATGAACACCGACCACACGCTTGAAGAGGTCGGCAAACAGTTTGATGTCACCCGCGAGCGGATTCGCCAGATTGAGGCCAAGGCCCTGCGCAAGCTGCGCCACCCGACCCGCTCGGATGGTCTGCGAAGCTTCCTAGACGAACAGCAGTAAGCCTTACCGCCCACAGGCGCGCCGGTCACCGCGACAAGCCCTCTGCTCAACCGCTATACTGCAGCCCCTGTAAAGGGCCCGTAGCTCAACGGTTAGAGCAGAGGACTCATAATCCTTTGGTTCCAGGTTCGAATCCTGGCGGGCCCACCACCTAGCGATCACTGTCCATGCGCCTATTTCTCATCCGACATGCGGAATCTGTTGCCAATGCCGAACAGCGCTGGCAGGGGCATGCTGATTTCCCGCTCAGTGAACGCGGCCAGCAACAGGCAGCGCTTGTGGGGCAGGCGATTGCCGCTGCGGGACTCGCTGCACCGGCTATCTATAGCTCTCCTTTGAAGCGTGCCCGCGCCACTGCCGATGCCATTGCTAGTGCCACTGCTGCCGAAGTAACCGAATGGGATGCACTCAAAGAGTTTGATGTGGGCGCCTTTTCAGGCCGCACGCTGGATGAAATCCGTGCCGAGAACGCCGACTGGGTCAGCAGCTTTGAGAAAACCCGCGACTGGCGCCATGTGCCGGGGGCGGAAACACCCGCAGACCGCGCCAAACGCGCGCTGGCCGTCATTGAGCGTCTGCTCAACCTGCACCCGGATGGCAGCGAGGTGATCTGTGTCACCCACGGCGGCATCATGCAGTTTTTCCTTGCAGCAATCCTAGAGACAGAGCGGGTCTGGGGCGTACATCCGGGGAACACGGCCATTTTTGAATTTCTGCTGCATCGTGAGGAAGACTCCACCGGCCTCGCCCATCTCAACCCTTATCTTTGCCGCATCGAGCGCTTTAACGACCTCAGCCATCTTGACGCCTAATCCGTCCGGCGGGCTGTCATATATCTGTCATCACATATATACGGATAATCGAATATACTGCGCCGCGTACTCAAACGGAGCTCTGCCATGGCGCATTACAACGTCTTATTCCTATGCACGGGCAATTCCGCCCGAAGCATCCTCGCCGAATGCATCCTTAATCATTTGGGTGGCGAGCAGTTCACCGGCTATAGCGCCGGCAGCTTTCCGGCGGGTCAGGTCAACCCATTCGCCATTCAACTGTTGGAGCAGATGAAGCTGCCCACCGAAGGCCTGCACAGTAAAAATTGGGAAGTCTTCTCCGGCCCAGACGCACCCACTATGGATTTTGTCTTTACCGTCTGTGATTCAGCAGCCGCGGAGCCCTGCCCGGTCTGGCCTGGCCAGCCAATGACCGCGCACTGGGGATTGCCGGACCCCGCCGCGGTTGAGGGTAGCGACGCCGAGAAATTACGCGCCTTTCGCGAGACCTTTATCGCATTACACAGCCGTATCGGGCTTTTCACTAATCTGCCGATTGCCTCGCTGGATCGCCTCAAACTGCAGCAAAAACTTGAGGACATCGGCATTAGCCAGCCTGAGGATCAGCCATGACGGCAGCCTTATCCAACACCAAACCTACGGCTATCGCGCCAACGGCGTTCATGCGTCTGCTCGCAGACGAGACGCGATTGCGAGCATTACTGCTGTTGCAGCAAAAAGGTGAGCTTTGTGTTTGTGAACTCACTGAGGCTCTGCAGGTAAGCCAGCCGAAAATGTCTCGCCATCTCGCCCAGCTGCGAGACGCCGGTGTCGTTGCAACCCGACGCGCTGGGCAGTGGATTCATTACCAGGTCATGCCGGATCTGCCCCGCTGGGCACTACGACTCCTCGACAACCTGGCCGAAGAGCTTCAAAGCGAGGATCCCTTTGGCAGCGACGGCCACCGTATTCTCCGGGCGATTGCCCGTAACCGCAGTGAGTGTGAACAATGAGTGCGCAATGTGAAGTCACCGGTCGGCGGGCCGCCGGCGAAGTGATGGGCGTTTTCGAGCGTTATCTCAGCGTCTGGGTCGCACTGGCCATTGTCGCTGGCATTGTCCTTGGCAAAGTATTTCCGGGGGTTTTTCAGGCACTGAGCAGCTTTGAGGTAGCCAGCGTCAACCTGGTGGTGGCCGTAATGATCTGGGCAATGGTCTACCCGATGATGATCAACGTCGACTTTGCCTCGCTGTCCCACGCCGGCGAGAAGCCCAAGGGACTGACCATCACGCTGGTTATTAACTGGCTAGTTAAACCATTCACGATGGCCGGACTAGGCGTGCTGTTTTTTGAGGGATTTTTCGCCGGTCTTGTCCCGCCGGATGATGCAAAAGCCTATATCGCGGGCATGATCCTGCTTGGCGCTGCCCCCTGCACCGCCATGGTGTTCGTCTGGAGCCAGCTCACTGAGGGTGATGCCACCTACACGCTGGTTCAGGTGGCGATTAATGACATCATCATGATCTTTGCCTTTGCACCGCTAGTGGCTTTTTTGCTGGGCGTAGCTGAGGTCATCGTGCCCTGGCAGACGCTGCTGCTGTCGGTGGGCCTTTACGTCATCATCCCACTGATTGCTGGCGTGCTCACGCGACGGCATTTTATAGCTAAAGGCGGGCAACAAGCGGTTGATCAGTTCACCAGCGGCATCAAACCGATCACCATTATGGGACTGGTTGTCACCGTGTTGCTGCTCTTTGCCTTCCAGGGCGAGCGAATACTGGCCAATCCGCTGGTTATCGTGCTGATTGCCATTCCACTCATGATTCAAAGCGTTGGGATCTTCGGACTGGCCTACCTCTGGGCACGCGGCTGGAACGTACCTATCTCCATCGGCGCACCAGCCGCCTTGATCGGCACCTCAAATTTCTTTGAGCTGGCCGTCGCGGTTGCCATCAGCCTCTTTGGCTTGAACTCTGGCGCCGCCCTCGCCACCGTAGTGGGCGTCTTAGTGGAGGTGCCCATCATGCTGGCATTAGTCAAACTGGTGAATGGCTCGAGGCGTTGGTACGAGGGCAGGGTGACCGCTTAATGGATCAGACCCTCCCCAATCTCAACCCCTCAGCACTGCCGGCAGTAGATGTTGAAGCGCTGCAGGCGCCACCCGGCAAAGACGCACCCAGAATCCTGCTGCTCTATGGATCGCTGCGCAAACGTTCATTTAGTCGACTGTGTGCCGAAGAAGCCGAGCGGGTTCTGCAGTTATTGGGCGCGGAGACTCGGATCTTCCACCCCAAAGACTTACCACTCCCAGACGGGGCCGATGCCAGCCACCCCAAAGTCGCGGAATTACGCGAGCTGGCGACTTGGTGCGATGGCTTTGTCTGGTGCTCACCCGAGCGGCATGGCGCAATGACCGGCATTATGAAAGCGCAGATCGACTGGATACCGCTGAATATGGGCGGTGTTCGCCCCACTCAAGGAAAAACACTGGCTTTGATGCAGGTCTGCGGCGGCTCGCAGAGTTTTAATGCGGTTAATCAGCTGCGCATTCTGGGCCGCTGGATGCGCTTGATCACCATCCCCAATCAGTCATCGGTGCCCAAAGCGTATTTGGAATTTGATGACAATGACCGCATGAAACCATCGCCTTACTACAACCGTATCGTCGATGTGATGGAGGAGCTGATGAAATTCACACTCCTCACTCGCGGCACGAGAGACTATTTAGTTGATCGTTACTCTGAGCGAATCGAGAGCGCCGAGGAGGTCTCGGCGCGAGTCAACCAACGTTCAATCTGAGGGCAGATGCATCTCCTCCCCAGCTGCGAGACAATAGAAATGTTTTACAGGGAGGAGAAATCTGATGAACAAAGCCCGCCGCTTACGTGAATTACTGGCCAATAACGCCCCTGTGGTTGCCCCGGGTGCCTACGATGGAATTTCCGCACGACTGGTCGAGCAGGCCGGTTTCTCGGCCGTTTATGCCACCGGCGGCGGCATTGCCCGCGGCAATGGCATCCCGGATTTGGGCCTAATGAGCCTGGACGAGATCGTCAAACGTCTCGAGACCATGGTCGAAGTTACGAACATTCCACTTATCGGTGATGCGGACACGGGGCATGGCAACGCGCTCAACGCACAAAAAACCGCGCGGGCTTTTGAGCGTGCCGGTGTGGCTGGATTTCATTTAGAGGATCAGGTCTTCCCGAAAAAATGTGGCCACTATGACGACAAGTCCATCGTGCCCAGCCTCGAGATGACGCAAAAAATCAAAGCCGTCAAAGATGCCCTGGAGAATCCAGACACACTGCTGATTGCACGCACCGACGGCTTGGCCGTGGAGGGCTATGGGCCAACCATGGAGCGGGCCAATGCCTACATGGAAGCGGGTGCCGACATGATCTTCGTTGAGGCACCAACCTCAGAAGAACAGATTGAGCAAATCGCAAAGGACCTGCCGCACCCGAAACTCATTAACATGTTCCATGGTGGCAAAACGCCGCTGATGCCGGCCAACCGGCTGGGTGAGCTAGGCTACAGCCTCATCATCATCCCCAGCGATACCCAGCGTGCCGCTATTAAGGGCATGCAGGACACGCTCGAGGCCATCAAGCGTGATGGACACAGCGCCGCCATGCAGGAGCGGATGGTGACCTTTAAGGGTCGGGAAGAAGTGATCGGGACTGACCATTACACGGCGCTCGATAAAAAATACAGCGCCTAAAAAAATGGGGGCATCCTTGCCCCCTAAAAAAAGAGTGGGTGGCGATCAACCCACTCAGGCAGACTTAAACTGCTCTTCTTCGGTGGAACCCGTCATGGCAGTCACCGACGAGACGCCACCTTGAATGGTCTGGGTAACCTGGTCGAAGTACCCGGCACCCACCTCACGCTGGTGACGCGTAGCGGTGTAGCCATTCTTCTCAGCAGCAAATTCCGCTTCCTGCAACTCCGAGTAAGCTGCCATCTGACGGGTCTTGTAGCCGCGGGCAAGCTCAAACATTGAGTAGTTGAGGCTGTGGAAGCCAGCCAACGTGATGAACTGGAATTTGTAGCCCATGGCGCCCAGCTCGTTCTGGAACTTGGCGATGGTGGCCTCGTCCAGCTTGCCGCGCCAGTTGAATGACGGCGAGCAGTTGTAGGCGAGCATCGTGTTGGGATGCTCTTTATGAATGGCCTCGGCAAAACGCCGGGCAAAATCGATATCCGGGGTACCGGTCTCACACCAGATCAAGTCCGCATAGGGTGCGTAAGCCAGGCCACGGCTAATCGCCTGCTCCTCACCCGCGTTGGTGCGGAAGAAGCCCTCGACCGTACGCTCGCCAGTAATATAAGGCGCATCGTACTCATCGATGTCCGAGGTGATCAGGTCAGCGGCCAGCGCATCTGTACGGGCGACCAACAGCGTTGGCACATCCATGGTGTCGGCGGCAAGACGGGCGGCAGCCAACTTCTGCACGGCCTCCTGCGTAGGCACCAGCACCTTGCCACCCATGTGGCCGCATTTCTTCACTGAGGCTAGCTGATCCTCGAAGTGAACACCCGCGGCGCCGGCACGAATCATGCCTTTCATCAGCTCAAAGGCATTGAGCACACCGCCAAAACCGGCTTCGGCATCGGCAACAATGGGCTGCATCCAGTCGACATCATCATTGCCTTCGGCATGATGAATCTCATCGGCGCGCAGCAGCGCATTATTGATGCGCTCAACCACCGCTGGCACGGAATCGGCCGGGTAAAGCGACTGGTCGGGATACATGGTACCGGCCAGGTTGGCGTCAGCAGCCACCTGCCAGCCTGAGAGATAAATGGCCTTCAGCCCGGCTTTAACCTGCTGCATGGCCTGATTGCCGGTCAGCGCACCCAGCGCGTTGACGTAATCTAGCTCTCCACCCGTCAGGTAGCCCCAAAGCTTCTCGGCGCCCATCGTGGCAATGGAATGCTCAACCGGTACGGTGCCGCGCAGGCGAACGACTTCACTGGCCGGATAGGGGCGTTTCACATCGGCCCAGCGAGGATTGCTGGCCCAGTCTTTCTCGATTTCTGCTGCAGTTTTTAATGTTTTCATGATCGATCGCCTCCTCTCAGGCCTTGTTCGGTTCCATCACTGCTTTTCACAGGATGGCGCCAAGATAGAGGCGGTTGAATCATTGCACAAGATAATGTAGATAATACAAAACATTAATTTCACTAATACTAAACATCCCCCATGCCTAACGCACTCGACCCCAATGCCAGCTTTCGCCACGACCGCCTGCGACAACTGCGCGCCTTTTGCTTTACGGCCGAGGCCGGCAGCATTTCCCGCGCGGCCGAACGCCTAGGTGTAACGCAGCCATCGGTATCACTCCAAATTCAAGCGCTAGAACGCGATCTGGATATCACGTTATTCGAACGTCGAGGCCCGAGGATTCGACTCACGCCCGAGGGCGAAGAGCTCTATGCCGAAGCCCATAAGCTGGTTGAAGGCATTGACGGAATTGCAGGGCGCTTTGCCGAGGGCAACCGACCGCTTGATAGTGGCCGCATCGATATTGGCGCTGGTGAATCCTCCACGCTCTACTTGCTACCACCAACGCTTGAACGTTTTATGAGCGCACATCCCAATGTGCAGGTGCGCCTGCATCATCTCTCAGTTGGCGAGCTCATGGAGGCACTGCGCCAGGACCAGGTGGATTTTGCCGTTGGCGCGTTGCTGGATATGCCCGATGAACTGAGGTATCGGGCTATCTACTCGTATGGATTGTCCCTCATCACACCGCCAGATCATCCGCTTGCCACACGCGATGTCATCACCATGCGTGATCTGGCCGGTCAGGATTACGTCATCCCGCCACAGGGCATGACCACCTGGCGACTCATTAATCTAGTCTTCCAACAACATGCCATTCGTTATCGAATTCGCCTCGAGGTGGGCAGCTGGGAGGCCGTGAAGCGCTATGTGGGATTTGGCTTTGGCATCGCCATTGTCAGCAATGTCTGTCTGAATGAGGAAACGCCGGGCATCGTTGTGCGCTCATTGCCCGAAGTCTTTCCCAAGCGGACTTATGGCGCCATGTCTCGGCGAGGGCGTTTTTTATCGCCCCAAGCACGGCGCTTTCTTGAAATGATGCGACCCGATTATTTTGAGCCCGAACCGGACACTTATTCAGGGCTTAGCCGCACAGGGCTTGGCGTCATTGCCGCCGATGGCGCCGATGCAGTCTAACGCCGGGGGCCTATCGGGCGCTTAACCGCAGCTCAATACGTCGGTTGCGTGCTAGCGCCTCTGGCGTTTCGCCCTCGGCAATCGGCTGATATTGACCGTAACCAACGGCCGCCAGCCGATCGGGCGGGATCCCCTGTTCGATCAAATAATAGAGAATCGACTGCGCTCGCGCGGATGAAAGCTCCCAGTTAGAAGGGAACTCTGGCGTGCGAATAGGCCGCCGATCGGTATGACCCTCTACCTGGAGCACCCAATCAATTTCCGGCGGAATTCGGTCCGCTACGCGGGTGAGGATGTCGGCCACCTGACGCAGACGAACTTCTCCATCATTGCCAATCTCTGCCGAGGCAGTTTCAAAGAAAAGCTCTGACTGAAAGCGAAACCGGTCTCCATCGATTTCAATCTCTTCGATGCCACCCAGCACCTCGCGAAGTCGGCCAAAGAACTCCGAGCGATAGCGTGACAGCTCTTGGACTTCTTCGGCTAAGGCGACATTCAGCCGCTCGACTAACTCATTGATTTCCACCTGCTGCTCGGCGACCTGCTGCTCTTCAATGTTCAGTGCCTCGGAGAGCGCACTCATCTGTTGCCGTAATGCGTTGATCTGCCGGCGCAGTGCTTCAATTCTGGCCTCGGCATCGGCAGTCAGCTGCTGTTCGGCGGCAAGCGCCTGATCACGATCTTCAACCTCGGCGACTAAATCACGAATACGCATGTCTCGGTCTTCAATCTCGACCTGCGCCAGCAGCGTGCGCTCTTCGGCCTCAGCCAGTCGCGCCTCAAGCTCCCGACTGCGATCACGCGCCGCTCCCAGTTCCGCCTCTCGGGTATCGAGTCGCGAGGCCAAGTTACCCACCTGCGCCTCAAGATCGTCACGCACTTCGCGCAACGCAGCGATATCCTGCTGCAGACTGGCAATCTCGGTTAAACTTGCTTCAAGCTCGGCTTCACCCACGGCAATCTGCTCGCGCGCTGCCGCCAGCTCCTCTTCGGTCAAACGCAGCTGGCTTTGCGCGTCATCGCGCTGCTCGAGGGTGGCATGCAACTCGGCATAAAGCCCCGAGATTTCCAACTCGAGCCGCTCACGGTTGGAGCGCTCCAACGACAGCGCATCGGCCATCTCGGCCAGCTGCGCCTGCAGGGAATCCAGCGCTGCGTTGCGGTCTGACAGCTGCGTACTCAAATAAAGCTGAGACACCACAAAGAGCAGCAGCACAAAGACGAAGGCAAGCAATATCGTGGCCAGGGCATCGACAAATCCCGGCCAGATATTGACCGTTGATCGATTGCGGCGGCTACTCCCGAGCATCGATCACTCAGTCCGTTTTATCGTCACGCAGATGTGAAATCGTCCGAGTCAGCAGGCGCAGCTCATCCCGCAGTTCACCGAGCATGCGCTCACGGTCGACGGAGATTTCCTGACGCAGCTCATTAATGCGGGCATCTGTGCCACGCCGCTCGGCATCGCCCTGAGCCATAATCCGCTGCAACTTATCCAGACTGTCGGCAGTGTTCTCTAGAAGCGCTTGAATATAGGCCGGCACCGCGCCATCACCGTCGCCGCCAAGGGCCCCGGTTGAAAGCCGAGTCTGACCGGAAAGCCATTCCTCTAAGTCGTTGTAAAAACGGTTCTGAGCATGCGCAGCTTGTAAATCGACAAAACCGAGGACCAGCGCACCCGCGAGACCAAATAGCGAGGAGCTAAAGGCCGTCCCCATACCCGCTAAAGGCGCCTGCAGACCATCGCGCAGTTCAGTAAAGACCTGCCCGGCATCTGCACCATTCATATTGAGGTTGCTAATCACACCGCCCACTGCGCGAAGGGTATCGAGCAATCCCCAGAACGTACCCAGCAGCCCCAAAAATACGAGCAGCCCGATGAGATAACGCGAAAGATCTCGCGACTCATCCAAACGACTGCGAATGCCATCAAGCACCGTGCGCAAAGAGACTGCGGAGAGATTAAGACGATCGCCGCGGCGGCCGGTGAGCATACGGGCCATGGACCCAAGTAAAATTTGCCCCGAGAGCGCTGGGGCATCACCGGCCTCGGAATGCCGAAAGCGCTCTACCCAATCCACCTCGGGTTTGAGCACCAGCACCTGGCGGCAGTTAATAACCAACCCCACCAGAAGCACACCCATAATGAGTCCATTGAAGACTGGATTGGCCAGAAAAGCCTCACTCAGCGGCTCGAGCAACATGCCACTTACAGCGGCAACAATGGCCAAAAACAGAAATATCCAAATAAGGACGCGATTGGGATTACGCACAATGACCCCCTATGTTGATTCGCCCTTGTCCGCCTACCTTAGCGCGAATACCCATTCGTTGTAGCCCCCTGGCTGCGAACACAACACGCATAGGCTATCCTCGCAGCATGAACGACACGTTGCGAAGTTATCGGATTAGCCTTGGACTCGCCTTGCTGGTGTTCACAGGTCTACTGGTTTATTGGCTGCAGCCAATCCTGACACCCTTTCTGGCCGGCGCACTGCTGGCGTATCTGGGTGACCCCATCACCCGCCGTCTTGATCGGTTGGGGCTCAACCGCACGCTGTCGGTCAGCATTGTCTTCCTGGGCCTCACCACCATTATCGTCGCCTGCGTCCTCATGCTGATCCCGCTAATCGGCCGACAGATCGATATGCTCCAGGCGCAACTACCCGCCATGCTGCAGTGGCTGCAGACCTCGGTTCTGCCATGGCTTGAACAGACCTTGGGCGTTGAACCCGCGGCCTTCGACTTCGCCGCTATTCGCACCGCAATCCAAGAGCATTGGCAGTCGACTGGGAACGTTGCGGCCGCGATCATTGAGCGGGCAACGCGCTCCGGCATTGCCTTGGTCGGCGCTATTGCCACGCTGGCATTGGTGCCGGTGGTCGCGTTTTATTTACTGCGCGATTGGGACCGCGTCCTGTCTGGCGTTCTGAATGTGGTGCCGCCCGCTTGGCGCAACACCGTGGCGATGCTAGCCCGTGAATGCGACGAGGTCGTCGGCGCCTTCCTGCGCGGCCAGCTGCTCGTAATGATTAGTCTCGGTATTTTCTACGGGGCGGGGCTTTGGCTGGTGGGCGTCCAGCTCGGTATTCTCATCGGCCTGCTCTCGGGTCTGGCGGCCATTGTTCCCTATTTAGGTTTTATTGTGGGTATTGCCGCAGCGAGCTTGGCGGTGTTCTTTCAGTTTAGTGACTGGATTATCCCGCTGCTGCTGGTCTGGGCCGTTTATGGCGCCGGTCAGATGCTGGAATCTGTGGTCCTCACTCCCCTTTTTGTCGGTGATCGTATCGGCCTACATCCTGTCGCCGTTATCTTCGCGGTACTCGCAGGCGGACAGCTCTTTGGCTTCGCCGGAGTATTGCTGGCGCTGCCCATCGCCGCGGCCGTTATGGTTTTATTGCGTCATGCGCATGCATTTGTCACCGGCTAGGGGACAAGAGAATGGGTTCGGATCAACAGCCAAACAAAACAGAAATTAAACTGCCACCGGCACCGCGTGAGCCCGATTTGGATGAGTGCTGCGGCAGTGGCTGCGACCCCTGTGTATTCGACCTTTATGAACAACGCCTAGAGCGCTGGCGGGCACGTTGCGAGGCCCTGCGGCAAGCGACCACCGCGCAACAGGGAGGCCAAACGTCATGATGCGTTTAATCAGTCTGGCGGTACTGATCTTCTTCGTTGCCGTTATGCTCTCACCGCGGCTACGCGGCTGGTTACGCGCTCGGGCACCGATGCTGTTACTGGGCACTATTGGCGCGGTCGCCGTGGCACTGGCAGCCACCGGGCGGCTGAACTGGATCTTCGCAGCCATTGGTGCCGCCCTACCTGTGGTCTGGCGGCTGGCCTCGCTACTGCGATTTCTCCCTTGGGTCACCCGATTACTCGGTATGGGATCGGCACAGGCAAACAATCGGGGCGAGGGTGGCAAACCGCCACCTAATGCCGGAAAGATGACGCGGGAGGAAGCAGCGGAAATCCTGGGGGTGGAGCCCAGCGCCGATCGAGACGATATCCTCGCCGCTCATCGACGGCTCATGCAAAAACTCCATCCGGATCGCGGCGGGACCGATTATCTGGCCGCCCGGCTCAATGAAGCGCGTGATCGACTGCTAGAGGAGGCGTAGCACCATGGCGGGCCTCATTGCCATGATCCTCGCTCTGCAACTGGCCGGAGAAGTGATCGTCAGGCTAACCGGGCTGCCGATCCCAGGGCCGGTGCTTGGCATGTTGGTGCTTTTTGTCGGATTACTCATGCGCGGTGGAGCGCCGGAGTCGTTAGAGCGTCTCTCAAGTGCCTTACTCTCTCATCTGGGCCTACTTTTTGTCCCCGCCGGTGTCGGTGTGATCGGCTATCTCGCGTTAATTGCTGAGCGCTGGTTACCCCTCATACTCACCCTAATTGGCAGCACATTGTTGGCCATATTGGCAACGGCCTTCACGTTGCGGCTTCTATTGCGCGCACGAGGCGAACACTGATGCGCGAACTGGTCGGCATTTGGGTTTATTTAGCGGAGCAACCGCTGCTGTGGCTGACGGTAACCGTAGGTATTTATGCCCTCGCCCACCGGCTTTTTCTTGCGGCCAATGAGTTTGCTCTGCTCAACCCGGTGCTGGTTTCAGTGGCCAGTATCGTCGGGCTCTTGCTGATCACCGAGACCCCGTATAGCGCCTACTTCGATGGTGCGCAGTTCATTCATTTTATGTTGGGTCCAGCCACAGTCCTCTTAGCACTACCGCTATTCGCACAGGCTCAACAGCTGCGGAAGCAATGGCTGCCGCTCGCAATCGCATTATTGGTGGGGTCGGTAACCGCCATTCTCGCCGCCGTTGGGATTGGCTGGATGCTGGGCTTGAATACCGAGCTTTTGGTTTCGCTCATGCCCAAATCGGCCACTACGCCCATCGCCATGGCCACCTCGGAGCAACTCGGCGGTAAACCCTCCCTGACTGCCGTGTTTGTCATCTTCACCGGCATTACGGGGGCTGTTGCCGGCGTGCCGCTTATGCGACTTTTTGGCGAGCGCAATGGGGATATCAAGGGCTTTGCACTAGGTGTTGTCGCGCATGGCATTGCCACCGCCAGAGCGTTCCAGCACAGCGACCAGGCGGGCGCCTATGCAGGGCTTGGCATGGGACTGAATGCGGCACTGACAGCGCTGTTGGTGCCGTTGATTGCTTGGCTCTTAGGGCTTTACTGATCAATCCGCGAGCAATCAGCGCATGCCACGCGCTTGCTTGATGGTGTCATAAGCGGTCTGAATTTCCTGCGCACGCTCCTGAGCGATACGCATCATCTCCTCGGGTAGACCTTTGGCAACCAACTTGTCCGGGTGGTGCTCGCTCATCAGCTTGCGCCAGGCCTTTTTGACCTCCGCATCGCTGGCATCTGCCGCAACACCCAGCGTGTCATAGGCGCTAGCAAGTTGAGACTCTCCACCGCTGCGGCCTGCTGCCTGCGCGCCCATCATGGTCTCAAGCCGCGCATAGTCCTGCGCCGACAAACCCAGGCCCAGAGCGATTCGCCGCAGCACCGATCGTTCGGCCTCATCAAAGGCGCCGTCAGCCAATGCGGCCTGAATCTGAATTTCGAGGAATAGCCGGACGAGCTGGAGATGCCCGCGACAGTAGCGACGAAATTCTTGCAGCGTTTGGTCTAGGTCGGCTTCGCCATCGCGGCCGGCACGGAAATAGCTAATGGCCTCTTCACGCTGAGTGGCGTTGAGATCCATACGTCCCATCACCTGCTCGGCCACCTTAATCTCGGCTTGGGTAACACGTCCGTCAGCCTTGCAGACATGCCCCATCACCACAAACGCACTACGGAAAAATGCCGCATGCACCATCTGCTGATGGGCACGCTGATGAGCGCCACCAAGACGGAAACCGCCCATCTGACCACGCGTCATGGCGCGGTCAAACCAATTACCGATAATCAGCCCGATGAGCGCGCCGACCCAGCCACCGGCAAGCCCTCCGAAGAGGGCCCCCAAAAGTTTGCCGATCCAGATTCTCATGACGGCAAGAATGCCGTCACTGCATCCATAGGTCCATAAATTCGTTAACCGGCATGGCTTCAAGGCGATTCTGATCGCCGCAGGCCGCCTCAATGCGCTGTGCCTGACGCGGGGCAAAGCGGGTAGCCAGTGCTTTCTCGAACTTATTCACCAGCTCGGGGATACCCTCGTCCCGACGACGACGATGCCCGATTGGATAGTCGACCGCGATGCGGTCGGTCTGGGAACCATCCTTAAAGAACACCTGCACGGCATTACCGATGGCGCGCTTATCAGGATCGAGATATTCCTCCGAGAAGGTTTTGTTCTCAACCACTTCCATACGCTGACGCAGCGCATCAATACGCGGGTCGGCAGCCACGTCATCTTCGTAATCCGCCGCCGTAAGGCGCCCAAAGATCAGCGGCACGGCCACCATGTACTGAATACAGTGGTCGCGGTCAGCCGGGTTGTTGAGCTTGCCGGTCTTATCAATGATGCGAACACCCGCTTCCTGGGTTTCGATGACGACTTTCTCAATCTCATCAATCCGGCCAGCAACCTGCTCATGCAGAGTCATCGCAGCTTCCGCTGCGGTCTGCGCATGAAACTCGGCCGGGAAGCTGATCTTAAAGAGTATGTTTTCCATGACATAGCTGCCAAGCGGCTGGGCCAGCGTGACCTCATTGCCGCCAAAGAGCACGTCCTGGAAACCCCAAGTGGGGGCGGAGAGCGCGGCCGGATAACCGATCTCGCCAGTACGGGTAATCAGGGCCAGACGCAGGCCGCGAGCCGAGGCATCACCCGCTGCCCAGCTCTTGCGCGGGCCAGCCTGCGGAGCATGACGATAGGCGCGCAGGGCACCACCATCAATCAAGGCATGGCTCGCGACGGTCATCACGTCCTCATGACTGCCGCCCAGCAGACCAGTGCTTACACAGGCCGAAGCCAGACGCACCAGCAATACGTGATCAAGGCCAACCCGATTGAAACTATTCTCTAGCGCAATCACGCCCTGGATTTCGTGGGCACGAATCATGGCGGTGAGCACATCGCGCATGGTGGGCGGCTCGCGGCCCTCAGCCACCGCTTTGCGGGCCTGATAATCCGCCAGAGCAAGAATGGCGCCTAGGTTATCGGAGGGATGCCCCCATTCCGCCGCCAGCCAGGTGTCGTTGAAGTCGAGCCAGCGCACCATGGCACCGATATTGAACGCAGCCTGCACCGGATCCAGCTGAAATGGGGTACCGGGCACGCGTGCGCCTCCTGGCATATCGGCGCCAGGGACGACCGGGCCGAGCAGCTTGGTGCAGGCAGGATACTCCAGCGCCAACATGCCGCATGCCAGCGTATCCATCAGGCAGTAGCGAGCCGTGCTATAGGCCTCGTCGGAATCAATCGGCGCACCAGTGACGTAGTCAGCCAGTGAACGCAGCAGTAAATCGGGATCTGGCCTCTCGGCCTTGCGCAGTCGAACTTCGCTCATGGTCTAGCCTCGTTCCTTGATTGGTACCCATTCCCGAAGCTCGGGGCCGGTGTAGTCGGCGCTCGGGCGGATAATGCGGTTGTTGGCTCGCTGTTCTTTGACATGTGCAGCCCAGCCGGTCAGGCGGGAAATCACAAAAATGGGGGTGAACAGCGGTGTTGGAATACCCATGAAGTGATAAGCACTCGCATGGAAGAAATCGGCGTTACAGAAGAGTCCTTTCTCGCGCTCCATAACGGCCTCTACCCGCTCGGACACTGGGTAGAGCTGCGTATCACCAACCTGTTCGGCAAGTTCTTTTGACCAGCGCTTAATAATGGCGTTACGCGGGTCAGCAGTGCGATAGACCGCATGCCCGAAGCCCATAATTTTTTCTTTGCGCTCGAGCATGCCAAGAATCTCGCGCTCGGCTTCCTCAGGCGTCTGCCAAGGCTCAATCATCGCCATTGCCGCTTCGTTGGCGCCACCATGCAGCGGGCCACGCAAACTACCGATCGCCCCAGTAATGCAGGAATGAATATCCGAAAGGGTCGATGCACAGGTCCTTGCGGTGAAGGTAGAGGCATTAAACTCATGCTCGGCATAAAGAATCAGAGAAGCATGCATGACTTTTACATGCAGCGGATCGGGTGATTTGCCATGCAGGAGTGCCAGAAAATGCCCACCAATGCTTGACTCATCACTGGTAGTGTCAATCCGCACACCGTCGTGGCTGTAGCGGTACCAGTACGTAATGATGGCTGGGAAAGTGGCCAGCATGCGATCGATGTGATCATCCTGCTCGCTGAAGTCGGCCTCAGTCTCAAGGTTGCCCAGCATTGAGCAGCCGGTCCGCATGACATCCATGGGATGGGCATCCGCGGGAATTTGCTCAAGCACGGTTCGCAGCGCAGCCGGCAGTTCTCGCATTGACTGCAGCCGCTTGCGGTAGGCCTGAAGCTGCGCCTGAGTTGGCAATTCGCCGTAGAGCAGCAGGTAAGCCACTTCCTCAAACTCGGCATGCTCGGCGAGATCGTGAATGTCATAACCGCGATAGGTCAGGCCTGTGCCCGATTTCCCGACGGTACACAGGGCAGTTTCACCCGCGGTAATGCCTCTCAGGCCTGCAGTATTCTCAGCCATCTCTCCTCCCTCTTGGCCGCTAAATCGCGAGCGATTTAATTGGCTTTATGAATGGCACGCTTGTCCACGGCTAGGGCGGCTTCATGGACCGCTTCGGACAAGGTTGGATGCGCGTGAATGGTGCGTGCCAAATCTTCGGCACTCGCCTCATATTCCATGGCCAACGTGGCCTCGGCGATCATCTCACTCACCTGCGGCCCAACCATGTGCACACCAAGAATCCGATCCGTTTCGGCATGCGCGATGATCTTGACCATCCCATCAGCCCGATCCATTGCGCGGGCTCGGCCGGTTGCCGCGAAATTGAAGGTGCCACTACGGAAAGGCGTACCCGCGGCCTTAAGCTGCGCCTCGGTCCGGCCCACCCAAGCGATTTCTGGGTCGGTATAGATCACCCACGGAATGGTTTCGTAGTTCACATGGCCGACCTGACCGGCAATACGCTCAGCCACCATGACGCCTTCTTCAGAGCCTTTATGCGCCAGCATCGGGCCCCGCACCACGTCACCCACGGCGTAAACACCTGGGATATTGGTCTCGCAATGATCGTTGACGTGGACGAAGCCACGCTCATCGGTCAGCAGGTCGGCGTCTTCCGAGGCCAGACCATCGGTATTGGGGCGCCGGCCGACAGAGACGATTAACTTATCGACCTGTAGGTTCTGCTTACCCTCACTGTCCTCATAGTGAACACTAACGGTTTTGCTCTTGCGGGTATCGGTGACACGGCAGCCCAACTTGATCTCAAGGCCCTGCTTCTCAAACAGCTTGCGGGCCTCGCGCGCCACCTGCTGGTCGACTGGGGCGAGGAACGTGTCCTGCGCTTCCAATAGCACCACTTTGGCGCCCAAGCGATTCCAAACGCTGCCCATTTCAAGACCAATGACACCAGCGCCAATCACACCCAAGCGCTTGGGTACTTCCTTGAACTCCTGGGCCCCGGCTGAATCGACGATACGGTCACCATCGAGCGGCGCCGCCCCAATCTCGATCGGGCGCGAGCCGGTAGCAATGATGATGCTGCCGGCACTAAGCGTTTTCACCTTGCCTTTATGCGGCGTGAACTCCACCTGGCGCTCGGCCAGCAGCTTGCCATGGCCCTGCAGCCACTCAATTTTGTTGGCTTTGAAAAGCTGCTTAATACCGCCGGTGAGGTCGGCAACCACTTTGTCTTTGCGCTTGATCATCTGTGGCACATCAAGCTTGGTGCCCTCGATGTGGATACCGTGCCCCGAGAGTTCGTGCTGAACATGATGATAATGCTCGGAGGAATCGAGCAGCGCCTTGGAAGGAATGCAACCCACATTCAAGCAGGTACCGCCAAGGGCGGGCTCGCCGTCTTTGCGCGTATATTCATCGATAACCGCCACGCTCATACCGAGCTGGGCGCAGCGAATCGCACCCACGTAGCCGGCCGGACCGGCACCAATGACAATCACGTCGTAGGAATTCGCCATTTTATTTGACTCCCGAATGCATTGAATCAGACCTCGAGCAACAGGCGTGCTGGGTCTTCGAGCATGTCTTTAATCGTGACCAGGAATTGGACCGCCTCTTTGCCATCGATGATGCGATGGTCATAGGAATGGGCCAAATACATCATTGGCCGAACCACGACTTGGCCATTCACCGCCACCGGACGTTCCTGAATTTTATGCATTCCCAAAATACCGCTCTGCGGCGGATTGAGAATGGGGGTGGAAACCAGCGAGCCGAAAATCCCACCGTTAGTAATGGTGAACGTACCGCCGGTGAGCTCGTCAATTTCGATCTTGCCTTGCTGAGCGCGCTGACCGAAATCGGCAATCGCCGCCTCAATCTCGGCAAACGATAGCTGATCGGCATCACGCAACACCGGCACCATCAAACCGCGGTCGGTCGACACGGCAATGCCGATGTCGTAATAGCCGTGATAGAGAATATCGGTCCCGTCGATCGAGGCATTCACCGCGGGGAAGCGCTTTAACGCCTCAACGGCCGCCTTCACAAAAAAGGACATAAAGCCCAGCTTGGTGTCATGCGCCTTCTGGAAAGAATCTTTGTAGCGCGAGCGCAGATCCATCACCGGCTGCATATCCACCTCATTAAAGGTGGTGAGCATGGCGGCTGTCTGCTGTGCCTCGACGAGACGCTCGGCAATACGCTGACGCAATCGCGTCATCGGCACACGCTGCTCTTCTCGGGCACCGGCCGGCACCGCCGCTGCCGGAGCAGCAGCCGGAGCGGCGGCAGGCGCGGACGTCGCGGCAGCCGGCGCTGGAGCGGACTGACCGCCACCCTGCTCAATGAAGCGCAACACATCCTCTTTGAGGATACGGCCACCGCGTCCAGTGCCGGGGATCTGTTGCGGATCAAGCTGATGAGATTCCACGAGGTTGCGAACCGCCGGGCTAAGCGCTGGGCTTTCTCCAGCTGTGCTCGCCGCCGGTGCGGCCGCGTTAGGCTCAGATGCCGTTGGAGCCGACTGCGCCGGCGCGGGTTCACTGGCGGCTGGAGCAGCCGCACCATCGCCGGCAGTAAGCACAGCGACTACTTCACCTGCAGTGACCGTCTCACCCTCGGGCTTGAGAATCTCGCCAAGCACGCCATCCTCTGGTGCCGGCACCTCGAGGACAACTTTATCTGTTTCTAGATCGACGAGGTTTTCGTCGCGTTCTACTTTTTCGCCCGGCTGTTTGTGCCAGGTGACCACTGTTGCTTCGCTAACCGATTCCGGCAGCGCGGGTACCTTGACTTCGGTGCTCATCGACTCCTCGCTCTCCCTTATGCGTTACTTGTGCCGAGCGCATCCGCCACCAGACGGCGCTGCTGCTCATGATGAACCTTGGCATAGCCGACCGCCGGCGAGGCGGACGGATCGCGTCCTGCGTAACTGAGCTTCTGCTCGCGCGTCACGCACTGCGTGAGATGGTGATAGATCTGGTACCAGGCGCCCTGGTTTTTCGGCTCCTCCTGACACCAGACGACTGACTTGGCCGTTTTGTACCGGCGCTTAAGTAGTGCAGAGAGCTCTGTCTCCGGGAATGGATAGAGCTGCTCGACGCGCACGATGGCGACATCGTCAATCTCTTGGCGACGACGTTCTTCCAACAAATCGTAGTAAACCTTGCCGCTGCACAGCACGACCCGCTTGACCGCACTGGCTTTCAGGCCCTCGGTTTCGTCAATCACCACTTGGAAGCGACCTTCCGAGAGATCATCCAGCACAGACGTGGAGAGTTTGTGTCGCAGCAGGCTCTTTGGTGTCATCACCACCAACGGCTTGCGCCAGTGGCGCATCATCTGGCGCCGGATCATATGGAAATGCTGTGCGGGCGTTGAAGGTACGCAGACCTGAATATTCTGCTCGGCACAGAGCTGCAGAAAACGCTCAATACGCGCCGAGGAGTGTTCTGGGCCCTGACCCTCATAGCCATGCGGCAGGAACAACGCCAAGCCACAGAGACGCCCCCATTTGGTCTCGCCCGAGGCAATGAACTGATCAATGAGTACCTGGGCACCGTTGGCAAAATCACCGAACTGCGCCTCCCAGATCACCATGGTTTTGGGGTCGGCCGTGGCATAGCCGTATTCAAAACCCAGCACCGCCTCTTCCGAGAGGAGTGAGTCGATCACCACAAAATCATCCGGGTCATCCGTGATGGTCTTAAGCGGCGTGTGTGTGGTTCCATCAGCGGCGTTATGTAGCACCGAATTGCGGTGGAAGAAGGTACCGCGGCCAGAATCCTGACCGGTCAGGCGGACCTGGTGACCTTCCTCTAGCAAACTTGCATAGGCCATGGTTTCGGCAAAGCCCCAGTCCATGGCAAGCGCACCCGCTGCCATCTTGCGCCGACTTTCCATCACCGACGCAACACGAGGATTAAGCTCAAACCCTTCCGGCAATCGCTGTAACTTATCTTGCAGCTGCCGAATACGCTCCACCGACACACTAGTATCGACGGACTCATCCCAGCTCGAATCGAAATAAGGCGACCAGTCGACGGTAAAGTCGTTTTTCTGCTCCTCGAGCGCGCCGGGAGCCACGACTTGCTCGGCATCGAGGGCATCGCGATATTCGCGCTCCATGCCCTTGGCCTCCTGCTCGCTGAGCACACCCTCGCTCACCAGTCGGTCAGCGTAGAGTTTGCGCACTGAGGGCCGTGCCTTAATCTTTTTGTACATCATCGGCTGCTGCGTGGCCGAGGGCTCGTCAGCCTCGTTATGACCATGCCGGCGATAACAAATCAGGTCGATCACCACATCCGAATGGAATTCGCGGCGATAATCCATCGCCAGCTGTGTGACGAACAACACCGCTTCGGGATCATCACCATTCACATGGAAGATCGGCGCCTGCACCATCTTGGCGACTTCGGTGCAGTAAAAAGTGGAGCGGGTATCGAGGGGGTTGGAGGTGGTAAAGCCGATTTGGTTGTTAATCACCAAATGCACGGTGCCACCCGTGTAGAACCCGCGTGCCTGGGAAAGCTGAAAGGTCTCCATGACCACGCCCTGGCCGGCCATCGCCGCATCACCATGAATAAGCACCGGCAGCACGGTTTCGCCCGTGGCATCCCCTCGACGCTGCATGCGCGCCCGCGCCGAACCTTCGACGACCGGATTAACGATTTCTAGATGCGATGGATTGAAGGCCAGCGCCAAATGCAGAGGCCCACCCTCGGTTTGGATATCCGAGGAGTAGCCCATGTGGTATTTCACGTCACCGGCGTTCGCATGCTCTGGTGCATGCTCACCTTCAAATTCAGCAAAAAGTTCGGCCGGCGATTTGCCCATGACGTTGATCAAGACGTTCAACCGGCCACGGTGCGCCATGCCAAGCACCATTTCCTTAACGCCCTGACTACCACCGCGTTGGACGATTTCATCCAACACCGGAATGGTCGTCTCGCCCCCCTCAAGGGAGAAGCGCTTCTGGCCCACGTATTTGCTATTGAGATATTTCTCGATGCCCTCGGCAGCCGTCAGCCGACTCAACAAGAACTTTTTCTTCTCGGCATCCAAAGCGGCCTGCGCGCGAGGGCGCTCGAGGCGCTCCTGAATCCAGCGCTTCTGCGCCGTATCCGTGATATGCATGTACTCCGAGCCAATATTCCCGGAGTAAACCGACTTCACCAGATCAATAATCTCGCGCAGCGTCAGTCGATCCGGCGCAAACAATGAGCCCGTATTAAACGGTGTATCCATGTCTGCGTCGGTGAGACCATGAAATGCCGGATCGAGATCGGGAACTTCGGCTTGCTCGCGCAGATGCAGCGGATCGGTATCGGCATGCTGATGGCCACGAACGCGATAGGCGTTAATCAGGCGCAGGACGGCCGCCTGCTTCTGGGCTGCCATAGCGTCCATGCCTTCGCCGGCCAACACGGCACGACCACGCTGACTGCTCCGACCAAGCTGTTCAAAGGCCTCGCGAATCGGCCCATGCGGGACATCTCGCACCCTTGACGGATCCATGGATTCCAAGTCGCGGAAATACGCTTGCCAATGCGGCTCTACGGAGTCGGGATCATCCAGATAGCGCTCGTAAAGCGCTTCGATGAAATTGGCGTTGGTACCGTTGAGGTAGGAATGACTGAGCGCCTGCTCAAACGCACCACTCATGGCAAATCACCTAATGTTTGGGCGGGTAGCCTCGTTGCACGAGTCTAGGCGGACGATAACCCTGATCGACTGCAAACGCAACAAGGATAAGCACTTGCAGCATTTCTAGGGGCTATGCTTTGGTCTTACCACCCTCGACTAGGCATTTTTCTGACCTCAAGATCAGCAAATGAAGCGGCGTTACTGACCAAGGCTATTCTTTTTCAGCGCTTGCCTCGGCCTCTGCGTGCTGTGGCGCAGCAAACCAACGAGAGAAAAAGATGCCAAGCTCAAATAACAGCCATACCGGAACCGCCAGCAACACCTGAGAAATGACATCCGGTGGCGTCAGCAGCATGCCAATCGTAAAAGCAGCAACGATTACATAGGGGCGCTTGGCCGCGAGCGCTTTGCGTGTCGTCGCACCGCTGCGTACGAGCAAGATAGTGGCAATCGGCACTTCAAACGATGCACCGAAGGCAAAGAACAACATCATGACGAAAGACAGATACTCGCCAATGTCGGTCATCATCGCCACGCCCTCGGGTGTGGCAGCGGCAAAGAACTGGAAAATCAGCGGAAAGACCACGTAGTAAGCAAAGGCCATGCCCAGGTAAAACAGCACAATACTGGAGATCAGCAGCGGCCAGACCAGCTGTTTTTCATGCCGATAGAGCCCTGGCGCTACAAATGCCCACAGCTGATAGAGCAGATAGGGGATACTCAAAAAGAAAGCGCCAACCAGCGCGACTTTAAGCGGAATTAAAAACGGCGTTGCCACCTGAGTGGCGATCATGGACGTGCCTTCTGGGAGTACCGCCATCAAAGGCCCGGCAAGCAGGGCGTAGAGCTCTTCACGGAATGGGTAAACACAAAGAAAGAGCACCAGCACCACGCCGGCTGCATGCATGAGCCGAGTGCGCAACTCCAACAGATGCGTCAGCAGGGGACGATCTTCGTCCTGATAATCAGAGCCGGTTGCCTTGTCGCTCATTCGGGTTCGCTTTTACTAGGGGCCGCTTCCTGATCGGCGGCATCAGACGCCTTGGCCGCTGACTTGGCAGTGGCTTTCTGAGTCACCGCCGCCGGCGGTTTACGATCGACGTTGCGCGTATCGACGGCCGCATTAACCTGCTGCTCGGTGCTCTTGGCTTCACGGTCGATGGCCCGTTTGGTCTCACGCAGGCCTTCTGCGTTCACCTCGCGCTCCACCTCATC
>CBDEUE010000012.1:0-186781 GCA_965243155.1 Spiribacter sp. | reverse complement strand
GCGCCCGGAATGGCCGCCTCGAGGCGAGTTTGCTGCCGCGCACCCTGGGTGGGGAAAATGGCCCGATTTCGCGTATCCCGCGTCCAAGACAAATTGGTGCGAATCACCTGATTGCCGGCGCCATTGTTCTGTTCGAACTCTCTCTGCAAATCGGTAGGCGTATTGAAATTCAACGTTACGTCATCAAATTCCAAATCAACACCAATTCGGTCATTCGCGGTCACGGGAATTCGATAACCGTAGGACGCCCGTCGCATTCTCGAGCCCGTAGTCGGCCAGATCCGCCTCATCGGCATCACGATCGCGGAACGAGAGCGCCCAGCGCCGATCAATACCACTCATGGTGTGATTACGCTCGAGATAAGAGATGCGATAGAGCGTATCGGAGTCATCGCTGTTGGCCACAAACTCGGCCCGGTCACCGGTGCCAAAAACGTTATCCTGCTGAATCCCCAAGCTCAGGATGACACCCTGGTCACTACCGAAGCCGACACCCGCTCGAATGCTGCCCGATAGGCGTTCGGTGGCGTTGACCTCAACATCCACCTGATCGGTGGTTCCCGGCACACGCGGGGTATCGATGCTGATATCACCAAAAAAGCCCAGACGCCCTAAACGAGACTCCGACTCACGCAGATCACGAGTCGACAACCAAGTACCTTCGTATTGGCGCAGTTCCGTGCGGATCACATCATCCCGCGTGGTCTCATTGCCACTAATGCGGATGCGTCGTACGTAAACGCGCTCGGCCGGATCGATAAAGAACGTCAGATCAACTTCGCGATCGGCTTCGCGCAATTCCGGCAGCGGGTTGATACGGGCAAAAAGCATAGCCGCGCTCGCCTAACTTCTCTCGGAGTGCCTCAACCGTGCGGGTAATTGAGCGCTGGTTAAACACTTCACCGCTTTCAATCTCGAGCAGCTCCCGTAATTCGGCTTCGGTGTAAATCAAATCACCGGCCAAGGCGATATCGCCGACGCTGTATTGAACCCCTTCGTCCAAATTGACCGTGACATGAATGCGCTGACGATCGGGGCTGATGGTGACCTGGGTAGACTCCACCTGAAAATCGGCATAGCCACGGTCACGATAGAACGCACTCAGACGCTCTAAGTCAGCGGCCAAGCGTTCTCGAGAATATTTATCGCGATTGGAGAGAAAGGCCCACCAGGGTTTTGGCCCCATCTGGAACTGATCACGCAGTCGTTCGGTATCAAAATCCCGATTGCCAATAAACCGAATAGGCTCTACCGAGGCGGGCTCACCTTCCTCAATATCGAGCCGCAAGCTCACTCGATTGCGTGGCAGCGGCGAGACCGTGCTTTCCACATCGATATCGTAATAACCCAATGCAAAATACTGCTGTTCGAGCTCACGCTCGATGGTGGCCAACAAAGATCGGTCAAAACTCTGGCCCTCGCCAAGGCCCGCCCCTGCGAGTCCATCCCGCAGACGATCACCCGCAATGGCGTCATTGCCAATAAACTCAATTCGCGCGATAGCCGGGCGTTCACGCACCTCAATAATCAAGGCATCGTCTTCACGCAACAGCTGCACATCGTCAAAGAACCCCGTGTCAAACAGCGCCTCTAGGGCATCGGCGCTGCGCATCGCATCCAGCTCATCCCCCACCTCAAGCGGCAGGTAATTAAGCACCGTTCCCTCGCTAATTCGCTCGAGTCCGCGAATGCGTATTTCATCGATCGTAAACGCCTGAGCGGTGCCCATGAGTAGCGTTAAGATCAGTAGTGCGGCCAGTCTCATTCGCATTATCAGCCCTTTGCTTCAGCTCCCGGCGCCAAATAGACGATACAGGTCGTTGTAGAAAGCAAGCCCCATCAACATGAACAAAAGCGCCATTCCAATTTGCTGTCCGAACCCCTGTGCCGATTCGGATAATGGCCGCCCCCGGACCCATTCGATGAAGTTGTACAGCAGATGCCCGCCATCCAGAACGGGCACCGGCATGAGATTAAGGATACCAAGACTAATGCTGACAATCGCGAGAAACTTAAGAAACGGAATAATTCCCAGCGAAACCGAATCGCCCGCATATTGCGCAATATTGATCGGGCCGCTGAGGTTTTTCACCGAAGCCTCGCCAATGACCATCTTCACCAGCACATCGATGGTTAGCGTGCAGGCGCGCCAACTTGCCGCAATCGCTTTTGGCACCGACTCAAAAACGCCGTAACGCACTTCATGGCGCATCGATTCAAAAAGCCCCGCCGGGACGCTGGGCGTCACGCCCAAAAGCCCGATCCGTGAAGCCCCCTCACCGCGGCCTTGCAGTGCAACAGGCAGCGTCACTGACTGCCCACTCCGGCTGACCGTGATATCAACCGTCTGATCCGCAAGCGGCCTGATCGTCTCAACCAATGTGGACCAACTGTCGATCGGTCGATCGCCGACGGCAGTTATTCGATCGCCAGACTGCAAACCCGCCTGAGCCGCCGCGCCATCCGAAATCACCTGATTCACCACCGGATCGATGCGTGGCTGCCACGGTGTCAGCCCTATCCGATTGAGCACCTCGCCCTCTTCATCAAATAAGCGCTGGCCGGCTAAATCGAGCATCAGGGTGGCTTCGCCGCCACTACCGCGGCGCACGTGCACAGGAATTGGCTCATCGCCTGCGGCATCCAGCAATGCAATGACGGCCTGATCCCATGCATCCACCTCGACCCGGTCGATACGCAGCAACTCATCGCCTTCTGCCAGACCGGCTTCGGCAGCGGGGCTCTGCGGGATAACCGGACCCAGAACGGGACGCAGTTCCGTGGCGCCAATAACAAAAACGAACCAATAGGCAATGATCGCCAATGCAAAATTAAACATCGGCCCGGCCAAAATGACGGCATTCCTTGCCCAGAGGGGTTTTTGATTAAACGCCTCGCCCTGTTCGCTGGCATCAATGGGGGCCTCGCGCTCATCCAGCATCTTCACGTAACCGCCGAGCGGGATGGCGGCCAGCACATATTCTGTACCGTCTGCCCCGGTGCGCTTGAGCAAAGGCTGACCAAAGCCCACTGAAAAACGCAGAACCTTGACGCCAACCCGTCGAGCCACCCAGAAATGACCAAACTCATGCACGGTCACCAGCAGCCCGATCACCAGCAGGAAACCGATAATATTGATGATCCACTCCATCACCGACTCCTACCCGTTACGAGCGCTTGCGCCTCACGCTTTGCCAAAGATTCTTGCGCCATCAGCCCCTCGAGCGTGGAGTCACGAAGATCCTCGACCTGTGCCAAGGTCTCTTCAATGACCGGCGCAATCTCATCAAAGCGCAAAGCATCCTGCAAAAATGCAGCGACGGCCACCTCATTGGCGGCATTCAGATTGGCGGTGGCGGCCTGCCCCGCCGCCAGTGCCTGACGCGCCAGCTTCAAACAGGGAAACCGATCAGGGTCGGGCCGCTCGAATTGCAGCGCGCCGGCGCTGAGCAAATCAAGCGGCCGCACCCCGGCATCAATACGCTGCGGCCAGGCCAGCGCGTGCGCTATTGGCGTGCGCATATCCGGATTTCCCATTTGGGCCAGCATTGAACCATCCCGATACTGTACCAGTGCATGCACCAAACTTTGTGGGTGCACCACAACCTCTACCCGATCGCCACTGGTACCAAAAAACCGTGCGGCCTCGATGACTTCGAGGCCTTTGTTCATCATGGTTGCCGAGTCGATGGAGATCTTTTGACCCATTGACCAGGTTGGATGTTGGCAAGCTTCGGCAACGGTAATCGACGAAAACGTGGCTGGATCACGGGTCCGAAATGGCCCACCGGAGGCGGTGAGAATCAACCGCTCGACTCCGCAGTCTTCTAAACCCGGGGAGTAGTCCGCTGGCAAGAGCTGAAAAATGCCATTGTGCTCGCTATCAATCGGCAGCAAGACCGCGCCGTAACGGCGAGCCTCCGCCATTAAAAGCTCGCCGGCTACCACCAACGGCTCTTTATTAGCCAGCAGCAGCCGCTTTCCGGCTCTGGCGGCCGCTAGGCAAGGCGCGAGACCGACTGAGCCGACAATACCCGCCACCACCGTATCGACCTCAGCCAGCGCCGCCGCCGTTTCGATGGCCTGCGGCCCCACCATCACATCGGTATCGGGTAGGTCAGCAAGGCGATGGGCTAATGCCTCGCCAGCCGCTGCATCGGCCATCACCGCCAACTGAGGGCGGTGACTACGGCATAAGCTGGCCATCGCCTCAACGTTGCTGTCGGCGGTGAGCACCGTGACTTGAAACCGATCGGGATGCTGGGCGATGACATCCAGGGTGCTTTGGCCTATGGACCCCGTGGCGCCCAGCAAGCAAAGGTTTTGTTGCTCGCTACTCACGACACCCTCATTACGGCCATTGCCAGCACCGGTGCGGCGGCAAGGAGCGCATCCACGCGGTCAAGCACACCGCCATGCCCAGGCAGCAGGTGGCCACTGTCTTTGGCGCCGATTTGGCGTTTAAGCAGGCTCTCGGCCAGATCACCAACCACCGAAAAGCCAATCACCATTGCACAAACTGGCAACACCCAAGCCAGAGACGGCAATGCCAGCGCCTGACCATGGCCGCCGGCGTAGATCAACAAAGCAATGAACAGCCCCGCCAAAAGACCACCCGCGAAGCCCTCCCAGGTTTTTCCTGGGCTTATGGCGGGTGCGAGGGCATGACGGCCCCAGCGCCGACCGCTGAAAAAGGCGCCGCTATCACTTCCCCAAACCAAAGCAAACAGCAGTGTTAACCAGAATGCGCCTTTGCCGGGTGTCGCATGAAGACTGGTGAGACTGGCCCAAGCCAGTACCAAGGTGAGCACACCCGCCATTAACCGCAGCCAAACAGGCAGCGAGCGAGGCTCTGTCACCCGCGATTGCGACATGACCCACAGCGCGATTGCGAGCCACCACAGCACACCGGGAATCGCCCAACGCGCATCTAAATAGAAACCGCTCGCAAACCCAACGGCCAGCAAACCCGCAATGATGAGAACATAAACTGCGTTCTGCACCGGCGGAAGCTGACAGAGCCGCCCCCATTCCCAGCCACCAAGCAAGGTGATCGCGGCAAAACCAACCGCCATCCATTGATTCTCGAGCAGCCAGATGGATGCCAACGCCAAGATTGCAAGCGGCACGGCAGTTAATACGCGTCGACTAACCTGCCCCATCGCCCGCTTCCTCACCACCCACCAGACCGAAACGGCGGTCGCGACCTGCAAACCACTGCAACGCGCGGGTCATCTCGCTGGCGTCAAAATCCGGCCAAAGGACGGGCGTGAAATAGAGTTCGGTATAAGCAAGCTGCCAGAGCAAGAAATTGCTGATACGTTGCTCGCCACCGGTGCGCACAAAAAGATCTGGCTCGGGGAGATCGTGCAGACAGACCTCACTGGCGATAGCGGCCTCGTCGATCGATGCCGGGTTGCGTTCACCTGCAACAGCAGCTTCCGCCAAGCGGCGGGCCGCCATGGCGATATCCCAACGGCCACCGTAGCTAGCCGCAATATTTAACCGCATGCGGGTATTTTGCGCCGTTAGGGATTCGGCCGCAGCACAACGCTCCTGTAAGCGGGGTGATAGACGAGCGCGGTCCCCAATAATGGTCAGGCGGATGCCATTTTCATGCAATTTATCGGTCTCTTTCTCGAGCACCCGCATGAAAAGCTCCATGAGCATCTTGACTTCGGCAGCGGGACGCTGCCAGTTCTCGCTGCTAAAGGCGAAAAGCGTAAGAGACGCCACCCCGGCCCGGGCACAGGTCTCAACCGCGGCGCGCACAGATTCGGCACCGGCCCGGTGGCCGTGATGGCGGGGCTCTCCATGACGGGCTGCCCAACGGCCATTGCCATCCATAATGATGGCGACATGTTGGGGAATCGCCCGAGGTTGGTCAGTCATTTCAATAAGCGCGCCGGCTGATGAACCTAAACGGACATCAGCTCCTCTTCCTTGGCTGCCAATAGCTCATCGATGGCATGGATATGTTTATCCGTCAGCTTTTGGATGCGGTCTTCGGCCTGCTTGGCCTCATCCTCGGTGATGTCCTTGTCTTTGAGGAGCTGCTTGAAATCGCCATTGGCGTCGCGGCGAATATTGCGCACCGCCACCTTGGCCTGCTCGCCCTCGCCTCGAACCACTTTAACCAAGTCGCGACGACGCTCCTCGGTGAGCGGCGGCAGCGGGATCCGAATCGTCTGTCCGGCAGAGTTGGGCGTAAGCCCCAGATTGGACTCCATAATCGCCTTCTCAATAGTGGCGATCATGCTTTTGTCAAAGGGCGTGACCGTGAGCGTCCGTGAATCCGCAACGGCCACTGAGGCGGCCTGATTCAGGGGCACTTCAGAGCCGTAGTAATCCACCGTGACCTGATCGAGCAGGCTGGTGTGCGCACGGCCCGTTCGGATTTTATGCAAATCCTGGTTCAGGCTCTCCACGCTTTTTGCCATACGGGAATCCGCATCACGGGCAATGTCATCAATCATTTCGTCACCCTCGCTCCACCCGGGTGCCAACGGCCTCGCCATCAATAATACTGGCAAGCGCACCGGGGCGATTAATATCGAAAACCACAATCGGCATATTTTGGTCGCGGCACATCACAATCGCGGTGGCGTCCATCACCGACAAGCGCTGATCGAGCACCTGATCGTAGGTGAGGTACTCATATCGCGTTGCGGTGGGGTCTTTCACCGGATCGGCCGAATAGACACCGTCTACCTTGGTTGCTTTGAGCATTAAATCGGCGCCGATTTCCACTGCGCGCAAGCTGGCGGCGGAATCGGTGGTAAAGAACGGATTACCCGTACCCGCAGCCAGAATGACCACCCGGCCTTTCTCGAGGTGCCGGATGGCGCGACGGCGAATGTAATCCTCACAAACCTGGTTGATCTTGATGGCCGACATCACCCGGGTGTAAACGCCCTCGCGCTCGAGCGCATCCTGCATGGCCAGGCCGTTCATGACCGTGGCCAGCATGCCCATATGATCGGCGCTGACCCGGTCCATGCCGGATTCGGCCAGCCCCGCACCGCGGAAGATATTGCCCCCGCCGATCACCAGCGCCACCTGTACGCCGCGATCAACAAGGGCATGGACCTCGGCGGCCAGTCGTCGCAAAACCGCGGGATCAATCCCGTAATCGGCGTCACCGAGGAGCGCCTCACCGCTCAGCTTGAGCAGAATGCGTCGATACTTCGGCTCGGCCATGGTTTGCTCCTAACTACCTTTAATGGTTGCAGCAACCTCTTCGGCGAAATTCTCTTCGCGCTTCTCAATGCCCTCACCCACTTCTAGGCGCACAAACCGCACGACCCGGGCATTGTTGGCTTTGAGCAGGGCCTCTACGGTCTGATCGGGGTCTTTCACGAATGGCTGCCCCATGAGAGTAATCTCGGAGAGCCATTTGCGCAGCCGGCCCTCGACCATCTTCTCGATGATCTCTTGCGGCTTACCCGAATCCTGCGCCTGAGCAATTAGAATTTCGCGCTCTTTTTGCGTCTGTTCGGCAGGCACATCATCAGCGCTCACACAGACCGGGCGACTGGCAGCAATATGCATACAAAGATCGCGACCGAGGGCCTCATCACCACCCTCAAGCTCCAGCAGCACGCCAATACGGCTGCCGTGCAGGTAGTGGTGGATTTGCCCATTATCACTTGCATAGCGCTGAAAACGCCGGACTTGGATGTTCTCACCGATCTTGGCAACCAGCTCTTTTTGCGCCATCTCGACGGACTCGCCGGCGCCCTCTAGCGGCATCTGCATGAGTGCGTCCAAATCAGCCGGGTCATCGGCCAGGATGCGCTGTACCACTTTGCTGGCGAAACCCTGAAAATCATCGCCATTGGCAACAAAGTCGGTCTCACTGTTGATCTCAACTAGGGCCCCGCTGCGCCCATCTGAGCTCAGCGTTGCCACCACCGCGCCCTCTGCAGCAACGCGGTCGGCTTTTTTATCCGCCTTGGCCAGACCGCGCTTGCGCATCTGCTCCACTGCGGCATCCATATCACCATCGGTCTCTACCAGCGCTTTTTTGCACTCCATCATGCCGGCGCCGGTGCGCTCGCGCAGGTCTTTGACCATCTGTGCGGTAATCGCCATTCAAAAATCCTCTGTCAATCTGACTTCAACCGGCGTTTTATTCAGCGCCGTCGGTTTTGGTCTCAGCTGCCTTGTCCTCGGCTTCTGCCTTGGCAGCCGTTTTCTTGGCTGGCGCCTTCTTCGCAGGTGCCTTCTTGGCAGCAGTTGTCTTACTGGCCGTCGTTGACTTCTTCGCCGCCGTTGTCTTTGCAGCGGTGGTTGTCTTCTTGGCCGTGGTTGACTTGCTGGTGGTCGCGGCTTTCTTCGCCGGCGCCTTTTTGGCAGCTGGCGCTTCGGCCGGGGCTTCTTCCGCCGGGGCCTCTTTAGCCGGCGCCTCGGCAGCCGCCTCTACAGGCTCGGCGGCGGCTTCCGCTTCGGCCGGCTCAGCAGCCGGAGCCGCCTCTGCCGCTGGGGCCGAGTCAGCGCTCGCGCCGTCGGTTGGCAGCTCTACAAATTCGTCACCACCACTTGGCGCAGCCTGGGCGGTTGCCATGCGGGCATCAATAATGGCATCTGACACGCCCCGCAGATAAAGGCGGATGGCGCGGATAGCGTCATCATTGCCAGGAACCACATAGTCAATGTCGCGCGGGCTGTTGTTGGTATCGACCACCGCCATAACTGGAATACCCAACTTCTGGGCTTCTTGCACGGCAATTTTTTCGTAGCCGACATCCACTACGAACAGTGCGTCTGGCAGCGCTTCCATATTGACGATGCCGCCAAAGGCGCGCTCAAGCTTGTCCATTTCGCGCTGCAGCGACAGCACTTCACGCTTGCCGAGTTTGTCGAAGGTGCCATCGGTTTTCTGCTCTTGAAGCTCTTTAAACCGACGGATCGAGCGCTTGACGGTGCGGAAGTTGGTCAACATGCCACCCAACCAGCGATGGTTGACGTAGGGCATGCCGCAACGCTCGGCTTCCTCGCGGACCGCATCACGCGCTGCGCGCTTGGTGCCAACAAACATAATCCGGCCACCATTGCTGACCAGTTTGCCGGCAAAGTTCACCGCGTCCTGATAAAGCGGAAGGGTCTTTTCGAGGTTGACGATATGAATTTTGTTGCGTTCACCAAAGATGTAAGGGGCCATCTTTGGATCCCAGTAACGGGTCTGGTGGCCGAAATGAACACCGGCCTCCAACATCTGACGCATGGTCACTTTGGCCATGACGTAATCTCCTTAAATTGTACGGGTTGATCCTCCATGCATCCCGACTAACAACCGCTTGGGCACCCCGTCAGCCGTGACGATGCATGTGTGAAGTTTTCTCGCATTGCTCTGCGAGCGCGCCGTTTATACCATAGGCGGCTTGATTCGACAATTTGAAAGTCTTCATGACCATCACGATTAAAACCCCGGAAGAGATTGAAAAAATTCGCGAAGCGGGCCGTCGCGCCGCCGCCGTGCTCGATATGATCGGTGAGTATGTCAAACCTGGCATTACCACCGAGGAACTCGACCGGCACTGCCACGAAAAAATCCTGGCACTGGACTGTGTTCCCGCGCCGCTCAATTACCGGGGCTTTCCCAAAGCTACCTGTATTTCGGTGAATCATGTCATCTGTCATGGCATACCCGGCGCCAAGAAGCTCAAACGCGGCGATATTCTGAACATTGACGTGACGGTGATTTACGACGGCTGGCACGGCGATACCAGTCGAATGTATTTTGCGGGTGAGCCCGGCATTCAAGCCCGGCGCGTCACAGACGTCGCCAAGGCAGCGCTCGAAGCCGGCATCGCGGTGGTTCGTCCCGGCGCCCGGCTGGGCGATATTGGCCACGCGATCCAAACCCTGGTTGAGCAGAAAGGCTGTTCGGTCGTGCGCGAATATTGTGGACACGGCATTGGCCAGGGCTTCCACGAAGAGCCTCAAGTGCTGCACTACGGCAACGCTGGAACGGGTGAGGTCCTGCGCCCGGGCATGACCTTTACCATCGAACCCATGGTCAATGCCGGTGGCGCCGCAACGCGCCTCTTGGGTGATCAATGGACGGTGGTCACCAAAGACCACAGCCTCTCCGCGCAATGGGAGCATACCGTTGCGGTGACCGATGATGGTGTCGACATCCTGACTTTGAGTGACCAAGCCGGTGACTGAGGACCAAGAGCTCGATCGTCAGTTATTGGATTTAGAGGCCCTGGACGCCGCACTGAGCAGCGATGAGAGGCCTGCTCCGACGCTGCGTGCTGCGCTAGACAATGCAGACCAGGTGCTCGCCGCACGCTTTCTTGAGGGCACGCCAGCGGCCGAACTTGTGCCGCTTCGCGCTCAGGTCATGGATGCCATCGTTACGCGGCTGTGGTCGCACTGTTTAGATGGACAAGCCGAACGTGCTTGCTTGGCCGCGGTTGGGGGTTATGGCCGTGGCGAACTGCACCCAGCCTCAGACACCGATCTGATGGTGATCGTCCCCGAGGCCTCGGATGAAACGCTCAACGCCGCAATTGGCTGCTTTGTCACCCTGCTCTGGGATATCGGCATTGAAGTGGGCCATAGCGTGCGCAGTGTCCAGGAATGCATTGATGAGGCCGGTAAGGACATTACCGTTGCCACCAACCTCATGGAGGCGCGCTGCCTAACCGGCAACCAAACGCTATTCACGGCCATGCAAGAAGCCACCGATGCCCGCCACGTTTGGCCTGGGCCCGAGTTTTTTGCCGCAAAATGGGCCGAGCAGCAAAAGCGCCACGAGCGTTATCACGACACCGCCTACAACCTAGAGCCCAACATCAAGGAAAGCCCGGGCGGTCTGCGTGATATCCATATGGTTGGCTGGGTTGCCAAACGCCATTTCGACGCCCAGTCGCTGGAAGATTTAGTTGATCTGGGTTTTTTGACCCAAGCCGAATACGAAGACCTCATGCAGGGACAGCATTATCTCTGGGACCTGCGCTTTGCCTTGCACTTGCTGGCCGGCCGCCGCGAAGACCGGCTGCTTTTTGAGTACCAAACCGAGCTTGCCCGTCAGTTTGGCTACAAGGATGCCGAACACACCCTTGCGGTTGAGCATTTCATGCAGCGCTACTACCGCACGATTATGCGGCTGAACCGGCTCAATGAAATGCTGCTACAGCTTTATCAGGAAACCATCCTGCTGGCGGGCGTAGATGAAAAACCGCAGCTTTTGAATAAGCGCTTTCAGATTAAGCGCGGTTTTATCGAAGTCACCCACCGCAATGTATTTCGTCGCTATCCCTTTGCCATGCTTGAGCTATTTCTGCTCATGCAGCAATACCCCGAAATCCGGGGGATACGCGCCTCTACGGTGCGGTTGCTCCGAGAGAACCGCGATCGGATAGATGACCGTTTTCGCAAGGATATTCGGGCTCGCAGCCTCTTTATGGAAATCCTGCGGCAGCCGGCAGGAATTACCCATGCCCTGCGCCGACTGCACAACCATGGGATTCTGGGCCGCTACATACCGGCTTTTGCAGCCATTACCGGGCGGATGCAGTACGACTTGTTCCATGTCTACACGGTCGATACCCACACGCTGATGGTGGTGCGCAACCTGCGCAGATTGGGGGTTGCCGAGCACCGCGATGAATTCCCGCTACTCAGTGCCATTCACGCCCGACTACCGAAGCCAGAACTGCTCTACCTCGCCGGGCTATTCCACGATATCGCCAAAGGACGTGGTGGCGATCACTCCGAGCTAGGCGCCGAAGATGCCTATGCGTTCTGCCTTGCGCACGGATTATCGCGGTATGACGCGCGCTTTGTTGCCTGGCTGGTGCGCAATCATCTGCTGATGTCGATGACTGCCCAGCGGCGGGATATCAGTGACCCCGCGGTGGTCAACGAATTTGCCAGCGAGATGGGTGACCTCAATCATCTCAATTACCTCTACCTGCTGACCGTTGCCGATATTCGCGCCACCGACCCCAAACTCTGGAATAGCTGGCGTGCCTCCCTATTACTGGAGCTGCATGCCCGCGCGGCGCGTGCAATCCGGCGCGGTTTAGGCCGGCCCATTGATGAGGAAGAACTGGTCGCGGAGGCCCAAAATCGGGCCCGCGAACTGCTTCGGGCGCGAGGGCTACACCACATGACGGTGCGCTCAATCTGGCGGCACTTCACCCCGGACTATTTCCTGCGCTACAGCGCCGAGGAAGTTGCCTGGCATACCGAGGCCATTCACGGCGCCGGCAGCGCCGCACACGAACCCTTGGTGCTGGTAGAACAGGGCGAGAAACGTGGTGGTATTGAGGTTTTCATCTACACCCGTGATCGCGATAATGTGTTTGCCCTAGCCGTCTCGGCGCTCGACCAGCTTAATCTCGATATTCTTGATGCCCGCATTATTACCACCACCAACGGCTATACCCTTGATAGCTTTCTGGTCCAGCCCAGCCCGCCGGCAGAGGCCGCCGATGCCGAGCGCGTGGATTTGATTCGGCGCACCATGGCCGAGCGCCTGCACAATCCCGATGCGCTACCGGAGCCCTCGACCCGTGCGGTGCCGCGACGACTGCGCCACTTCAACACCCCCACCAGCGTTGAGTTCAGTGACGACGAGCGCAATGAGCGCACGGCCCTCGAACTGATTACCGGCGACCAGCCTGGGTTGTTGGCCCAGGTCGGTTATCTGTTTGCTCGGCATGGGGTACGGGTGCAGAACGCCAAAATTGCCACCATCGGGGAGCGCGCCGAAGACGTGTTTTTTATCACCGATGCCGGCAACCAGCCGCTTGGGCTTGAGACCCGGCAGACGCTGCGCACCGAGCTTTTAGAAGCCTTTGATGAACAAACCGACCTGATGCGCCGCGGAGATGGGGTTTAGCATGCCATCGGAATTCAATCCGGGAATCGCTCGCCTTCAACCATACCCCTTCGAGCGACTGCGGCGACTGCTGAATCATGTCAGCCCGCGGGCAGGGGTGACACCAACGCCGCTATCCATTGGCGAGCCGCAGCACCCAACGCCTGATTTCATTACCCAAGCGCTGGTCGATCACAGCGCAAACGGCCTTGGCAAATACCCGGCAACACTCGGCTTGCCTGCCCTACGCGAAGCCATAGCAGAATGGTTGATAAATCGATTTCAATTAAATCCTGAAAGTATTGATATAGATAAAAATATTTTGCCTGCCTCGGGAACACGAGAAGCGCTATTTGCGGTCACCCAAGCGCTGCTTAACCCGCAGCAGAAACCGGCTGTCTTTATGCCCAACCCCTTCTATCAAATCTACGAGGGCGCCGCCGTACTCGCGGGGGGTGAGCCGGTTTTCTTAAACACCACCCCGGCCACCGACCAGCTCCCCGATCTACACGCGGTCAGCCAGGCGCAATGGCAGCGCTGCGGAATCATCTACCTATGCACGCCAGGTAATCCGAATGGCCGGGTCATCCCACAGGCTTTTTGGGACGAGCTTTTCGCGCTGCAAGACCAGCATGGCTTTATCATTGCTGCCGACGAGTGTTACAGCGAACTTTACCGCGACGAGACACAGCCACCGCTGGGGCTTTTATCGGCCTGCCAAGCCGCCGGCCGCGAGGGCTATCCAGGCTGTCTGGTGTTTCATAGCCTATCCAAGCGCTCTAACGCGCCCGGACTGCGATCGGGGTTTATTGCCGGGGATGCCGCGCTGATCGAAGCATTTGGCCGCTATCGCACCTACCAAGGCTGCGCCCAGCCTTTGCAGGTTCAACATGCCAGTATCGCGGCTTGGCGGGACGAGGCCCATGTCCGTGACAATCGCGAGGCTTATCGGCGCAAATTTGAAATCGCCGCCCGATTGATCCAGCCCATTCAGCCCTATACCGAGCCGCAGGCCGGTTTTTACATTTGGCTGCCCGTGCCCGGCGGCGATGATGAGCGTTTCACCCAACAGTTATATGAGCAAACCGGGATCACCGTTTTACCGGGTCGTTACCTGTCACGGGAGACGACTCAAGGCAATCCGGGCGCCGGTTATGTGCGCATCGCGCTGGTGGCAGCGCCTGCCATCTGCGAGGATGCACTCCATCGTATGGCAGATTTTCTTCAGCGGGAGACCTAAGGAATGAGTTCGATTCAGGCAACGATTGAGCAGGCTTTTGAGCAGCGCGAGTCCATTAGCGCAGAGAGCGCACCGCCTGAAGTGCGAGAGGCGGTGGAGTCGGCCTTGCAGCAGCTGGATAGCGGCAAGGCGCGAGTGGCCGAGAAAGTCGGCGCGGACTGGCAGGTTAATCAGTGGCTGAAAAAAGCGGTGTTGTTGTCATTTCGCCTTAACGCCAATACGCGGATTCGCGGCGGTGAGACGGATTATTACGACAAAGTCCCACTGAAGTATGCCGACTACAACAGCGCGGACTTTGCCGCTGACGGCGTTCGTGTCGTACCACCGGCGGCAGCGCGCCGGGGCTCGTATATCGCATCAGGCGTGGTTCTGATGCCCTCTTACGTCAATATCGGCGCCTATGTCGACAGCGGCACCATGGTGGACACCTGGGCCACGGTGGGCTCCTGCGCACAGATTGGCAAAGATGTTCATCTCTCCGGCGGCGTCGGCATTGGCGGGGTATTGGAGCCCCTACAGGCCAACCCCACCATTATCGAAGATCATTGCTTTATTGGTGCCCGCTCGGAGATTGTAGAAGGCGTGATTGTGCGAGAAGGCGCTGTAATCTCGATGGGCGTTTATATTGGCCAGAGCACCAAAATTTATAACCGCGAGACCGGTGAAGTCAGTTATGGCGAAGTGCCCGCCGGCGCCGTCGTGGTGCCTGGCAGCCTGCCCGCTGCCGATGGCAGCCATAGTCTCTACTGTGCGGTGATTATCAAGCAAGTGGATGCCAAAACTCGGGCCAAAGTGGGCATCAACGAGCTGCTGCGTCCGTAAATCATGACGCAACCTGCATCACCCACCGTTGAACTGGCCTGCGCGCTGATTGCCAAGGCGTCAGTAACACCAGAGGATGCGGGCTGCCAGCCGCTTATCGCCGAGCGCCTCGAGCGCATTGGATTTGATAGCTACTGGCTGCCGCAGGGTGATGTGAGCAATTTACTCTGCTTGCGCGGGGCCAAGGGCCCGTTGCTGCTTTTCCTTGGCCATACTGATGTGGTGCCGCCCGGCGATACACAAGCGTGGACCAACCCACCGTTTTCCCCACAAATCCGTGCGGGACAGCTCTACGGCCGCGGCAGCGCTGACATGAAAGGCAGCGTTGCCGCCTTTATCACCGCCTGCGAGCGCCTACTTGCCAGCAAGCAAGGGCTACCCGGTGATTTACGTATTGGCGTTTTATTAACCAGCGATGAAGAAGGCCCGGCCATTGACGGTGTTCGTGCCGTTGCCGAAACGCTCTGCGACCTGACTGGGCCGATTGATTGGTGTCTGGTGGGCGAGCCAAGCAGTGAAAAGATGCTGGGTGACAGCATTCGCGTTGGCCGTCGTGGCTCATTGAGTGGCGAGATCACCATAACAGGCAAACAAGGTCATGTTGCATATCCGGATCTGGCGGATAATCCCCTGCACCGGTTGATGCCCGTCCTCGATGCGCTGGCAAAAACCCGCTGGGATGGAGGCACCGAAGACTTCCCGCCCACGACCTTGCAGATTACGGGGCTCGACACCGATACGGACGAGCGCAATGTCATCCCTGGCAGGGCCCGAGCCCGGTTTAATCTGCGCTTCTCGCCAGCACTCACGGCCAGCGATATTCAGTCACAGATTGAGGCCCTGCTGGCGCAGCATACGAATCATGGCCAAATTGACTGGCTGCATTCTGCCGACCCATTTAGCGCCCCCGCCGGCCCACTACGTGATGCGGTGATGCAATCAGTCGAGGACATCACCGGCCAGCAGCCGCGGCCCAACACCGCCGGCGGCACGTCCGATGGACGGTTTATTGCGCCCCTGGGGGCCGAAGTGGTGGAGCTGGGGCCGGTGAACGCCAGCATTCACCAAATTGACGAGCATGTGGATGTCGAATCGCTGGAGACACTCAGCGCGATTTATGAGGCCGTTATCACGCGTCTGGCTCGGCGCCACCCTGCGCCATCCTAACCAATGCCCGCGCGGCCGACTGACCACTGCGCCAGGCCCCCTCGACCCGACCATCAGTCACCCAGTCACCGGCACAAAACACATCCTCACTGGCAAGATAACCCGCCTCTTCAGCTAGGGCATGCCGGGCGCGAGCAAACCGCCAGCGGTGGGCAACACGGCCAGTGGTTTGCACACGGCGATGGACAAGGTCACAAAACGCTTCCATTAAGTGGGCAGCAACGGCTTCCTCGGACCACTCTAAATTGGCCTCACTCCAAGCCGCGGTTGCATGAAGAATCCAAGTTTCGGGCCAATGCGGCCGATCCGGCCGAGAGCCTGAACGGGCCACCCAGCCAAGGGGCCCGCTGCTGGGGAAACCGGCAGAGAAATCCAGGTCAAGGGCATGTTCAAGGACCAGACCAACGGCCCAGCATGGCTGCATTCGCGCTGTTCCCACCTGAGCCGCTAATCCAGGGCAAGGCTCCGCCAGCAGCGACTGAGCCTGCGGCGCAGGCGCCGTGACCAACACAGCATCGTATTCACCCAGGACGTCGCCGTGGCGCTCACGCAGCACCCAGCCACCCAGCTCACGCGTCATTTCGCTCACCTGAACGCCGCAGTGAACATCAAGGTCCCGCGCTAAATGTTTGGCAAGCGCCGACATACGCGGCTTTGCCACCAGCCGCGATTGGGCACTGGCCGGCTGTCGCTCGGGTAAAACCCAAGGATTCACCGACCACGGCGCGATAATGTCATCTGCTTCCCATTGCGCCACCGCGTTACGAAAAGAACGGTCGCGCGCGGTGAAGTATTGCGCGCCCAGATCGATGGAGCCCCACTCGGTTCGCTTACTGACCGTCCGGCCACCGGGACCACGGCCTTTGTCGTAAATCACCGCATCCACCCCGGCTTCACGCAGGGTCAAGCCGGCGCTCAGGCCTGCAATGCCGGCACCGATAATCGCTATGCGCATGAGTTAATCCTTGAGCCCGAGCACGTCTTCCATGTCATAACGTCCCGGCGGCTGACTGATCAGCCAACGGCCGGCACGCAAGGCACCCCGTGCAAAAGTCTCACGGCTTGACGCTCGGTGTGTCAGTTCCAGTCGCTCACCATCGCCGGCGAATAGCACTGTATGCTCACCGACGATATCGCCACCGCGCAGGGTCTGAAAGCCAATACTGCCTGGCCGTCGCTCGCCCGTTATTCCCTCGCGGCTATAAACCGCCTGATCAGCAAGCGAGATACCGCGGCCGTCGGCAACGGATTCACCAAGCGCCAGCGCCGTCCCCGATGGCGCATCCTGCTTGTTGCGGTGATGCGCCTCCAGGATTTCGACATCAAAGTCTTCATCAAGTGCCGCGGCCGTCATGGCAGCGAGCCGACGCAGCAAAGTCACACCGCTGCTGTAATTGGCTGCGTAGACAAGCGGAATCGTGGCTGCCGCCGCGTCAATTCGGGCAACGCCAGCCGCATCAAGACCGGTCGTACCAATGACCAGCGGCGTTCCGGTGGCTTCGGCGGCATCTAGGTGATCCGATAACGCCGCCGGCAGCGAGAAATCAATTAATACATCGGACTGCGCCGCGGCCGTCTGGGGGTCCGTCATCAACGGCAGATCAGTCCCGGCAACCTGATTTTCGCGGCCCGGGCGGACCACCGCGGCGGACAGTGTGAGATCGCTCGCCTGACAGACAAGATCGGTCAGCACCCGCCCCATGCGTCCGCTTGCACCTAGAATGCCGACCCGTGTCATCTCAGAATTTCATCCCTTCAAAAAAAGATTTCACCGAATCCACCCAAGAACTGCCTCTTGGCGAATGGTGTTCGCCACCCTTCTCCAGCGTCTCCGCCAGCTCTTCGAGCAATTTCTTTTGCTGTTTAGTCAGGTTAACCGGTGTCTCCACCGCGACCCGACAAAGCAAATCACCCGGTGTACCACCTCGCACAGGCTTCACACCTTTACCCCTGACACGGAACACCTTACCCGATTGGGTGCCTGCCGGAATACGCAGGGTCACTCGACCACCCAGTGTGGGCACCTCGAGCTCGCCACCCAAAGCCGCGGTGGTAATGCCAAGGGGGATCTCGCAGCGCAGATCCGCTCCCTCTCGGGTGAAGATGGTATGCGGGCGTACCGAGATCTCGACATACAGATCACCAGGCGGCCCGCCCTGCTCCCCAGGTTCACCCTCACCGCTTAAGCGAATCCGGTCGCCGTTATCGACACCCGCGGGTATCCGCACATTCAGTGTTTTCTGATCGGCAACGGTGCCGCGGCCCCCGCACTCGCGGCAGGGGTCAGAGATAACCTGGCCGGTGCCGCTACATTGCGGACAGGTCTGCTGAATGGAGAAAAACCCCTGCTGGACCCTGACGTCACCGTGCCCTTTGCAGGTAGGACAAGTCGTTGGCTTGCTGCCCGGTGCCGCACCGCTGCCGTCACAAGCCGTACATTTGACCTGAGTCGGGATGCGAATCTCACGCTCAACACCCTGAACCGCCTCTTCCAGCGAGACCTCCATGCGATAGCGCAGATCAGCACCGCGGAAGGCGCGTGAGCCCCCACGACCACCACCACCGAAGATATCGCCAAAGACATCCGAGAAAATATCCGAGAAATCGGCGCCACCACCGCGGCCGAAGCCACCGGCGCCAGCCCCGCCCATGCTGGGGTCAACGCCGGCGTGGCCAAATTGGTCATAAGCCGAGCGCTTCTGCGCATCGCTTAAAACCTCATAGGCCTCCTTGGCCTCTTTGAATCGCGTCTCGGCGTCAGTATCGCCGGGATTACGATCCGGGTGGTATTTCATCGCAAGGCGTCGATACGCCTTTTTGATGTCACTCTCGGAGGCGTTCTGGGAAACCCCCAATATTTCGTAATAATCGCGTTTTGCCATCCCGAGAGGTTACTTCTTCTCGTCGTCTTTGACTTCCTCGAATTCAGCATCCACCACATCATCCTGCGCGGATTCACCGCCGGGTGCCGCATCCGAATCACCCGTCGCTCCGGCGCCGGCGTCCTGATAAAGCTTCTCGGCGAGCTTGCCAGAGGCCTCGGCGAGGGTCTGCGTCTTGGACTCGATGGCGTCTTTGTCATTGCCTTTCATCGCTTCTTCGACTTCAGCAATGGCGTCCTCAACGGCTTTCTTTTCTTCTTCCGTGGCTTTGTCACCGACCTCATTCAGGCTCTTGCGCGCGGCGTGGACCAGCGTATCCGCTTGGTTGCGGGCCTCGACCAGTTCACGGGCCTTGCGGTCTTCATCGGCATGCGCCTCGGCATCCTGAACCATGCGCTCGATCTCATCATCCGACAGCCCGCTTGAGGCGCGGATCTGGATCGACTGCTCCTTGCCGGTGCCTTTGTCCTTGGCGGTGACATGCAGAATGCCGTTGGCATCGATATCAAACGTGACTTCCACCTGCGGGACACCACGCGGTGCCGGCGGGATGTCGGAGAGGTCGAACTTACCCAACGACTTGTTATCGCTGGCCATCTCACGCTCACCCTGCAACACGTGCACGGTCACGGCACTCTGGTTGTCTTCGGCGGTTGAGAAGACCTGATTAGCCTTGGTCGGGATCGTCGTGTTCTTCTCGATGAGCTTCGTCATCACGCCACCCAAGGTCTCAATACCCAGTGACAGCGGGGTGACATCCAGCAACAACACATCCTTAACATCACCGCCGAGCACACCACCCTGGATGGAGGCGCCAATCGCGACGGCTTCATCCGGGTTGACGTCACGCCGCGGCTCTTTGCCAAAGAAGTCCTTCACCGCCTCGGCCACCATCGGCATGCGAGTCTGACCGCCGACCAAAATCACTTCATCAACTTCACCGGCCTTCAGGCTGGCGTCTTTCAGCGCTACCTCGCAGGGCTTGATGGTGCGCTTGACCAGCTCATCCACAAGGCTCTCGAGCTTGGCACGCGTGAGCTTGAGGTTGAGATGTTTCGGGCCGGTCTGATCCGCGGTGATATACGGCAGGTTGACCTCGGTCTGCTGCGAGGACGAAAGCTCAATCTTGGCTTTCTCGGCGGCTTCTTTCAGCCTCTGCAGCGCCAACCGGTCGCCCGCCAGATCAATACCCTGATCCTTTTTAAACTCAGCGATCAGATAATCAATGATGGCGCGGTCAAAGTCTTCACCGCCCAAGAAGGTGTCACCGTTGGTGGAGAGCACCTCAAACTGATGCTCACCCTCAACCTCGGCAATCTCGATGATCGACACGTCAAAGGTACCGCCACCAAGGTCATACACAGCTACCTTGCGATCGCCGCCTTTTTTATCCAAGCCATAGGCGAGCGCCGCCGCGGTTGGCTCGTTAATAATGCGCTTAACCTCAAGGCCTGCGATCCGCCCCGCATCTTTCGTGGCCTGGCGCTGCGAGTCATTAAAATAAGCCGGGACCGTAATCACCGCCTCGGTGACTTCTTCGCCAAGGTAATCCTCAGCGGTTTTCTTCATCTTCTGCAGCACCCGCGCAGAAATTTCCGGTGGCGCCATTTTCTTATCGCGCACTTCCACCCAAGCATCGCCATTGTCAGCTTTGACGATGCTGTAAGGCATTTCTTTCACATCCCGCTGGACAACGTCTTCCTCGAACTTCCGTCCGATCAGCCGCTTGATGGCATGCAGCGTGTTCTCAGGATTGGTGACGGCCTGACGTTTCGCAGCCGCCCCCACCAACACCTCACCGTCTTCGGTGAAAGCGACAGTGGATGGGGTGGTGCGATCGCCCTCGGCATTTTCGATCACCCGTGACGACCCACCCTCCATGACGGCGACACAGGAGTTGGTCGTGCCCAGGTCAATTCCGATGATCTTGCCCATTCCAGAAAGCTCCTCAATTCTTTTGCAATCAGTGTATTCAGTGAAATTTAGGCGCTGGTCGAGTTTTTCAAGGCCCCCCTACTCAGCTGGCGCCTTCGAGACGATGACCATGGCGGGCCGCAACAGCCGCTCGCCGATGCGATAGCCCTTCTGCACCACGGTCAACACCGTATTGGGTTCAACGTCGCTGGCCTCTTGGGCGGCCATGGCCTCATGGGCGCCCGGATCAAATCGCTCACCTTCCGGGTTGAGCTCTTCAATGCTGAATTTCTCCAGCGCCTGATTGAACATGCGAAGTGTTAGTTCAGAGCCTTCAGCCAATTTGGCCGCGTCCGCTCCGTCTTCGTTTGCGGCTTTCAGCCCCATCTCAAGGCTGTCTTTCACCGCTAATAACTCGCCGGCGAGCTTCTCGAGGGAAGACTGACGCGCGGCAGCGACATCTTTCTCGGCGCGGCGCCGCAGGTTTTCCATCTCTGCCCGGGCGCGCAAAAACTGATTCCAGTTCTCCTCGGCCCGCGCCTCTGCCGCCGCTAGCGCTGCTGAAAGATCAAGCTCAGCATCCTCCTGCTGCGCATCGCCTTCCATACCCGCAGCGGCGGCTGCATCAGGCGTGTCAGCATCGTGATCTTTGCCGGCGTTGACCGAGTCGGTATCCACCATACCGTCATCCGGTTCGCCATCGCGTTTGTGCTCTTCACTCATGCACTACTCCGTCGGTGTAAAGCGTGGGCCTTACGCTGAATTGGGGATTAATGTCCGGGTTTCAAGGCGTGCCCAAGTAATCGGGCCGTGACATCCACAATCGGGATGACACGATCATAGGCCATACGAGTGGGGCCAATAACACCCAGCACGCCAAGCACCTGGTCATCACTTTGATAGGTTGAAGTCACCAGCGAGACGCCGTCGAAAGCGCGATAGCCGGACTCTTGGCCAATAAAAATCTGCACCCCATCGGCCGAGAGGCAACGGTCGAGCAGATGCAGAATGTCGCGTTTGCGGCCAAAGGCATCAAACAACTCTTTAAGCTTCTCAACACTCGAGAGCTCGGCGAATGTCATCAGATTGGTCTCACCGGCCATGACAAAATCTTCGTCATCTGACTCACTCTCGCCAAAAAGCTCTTTGGCAACGGCGATCGCCGAGGTCATTAGGCTATTCATATGCTGCTGATCAGCCTGCATCGCCTCAAGCAGCGAACGGCGAACATCCGCCACGCTCTTGCCGGTGAACTCCGCCGACAGATAATTCGAGACCTGCTGCAGTTCAACGGGGTCATAAGCGCGATCAGTCTCTATGACGCGGTTCTGCACCTCCTGGTCATTCAGCACAAGGATTGCCAGGATGCGTCGCTCCGTCAGCGGCAGAAATTCGATATGTCGAATGGCACCAAAATCCCGCTTCGGCAATGTGACCACGCCAGCCAGATGGGTGAGCCCAGAGAGCAGATTCGATGCAGAATCGACAAGCGATTCCGTATCTTGGCCACCGTCAAGACGAAGGCGCAGGCCATCGGCATCCAACCCCTGCTCCTGACGCACCTTCAATAGGCTATCAACAAAGAATCGATACCCACGATCCGTTGGAATCCGGCCAGCCGAGGTATGCGGCGATTGGATATAGCCGGCCTCTTCAAGGTCCGCCATGACATTGCGAATTGAGGCGGCGCTTAAATCCAGCCCGGAGTCTCGGGTAAGCGCGCGCGAGCCGACGGGTTGGCCGTCGCGGATATAACGATGCACCAACACCCTTAGCAGGTGCTGTGCGCGCTCGCTAATCGCTTCACCAGCCTGTGGCTGCGTCATTCACCGGTCTCCTGATCACTGGATTAGCACTCCAAACCATAGAGTGCCAAGTGACGCTACCAATGGCCTTTAAAGCTGTCAATTTGCAGGTAGCGTGCTAACGTGTGTTTACTCTGTGTGTGAGGGGCGCATGCAAGCATTTCAACGCATTGCCATTACCGGCAAACCCAATGACAGCGCGGTCACCGAGACCATTGGCAAATTGGTTGCCATGCTCACGGCCCGCGGCTGTGCTGTGGCGCTGGATCGCGCCATTGGTGACGCGGCGATCGCATTGATTCGGCAGCAGGGGGATGTGCAGGCTGAGCCGCTGGAGTCTCTTGCCGCGCAAGTGGACCTGCTGATTGCCGTTGGCGGGGACGGCACGCTCATGCACAGCGGCAAGATCGTTGCGCCATACAATGTCCCTGTTCTTGGGATTAATCGAGGTCGGCTAGGGTTTCTGGTGGATGTCTCGCCGGAGCGGTTTGATGAGATAGAGACCGTCATGGCGGGAGAGCTGATTACCGAAGAACGGCTGATGCTTGAGCTTCGCGTGCTCGAGAAGGGGCAACCCACTGCCCGATCACTGGCACTCAATGAAGTGGTCCTGCAGAAGTGGAACACCTCGCGCATGATCGAGTTCGAGACCTGGATTGACGGTGAGCCCTGCAATCGACACCGCTCGGATGGGCTGATTATCAGCACACCAACTGGCTCGACCGCTTATGCGCTCTCGGGCGGGGGCCCGATTATGCACCCGGGAATCAATGCGCTCGCATTGGTGCCGATCTGTCCGCATACCCTCAGTAATCGGCCGCTTGTGATTAGCGCCGACAGCCGTGTGGAGGTGAGAGTCCATCCCGACTCCATCGAGCATGTCCAAGTGAGCTGCGATAGCCAGACCGATCTTGCCCTTAGCACCGACGGGCGCATCGAAATTGTTGCCGCACCGCAGCGTTTGAGACTTGTGCACCCTCCCGGGCATCGCTATTTCGATATTCTGCGCGCCAAACTGCATTGGGGAGACGGAGCACCACCATGCTAAGGCGCATTCAGGTTCGGGATTTCGCGATTATCGATGAATTAGAAATTGCATTAGAGCCAGGACTGACCGTACTCACCGGCGAGACGGGTGCGGGTAAATCCATCCTGCTCGATGCGCTAGGGCTTTGCTTAGGCGATCGTGCCGACACGTCAATGGTGCCGGCTAATGCTGAGCGGAGTGACATTCATGTGGAATTTGACGTAGCGGATACGCCACGCGCTGCCGCTTGGCTGGCAGAGGAAGGCTTGGACGAAGATGAGACTTGCCTGCTGCGTCGGGTCATCCAAAGCAACGGCCGCTCACAGGCTTGGATAAACGGCAGGCCCGCCACTCGCGGACAGCTCGAGACCTTAGGCAGCCTGTTAGTCGGTATCCACGGCCAGCATGCGCATCAAGCGTTGATGCAGTCCGAGACCCAACGCCGCACGCTTGATCACTTTGCTGGTAATGACCCGGCGCGCACGCGTGTCGCGGAGCTATTCACCAAACTGCAGACCATCGAGCAGGAAATCACCGAGCTTGCCGGCGGCAGTGAGGACCACACCGATCGTATGGAGTTGCTGCGCTACCAGCTCGAAGAACTGGAGGCCGAGACACTGTCAGAAGACGCCTTCGCCGAGCTTGAGCGCGAGCAAAAACGCCTCGCGAGCGCCGGCGAGATCCTCAGCGCCTGTCAGCAGTCACTCGATGTGCTCTACGAGGCCGAGACCAACGCCCAGTCACTCATGGCTACCGCCACACGGGCGCTTTCTCCCCATGTCGACACGGATAACAAGCTCGCCGAAGCCGAACAGCTGGTGGCCACGGGACAGGTGCAGATTGAGGAGGCCTGCCAAACGTTACGCCATTTTGCTGATAGCCTCGAGATGGATCCCGAGCGCCTAGACGAGGTCGACAAAAAACTCAGCCGATTATTTGATCTTGCGCGCAAACACCAAGTCGAGCCCGAAACACTCAGTACCCATGCTGCATCGCTGCGCAGTGAGCTGGAGCGCCTCGCGCAGGCTGATAGCCGACTCATTGAACTGCAGGCGCAGCGCGAGCAACTCCGCCGAGACTATGCGGCGGCCGCAAAGCAGCTTTCAGAGACACGCACCGAGGCCGCCAAAACGCTCAATGCTCGAGTGAACGAGCTACTTGGCACGCTGGGACTGAAAGGCGCGGCGCTTGAAATTGGCGTCGATCACATACCCGAGGCCGAACCCACCCGCCACGGTCTTGATCGCGTGCGGTTTGATGTTCGTACCAACCCGGATCAACCCGCGGGGCCCCTAAGCAAAGTGGCCTCCGGCGGTGAGCTCTCGCGTATCGGGCTGGCACTTGAGGTAGCCACTGCGGATGTGGCCGAACTGCCCTGCCTCATTTTTGACGAAGCCGATGCCGGGATCGGCGGTGCCGTGGCCGAAGTGGTTGGACGGCAACTACGCGCGCTGTCCATGCATCATCAGGTGCTCTGCATTACCCACCTGCCGCAGGTGGCCTCACAGGGGATGCATCAGCTTCAGGTAGAGAAAACGCAGCGTGACGATGGGCGAACCGTCACTCACACCAGTCTGCTTTCTGCCGATGAACGCACCCAAGAGATCGCTCGCATGTTGGGTGGTGTCGAGATTACCGAGAAAACGCTGCAACACGCCCGCGAGATGCTGGAGCAGGCAAACGCTTAGATGACCTGCTTGTTAATGCGCGGGGTCTGGGCGCATTCCGGGCAACGGCCGTAGAGAATAAGCGAGTGGCTGAGGAGCTTGTAGCCCGAGACGGCAGCCACATCAGCCTGACGCCGCTCGATCATTCGGTCCTTGAATTCCTCAACCTTACCGCAGTCCACGCAGACCAGATGGTCATGCTGGATACCCGAGTTGAGCTCAAAAACCGCCCGGTCGCTGTCGAAATTATGCCGAATAACGATGCCCACCTCGGCAAACTGCGTGAGCACCCGATAGACCGTGGCGAGGCCAATGTCGTCACCATCCTCATGGAGTCGTTGATACACTTCTTCGGCCGACAGATGCGCCCGCTCACGGCCAGCCAAAATGCGCAGGATCTTCAGCCGCGGCAGTGTGACCTTGAGCCCTGCACGACGCAGCTCATCCGATTCCTGGCTAATCTCCCAGGGAATGTGCGAATTGCGCTTGGGCTGGGTTACCATTGGCGCTCCATTTCCTGCTTGGACGGCTTGTTTAGAATGATTTCAGTATACACCGGCAAACGCCTACTCGCAGTTATCATCAGCACGGTCTTTATCGCCGGCTGTGCGAACACGGTAGACAGCCTGCCCATTCTCTTCAAGCCGGAGATCCGCCAGGGCACGCTCATTACCGAAGAGACCGTCGCGCAGCTGGAGCCCGGAATGAGCGAGCGTCAAGTGCGTTTTGTCCTTGGCCCACCCAGCATTGACGATCCGTTCGCCGAAGGACGCTGGGATTACGTCTACGAGGTTGAGCCGCGCAGCACCGATCTAGCACCGGAATCACGTCGGCTGGCCGTGTTCTTTGAGAATGGTGCTTTGGCAGGCGCGCGCGGGGATTTCATTAGCACCGATAACCCGCTCTACCAGCCGGCAGACCGCTAGCTCTTCGGCTTTTTCTGCGCCTTTGCGCGCTCGCGGCGTTGGGCTTTGGGGTCAACCTGAAGCGGGCGGTAGATTTCTATCCGGTCGCCAGCGGTTAGTACAGTCTGCAGGGCCGCGAGCTCTGAGAAAATGCCAACTTTCACGCTTGTCAGATCAATCTCGGGGCAATGCTTGAGAATGCCCGAGGCGTGAATCGCCTGTTCAATCGTTGTGCCAACCGGCACCTCAACCGGAATGAGATACTGCTGTTGCGGCAGCGCATAGGCCACTTCGACCTGCATCGTCGACTCATCCACGGCCGTAGCACTCGTGAGCGCGCTGCACAAAAGATTCCACTAACGTACCAGCCACCTGCGTGAACACCTTGCCAAACGCCATGGCGAGCAACTTGTTAGAGAACTCAAATTCCAGATCCAACGAGACTTTGCAGGCATCGTCGCCCAGCGGCTCAAATCGCCAAAAACCTTCAAGCTGGCGGAACGGCCCCTCCACCAGCCGAATCTCAATCATCTTGCCCGGCTGCCGTAGGTTGCGGGTGGTAAAAGACTTCTCAAAGCCGGCCTTGGCAAAGAGCAGCTCGCCAACCACGAGATCTTCACTGCGTTCGCGCTCGACGCTGCGCTTCACCCACGGCAGGAAGTCCTGATAATGAGCAACATCATCGACGAGGTCGAACATCTCCAAGGCAGTATGTCGGACGATGGCAGAGCGTGAGACTGTGGGCATAGTAATCGCGGTCTTTTTAAGTGGCTGTCACTGATGGGCGCAAAATATTAGCAGACTGATCACCGATTGGCCGCCCGGCTGGCGCATCGGTAGAATATGCCCGTGAGTAAAAAAGCCGGAAAGAAAAAGCCCGGTGGCGACAGCGCCACCATTGCCCTTAACAAAAAGGCGCGTTTTGACTTCTTTATTGAAGAGCGCCTAGAGGCAGGGCTAGTCCTGCATGGCTGGGAGGTAAAAAGCCTTCGGGCCGGGCGCATCAACCTGACCGAGGCTTATGTGGTGCTACGCAACGGCGAGGCCTATCTCATTGGCTGCAATATCCCACCGCTGCCCACAGCCTCTACCCATGTCCATCCCGACCCCACCCGCACGCGCAAGCTACTCTTGCACCAGCGCGAACTGGCCAAACTGGTTGGAGCAACCGAGCAGAAAGGCTACACGTTGGTACCGCTTGATCTCCACTGGTCGCGGGGGCGCGCGAAGCTGAGCATTGGTCTGGCCAAGGGTAAAAAACAGCACGACAAGCGCGCTGATATCAAAGAACGCGACTGGCAGCGCGAGAAAGCCCGAGCGCTTAAGCATAGCGTCTAGTCGCGCGGTGGCCCGGGAACTCCGGCTACGGTATTCTGTCTACTCGATAACTTGGGGACGACATGGCTTCGACGGAAGTCGCAAAGCTCCAGGTGCATGCCGAGGACGTCACTCAACCTCGTTAACAATGTGGCAAAAAAGATAGTTGCCAACGACGACAACTACGCACTCGCGGCCTAAACACCCGTGAGCTGTCCACATCTCATCGCCTGTGGTGGATGTTTGGACAGGCATACTACACAGGCTAGCCCCGCCGGGAGCCCGGACCAGCGCGGCGAAACCTAACTCGGGATCGCGCCGGCCAGACCCTGACCGTTGGGTCGGCAGACGTTAAAACTAAAGACGGTGCTAAGCATGTAGACCCTGGTGTGGAGGTCTTTCGGACGCGGGTTCGATTCCCGCCGTCTCCACCAACACTCTAAACCCCGCCCCGGCGGGGTTTTTTATTATCGGCAATAGATGAGTCTCGCTTAGCTCAACTTAATCAGAATAAAAAGAGACGGCCATAAGACCGCCTAACGTAACGGAGTCTTTTTATTATTTGACGTATTTCTTTTCGATCGATACACCCATGGTGTATTTCGGATCTACCATGTTGCCAAGCCGAACCTTGCCGCACATTGTCAGCAGCAGGTATGCCTCTTCAGGTGTTTGCCCAGTCTGCTCAACAACCCAGTTAATAAGCTCGACGTAGCCAATACGTGCCGCATCTTCCATTGGTCTTGCTGAGGCGATGAAACCAAAGGTGTCTTCAGTTTCAAGTTGTGGCCAGACGTTTCCATGGCCTTTAATCAGATCAACCTGAATCTCGACTGTGGCTGGGATCTCGAGCGCGACTCCGCAGACTTCGCCATCTCCCTGTATAGCATGACAGTCACCTAGGTATAGGAACGCACCTTCACGATTAACCGGCAGATAAATGATGTTACCAGGCGCCACATCAGGGAGATCCATATTGCCCCCGTAGTAGTCCGGCTGCAGCGAGGAAATAGCCTCAATCTCCGGCGCCGTCCCGATCGTGCCAATGAAAGGCTCATAGGGAAGTGTAATCTTCTCAGACCAGTAAACCCCCTGTTCATCAACCTCAACTTTTTTCACCTTCTCAGGTAACTGTGGGCTGAGCATGGCAGTCGCTGTTGTAGGCACAAGCGCCCCAAATTGAGGGATAAGACAGGTAGTACCTACTGGCTGAGCCCCCCGTGGTTTAATCGAGATAATTCGCACTGCAAGCGCATCACCTTTCTCAGCGCCGCGCACGCGAATCGGACCGGTTTGGGGGTTTAAGTAAGGGAAATTGAGTTTCTCCGAGGGCTTATCTGTCTCTTTTTGGATTTGGCCCTCGAACGCATCATGCGTCTCTACCGTCACCAGATCACCAGGCTCAACCTCAACTACCGGTTCAGCATAAGGCCCATAGACATAATGAAATGTCTTCTGATCTTCGATTGTTATTTTGTGTTGACGACCTTCTTTACCTTTGGCCACGCCCTTCTGACCCATAATGGACAACTTGTGCCAGCTCATCTTTCGACTCCTCGTCATGGTCTTAGATTGTCAAATATTTGCGAACTTCGTCCTTAGAAGAGATCTCCTCCCAACCAAGTGACTTCACGATTCTTCCCTTCTCCATCACATAACCCCGCTGAGCCATGGATGTAATCAGCTCCAGGTTTTGCTCCACTAAAAGGACCGCTATGCCAGTCATCGAATTAAGTTCACAAATATTCTTTGCAATATCTTTTACGATCGATGGCTGTATACCCTCTGAGGGTTCGTCCAACAGCATCATTGAGGGATTTGAGATCATGGCTCGTGCGATCGCAAGCTGCTGTTGCTGCCCGCCCGAGAGCGTACCGGCCCGCTGCTTCGCACGTTCTTCTAGAATCGGGAAAAACCGATAGACTGTTTCAAGGTCGAGTTTTTCTCTACCGCGACCGGCAACCTCACCGACAACCAAGTTCTCGAAAACGGTCAGTTCAGGGAAAACCTCTCGCCCCTGCGGGATGTAACCAATACCAGCCAGAGCCCGCTTATCCGCCGGCAATCGGGTTATATCCTCACCCTTATAAGTAATGGTCCCGGCAGAGGCCGTAAGCAATCCGATCAAAGTGCGCATCAGTGTGGATTTACCCACACCATTACGCCCGATCACCGCCACGATCTCACCGGGCTCAATCTGAAAATCAACGCCTTGCAAGACGGTTTCGGCGCCGTAACCACTGTGCAGATCATGAACTTGGAGAAGGTTTGAATTAGTCATCAGAGGCCCCCAGATAAATCTGCTGAACCCCAGGGTGGTTCACCATCTCGCTAATGGTTCCCGCAGCGAAGACCTTGCCGAGATGCAACACCGTTACGGCATCAGCGATTTGTTCCACGAAGGACATATCGTGTTCGACGGCAAGGATTGTTATTCCCTGCCGGTTGAGATCATGGAGCATCTCACCGGTTTTCTTTGTCTCGTCCGGAGACATCCCAGCCGTTGGCTCATCCAGCAGTAAGAGTGACGGCTCAACACCCACCGCCATGCCTATCTCAAGCCATTGCTGTTGGCCGTGAGAGAGATTGCCCGCGGGCGTGCTTGCTTCAGCCCCCAGTCCGGTAAATTCAAGCACCTTTTGAATGGTGGCATTAAGACTATGACCATGCAGATGGTGCTGGAACGCTACCGCCATGTTCTGACGAACGCTAAGTGCCTTAAATATGCCTGGAACTTGGAATTTCACGCTGATTCCGCGCCGTATTCTTTGAAAAGCACGCAGCTTAGTAATTTCCTGATCTTTAAACCGGATTGAGCCACTCTCCGGAAAATGCTCACCAAGAATGAGTCGAAAAAACGTTGATTTACCAGCACCATTCGGGCCAATAAGGCAATGCATGCTGCCGGCTGGAAGACGGAAATTGATATCTTCCGCGACAACGACACCACCAAACCGCTTGTTAAGTTTCTCGACAGTTAAAATATCGTTCATCGCCGCGATTCTCCGATTACACGACGGATCGCATTCATCGCCTCGAGAACGACGCCATTCGGCGTCACTAGGACGGTGAATAGGAGCAATGCACCCATTACGACGAGCGCGTATTGACTGCCGTATATCGTTAATGACTGGAATGTTGCCAACACCAGAAGACTTCCGATAAGTGTCGCTGTGATATCGCTTCGCCCACCAACCGCTACCCAAACAATTGGAAGCGCGGCAGACATCAGCCCCATGCTGGATGGCGTAATGTACTGACCCCATGCGGTGTAAAGCACACCAGACAGTCCTGCTAAAGCGCCCCCGAGTGTGAACGCGAGCATTTGATACACACGAATGTCATATCCGAGCATCTCTGCTCGTTCGGGATTTTCACGAATCGCTACCAGAACATTCCCGAACGGCGCATTCAGGAGCATCCGAAGTCCGAGGTAACAAAGCACCACGAGCCCAAGTAGGACGTAATACAACGAAGTGCCCGCGTAGAGCATTATCTCTCCACCAGGCCACGGTATCGTCAGAGGCGGCATTCCGGACATACCATTGAATCCGTTCAACCGAGCGCTACCAATCGCCCATTGCGGGCCTGCTGTCTGCGCCATGAATGCTTCAAGCACCAGTGTCACTGACAATGTGACGATGCCAATAAAAACACCCCGGATTCGGCCAAAGAACATGAAATAACCGATCAGCAAAGCAAAAATTGCACCAAGCAACACAGCAATTAGCAAGGAAACGATGGTAAAGCCGTAAGCGCTCCCAAAGTTAATTGTCAGAACGCCATAGGCGTACCCGGACAGTCCAAAAAATGCCGTTTGTCCAAAACTCAGTGCTCCGGCATACCCCCAAACGACACCCAAGCCCATGGCCATGAATGTCCAAACCATGAAGTAAGCCGTGTTACCAACAGCGTAGTCATTAGCGAACATCGGGTAGACGGCTGCAGCAACGACAACTAATGTCATGACGGCCCAGAATCCAGGACCGCTGCCAACGGTCTGCGGACCCTCTAGGCGGGACAGCCATATACGCAGGCTGTTCCGACTCTCCTCGCTGGCGTGATCGATCAAGGCATTCGTTTGCTTAGAATCTGAATGTTCCATAACTTCAGCCCCCCGTTTTCTTAATCCAGGCGGAAAGCCCACCCGGTAACAAGCGGATGACTACAATCACGGCAACCAGCAGTCCGATTTGCCCAAAGAGCTGGCCATAACCTGCGGTAAGGCCCGCTTTGATGACAGCAAGGATTGCAGCAGCGGGAGCGGCTCCGACAAAAATATCTGCCCCACCAACCACCACCGTGACAAAACTCTCGACGATAAATGTTGCGCCCATCGTCGGAACCATGGTCATCGTTGGTGCGTAGAGACCACCAGCGAGACCTGCTAAGGCCGCACCAAGCCCAAAAGTGAGCCCATATACTCGGCGTGTGTCGATCCCCAATGCACGAGCAGTCTCTGGCTTTTGAATCGTGGCTCTTGCCAAGATGCCAAATCGGGTGTGATAAAAAAGAAAATACAGGCTGAGCAATAAACCGACCGCACAAGCCATAAGTACCAATCGATAAGCAGAAAAACTTTGCCCCCCAATCTCGACACTGCCGAGTGGCGTTCCGATGCCCGCCATGGTTGAACCGAGAACAATCAACACCCCCTGTGTGGCCATGAGGCTGATGCCCCAGGTGGCGATGATCGAATCGAGTGGCCGGTGATACAGATGCCGAACAACTAACCGTTCGATCAACATCCCAATAAGAGCCGCCGTAATAGCGCCGCAGAGAATCGCGATGGGAAGGGGAAGCCCTGCTCGGGCACCCGCCGCAGTCACGTATGCCCCGCACATTATAAATTCGCCGTGGGCTAGGTTGATGATGCGCATCATCCCAAAGATCACAGCTAGACCCGCGCTTGCGATAACCAGAAAGGCGAATGCATCGCCAAACTGATAGAACATAGCGAATGCCGCCGCTAGCAGCTCCATGAGCAAAAACCTCTTAAAACCTTGATAAAGCGTTGGGTGGCCATATAGCAACGGCCACCCAACATCACACAGCCCGCTTAATTAGAAGGCGGTGGGTTTGAAGGCGTGTACTGAGCGCTCGGATCGTTAGCGGTCAAATCGCAACCAGCTTCACCAAGCCAGTAAGGCTCAATGTCTTCCCAAACCTCAGGGAAGGTGATGCTGTGATCCTCGCCGACACGGGCCAGATAAATCGTGTGAGACATATGCTGGCTCTGTGGGTCCAGGCAAGTCCGCCCAGATGGCCCATCGAAACACACATCACCCTCTGCCAAAACAGAGCGGATGGCGTCATGGTCGGTGGTGCCGGCCCGTTCAACCATCTGCTTGTAGAGATACATCGCTATATAAGAGTTGGCAGCTTCCTGGTTGATGTAAGGCTCATCTGGGAACATCGCACGGAATCTTTCAACGAAATCGTTACTTGCTGGGGTATCGATTTCCTCGATGTAGTTAGTAGTGACATACATGCCAGCAAGGCTGGGTGGGGTGAACCGTTTGTGTTCATAGCCCTGGCCAACGTTGACGGAAGATGCCATTGGCAAACCAACATTCGCCGATGCGGCCTGCTCGTAATAGGAGGCCTGAGCAGCGCCAACAAGAAGCGTGACCACAAAGTCTGCGTCCGAATTCTGGATGTTCTGAATGGTTTGTGAGAACTGAGACACCCCGAGCGGGATAAACTCCTCACCCACCATTGAACCACCCTCATCCTCTACAATCTCGCGAACCCACTCGGCAGAAATCTGTCCGAAGTTGTAATCAGCCGCAATCGTATAAACATTGGGCCCGTACTTCTCCATCATCCAGGGGATGAGCGTCGAGAACTGCTGCTCCGGAACGGCGCCAGTTACGATCATGTTCGAATCACAAACCCCACCCTCGTACTGGTTATTGTAGAAAGCTAGGCCGTCGAACTGATTGACGATCGGTCGGTAGGCTTCTCGCGATGCTGAAGAAAAACCAGCGAACACAACGTCCACCTGGTCTTGCTGCAGTACTCGACGCATGAATTCCTGATAACGCCGATTATCAGACTGCGTGTCATAAATCACGAGCTCAACAGGCTGGCCATCAATACCACCAGATTCGTTGATTTCCTCCGCAGCTAAGCGAATGGCATTAACCTTCACATTAGTTGCTGCCGCGAAATCACCGGACTGATCTTCGAGTACTCCAATTTTAATTGGATGATTATCGGCAATAGCTGCACCACCACAACCCAGGGCTGCAGCAGTTGCCAGGCTTAATAAGCCATTTTTCACATAAGCTACTCTTCTTGACATCTTACTCACTCCTTTCGCCCTTCAACGAACACCCGAACATCGGATGCATTCTTCAAAATTTGCAAATACTCTTCTGCAGCGTCTTCCACTGAAATCCGCTGTGACATGGCTTCTTTCCGCAAAAACTCATAGGCCTCGTTTTCATTAATTCCTTTATTCTTCATTAAAGCCACGATTGCGCTAATCAAGGATTTCCGGCGAGCGACGCGCTGATTGAGGTCGTATATTTTTTCTTTCAATTCCGCACGCTTTATCCGTCCATTTGCAGCGAGGACCAATGCCGAATAAATACCCCGTGTTCGTGCAGGTTTCGTGATGTGGCTATCACAGCCCAAAGCAACCACACGACTGAGACGACTTGGTGCCTCGTTACCGATCAGAGCAATGATTGACGTAGTGTTCGGAAGCTCAGCCAGAGTGCAGAGATCATCGTCTTCATCCGCATCGAAGATCACTAAATCAACGTCGGCAGATGAGAACTGGTGCAGCTCAGCCGCCGTACATCTATGAACATCGACACCCAGCCGACCGAGGGTCCGCTCAAGGTGCTCACAATTGAGCATTTGGTGGGCGACGAGTAACGCCCGATAGCCACGAAAGTTACTCTTAATGCGCGGACTCATTGCACTATCCGCAAGTTGGCTTTTGTTTGTTCGCTCGCGCCTGCCCATACCAAATAGGGGTCTGGTCGGACGCGCTCCGGTGCCGCTTGGAGAATGTCGAAACAGCCATCCAATCGAGAGCGACCAATTCTTGGACGCATCTCACAATGTAAATTTTCTGGATCAACAGCGACCTGACCTTGAGGTGCATTGAACTCTAGGCCCGTTACGGCATTGCGGACTGAATCAAGACTTGAGCTGCCACACCGGTGAATTGCTTGCGCCAGCAGATGCATCGCGAGATAAGCCGCCTCAGCATCAGCTGACGCCTTTCCTAAGTTGGCGTACAAGTCGTTCCAATAGCGTGTGAAGTAATGGTTTTCCGGGGTGTCCACTGTTGAGAAATAGACAGAAGAACACAGGTGCCCGCTTGCGTTCTCGCCAAGGAAAGGCAGCTCGGCCTCGGACAAGCTGCAGCTGGCTATCGGCATTGCAGCAGGCTGATCAATACCGGCTTGTACAGCCGCCCTTCTTAATTTCTCGATGAACTGATAGCAGGAATTTCCGATTAGCGTGACAAAAACAAAATCAGGCGCATCTTTGACTATCTGTTCGGGTAAATTTCCGAAGTCCGCATCACCAATAGGGAAATACCGTTCTCCAATCACCTCACCGCCCGCAGAGGTCAGTGCGTCTCTGAGTATCCGATTATTTTCCCATGCCCAAACGTAGTTAGACCCGACGCACCACCCGCGCGAGCCATGATGATTAATCAGGTAACGGGAGAGTGGCAGGATGTGCTGGTTTGGGGAGGCTCCGGTGTAGATGACATTTTCGCTAGTCTCAAATCCCTCGTAGTGAGAGGGATACCAGAGAAGCGCGTCATGTTTTTCAATGACTGGAAGTATCTCTTTCCGGCTAGCTGAGGTGTAACAGCCACAGATGTGCGTGATGTCGTAATTGGACATGAGCTCACGCGCCGCCTCAGCATAACGCGCGGTCTCACCGCCAGGATCAAGTAACACGGGTTCGATATGGAACGCATAGTCGGGATTCGCGTTGATCTCATCAACGGCCAGAGAGGCACCTGCCCGCATGCTGCGTCCTAGTGCACCATAAGAACCGGTCTCAGAGAACAGCCAACCTACTTTGATATTCTCTTTGCCCATCTAGTACCCCAAAAAAAAACCCCCAGATCGGCATTTGCCAATCAGGGGGCTTCGTTGCCCTCGACCGTCCGAACTGGAGGTCGACTATGTCCGTTTGTAATCCTTTCGGCGTGCCAGCAGTCCAGGCGAGGTGTCTAGTGTGCTAGCGATGAGCTACGTTGCTCTGCACCTTCACTTTTAATCTGGATCAAGTTTTATCACTTTGTCAACAAGTATTTTTTACCTTAGCAACAACGGTCTCACCATCCCTCCCACCCAAACCTTGCAATCCTATATAACAGGCCTTTTATCGGATTTGGATTGTTGTGACAGACAGACCAAGCTCAAACACTGCTGGGATCAAGACAGCACGACCTGCAGCAAGAAAGACGCACTGACAGCTGCTGCGTCTTCCTATATGTTGGAAGTGGGTATTTATGCGGGTATTTCGTAGAAATTAAAGAAAGAATTATATGCATATCAGTATTTTATTGGAATACATAGCTTCCCGCCGTCTCCACCAACACCCTCAACCCCGCCCCGGCGGGGTTTTTTATTATCTACTGGGCGCGCACGGCATTGCCCATAACCCGCGCTGGGCGGCCCTCGCCTCTTGCTCCAACGCCAGATAATGCTGCTTGCGATCGGCGGGATAGGCGCGAGGCACCCAACCCCAGCCCTGCTCGATGTAGGTCGCATTGAGGTCGGCATCACGCTGGTCATGGTGGTGGATGTAGACTAACAACCGACCATCAGCGGTCTTTCGATCGCGGCTATCCCATTCCACCCAGACCCGTTTACCCTGCAATAGCCGATAGGCGATATCCGAGGCAAACCTGGCGGCACACTGCGCCTCTCCAAGGCCTGGCGCGTCGACGCCTAATAGGTTGGCTCGGTATTCGAGCCGTGGGTCATCGGGCGAGTCGGGAAAACGCAGCACCAGGGTGTCGCCATCGATTACATGGGTAACCACCGCACTCTGAGGCTCAAAGACCAGGGCGTTGACTGAAGAAATGCCCAATAAAAGCGAGGAGAGGAAACCCAAAACTGGTTTCAGCCACATAAGCCCACCACTATAGGTTGATCAATAACGCGCTAGTCAGGTTTGCCGACTCCATTCTACGAAGCATCATCACGTTTGATGTGCACTCGAAGCAAATCCACCCATTGATGCGCGCATTACCAATGCGAAACTTGCCATGGTGCGTATACTGCCTGCCATGGAAAAATTCAGTAGCACCAATGTCTTCGGGGAAGCGCTTCAGCCCTGCGGCAGAGATCCAGTAACCGGATTTTTCCGAGATGGCTGCTGCAATACCGGCCATGAGGATCTTGGCATGCATACGGTATGCGCGATTGTGACCGAGGAGTTCCTCGCGTTCTCGCGCAGCCGTGGCAATGACCTAACAACCCCGATGCCACTCGCCAATTTCCCAGGTCTTAACCCTGGCGATCGCTGGTGCCTTTGCGCCGGCCGCTGGCTGGAGGCCTATCAGGCCGGCGCTGCCCCAAAGGTGGATCTGGCGGCAACGCATGAGGAGACGCTGGCCGTGATTGATCTTGAGACACTAAAGGGCTTCGCCGTCGAGTGAAAACCGCACTGCGTCGCGGATACCAGGTTCCGGGCGTCAACCCCTCGCTATAACGCCATGCGTACCCGAAACAAACCTTGCCATCATTGCCAGATTACCGCCGAGGTGCTTTTTCGTTGCCGGTACGGCGGGACCAATGACTGGGTCTTCCTGTGTCAGGCCTGCCTCACGGTTGTGAAAAACACCTATGCCGATACCTACCAATACGGCGGCACCTGGAAGCGCAAAAAGCGATAGGCGATGATGGCCGCTGTGTACTACATCTGGGAGCCGCCACATGGCCAATGTCACCGTACTCGGTCTTTTCTGCGCTGATCTAATCACCCGCACCGAACGCCTGCCAGCCTGGGGCGAGAGTTTGCGCGGTGACGGGTTTAGCCTACAGCCCGGTGGCAAGGGCGCCAATCAGGCAATTGCCGCGGCCTATCAGGGCGCGGCGGTACGTTTCATCTCACGGCTTGGCGATGATGCGTTCGGTCATATGGGGCGCGATCTGTTGGCCACAGCACAGATCGACACCACCTACGTAACTACCGATGAAGCCCTTCCCACTGGCACTGCCACCATTCTCGTGGATTCCAAAAAAGGCGATAACGCCATTGTGGTTGATACCGGTGCATGTCGAGCCATCACGAACCAACAGGTTGATGCAGCAGCAGAATGCATCGAAGCGGCCGATATCTTTGTCTGTCAGCTCGAGTTGCCGCTGCCCATTTGCGAGCACGCCATGGGGATCGCCAAAGCATCTAATGTGCCGGTTATCCTCAACCCTGCGCCGGCGCTTGAGCTACCAGTGCATTTCTATTCGTTAGTTGACTACCTCACACCTAACGAAACGGAGGCTGCCGCGCTGGTGAGCCATCCGGTAGAGACCGATGAACAAGTAAAGGCCGCCGCCACCACATTGCGCAAGCGTGGGGTGAAGAACGTACTCATTACCCTAGGCGAGCGCGGGGTGTATATCGACTGCGACAGCTATCAGGGCATTATTCCGGCTTATCAGGCAGGTCCTGTGGTCGACACCATCGGCGCTGGTGATGCATTCAATGGCGCCCTAGCGGCCGCTCTATCCGAGGGCTTGACGATACCCGATGCGGCCCGGCGGGCCTGTGTAGCAGCCGGGCTGTCGGTCACCAAAGCCGGCGCCGCGCCGTCTTTGCCTACCCGAGCAGAAGTGGACGCGCACCGTCGGCCAATGGCTACACCGCCGACATGATGCTGTCTCCCGCCCGGGCTCCGGCGACAAGGGCCGACTCCAAACTCCCCTGCCGCGCCTCCGTCTCAACATAGTCACCGCAAAAAACAACGTGCGACTGTGGGCAAACTGACAGCGAACGTGGGAGCCGCTGCCCCTCGGGGAAGGCATTTCCCCATCGATGCATCAGTGGACCGAAAGCGAGCTCATCGGTATCAATGTCCGGCATGGTCGGCAGCCGGGAGAGCGCGGCGAGTATGTCATCGATGATCTCCTCCTCGCGATCCGCGCTAGACGAGGCATCCCCCACCCGGGCGGCGCTGGAAGACGCGCCGTAGACCCCCGCATTGTCGCGGGCGTAGTCGGCTGTTGAGTGAACAACCACAGCGCAGCCGCCCTCATCCACCCGCTGTATCGACACCTTGGAGAGCACCGGATGCCCCTCGAGCAAGGCGTCCTCAAAACCCATCGCAAGCCACGCTTCGGCGGCGCTGCCTGTGCAGTAGAAGAAAACCGTCAACACCGGCGCGGCGGTTTGCCCAGCAACCGTGGTCAGCGCCTCGTCAAGCCTCTGATCGGCGAGATCGCGGGCCGCGGCCACAAGCGGTGGCTCACCGCCGAAGGTCTGTGACCAGCGGGGATGGGCGACCCCACTGCCGGACACCACCAACCAGTCGGCGAGACCCAACGTTTCTCCCGTTTTGTCCATGAGCCGCCACTGCCCGGCCTGCTGCGATAGACCACGGACCATTTGCGTATATCGCGGCGAGATACCGGGCAGCATTTCACCCGCCGCATCACGCAAAAGCCCATCAGCGATATTCCCCATCTCACCATGAGTGCCGGTAATAAACTGTTCACCCTCAGCCTGAGCCCGGAGCCGCTGTGTGCCGGTGGCAGCATCGATAATCACCCGCCGACCATTATAAGGCTGAACCGCCCCATCCAACGAAGCCACCAGCGCCCGGCCCTCGGCGGTGCTGATATCCGCATAGGGCGCGCCATGGTTGATGCGCAGCACCGGCAAAGACCGAGTCCGCCGGGTTGCCGCCCGACCCCCCGGGCCGCGGCCAATCTCGTAGATATCAATAGCAAAGGCGTCGTGACCAGAGGCGAGCCCAAGCTGCCGGGCCGCTGAGGCCCCGGCCACACCCGCGCCGATGATCGCAACCTGTTTCATAACAACACTCCGGCTGGTTTAACCGCGCCCATAATGACCAACACCATCAGCAACCGACCGTAATGGTGTACTGACGCACGACCCGTGCCACTCGATAAAACGGTACGGGGCGACACTGACCATCTGGGTCCAGAGTCAAGATCTCATCGGGCATAAATCGCGTACCCATTGGTGCGACGTCAAACTCGGATCCAGCAGAATAAGCCAAGCGACGCCCGGCAATCACCTGATTTGCTAGAGCCTGCCCCCTAAAAGATGCAGGAATAGGACGCCGCATGCGCAGTGGGATTCCAAGCGCCTCAAAATATTGCCCTCGAGAACGCCAGATGAGCATATCATCGGCGAGAATCCGAGCACCCTCACGCGCTTTATCAAAGACTAGCGTTGACTTGCCCGCTTTTTTCGGACCAAACACCAACGATGTCTTGCCCTGTTGTTGAAAGGCAGCACCATGCAATAGGTCGCAATTTCTCTGCCGCCCAACATATACATAGGCAAGGCACAAAAATACGTAATTTACTGTGTCGATAGGGTCTGAGGAACGCCGAGGTGGCTCTGCCGCAACGCTATCAACCATAAATTTGACGCCGTGTGATTCCACCACCACATCGGGTCTTACCACTTGAGCAGCAATAACGGACCAGCCGACGAGCAGCGTCTCTACCAGACTCACGATGCGAGCAGGCGCCCGCAGAGAGACTGCTACATCATCACCAACCAGGGAGACCGTTTTCGCGTCACCCCAGCGATTTGTTATCGCCACTCGCCGCCACGAACCCTACAAAAGCTCTCTGTATGAAAGCGCTCCTCGCCCTCTAAGTTGACTACCCGACAGAGACGTTCACCGTCAGTGAGCGTCGAGACGATTTCATACTCAAACCGACCATCCGCCGTTAGTCCCTCAAACCCGTCAGGCTGGGTGTCCAGTGCCTGGAACATTCCAGGCGCGGCCGGGCGATCATAATCAACCGATTGCGTGGTCGCGCAGCCGGCAATAAGCGCAAGACCCGCCAATACTCCCAGGATTCTCATTGGAATTGCTCCAGCACGGATTCCACATTGTTGGAGTCGACGGGCTCCAAACCATCACTTTCGAGCTCGCTTTGAACACCAGCCGTTTGATCACGACGCGCGTCGTCATCATCCGCCGAGCTACCGCTGAGCGTGTCGTCAGGCCCTGATGGCGCACTCGGCGAGGAAGGGTTGCTAGGCGTGGATGGTGTACTAGCAGAGCTACTATCCGGTGAGGATGCGCCACCAGACGATGGCCCAGAGGGCCCAGAAGCACCGGAGGCTCCACCGCCCCCTGAGCCACCGGCACCACCTGATCCGCCGCCGGATCCACCACCACCGCCGCCAGATCCACCGCCGGACCCACCACCAGATCCGCTAGCCCGAGCAATACCAGGGACGAGTGTCAAAAGGGGAACCGCAGACGCAACTCCCAAGACCATGCGAATAAGTGACCGTCTCAGCATCGTTTTTCACCTCGTCGCCACAGATTGATTCTTAAATTACTCGCGTTAATCATCGAATACCAGACCAACCAGCCTCAGTCTCAGGAATACTCAGCGCCGGTAGCTGCGCCTCGATAGCCGCTCGCATGGGCTCATGGGCCTCGGTGAGTTTGAGTGCCTCGCCGAGCGACTCGGCCGGCTCGTCGACCGTAAAACCGGGATCATCAGTGGCAATCTCAAAGAGCATGCCGCCAGGCTCGCGAAAATAAACCGATCGAAAATAAAACCGGTCCACCTCGCCGGAGGATGGCAAGCGAGTGGACTGGACCCGCGCAAGCATCTCAAGCAGCGCGGTCCGGTTGGGCACGCGAAAGGCCACATGATGGACCGTGCCATAACCCGGCCGGCCCGGGGCCGCTTCGTTGAGCAGATGCAGCTGATCACCGGTGCCGTCACCCGGGGCTTGAAACCATCGGCCCTGATCATCAGCGGCTATCTCGGCATAACCCAGCAGCTCGGTAAGGACGCGCGCGGTGGCATCGGGTCGATAACTGCTTAGGCTCATCCCGGCGAAACGCTGGATCGCGCTACTTGGCGTCAGGCCGGGGGCTTGCCAAACCTCCCCAGGATCCGCGGCAGGCACATCCGCCTGCCCCACCAACGCCAGTGGCAATCCATCGGGATCGGTAAAATGTAGGGACGGGGCGCCGCTTGGCATGTTCGCCGTGCTCACTGTCAGACCAGCCCTTGCCAGTCGCGTCTCCCATTCCGGCAATGCGTCGGCCGCCACCACAAATCGTGTCTCAAGCGGCTGCCCACGCCCCGGCTGCCCCGCTGGCACGCCGGGGAACGGAAAAAACGTCATCGCGGTGCCCGGCCGTCCCAACGCATCACCGTAGTAAAGATGATAAGTGAACGGATCATCCTGATTGACGGTCTTTTTCACCAGCCGCAGGCCCAGCACCCCGGCGTAGAAACCCAAATTACGCTGCGGGTCAGCGGCGACCGCCGTAATGTGATGAAGGCCTTTGACGAATGTCATCGTATAAACCAACACCCATGCACCCAGGCGCGGCGCTGGAAGTCTTTGGGGATGGACCAGGCAGTGCGATCTTCGATGTTGAACTGCTCTTGCAACACGGGATCGAGCTTAAAGCCTTTGCGATTGGTGGAGAAAATCAGCAATCCGTCTTCGGTCAGGCGTGCGGTCGCGGCCTGAATCAACGCGACATGATCGCGCTGAATATCCAAATTACCATCCATGCGCTTGGAGCTGGAAAAGCTTGGTGGGTCCAGAAAGATCAGGTCATAGCGCTGGTCGCAGCGCTGCAACCAACCCATCACATCCTCTTGGACCAGCGCATGCACGGGGCTGTTGAGCTGGTTGCGGTGCAGATTACGCTGCAGCCAGGCCAGATAGGTTTTGGATAGATCCACACTGGTGGTGCTGGCCGCGCCGCCCAAAGCCGCATGCACGGTGGCAGCCCCGGTGTAGGCGTAGAGGTTGAGGAAATGCTTACCCTGCGCGTTCTCACCAATCCACTGCCGCACCGGCCGGTGGTCCAGAAATAGCCCCGTATCCAAATGATCGGTCAGGTTAACCAGCAAACGGCAAAGCCCCTCTTGCACCTCGAGATACTGGCCTTGCTCGGCCAGGCGCTGATACTGTTGCTCGCCTCGCTGGCGCTGACGGACCTTGTAGACAAGCTTTGACGGAGATGTATCGAGCGCACTGGGCAACACACTTAAGGCCGCCCGCAGGCGTGACTGGGCCTTGCTGGCATCGACCGTGGCAGGGGCGGCGTACTCTTGGACGTGTAACCAGCGCTCATCTTGGGTGTTGTACACATCCACCGCCAGCGCGTACTCCGGAATGTCGGCGTCATACACTCGATAGGCATGCACATCCTCACGTGCCAGCCATTTTTTGAGTTGCCGTTGGTTTTTTTGTAGGCGGTTGACCAGGTCTTGCGCCGGAGTGGCGCCCTCGCCTCCGGCTCCGCCTTGCAGCTCAAAGCGCTCCAGCCGGCATTCAATCGGGCCATTAAACACCTGCCAACTGCGCTCGGGTTTTAGGCCCAGCGCACAGCCCGAGCCGTTGAGCACCATCGCCCGCCAACCCGAAAACCGCGTTTTCAACACCTGGCCTAAGTTAAGATACAACGGCACCAGCTCATGCTGCTCGGCCAGGCGCTGGCCATAGGGTGGATTGGTGATCACCAGACCGCTTGACCGATTGCTCGGCCGTTGCAACTGGCCTAACTCAGCACACTCCACCTGTACGTAATCGGCCAAACCGGCTCGGCGCAGGTGATCTTCGCTGGCGTTCACCGCCCCTTCATCCTGATCAAACCCCAAGATGGTTGGTGGTTTTTCCGCCCCCCGCTCCTGACGCTCCAGCGCCTCATCGATCAGGGGCTTCCACAGGGCATCGTCATGACCCCGCCAGTGATGAAAACCAAAGCGGGTGCGCAACAGCCCCGGGGCCGTGTCTGTGGCCATCCACGCGGCTTCAATGAGTAGCGTGCCCGAGCCACACATCGGATCAATGAGTGCTCCGCCCTCTGCTGCCAGCGCCGGCCAATCCGCGCGCAGCAGCATGGCGGCGGCAAGGTTCTCTTTTAACGGGGCACTCCGGCCTTCGCGCCGGTAGCCACGCTGGTGCAGGCTCTCGCCCGATAAATCAATGGCAACCGTCACCGCCGCATCCATCATATGCACGTTCAAGCGCACATCGGGCTGATCGGTGTCCACTGAGGGCCGCGCACCGCTTGCCTCGCGCAGCTGATCGACGACGGCATCTTTCACCCGCTGCTGGGCAAAGCGATTGTGCGCAATGCGCGCCCGCACGCCGGTGAAGTCCACGGCCAGCGTGTTCTCGACCCCCAGATGCGCCGACCAGTCGATCCCTTGCACGCCGCGATACAAGGCCTGATCGTCCTGCGCTTCAAAACGTGCAATCACCAGGAGAATGCGGTTAGCCAGACGTGACCATAGACAGGCGCGGTAGGCGGCCTGCAGTGATTCGTTAAAGCTCACCCCACCACGTTGCACCCGAGCGCTGGCCAAGCCCATCTCGCGCAACTCCGCTGCCAGCAGCTCTTCGAATCCGCGCGGGGCGGTGGCAAAAAAATCAGTCATTTAGGGCCGCAGTGTAGCAAGGGTTGGCAAGATTGGGGGTCACCCCGGTGGCTGCCAATGCGCGGTGAAGGTGTCGATGGGGATTTTGAGGTAACTCACGCCGTTGGCCTCCGGCGGCGGAAAAACGCCGGCCCGGATATTCACCTGCACCGCCGGGAGGATCAGCGTGGGCATGGGTAGTGATTGATCACGGGCCTCGCGAATGGCCACAAAATCCGCTTCGCGGGCATCGCCGCCCACGTGGATATTGTGTTGGCGCTGATCACCAATCGTGGTCTCGAACGCCGGGACGCGCTGCTCGGTGCCGTAGTCATGCAGCACAAACAAACGCTGCGTATCGGGCAAGCGATCAAACAGTGTGTGAATCGAGCGATAGAGATCCTTGGCCGAACCCGCCGGGAAATCACAGCGCGCCGTCCCTGCATCGGGCAGAAAGAGCGTATCGCCCACAAAAACCGCATCCCCAATCACATAGCTGACATGATCACTGGTATGCCCTGGCGTATGGATGACCTGTACCGGGATATCACCTATGGCAAAGGCATCACCATCGGCAAAAAGCCGATCAAACTGACGGCCGTCTACCGAAAAATCCGAGCCCAGATTAAACAGCCAGGCAAAGCGCGCCTGCACCTCGGTGATGCGCTCGCCAATGGCAATCGGGGCATGCCATTGCGCCTTTAGCCAGGCCGCGGCCATGATGTGATCAGCGTGAGCATGCGTCTCGAGCAGCCAGTCAACGCTCAGGTCTTCGGCCTGGACAATGTCTAGAATTTGCTGCGCGGTTTTGGTATCCGTGCGCCCAGAGGCCGGGTCATAGTCCAGCACCGGGTCGATAATCGCCGCCCGTCGCGTCGCCGCGTCCCAAACCACATATGAGAACGTATAGCTTGGGCCGTGGAATACATGGCGGACTTCGGGGGTCATAAGGTTTTTTGCCCAAACATCGTGTTGTTGATTTTAAACTATCACGCGCGAGCGGCTGCAAGGGCCTCGCTAGGGCCGAGCGCAAGCTGAAGCCAAGATTTCCCATACAACGAACACGGCCTGTCAGCCCTGTGGAGCAATCAACTCCGCGTCGTTATTCTCCGGCTTATTCACACGCGTATCGACCGGCCAGGCCGTCAGCGCAGTGGCGTCTAGCGCGCGGGTGACGGCTTTGACCTCGTCCCGCGTTTTATAAGACGGATTCAGCCAATCCCGCAGACAGGATTCATCCAGCACCACAGGCATGCGCGGGTGAATGTGGGCGATGCCGTGCGCGGCGGGCTGGGTGATAATGGCAAAACACCCCGGGCTCTCCTCCCGCGGTGGGTCGTAAATGCCGGCAAAGAAGATCAATGGCTGAGCGGTACTGACGTAATACGGCGTCTTCGCACCATCCTGCTTTTGCCACTCATACCAGCCCGAGGCCGGCACCACGCAGCGGTAGCGAGCAAACGCATCGCGGAAAAACGGCGAGGCGGCCACCTTCTCGGCGCGAGCGTTAATCGGCTGCGGCGCATCATCCCCCGCCCACACCGGCCGATAGCCCCAGCCAAGCTGCTGGAACACCACATCGCCCTCACCGCCTGCGTGCGCCACCCACTGCGCCGTACCCGGTGGGATATTGAACGAAGGCGCGACCTGAGGCGCCTCAGCCGCGCCGAGGGCTTGGGCGATCTGGGCGCCGGAGGCGTGAAGGACGTAGCGGCCGCACATGGGCCGATTGTAACCGAAGGCTTCTCCTATTTAATTCGCGCTTCTCACAAAGATGGCGTTTTCAATACCCTCAAAGGCATTCTGATATGCCTGAGGCTCGAGCATTGGTCAGAGATAGGCTGAGGAGGCCTCACACAGCCAGCGAGAACGGCAGAACTGAATTAGCGGAGCAGGTCTTCCTCGATGTTGCCGTTACCCTTTATCACCGTAGCTACGGGATACTGGTACGGTCTACCTTGGAAATCGTCGCAGTGATCGCCCTATGACCGTCAAGGCGTCCACGCAAGCCAAAACCCGCGAGACTCCCAGCAAGCAGGCTATCCGCCGTGCGGTGGCCAGCTCGACCGCGATCGGAACCGGCCAAAGCATCACATCGATCAAACGCAAGCTGCATATCCGCTCTGGAAAATACCGCCACGCCTCCCTCGCACAACAAGCATAGGATCCTCTATCCCAAAAAAGTCCCCTCGATGTTTGAACTGGCTAGACGGCGGGAATGAATGCGGACATAATGGCCATATTATTTCCTTCTTTGAGGGTTAGTTATGGGATCTATTACGTACAAGCGGAGTGCTCTCGACTCCGCCCTAGCACTTATGTCTGCAGCCGAACTCGCGAGGCTACTTGGCAAATCAGAGCGTTCGGTGCGCCGTTGGCAGAAAACAGGTGACCCTATTCCCAAGGAACGCGAACTCGCGATCCTGCAGGTGCTCCAGGAACGCACTATGATCAGGTCACCGAAGGCATCTAAGTTCCGGTTCATCGATCTCTTCGCGGGGATCGGAGGAATCAGGCAGGGATTCGAAGACGCTGGTGGTCACTGCGTTTTTTCCAGTGAGTGGGACCGCTTCGCCCTTCAGACGTACCGGGCGAACTATGGCAATGAGGACGAAGTGATCCAGACGGATATTCGGGAGATTACAGCTGCATCAGACAATGAAAGAATCAATTCTCGAACGATCAGTTCCCGGATACCTGATCACGACGTGTTACTGGCAGGCTTCCCTTGCCAGCCTTTCTCCCTCGCTGGCGTCTCTAAGAAAAATAGCTTGGGAAGGAAACACGGGTTCATGTGCGAGGCCCAAGGAACACTATTCTTCGATGTAGCGCGGATCATCGACATCAAGCGGCCACGCGCTTTTCTACTTGAGAACGTCAAGAACCTCCGTAGCCACGATGGTGGACGTACCTATGAAGTGATTCGTCGCACCCTGGATGAGCTTGGCTATCGCGTTTTCGACCGTGTGATCGACGGCAAGGGGTTCGTACCCCAACACAGGGAACGCATCTACATGGTGGGTTTCCACAAAAGCGTCCCGTTCAGCTGGGATCAGATCGACTTCCCAAGCTCCAACGCGAAGACAATGGCAAGTGTGCTGCATCCAGAGGATGGCAGTGAACCTGCAGAACCGCCATATACTCATGGTGAGACGGCCCGGGTCGCGGACAAGTACATTCTCAGCGAGAAGCTATGGCGTTACCTGCAGGACTATAAAGCCAAGCACCAAGCGGCCGGTAATGGGTTCGGATACAGCCGGATCGGGCCGAACGACACCGCGAGAACCCTGTCTGCGCGGTACCACAAAGATGGATCCGAAATACTGGTCGACCGGGGAGAGATGGAGACACCTCGTCGGCTGACGCCTCGCGAATGCGCCCGCCTCATGGGGTTCAATGACGATTTCAGGATCCCGGTGAGCGATACCCAGGCCTACCGTCAGTTCGGAAACTCTGTAGTCGTGCCAGTGGTACGCAGGATTGCCTACGCGATGGTGCCGCATGTGGTTTCAGATCTAGAAGTAGATAATCGAGGATACAGTATTCAGCCGCCTCTCCCGATGGAATTCCACGAGACGGTGTCATGGTAGATGTGCTCACCCCCGACCAGCGGAGTTGGATCATGGGGCGTATCCGCGGTAGCAATACCAAGCCCGAGCTATGGGTAAGACGAGGTCTGTTCGCCCTTGGATTCCGTTACCGTCTTCACCAGCGGCAGTTACCCGGCACACCCGACCTTGTCTTGCCTCGATACAGGGCGGTGATTTTCGTCAACGGCTGTTTCTGGCACGGCCATAACTGCCATCTTTACAGGCTGCCATCTACACGCACCGGCTTCTGGCAGTCCAAGGTCGAGAAGAACCGTATCAGGGATAAGGAGAACAATGATCGGCTACGCGAGCTCGGCTGGAGGATTCTGACCATCTGGGAATGCGCGCTTCGCGGGCGCACTCGTGAATCTGCTGATACGGTGCTCCAGTCTGCCGCCTCTTGGCTCCGCAGCGAACGGGACACAATGCATATAACCGGAATATTTAAGTGAACGAGTCTGTCCGGCGCAAGAACAACAAGGGCAACGAATGCATCATTCAGTTTCAGAGATTTTTGAGATAGCTGCCGCAAAATATCTATCGGCTGTCGATGCTGACCCCGGCAGGTCAAATCAACACGAGATCGGTGGCCTGCCTACGGTAGGCTTCAAAAACGTCTTGGGCACACCACCAAAAAGCGATAAATATCACATCGAGACGATCATGGCATACCTCCCAGACGACAAGGATGATGCTCCCGAGATCGTGAGAGATACCGTCTCGTGGTATGACGCGCGATGGAGCAAACCAAACCGTTCACCAGAATACAGGCTCTACTACCGGAATAACCCGGTGAGCGCGCGAATGCAGGAGGGCGACCTGATGATCATCGCCCGGAAACATGACGGTGAGCTTGTCATTCTGTTCACACCACCGGACTCATCGGCAGCGTTGCAGCTGCAATATCTGTTTGGGCTACAGCCAGTTGAGGAGAGGTTCGCGAGAGCGCAGTTGCCTGAACGTAGCCTTTCTCTGCCACTGAAGTATCTGCTAGAAGAACTCGGTGTAAAGGCAATAGAACCCGAGGACGCAGAGGATGACCTCCAGCTTCTGCTTGACCGTTTCCCTAGTAGCTTTCCCCGAACTTCTGAATTTTCCGCGTTGGCCCGAGAAAACCTTCCGGCAGATCCACAGGGTGACCCTGACAACACGTTACTGGCATGGATGGAACGCGAGGAAGCCCTCTTCCGCGTCTATGAACGGCATGTCGTATCCGAGCGGCTAAAGAGGGGTTTTGGCGAAGAAGGAGAAGATATCGATGAGTTTATCTCCTTCTCCCTGAGCGTTCAGAACAGGAGAAAATCCAGGGTAGGCCACGCCTTTGAGAATCATCTCAGCGAGATATTCGATCGTAGAAGCATCCGCTACGAAAAAGGTGGAAACAAGCGTGTGACAGAGAATAAAGCCAAGCCTGATTTTCTTTTCCCAGGCTTCGGCGAATACCATGATCCGGAATTTCCGCTTAGTCGACTTTTTTTATTAGGCGCCAAGACCACCTGCAAGGACCGATGGCGCCAAGTATTGGCCGAAGGACAACGCCTACACCGGAAGTATCTCGTAACATTGGAGACTGGAATCACGGTTACGCAGACATCTGAAATGGCCAGTCAGGGCCTCCAACTGGTGGTTCCGGCGCCACTTCATGAGTCATATACTCTAGAGCAGCGCGCTACGCTATGGACCCTTGCCGGTTTCACTGACGCCGTTGAACGGGCACAAAGGTAGGGTAATCCCCCCGAAAAATGATGGAGGCGATAAGTGGAATTATGTACCTTCGCAACTCCTCATGCATGAACCACGAATCACCGACAGCGAGATCATGGCACTACCGCAAGAAGGCCGAAGCCGGGGTCAAAGTCCCGCACCTCTGTCACGACACCATTAAGTACCGCGACGTTCTATAAGTGGCGCTCGAAGCCCAAGCAGCGGGACCGCTGATGAACAATCCTAGTTGCTCTGAGCAGTTGTTTGGAGGACTACAACATCAGCAACGACGACTTAAACAGAACCAGCAGATTGCGCAAAGGGAGCGGTTGGGATAGTCGGAGCGCCAGTTATTTACGTAACAACGCTCAAAGAATTCCTTCCTCACAAGCTTTATCCAGTACAGCGACCAGTTTTTCGCTTTGTTTCTCGGACGGGATTTTATGAGGAATTTGTTCGGCCACCCTTATTATCCCAACCTCTTTTTCAGACAAAATTTCCTTTTTAACACCAACTTGCCGAATTTTACTCCATGTTTGCCCCGGCACCTCTAGGACCTTTCGCTGTGCTTCAATTCCGTCGTCTAACCGTTGTATTTTTTTTGCCAGTTTCTGCTCGTTTTTTTCTGCATCACTACCAATTAGGTTCATAAAAAATGCTTGACCAATTTCTGAATACAGCTCGTCAAGCTTTCCTCGAATCCTATCCCAACAAGAATCTTTTTTACACCACTCGGAAATATTCGATATGCCCTGAGGCGGATGTGTAAGGTCATCGTTAACGAATTTAGCCGCTTTACGCAGACCGTCCGCCAACTCTGGATAAACCGACTGCGATTGCCAGCATTTTTGAAAATCAACCGATTTTCCGGCTCGCCTGCAGAGCTCGTTTAGCGCGGCAATCGCATATGCCACCGTGTTAGCTCGGTAGCCTCCGTTGTACCAAGGCTCCCCAGAAATCATTTTCTCAGTCCATCTAAAAATGATGGCTCGTGCAATAACGCGCCTGTAGTATCGTTCATTAAAACTGTCTGGGTTTTTGCTCCAAGCCTTGCCAATACGACCAGCATAACTCGAGAAATTCTTCTGGGCGCCAAGGTTAACCCATTTAGGATGGTCGTCCCAGACATTCTCAAATTTTGCTAGATCTGTTTTTGTAAACATTTGCGTTTTAGGATATTCAGCCTTAAAGCGTTTCTGTTCGCTTGGAGTAAGCTTTGCTTGTGCATCTGCATACTGCCCTCTAGCCCGCTCATAGAACCATTTGGTCTCACGTTGGGCACCACTCTGAGCAGGCGCCCAAATGCGCCGAGAAAACCCCTCGATCCGAATATGAAATGGATGGTTTGAGAAAAAATCGGCAGCGTTCACGCGATTTTGGGTATTGGCATATTCCGAAATTCTGGGGACAACAATCTCACTGTCCTCGGGGCTTATCACTGATAGCTTCATCTGAACGAAAACACCATCCAATGTCGCCTTGTCACGTCTCTTGGTATGGAATAGAGAAGCTGTGGTCTGCCCACCATTTACAATCTGAAGGTCTTTAATACGTACAATTTCCAGCCCTTTATCACCGAGCTCGACCTCAACCTCCTGCGCAGTGGCCGTAATACCATTGTTGTAGGCAAAAAACATTCCGGGTTCATTCAATATTGTCGCTCGAATACCCTTATTGACTTTCCCGCGCGCTTGAAGGAAAGAGCGAACGTTTTGCTCAAGAAGGCGCGCACCATGCTTCGCGTAAAGCGTTGCCAACATATCGCCGGGCATCACAACAAGATATGACTTATGCGCGCCTGAGCCTAAGTGTGCAGACAAGCTACTCAAGCCACTTCCAAAATCCGCCTTAAAATTTATATCTAACGGCTCTTTATGGCCGCGGGAGCTACGTTGCCGTTGCAACCGGGACATGTCCCAAATCTGATATGTCACTTCAATATCGCAAATCTTAGCCGCTTCAATGTTCTGCATCCGGTCGCTTAAAGCACGCTCAGATACAAGGAAGAAGTTAACCCGGCGGAGCGAAGATTTTCGATCTGATATCTCTCTAGATAGACCAAATTCCGGGGTGGTTTCATCTAGATAATCGAAGAGACGCTTTGTGAGACTTGCTTCGAAGAAGTTTTCCAGCCTTTTGAACACTGCTATCACATCTGTTTGTGTAAGCGATTGAAGCGCCTCGCGACTATCAAAATCCGCTACGAATAAATCAAGCTCACCCTCATCATTGAACCAGTAACCATCAACGCGCATGCCTCGTTGTGCTCTGTAGTGACAGAGCTCAAAGCCCTCAATGAATCCGGTTTCCATGAGTTCGGCTGCGAAAGCTTCCATGAACTCGGAGAGTTGGAATGTGCCGTGCGCCTCCGCGCCGGCCATGAGTTCTTGGCGAAAATCATGAAAAAATTCGGAAATTGGCTGTTCCATTAGCTATTCCAGACCCCTTCCTCTCTACATTCAAAAGATGCGATGCGCTCGAGTTGAAGGTTGTATTTCACGTCAACAACGCCTTCAGGCAGCCTCGATCTCACCAACTTGGGAAATCCATCGGATATCCGGTAAGTATTTGAGCCCTTAATTACAAACCGTGGCTTGTCGTACTCTCGCAACTCCACATATCCATAGGCTGCCAGCTTCGACCAATATGCCTCAATTGCATCGGCGTCACTGAGCTCATCACCTACCATTGCAGCCAATTCATTGATTGACTGCGCTGCAGCACCATCGGGGGCCTCGGTAAGGCGATAAACTTGAAGGAAAAGACGATCAGAAACTGTCTCGAGCTGGTCTTCGGAGGAGACCCGCACTACGCTTGGATCTTTGCCACTGATCGATTTAACTTCAACCGAAGTATCTCCGAATATGAAGTCCTGATGAATCCGATCAGGACCACACCACGCGTCAACTGCCTCGCCGTCAGTAAGACGCTTTTTCTTGAGACGACGAAGGAAGCTCAATTCAGCGAAAAGGCCCCGCACTTCCTCCGCCGATAGAACCCGAGATCTTTTGCCGGCAAGGAATGCCTTCCAACGCTTAATGTGGTTGAATGCAACACTCAAGGCGACGGACGGGTCACTAATCTCCTCTAGATTACTGATCAACGTTTGGCATAGGGCGTGGAAAAGGTCGCGATCCATGTGTCTCTCAAGGGTAAGGATCAGCCCTTGCGGACCAGATTCCGCCAACTGCCGGAGATCAACCCTAATGCCGTTTACGTCACTTGAGTTGTTTCGGAATTGCTCTGTGTGTTCTCCCGCCAGCTGGAGAATAAAAAGACAATGCCCGTCAGAGTCCTTTCCCCAGCATAAAGTAACGTCACCAGATGCAGTTGCATATCTAACGGTGTAGCCACTTTCCGGGGTCTTCATATCATCCCAAGGTGCATCGTTCCTAATCATAATCATCTTCTTCGTCGGGAGTATCGAACGATGAACCCTGCATCCGTTCGATCCATACCTGATTTGCAACTACCTCTACTTCGGTTTGATATTCCCCAGGCGGAAAGCTAAGTCCGAATGCCGGGACACGCACATTTGCATCTCCAGCTATAGGATTGAGCACATGGAGCATCAACAAGGGCTTCTTGCGTACTATGCGAAAATGGTAATCAGATGGCTTCTTGTCTTGGTCATCCTCTCTGGCAATCTTCACTGCTTCATCTTTCTGTAATTCAGACAGCCCTAGCTTTTCATCACCACGGCTAGCCACACGGTCTTTTCTGGTACGCCATGCATCCCCCAGCTGTTGCGCACTGCTCCGCTCCTGCGCTCCCAAAATGTAGTTTTCCCTATCTTCCCCATTGGCTGAAACCGATAACAACAGAACATCTCCCCTAGTGTATTTTTCGGAAAGTTCACTGAGATACCTTATTGCCGCATTCTTACGATCAATGAAATCAGGGTGAGTTCGGAACGCCATAAGAAACGCTTCGATCTCCGAAATCTCTACATCGCGGACAATCCAACCCTTACCAGTATCGTCCAAACCAGCACCACCAAACTTGCTCCGCCAGTATTTTGCGATTAGCTGCTCGTTCTCTGCGTTTATGTTCTTATCAACCGGAAGAAGAAAGCTCTCCACAATTCGGCCACTGAAGTTTTGATTTACAATAACTTTTTGACCAGCTCTCATTTTATTCGCAGCAGTGATGAGAAGCCTTTCAGGGTGCGCTTTCACATAAAGCCCAAACTGCCTAGGGCTCATTCCGTCCCGTCGCATTGTTTTAATCTGTTGACGTAGTTCCTCTGAAGCTTCCGCAATATGTCCGTACCAGTTAATTGAATCCGGAGACAGATACACCCGGCATAGGTCCTCGAAACCGGACCCGGTAGCCAAACCAACGCCCCATCTGCATAAGCGTGTCATACATACGGGTGTTGCGATACATGTAGCTCACCGTAAGGCCCTCAATAGTAAGGCCGCGCGAGAGACTCAAGCCCCCGATGGCTATAGCCGTCAGGCTATTCCCGTCACGCTCATGCTTCTTGTAATCTAGTGCTTCGTCAGAGCTACTGTTTACTAAGAAAATGTGGAGATTTTCGAACACGTCGTTGAGAGCAACCTTTATATCCGACCAGACGAACTCACAATCAGGGTACTCAGTTTCCAGGCAGGATTTTAAGGAGGCCATAATTTCGTTCTGTTGGGATACTGAATCCGGCATTGCATAATTTGCCTTTACCGCCTGCCGCAACTTCCTTTCGTAAATGCTCACAAAGTTGCGCACACTCTGTTGCACGACCAAAAACCTAGAAACATTAATCATCATTGAGCAATGTTTATTGGTTTGCCCCCTCAAGTTACGTATGGTCCTAGCAACGATGAACAGATCGATGGCCCGGTAGAGACTTGGCGGCAATCCGATTAATTCGTCATTCTTTTTATGAGATAAAGGGAGGTAGTCTTCGCAATCTAGAATCGGTCGTAATATTCTTGCGCTACTATCTTGGTCGATAAAGACTTTTTCCGGCCCAAAATAGGTATTTGGAGCATCAAGACTGACGATAAAGTCACGAGGAAATAATTCTTCATAAGCTCTATCATCATATGAATCGGGATTAATAAAAATGTTTGCGAAAGGTGTCGCCGTGTAACCAACATAGCAAGACTTCGCAAAAAGACCGAGGATCCTCCTAAGCATTGCATTTGTTTTCGTTGGGTCCAGTTCGGGCTTATTCGTATTAATCGAAGCGTTATCGGCTTCATCATCAATCATAAGCATTGGCACATCCGTTATTAGTCCATCTGCCTGCGCGTTCATTTCCTTAAGCCAATTATGAAGCGATTTCAGAGTACTAACATTCTTTTTTATTACCAACACAGTCGGCTTATTCAGATCATTGATCTTCCAACCACTCTGGTTAGCGGTCCTCTTGCTGAAATCATCATGGACGTTTGTCAGGGTGGCAGAATGTGGATAGCCACGAAGCAGACCGACACCAATTTTTTTACGGTTTTCGGGATCGCTAGAGCGTCCAACAAAACCTTCGTCTATGCGTCCCTGAGTCTGTTTTCGTAGGTTATTATGAATACCAGCAATCACGATTATGAACTTATAGCCGGCATCCGCGGCCTTAGCGATTACCCCCATGTAATTCGCAGTTTTACCAGATTGGACATGCCCAATTACAAGCCCTCGGCGGTCCCACCTGCCTTCGCTTTTAGGATCTTGCATATGACCAAGTATTTTAGTTGCGACATCGCTTAACGATTGCACTACTGTTGGATGTAGCTGTTCTTTTTTTAGATATGATTGGTAAGCGTCGGAATATATCCAATCAATATCCCCACGCTTATCGATCCATTTATCATCGTGATCGGCTTCTACATTAACTAAGGAAACACCCGAACCCATGCGCGAATCCACAGCAACCAAAGCATCTTCAATTATGCCCCCCAGTGGGTCATTGTATCCAAATACACGCGCAAGATCGCTTGCCCGATCGATTACCTCATTACGCGTTGGCGGCACCGGCAAAGTTGATAGCGCTGATATAAGCGCGCTCGTGAAATTCTTTTGACTTTCTATCTTATTGACTGTCATTTATCCAGCTCTCTCGTAATATAGTCATCAACAGCGTCCTCAAAACCAATGAAGAATCTAGTAGACCTTACGACTTCTCGAAAGACCTCAATATTCACATCGCGATTTCCAAAAAGGAATTGCTTCAGATCATTAAGGCGGACATTTATTTCTTCCCGAGAAAGTTCGTTCTGATGAGCCTCTTGAGGATTCGTGGAAAAATCCGCATAAATCATTTCGATCGGAAGCGAAGATGCAACGGCCTCCATGTATATTGCGAGCCGGCGTTTATTTTCAGAATCAAGATTCTCACGTAAGGCTTCAGCTAGCGGATGCTCACTATTTAGACCATACCTAATATTTCCCTGACTTGCGTATCGCTCCCAAACCGGCGCGTTTACCTCGTCAAACAGCTTCTTCCCTCGGCCACGATGCACCTGTGTGCTACGCGCAGTCACTGTGTCGATGATCTGACGAAGACGGTTCCTAACCGTTGCCGGAGGGCGTGCACGTGACTTCTTAATATCGATCGTCCACAACTCATCGAGGCTATTTGGAAAATCAATCTGCACTCGAGCCAACTTTGTGGCTTCCCCTTTTGGAATGAGCCTGAACCAGTCACCCCATGCCATAAGGCGGCCGGCCCGGTAGACGTAAGCGCCCTGGTTTGAAACAAAATCGCTGCGGTCTTGATAGAAGGAATATTCTTGTGCGCTCAATTTGCTGTGGTGCGGGAGGATGTATGGCTGCATTTGCACTGCCGCGCCATCAATCCGCACAACTTCTTCTGGCAAGATCTGCGTAGCCGGATTTTTGCGGCAGAACGGGTCAAAGGGTTTAATTGAATGACCATTCAGGGAGAGTGTTAGTTTATTACGGCCACTCACTTCGCCGCCCATAAACCTATGAAAAACTAAAGCTAGATGTTTTTCAACGAGATCTAGCTTCTCATTAACGATTTCATGTCGCCCGGCGCCAACCTCCTCCTCGAATAACCTATCAATTTTACGCCAGATCACCGCAGTACCCGTGCGTGTAATCAGATTATGAAATGGCACATTCGCGATTTCTTCTGCATCAAGGATTGAGATAAGCCAATCATCCGTTTTCTCAATGGTCTCTAGGTCCCATTCCGCCGCGTGAAGCCCACCACCATTGTTACTAACTACAGTTATCCTTTTACACTGAGAGAAGGAAGCTGTCTTGAGCCCGAGCCCAAAACGACCAAGATCTTTTTTTGACCGCATTTCCGATGGGTTCTTTGACCCATGACGCAACGCATTAATAATGCCTGTCTCATCCATTCCATTGCCATTATCAATGATACCCAGTGCGGGATTTTTTTGGCTCAGATCACAGATAATCTGGACCTTAGTTGCTTCTGCCGAAATGCTATTATCAACTAGATCCGCAATCGCAGTTTCCAGTGAATAGCCTAGATCACGCATAGATGCGGATAGCGATGATGCGCTTGGAGGAAGGTGATGCTGCCTAGCCATAACCTGACCTTTCTAACTGCGTAACGGGACCCTCTGAAAAATGAACCGGCTCCCTAACTAACCTATATCCGAGCATGAAGCGGACTCGTTGGCCCCAAATCAAGTGCATACCTGCGATCTGGTAGCGTTTCGCCAATCTAGGCTTGACGGCAGTTATGAGCATTAAAAAACAGCTACATACTGGGAAAGAATAAGTTCCGATGCCATTCCCTCAAATCGGATGCGCGGAGTGGCCCACCCCCTAGCTCGCAGTGGACGCGATCGATCCTTACTTAATCTCTCCTGCACTATCAAGAACCTCTGCGATTATTTCGGCGATCTACCTTCCGAGGTACGGCGGCACCGCATTGCCAACTTGGGGATATTGGGAGGTCCTTGGCCCCTCGAATCTATAATTAGCCGAAAAAGTTTGCAGCCGCGCGGCTTCTCTGACTATCAAGCTCCGACATTGCACAGGATCGTAGTGAATAAAATCGTGCTTTGCCTTCTCCATAGGCTCAAGATGTCAATAAACCCTACAAAGTGTCTTAACCCTAAAGCAAGTTGAATCACTAGCCCGACAAAATGTGTCGTAGCGTTGCGGGACGCGTTTTATATTCGGCTTCCCTATAAAAGCCTATATCACCTCGAACCCAAACAGACGCATACCCTCTTACACTGGCCATGCGCGCCCAGCGATACGCCATTAACTTATCCGCCGGCGGCGGCTCGGTTAAGGTGTAATGCAAGCAAGCTACTTCATCGCTCGCAAAATTGGGTGTGCCCTAGCGCCAGTAGTGGCCAACAGACACCGGCTTACTAACGGCGTTAGCCACGCAGAACCACAGCGGGCACGGGTTATTCCGAACACCGTTGGCCCTATACAGGCCGAAACCATCTACCGGTTCAAAGGCCAACAAGCACCTGCAGTGATCCTGACCGATATCGTGTTATCCGGCGAACCAGAAAAACGCGATCGCGAAACCGCCCTGCTATGGTGCGGCCTTACCCGTGCGCCAGTTGCTTGCGAGCTGCTCGTTCACGAAGAATGTGGCTGGCTGAAAGCGATGCAGAGGGCCAGCAAGTAATCTGATCAAATGCCATCTCGCCGCACAAAAGCACGCTTCGCCACTAAGAGACGCTAATTCTTGGTATTGGCGCACGCGTACCACACAGGTGGGTATTGCAATTCATCTTGTTCACCAGACTTGGTTGTAAACAAAATTTTATCTGGGTTCTCCATCAAAGGACCGCTCCAAGCATCAGCTACGGCGGCGTAACGATCGACATCCAACCCCTTGCCTGCAAGCCCATCCAATAGATCTTCAGCTTCGGCTGACGACATAGAAGCGATCAGATAAAGGCCGCAATCACTCTTCACGGGCTCATAATCCCGCTCAAAAGCTTCACATGAGCCGGGATAGTGCGTCTCTACATCCGCAATAAGAAGAAATATCGAAATGTGCCGGACATTGATCAAGCTGATAATCTCGCGCAGAGAAATGGCTACGGATTAACTATCGATTGTCTTGTGGTGTTGACTCTTGACCGCTCGCATCACTACTCGAGGGATTGTCATTCGGGCATTTTTTAGCGTCCACGTCTTCAGACCCGTTGGGCAGATCACGTCGAACCTTCGAACCAGGAATGATGAGCCCAGCACCTAACCACTCCTTCACTTCTTCTGGCGTCATTTCTCTTACTGGCATTGGTATTAATCCTTTTGGATGCAGAAACTTAAAACATAACGAAATGGTTATTTTCGGGGATGATTGTTAGATGAGCCAAGATGGCGTCACTGCAATTCTTACCGAGACTCAAGCCTCTCTAAGAACTCGCCCATTCGGCGTCCGACTGTTTTCTGCTCCACGGTACTCAGCTCCGCGTTAAAGACGTAGCCATCGTCTTGCCACGTGTAAATATTCCAGAGCCGCTCGCCATGCGCATAATTCCACTCAGGATCTTCCCAATCTGCAACGCCTACCCAAACCTGCGGCGCATCAGTATCTTCACCCTCTTTTAGATGGACACCCGCCGCGCTGCCATTGGTGGCTAAAAGCTCTAGGCCCTCAGGGCCGTATTTGTAGATCCACACCTCGTGGAAGTGCATCCCGCTGGTGCCACGCAGGATCAACAGCCGGCTGCCAATATCGCGAGAGTAATCCAACCGAAAACTATTAAACCGCTCTCGCATCGGCAGAATGGCCGTGAGCTGAAATTGCCCGTCTACCTGATCATAGAGCAGGGTCGCGGCATGCAGCGCTGCATCCCCGCCACCTACTTGGACACCTACAATTAGGCGATCATCATTGGCTACGGAGCGATGACCTAGCCGCTGGATCATCCGGACCTGTTGCTGAAAATCGGAAGCGGGCAGCGTGAACTGGGTTTTATCATCAAGCGTGACGGTGACCGGCGGGTACATCCCTTGGCCAGACTCGATTTGATAACCGGGGAAATCATTATTCTGAATGAATTCGTCAATGGCGCTTGCAGGCAGTGGCTCTGCCCCAATCGCAAGACATAGCCCCAACATAATCGCCAGCGGTTTGAATCCTTTCATCCCCATAACTCCACATTGCCTCGCTTGAAGGCCCGGCGCAACTGGTTAGAAGACAACTACTTTAAGTAGTACCAGATGGCTTTCACTCTAATCTTGGAAACTAAGCGCAAAAATCACTGCCTCGGCGCCCTGCTCGGCCAATAAGGAATGGCTCATCCATCGTAAAGCGGGTACCCAGCAGGCCAACTCGCGAATAACCAGCGGCTTCAATCGCCGAACGGGTGACATCGCCTATGTGCAAAAACGGCACCGATAGTAAAACCGATCAGTAGTGATAGCGCAGCTGAGCGATCAGCAAAGCTTCATCTGTCGCTTTGTAGACGATGCGGTGCTCGTCGTTGATACGGCGAGACCAGTAGCCAGTTAAGCTGTGTTTAAGGGGCTCCGGCTTTCCAATCCCCTCGAAGGGCTCGCGCTGGATTGCTTTGATCAAGGTGTTGATGCGGCGGAGAATTTTCTTGTCGGTTTTTTGCCAGTACAGATAGTCTTCCCAGGCGTTTCCCGAGAAAATCAGCTTCATTCAACAAGCTCCTGCTCTTGCCCCTCCCCCTGCTCAAGCTCGGCCACGGATTCCAGCAGTCGCCGTGCATTCTTTGGGGCGCGTAGCAGATAGGCCGTCTCTTGTAATGCCTCAAAATCCGCGAGGGACATCATGACCACTGACTCTGACTGACTCCGGGTAATGATCACCGGGGAGTGGTCTTCGCAGACCTGCTCCATGGTTTTTGCAAGGTTGGCTCTAGCAGCGGTGTAGCTAATGGCATCCATAAGAAAGATCCGTACGTGATATTGATCATGTACAGTTTACCGTACTGCAGGCATTGTAACCAACGTCTGGTTACTCATAGTGGCTCCAGAGCCTGAGGACTTTTACCAGCCGCTCCTCCTCAAGCACTTGGTAGACCAGACGATGCTGAATGTTGATTCGGCGTGAATAAGCGCCGGCAAGGTCTCCGATGAGCTTCTCAAACGGAGGCGGTCTGCGAAATGGATCCTCGGCAATCAGCGCCAGGAGTTCTTGGGCTTTGGGTTTAAGACCGCTGGCAGCTAGCTTCTTGGCATCTTTTTGCGCTTGCTTGGTGTAGACCAATCGCCACGTCACCAATCAAGCGCCTCATCGCATTCATCGACTGGAGTATCTATCCCCTCCCGAATGGACTCTCGCATGCCGGGCACGGAGAGCAGATACAGAGTCTCCTGAATCGCTGACCAGTCTTCTTCCGAGACCAGGACGGCTTTGTTGCGCTTTCCGGTAATAACAATGGGCTGATGGGATTCAGCAGTCTCATCAATCAGTCGGTACAGGTTGCTGCGGGCTTCAGTTGCGGTAATCCCAGCCATGATAGGTTCCTCTCGGGTTTAGTGGCTAAATTGTACGTTATTACGTACGTACGTCAATTTGAACGTTAACGACTTTAGATATCGCTCCGACGCGGGCTGTCGTAACTCGTCTCCACACTGCGGACGGTTGGATTTCAATCAGTCGCAAAAGGAGCAGTACTTTGATGAGTCAACGTACGAATTGAGTGCCTTCACTATAGGCGCCAACTATCACTTCTAACCCACGCGGCTGACTGCCTGCGACAGAAACCGTCGCACCAGCTGCCTAACCTGAAGTTGCCACGACACACGGATGTGACGTGGCACTTTTATTTTCGCTGAAATGCTACTAACGTCTAAACGTCATGACGTTATCGACACCAAAGCAGCGTCAGGAGTACTGAGTCAACGCCTGCTGGAGTCGCTCAATCATGTCATCACGCAGCGCTTGCGGGGCGACCACCTCAACCTGATCCCCCAGGCCCAACAGCCACCAACGAATTTGCAGCGTATCGGCCACGGTGGCGGTTAAACGCACCCGCCCATCGGATACGGGCGCCAGCACCTGATCCTCGCTGAGCGGGGTTTCCTCCAGATGCACGGCGGTCTCAGCGGTCAACAGCAGCTCAAGCGCCAGCGCCGCGTCACCCAGTTTAAAATCAAGCCCACCACCACTGACATAGTCAGCTAACTGGAAATCCACTGGCCGCACCACCGGTGCATCCAGTGGCTCGGCCGATAAAAATCGGTGCATGGCAAGGTGCACAACCTCGTCTTTCTGGTTGCGCTGACAGACCAGATAAACCACGCCATCCCGAAACACGATGCCCAGCGGACTGATGACGTAATCGCGGGTTTGCCCGTCATAGCGGCGCTGATAGCGGGCGCTGATCTGATGGTCGTTAAACAGCCCGTCGTAGATACAGGCCAGGATATCCGGATCAATCACCGGCGGGATAAGGGTCTGGCCACGGGTGACGGTATGAATCTTGTGGGGCCAGGCGCTAACCGGACTGGAATGATCACTCAGTACTTGCTCGGCCTGGCGAAAATAAGGCTGCAGCGCAGCAACCGTGGATGGGGCCATCAGCCGTCCACCCAAATGCTCGGCAAGCTTAAAGGCAAGCGCCGCCTGCGGCTCGATGCCGGGGATATCCAGCGGCGCGGCGTCTTGATCCCAGCACCAACCATGCGGTTTGCTGCGGTCATCCAGCAACAGGCCAAACATCCGGCCCGAGAGCGTGAGCAGATCACGCTGAATGGTGCGCTCTGAGATCTTGTAGCCGTGATTATCTAAGTGCTCAACGAGCTCGCGAACGGTAATTTTGCGCGGATGCCGCGGAATGCGGCGCAGCATAATGAGTTGGCGCAGCAGTGTCTCCGACATGGCCTGTCACGAACCTTCCTTAGCTCAGATGGCGCCCACCATATCGCAAAATATAGGCCTGCACGGAGTAAATCGCGTTAACTAATGCGCTCAGCCAAAGGGGTTAATGACCTCTACATCCCCTTCGATGACCTGTCCGTGCTGGAGGTCCTCGGTAAAAAGCTGTTGGCAGCCGGCAAGGCGAGCCGAAGCCAGGATTGCGCCATCGTAAATCGAAAACCCATATCGTTCAGCCAACGAGAGCGCGAGCTCATGAGTCTCAGCAGTCAATGGCTCGACACGGCAAACCGCCCGTATTACCCCCAGCACATCCGTGATTTCGGACCACGGCATACCAAGCTTGCGGGAAGCCACCGATGCGAATTCATTCAAGACCTGAACGCTGATAGTGCCACCGTCTACCAGCAGGTTCTCCGCACGGCTGGCCTTGACAGCCTCTTCGGAGAGCAAATACAGCAAGACGTTGGTATCAATAAATGCACTAGTCGCGCTCATGGGCTTCGAGTCGGTCGAATACAAAACCTTTCGGTAATCGGCCACGGTATTTTCTTAGTCGCGCCAGCAGTTCGCTGCGATCAGGCGATCTTTTCACCCGAAACACATGCGAATCTTCGACATGGATCTCAATATCGTCGCCTTCTTTAATGCCCAGCGCCTCAACCACGGCGGCAGGCAATCGAACGGCCAGACTGTTCCCCCACTTTGCTACCTGCATTGGTTACCTCCCTGCGACACATAGATATACTTTCTTAATTGTATATCCATTATATTGCTCGGGCCAAAGCGCACCATGAACCTCCGTCACAGAATCCAGTCATACTGCAGCGAATAGACCTACCGTTTGAGGTGCCATCCGATGTCATTGCTCCGCCTGCTGCTGTTGACTGCTCTACTTCTGGCGCCGTTGGTCAGCAGCGCCACTGGGCCGCGCGTTGAAATCGCTGCCGAGAATTTAGAACACCCCTGGGCGCTGGCCTTTCTGCCGCAGGGTGAGGTGCTGATTACCGAGCGACCCGGCCGGCTGCTGCGACTTGACCTAGCCACCGGCAAGCGACAGTTGATCGCCGGCACGCCCGAAGTAGACGCCCGTGGCCAGGGCGGATTGCTTGATATCGAGCTGCACCCCGAGTTTGCGGAGAACCGCTGGGTGTATCTGACCTGGGCCGGCCGCTGTGATGAGGGCAGCGCCACCCATCTTGGCCGTGGACGGCTTGAGCAGAATCAGCTAGTGAACTTCGAGACCCTGTTTATCGCAACGCCCTGTGCTGACAGCGGCAGACACTTCGGATCACGCATTGTCTTTGATCGGGCCGGATATCTTTTCATGACCACGGGCGATCGTGGTGAGCGGGAACGGGCGCAGGATTTGAGCGACCATAATGGCTCGGTGCTGCGGCTGATGGATGATGGCCGCATTCCACCCGATAACCCGTTTGTGGATCGCGATAACGCACAACCGGCTATCTACAGCTTTGGCCACCGCAACCCACAGGGGGCCGCCATCCATCCGCAGACCGGGGCCCTCTGGATCCATGAGCATGGCCCGCGCGGCGGGGATGAAATTAACCTGCCGGTGGCAGGCGGTAACTTTGGTTGGCCCGAAACCACTTACGGGCGCGAGTACTGGGGCCCCGAGATCGGCCCGGACACGCTACCAGGCACTATCCAGCCAATTTATCAGTGGACGCCTTCAATAGCCCCGTCAGGGATGGCGTTTTACACCGGCGAAGCCATTCCCGCGTGGCGCGGCAATCTCTTTGTGGGTGCATTGGCGCAGGTACATCTGGCCCGGTTGACGCTGCAGGGCGAGCGCGTTGTCTCAGCCACACGCCTATTGGGCGATCGCGGCTGGCGAATTCGCGCCATTGAACAGGGCCCAGACGGCGCCCTCTATCTACTCACGGATCGCGCCAACGGCGAGCTAGTGCGGCTGACCGATTAAGCAGACGAGGCTTCATGCACCTCAAATTGCAGGGCGGCTAGATGGGCGTAGAGCGCATCGTCTTGCATTAATTGATCATGCGTGCCGACCGCGCGCAGACGGCCGGCTTCGAGCACCGCGATGCGATCGGCGTTTTTAACCGTCGAGAATCGATGTGCAATGACGAGACTGGTGCGGCCTGCCATTAAGTGGGCCAATGCAGCCTGCACCTGCTGTTCGCTCTCGGCGTCGAGGCTGCTGGTGGCTTCATCCAGCAGCAATAATGCCGGGTCGCGAAGCAGCGCTCTGGCAATGGCGATGCGCTGACGCTGCCCGCCCGAGAGCTGCACACCGCCCGGGCCAATATCCGTAGCAAAGCCGTTTGGCAGGCGCTCAATAAATTCAAGGCAATGCGCCGCATCGGCCACCGCTTCTACCTGAGTATCACTGGCAGCCGGATCGGCAAAGCGAATGTTCTCGGCCACCGTGCCCGAGAAAAGCACCGGGGTTTGGGCTACCAGCGCCATGTTGGCGCGCAACGTGGTTGGATCTAGCGCTCGCAGGTCCACTCCATCAAACCGAATCACACCCGCTGTGGGGTCATAAAACCGCAGTATGAGCGAGACTAGAGTGCTCTTTCCGGCGCCGGATGGCCCAACCAACGCCAGCGTCTCGCCGGCGGTTACCGTCAGGCTCACACCCTCAAGCGCCGGCATATCCGGCCGGCTGGGGTAGGCAAACTCCACCGCTTCAATACTCACTTGTCCAGCAATTGGCTGGGTAAGCGCCACGGGGGTTGCCGGCGCACGAATGGCGGGTTCAGTCTCAAGCAGCTCAAATAGCCGCTCGGCCGCGCCCGATGCTCGAAAAAGCTCGCCGGCTACCTCGGATAAAACGCCAACAGCCCCAGCCGCCAGGACCGCATAGAAGATAAACGCTGAGAGCTCCCCGGCACTCATTGCACCGCTCAGCACAGCATGCCCACCACGCCAGAGCACAAACGCCACCCCAGCGAAGGCCAGCATCAACGCTACGGCATTCAGCCCGGCACGCTGGCGGATGCGGCGCACCGCCGTTGCGAAAGCCGACTCTACGCGCTCATCAAATAGCTGGCGGTCTGTCGACTCATGCACAAATGCCTGGACTGTCTCGATACCGCCAAGCGTCTCGCTGGCATAGCTGCCCACATCCGCAATGCGGTCTTGGCTTAGCCGCGAGAGTTTGCGCACGCGCCGTCCGTAGATCAGCATTGGCGCCACCACTAGTGGTATTCCAACCACGACTAGGGCGGTCAGCCCAGGGCTTGTCACAACCAACATTATCAACGTGCCAAGCAGCAGCAGCGTGTTGCGAAGCGCCATGGAGAAAGTCGAGCCCAGCACGCTTTGTAGCAGTGCCGTATCGGTGGTCATGCGCGACTGAATCTCGGCAACACCGTTTTGGGTGTAAAACCCAGGCTCCAGCGCCAGCAGCTGGTTGAAAACATCACAGCGCAGATCCGCGGCCATGCGCTCACCGAGCCACATCACCCAGTAAAATCGCAGCGCCGAGGCGGCCGCCAGCACCACAATAACGCCAGCGGTGAGCAATAGCGCCCGATCAAGCGCTGCGGGCGTGCCATTGGCAAAGCCCTCGTCGATCACCAGCCGCAGTCCTTGGCCAATGGCAAGCACACTGCCGGCCGCGACAAGCAGCGCAATGGCCGCAATCACGGCCTGCCGCCAATAGGGCCGCAAATAGCCACTCAACCGCAGCAAACCTTTTAACTTGCGGTCCTTGGCGACAGGACGATTGCTAAAGGTGGCGTTCGCCGAGGATCTCATAGACCGCAATCAATCATTGCTGCCCGCTCTCTCGCGCCCGACGATGCGTGACCTGCTCACCGGCAATCCCCCAGTTATCCATCTCGACTTCGTCGATCACCACGACAGTCGTGGCGGGGTTTTTATTCAGAACGCGCTCAAGCAACTCAGTGGCCCCAGCGATCAGCTCGGCTTTCTGCTCGGCAGTCACGCCCTCACGCGTGACTTTGATGTTGACGTACGGCATTAATTTTCCTCAGACAGGTTCGCAGGCTAGTAGTGAATATGTACGGGCGCGGCGCCATCAATCCATGCACCGATTAATGACTCTAAAGACGCACCACCAACTTCCTGCTTGTAGTCTCGCGCGTTGGTGATGAGCCCGTGCCCCCAACGCACCGCACCCTGAAGCCGGTGTTTCTTTGCATCGACTGAAAAACCACCACCAAAAACCTCGGCGTCCGATTGCATCGCTGCCGCGAAACCCTCTCTATCAGCCTCATCCTTCACAAAATTATAGGGGTCGCCAAAGTTCATAATGATGAAAGCACGAGTTATTCCTTTCGCTTGCAGCGTGCTGCGATCAACCCAACAGTGCGAGTAGAAATCGCCTTGGCAATGCGCTGGCATATCGCCGAGCAGATACGGCACCCAGTCATGCTCTTGATCGAACCAGTCGGGTTTTTGAGAGGACTTCTGATAATCGTCTCGCCAAATGCCATCGAGTATGACCCGCTTTGATGTGAATGCACTGAACAAATCAAGATTCAACACAATGCCGTAGGCACCTGCACTTGTCCCAGCAAGGACAATGTCCTCCGCCACTCGGAAATCCTCTTCGAACTCACTGACAATTGACCGAACAATTGACCGGCCTCTGAACGGAATAAGCTCACCATTGATCTGGTTGACGTGTTCACCACCGTAAAGATCGCTTGAGCAGTAATGCAGCCAAATGACGTTGTATCCGCGATCGAAAAATTGAGCGGCGATCGCGGAGTCATCAATCGCTCGTTTGCCCGAGCGGCTTTGAGCCGGCGATTTTTTCTCGGAGTCACGATTGCCAAAGCGACTGGCGGGCCAGCCTGACCCGCCTCCAGGGAATTGGACCAACCATTTATCCGAGTCATTCGAGGCAAACCAGTAATTAGCCTGACCTCCATCGTTGCAAACGGCTTCTGCATCCTCCACATCACGCAGCACAAACTCTGATGCACCGGCGAGCGCAGGGATAAAACTCAACATCAACGCGAGGACTAATGAAAAACTTAAATTCAAACGCATGGAGGCCGCCTTATTGGGTGTGGAGTTATCAATTTGCAGAAGTTTTGTTGCCGGAAGTCTGCTAGTCTCCGGTTGAAATAACAAATTGGGGGCCTTCTGATGCGGATCAGTCATCTAGCGCGCCGTGGCGCCATTTTAATTTTTATGGCGGCGCAACTGACGATCGCCAGTGCCTTTGCCCAGAATGATGCCGGCCTAACCGAAGAGCAAAAAGAGCTCTTCCAGATGATCGTTCTAATCAAAACCGATCAGTACAATGGCACCAGCATCTCTCCACCTCGGTTCACCCGCGACATCGACGGCAATCTGACCGTCTCCTCAGCACTTGAGAACTTAAGCTTTAACAACTGCTTCACCAACGACCTGCAAAACCAGTCGGGCAACGCCGGCGTGCTTTATCAGTTGCTCGGCGAGGAAAACGCCAACCTGCTTCTAATTAACTCGCTCTATGCCAGCATCGGCGTCACAGGACTTAGTGAAATCTTAGAAGATCAGGTAATGGCATTCGCTACCCGGTACGGCACAGATATTGATCTGCACCAGCACTGCGATAAAAATCAGCCAACTAATCTATCTTGGAACACGCTGAACAACTCCGAGATCATCGCCGTGCCTGCATACCTCTATGAGGTCCTACTGCAGACCCAGCAGTATGCGAATCTGGCGCAATACGAAGTCGCTTTTGGCGTTGACTACGACACGCTTGTAAGCATCTCGACAGAGCTTAACGCCGAGATGCAAGCGAGCCTTGAAGAGTACGAGGCCCTCACCGAGCGCTATGTCTCCGCTGGGGAGCAGGCATCGGGCCAGCTGGTCGGCTCCCTGATTGTCTCGTACACCGACACAGGTCGCGACAGCAATGGCTTCTATCGCCAGAACATCTGCACCCTGGCTTACAATGGCGACGATGCCACGCACATCATCGCCTATCGAGAGATGGCTGATGCCATGCTCGCCAGCCAATACCGTGATTACTACACCGAATCTAAATTTAGCTTGAGCCCGGGCCGATCACTGTTTGCCGAAGTCTACGATGACGTTAATGCGGCCTATCTAGCCATTAAATCCGGGAGCAGCTGCAATATCTTTGTCGACTATGCCGAGAATATCCAGCGGCTGAAAACCGCATTTGACAGAGACGAGCGAACCACAGGCTATGGCGTATTAGTGGAGACAGCTCAGCTGCGGACGGACTATGCGACTAAGCGCGGCTATGAATCCTATGCTGAGCTGCAATTTGCCGGTGAGATCGACGCCAATATGGATCAGCTGGCGAAGCTGCGTGAGGAATCCGCGAATAACAGCAACGGCTACGATGCGCTGCTCGCGGAAATTACAGAAGCAGGATATGCGGACACACCGACCATCGGCACCGTGATGACTTATCTGTCCGATCGAGACACCGCAGAGGCTGCCGGTATCTCGGTCATCCAACAACGCGATGAGCGCATTGCCGCGGAGCAGGCAGCGGCAGAAGCAGAGCGCCAGCGACGTGAGGCAGCGCGGGCTGAATATGCCCGCGAGTATCCTTATAAAGCGGTTCTCGCCTGCGCCTTCAGCGGCAGTCATACCAACATTGCCGCCTGTTTTGCTGGCGGCGAGTATGTACCGCAAACAACGCTTGAGATCACGAATGGCGGTAGCAATCAGACTTATCAGGCGTTCAATCTAAATCAGGCTGGTCGCGAGACACGCGATGGCCTAGTCATCGATTTGCGGCAATCTTTTGAACTGACAGCCCAAAACAGCGCTGAGTCTCTTATCCTGCAGTTAACCATTACACGACGGGATACCGGTGAGGTTGTTTTCCAAGACTCGGCCGCTCAGTATGGCGTCATACGCGTGAGCAACTGACGCCCGGAACACAGATCGGGGCTCTGCTGTCCATTTCATTCACCCAAGGACTCGGGTAGGTCAACATGCAGACCCCTTCGGCGATGCGAATCGCTTTGCTTGGCGCTGTGGTCATTGCCATTACTTATGGCCTGGCGCGGTTTGTTCTGGGGCTATTCTTACCGCTCATTCGCGATGATCTGGGCCTGAGTGCTATCGAGGCAGGCTTGGTGGGTGCGCTGCCGTTCGCTAGCTTTATCGTCGCCATTGTAATCGCCCCACAGCTTAGCGAATGGATGGGGCCGCGCCGTGCAGGAACACTGACGGTTGGGCTGGCAGCGATCGGCCTGGTCATTATCGCTTCATCGCCCAATGGCATGATCTTGGCGCTTGCGTTAGCCCTCTGCGGGATTAGCACCGGGCTCTCCTCGCCTGTGTTGGCCGATGCGGTCTCTGCGGGCGTCACCCCCGCGCTGCGAGCCCGCGTGAATGCTGTACACAATGCCGGCACCAGCATCGGTGTAGCAATGGCGCTGCCCGTGTCTTTATATCTAATCGCAAACTGGCGTGGGGCTTACGTGAGCTTTGCGGTGCTATCACTTCTGGTGGCGATTATCGCCTTAATCTGGCTACCCGAGCGCACGGCGACAGCCGCACGCGCGGCTGGTTATGCGCCCTACACACGGGTAACACCAGTTGAAACGCAGTCGATCGTGACACTCAGCAGCCTGGCGGCCGCAATGGGGTTTGCCAGCAGCATCTACTGGGTATTTGCGCCGGATATGCTGGTGAGTCAGGGCGGGCTCGCTGCCAGTGACACGGCATGGATCTGGTTTGCCATCGGTATCGCCGGGCTTCTCGGTGGCTTGGTGGGCGATATGATTGACCGCTTTGGCGCCAAGGCCACGCATACCGCCACGCTGGGGCTGCTGACGCTGGCGCTGCTCGCACTGGCTCACTATCCGGATAGGTTGGGTATCGGTGTTCTTTCGGCAGCCGCTTTTGGCATGGCCTATATGACCTTAACCGGACTTTATTTGGTGCAGGGTGTTCGAATTCTTGGTACACGACCGGCACTAGGCCCGGTTCTCCCCTTTCTCGCCATTGCCTGCGGTCAGGCCATTGGCTCACCGATTGCCGGCTGGTTTATCGATGAGGCTGGCTATACACCCGCTTTTCTTGGCTTTGCCGCCATTAGCGGTCTGGCAACGGTGAGCGGTCTGCTGGTGATGAAACAGACGGTCCACCGCGCTCCCTGAGTCGAGAGCAATGTGCGGGCGTTCACAGCGGCTAGCCAATACAGGCAGGCATGATGGCCGCGTCATGGCACAAGGAGGTGCCATGACAACCACTCTCTAGCCTTCTATACTGCGCCGCAAACTCCAAGCATTCAGGGCACTTAATGGAAGGCACGCTAGCGCTCGCGCTCAACAACCTCTCGTCTCCGATCATTCTGTTTTTTGTCCTAGGCGTTGTTGCCGCCTTTGCCCGATCAGATCTCTCCATTCCGGAGGCCATCGCCAAAGGGCTTTCGATCTATCTGCTCTTTGCCATCGGCTTTAAGGGCGGCGCAAGCGTGGCCTCGCACGGTGTAGATAGCACCCTGCTCTTCTCGTTGCTCGCCGGTGCTGTCCTGTCCTTCCTCATTCCCGCGATTGCTTTCGGACTGCTTCGGGTGATGACAAAACTCTCAGTCACCGATGCCGCAGCCGTTGCGGGGCATTACGGATCCATCTCCATTGTTACGTTTGTAGCCGCCACCTCGGTGGCAACCACCGCGGGACTCTCTCCTGAGGGGTATATGGTGGCCGTGGCGGCGGTGATGGAGGCGCCAGCCATCCTCTCAGCGCTGTGGATCATCGCCCGATTCGGCAAACAATCCGCCGAGATGGAAGAAGGACTCATTCGTGAGATTCTGCTCAATGGCTCTATCGTCCTGCTCGTGGGGTCATTCATCATCGGCTGGATCACCGGGGATGACGGCCTTGAACTCATCTCACCATTCATCGTCGCGCCATTTCAGGGCGTGCTTTGTCTGTTTCTGCTAGACATGGGTCTGGTAGCTGGCCGAGGGCTGCGAGAGGCCAAATCGGTGCTCACACCTGGGCTCTTTGCCTTTGGCGTGCTCATGCCGGTGATTGGATCTGTCTTTGGCCTTGGCGCCGGACTGTTGCTTGGACTGAGCACCGGCGGCGTGCTGCTGTTTATGACACTCTCCGCCTCGGCCTCCTACATTGCCGTGCCGGCGGCCATGCGCGTTGCCCTGCCAGAGGCGAACCCGTCTATCTATCTCACACTGTCACTGGGTGTGACATTTCCGTTTAACCTCACTCTGGGTATCCCGCTTTATTTAGCGGTCTCTCAGGTGCTGACCGGAGGCTGAGCGCCATGCAGACGCATAAGGCAAAACGGGTTGAAATCATTATTGAGGCGGTCATGGAGACTCGCCTGACCAATGCGCTGAAAAAAGCCGGCGTCACTGGATTTAGCGTTTTGCCAGTGCTCGGTGGTTCGGGTAGCTCGGGCCAGTGGAGTGGCGAGGGTCAGGTAAGCCGCGCCGGCGGGCTGGTCAATGTGGTGTGCGTCATCCGGCCCGAACGAGTGGATAGCCTACTCGAAGCCGCCTTTGCCGTGGTTGAAAAGCACATCGGTATCGTCAGCGTGGTCGACTGCGAGGTCCTTCGCGCCGAGCGCTTCTAGCGAGCCCGGCACAACCCGCGTTATTGCTTGAGGGTACTCCACCCGGCCCAAATTACCGCTGCCCAAGCGATCATTAGGGTGGTGCCGCCGATTGGCGTGATCAGGGTCAGCGCAATCACATCCAGCATCACCGCCAGATAGATGCTAAAGCTAAAAAGCACGGTGCCAACCAGCATTAACCAGGCCGCAATGCGCAGGCGGCGCAACATCTCCGCGGCAAGTGGTGCGGCCAACGCCAGCGCAAGCGCCAACAAGGCCACCGCATGAACTTGGTTGTAGCGGATGGCGGTCATGATGTAGCGAAAGGACTCGGCATCAATATTTGGCCGCAGCGCATGTTCGGAGAATGCACCAAATGCCACCGAGATAAGACCCAGTAGCCCGGTGAGCACAAGCAACCAATGATGGGAGGTAGAGCCAGACATCATGCACCCTTTAGATTAATAAAAAACTACCCACATTCTAGGTTTATGAGTGGGCACGCGCCAGAAGATCCTGATAAATCGCCTCATCAATATCCACGCCAGCAACTAGCGAATGCTCCCGCGCCGCGAGCCGACGACTGCCAGGCAGCCTGACGTTGGGCTCCTCGAGCATGCGCGCAAAAAGCCCCTCGATGCGCTCTAAGAAAAGATCGCGCCCGGCAAAACGGGCGGGATCGATCACGAGGAAAAACTGCCCAATATCGACAGGGCCGCCCTTATCATCAAAAAGCGAACTGGCCTCATAGCCAAAATTGGCACCGGTGAGCCCGGCTGAGAGGATCTCTACCATCAGCGCCAGGGCAGCCCCTTTGGCCTCTCCCATCGGCAGCATACTGCCGGCAAGCGCCGCTTGTGGGTCGGTGGTCGGATGCCCTTCAGCATCTAATGCCCAGTCACCGGGAATGGATTCACCGGTCCTGGCGGCCAGCATGACCTTGCCCCGTGCGACGCGGCTGACGGAAAGGTCAACCACCACTGGCGGCGCATCCCGACGCGGTGCCGCAAAGGCAATGGGATCAGTGCCATAAAGCGGGCGTTTACCGCCCCAGGGTGCGATCGAGGCCGGCGCATTACCCATCGCAATGCCGATGAAGCCATCTTCGGCCAAGGCTTCCACCGGATGCCCCGCCACACCAAAATGGTGCGACTTGGTCACACCAACCGCGGCAATACCGTACTCGCTGGCTAAAGCGCGTGCTCGCGATAGTCCAGCTGCCACTGCTGGATACGCGAAGCCATGACAGGCATCCACCATCACCACGGCAGCGCTCTCCCGCACAATCGCCTCAGCCATGCCATCAACCTTGCCGGCAAGCGCCTGATCGGCGTAATAAGCCACTCGAGAGAGCCCGTGTGAAGCAAGCCCATCGCGCTCGGCGGCAACCAATGCCTCTGCCACTACCTGCGCGTTATGTGCCGCAACACCGACGGCAATCAGCGCCTTGGCTGCCAATGTCTGCGCTTCATCTAAGGAAAGATTCATGATCACTGATCCCACAACGCCTCAGCCGCGGCCGCGATAACCGGCCACACCCTGCTCCGGTATCCAAACATCTGCCGGCGGATTACCCGTCTGGTAGAACACATCAATGGGAATACCACCGCGCGGATACCAATAGCCACCGATACGCAGCCATACTGGCTCCAGAAGATCGGCCAGGCGCCGGGCAATGGTAACCGTACAGTCTTCATGAAAAGCGCCATGGTTGCGGAAAGCAAATAAAAACAGCTTGAGCGACTTGCTCTCCACGAGCCACTGGCCGGGGATGTAGTCGATGACCAAATGGGCAAAATCCGGCTGATTCGTCATCGGACACAACGAGGTGAACTCAGGCGCAGTAAACCGGGCGACGTAGTGAACATCCGCCTGCGGATTGGGCACCCGCTCGAGCACCGCCTCTTCTGGTGAAGTTGGAATCGCCGTTGAGCTGCCAAGCTGGGTCAGCCCCGAATAGATATCCTCTGCCATGACGCGCTCCTGCGTGAAAAGCGCTCATTGTGCAGGGTCCAAGGCGCGATGACGAGACCGCGCCTCGGCTTTATTGAGCTTGCAGGTAATTAACCTCGGCCAAGCTCTGCAAGTCGGGCGGCTTCAACCACCTCAATCCAATAACCATCGGGGTCACGGATAAAGGCCACATCCGGCAGCTTGCCCTGTTCTGGGCGTTTGATGAATTCCACGTCGTTCTCATCAAACCAGGCGACTGCGGCGTCCAGATCCGGCACCGAAATGCAGATATGGCCATAACCTTGTGGCTCAGAGTTGCCATCGTGATACTTCACATCGGGGTCGCTCTCACTACCCCAGTTGTGGGTCAGCTCCAAAAGCCCGCGCTGTGAGAATGTCCACACCGTCCGCTCACCGACCTCATCAGGCGGTGTCTCGCTGCCTGCCGGGCAGTTCAAAAAATAAAGCGAGAACTGAAGCTCCGAGAAATCCAGACGGCGCAGCACCCGCATGCCCAGCACACCCGTGTAGAAGGCGAGCGACCGTTCGGGGTCTTTAATGCGCATCATGCTGTGGTTGAGGGTGAATCCTTTCGTTTTATCCGATGCCGTCTGCGCGACGCCGGGGTATTGCTCGGTGTTGAATGCCATGAATAAAAGACTCCTTGTCGTAAATCGCAAAAAAACGCGGGCCAGGCTAACCGGCCCGCGTCGAAACGGCCTTACTAGATTGCGCGTGTGACCATCTGCTTGGCGATGTACTCCGCCTGACGAATCGCCAAACTAACGATCGTCAAAGTCGGGTTCTCTGCCGCGCCAGTCGTGAACTGACTGCCATCCGAGATGAACAGATTATCGATGTCATGCGTCTGGCCGTAGGCATTACACACGCCATCTTTCGCGTCAGCACTCATACGGCAGGTGCCGAGGTTGTGCGTTGACGGATAGGGTGGCGTTTTATAGGCCTTTTTCGCGCCAGCCGCTTCATACACGGCAATACCACGCTCAAAGGCATGATTCCGCATGGCCACGTCGTTGGGGTGGTCATCAAAATGCACATTCGGAATGGGCAGCCCGTACTGATCTTTCAGTGAGTCATGCAGCGTCACGCGATTGCGCTCCTGCGGCATATCCTCACCCACCAGCCACATGCCGGCCATGTGCATGTACTGATCCATCGCCTCAGTGAAATCGCGGCCCCAGGCACCCGGGTCAAGGAAGGCTGCCATAAACGGCAGGCCGAGCGACAGGGTCTCCATCTCATAGCCACCCGCAAAGCCACGCGATGGGTCATGAATAGACTCATCCTGGATAATGCCCGCCATAGTGGTGCCTTTGTACATATGCACCGGCTCCTCGAAGGCGGCATAGACCGACCCGGTCATATGACGCATGTAGTTCCGGCCGACCTGGCCGGAGGAGTTGGCCAGGCCGTCCGGGAACATCGATGAGGCGGAGTTAAGCAGCATACGTGGCGTCTCGATGGAGTTACCTGCCACCGCGACGGCCCGCGCGGCCTGACGCTGCTCGTTACCCTCGGCATCAAAATAGACGACACCGGTTACCTTGCCCGCATTGTTGTGCTCAATCCGCGCCACATGCGATTCCGGTCTTAGCTCAGCATGACCGGTAGCAAGCGCCCGCGGAATCTCTACATACAACGTCGACCATTTGGCGCCCGTGGCACAGCCCTGGAAGCAGAAGCCACGCTGCAGACAGCCGGACCGGCCATCCCGCGGCAACGCGTTAATGGCCATGTTGCCGGTATGCACCTGCTTGTAGCCAAGCTCGGTGGCACCCGCGTGCATGACCTTGAAGTTGTTGTTACCCGGAAGCCCCGGCCGGCCGTTGGTGCGCGTGACACCCATCTTGTCCTCGGCACGGGCGTAATACGGCTCGAGATCGTCGTAGCTAATGGGCCAGTCGAGCAGATTAGCACCGGAAATCTCGCCGTATTCGGTGCGCACTTTGAACTCATGCGGTTGGAAACGAAGACTGGCACCCGCCCAGTGCGTGGTACTACCGCCAACGGTTTTACAGATCCACGACGGCAAGTTCGGGAAATCTCTGGATACACGCCAGGTCCCCGATGTTGTGCGGTTATCAAGCCAAGCCAACTGCGCAAAAGATCCCCATTCATCGGCAATGAAATCGGATCGTTTGTGCAGCTTCCCGGCCTCTAGGATGACGACATCGATGCCCTTCTGCGTGAGTTCATCCGCCAAGGTGCCGCCACCGGCGCCCGAGCCGATAATGACCACCACGCTGTCATCGTCATGGGCAAAACTGGTCTTGTTCTCATAAGACTCCATGATTCAACCTCCTTTAGCCGGAAACGCCCATGACTGGACCGCTCGCCTCTGCAGGCGGCTCGGGCAGCCACGTCAGGTCATTGAAGCCACGCTGCAAGTAGCCGGCATCACCCAGCTCGCCGCCATAACCGAAATGACGAAATGCCATTTCGTTGTTATAGAGCGAGACCACGGCAGTGGAGCGGACTGTCTCAAACAGATCCTCCCCGGCAATCGCGCGGACGTGCATAAACTGCGTTTCTTCATCAAGCGCAAGCCAGTCACCGCCAGCTCGCCCATCCAGATGCTCGATACCGGCGGTCATCATCGCTTGCGTTGCCGAATCGGCCGAAGCGGCATCGAGATCTTTAACCACCAATGCGTAGACGGCATCTTCTAGGGTGTCATGCGGGAAAATATGGCGTGTCAGGCGCAAAAGGACCTCGCCCTGACGGCCTGTGAGGTTTTCAAGTTCTAGCGCCCAGGCACGCCCGGGAGCCATGATGGCTACGGGCAAACTAGTCATTGCCAGCGTACCCATTAGTGTTGCGCCGCTGCCTTTGAGGAAACCACGGCGGCTTACTGACTGATCTAACATCAGTGAATCCTCCTCCTAACTGTAAGACGTAGTTGCTCTAACCACGTGGATGACGTTCTTTGCGCCATTCCTAATCAACAGACTAGGACGGCAGCCGAGCGCAGGGGTAGTAGCGTGGTACTACCAATCAGAATTTGCATCTACGCCAACATGGCGGTAAGAATCAATTTCAAACTGGAGGAGGATGGAATATGTGTGAGGTCTATTCTTCGACCCCGCCGCAGCACTACGAGTCGACAACCCGCTCGGTCAGGCTGAACGGATTTGTGACCAGCGTGCGGCTCGAAAATGAGTTCTGGGACATTCTCGAGCGGCTATGCGCCAGCCAGGGCATGAGCGTGCCGCAGTTTATTAGCGAAATTCATGACGAAGTCTTCGCGCGGCGTGGAGAGATAAAAAATCTGGCCTCGCTGCTTCGCGTATGCTGCGCCCGCTATCTTGAGAACGTACAATGCCAGGCATCGGAACCGTCGCCCGAGCCAGCAACTGCTACGGGCACGTAAACCCCTTGTACCCAACTAAAGGTATTCAACGCTCTGATGCAGCTTTCTGTTTTGCAGGCCAAGATTCACCGCGCCACCGTCACCGATGCCGACCTTAACTACGAAGGCAGCATCACGATCGACCGAGAATTGCTCGACACCGCGGGCCTTCTGCCCTTTCAGCAGGTTCATGTCTACAACATCACGAATGGGCATCGCTTCGAGACCTACATTATCGAGGGCACAGCCGGTCAGCGGGATATTCAAATCAACGGCGCGGCCGCGCATCTTGCAAGCACCGGCGACAAGGTCATCATTGCTGCCTACGCACTGGTGACACCCGAACAGGCCAAGGGCTGGACACCGCGCTTGGTCTTTGTCGATGAACACAATCACATCAAACGCATCAGCCACTGATTCGGGAGCGCAGATATGGATCTCATGCTAACCGGGCGCAATGCCGTTGTTTTGGGCGGCAGCCGCGGTCTCGGCCGCGCCATCGCAACCACCCTCGCTAGCGAAGGGGCCAATGTTTTAATCTGCTCGCGCTCAACCGAGGCCCTAGAGAAAACCGCCTCCGAGCTGAACGCCTTGGGCGGCGGTAAAGTGCACTACCATACATCCGATCTCAGCAACCCCGGCGCACCCGCTGCCATTTATCAGGCAGCGATGGATGCGCTTGGCGGTGTCGATATCCTTGTGAATAACGGCGGCGGCCCACCCCCGGGCTCCATTACCGATGTGGATCGTGATGTCTGGGAAGCCCAGTTTCAGTCCATGGTCTCGCCGCTGTTCGAGTTATCGGGATTGTGTCTGCCAGGGATGCGAGCGCAGAAATGGGGCCGAATTCTTACTGTCATCTCTACCGGCGTTCAGCAACCCATCCCCAATTTGGGTATCTCTAACACGCTGCGCAGCAGCATTGTTGGTTGGAGCAAAACGCTGGCCAACGAGGTGGCCAGCGACGGTATCACTGTTAACTGCTTGGCACCCGGGCGTATCGCAACGGATCGAGTTGCCTCCCTCGATGCCAACGCAGCCGAGCGACAAGGGATTACACCCGAAGAGGCCAAGGCACAGGCTTGCGCACTAATTCCGATGGGCCGCTACGGGGATCCGCAGGAGTTTGGTGACACTGCCGGGTTTTTGCTCTCGCCCCGCGGGAGCTACATCACCGGCAGCGTCATTCGTGTTGACGGCGGCCTAGTACTCGGCGTCTAACCCACAACCACGCCTGCGGCAGAATCCGCAGTTGCCTCGAGCACGGTATCTCCGATCTGCTCGGCGGTAATGGCCGAGAGCGTCCAGCCAAGATGGCCGTGCCCGGTGTTGTAGAAAACAGCCGGGTGACGACCACGACCGACACGCGGCATCATATTGGGCAGCATTGGCCGAAGCCCAGCCCATGGGACCACCCGTTTGGTGCTTACACCGGGGAAGCAGGACGCCACCCAATTAATCAACGGCTGGACGCGATCATGACGTATGTCGCGGTTGTAGCCGTTGAACTCGGCTGTCCCTGCCACACGAAAACGATCTTCGCCCAAACGACTGGTGACAAGTTTGGTTTCGTCATCGAGCAGGCTCATCCAGGGCGCCGAATTGCGTGACTGTTCATCGTCAAGATGCACGGTAATTGAATAGCCTTTGACCGGATAAACATTCACCCGATCTCCTAGCTTGGACGCAAGGGCCCTTGAGCCAACGCCCGCGCAGACCACCACACCGTCAAAATGCTCACGCTCGCCGTTGATCTCGAGCCAGGCACCCGAATTTGTTGTACCAAGCCGCTCGATGGTGGTCTCGTAGCGCATGGTCGCGCCCTGACGCTCGGCAGCGGCCGCAAGCCCTTGTGTAAATTTGTGGATATCGCCGGTGGCATCCGTGCGGGTATAAAAGCCACCATAAAACTCGCCACTAAGGTTAGGCTCTAGCCGGCGCATCTCGTCAGGACCCACCGCCTCACGCTCCAATCCGCCTTCTGCAAGCAGCTTGGTCACCCGCGCGGCGTGATCAAATCCGGCCTTGTCGCGGTAGATATGCAAGATGCCGCGGCGTTCAAGATCAAAATCAATACCCTCGGCCTCAGCCCAGCTGTAAAGATGCTCACGCGCAGCAATGGCTAAAGCTGCCGTCTGCGTGGTGTTGTCGGCGTACTGCCTGACCGCGGCAATAAACTCCGCAAACCAACTCAGCTTGTGCCAAGACGGCTTTGGATTGACCAGCAGCGGGGCATCGGCCCGCAGCATCCATTTCAGGCCTTTGAGGATAATTGGCCAATGGTTCCAGACTTCGGCGTTAGAGGCGGAAAGCTGTCCACCGTTGGCGAAGGAGGTCTCCATCGCCGAGTAACGATGGCGGTCGAATACAGTGACATTGAAGCCGCGCTTAATGAGCGCATAGGCAGTTGTGACGCCGGTAATACCCCCACCGATCACAGCGATATTCTGCATCGTTCATCTCCCATTCAGGTGTAAAGCACACGCCGCACAACGCACGGCCCGTACCCCTTCCGTCCTGGTGCCTGAGAGATTCACAAAGCGCCTGTTGGCTTCGCTTGCTCCTTCGGCGAGCTGCCTGATTATCAGCCAGCTGCTTTTCGGAATTTTCTGACAACGCGGTCCCTGGTGCCTGAGAGATTCCGGGGTCGTTGCTCCTTCGGCGCCGGCATTGCCCGTGGCATGCCGAACTCTCCCGCAGTCGTCAAATGCAGTCTCCCCAGTTTCGGGACAAATTGCAATCCACAGCCGGCCTAGCGCTGAAGCCTTGCCAAATCGGCGGCAATTTCATCCAGTATGCTCGGGTCATCGATGGTTGCCGGCATGTTCCACTCGTCACCGTTGGCAATACTGCGCATCGTGCCGCGCAGCGTCTTACCGGATCGGGTTTTCGGCAGCCGCTTGACCACCACGCACTGACGAAAAGCCGCCACCGGGCCCACCTCGTCGCGCACACGTTGGATAAGTTCTGCCACCAGCGCCGACTCATCACCCTTAAAATGACTGCCCGGCACCACCAGACCCAGAGGCACCTGCCCCTTAGTGGCATCACGCACACCAAAGACGGCCGCTTCTACGATATCCGGATGGTTACTCAAGACCTCTTCCATTCCGCCCGTAGAGAGCCGATGACCAGCCACGTTAATCACATCATCGATACGACTCATGATATGGACGTAGCCATCTTCATCCACAATGCCGGAGTCGCCGGTGAGGTAGTAACCCGGATAACGCGCCAAATAGCCCTCAAAATGCCGCTCCCGATTACCCCAGAGGGTGGCAAAAGTACCGGGGGGCATGGGCAGGCTGATCACGATATTGCCAAGCTCACCAGCCGGCATCACTTCCCCGGATTCATCCAACGCCTTTACATCGTAACCGGGCATGGGCCGGCCAGCGGCACCGATTTTCACGGGTAATGACTCCAGCCCAAATGGATAACCGGCGATCGCCCATCCCGTCTCGGTCTGCCACCAGTGATCGAGGATCGGAATGCCAAGATGGCGCTCTGCCCAGCGCACGCTGTCGGGATCGGAGCGCTCACCCGCCAAGAAAAATGCCCGCATCGAAGACAGATCATGCTGGGCAATAAATTCACCATCCGGATCTTCTTTTTTAATTGCTCGCAATGCCGTAGGCGCGGTAAACAAGGCCTTGGCTTGGTATTCCTCGACAATGCGCCAGAAGGTGCCCGCATCCGGTGTTCCCACCGGCTTTCCTTCCAGCATGATGGTGGTCGCACCGGCGATCAGCGGTCCATAAACGATGTAAGAGTGACCCACGACCCAACCGACATCAGAGGCAGTGAACATGACCTCGCCCGGCCTGATGCCGTAGATATTCTGCATAGACCAGCTTAGCGCTACCGCATGCCCGCCATGATCTCTCACCACGCCTTTAGGCCGTCCAGTTGTGCCCGATGTGTAAAGGATGTAAAGCGGGTGGGTGGCATCGACCGGCACGCAGTCGGCAGGATCGGCGGCGGCGACCGCCTCCTCCCAGTCGAGATCCCGATCCGCGATGCGGTCACAGAGGTGAAGATCGCGCTGCAGAATGAGGCATCGCTCGACGTTGTGCTCGGCGATCTCAATGGCGTGATCCAGCAGCTTTTTGTAATCCACAACACCGGATGGCTCAACACCACATGAGGCTGACAGAATCACCTTGGGCGTCGCATCATCAATACGTTTGGCAAGCTCTGGTGCAGCAAAACCACCAAAGACAACCGAGTGAATGGCGCCAATTCGGGCGCAGGCAAGCATCGCCATGGCTGCCTCGGGGATCATTGGCATGTAGATGATCACTCGGTCACCCACATCGACCCCTAGGTCGCGCAGCGCACCGGCAATCTTGGCTACACGCGCCTGCATTTGGGCGTAGGAATAGCGTGCCTTTTGCCCGGTAATGGGGCTGTCCCAGATCAGCGCATCCTGTTCGCCGCGGCCGGCGGCAACATGGCGATCAATGGCATTGAAACACGTATTGAGCTGGCCGCCGGCAAACCAGCGATAAAATGGCACATCGCTGCCATCGAGTACTTTTTGTGCGGGTTGATCCCAGTCGATGGCCTCAGCAGCCTGAGCCCAAAATCCCTCTGGGTCGGCGAGTGATTGCCGATGAATGGCGTCGTAGTTTTCCGTCATAGCAGGCCACCTCTCCTCAAAATTGTGGCCACGCAGATTACTGAGCGGCCTTTTTTTTCTCCTGTTTCTCACGCCAGAGCCACATGCCCTCAGCGGTGAGCCAGATATCCATATCAAAGTCTTTTATGAAATCCTCTTTGGCGCAGCCCGGCGGCAACCATCGGGCCCAAGCCGTTTGTAGCCTCTCTTTTAGCTCCGCCTTAGACGCCGCTTGCATAGTCTGCTCGATACCGGCGTCAAGCATCTCGCTTAATTGCTGCGCCATCGCCGGGACATCGTGAATGAGTGGAAAATGAGCAGGTGCAACCGCGGTTGGTAGCAGCTCAACAATTCGCTGCAGGGTGGCTTGGTAAGCCTCGGGTTTGAATTGTGGTGGCGGCACGACGGGCACAGCGAATGCATGCTGCTCCCCCACATAGGGCGGATAACTTGCCCCGAATGCATCACCTGCAATCAGAATGTTGCTGGCCGTGTCTAAAAGACTGAGGTGATGCCAAGCATGACCTGGCGTGTGCAAGACATCGAGCAGCCGCGTGCCCACCCGCAGATCAGTCTCATCCTCAAGGATTTCAACTCGATCGGCTGGCACAGGAATGAGCGGAGCATACTCCCGCTCAAAGAACGCGTCGCCGTAAAGCGCACGAACACCCGCCTCTAGCCGAGTTGGGTCAATCATGTGCTCGGCGCCGGAGGGGTGCACGCCCAGGCGAGCGTTGGGCAGCGCTTGCATTAACGCGCCCGCACCGCCTGCATGGTCAAGATGCACATGAGTGGGAATCACCCACTCGACATTGTCGCGGGTCAGCCCAATTTCCTCGAGCTTCTGCAGCAAGGCGGGAATACTTGCTCCAACGCCTGTGTCAATGATCGCGACACAACCGCGATCTTCAACCACGTAACAGGCGGTGTGGGCTTGGCGGATATAGCCAGTATCGAAGCGCAGCAATCCAGGAGCGATTGCGTCAAGCGCATGCGCGTGACCGGTATCGTCCATGGCTGCTCCCCCTCAGTTAGCCTTGGGCATGATTTTTGGGATTAACGCCGGCGTTGATTCATCCGATGCAGTGCCCAGGCCGCAAGCCCTGCCCCTAACACTTTCAAACCTTCGGCGGGCATAAAGGGCAACACCCCGGCGATCAAGGCCGATTGAATGCCGCCCATCCAAACGGAAAGCCAGGCAACGCCCACCGCAAAGACCGCCACGTTGGCGATTGCAGCTGCACTGACTGCCAGAAGCGGATTCGCCAACCATCCCCGAAGGACAAGCTGACCGGCAACCCAAGCGGCCACGACCATGCCGAGCAGATAGCCCCCGGTTGGCCCGGCAAGGTAGGCCGGCCCGCCGCCTGCTGCGAAAACCGGCAGGCCCATCAAGCCCTGGCCCAAGTAAGCAAGAACCGTTGCCGCGCCGATCACCGGCCCGTACACCATCCCAAGCGCCAAGACGACGAAAGTCTGCATCGTAAATGGCACGGGCCAAAATGGGATTTCCACACGCGCTGACAGCGCAAGAAGCAGGGTCCCAACCAACACCATGGCAAGGGACTTCCACGAAACGATGTCAGTTTGCGGGCGTGCGGCGGCGGTTCTCAGCAAAGTCATCAGGTTCTCCTCCAACTGAATACGCATAAACTAACAGACCTCAGCAGCAAGCGGCAGCCCCGGCATCGCGAATGGCGCTACCAGGCCATGTGCATAATCTCCAGTAGCTGCGAGACCGAGAGCACGACCGGGTTACCGCGCATGGACGAAGACGCCTGCGCGGCCTCGGCAATGGGGGTTAAGTCGTCGCGATCCACTCCCATGTCACGCAGCCCGGGCAATCCATGATTACCCGACCACTGCGCCAGTTGCGAGAAGGCTTGTGGCTCGGGCACCGCCAACGCATCGGCAATCCAGCTCCGAACCGCGTTCACTCGTTCAGCATGCACTCCAGAGACCGCCGTTGCGTTCACCGTTAATGCCCAAGGCAATAAGACACCCGCAATCGCTCCATGCGCTGCCGTGGAGACACCGCCCAGTGGACCAGCAAGTCCGTGTACTGCCCCCAATTTGGCATTGGCAAGCGCTAACCCCCCGCAAAGACTGGTGTAGGCCATTTCGTCACGCGCTACCGCATTTTCTTCTTGCATTAGCGTTTGAATAGCGGCGAGCCCGCGCGGAATCGCGTCGCGGCAAAGCAAGTCAGTAAACGCATTGGCCTGGCTGCTGATATACGGCTCAATCACCTGAGTAATAGCATCTAACCCGCTGGCCAGTGTGACCGCGGCGGGCGTGTTATCGGTTAGTGCCGGGTCAATAATGGCCAGATTCGCCAAGAGGCGGGGGTCGCGAAGCGATACTTTGCGTTTTGCCTCGGGGACGCCGATCACGGCGTTCGCCGTCACTTCCGCCCCCGTACCGGCCGTGGTTGGAATCGCGAGCATTGGCAGGGGCTGAGCCTCCAGCCGCTGGCCTTTACCCACCACTTCCAAATAATCAAGTGCCTCGCCGCTCGCGGGTATTAAACCCGCCACGGCTTTGGCTAGATCAATCACCGCACCGCCACCCAACCCAATGACTGCGTCGACGCCAAACCGCCGACCTTGAGCAATGGCGGCCTCCACCAATGGCAAATCGGGTTCACGAGGGCAGACAAATTCGCAGCAGGCCACGCCTTGCATGGCTTCTAAAGGCTCGATTAGCCAAGCCGATCGTCGCACTGAGCTGCCGCGTACAACGAGCACTCGGGCCGCATGGCGGTCAACCCAATCAAAGGCTCGCTCGGCCCGACCGCGGCCAAATTCAATACCCGCGGGTAGTTGCAAATTAAAAGGCTGCACGAATCCCCCCATGCTTTTCTGGCGACCAGCCTAACACGCACCTTTTTGGCGCAGTTGCACCAAAGGCTTGTCCAGATTGGTGCCTTCGTGCCATAACTGTTGTCCGAGCAGCTTAGTGCATCGGCCAAGTGGAGGAGAGTCAGACGACTTGGCATGCGCATTGCATAGTGCTGTTCGCCGATGGGCTATAAATCAACCTCGTGCAACAGAGGATAGAACTGATGAAGAAAACAATCATGACGGTCGGCCTTGCGGCCACTGGAATGTTGATGCTGGGTGGCCAGGCACAGGCCTCCACCTTGGACGACGTCATCGACGCCGGAGAGCTGCGCTGTGGCGTTAGCACCGGCCTGCCCGGATTTTCACAGCCGGACAGCGATGGCAACTGGACCGGTATTGATGTTGACACCTGTCGCGCGGTCGCGGCTGCCGTGTTGGGCGACGCCGATGCAGTCGAGTTCGTTCCGCTGACCGCTGCCGAGCGCTTCACCGCGCTGCAGTCTGGTGAGATTGACATGCTTTCCCGCAACACCACGTGGACGACTACACGTGATGCGTCGCTGGGCCTGAACTTTACCGGGACCAACTACTACGACGGTCAGGGCTTCCTGATTGACGAAGAGCTCGGTATCGATAGCGCAACTCAGCTGGACGGTGCGGCTGTCTGTGTTCAGGCTGGCACCACGACGGAGCTCAACCTCGCTGATTATTTCCGCGCCAACGGCATGGAATTTGAGGCGGTGGTTGTTGATACGTCTGAGGCCAGTGTGCAGGGATTCAACAACAACCGTTGCGACGTCCTGACATCGGATACCTCGCAGCTGGCAGCATTGCGCACCCAGCTGGATGATCCAAGCAGTGCCGTCATCCTGCCCGAGATCATTTCCAAAGAACCGCTGGGCCCGGTTGTTCGTCAGGGTGACGACACTTGGTTCAATGTGGTCAAGTGGGTGATGTACGGTCAGGTTAATGCCGAGGAGTACGGTATCAGCTCGGAGAATGTGGATGAAATGCTTGAATCCACCGATCCGAACGTCATGCGTATCGTCGGCGCCGATGGCAACATGGGCGAGATCCTGGGCCTTGATGCCGACTTTATGGTTGATGTCATCAGCCAGGTGGGTAACTACGGCGAGATGTTCGAGCGCAACGTTGGCCCGAACACGCCGATCGGTCTAGATCGTGGTGTCAACAACCTCTGGACTGAAGGCGGCATTATGTATGCCCCGCCGTTCCGGTAAGCGGATAGACTGCTACCTGTAAGAAACGAACGGGGTACGGCTTCGCCCTGCCCCGTTTTTCATTAAGGCCCAACAACTCCAGGAAAGCCCTGCCGTCATGCAAAGCGACGAGCTACCGGTTAAACCAGGACGCCCCAAACCATGGAATGACCCGCGGGTCAGATCTATTGTTTTCCAGCTACTGGCCATTGCGGCCGTAGTTTGGGTTGGATACTCACTCTTCCAGAACACCGTCAACAATATGGCCAGCCGTGGTATCAGTACCGGCTTTGGTTTTCTGGATGAAACGGCAGGCTTTGGCATCATCATGAGTCTCATCGAATATGACGAGACCATGACGTACGGCCGGACATTCCTTGTTGGCCTTGCCAATACCATGCTGGTATCCGGCCTCGGTATTCTGCTTGCGACCATTGTTGGTTTCATCGTTGGCGTTGCACGACTATCGAGCAACTGGCTCGTGGCCAAGGTGTCACTAGCCTATATTGAAATTTTTCGCAACATCCCGTTATTGCTGCAAATCTTTTTTTGGTATTTCGCTGTTCTCGGCGCCCTACCCGGACCGCGTCAGGCCGTGAATTTGGGAGATATCGCGTTTATGAGTAACCGCGGTATCGTCTTGCCCAAGCCGATATTTGAAGCCGGCGCTGGATTGATGGGAATTGGGCTCATCGTGGCGCTGATGGTGACTTTTGTTCTGGCCCGGTGGGCCAGAAAACGCCAAGCCGCCACCGGACAGATCTTTCCGGTGCTTCCGGTCTCATTGAGCTTGATCTTTGGTCTGCCAATCGTGGCCTATTTCATCACCGGCGGACCGGTGAGCTGGGATATCCCTGAGCTTGGCGGCTTTAACTTCCGCGGTGGCATCACAGCCATTCCCGAACTGGGCGCTTTGCTGTTGGCATTGACGCTTTACACGGCATCGTTTATTGCCGAAATTGTTCGCTCTGGCATTGTCGCCGTGAACAAAGGCCAAACGGAGGCTGCTGCCGCACTGGGGCTGCCGCCGCGCCGCATTCTGCGCTTGGTGATCATTCCACAGGCGCTGCGAGTCATCATTCCGCCATTGACCAGTCAGTATCTCAATCTGACCAAGAACTCCTCATTAGCCGTGGCCATTGGTTATCCTGACTTGGTCAATGTCTTTATGGGCACGACGCTCAATCAGACCGGCCAAGCCGTAGAAATCGTGGCAATGACGATGGCCGTCTATTTGTTGTTAAGTATCTCGATATCGATACTCATGAATATTTACAACCGCGCTGTTGCGCTCAAGGAGCGATAGCCCGATGAGCAGCACGCATCAATCACTGCCAGATCTGCCACCACCAGACACTCAACGGGGCCTGGCCGGTTGGCTGCGCGAGAATTTATTCTCCACCTGGTACAACAGCATCCTGACCATCGTGATCGGCTATTGGTTGGTCACCACTTTGGTACCGCTGATCGACTGGGCATTTTTTAGCGCGGTTTTCACCGGCGACGGGCCGCAGTCGTGCAACCCCGGCGCAGCCTGCTGGATTTTTGTCCACGAACGGCTGGGTTTCTTTATCTACGGCTTCTACCCAGCGGAGCTTCGATGGCGGCCGAATATTGCCTTTGTGCTGTTTGCGATCACCGTGATCCCGCAGTTTCTGCCCACCCCCGCTGTCATTAAAAAATGGTTGGCGATTTTTGGGCTGACAGGTTTACCCATTGCCGGGTACTTCTTGATTGCCGGTGGGCATTTCGGATTGGAACCGGTCGCCACTTCGCGTTGGGGCGGACTGATGCTCACGCTCATCCTCGCGTATGTCGGCATCATCGCTGCTATGCCGATCGGTACAGCGTTGGCGCTAGGTCGCCGCTCAGAGATGCCCATCATCCGTGGCATTTGTGTGGTCTTCATCGAGTTCTGGCGTGCTGTTCCTCTGATCACCATTTTGTTCATGGCGTCAGTCATGCTGCCGCTCTTCCTCCCGGAAGGCGTTACCTTCGATAAATTACTGCGCGCATTGGTCGGCATCACCCTATTCCAATCGGCCTACATGGCCGAGGTGGTTCGTGGCGGTCTGCAGGCCATTCCAAAGGGTCAGTATGAAGCAGCCGAGGCCTTGGGATTGGGTTACTGGCGGCGGATGCGACTGATTATCCTGCCGCAGGCGCTAAAAATCGTGATCCCTGGTATTGCCAATACGGTGATCTCTTTGTTTAAAGACACCACCCTGGTCCTTATCATCGGCTTGTTCGACATCCTCGGCGCGGTGAAATCAACGCTGAGCGATCCGGCCTGGGACAATGTGATGGCAGAGGGCTACCTGTTTGTTGCCTTTTGCTTCTGGGTCTTTTGTTTTGGCATGTCACGCTACAGTCATCGGCTCGAGAAAAAACTCGAGACCGGTCATAAGGAATAACAGGACGGTATAGGACCATGCAGGAAAACAACGCCACCGTCGCCTCCGCCGCGGGAAACGAAGACATCATCGTCGTTAATGATCTGAATAAGTGGTACGGCGAATTTCATGTCCTAAAGTCAATTAACTTAAATGTGCGCAAAGGCGAACGTATCGTCATTTGCGGGCCTTCGGGTTCAGGCAAATCCACCTTTATCCGCTGCCTCAATCATCTCGAAGAGCATCAGCGCGGTCAGATCATGGTCGATGGAGTGGAGCTCAACGAGGACATTAAGAACATTGAAGCCATCCGACGCGAAGTGGGCATGGTCTTCCAGCACTTTAATTTATTTCCGCATTTAAGCGTATTGGAGAATTGCCTGCTCGCACCCATTTGGGTGCGCAAAACTCCACGAGCTCAGGCGATCGAGACTGCCATGCAGTACCTCGAGCGAGTCAAAATTCCGGAGCAGGCGCATAAATATCCGGGCCAACTCTCTGGCGGGCAACAACAGCGCGTTGCCATTGCCAGAGCGCTTTGTATGCAGCCAAAAATCATGCTTTTCGATGAGCCCACTTCGGCGCTTGACCCGGAAATGATCAAGGAAGTGCTTGATGTGATGATCGAACTGGCTGGCAGCGGCATGACCATGCTGTGCGTGACGCATGAAATGGGTTTTGCCAAAACAGTCGCCGACCGCGTGATTTTTATGGACGGTGGCGAAATCGTTGAACAGGCCGCGCCCGATGCCTTCTTTAACAACCCCCAGCAGCCGCGTACGCAGGAGTTCCTAGAGCAAATCCTGCAACACTAACCCCCCATATGAGGGGCTATAAACATTCCATCGGAGCTGCTATCTCTATGCGGGATTGACGACTTAAGACGTAGCAAGGATGGCAGTATGGAAAGGATGCTCATTGTTGATCCTGATCCGATTGAGCAGCACCGAATTGCACAGATTGTGCAATCACTCTGGCCTCAGATGGCCATAGACGTCGCCCGTTCGCTGAAACAAGGCTTTGCCAGCCTGACCAACCATATTCCCAACCTTCTCATCAGTGAGCTCCATCTTCCCGATGGCTCCGGGCTAGAAATTCTCACACGGGTTAAACATCGCCATCCCCAGTCGCAAAGAGTCATTTTCACCCGCTATGATGGGGACTCCCATGTTTTTGCCGCACTCACTCACGGCTTGGATGGTTACCTGCTGAAAGACGAGGGCGACGCAGCGCTCGTACGAATGCTGGAAGGGATCGCACATGGGCGCCCGTCTCTCTCATCCGCGATCCTGCGCCAGGTAATACGGTATTTTGAGAACAGAGACTTGGGGAGCCGACCGGGTATTGCCGATGACTACGTCCTTGCCGAATCCATCGGCCTTACCCCAAGAGAGATTGATGTATTAAGGCTTCTCTCCCGCGGTCATGACCGTCATCAGGTGGCCACTGCGCTTGACATTAAGCCATCGACCGTCGCCGGTCATATCAAAGCGATTTATCTGAAACTCAACGTTTCGACCCGCGCGGAGGCCACGCTGGCTGCTGTTAAGCTGGGGCTGGTTGAAGTGCCAGGCTAGATACGCCTTCGGAATTCATTAGCATCTGCAGGGTAATCCCCCCCAGAAAACCCTGAATCTGGCCCGATAAATCCGACCAAAGCTCGTGCGTAAGGCACTGTTCACCGCGGTCGCAGTCATGCTCCCCCTGACAGGCCGTTGCATCCACCGTCTCCTCGACAGCGACCAGCACCTGAGCCACGGTAATCTCATCGCAACCGCGCGCAAGCCGGTAGCCACCACCCGGGCCACGCAGACCGTGGACAAGCCCAGCCTGGCGCAGACGAGCAAAGAGCTGCTCGACGTAAGACAAAGAAAGCCCCTGCCGCTCAGCGATATCGGCTAAGGTCACAGGGCCATCATTGGCATGCAGTGCCAGATCAAGCAAACAAGTGACTGTGTAACGGCCTTTAGCAGATAAACGCATACGCGTTACACCGCCCAGCGTTTGGCTTCGGGCCGATGGATGACTGCTGCCTCCCGATCATCCATGGCAAAACCATGCCCCTCGCCCAGACAGTATTTCAGCCAACGGTTCAAAAATCGGTTGGCAACCCAGCGCCAAGCCAAACTAGGCGGTTCGCCCATATCGGTTGTATCCGGCACCACCTCGGCGACCCGAGCATCATGGTAAATACGAACAGCCAGATCCGGGAGGGATTCGGCTTGACTGCATGCCTCGAACCGGTGGGTGAGCAACACACTAGTGGTGTAGGGGAAACGCTCGGTCACCTTTAGGTAAAGCGCCGGCCCATGATCAACCTGTGAGATCAGGTGATCACGCTGTCCATCCAATTGCGGGACGAGCCGACGCAAATAGATGTAGTTATTCTCATAAAGCTCCATGAGGGCGGCGAAACCGGCGTTGGAACCTGATGGGGCAACGATTTGCGGCTTGGTTAACAGCATGTTTTGCATCCTAGCACAGGCTTTTCACTCGACCACGACTCGGTGTTTTTTCTGGCAATTGGGCGCAGTTTTTAATACAGTCGGCGCGGCAACTGGCGGGCTTGGATGATTGTTGCCGCAATCTCTTCGATAGACCGTGTGGTGGTATCTGAGCAAGGCAGTTTTTCTTGCTGGAACAGACCCTCGGCACGCGCTGTTTCATACTGGCACTGCCGCAGGGATGCATAGCGGGTATTTGGACGCCGCTCGGCACGAATTTGCGCCAACCGCTCCGGGCGGATCGTGAGGGCATAAAGATGATGACGATGAGGTCGCAGCACCTCGGGCAACCGACCACTAAGCAGGTCATCGTCCGTGAGCGGATAATTCGCGGCAAAAATGCCGTAGTGCAGGGCCATGTAGATACAGGTCGGCGTTTTGCCGCAACGCGAAACACCCACCAGGATGACATCGGCTTGTTCATAGTGGCGCACAACGGCCCCATCATCAGCCGAGAGCGCGTAATTCATCGCATCAATCCGCAGACCATAAGCACCAGGATCAGCAATTCCGTGGCTTTGGCCAACCGTATGCGAGGACTCCATACCCAACTCACTCTCAAGTGGGGCGATAAAGGTATCGAAGAAATCCAGCACCACCGCGTTAACACGACGCAAGCGGTTACGCAGACCCGCGTCGATAATGGTGCTAAAAACAATGGGGCGGCTATTAGTTTGCGCGCCGGCCGCTTCAATACGTGCAATCGCGGCGTCAACAGCATCCGGGCTGTCCGTGAACGGCAGACTAATTGGGTTGCAGTCGATGGCAAACTGCGTGAGCAGACTATGACCAAGCGTCTCGGCGGTCACACCGGTGCGGTCGGAGACAAAAAACACGCTGCGGGTCTGAGTCATTTTATTATTCACCTTCGGGGATCGCGTTTCTGGGGACAGTGTACCGGGACGCCTGCAATGTTGAACGGGAGAGAGAGCAAGTGAGCGAATACGTAGTCTGGTTTGAGTCCCTCGGCATGAATGATGTCGAGCGCGTGGGAGGAAAGAACGCCTCTCTCGGCGAGATGATCAGCAACCTGGCCGACGCCGGTGTTCAGGTGCCAGGTGGTTTTGCAACGACCGCGCAGGCTTATTGGGACTTTCTGGATGAAAGCGGACTGCGCTCGCGCATTGAGGCTGCTCTTGATGGCCTTGATGTTGAGGATGTGCAGGCGCTGGCCAAAACCGGTGCCAGCATTCGTCAGATGATCATCGACACGCCTTTCCCACCCAAATTACACGAGGCCATCGTGACGGCCTGGGAACAGCTGCAAACGCGCACCGGAAAATCCGACGCCGACTTGGCCGTCGCAGTTCGTTCTTCGGCAACCGCCGAGGATCTCCCCGACGCGTCGTTTGCCGGCCAGCAGGAAACTTTCCTTAACGTTCGCGGCCTTGATCATGTCTTGCATTACATTCGCGATGTTTTCGCGTCGTTGTTTAACGACCGGGCCATTTCCTATCGCGTGCATCATGGCTTTGCGCATGAGCAAGTGGCATTGTCCGCCGGCGTCCAGGAGATGGTGCGCTCGGATACGGGTGCATCGGGTGTCATGTTCACGATGGATACCGAGTCAGGCTTTCGCGACGTGGTCTTTGTGACCGCCTCTTATGGCCTGGGTGAGACCGTGGTTCAGGGCTCGGTGAACCCGGATGAGTTCTACGTTCACAAATCAACGCTCGAGGCCGGCCGTCCCGCCGTCCTGCGGCGCACCCTCGGTGAGAAAGCCATCAAGATGGTCTACGACGAGGACAAGGCCAGCGAGGAGCTGGTGAAAGTGGTCGAAACCACTGACGAAGAGCGCATGCGATTCTGCCTGAATGACGAGGAAATCGAATCCCTCGCCAAACAGGCTGTCATTATCGAAAAACACTACGGCCGGCCCATGGATATTGAATGGGGCAAAGACGGCCAGACGGGGCGCTTGTTTATCCTTCAGGCCCGTCCGGAGACGGTAAAAAGCCGCGATGGCGGCCAGAGCATGCAGCGGTATCAGCTTAGTGAGCGCGGCCAGGTGCTGGTTGAGGGGCGCGCCATTGGCCAGCGTATCGGTGCCGGCAAAGCGCGCGTCATTGATGATCTGGCAGAGATGCATACGGTGCAGGCGGGGGACGTGCTGGTGACCGACATGACCGACCCGGACTGGGAGCCGATCATGAAACGGGCCGCGGCCATTGTCACCAATCGTGGTGGCCGAACCTGCCATGCTGCCATCATCGCCCGCGAGCTGGGTATTCCCGCTGTTGTCGGTACAGGCAATGCCACCGACCGGATTAAAAATGGTGCCGAGGTGACGGTCTCCTGTGCCGAGGGTGATACCGGCTACATCTACCGCGGCCTGCAGGATTTTGAAATTCGCGAAATTGCCCTCGGCACCATGCCGGAGCTGCCCTTCAAAATCATGATGAATGTCGGCAACCCGGATCGGGCATTTGATTTCGCTCAGCTGCCCAACGCCGGTGTTGGCCTGGCGCGGCTTGAGTTCATTATCAACCGCATGATCGGCATCCATCCGCGGGCGTTGCTGGAATTTGATCAACAGTCGGCTGACCTGCAGTCGGTAATTCGCAACCAAATTGCTGGCTACGATGATCCCGTGGGTTTTTATGTCGAGAAGCTCACCGAAGGGATCAGCACACTGGCGGCGAGCTTCCCCGACAAGCCCGTGATTGTTCGCATGTCGGATTTTAAATCCAACGAATATGCCAATCTGATCGGCGGGGCAGCCTACGAGCCCGAAGAAGAAAACCCGATGATCGGCTTCCGTGGCGCCTCGCGCTATATCTCTGAGGATTTCCGTCCCTGCTTTGAGTTGGAATGCCGAGCCTTGCGCAAAGTCCGTGATGAAATGGGCTTTACCAACGTTTGGATCATGGTGCCGTTTGTACGCACTCTGGAAGAGGGCCGCCAAGTCATTGACCTGCTCGCACAAAACGGCCTTGAGAAAGGCAAAGACGGGCTGAAAGTGATCATGATGTGCGAGCTTCCGTCCAATGCGGTGCTCGCCGATCAGTTCTTGGAGCTATTCGATGGCTACTCCATCGGCTCAAACGATCTGACGCAGCTCACGCTTGGTCTGGATCGTGACTCTGGGCTCATTGCGCATCTGTTCGAGGAGCGTGACCCCGCCGTGAAAGCGCTGCTACACCAGGCCATTCAAGCGGCGAAGCGAGCTGACAAATATGTCGGTATCTGCGGTCAGGGGCCATCCGATCATCCCGATCTGGCGCGCTGGCTGATGGAAGAAGGCATCGATAGTGTGTCGCTCAACCCCGACAGCGTGGTGGAGACCTGGCTCTATCTTGCCGAGGACGGTGCTCAGGACTAAATCGGTGGCTTGAGCCGGCAGGCTTTCTGCGCTAGCTTGGTCAGACCAATTAGCGAGGAGGAGCAGCAATGCCGGCTCACGCCCTTTTCCGTGAGGAAGACATTCGGTTTGAGGTCGATGTCGACCCGCTCATCGCCGCCCTGCGCGATGTTCTGCCCGAAGAGGGGCTGATCGTGCATGAAGAGGGCCGCCGCGCCTATGAGTGCGACGGGCTCTCTGCCTACAAACAACTCCCGCTGTTAGTTGCCGTTCCCGAGACCATCGAACAAGTCCAAACGGTACTCAAACTCTGCCATGAGGCCGGCGTACCGGTTGTCACTCGCGGGTCAGGCACCAGCCTCTCAGGGGGTTCACTTCCCCATCCTCAAGGCCTCTTGCTGGCCATGGGTAAATTCAATCGCATCCGCGAAATTGACGCTGAACGGCGGATTGCCCGCGTTGAGCCGGGCGTGCGCAATCTTGCCATTAGCGAGGCGGCTGCACCCTACGGGCTTTACTACGCACCCGACCCCTCCTCGCAGATTGCCTGCTCCATTGGCGGCAACGTGGGTGAAAACGCTGGTGGCGTGCATTGCCTAAAATACGGGCTGACCGTGCACAACGTGCTTGCCGTTGAAGTGATCACCATCGAGGGTGAGCGCACGACCATTGGGTCAGAGGCGCTGGATACCCCCGGCTACGACCTGCTGGCATTGATGCATGGGTCCGAAGGCATGCTCGGTGTCATCGTAGAGGTCACCGTCAAGCTCCTGCCCAATCCGTTAACCAAACAGGTCCTGATGGCGTCGTTTGCCGATGTTGAATCCGGCGGGCACGCGGTGGCTGGAATTATCGCTGGCGGCATTATCCCCGGCGGGCTTGAGATGATGGATGGCGCGGCCATCCAGGCTGCTGAAGACTTTGTGAAAGCCGGCTACGACACCGACGCCGCGGCCATTCTGATCTGTGAGCTCGACGGCAGCGAAACCGAGGTGGCGGATCAGATGCAGGCGGTGAAGGCCTGTATGACTGAACATGGCGCGACCCGCATCCAGGTGGCAGCGAATGATGAAGAGAAGGCGCGATTCTGGGCCGGGCGCAAAGCCGCCTTTCCAGCGGTGGGCAGAATCTCGCCCGATTACTACTGCATGGACGGCACTATTCCTCGCAAGCAGCTGGCTTACGTATTACGCCGTATTAGCGAGCTGAGCGCCGAACAGGGTTTAGAGACCGTGAATGTCTTCCACGCCGGGGACGGCAATCTGCATCCGCTGATTCTGTTTGATGGTAATCAGCCCGGTCAGCTTGAGGCCGCCGAGACACTGGGCAGCCAAATCCTGCAGCTTTGCGTTGAGGTGGGCGGCACCGTGACCGGTGAGCATGGCGTGGGCGTTGAGAAGATCAATGAGATGTGTGTGCAGTTTGCCAGCGCGGAGATCGAACAGTTCCACGCGGTAAAAGCCGCCTTCGACCCAGCGGGCCTGCTCAATCCAGGCAAAGCCATCCCCACGCTCAACCGCTGCGCCGAATTCGGCCGACTCCATGTCCACAATGGTGAGTTGCCTCATCCCGAGCTGGAGCGTCTGTAATGGCCGCAGCCGATCAAACCGAGGCGTTGCAGGCGCAGGTAAAGGCCGCCGCAGAGTCCGGCACCGCCCTTAGGATTGTGGGGGGAGACACCAAAGCATTTTTGGGCAACCCAACCCAGGGCCAGCCGCTGTCATTGACCCAGCACACGGGCATCGTCAACTACGAACCCACCGAGCTGGTGCTTACCGCGTGTGCTGGCACGCCGCTTGCGCAGATCAAATCCGCTCTGGCTGCAGAGGGGCAAGCGCTTGCCTTTGATCCACCGCAGCTTGGTGAGCAAAGCACGATTGGTGGCGTGATTGCCGCAGGGCTCTCCGGCCCAAGCCGGCCCTATGCCGGGTCCGTCCGGGACATGGTTCTTGGGATCAAACTGCTAAGCGGCAATGGTGAAGTTATGCGCTTTGGCGGCGAAGTGATGAAAAACGTCGCCGGTTACGATGTCTCGCGGCTTAACGTGGGCGCCCTCGGTACACTGGGGGTCATCCTTGAAGTCTCGTTAAAGGTACTACCTGCCCCCATCGCTCACGCCACGATGCGTTTTGACCTGCCGCTGAGTGAATGTCATCGCACCACGGAAAGATGGCTGAGAGGCGGTCGCCCGCTCAGCGCCACCCTCCACGACGGGGAGGCTTTTTACGCGCGTTTCTCTGGCACCGAATCCGCGGTTGCCGACGCCAAGACCACGCTCCCGGGCGAGCAAGTACCCCCCGAGCGCGCAGAAACCTTATGGATCGGCGTCCGCGATCATACGCATCCGTTTTTCGCAGATCACGAGACACCGATATGGCGAGCTTCCCTGCCGCCTAATGTTGATATTGAGGCCGTTTTTGGCAGCGAGGAAAAACTCATTGAATGGTCGGGTCAGCAGGTATGGCTGCGCAGCCATCAAGCCGCCGATTCACTGCGCGGAGCCGCGCAAGCCGTTGGTGGCAGTATGACTGGATTCTACGGCGTATCGGCCGTGCCCGACGGCGTCTTCCAACCGCTCGATGCCGTACAGACCCGACTACATCGTTCGCTGAAAAACGCTTTCGACCCCAAAGGCATCTTCAACCCCGGGCGTTTATACCCCGGACTTGAGGCGCGCTGATTATGCAAACGCATCTTGCTGATTTTATTAAAGACACTGAAGCTGGCCGTGAAGCCGATGCCATCCTTCGCAAGTGCACACACTGCGGGTTTTGTCTGGCTAACTGCCCAACCTATCGTCTACTCGGTGACGAGCTCGACAGCCCACGCGGACGGATCTATCAAATTAAGCAGGTGCTAGAGGGCGAGACCCCAACCGACAGTATTCAGCTGCATTTAGACCGTTGCCTAACCTGTCGGGCCTGCGAGACGACCTGCCCATCAGGCGTAGAGTATGGGCGTCTGGTGGATCTTGGCCGGGAAATTGTCGAGCAGCAGGTACCAAGAACCGGTATGCCGAAGCTTCTGCGCGGCGCACTGCGTGCAGTCCTGCCTAGACCACAGTTGTTCTCGGCTCTGCTCACCATGGGGCGAATCGCACGTCCCGTCGTCCCGGGTGTGCTGAAGAAAAAAATCCGTCCCAAACGCGCCGCGCCAGCCTGGCCTGAAAGCCAGACACATTCTAGATTTGTGCTGATGCTAGAGGGCTGCGTACAGCCTGCCCTGGAGCCCCCCATCAACCCGCAGACAGCGCAGATTCTGGATGCACTGGGTATTGGTATTCAGCGTATACCCGAAGTTAGCTGCTGTGGGGCGATTGACCAGCATCTGGGAGCGCCCGACGCCGCCAAAGCGCGCATCAAAGCCAATATTGATGCTTGGTGGCCGGCCATTGAGGCCGGTGCCGAGGCGATTGTCGTCAATGCCAGTGGCTGTGGCGCCCAGGTGAAGGACTACGGCCATCTGCTGGCAGACGATGCCGCTTACGCGCAGAAAGCCGCACGGGTGACTGAGCTTGCCGTTGATCCCATCGAGCTTTTAGAGTCCAACGCCGATCAACTAGCGCCAGCGGATGATGCCCCGCGGCGAATCGCCTTTCAGACACCGTGTACGCTGCAACATGCGCAAAAACTCGGCGGCCGAGTGGATGCCCTGCTCGCCCGCATTGGCTTTGAGCTGACACCGGTGCCGGATTCCCATATCTGCTGCGGTTCTGCGGGGACCTACTCCGTCCTTCAACCCGAACTCAGTGATAAGCTCCGGCAGCAGAAGCTCGAGAACCTGGCGACGGGCAAGCCCGAGATGATCGCAACCGCGAATATCGGCTGTCTGACGCATCTTGATGAGGCATCGGATATTCCCGTTAGACACTGGCTCGAGCTAATCAAAGTCGCCTAAAACAAGGAGAGACGCTGATGAGCGAGCAGCCATGGCCGCTGGTCGTTGAGACGCATGAGCTGGTTGATCGGTTAGATACACCAGGTATTCAGGTGGTTTTCGTTGGAGAGGCCGAAGTCTATGCCAGCGCTCATATACCGGGGGCGAGCCGTATTGAGTATGCTGATCTCAATCGAGCCCAGCCACCGGCCGGGGGTCTACTCCCGGATATGCCCACCCTAAGCCATGTCCTAGGTGATGCAAGCATTACCCCTGAGACTCAGGTCATCGCTTACGATGCAAGCGGCAATGGGCAGGCATCACGGCTGATTTGGACGCTCCATTGTCTGGGGCATGACAAAGCCTCTCTGCTCAACGGCGGCCTTGCCGCGTGGATGACGGATCATCGGCCACTGGAACAAGGCCCGGGCAATCCGCACCCCGGCAATACACCCTACCCCGCAGCGTTGAAAAACCCTGAGGTTCTTGCCACTCGCAGCGACGTGTTAACCGCTTTGGACAACTCCCAGACCACCATTCTTGATGCACGCTCGCCGGAGGAGTATCGCGGTGATGTGGTCCGAGCAGCGCGTGGCGGTCATATTCCGGGGGCCGTCAATCTGGAGTGGACGCGCAACTTTGATCAGGACAACGCGATGCGCCTGCTCCCTCGTGAGGCACTCCGTGAGCTATATACGCAGTTGGGGGTGACGCCTGAGAAAACGGTCATTACGCACTGCCAGACCCATCACCGATCGGCACTTACTTACGTGGTGTTGCGTTACCTAGGCTATGCTGATGTGCGCGGCTATGATGGGTCGTGGTCAGAATGGGGCAATCAGCCGGACTGCCCCGTTGTGACGGGCTCAGAGCCACGCGCTTGAGGGCACAGAAAATTTGCCCGGTAATAGCGCAGCTCGTTAATCGAGTCGCGAATATCGTCTAGGGCGAGGTGCGAGGACTGTTTTTTGATGCCATTGCCGACCGCAGGAAGCCATCGCTGGGCAAGCTCTTTTAACGTACTCACATCGATATGACGGTAGTGAAAATAGCGCATGAGCTGGGGCATTGACCGATGCAGGAACCGACGGTCCTGGCAGATGCTGTTACCACACATTGGCGAGACGCCAGCAGGCACCCACTGTTGCAAAAACTCGATGGTTTCGCGCTCAGCCCGAGCCTCGTCAATGTCACTATCGCGCACCCGCTGCAACAGCCCCGAGCCACCGTGCTGAGTTTGATTCCAATTATCCATGGCCGCGAGGGCATCCTCGGGCTGATGGATCGCCAGCACCGGTCCTTCCGCCAGGATGTTGAGCTGGGAGTCCGTGACAATCGTGGCAATCTCGATGATACGGTCTCGATCCACATCAAGCCCGGTCATCTCAAGGTCAATCCAAATCAGATTGCTGGCCGAGTAAGCCATACGGACACTCCATTGCATGCCATAGAAGGCACCACAGTGTATCAAAGCACAGATACTGCAGGCGGTATTGAATAATGGATCTGCGCAAAGGGCGTGTGGTGATGAGCACGGGCGATCACTGTCTGGTAGCGGATGCCGCCGATACCATTCACCGCTGCCAGCTACGAAGCAAACGTAACCAGCGTCCTGTCTGTGGTGATTGGGTGGCATGGCAAGCAAACGATAGCGGACATGTCATCGAGCACCTTGAGCCCCGGCAGAACGTGATTGAGCGCGGTGACTTTCGCGGTCATCCCCGGCCGCTGGCCGCGAATATCGATCTACTGCTGCTGGTCATCGCCCCCGAACCTGTCCCCGATAGCTTACTCATCGACCGTTACCTCGTACTCGCTGAGGCGGCCAGGATTCCCCTTGCTATCTGGTTGAATAAGACCGATCTCATGCCAGAGGGCAATGGAACCGAGATTGAAGAGTTAATGGCGCGTTATCGCCAACTGGGCACTTCAATGTACCGTGGCAGCGCCAAAGATCCGGCCTCAGTGGCGCAGGTACAAGCCCTGACGCAAGCGAAGACCGTGATCCTGGTCGGGCAGTCTGGGGTGGGCAAATCATCCCTGACGCAGGCCCTAATACCCGCACTTGAGCTGCGAATTGGCGCGATCTCCGAGGCAAGTGGCCAAGGACGGCACACCACCACTGAAACAACGCTTTTTACCCGCCCGGATGGCGGTGCATTAATTGACTCCCCTGGCGTTCGGACCCTGCGGCTTGATCATCTAAGCCCAAGACAGGTCACGGCCGGATTTCCGGAAATTGCTGCACTGGCCGCGGAATGTCGTTTCCGGGACTGCCGCCATCAGTCCGAGCCTGGATGCAAGGTGACAGAAGCCATTGCCCATGGCCGTTTGGAAGGCACCCGGGTTGAGAACTGGCGGCGGTTAGTGGATGAGGCAGCCCACTAGGAAGTTTGATCTAAGTCAAAATTTGGAAGATCAGAAAAGTTGATCTATAGTTAAAGCACATTTGAACAAGGAGGCTTTGGTATCCCTTCCCCGCTTGAGGATCAAACAAAGCCCGGTCCATCCACGGACCTACAAATCCTAAAGAACACCGTAGCGAGCGCTGCGCAATCCTGCGTAGATGACTTTCGGTGGGCAACTCCGCCATCCATCAACCGCTAACGAAAGCGAAAAGAGAACGGAGCATTACCATGAAGAAGCATTCTTTATATGCATTAGCCCTCACCGGCGCGATGGCACCTTTGGCTGCCAACGCTGAGTGTGGAGAAATTTCCATCGCACAGATGGACTGGACGTCTGGCGGCATTAACGCCGGTGTCATGGAATTCCTGCTCGAGCAGGGTTATGGCTGTGACGTCACGCTCGTCCCATCGGCAACGACGACAGCAATTGCTTCAGTAGCCGAAAATAATGAGCCAGACGTTGTCGCAGAACTTTGGGTTAACTCAGCCCCCAGCTACACGAAGCTCGAGGATGAAGGGCGTGTCGTAAAAGCTTCCGACGCTTTTTCCGACGGTGCTACCGAGCATTGGCTGGTGCCGTCCTACCTCGTCGAGGAGCACCCCGAGCTGGCCACCGCTGAAGGCATTATGGCTAACCCCGAGCTAGTTGGCGGTCGCTTTCACAGCTGCCCGGACGGCTGGGGCTGCAAATTTGTGAATGAATCCTTGTCTGAAGCATTCGATATGGAAGGTAACGGCCTCGAGGTTTTCTATCATGGCTCAGGTGAGGCCATGGGTGCCGCGATGGTTGCCGCTTACGAGAACCGTGAGCCCCATTTTACCTACTGGTACGGACCGACTTCTCAGCTCGGCCAGTACGACTGGGTCGATGTTGAAATTGGCCCGTATAACGAAGAAGTCCATCGCTGCAACCAGGATCCTGAGTGCCCGGACGTTGGCATCTCGAGCTTCCCTGCGGCAGAGGTCTTTAACGTAGTAACGACTGATTTCGCCGAGCGTGAACCGGTCGCCTACGAACTTATCCAGAACGTTAGCTTCCCGAATGATGTGATGAGCAGCATGCTCGCTTGGCATGCTGAGAATCAGGCGACCATCGATGAGGCCGTTGTTTACTTCCTCCAGAATCATCAGGACATCTGGATGGAATGGCTGAATGACGATGCCAAAGCTAATCTGGAAGGGCTCTTTTAAGCGGCTCTCCTGAAGATGCGATACCAAGGCGCTGGTGAAGTTCACCAGCGCCTTTTTTCAAAGGCAAAGAGGCCAAGCCATGGCGACTTATGACTTTATTTTTGACAGTCTTGGACTGAGAGGCTGGTGCGGTGAGAAAACCGGCGGAACAATGACGATGCAGGAGTTGTTAGCGCAACGCTCTAACGAACAGCCCTCGCTTTGGGAACTTCCTTTCCCATCTCTCGATAATCTCCATGACGCTTGCCCGGCCATTGCCCAGACCCGAGGCCTTACTAACGGTCTGGAGAATGGCTTTCTTGGTGTTAAAGACGCATTGAAGGTGGTTATCGATCCAATCACACAGCCACTCAGTTGGTTCTTGGACGGAGCCTTATCGATCTTCCAAACCGTCCCTTGGTTTCTAATGATCCCGGCCCTATTAGCCGTGGTCTTTCTTGCTTCCAAATCCATGCGGCTAGTTGGAATGGTCGCGACGATGATTCTGTTCCTGGCGTTTATTGATCACTACGACTACGCCATGCAGACACTGGCTATTATCTTTGTCTGCTCGTTTATTTGCGTTCTGTTGGGCGTACCGGTTGGCATTGCCATGTCGCGAAGTGACGGATTGCAACGCGGTGTTATCCCCGTGTTGGACATGCTGCAAACACTGCCGCCCTTTGTTTACCTGATACCGCTGATCTTTTTGTTCTCGGTCACCGAGCCCAAGCTCTATGGTATTGCCATCATCCTCTACGCCATCGTGCCGGTGATCAGGCTGACTGACCTCGGCATACGGTTGGTCGATAAAGACGTGATTGAGGCGGCGGATGCGTTTGGTATGACCGATCGGCAGAAGCTCTATCGCGTGCAGATTCCGCTGGCCTTGCCAAACATCATGGCGGGCGTGAACCAGACGATCATGATGAGTCTTGCCATGGTGGTGATTGCATCGCTGGTCTCGGCACCCGGACTCGGGGTGCTTGTGCTGCGCGGTATTCGTAACCTCGAGCTTGGCGTTGGCCTGGTCTCAGGTCTTGGCATTGTGCTGCTCGCCATCATTCTCGACCGTGTGACCAAGGCGGCCCTCGCCCGCGTCAACACGGCGCAACAGTAAGGGAGCGAGATCAGAATCATGAGCAACCAGATCAAGATCTCAATCCAGCATCTGTACAAGATCTTTGGCGATGATCCGGATTCGGCACTAGAGCAGGTCAAAGCTGGCGTCGGCAAAGCCGAGCTGCTTGACCAGCATGGTCATGTGCTAGGCCTGCAGGATATTAACGTCGATATCGTCGCCGGGCAGATTACCGTCATTATGGGCCTGTCCGGTTCGGGCAAATCCACACTGATCCGGCATCTCAACCGGCTGATTGAGCCCACAGCCGGATCAGTGCTGGTGGACGGTGAAGATGTGCTGGCCTATGACGAGGAAGCGCTTCGCCGCCTGCGGCGCGAGAAGATGTCGATGGTCTTCCAGAAGTTTGCCCTGCTGCCGCATAAGACCGTGGTTGAGAACGCGGCCATGCCGCTTATCGTGCGCGGAGAAAACCATGATGAGTCCGTTGCCGAGGGTGCGAAATGGCTGGATCGAGTGGGCCTTAAGGGTAACGACAACCAGCATCCGCACCAGCTCTCAGGGGGTATGCAGCAGCGTGTGGGCATTGCCCGGGCACTGACGTCCAACTCCGACATCATGCTGATGGATGAGGCTTTCTCGGCGCTTGATCCGCTGATTCGCACCGATATGCAGGATTTGCTGCTGGAACTGCAGCAGGAGCTGCACAAAACCATTGTCTTTATCACCCATGACCTGGACGAGGCACTGAAGCTAGCCGATCACCTGGTCATTCTTAAAGACGGTTACATCGTCCAGCAGGGTGAGCCGCAGGATATTCTACTGCACCCGAACGACCCGTATATTGTTGACTTCATTAGCGACATCAACCGGGCCCGTGTGCTGCGCGTGCGCTCGGTGATGCAACCAACGACTGAGTCGATTAGCGCAAGCGTTGCCGGTGATATCGATGCCAATAGCACGCTGGAGTCAGTGATTGCCGAATCAGAAGGCGATACAACACTCACCTATCGCGTTGTCAGCGACGGCCAGCAGGTCGGCGTTCTGAATATGAAAGAGCTAGTCAAAGCATTGGTGCCCACTAGCGCCGCAGAAGATGGCGTCCGTGGTAATTACTAGTCGCTGAACATTCACTGCGAACGCCGTTTCGCAGACATAAAAAAACCCCGCGGCGCTGAAAGCCCGCGGGGTTTTTTAATGGGTGATTCGCTCGGATTAGGCTTCGAGATCGAAGCGATCCGCGTTCATCACCTTGGTCCAGGCATCAACGAAGTCATGGACAAACTTCTCAGCGCCATCATCCTGAGCATACACCTCAGCGTAAGCACGCAGGATAGAGTTGGAGCCAAAGACCAGATCGGCGCGCGTCGCCGTCCACTTGACCTCATCGGTCTGGCGATCACGGATTTCGTAGCTGTTGCTACCCGTGGGCTTCCAAGTATTGCCCATGTCGCAAAGGTTGACGAAAAAGTCAGTCGTCAATGCCCCTTCACGATCCGTGAACACGCCGTGCTTGGTACCACCGTGGTTGGTACCCATGGCACGCATACCACCAACCAACACCGTCATTTCAGGGCCAGTCAGTCCCAGAAGTTGGGCGTGATCGAGCATGAGCTCTTCGGCACTGACCACATAGTCTTTCTTCATCCAGTTGCGGAAGCCATCAGCTACCGGCTCCAGAACCTCAAAAGACTCGGCATCGGTCTGCTCCTGCGTAGCATCACCTCGGCCTGGCGCAAACGGCACCGTGATGTTGTAACCGGCAGCCTTGGCGGCCTGTTCCACACCCACATTGCCGGCCAGCACGATCGTGTCGGCAAGGCTCGCACCGGCCTCTTTGGCCAGCGGCTCGAGCACGTTCAGTACTTTCTGCAAACGCTGGGGCTCGTTGCCTTCCCAGTCTTTCTGTGGAGCCAGACGAATACGGGCACCGTTAGCACCGCCGCGCATATCTGAACCGCGATAAGTCCGGGCGCTATCCCAAGCCGTTGCCACCATTTCGTTAGTGCTAAGGCCGCTGTCAGCAATCTTGGCTTTCAGCGCATCGACGTCATAGTCACTGTTACCGGCCGGTACGGGATCCATCCAGATCAGATCTTCGTCCGGCACATGCGGGCCGATGTAGCGATCTTTCGGGCCCATGTCACGATGAGTGAGTTTGAACCAGGCGCGAGCGAAGACCTCATCAAAGTAAGCCGGATCGTTGTAGAACCGCTCGGAGATCTTGCGGTAGGCCGGATCCATCTTCATAGCCATATCCGCATCGGTCATGATTGGGTTATGACGAATTGAGGGATCTTCCACATCAACCGGGCGATCCTCTTCCTTAATATCGACCGGCTCCCACTGCCAAGCACCCGCTGGGCTCTTCTTAAGCTCCCAGTCATAGTTGAGCAGCAGGTGGAAATAACCGTTGTCCCACTGCGTGGGATAAGTGGTCCAGGCGCCTTCGATACCGCTGGTGACGGTATCCCGGCCAACGCCACGCTTGGTGTGGTTGTTCCAGCCAAGACCCTGCTCCGCGATATCCGCTGCTTCCGGGTCAGGGCCCAGCAGTTCGGCATCACCATTGCCATGACATTTACCCACGGTGTGGCCACCGGCGGTGAGTGCGACGGTCTCTTCGTCGTTCATCGCCATACGGGCAAAGGTCACACGAACCTGCTCCGCAGTCTTGAGCGGATCCGGCTGTCCGTTAACACCCTCGGGATTCACATAGATCAAGCCCATCTGCACGGCGGCAAGCGGGTTTTCCATGGTCTCGGGCTTATCGACATCCTCGTAGCGCTCTTCACTGGGAGCGAGCCACTCTTTCTCGGAGCCCCAGTAGACGTCTTTCTCTGGGTGCCAAATGTCCGAGCGGCCATAGCCAAACCCGAATACCTTCAGGCCCATCGACTCGTAAGCCACCGTACCGGCCAGGATGATCAGATCAGCCCAGCTGACCTGATTGCCGTATTTTTTCTTCAGCGGCCAAAGCAGACGCCGCGCTTTATCGAGGTTGGTGTTATCCGGCCAGGAATTCAGCGGTGCAAAGCGCTGGTTGCCGGTTCCGCCGCCACCACGGCCGTCAGCCGTACGATATGAGCCGGCAGCGTGCCAGGCCATGCGGATCATCAGACCGCCATAATGACCCCAGTCGGCCGGCCACCAGGACTGGGACTCGGTCATCAGTGCGCGCATGTCATTCCACAGCGCGTCATAGTCGAGTTTTTTCACCTCTTCGCGATAGTTGAAATCGCGGCCCATGGGGCTTGGTTTGGTGTCATGCTGATGGAGGATGTCGAGGTTGAGCGCGTTCGGCCACCACTCCATGTTGTCACTGCCCTCGGTGGTTGCCCCACCATGCATCACCGGGCATTTGCCGGTTACGTCTTTTTCCACTGCTGCCATCGGTCAGCCCTCTTTGCTTTTCAGCGATTACAAAACCCGCCCGAGGATCACCCTCGAGAACTGTGGGCATTTATAACAGACACAGCCGATATTGGAATTTGTCCTTACCAATGAGAGCGATTGGCGGGACCAATGATAACGCGCGGGATGATCGGTTTCATTGATAGAAAAAGGGCAAGGCAATTAGTCGAACCCATTGTTTGTTTATACCGAGGGTTCGAACCCCGACACTGCTTCATTCATAAAAAAGGCCCCATGCGGGGACGTTTTTATGAATGGCGGAGAGAGAGGGATTCGAACCCTCGGTACGGGGTTACCGTACACACGCTTTCCAGGCGTGCTCCTTCGACCGCTCGGACACCTCTCCAGTTGCTGCGCAGCTTAATCGACAGCCCATCGGGGTTCAATCGCCGCCCTTCCCCGGGCCGTAGACCGGCATGGGAAACGGTGTGACCTTGCCACCCTCGGAATCCGAGATCTTGGCCTGGCCTTCTTTCTCGACTTCATCGATGCGGACAATCGCATGCATGGGCACATAGGTACGCTTTACGCCCGAGAACTCGCTTTTGAGTTTCTCCTCAGCGGGATCCACCACCATTTGCGTGCGCTCACCAAAGGTGAGCTCTTCGATCTCCACGAAACCCAGCATGCCGCCATCCGACACGCCGCGAGCGTAGATCTCGTAGATCTTGCCTTGGCTGTGAAAAATCACCCGATAAATGCGCTCTGCAGAACCCATGTCTGTCCTGTTAGTCTTCGCTGCATACAAGCGCCACAGTCTATCACGAACCCAATGGGACATTGCTATGCATGCCTGGGAAGGCAAACCCTTCAAAGAGGTTGATCTGCTCACTCAACGCCGAGATCCAAGGCGCTTTATGATCGGCTGCGCCACGGCATCGATCGAGACGCCAGATTCAATCTGCCTGCAGTGGTTTCGCAACGTCCCAGAGATTTCTCAGTGGCTGCGACGCATGGAGCCCCAGCGCTGGGGACTGCGCGGTGCCGAACTGATTGCCATCAAAGCCGAGCTTGAACCGGTTTTAACGCAGGTCGATGTCCACGGCATCGATCCTGCATTGATACCACGGCATAACGCCATTACCCACTCACATTACCAATTGCTCTGGTGGGGAGAATTCTCCGAGCTTGCCACCGGTGCCGATGACTGGACTGCCAAATTCCTACAGTCAGAGCATTTACCGACCGCCGCCATGAATGACACCGAGGCGGCTCGCACACTCGCGCTGGCATTACGGGAGCGCGTTACCGCATCGGAATAACGGTTTCTCTTGCTTAGCGGCTACAGACGGCCTTAGGCTTAAGGCCATGACGGAACCATGCATTTTTTGTGAAATCGCCGCCGGCCGGATGAACGCCGAGATCGTCTATGAGGATGAAAAGGTTGTCGCCTTTCGTGACATCCACCCGCAGGCGCCAGTCCATGTCCTCGTCATTCCGCGCAAGCACATCACCAGCATGCTCGACATCGAAGCGGAAGACGCCGAGTTGATTGGGCATATGCATCTCACCGCGAAGAACATCGCCCAAGAGCTTGGCATTGCCTCGGATGGCTACCGCAGCATCTTTAACTGTGGCGTGGATGGCGGACAGACCGTTTGGCACATCCATTTACATGTGATGGGTGGGCGTAGCATGGGTTGGCCGCCATGGCCGGGACAATAAGGCTGACTGCATGAAGTTTTTTGTCGATACGGCCATCGCTGATGACATCCGTGAATTAAACGATTACGGCCTATTGGATGGGGTAACCACGAATCCTTCTTTAATCGCCAAATCAGGGCGTGATTTTAAAGAGGTGGTGGCGGAAATCTGCGGCATGGTCACCGGGCCCGTCTCGGCTGAGGTGGCGGCCACAGACTACGATGGCATGATGACAGAGGGGTCGGATTCTGGCGGCCATCGCCGGCAATGTGGCGGTCAAGCTACCGCTCACACTCGAGGGGCTCAAAGCCTGTCGGTCGCTACGATCGGAGGGTGTTCATACTAACGTCACGCTGTGTTTCTCGGCCAATCAGGCGCTGCTCGCAGCGAAAGCGGGTGCCAGTTATATCTCGCCATTTATCGGCCGGCTCGATGACATCAATTTAGATGGCATGGCGCTTATCCGTGAAATTCGGATGATTTATGACAACTACGGGTTTGATACCGAGATACTGGCGGCGTCCATTCGCAGTGCCAACCACGTCAAAGAAGCCGCGCTGGCTGGGGCAGACGTTGCCACCATCCCGCCGGCCGTCATCCGCGCACTGGTCCAGCATCCGCTAACCGACAAGGGACTTGATCAGTTCATTAAAGACTGGGCCGGCACTGGGCAGTCAATCCGCTAGCTTCACAAAGTGCATTGCCTCATCGTTCTGTATATAAGAACGTTTTTTGCCATAACTTCTATTTGAATTATCAATTAGCAGTCGGCATTGTCTCCCGCAACGCAGAGCTTGGAGATGATGCACTATGGAAATCCTCGCAACCCTTGGCGGTTCACTGATCGATTCGCTACAAAAACCCACCCTCGCCTTTCTGCTTGGCGGCATGGCGCTTGCTGCCATGTCGAGCCGACTGGAAGTCCCCGATGCGGTTTACAAACTGATCGTCATGGTGTTGCTGCTCAAGGTGGGGCTCTCGGCTGGGATTTCAATTCGCGAGGCCGATTTTGTCGCTGTAGCCGTCCCGGGCGTGTTGGCGATGCTCGCGGGCATCAGCATTGTTCTCCTGGGGCGTTTTACGATGCTGAAACTCCCCGGCGTGACGCAAATGGATGGGATGGCGACTGTGGGATTATTTGGCGCCGTATCCGCATCGACAATGGCGGCCGGCATGGCAATGCTTGATGCCGAGGGGATCACTTACGAAGGCTACATCGGTGCACTTTATCCATTTATGGATGTGGCCGCGTTAATGACCGCGATTGTCCTTGCCCGGCTGAATAACGAGCGCAAAGCTGCCAAGGCCGCTAGTACCCATAAGCCAGATATCGTGGCTGTTGGCGGCGGCGTGGGGCTTGGGCTTTTTGGGAATACCGGGCAGCGCAAGGCCAATACCGAACGGGCACTCGTCAAGAACATCCTGCTCGATACCATTCGCAGCCCGGCGATCTCAGCGCTTTTGCTTGGCATCATGTTGGGGTTGCTTGCACGGCCAGACAGCGTGTTTGAAAGCTTTTATGAGCCGCTTTTCCGGGGCCTGCTGTCGATCCTGATGCTCGTGATGGGATTTGAGGCCTGGAGCCGGCTGCGGGAGCTGCGGGGCGTTGCCCATGTTTACGTGCTTTATGGCCTGATCGCTCCGCTGGTACACGGCCTAGTAGGACTTGGCGCGGGATTAATCGCACACGCCTTAACTGGCTTTTCTCTCGGTGGCGTTGTGCTGCTGGCGGTGATGGCGGCATCAAGCTCGGATATCTCTGGTCCGCCGACGCTGCGGGGAGCGCTGCCCGAGGCGAATCCGTCTGCCTACATTGGAACGTCCACGGGGCTTGGTACACCGGTGGCGATTCTGTCGATCCCGCTGTGGATTGCAATGGCGGAGTGGTTAATCGGTTGAAGGGTTCGAACCCTCACCATCGTTTATCCAATAAAAAACCGGCCATAAAGCCGGTTTCTTATTGGATGGCGCGCCCGGGAGGATTAGCTCGGCCCTCCGGGCCTCGTGCTCTCGCGCTGCGCGCTCGGGTCGAACCCGGTATTGGTTTGTTGGGGGTTCGAACCCTCACCATCGTTTATCCAATAAAAAACCGGCCATAAAGCCGGTTTTTGATTGGGTGGCGCGCCCGGGAGGATTCGAACCCCCAACCTCCTGATCCGTAGTCAGGTGCTCTATCCAGTTGAGCTACGGGCGCTTTGTGAAGAGCGCGAAGTATGGGGGTTTTAGCGAAGAGGGTCAAGATCGACACTGACACAAAAAAGGCGGCCCGCAGGCCGCCTTTCAGACACTCTACTAACCAGATACGGGTTAACGAACGTCGACACCCTCGGCATCGATGCCGTCTTCGATACGGCTGTTCTCAACGATCAGCTCACCCGAGCCAGCATCGTCTTGGACGATCTCAAGCCCGGTATCATCGCTATCGTCGTTGTTAGCGGTATGCGTGTCCGTGACCCGAACATGCACATCGCCGCCGTTCTCCTCTTCAAAAACAGCGCCTTTACCGCCGTTGTCGCGAGAGATTGAGCCGACCATCGTGCCATGCACACTGCCGGCGTCTTCTTCCGACATCTTGAAGCCGTCATCGGCATTACCGTAGGCAACCGTATTGATGTAGGTAAGGTTACCGCCATCGGCACCGGCCTCATCCATATCCACGCCCTCATCATAGTTACCGCTAATCACGGCATTCACCATTACGAGGTTGAGATTGCCGTTATCGGCTTCGTCAAAATCAATGCCATCATCCACATCAATGGCGATTTCATACTCCTCCACATAACCGGAGTCGTAGGTATCAACGTTGTACTCAAAGCAGCCATCATCCGGCGAACCGGAGACGGCCTGCGGAATTTCGGACGGCTGACGCTCGCCGTCATCAAACTCCGCCTCAGGCACTGCCGGCATGAACGCCTGCAGCATCGCCGGATCGCAGTAGGCGCCGTTGTCGATGAAATCGGTGGTTACGATCGTTGAGAAAATGTCGCCGTCCTGGCCTTCATCCAGCTCAAGGCCGTCCGCACCCACACGGGCAAATTCAGAGGCAAACGCGCGCAGATGAATGTCGCCCTGGCCGCGCTCATCAACGCGCAGACCATCCGCATCAAATTTCCCGTTACCCACGCCATCAACCTTAACGTTATTCAGCTGGACGCTGATTGAGGCTGGGGAGCCCTCACCACCACCGCCAGCGCCGGCGCCACAGTCGTCAGCAAGGTCACAGTCAGAGACGTGAATGCCGTGGTTGGCAACACCTTTGACGGTGACGTTCTCGAGCATCAGCTCAACCACTCCGCGCTGGTCGTCACGGACATCAATAAAAATGCCTTTGCCGGCAGTCTCGCCGCTTTGATCGCCACGGTTGAGAATGCTGAACTGCCCCGGACCTTCAAATGCCAGATCACTCACGCTCAGGTTGCCGCCGTTGGCGCTAACCAAGATATCGACATTCTCGTGTGTGCGAATGCGGTGACCATTGCCGATGATCTCGAGCGCTGCTTCACCGGTGTAGACGAGGCTTTCGTTAATCACCACATCGCCTTCGGCGGCAATCACTACCTGCGCGGCATGCTCGGCCTCGGACGCTTCGGCAAGCGCGGCACGCAATGAACCTTGGCCGGCATCCTGGGTATTCGTGACAATAATCGGCGTCATCGCCTGGGCGGCAGTTGCGCCGGCGAAAAACGCAGCGGCAGCCAGTGCATTGGTTAGTTTCATCGGGCTAGTCCTTTGTTAGCAAAACACCAAAAACTGAACGTAGACCGAACGGATGACCGTTGCGTGAAGGCTGGATGACAAAACAAAGACATTCCCATACTGCGCTGCAGCGTTATACTGAGCACTTGGTACTTTTTGGGGGCATCAAAAATGCTGGAGCGTTTATTTAAACTAACGGAGAACGGCACGGACTTCCGTCGTGAATTACTGGCCGGTCTCACCACATTCCTCACCATGGCCTATATCGTGGTGGTCAACCCGAGCATCCTCTCCGATGCCGGGATGGACTGGGGCGCGGTTTTCGTTGCGACCTGTCTAGCGGCGGCACTGGGCAGCCTGATTATGGGGTTGTACGCCAATTACCCGTTTGGTCTAGCACCTGGCATGGGGCTAAATGCCTATTTTGCGTACGGCGTTGTCCTTGGCATGGGTATTGCCTGGCAGACTGCGCTGGGCGCGGTTTTTGTCTCGGGTATTTTGTTTTTAATTATCTCGCTGCTGCCAATTCGCGAGTGGATTATCAACGCCATTCCGATGTCGCTAAAAATGGCGATCTCAGCCGGTATTGGCTTTTTCCTTGCAATCATTGCTCTGAAGAACGCCGGCATTGTGGTCGACAGCCAGGCAACGCTGGTCACCCTTGGTGATCTCACCGCGCTACCAACGCTGCTCGCTGCACTGGGTTTCGTCATCATGGTGGCGCTCAGCTATCACAAGGTGCCGGGCGCTGTGCTGATTGGCATTCTGGCGGTGAGCATTATCGGCATTCCGTTTGGTGTTGCGCAGTTCGAAGGCGTGGTCTCGCTGCCGCCGGACCCAAGCCCGACCTTCCTGCAAATGGATATCGCCGGCGCACTCGAACTGGGCTTGGTTACTGTTGTCCTCGTCTTCCTTTTCATTGACCTGTTCGACAGTAGCGGGACGCTGGTTGGCCTGGCGCATCGGGCTGGCTTTTTGGATAAGGACGGCAAACTCGGCCGTCTGCGTAATGCGTTGGTGGCGGACTCCACTGCCTCCATCGGTGGCGCGGCGCTGGGCACCTCGACGACAACCACTTATATCGAGAGCGCTGCCGGTGTGAATGCGGGCGGCCGCACTGGACTGACGGCCGTTGTCATTGGTGTGATGTTCCTACTCTCGCTGTTCTTCCTGCCGCTGGTCAGCGGCATCCCGGCTTACGCCACGGCTCCGGCACTGCTTTTTGTTGCCTGCATGATGGCCCGCGGCCTGGCCGATTTGGACTGGGATGACATTACGGATACCGCCCCTGCGGTGGTCACCGCCATTGCCATGCCGCTCACCTACTCCATCGCCGATGGCATGGGGCTAGGCTTTATCACCTATGTGCTCGGTAAAGCACTGGCTGGCAAAGCCAAGGATGTGCATGTGGCCGTGTGGATCATCGCCGCTTTGTTCGCGCTGCGCTTTGCGTTTATGCACTAATAGACGGCGTTGACCCATCCAAAGAAGCCGGCCCTGCGCCGGCTTTTTTATTTGCGAACCATTCGCCCAACTACCGGGATGTTCTTTCCAGAAGAACATTGTTTTGTGTGGACAAAATCCGTACGGTACAAGGGTTAGCCAAGTGTGTGAGATTGAAAGATGGCCAAACAGGACCGAATTGATTTTCGAATTGATGAATGCGTCAAGGAACAATTCGTGCTGGCGGCGGAAGCTTGCGGCATGAATTTATCGTCTTTTTTGATTGCAGCCGCTCAAGAACAGGTAGCGCGCACCAAACTTCAACTTGAGCCATTGCAGCTCTCGGATCGAGACCGAGACGCGTTCCTGGCTTTGCTGGAGCAACCGCCGCGCCCACTCCCCAAGTCACTGGAGCGGGCCCAAAAACGTCGACACGAACGTATAATCGATGCCGAGTGATCAATCACCTCGATACATCATAGAACCGATCCAAACCACGCATGTGCGCTCCGAATTTGATTGTGGGCACCCATTCCTCAACCAGTATCTAGAGCAGTTCGCAAGACAAAACGATCACAAAGCACTGGCAAAGGCCTTCGTTCTAGTACCTGCACGTGAACGCAATCCGGTCTTGGGTTATTACACGCTGACCTCCAGCCACATCACCTTTGACACGCTGCCCGGACAGTTTCGAAAAGGACTGCCCAAGTACCCCATTCCGGTTGCACGGATCGGAGAGCTCGCTGTTGATCGGCAACATCGCGGTCAAGGACTTGGTACCGACTTGTTATTGGATGCACTCTGCCGAATTACTCGAGTGTCAGAACAAATTGCGATACGGGCTATTGTGGTTGATCCGATTGATCAAAAGGCGACGAGCTTTTACCTGCATCATGGCTTTCAAACACTACCCCAGAGGAGAGCTTTAATATTAAGCATCCAAGATGCCAAACACTGGTGTTCATTATGAAAGAAGCACATTCCCGCGCGGCTGACCAAGAAGCGTTCTTTGCCCGCACCTTCGGCGATGCGGAAGGCCATGCCGAGGGTGAAAGTATCGGCAGCCTTGTTCGCCAGATCCTCACTGAGACGCCCGCGGAAGAACACCAAGTTTTCACCACGGAGAACAGTGGCCAAATCGATGCTGCGGTGATCTTCACGCGGATGCATTATGGTGATCGACGCGCGGTCTGGCTGTTAGCCCCCATGGCGGTGGCAACAGACAAACAAGGCCAGGGAATCGGGCAGTCGCTGTTGCAAACTGCACTATCAACGCTGCGCGAACGCGGCGTGGATATTGTGTTGACCTACGGCGACCCTCGGTTTTACGGCAAAGTCGGTTTCCATCCAATTCGCGAATCAGACATACCGGCGCCCTTTGCGCTCAGCATGCCCGAGGGCTGGCTGGGGCAGTCACTGACCAGCGAGCCAGTCGGCCAGATAGAAGGCCCGGCGCAGTGTATTCAGGCGTTCAATAATCCAGTTTATTGGTGATGGATTACATCAACTGCTTCATGAACTGGCAACGCCCACAGTTTGTTGCCAATATGTCAACAAATGAGCTAGCATGCACGTTATATCAAAACGACCATTTAGCGATGCGAGCAGGAAGCACCCAAATCAGCGACAGGCCCTAGAAGATATCTATCGGGTGCTTCGAAAGAGCAAGTTCAGTAGCCCGGAAGAAATGAGGAGGCTGCTCCCGTCACTAGACAACTTTAAATATCGGGAAAAATGGTGGGTGCTCGACGTAGCCGGCAACCATCTTCGACTGATTGCCTTCATTCAATTTAGTCATAACCGGCTGTATGTGAAACACATAGTAACGCACAAGGAATACGAGAAACTTTGTGCGCGCTACGCCAGAGGTGAACTTAAATGACTGCTGTTGCTTTCAAAGACGCTTGCCACAGCTTCACCGAGGTTGCAGCTCCGTATTTCCAAATCACGGACAAACAACATTACGAAGAAGCGCTTGGGCTGATTGAGGACTTTCTCATCGAAGCCGGAGATTTGCCGGATCACCCATTGAATCCCATCATCGATATGCTCAGCCGCGCCATCGAGATCTTTGAAAACAAACAAAAAGAAGTAGCAGCCTTTGAAAAGCGCGCGATGAATCAACCGGCTGATCTGGCCATGTTACGTGTGCTCATGGAGCAGCATGAACTTGGGATGGCAGACTTACCGGAGATTGGATCCAAATCAATGGTGTCCCGGGTTCTATCCGGCAAACGGGCTTTAAGCAAAAAACATATTGAAGCGCTGTCGAAACGATTCGCTATCGATCCCAGCCTATTTTTTTAACTGGCGGAGAGGGAGGGATTGATTCGGCCCTACCGGGCCTCACCCTCCGGGCGCTTCGCTCCCGCTCAGCGTCCCAATCAGCTTCCGCTGATTGGTCGAACCCACATTTGCTTGCCTCGGGGGTTCGAACCCCAACACGGCATCAGTTAACAAAAAAGGGGCCAAAGCCCCTTTCTTTGTTAACTGGCGGAGAGGGAGGGATTGATTCGGCCCTACCGGGCCTCACCCTCCGGGCGCTTCGCTCCCGCTCAGCGTCCCAATCAGCTTCCGCTGATTGGTCGAACCCACATTTGCTTGCCTCGGGGGTTCGAACCCCAACACGGCATCAGTTAACAAAAAAGGGGCCAAAGCCCCTTTCTTTGTTAACTGGCGGAGAGGGAGGGATTCGAACCCCCGAGGCCCGTTAAGACCTACCGCATTTCGAGTGCGGCGCTTTCGACCACTCAGCCACCTCTCCGCATGAGCGGCGAATGATACCGCATACGAAGGCCATCGGGAAAATGTTCTGGGGTCAGGTCACGGTTATACTGATTCTTATTTTGGCAACGGTTGTAATCAGCGAATGGATCTCGGCAAAAATGCGCCACGCGATCATCTAGCCTCGGGTTTTGATCGTTATCAGGCAATCCGCCATCGTCTCCCCACCAGCCCGCGACAGGGTGCCTGCCAGGCGGCCCGCAATCTTAGCGAGATCAGTGAGTCTTTTGACACACTGCTGCTAGATGCCTTCGGGGTGCTCAATATCGGTCAGGCGGCGGTGCCGGGGGCACCTGAACGGATTGCGCAACTGCAAGCTGCAGGCAAGCGCGCAATGGTGGTCTCCAATGCCGCGGGGTTCCCGCATAGCGCCATCGTGAATCGCCTTGGGGGACTGGGCTACCACTTTCCCAGTGAAGACATTATCACCAGTCGCAAAGCGCTGCTGCGGGGGCTTGCCGATGCGCCCAAGCGGCACTGGGGCATGGCCGCGGGTGAGGTGTTCGGCCCGGAAGAGTTCGGCGATTTAGACTTCACCCGGCTTGAAGATGATCCTGCCGCCTACGAGCGCGCCGAGGGATTCTTATTCGTGGGCGCCTCAGCCTGGAACACAGAGCGCCAGGCGCAATTGGTGGAGAGTCTGCGCGCGCACCCAAGACCCCTATTGGTGGCTAACCCCGATTTAATGGCACCCCAAGAGAATGGATTTTCAACCGAGCCCGGGCATTTTGGTCATTCCATTGCGGATCAAACGGGCATTGAGCCGGTCTTTTATGGCAAGCCGTTTAACAATATCTTTGAACTGGCCATCGCACAGCTCGGTGACCGCTTTAATCCGGCGCGCACCCTAATGGTTGGCGATACGCTGCACACCGATATCCTCGGCGGACTCGCCGCCGGCATTCAAACCGCGCTGGTGGTGGATACCGGGGTACTTGCCGGCAGTGATATCGATCAGGCCATTGCCGAATCCGGCATTGTACCGGACTGGATTCTCGAGCGGCCTTAGTGCCACTCAGGCCCCATAAAGCCAATCCAGTTGACGCCCCTGACAGGCGGGGCTGTCCGCACTAAGCGTCAAACGCATCTCGCCAAGAACCCGGGGGTGGCCTACGACGCGCGTATGAATGCTTGGCATGTCCCCCACGCGGCCATGTTCTTTCAGCGTTGCCTCAAACATGGTTCCCGCAGGGCTGGTATTACAGATCCGCGCTCCCTGAGACGCCCTGCCCTGATGTGCCAGTAACGCTAGTCGCGCTGCCGTTCCCGTGCCCGTTGGGCAGCGCCAGAGAACCCCTGGATGGCCATAGGTCCCGCCAATGCCATGCCAGCACCCTCTATCATCCTCAAGCGCGGGCCACATCCAATGCAAAAACCTTGGCAGGCCGACATCACCAAGACGCGGGTGCTGGAGCGTAAACTCGGCCTGAATCGCATTGATAATGCTTGCCGCGAGTGCAAGCCCTTCGGGGGTGCCGGCGGCCTTTGGCGAGAGCCCCAGCGACTCGGCATCCACCATCACATAGTGCCCACCGCTCCAGACGAGGTTATAGGCAACAATCCCCACACCCGGCACCTCGACACGCGCATCCGGCAGATGGACAAAGGCCTCATCACCCTCTACCGCCACGCTTTGTACAGCGCCTGCTGCCAGCGTGACATGCGCGTCCACCCGGCCACCCGGAGCCTCTAATGCAACGCGCTGCTCGCCATCATGGATGCGCCTTGGCAAATACCCACTGGCCAACAGCCCGGTTGCGGTCGCCATGGTGTTAGACCCCGAGAAGAAGGGGTATCCCATACACTCCATAATCACGAAGCCGGCCTCGGCTTCTGGATGCTGGGCGGGCGTGATCCAATCCACACAAAAGGCTGGATCGCCGTAGGGCGGCTCGATGAGCAGCTGTCTGAGGCCATCGCCGGGACCTGCCAGCCATTCCATGCGCTCACGCACCGTAAGCCGTGAGGCCATCGGCAATTCGGTGAATAGAATTCGGTGGACGTCTCCGCCCACGTCAACGTCAAGCCAATGTAATTCGGCCTTTGCGTCAGCGGCCGGCATACGGCGCTCCAACGGCCTGCCAATGCCGATCGGGCACCACCACGAGCTTGCCGACAAAATCCTTGGCCATGAAATCGCTCTGCGCCTGATGGAAATCCGAGAGACGGTAAGTACCAGCCAACAGCGGTTTAATGCGCCCAGCCAGTGCATGCGCCAGCAGGCGAGCAAAGTCACTGCGCCGGCCCTGCGATGAGCCATGAAGCTGCAGCTGCTTGAGGTACATCGTGCGCAGATCCAAGTTGACCACCGCCCCGGCAATTGCACCGGCGGTGGTATAGCGGCCCTCCGGGCGCAGAATGCGCAGCAGATCATTAAAATGCGGGCCGGCCACCAGATCGGCCACCACATCAATCGGCGCTCCCCCGGTTGCGGTCTCAACCGCACTCACCCAGTCTTCACTGGCCCGATCAATCACCGCTTCGGCGCCAATCGCCTTCAGAGCCTCGGTTTTATCCGCACGCGTTACCGCATAGGGGATCGCACCGCGAGCGCGACACAACTGGACAATGCCGGATCCGACACCGCCGGAGGTCCCGGTGACCAGCACCCGTTCTCCAGCCTTCACAGCCGCACGCTCAAGCATGTGTTCACCGGTTAAATACGCGCAGCAAAAGGTGGCAAGCTCGGCATCGGTGAGCTCGGTCTCGACTGCATGCGCGTTCTCAGACGGCACGCATTGATACTCGGCATACCCGCCGTCACGGCCATGACCGATGTAATCGATATCGGCTAAACTGTCGTCATCACGATTGTAGATACTAAAGTCCACGACAACGCGCTCACCGATACGCTGCTCGGGCACGCCATCACCAACCGCCACAATCACCCCAACGCTGTCGGTACCCTGAATGCGAGGGAAAGTGAGCGTTGACCGACCGCGGCGCCAAGTGGAAACAGCGTTTGGGTCGGTATCGCTTCCATACGCTCCCTCCCGCACCCAAACATCGGTGTTATTCATGCCGCAGGCGTGCACCTCAAGCAGCACCTCACCGGCAGCCGGCTTGGGCACGGGGACATCCTGCCGAAATTCAAGCGCATCAAGACCGCCATGGCGGGTCAGCAGCACCGCGGCCATCTGATCGGGAATACGAGGAGCAGTCATTCAAAGCCGTCCTTATCGTTATCAGTCTGCTGGCACTGTATGCCGCGATCGCGGGCTTCTCAACCGCTGCGTCGGGCGCGAAAGAAATCACGCAACAGCGCTGAACAGGCCTGTGCTTCAATGCCGCCGATCACCTCAATCTGATGATTATGCGAAGCGTGCTCATGCAGCGAGAGCGCACCACCGCAGGCGCCCGTTTTTGGGTCGGATGCTCCGTACACCACACGCGCTACCCGCGCGTGAATCATCGCACCAATGCACATCGGGCAGGGTTCGAGGGTGACGTAAACGGTAGTCTCGGGCAGCCGATAAGCACCCAGCTGGCGGCCAGCCTCACGTAGAGCAAGGATTTCAGAGTGGGCGCTGGGGTCATGTTGAGCAATGGGGGCGTTGTGCGCCTCGGCGATGACGCGGTCATCCTTTACCACGACTGCCCCCACCGGCACTTCACCGGCTTCAGCCGCCTTTCGCGCCAATGCAATGGCGCGTTGCATGAACGGATCAGTCATCAATCGATTGGCTGGCCTTCGCTTCGGTCAGAAAGCCAATTTGCGTAATACCTGAGGCCTGGGCATCGACCATAATTTGCGCAACACGCTCATAGCGCACCGTTTTATCTGCCTCTAGCAAAAGGCGTGCCTCTGGGGTTTCGGCCAGTTCTGCTAAACGGCCCATTAACACATCCGGCGTCACTGACTCGCCATTGAGCTCAGTGCGGCCATCGGCATGAATGGTAATGCGATGCGGGGAATCCTCTGGAATCTGACTGTCCAGGGCCTGAGTGTCCGGCAAATCAATGCCCATGGTCTGGGGAATGAGCAGCGGCATGGAGACCAGAAACAGCACCAGCAGCACAAACATCACATCTACCATGGGTGTGACGTTCATATCTGCAATCGGCCGGTGCTCCGGCTCACCATGATCCATCAAGCCACCTCCGACCATCGATGCCGATGATCCAGTACAAACCGCAACAGTTGCTCTGAGAAATGCTCCAATTGCCCTAGATGCAGACGCACCAGACGGTTGAGCAGATTGAAAAAAACCACCGCTGGGATGGCGGTGACAATGCCAATGGCAGTGGTGATCAAGGCACCGCCAATAGGACCCGCGACCGCGGTAATACTGGCAGCACCTGTCTCACCGATGACAACCAGCGCCTGCATAATGCCCCACACCGTTCCAAAAAGCCCCAAAAACGGGGCCGTTGACCCAATACTCGCCAAAGCGTTGAGCCATCCCTCTCTGGCTCTGGCAACCAAGCCAATTTTTCGCTGCAGATCGCGCGAGAGCATCGTCTGTAACTGCTCAAATGTATAGCGCTCTTGGCCAGTGCGTGCATATTCAGCACAGACTGCGAGCAACCCGTCGGTGAGATAGGACGCGTCACCCCGGCTGAGACGTGGCTCCTGCTGCAAATCCTGCCAATTCAATTGCTCACTAAACCACCGCTCGTACCGCTGGACTTTCGTTCTAGCAACGCGCAGCTGAATGAACTTCGCTATCGCGATCGTCCAGGTCAGTATCGACATGGCCACCAACGTATAGGTGGTTAGGTCAAAAACAAAGTCAGTCCCTAGCACGTTCTAGTCTTCCACCAGTTGAAAGGTAATGGGGATTTCCACCCACTGTTCAATCGCTTTGCCGCCCTGCTCTGCGGGAATAAATTCCCATTCTTGCAGCGTCTCAAGCGCAGAGTTATCGAGAAGACGATGACCACTTGATTCTTCCACAATCACGTCAGCCACCCTGCCGGTTGGCAGCACCCTAACGCGCAGCTTAACCGTCCCCTGCAAACGATCAAAATAAGCCGCGGGGGGATACCGTGGGACGGGGTTATTCAAACCCTCTCCCTGATGGTTGGCGTCTGTGATCGGAACTGACGGTGGTGCGGAAGCGGCCATCTGAGGCTCTGGTTGAATTGGCAGCTCCGAGGCCGGTTCAGGTTCGGGCTCGGGTTCGGGGGCAGCTTCGGGGTCGAGATCTGACTCGGGGATGGGCGCAGGCTCGGGGACAACCTGGCGTTCGGGCTCGGGGACAGACTCGGCCTCGGCGCCGGGTTCTCGCCGTAATTCAGGTTCCGGTGCTGGATCGGATTCCAGGGGTGGCGTCGGTTCCGGTTCCGGCTTTGTCACTGGCTGTGGCGTTTCAGCGGGGACAGCGAATTGACGATTAGCCAGGACCTCAACCCGAATTTCGCGTGTCTGGACGCTCGCCGTCAAATGATCAGGCTGATGAATTACCCACCAAACCGCAGCCAGATGGAGAGAGACAGCCCCGATCGCAACCAAAGCCACCAGGGGACGAGACAGCAAATTGGGTGGCGGCTTGAATGCCATTAGTCGAATTTCAGCCTTGTTTTAGGAACCATCAAATCAATCGGGCAGCACTCGCCGAAGTTGAAATTCAAAGGATAGCAACAAGTCTTCAGTTTCACGTCCATCCTTGATCGCGAGCTCCAGCGCCCGAGCAAGGCTTGAGAGTCTTAATGCACCAACCTGAGCCGCAGCACCCCGAATGGAGTGAACTAACCGCATTGCCCCATCAACATCGTTGCGTTCCAGCATTTCCCGCAACCGATTTGCCGCTGTAGAGAATTCTTTAGCAAAGACTCTCATCACCGCCTCGAACTGCTCGGCATCATCGCCGATTGTCGCGGCGGCATGGTCACGGTTAATACCTGGCGTTGGAGCAATTTGGTTCGGCTGAAGTACTTGTGGCTCAAGATTCGCCAAGCTGCACCAGAAGCCGAGGCATTCGATGAGCTCGGCGCGACTAAACGGCTTGAGCAGAATGTCGTCCATCTCTGCATCCAACGCGGGACGACGCTGATCAGAGATAACCGCGGCGGTAAAGCCAATGATCGGCAGCCCCCCTAACCCCAAATCTTGTCTGATGATTTGGCTCAGGTTGAATCCATCGACACCCGGCATCTGAATATCGACAAGCACGGCATGGAATGGCTGCCTGGCGTTTTTCAGGCAGTGCAGCGCAGCCTCCGCACCATCCGCGGTCACGCATTCTCCGCCAGCCGCTTTTATAAACTCCGCGGCGACATACCGGTTGAGCTCACCATCATCCACGACAAGCACACGGCGCCGTTGAAGCGCGTTTGCGGGATGGTTTAACGGGCGCGGCGCAACGGCTTTACCGACCATCTCCGTGTTCGGAAGACCAAAGGGGAGCAAGAACCAAAATCGACTACCCTTTTCTGGATGACTCTCAACAGCAATCGATCCGCCCATGAGTTCAACCAAACGGTGGCTTATTGAAAGACCAAGCCCCGTACCCGAAATTTCATCATTCCGCTGGTTGGCCTGTTCAAATGGATCAAATAGTCGCCTCTGCTCCTCCAAGGTCATACCAATACCGGTATCAGTAACCTCAAAACGGAGTGTGATTTCGTTTCTCGTCGTTTTATGGATAGAGATGCCAAGCTGAACTTCACCTTGGTCAGTGAACTTTATCGCGTTACTCAATAAATTGCCGATCACTTGCTGAAGCCGCAGAAAATCACCGAAAAGCGGATCAGGAATCGCGGAGGGCAAGGTCCGCAACCTGAGTGTGATCGACTTTTCTTCAGCCAGCGGCAAATAAAGTCCAATAATCTTTTGAACCTGTTCATGGATAGAAAAATAGCGTTTTCGAATTGGCAGCTTGCCAGCTTCGATCTTAGATAGGTCCAACACATCATTAATGATTGCAACGAGAAGCTCTCCAGCGTCTCGCAGACGGCCGACCAATTCTTGCTGTCTTTCTCCCAGCGGTTCCGCATCTAACAGCTCAGCAATGCCCAGCACCGCATTCATCGGCGTGCGAATTTCATGACTCATATTGGCCAGAAATTCACTTTTGGCCCGCTCTAGACGCTCGGCACGCTGTTTTGCCTCTACCAGCTGGGCCTCAGCATTTTTGCGTGCGGTGATATCCGCCAGAACCCCCTCCCAAACAGTTGAGCCGTCGGGTAACTGACGTGGATTGGACTCTGCGGTAATCCAGCGCACTTCACCGTTATTAATCACCCGGGTTTCACCGAAGAAAGGAACCTTCTTCTCGAAAGTCTCCGCGTTCTTCGCCACCCAATCCTCCAAATCATCTGGGTGCACGCAGGCAAAAGCCGATAGTGGGTCTGCTTTCGCCGCCTCTCGGTCAAGCCCCGTGAGCTCGAGAAAGCGCGGACTCATAAAGCTAAAACGGGCCATACCGCCTTCCGGCGGCTGGATCATCGTGTAGGTGCCAACCGGAATATTCTCCGTGACATCCAAAGCGACCTGCTGTAGCGAACGCTCAGCAGTCTGTAGCGCAGCCTCCACTTGTCTTACCGACGTAATATCAACAAAGGAGGTCAATGTGCAGGAACCAATGACGGTGGCTTCAATTTTCACGGTTCGGCGTTCGCCCACTCGGGTGCGGATGTCAGCCTCTAACGGCGCCACCTCACCGCCAGCCTCAATGGCAGCACGTACGGACTGATCCCAGCGTGCGAACAAGTCACGGCGGTAATCAGCATCGGGGCAGGCCTGCTCGGCCCAGGCAAAAACAGTTGGAATATCGTCTATCGCGTAGCCGTAGGCCTCGGTGAAGCGTCTGTTGACATAGACAAGCCTAAGTTGCGATTCGTTTCGGCCGATAATGAAAGGAATCGGCAGGGCATCAAGGAGCGCCGGATCAAAACCAAGCTCGCCCCAATCACTGGCCGATTGCGTCAAACCAAACCCTGTGCCCGCGCCTTTGAGAGAGCTTGAAGCCCGGAATGCACCCCAAGCTTACGATACAGATTCCGAGCGTGGGTCTGAGCCGTTGCCACGGAAATCCCCATAATCTCAGCCGCTTTGGCATAGGTATGTCCCGCCGCAAACTGCTCCAGCAACTCGCGCTCTCGGGCGGTGAGACAGCCATTCTCTTCAATATTGAGTTTAGCGGCAGAGGACTGGCCTTCACTGGCACGCTTGACCAAGTAGCTGGTTAACTGCGGGCTGATGGGATACAGCCCATCAATCAGCTGATCGATTGCCCGGTCAATAGTGATATGGGCATCACCCTTGACGACATACCCAATCGCGCCCTCGCGCAAAGCCAAAAGCAGGCGTTCTTCGTCCGCGGAGGCGGAGACTACAAGAATTCTAACAGATGGATATTGGCGACGAACCGATCGAATAATTTCGGTGCCGTCCATATCGGGCAGCGTCAGATCGACGAGCACCACCCCAAGGTCGAGTTCCGATCCTGCTAAATAATCTAGCGCGTCAGCGCCAGTCGCAGCCTCGTGGATGTTGCAATTGATACGGCTTTTGCGAATCGCACTGGAGAGTACGCTACGAAAAAACGCATCATCTTCAATAATTAACGTATCCATTGACCGGAATTGCGTTACCTGACAATTCCTATAGTCTGCACTAACCGACGAAAACTTACATCCCTAATTATTGGGACTGATACCAAACTCTGTCACCTATTCCCACTCAATGGTTGCAGGCGGCTTGCCTGAGATGTCGTAGACAACGCGAGAAATGCCTTCGATTTCGTTAATAATTCGGCGCGAGACATCATCGAGAAAATCATAGGGCAGATGGGCCCAGCGTGCCGTCATAAAATCGACCGTCTCAACGGCGCGCAGGGCGATCACATATTCGTAGCGCCGACCATCACCGGTCACGCCAACGGATTTCACCGGCAAGAAAACGGCAAAAGCCTGACTGGTTTTCTCGTACCAGCCGGCAGCGCGCAGCGCTTCGATAAAAATGGCATCAGCCTTTCGCAGGCAATCAGCAAAGGGCTTACGCACTTCACCAAGAATCCGAACACCAAGTCCTGGTCCCGGAAACGGATGCCGATGGATCATCTCCGCCGGCAGTCCAAGCTCAAGGCCAATGCGACGGACCTCATCTTTGAACAGCTCTCGCAGCGGCTCGAGTAGTTTCAGATTCATGCGCTCGGGCAGGCCACCGACATTGTGGTGGGATTTAATGACATGCGCTTTGCCGGTACTGGCACCGGCCGACTCAATCACATCCGGATAGATCGTGCCCTGGGCCAGCCACTGGATGTTCTCAAGCTTTGAGGCCTCGTCATCGAAGACTTCGATAAAGGTCCGGCCAATGATCTTGCGCTTGGCCTCCGGGTCGGCCTCACCAGCCAAGGCGTCGAGAAACTGATCCTCGGCATCCACTCGAATCACTCGAATGCCCATGTGGCGAGCGAAGGTCTGCATGACCTCATCGCCTTCGTTGAGGCGCAAAAGCCCGTTATCGACAAACACGCAGGTCAGCTGATCCCCAATGGCTTTGTGCAAAAGGGCGGCCACCACCGATGAATCCACACCGCCCGATAGCCCAAGCAGCACGTTATCGCTGCCAACCTGTTCTCGCACTCGGGTGATTAGATCATCAACGATGTTGCCGGCCGTCCAGCTGCCTGAACAGCCGCAGATTTCAAGCACAAAACGCTGGAGAATCCGCTGGCCTTGCGTGGTATGCGTGACCTCCGGGTGGAACTGCAGGCCGTAAAGCCCGCGCTCGTCGTCACCAATGCCGGCAATGGGCGCACTTGGGGTACTGGCAATGACCTTAAAGCCCGGTGGAAGCTCGGCCACCCGATCGCCATGACTCATCCATACATCCAGCAACCCATGGCCTTCGGCGTTGGTCCGGTCTTCGATATCTCGCAATAGCACCGAGTGACCGCGGGCGCGCACCTCGGCATAGCCAAACTCTTTGCTTTGAGAAGCTTCAACAACGCCACCGAACTGATGGGCAAGCGCCTGCATGCCATAACAAATGCCCAGTATCGGCACGGCAAGCTCAAGCACCACACCGGGAATACGGGGTGTTGCCTCCGCTTCGGCATGAACTGATTCCGGCCCGCCTGAGAGAATCACGCCCTTGGGCGCAAACTGGGTAATGCGCTCATCGGCAACATCCCAAGGGAGGATTTCGCAGTAGACGCCGGCCTCTCGCACCCGTCGCGCAATGAGCTGAGTGTATTGCGAGCCGAAGTCGAGAATAAGTATCCGCTCGGCGTGGATGTCCTGCGTCATTCGATTAGTCGCTGCGGTAGTTCGGGGCTTCTTTGGTGATGCTCACATCGTGCACATGACCCTCGCGAACCCCGGAATTTGTGATGCGGGCAAACGCCGCGCGGGTACGGAATGTCTCGATATCCCCACAGCCGCAGTAACCCATGCTGGCCCGCAGTCCGCCGAGCAGCTGATGGACAATCGCACTCATCGCGCCTTTGTAGGGGACCCGCCCCTCTATGCCTTCCGGCACCAATTTATCCACATCACCGGCGTTCTCTTGGAAATACCGGTCAGAGGATCCTTGGCTGCGCGCCATCGCTCCAATCGAGCCCATGCCGCGGTAAGACTTGTAACTGCGCCCCTGGAAGAGCTCGACCTCACCCGGAGCCTCTTCAGTGCCCGCAAACATGCTGCCCATCATCACGCAGTGCGCACCCGCGGCGATAGCTTTGGCCATATCCCCCGAGTAGCGAATGCCGCCATCGGCAATAATCGGCACATCGCGCTTTTTAAGCGCCGTTACCGCATTATCAATGGCGCTAATCTGCGGCACGCCAACTCCAGCGATCACCCGCGTAGTGCAGATAGAACCCGGGCCAATACCCACTTTCACTGCGTCGGCTCCGGCATCGGCAAGCGCTGTTGCTGCATCAGCCGTTGCAATATTGCCACCAACCACCTGGACATCGGCGAAGTGCTTTTTTATCCAGCTCACCCGGTCGATCACGCCGCGACTGTGACCATGCGCGGTATCCACCACGATCAGATCAACACCGGCGGCGACCAGAGCCTCGACGCGCTCCTCCGTACCCTCACCCGTTGACACCGCGGCGCCGACCCGCAATCGCCCCTGTTCGTCCTTGCAGGCGTTGGGGAAGTCTTCCGCCTTCTGGATATCCTTGACGGTGATCATCCCACGCAGCTGGAAGTCACCATTGACGACCAGCAGTTTTTCGATGCGATGACGATGAAGCAGCGTGAGAATCTCGTCACGCTCAGCCCCCTCTTGCACCGTTACCAGGCGCTCCTGCGGAGTCATCGCTTCGGTGACTGGCAGCTCGAGACGGGTTTCAAAGCGCAGATCCCGACTGGTGACAATGCCTACCAACTGTTGGCCGCTAACAACTGGCACACCCGAGATCCCGTGCTGACCCATGAGCATGAGCACTTCTCGGATACTGGCCTCGGGCCCAACGGTGATCGGCTCTTTAATCACACCGCTTTCGAATTTCTTCACCAGCCGCACTTCGCGCGCCTGCTCTTCGATGCTCATGCTTTTGTGCACGATGCCAAGCCCGCCCTGCTCGGCCAGCGCAATGGCAAGCCGGGACTCCGTCACCGTATCCATCGCGGCTGAAAGCAGCGGAATGTTGAGCGTGATCTCACGGGAGACTCGGGTTTTGAGGTCAACATCCCTTGGCAGGATCTCGGAGTAGGCAGGCAGCAGAAGGACGTCATCAAAGGTAAGTGCTTCCTGAGCAATCTGCATGGTGACGTCCCCTTAGTGGCGCAGATGAATTAACCGGTCATTATAGGGGGCTGTGGGTAGCAGCAGCAATCAAAAAAACGCTGTTAGTCTCTTGGCATGGCGTCCGCAATCGACCAAGAAATCTATTCTGTCTCGCAGCTCAATGCCGAAGTGGGCCGGCTGCTTGAGACCGCCTACACGCAGATCTGGGTGGAAGGCGAGATATCCAATCTGGCACGGCCAGCGTCGGGGCACCTCTACTTCACCCTCAAAGACAGCGCCGCTCAAGTCCGCTGCGCGCTTTTTCGCAACCGTGCCCTGCGCCTGAGAATGCAGCCAGCCAATGGCGACCGAGTGCGCATGCAGGCACGGGTGGGGCTGTATGCGCCGCGGGGTGAGTACCAGCTCATTGCCGAGCATCTCGAGCCAGCGGGTGATGGCGATCTACAGCAGGCTTTCGAGCAGCTGAAAAACAAACTACAAGCCGAGGGATTATTTGCCGCCGAGCGCAAAAAAGCCCTCCCGACTCTGCCTCGGCGAATTGGGGTGGTAACTTCACCCAGCGGTGCCGCCATTCGTGATGTCCTGAGCGTTCTGAAACGACGCTTCCCGGCATTGGCCGTGCTGATTTACCCAACACGCGTGCAGGGCGAAGGGGCTGTGAGCGATCTTGTGGCTGCCATCGAGACCGCGAATGCGCGGGCCGAGGTCGATGTTCTGGTGATAACCCGCGGTGGCGGTTCACTAGAAGATCTACAGGCGTTTAATGATGAGGCGGTAGCCCGTGCCGTTGCCGGCTCAACCCTGCCTGTGGTTAGCGCCGTTGGCCACGAGGTAGATATTTCCATTTGTGATCTTGTAGCCGATGAGCGCGCTGCCACACCCTCCGCCGCTGCTGAACGGTTATCGCCCGATGGCGAGGCACTGGCGCGCGATATTACCGCTCAGCAATTACGGCTGCACGACGGGCTGCGCCGGCTCTTCACGCAGCGCCAAAGCCATTTGGCGCAACTCAACCGCCGACTACAATCTCAACATCCCGGCCGCCAGATGCGTGAGCGCACGCAACGCCTCGATGAGCTGCAGCAGCGCCTGGCTCATGCGATCAGCCAGCGCCTGCAACAGCAATCTCAAACTGTAACCAACCTCCAACAACGGCTGACCGCTGTGCGGCCAGATCAACGCATCCAAACGCTGAACAGCCAACGCCGTGAACTGACCCGACGGCTGACACAACAGATGCGCGAACAACTAGCCAGTCGCCGCGCTGCACTCAAAGCAGCGACTCGGGCGCTGGATGCCGTCAGTCCGCTGGCAACGCTCAATCGTGGCTATGCGATCGTGCATTCGGAAAGCACTGGGGAAATCTTGCGCGATGTCAGCCACCTGCAAGTTGGGGAGCACATCAGGGCCCGGGTGCATCATGGCGAGTTGAGCGCGAAAATTGAGCGAATTGACCTCCCCGATGCCGAGACTTAAATAAAACCGCAGTACCGTTGGCTTGTTGACCATCAGCCAACAGCGCATCATGCATTCTATCCTTACCACACCGGTGCCTAGAAGCGACCTATGAACTTAGACCTAAACCTCACATTAAGCCGATATAACATTGATTTTAATAAGCTTAATAAACCAGAAGGTCTTCAGAAACTGGATGAAGTTTTTCTCCAGACGCTCACCGACATCGACGCGAGTCTAGCCGAACGGCTCAAGGCGTATCGTCTGCGCGACGAGGATTTACCTGGCACCGAGAACAGCGACTTATTGCTGTCCATCGCGCCGTACCTTGAGGGTTTTCTCGGGCAGTTATTTGGGATTGAGGCCGAGCTTGCGGCACAACGGCAGGCCATCCTTGCTGACGACATTGTCATGCAGTTCAAGCAGGCCTTTGTGCAAAAGCGGGTGAAGAAATTCCGCAAGCCGATTGAGACATCCTTTGCCGAGCTGACCGCTGGACTGCGCATGGGATTAGGCTACGTCGGCGATGGCGATGAAGAGCGTGCCATTGCGGAATTTGCGATGGCGCTGCTTGAGGATGAAGCTGCTAATGCCGAAGTTATCGAGGCCGTGACGGCCTGGTGCAAACTCGCGCGCACTACCCCAGAGGGGCAGGCCCATGTCGCCGGCTGGGCCAGCTTCCGGCTGCCGGATCGGGTTGACCATTTCAACCTGGTGCCTACCGAGACGGTTGAGCTCGATGGCGTCAGCCGCGAGCAGGCAGACCCCGCACAATGGCGCGCCCGCGATGGTTTCTCCTTAACCGATGCGCGAATGACGCCGCGGGACATCGCCAGCGAGGTGCATTACTGCATCTACTGTCATGATCACAGCGGCGATTTCTGCTCAAAGGGATTCCCGGAGAAAAAAGGCGAGCCCGAGCTTGGCTACAAAAAAGATCCCCTCGGCGTGACGTTAACCGGCTGTCCACTGGAGGAGAAAATCTCGGAGATGCATTTGCTGCGGCGCGATGGCTACAACCTAGCCGCGCTGGCGATGGCAATGGTGGACAACCCGATGATTCCAGCCACCGGGCATCGCATCTGCAACGACTGCATGAAAGGCTGTATTTACCAGAAGCAGGATCCGGTCAATATTCCGCAGATTGAGACCCGGGTACTGACCGACACGCTGGACCTCACCTGGGGCGTTGAGCTCTATCACCTGCTCACCCGCTGGAATCCGCTGCGACGTGAGCAATATCTGCAGCAGCCAGACAACGGTCGCCGTGTGTTGGTGGCCGGCATGGGGCCTGCCGGGTTTACCATCGCTCATTATCTAACGATGACCGGAACGGCGGTGGTAGGGGTCGATGGACTAAAAATCGAGCCGCTGCCATCCGAGCTGCTCAATGCCCCCGTTGAACGCTGGGAGACACTAAAAGAAGACCTAGATGAGCGCATTTTGCTTGGCTTCGGCGGCGTTGCCGAATACGGCATTACCGTGCGCTGGGATAAGAATTTCCTAAAACTGATCTACCTTACACTCGCCCGCCGGCATAACTTCCGCGCCTTTGGCGGCGTTCGCTTGGGCGGGACCGTCACGCTAGATAACGCCTGGGAGCTTGGCTTTGACCATGTGGTCAACGCCACCGGCGCCGGTCTGCCGCGTGTCGTGCCCATGCAAAATAGTCTGGCTCGCGGGATGCGACAGGCATCGGATTTTCTGATGGCACTGCAGCTCACCGGCGCTGCCAAGGCCTCAAGCCTTGCCAGCCTGCAGGTGAGACTGCCGGCGGTGGTCGTTGGTGGCGGACTCACCGGTATCGATACCGCTACCGAAGTTCAGGCCTATTACATCAAGCAGGTAGAGAAAATCCTCAACCGCTACGAGCGGCTTTCCGAGCGCCTGGGTACAGACGCGGTAACCGCCGGCATGAACGCCGAGGATCAGGCTACCCTCGCTGAGTTTATCGAGCATGGCCAAGCGGTGAGAGCCGAGCGCGAGGCCGCCGCCAGGGAAGATCGCGACCCGGATTTCACGGGGTTATTGCGACAATGGGGCGGCGTCACGGTGGCCTATCGCAAGGGCATGGTCGACTCTCCGGCCTATACACGTAATCACGAGGAAGTCATCAAGGCCACCGAGGAGGGGCTGCTCTATGCAGAAGGCCTAGAGCCACTAGCCGCCGAGCTGGATGAGTATGATCACGTTAAAACGCTAGTCTGCCGCGAACTAAAGCAAAAAGACGGGCACTGGGCACCCACCGGCGTTGAGCGTCGACTACCAGCCAAGGCCATCTTCATCGCCGCTGGCACCGTACCGAACACCATCTATGAGCGAGAATATCCGGGGACACTAGCGCTTGATGGCAGCCATTTCCTTGCCCACAACGAGACCAATGCGGGCCTCGAACCGGTTGCCGAGGCAGAACACTGCAAAACGGGGCAGTTCGGGCCATTCACTTCCTATCAGGAAGGTGGCCGGCGGGTAAGCTTTATCGGCGATACGCATCCGGCGTTCCATGGCAGTGTAGTCAAAGCAATTGCCTCGGGCATGCGCACTTACCCGTATGTCATGGCCGCCATGTCACACGAGCCGCCCGGCACCGATCTGCCGCATGCAGACTTTCTCAAGCAGATGGATGATCTTTTCACCGCTCGGGTGGAGTCGGTGAAAACCGATAACCCCGCTATGGTGGAGCTCTGGGTGCGCGCGCCCATGGCGGCCCGTAATTTTCGCGCCGGGCAGTTCTTTCGACTGCAGACCTTTGAGTCGCTCTCTCCGGTCATCGAGAATACACGGCTGCAAATCCCGCTTATCACCGTCTCCGGCACGGGCGTCAAAGATGATTGCATCCGGCTCATGGTGCTGCAGTGGGGCGCCGGCCCCCGCCTAGTTGGCCGGCTGAAGCCCGGGGACCCCATGGTATTGATGGGCCCCACCGGCGCACCAACCGATATGCCATCGGGCAGAACCATCATGGTGGTGGCTGGGCGTTGGGGTGCAGCAGTGATGCTCGATATCGGGGCGGCATTAAGAGCCGCCGGCAACCGAGTGCTCTACGTCGCGGCCTTCGGCAGTGCCGGAGACGTGGACCATCAAGATGAGCTTGAGGCTGGCGCTGATCAAATCATCTGGTGTACCGCCCGAGAGGATCTAATCGAGGCCAGACGCCCGCAAGACGTCAGCTTGCAGGCCACCGACATGATCGATGTCGTCAAGCGCTATGGCAGCGGTGAAATTGGCCCTGACCGCGGCGGGATCCCCTTGGGTGATGTCGATCGCATCATGGTGATGGGCGGCACCGGCCTGCTACAAGGTTTTCAGGAGGCCGTTAAAGGCGAACTCAAACCCATGGTGGCACCCGACTGCGATGCCTTTGGCACGGTTGGCAGTCCAATGCAGTGCATGATGCAGGGTGTTTGTGCCCAGTGCCTGCAGTGGCAGATCGACCCGGAAACTGGAGAGCGCACTCGGCCGGTGTTCTCCTGCGCAGGGCAGGATCAACCGCTAACCTGGATTGATCTTCAGAATCTCTCGGCGCGACAGCAGCAGAACCGCCTAAGCGACCGGCTTAATGCCCAATGGCTTGAAGAAGTACTAAAAAACGCTGACCCGGCCTGACCCCGTCAGGCAGGCTGCCCTTCAAGCACGACGAAAGCCAACGCGTAGGCACGCTCATCGCTAATGCTCAGATGTTGGCTGCGGACACCGAGCTGTTCGGCACGATGCTCGGCACCGCCAAGGAAGTTGAGTTGCGGAGCGCCAAGCTCGTTGTGATCCACCACCAACTCGCGGAACCCGGCCTCGGCACCAATACCGCAGCCAAGTGCCTTAGCCGCCGCCTCTTTAGCCGCAAACCGTCGAGCGAGCAACGCCGCGGGATCTGCCGCTGCGCGCAGCTGCACCAGCTCTACGTCAGCGAGAAGGCGCTCGGCAAAGCGCATGCCGTGCGCCTGGTACACCCGACGAATACGATCTATCTCAACCAGATCGCTACCGATGCCAAGGATACTCAAGTACGCGCTTCCTGAATGAGCCGCTTCATCTCACGCACTGCGGCCTCAAACCCAGTAAAGACTGCCCTTGCCACAATGGCATGACCGATATTGAGCTCAATAATCTCGCCAAGCGCGGCAATGGGTCCAACATTGTGATAATTCAGCCCATGACCGGCATTCACCTGCAATCCCATCGAATGGGCCAGCCGAGCGGCCTCATGAATGCGCTGAAACTCCGCGTGAATGGCCGCATCGTGTTCGGCATCAGCAAAGGCCCCGGTATGCAGCTCAATAACAGGCGCACCGGCCGCTGCGGCGGCTTCGATCTGCACCGGCTCGGGGTCGATAAACAGTGAGGTTCGCACGCCAGCCTGCGCCAGCTGGCTGCAAGCATCCTTCAGTCGTTCTGGGTCTGCCGCCACGTCCAGCCCACCCTCGGTGGTAAGCTCTTCGCGGCGCTCCGGGACCAAACAGCAATCCGCCGGCTGAATACGGCTGGCGATAGCGAGCATCTCATCGGTGACTGCCATCTCTAGGTTCATGCGCGTCTGGATGGTCTGCGCCAGCAGCTCAACATCCCGGTCGTTTATATGCCGGCGATCTTCACGCAAATGCACAGTGATCGCATCGGCGCCGGCGAGCTCCGCCAGATGCGCGGCGTGAATGGGATCGGGGTAACGTGTGCCGCGGGCCTGTCGCAGACCGGCGACATGATCGACATTCACGCCAAGCAGGGGCTCAAGACTGCCTTGATGGTGCGCCATGACGGCTGCCTCCTTTAACGCCGATAACGGCTATAGAGCTCACGGCTTTTCAGCGGCCGATCGCCCAGATGCGGCTTTAGTGCCGCGCGCATTAAACCTCGACTCTCTCGCGCAACCGCCTCACTCAACGGATTCTCAGCAAGTCCGATGAGGGTGGAGCCGGCAACTACGAGTCCTGTCGCCGTCTTGCCGGCAACGGCTGTTGCACCCATCGCGGGGTCGTAACGATACCATTGCTCCGGACGTAATGGGTTGTCATCGACATCATGGGAGAGCGGCAAGCCATAACCCAGCATCGCCAACAGATCACGTTCAAATGCTCGTAGGGCCGAGGCTTCGGCCACCTCGCCCGCCAACGCATCAAGCAAGGTGAAGTACTGCTCAAAGAGCCCCGCATGCGGGTCATCTCGGCCTAATAGGCGCAGCAGCAGTTCGTTGGCGTAGAAACCACTAACCAGCCGTCTTCCACGCAAGACAAACGGACGGCCTGCGGACTCCACGGCCTGCAGTGAACCTAACTCACCACGCAACCGCCAAGAGAGTGCTAGTGGCTGGAATGGCTGCAGCAGCCCGGCAATCCGAGAGCGCTGCGAGCGGGCGCCGCGGGCAACCAGCCCGATGCGCCCGTGCGAGCGAGTCAGCACCTCAAGCAACAGACTCGTATTGCGGTAGGCGCGAGTGTGCAGAATAAATCCGGGCTCAAGCAGCGCCTGACGATGGGCAGCATTCATTGATCACTGCTATAGCCCAGCGACTGCAGGAGCCGGGCATCGTCCGACCAGCCTTCACGCACTTTTACCCAAAGCTGCAAATACACGCGGCCGCCGAACACCTGTTCCATCTCTTTTCGCGCTGCCGAGCCAATCGCTTTAATGCGCTCACCGCCCTCGCCAATCACGATTCGGCGCTGACCGGGCCGTTCCACCCAGATGATGGCGGAGATGCGACGCAGCTTGCCTTCCTGTTCAAAGGCTTCCACTTCAACGGTACTGGCATAGGGTAGTTCATCACCCAGCATCAGGGTCAGCGGCTCGCGCACCAATTCGGCGGCCATGAAGCGCTCACTGCGATCGGTGATTTGGTCTTCGCCGAATAGCGCTGGCCCCCGCGGCAGATGCTCGATGAGTACCGACTCAAGGGCTTCAAAATTATCCCGCTTCGCGGCAGAGACCGGCACAACCGCAGCAAACGCACGGCGCTCGTTCATCTGCGCGATAGCTGGTAGCAGCTGGTTTTTATCGCGAATACGATCAACCTTGTTCAAAATGGCCACCACGGGCGCATTCACCGTCTCCAAGCGCTGCAGAACCCGTTCATCGGCCTCAGTCCAGCGCCCGGCTTCGGTGACAAAACCAATGACATCCACATCCGCCAGGGCACTACCGGCGGCTTCATTGAGATAGCGATTCATGGCGCTGCGACCGCCTTCATGCAGTCCCGGGGTATCCACATAAATAATCTGCGCATCGTCCCGGTGGTGGATACCTAGGATGCGGTGACGGGTGGTTTGCGGCTTGCGGGTCGCAATACTGACTTTGCGACCCAGCAGCCCATTGAGCAGTGTCGATTTACCCACGTTGGGCCGGCCAACCAGGGCTACAAATCCAGTTGGCTTATCGGTATCAGTCATGCTCGCACTCCCCGTTCTGCAGCTTTGCGAGCAAATCCTCAGCGGCTGCCTGTTCGGCCTGACGGCGGTTGCCGGCAGCACCCTCACCCACACGATCTAGCGGGACACAACGCGCAGTTACACGAAACGTCTGCGCATGCGCTCGGCCGGTGGTCTCTTCTAGCGTGTAGATCGGCAGCTCCCATTGTCGGGCCTGCAAATATTCCTGCAGCCGGGTCTTGGCATCCTTTTGCGCCTGCATGTTGGGCAGGTCAGATAAATGATCGGCGTATAACCGTAGAATCAGCGCTTGCCCGGCCTCATAACCGCCATCAAGGTAAACCGCACCGATCACCGCCTCTAGCGCATCAGCGAGGATGGAATCGCGCCGTTGCCCCCCCGTCTTAAGCTCACCACCCCCCAGAACGATAAACGCCCCCAGGTCGATATCGCGAGCAATCTTCGCCAGCGCGTTTTTGTTCACCAGTGATGCCCGTAACCGGCTGAGCTCGCCTTCCCGCAGATCGGGACGACGGTCGAAAATCTCGGCCGCGATCACAAAATTAAGTATGGCGTCCCCAAGAAATTCCAACCGTTCATTATTGGGACCCGCCGCACTACGATGGGTGACCGCCTGTTGCAGAAGCGCCTGATCACGGAACGCCCAGCCAATACGGCCTGCCAGTTCGCCCGGATCACTCATCGAATGACATCACCAATTCGTGACCAATTAGGGCCACCATTCCAGCTCATCCAGATCAAAAATGCCCGCCCGACTAAATGATCGCGCGGTACCGGCCCCCAAAATCGGCTATCACTGCTCCGGTCGCGGTTATCGCCCATAACAAAGTAATGCCCCTCAGGCACGGTAAAGCTGAAATCGGGCGCCGAGGCTCGGCTGTGGACCATCGCCTCATGCCAGTCCCCGGCAAGACGCTCGCGAAACCGTGTGAAATCCTCATCCTGTATCCAAGCGCCCATCGACTCAACCGGCACGGTCTGCCCATTGATAACCAATCGTTTGTTGACATACCCAATGGTATCGCCCGGCATGCCGATAATCCGTTTAATGTAATCCTGAGCGGGGTCGACCGGATAGCGAAAAACCGCCACATCGCCACGCTCTGGATCACCAATCGGGGCGATCAACTGATGGGTCACCGGCAGACGCAGGCCGTAGCCAAATTTACTCACTAGAATGAAATCACCGGCCTCTAGGGTAGGCAGCATCGAGCCCGAGGGAATACGAAACGGCTCCACCACAAAAGAGCGAATGACCAGGACAATCAGGATCACCGGGAACAGCGACCGTCCCAGATCAACCAGCCAAGGGACTTTGGCACCAGCGGGGCGACTTTTTCGCCGCAGACGATCATAAATCCAGATCACGCCGCTCACGGCGGTGAGCAATACGAGTACCAGCTCAAAATCCAGCATATTTTTTTCTTTCGGCCTTTGCCGTTATTTGCCTTGATCGACCTGCAACACGGCAAGGAAGGCGTCCTGCGGAATCTCTACCCGGCCCACTTGTTTCATGCGCCGTTTGCCCTCTTTCTGCTTCTCGAGCAGCTTTTTCTTGCGCGTAATATCGCCACCATAGCATTTTGCCGTCACGTTTTTACGCAATGCCTTGACCGTTGAGCGGGCAATGACTTTCGAGCCCACGGCAGCCTGAATGGCCACTTCAAACATCTGCCGCGGGATAATTTCTTTGAGCTTCTCAGTCAACTCGCGGCCGCGTGACTCTGCCTGATCGCGGTGGACGATGACCGAGAGCGCATCCACGCGATCGCCATTGACCAAAATGTCCAGCTTGACCAGCCGTTCAGCCTGAAAACGGCGAAATTCATAATCAAACGACGCATAGCCGCGGGAGGCAGATTTCAGTCGATCAAAGAAATCGAGGACGACTTCACCCATGGGCATTTCATATTCAAGCGAAATCTGATTACCCACATACTGCATGCCTTTCTGTGTACCGCGCTTGTCCTCGCAAAGCTTAATCACCGCACCCACATAAGTCTGCGGGACCAGGATACTCGCATGGATAATCGGCTCACGGATTTCGTCCATGGAATTAACCGGGGGCAACTCAGAGGGGTTATGCACCATCAGAGGCTGGCCATCCTTGTCGATGACCTCATGCACCACCGTCGGCGCGGTTGTGATCAAATCCAGATCGTATTCGCGCTCGAGCCGCTCCTGAACAATCTCCATATGCAACATGCCTAGGAAACCGCAGCGGAAACCAAAGCCCAGGGCCTCAGAGTTTTCCGGCTCATAATGCAGCGCCGCGTCATTCAACCTGAGCTTACCCAGTGCATCGCGAAAGGCTTCATAATCATCAGCGCTGGTCGGGAACACCCCGGCGAACACCCGAGGCTGCACCCGCTTAAAGCCGGGTAGCGGCTGTTCGGTTGGCGCTTTGGCATGCGTCAGCGTATCGCCCACCGGGGCGCCATCAATATCTTTAATCCCGGCAACGACAAACCCAACTTTGCCGGCTGTAAGCGCATCTAAAGACAGCCGTTGTGGCGTGAAGATACCGAGGTCGTCCACCTGAAACTCACGGCCGGTGGACATCACTTTAATTCGATCGCCTTTTTTCAGTTCACCATCAAAAATCCGCACCAAGCAGACAACGCCCAGATAATTATCGAACCAGGAATCGATGATGAGTGCTTTTAGCGGCCCGGTTGCATCGCCCTGTGGAGCCGGGATGCGCTGGACGATTGCCTCTAGCAACTCATCAATCCCCAATCCGGTCTTGGCGCTAATCGGCAGGACATCGGCCCCATCCAGGCCGATAATTTCCTCGATCTGTTGGATCACCTGATCTGGCTCGGCCGAGGGCAGATCGATCTTGTTAAGAACCGGAATGACCTCCAGCCCTTGCTCAACGGCGGTGTAACAATTCGCCACACTCTGGGCCTCGACACCCTGTGAGGCATCGACCAATAACAGGGCACCGTCGCAGGCATAAAGCGAACGACTGACTTCGTAAGAGAAGTCGACATGCCCAGGCGTGTCGATGAAGTTGAGCTGATAAGTCTGGCCGTCGGCCGCGGTGTAATCCAGCGAGACGCTCTGCGCCTTAATGGTGATACCGCGTTCTCGCTCGAGGTCCATCGAGTCGAGCATCTGCGCGTTGGCCTGCCTCGCGTTGTAGTGAGCGGACCGCTCAATCAGGCGGTCCGCTAGTGTGGATTTGCCGTGATCGATATGCGCAATTATCGAGAAATTTCTAATTTGATCCATGTAGGCGCAGTACAATACCGATCAGGGTATGCGCAGGGCAAGAAAACGTTGATTCTGCTGCCGCAAGACCAATAACGGGACGCTGCGTCCGGAGTCGATATCCGAGAGGATTTCGCGCAGCTGGCGGATCGACTCCACCGGCTCCCGGTTGACTCGGGTAATGACATCGCCAGGAGCAAGCCCCGCATCCGCAGCCGGCCCGGCGCCAACCCCTGAGACCACAACACCGCGGGTATCGGGATCAAGCCCCAGTGCTTCGCGCTGTTCGGCATCCAGCGGTTCAACCGAAAGCGCCAGCTCCTCAAAGTCGCCATTGGGGCCGCGTGGGCCCTCGCCACGCCCGGCCATGGCATCTTCTGGCAACTCGGCAAGCTCAACGTCAATGGTCTCTAGCTGACCGTTACGCACCACCACCACCGGGGCGGTTGACCCGACGGGCGTACGGCCAACAATTGGCGGCAGAGCGCCTGAGTTAGCCACTTCGCGGCCGTTGAACTCGACAATGACATCACCTGGCTCAAGCCCTGCCGCTTCGGCGGGGCTGCCCGGCAGCACTTGTGCGACCAGTGCGCCCTCTGGACGGTCCATGCCAAAGGACTCGGCCAATTCACGTGTCACATCCTGAATCACCACGCCTAACCAAGCACGGCTCACGGTTCCGCGCTCACGCAGCTGATCGGCAACGTCCATAGCGAGCTCGATCGGGATGGCAAATGAAATACCCTGAAAGCCGCCAGAGCGACTATAAATATGGGAGTTAACCCCAATCACTTCGCCATCGAGATTAAACAATGGCCCCCCGGAGTTACCCGGATTGATGGCCACATCGGTCTGCAGAAACGGAACGTAGTTTTCTGTGGGCAGGTTACGGCCCTTGGCACTGACAATGCCGGCAGTCACCGAGTACTCAAAGCCAAAGGGCGAGCCAATCGCGAGCACCCACTCACCCGCCTCAACAACCGATGATCGGCCGGTACGCACGGTCGGTAGGTCTTCAGCGTCCACTTTAAGCAGCGCCAGATCCGTGCGGTCGTCCTCGCCAATGAGCTCGGCGGTCATCTGCCGCCGGTCGTTAAGCCGCACGATAATCTCGCTGGCACCCTCAACCACGTGATGGTTGGTGAGAATGTAACCGTCCTCGGAGATAATAAATCCGGATCCTAAGGATTGGGAGTCGAACCGCGGCGTGGGCCGCCCCTCCTCATCCATAAATCGATCCATGAAATCGCGAAACGGATGCCCTTCTGGCAACTGATCGGGGCTGGGCATACCGGGAATATCTGGCATACCACCGCGATGTGCCTCGATCTCTTGCGTGGTGCTGATATTCACCACGGCAGGGCTATTTTCCCGCACCATTTCCGTGAAATCGGGCAAACCCTGAGCCGATGCCTGACCCAGGCCTAAAACGACCAAGAACAGGGTTAATGCCAGCGTCACGGCGCTTAGCCGGTTGGAGCGCATCAGATGTTTCATAAATGTTGTCCCGTTGGTTATCGCGCGGATTGCCTAGCAAGCGATTGAGCGATCTGCTCGACGGCAGCAGCCGGCACCTCGCCTACCACGATAGCTTGATGTCCATCCAGCGCCCTTCCGTAGGCGTTCATGGCGCCCATTTGCAGGGGGCCTTCGATAGCGTCTGCCTGCACAGCCGGCTCAACATAAACGGATACGGTGGCCAAGCCGTCAGAGTACACCATGTGACGAACCGCATGCGGCCGCCCTGGCAGCTGTTGAACCTTGTCAATCGCCAGTTGGTAGCCGGCCGGCGGATTAATCACCTGCCAGTCGGGAGCAGCCTGCTGGTTGGCAGCAGAACCTGCCGTTTCTGCAGTCACCCTAACAAATCCTTCATCGGGCAAAACTGGCTGAAGTTCGGCGGCGTCGATATCGTCCCGCAGATCTAAATCGAGCATCATCAACCGCTCAATCATTTCGCCAGACGGTGTCATGACCTCGGCACGCAGCAAAAGCCCAGTTTGCTGATCAATCCAAATGGCGTAGCCGTAGCGCAGTGAATCTTGGGGCGTGAGCGCAATGTGCATGGCGGCACGGCCAGCTACCCGATCCTCACCAACAATTTGCAAGCCGTAATGCGGGGCTAGCCGATCGGCATCGGCCGGTATGCGAGCACTGATCGAGCGCCGGAACTGGCGCTCGTCAATGAGCATTGAGTCGCTGTTGGGGAGGATGCAGGTAACCGAGTCACCACCACGAAGAATCTCGCGCGGCTCGCCAGAGAGCGAATGCAGACGCTCTCGCGCGCCCTGCTTTGGATCAGCTACCCGCCAGATTCGCATCGTCTCGATGTCATCACCATGTTGGTAGATGAATTCACCCACATAACTGTGCTCGTCGCGGGCAACGCTTGCCCACTCTATCCACTGCGAAGCGCTTCTATCGGCTTCTGCCGATGCCACACCAGCAATGAGCAGCAGGCAGGGAAGACTGAGCCAACGAACCAATGATTTAATCTCAACGATCGACGTCATGGCTGACGATGCGCGCATATTTGAGTGTGCCGCCCAGCTGCCCAAAAGAGGCGTGCTCACTGTGGTTGACCAAATAAGGGTTTAGGCGCTGGCGAATATTGGCGTCAGGGATAGTTGTCGGTTGGCTGGCAAGTTGGAGGCGCTCGTCCCGTTGGGCAAAGTGACTGGCACCCGCTTGTAAGCCATTGGATGCAGTCGCCACGACCGGTGCTGGTTGCTGCTGGACACCCGAGAGCATGGGCCAAGCCATCACTAACGCCAAAGCGACACTGGCAGCAATGGCCGCACCACCTACGGGCTGGAGCCAGCGTTGCCATCCTGCGGGTTCACGCTGATGAACTGGCTCTTGATCCAGTGCCTTGGACACTCGCGACACCATCTGTGATGCCCCTGGAACATATTCCTGACGACTGGCAGCCACGACATCATAGTAGCGAGCCAACTGCTCAAAGCTCTCCGGATCAGTGGCCAAACGGCGGTTTAAAAAACGGGCTTCGTCTTTGCTGAGCTCGCCATCAATGGAGGCAGAGAGCTGTTCTTTGAGATTGTCTTGCATCATATTCAACCGTTGGTACCGGACAACAGCGGACGCAACCGCCGGTCAATCGCTTCACGGGCACGGAAAATCCGCGACCGCACCGTGCCAATCGGGCAGTCCATCGCCTGGGCAATTTCATCGTAGGTCAAGCCCTCAAATTCCCGCAGCGTAATCGCCGTGCGCAGGTCTTCGGGCAGTTCGTTAATGGCGCTCATCACCGTCTCCTGGACCTGATCCCGCTGCGCAAGGGCCTCGGGAGACTCGTGGTCTTTGAGCCGCGATTCAATGTCATAGCGCTCGGCATCTTGCGCGTCGATGTCGCTATCGGGTGGCCGCCTACCCTGCGAGACAAGGTGGTTTTTAGCCGTGTTAATGCCAATGCGGTAAAGCCAAGTGTAAAAGCTGCTGTCGCCGCGAAAACGCGGCAGCGCGCGATAGGCTTTGATGAAGGCTTCTTGAGCCACGTCCATAGCCTCTGCTTGATCATGAACATAGCGGGAGACCAGTTTGACCAGCTTGTGCTGGTATTTGAGCACCAGCAAATCGAATGCCTGCTTGTCGCCAGCCTGTACACGCTCCACCAACTCCTTATCCGCATTGGCGGTACTCATCATCCCTCCAAACCCAGTGCCCGGAACAGCATCCCGCTGTCCGAGAAGATTGACCGAGGATAATGACAGAAGTTCAACATAGGTTGCAGGCTAGCGGCGGCGAAGACACCAGACAATCGCTCTAACAGACTAAAATCCAGCGCCGCAGACAACGATGCGCTTCAGCAGGCATCGCATCGGCTGGCAAGACAAGCACTCTGCGCCGATGCGTGTCAGTCAGCACGATAATGACTAAAAACGATGTCACCAGCGCATCAGAGACTTCGGCCCGCACGCAGATACCGTTGTACTGCCAATAGATACAGGCACGCGGCCCCACCTGCTGCAGATGTGCAATGGATTGCGACGCACCCGGCCAATGATGCTGCCAAGCTTGGCGCCACACCCCCAACGTGAAAGCAGCGAGCAGTAACTGCAACCATACCGGCAGGGTTGGCGCTGATAAGACAGTAACGAGACTGAGTATCGGGACACCGATTAGTGCCGCACGTAAACTCAAGCTAGGTTGGATCTGATAAGCCGGAAGCGGCGCGGATGTCTCGGACCAACTCGACAAGGGCACCCTCCGTGGGCCGCTCACCGTTGAGAAGCCAATCAATCAGCAAATCATCTTCACAGTCAAGCAACTGCTCGAAATGCTCTCGACCTTTTGCATCAAGGCTATCGTAGCCGCCTTCCGGAGCGTCTACGAACCGCGTCAGTAGCCGATCGAGCTCTGTTGTGCCGCGTCGACAGCGCCAGTGCAGCCGACCCACTTACTGACGCGCCACCATCAGACGTTTGATTTCTGCGATGGCCTTCGCCGGGTTCAAACCTTTCGGGCAAGCCGAGGCACAGTTCATGATGGTATGACAACGGTAGAGCTTGAAGGCATCGTCAAGATCATCCAAACGACCGCCGGTATCCTCGTCACGACTATCGGCAATCCAACGATAAGCCTGCAACAGAACGGCCGGGCCGAGATAGCGATCCGGATTCCACCAGTAGCTAGGGCAAGAGGTCTGGCAGCAAGCACAAAGAATGCACTCATAGAGCCCGTCTAATGCTTCTCGGTCCTCTGGGCTCTGCAAGCGCTCCTGGTCCGGTGGCGGCGGTGTTTGCGTGCGAATCCAGGGCCTAATCGAGGCGTACTGCGCATAGAAATGCGTCATATCCGGGACGAGATCCTTGACCACGCGCATGGAGGGCAACGGATAGATACGCACATCGCCCTCAATTTCGTCAATGGCTTTGGTGCAGGCCAGCGTATTACGGCCGTCGATATTCATTGCACAGGAGCCGCAGATGCCTTCCCGACAGGACCGACGGAAAGTGAGCGTCGGGTCGATTTCGTTCTTAATCTTAATTAAGGCATCCAGCACCATCGGCCCGCAGGTGTCGAGATCGACTTCATAAGTATCGAGCCGAGGGTTCTCACCGGAGTCGGGCTCCCAGCGATAAACCTTGAAAATGCGCGTGTTCTGAACGCCACTGGGCGCCGGGTGATGCTCACCCGGCTGAATGCGCGAATTGGGAGGGAGGACGAACTGGGCCATGGCTGGTTCTCCTTAGCGTCAGTAAACGCGCTTCTTCGGTGGGATGACTTCCATCTCGTCGGTGAGCGTTGTCATATGCACCGGGCGGTAATCAAGCTGCACACCACCGTCGTCCTGCATCCAGGAGACCGTGTGCTTCATCCATTTGTCATCATCACGCTCGCTGTAGTCCTCGCGCGCATGAGCCCCCCGGCTTTCCTGGCGATTCAGCGCGGAGTCCATGCTGACGACTGCATTGCCAAGCAGGTTCTCCAGCTCGAGCGTTTCGATGAGATCGGTATTCCACACCAGCGAACGATCGGAGACATTGACGTCGGCGAACTTCGCGTAGATGTCGTGAATGAGTTTGCTGCCCTCTTCCAGCGTTTCGGCCGTCCGGAAGACCGCGGAATAGGTTTGCATGGCATTCTGCATCTGGTCACGAAGTGTCGCCGTGGTGTGCTCGCCCTTGGCGTTGCGCAGGCGATCGAGGCGCGAGAGCGCATAATCGGCGCTATCCGCCGGCAGCGGCTTGTGCTCGCCGGTATCGGCAACAATTTCGGCCGCCCGAATGGCCGCCGCCCGGCCAAACACCACCAGATCAAGCAGCGAGTTGGAGCCCAGGCGATTGGCGCCATGGACCGAGATACAACCCGCCTCACCAATGGCCATAAGACCCGGAACCACCGCATCGGGATCACCGTCGCGCGGCGCAACCACCTCTGCGCGGTAGTTAGTTGGAATACCACCCATGTTGTAGTGCACGGTGGGCAGCACCGGTATCGGCTCTTTGGTGACATCCACGCCGGCGAAGATACGCGCGGTCTCGGCAATGCCCGGCAGACGCTGATTGATGACTTCCGGGCCGAGATGTTCCAAATGCAGATGGATATGATCGGCTTTGGGCCCAACGCCGCGTCCCTCGCGAATCTCGATGGTCATGGACCGCGAGACAACATCGCGCGAGGCGAGATCCTTAGCATTGGGCGCGTAGCGCTCCATAAAACGCTCACCTTCGGAGTTGGTGAGATACCCACCCTCACCCCGAGAGCCCTCAGTGATTAAGCAGCCGGCGCCGTAGACACCCGTGGGATGGAACTGAGTGAACTCCATGTCCTGCAGCGGCAAGCCGGCGCGGAGCACCATACCGCCGCCATCACCCGTGCAGGTATGCGCGGAGGTGCAGGAGAACCAAGCACGACCGTAACCGCCGGTTGCCAGCACCACCAGATGAGCACGGAAGCGGTGAATCTTGCCGGTGGCAAGCTCCAAGGCAATAACGCCACGGCAGGCACCGTCTTCCATAATCAGGTCGAGTGCAAAGTATTCGATGTAGAACTCAGCCTGATGCGCCAGCGACTGCTGGTAGAGCGTATGCAAAATGGCATGGCCGGTCCGGTCGGCGGCAGCACAGGTACGCTGCGCCGTCCCTTCGCCAAAGTGCGTGGTCATGCCACCGAACGGGCGCTGATAAATTTTGCCTTCTTCGGTCCGAGAAAACGGCACGCCGTAATGCTCGAGCTCGATAATGGCCGGTATCGCTTCGCGGCACATGTACTCGATGGCGTCCTGATCACCGAGCCAATCCGAGCCTTTGATGGTGTCATAGGCGTGCCAGCGCCAGTCGTCTTCGCCCATATTGCCCAGCGCAGCACTAACCCCACCCTGAGCGGCGACGGTATGACTGCGGGTCGGGAAGACTTTGGTGACACAAGCGGTTTTGAGGCCTTTTTCGGCCATGCCAAAGGTTGCACGCAACCCGGCGCCGCCGGCACCGACGACCACCACATCGTACGTATGGTCGATGATCTCGTAATCGCTGCTCATCGAGTCAGCCTCCGAATGCGATCTTGAGGACGGCAAAAATAGCCGTCGTTGCCAAAAGCAGAGCGAGGAACCGCACGCCGATAATGAGCGCTAGGCGGGCCCCTTTATGACTTACGTAGTCTTCCAGGACGACCTGCAGCCCCAGTGAGGCATGATAGAAAAGCACTGCAAACATCAGAATTAGCAAAACGGCGTTCAGCGGACTCGCCATCCAAGCCACTGTTTCGCTGTAACCTGCACCGGCGTGACTCGCAATGCCAATCACCAGCCACAGCATTAACGGCACCATGCCGATTGCGGTGAGCCGTTGAGTCGTCCAGTGGCTGGTCCCGTGATGCGAAGCACCAAGCCCGCGGGCTTGCTTAATCGGCGTCCGAAACTGCATTTCCGTCTCCTTCAGACTAGGGCAATCAGCCAGGCAATGATCGTCAGCGCGGCTGCGCTAGCAATGACAATTTGCCCACCGCGTTGCGCCGCCTTGAGATCAAAACCGTAGCCTGCATCCCACACCAAATGCCGAATGCCATTGCAGAGGTGATAGAAGAGCACAAAACTCCAGATGAACATCAGCAACTGGACCGGAAGGCTTCCCAACAGCGCACTTGCCGTGGCGTACGCCTGCGGACCAGCGGCCGCGGCGAACACCCAGTAGACCAACACGAGAGCACCGGCAGAGAGCATGACGCCCGAGATGCGATGACTGATCGAGGTAATAGCCGTAAAGGGCAGGCGATAAACCTGAAGATGGGGAGACAGTGGGCGATTGTCCGAGCTCATCGGCTTTCTCTCCGGGCGCGGTGTTGTTTGAAATTATTGCGATAAAATACGCCGACCGGGCGTTTTACGCAAGATCGCTGCGTTGCAACAATGACGGCGTGGGCCTAAAAATCCGTGCAGCGGCCATTGCTTTCCCAGTCACCGTAACGAGTAGGCTCCGGACCCTGGCTGCCACCGACTTCCTTAGGCCAAGTGCGTGGGTTCTGCCAGTCGACCTTGGCATTGTCTGCATCTGATACGACATCCTGCGTCGACTCAGTGTCTTGCGCATGGCTCGGCTCAGGATGTTTGTTTTCGTCCGATTCAGGAGACATGTTCAAACCTCCGGGTGCATTAAAAGACCACAAACTGGCATCATTCTACCTATGGAAACACTGGATCTGTCATCTGTCGCCATCGCCGCCGATGAAGGCGGGGTCATATGCCCACTGCCGGCACTCGGTGTGCTCCACGTTGCTGGTGCCGACGCGGTGGATTTTCTACAGAACCAACTTACCCAGTCGGTTCGGGACCTAGGGGATACCCAGACCCGCCTTGCCGCATGGTGTAACGCCAAAGGCCGCACCCGCGCGCTTTTTCGGGTCCTGCCTAGCGATACGGGGTTACTCCTAGTAACCGACAATGAAGTCCTAGAGGCGGTTCAGCCTAAACTGCAAATGTTCGTACTGCGTGCTCAGGTGGCATTGACCCGTCTCAGCGACAGCGAAGGGTTTCTCGGATTTGCCGGGCCTGCGGCAGAAGTCTTGCTCACAGAAATTGCAGGCTCGCTGCCTACCGAGCCGGGCGAGCTAACACGGGCCGGCGACTTACATATTATCGCGCTGCCGCATGGCGAGCGGCTGCGTTATCTGCTGCTTGCACCGGCAGAGCAGCTTGCCGCTATTCAAGCTCGCGCCGAACAGGCACTCAGTGTCGGTAATGCGCCATTCTGGCGACTACTCGATATCCGCGCAGGGCTGCCTGAGATTACCTTGCCCATCCAAGAGTCGATCATCCCGACCATGCTCAACTTGGAACCACTGAACGGCATCAGCTATGAAAAAGGCTGCTATCCAGGCCAAGAGGTCGTGGCCAGAATGCACTACTTAGGGCAACTCAAGCGGCGGATGTACCACGCGGCGATCGACGCCGCGCCACCTGTTGTTGGCGAGAGCGTCAAAGACGCCAACGGTGGCACGGCCGGCACGGTGCTTAGCGCGGCGGCCACACCCGAGGGCGGCAGCGAACTGTTAGCGGTTTTGCGTATCGATGCCGCAGAAGCCGGAACACTTCTTGTTAACGACCAACCGCTCGCGTTGCTAGACCTACCCTATCCACCACCCGGCGAGTAAGGCCGTCATTCCCTCTTAGCCACGCGGGCGCATGGTGGGGAATAACAAAACATCCCTGATCGAAGCGCTATCAGTGAGCAGCATGACCAGCCGGTCAATGCCAATGCCCTCGCCAACGGCCGGTGGCATGCCGTACTCCAAGGCCTGCACATAGTCCTCGTCATAATGCATCGCCTCTTCATCACCAGCGGCTTTTTCTTCGGCTTGACGACGAAAACGTCGTGCCTGGTCCTCGGCATCATTGAGCTCAGAGAAACCATTGGCAATTTCACGCCCGGCAATGATCAGCTCGAAGCGTTCGGTGATCGATGGGTCGTCATCCCGCGGCCGTGCCAGCGGGGATACCTCGGTGGGATAATCGGTGACGAACGTGGGCTGCTCGAGCTCACCCTCGGCCGTTTTCTCAAAGATCTCCAGCAGCAATTTGCCCTCTCCCCACTGCGGCTGGACCTCGATACCAAGTGCTTCAGCACGCTGCTGCAACGCCTCGCGATCGCGCAACTTGCCCTCGAGCATTGGGTTTTGCGCCAGCACCGCATCCGCCACCGAGAGACGGGCAAATGGCTTGCCTAGATCAATTGCTACGCCCTGCCAGGTGATTTGCTCGCTGCCCGTGACATCCTCCGCCAACCCCCGCATAAGCGACTCGGTGAGGTCCATGGCATCGTTGTAATCGGCATAGGCCTCATAAAACTCGAGCATCGTGAACTCGGGGTTGTGCCGGGTAGAGACCCCCTCATTGCGGAAGTTGCGATTGATTTCATAAACCCGCTCAATGCCGCCGACCACAAGCCGCTTGAGGTAAAGCTCGGGCGCCACTCGCAGATAAAGATCAAGCTCTAGGGCGTTGTGATGCGTCACAAAAGGCCGCGCCGCCGCCCCACCCGGGATGGGCTGCATCATCGGCGTTTCAACCTCAAGAAAACCGCGATCATGAAAGAAGTCCCGAATGTAGCGCACGATGCGACTGCGCGTATGGAAAACATGGCGGGCATCGGGGTTGGTCATTAGATCGAGATAGCGCTGACGATATCGCGCTTCGGTATCGCCAAGCCCGTGATATTTCTCAGGCAGCGGCCGCAGCGATTTGGTGAGCAGCTGCAGGGTTTCGCAATGAACGGTCAGCTCGCCGGTGCGTGTGCGCATTAACGTCCCGGCCGCGCCAACAATATCGCCGACATCAAATCCCTTGAATGCCTCGTAAACACCCTCGGGGAGGTCATCGCGCCGCAGAAAGAGCTGAATATCGCCGCTCATGTCACGCAGAGTGACGAAGCTTGCTTTGCCCATCACGCGCTTGAGCACAATGCGACCCGCCACACGAACAGTGAGCGCCTCGGCCTGAAGGCGATCGGCATCCATCTCGGCACAGCGTCGCTGCAAATCCCCTGCCATATCCTCGCGCCGGAAATTGTTCGGGAATGCTTCACCGGTCTCGCGCCAAGCCTCAAGTTTGCGGCGACGGTCGGCGATCAGCCGATGTTCTTCTTCGTGTTCGCTCATTGTTTTGGTTCCCTAGAGCCCAGCCTTGAGACTGGCTTCGATAAACTGATCAAGATCGCCATCCAACACAGCTTGTGTATTGCCCACTTCCACCCCGGTACGCAGGTCTTTAATCCGGCTTTGATCCAGCACATACGACCGAATCTGACTGCCCCAACCGATATCGGCTTTGGTCTCCTCAAGCGCAGCCGCCTGCTGACGCTGCGCCTCCATCTCACGTTCGTAGAGCTTGGCGCGCAACTGTTTCATCGCCGTCGCCTTGTTTTTATGCTGGGAGCGATCGTTCTGGCACTGCACGACAATACCCGTTGGCATATGCGTGATTCGCACAGCCGACTCGGTGCGGTTGACGTGCTGGCCACCCGCGCCACTTGCCCGGTAGACATCAATTCGCAGATCCGACGGATCGATTTCAATCTCGACATCTTCATCCAGCTCGGGGCTGACATAGACCGAGGCAAAAGAGGTGTGCCGACGATTGCCTGAATCGAAAGGCGACTTACGCACGAGACGATGGACCCCGGTTTCCGTGCGCAGCCAGCCAAAGGCATGGTCACCCTCGACGCGAATCGTCGCCGACTTAATACCAGCCTGTTCGCCCTCGGAGACCTCAATCAGCTCGCCCGCGAACCCCTTATCCTCAATCCAGCGCAAATACATCCGCAGCAGCATTTCGGCCCAATCCTGCGCCTCAGTACCGCCAGAGCCAGCCTGAATATCGACGAAGCAATTCGCCGGATCCATCTCGCCGGAGAACATGCGGCGAAATTCAAGTTCCTCAATGGTGCGCTCGTAGTCGGTCAGATCGCTGGCCACGGCATTGAGCGTTTCTTCGTCATTCTCTTCGCGGGCCATCTCGAGCAGCTCACCCGCATCCTCAAGCCCACTAATCAGCGATTGCAGCCCTCCGACGACTTTTTCCAGGGCGGCACGCTCGCGATTCAGCGCCTGGGCCCGCTCCGGCTCATTCCAAACATCGGGCTGCTCAAGCTCGCGGCTGACTTCTTCAAAACGCTCCTGCTGACCCGGGAGGTCAAAGATACCCCCTCAGGGATTCCGTACGCCCCCTCAGGTCATCAAGTTGATTGGCAATTGGATTGATATCGAGCACAACTATCCTCTGAATTGTCATCGCTGCTATCGCACAGCTTCCCAAGCGCGGGCCAAGCGCTTCTCCGAGACTCGCTCACGCGTCCCGAGCTCTTGCGCAAAGCATGAGACACGATACTCCTCAATCAGCCATCGCACCTCGGTAAGCGCCGGATCACGGATACCCTTGCGCGCGTGACGAGCCAGTGCCTCATCGAGCCGGCGTTGATGTGGCAAAATCTCCGCAAGCCCTGCCTGATCACGACTGGGATCCCGCGCCAGACGCTCGGCCCGTTTCTCCATCGCGGTGAGATACCGCGGTAGATCACCAAGCCGATCGGCGGGCGTCGTTAACAAAAAGCCGGGATGAATCAGCCCCTCTAGCTGATGCTGTAGATCTTGGTAACTCTCCATCAGCCCCAGCGGAATCTTGCCTTTAAGCACACGCCGCACTTTTTTATCGCGGGCAAGGATATCAGAGACACGTTCAAGAAGCCGCTCACCCGCCTCGATGATCTGCGATCTGCCCTGTTCACAACAGGCAAGCCATTCATAACGGGTGCGAGGCACCTGATCACTAAGGAATACCTGATCGAACACCGCAGCTGCAAAGTCTCGCTTCAGGGCATCCGCGGTATCCACTTCGCGATAGTCGATCGCCAGACGATCGAGTTGCGGCAGCCCGCGACGCAGGTGCCGAGCCTGCTGAGCAAAGCGCTTCATTAAAAGTGCACGCACGCCGATGCGATGGGCGGCTGCAGCCCGCTCAGCACCATCCAGCAGGCGCAACGCTAAACCATCCGATTCAGCGCAAAGGGCCGGATAGCCCTGCAATGTGACGCCGCCCTGTTCAAACGCCACCTGCTCCGGCAGGTCGCCAAAATCCCAGTCAGTGACACCGCTGCGTTCAAAGTCGTTATTTGACCCCTGCTCAAACTCCGCCGCTGCGGCCTCGGCGTAATCTCGCTGCAGCGCCGTTAGATCGCGGCTTTCAGCAATGACCGCCCCAGCGGCGTTGAGCACCGCAAAGCGCATGGTCAGATGCGTCGGCACCGACACCTCGTCCCAAATATCCGCGGGCAAATCCACACCGGTCATCCGCCGCAGCTCCACTCGCACGGCATCCTCCAGCGAGCCCTCCCGCTCCGGCAAAGCCTCGAGCACCGCCTGGGCAAAATCGGGAACCGGCACAAAATTACGCCGCAGCCCCTTGGGAAGGGAGCGAATGAGCGTAATAACCTTTTCTTCGAGCAAAGCAGGCACCAGCCACTCAAATGGCTCAGGCGTAAGTGCATTGAGCGCCGCAATGGGGATCTGCACGGTCACCCCATCATCATCAGCACCCGGTGCAAAGTGGTAGCGCAATGGCAGCCGCAGCCCATGGACAAAAATATGGTCGGGATAATCCGACTGACCAACGCTGACCCCGCGGGCCATCAGCTGCTCGCGAGTCAAGCGCAAGGGTCGATCGTCTCCTCCTCGATCCAGCCAGCGCTTTAGTGAAACACCATCGACCACGGCCTCTGGTAGCGCTTCGTTGTAGAACGCGTACAGCGCCTCGGCGTCGACCAGCACATCGCGTCGGCGTGTTTTGGCCTCCAACGTCTCGATCTCACGTATCAACTTGGCATTAGCGCGAAGAAAATCCGGTGGCTGCTCACCCGGATCGCCAAGCAGACCGTCGCGTATGAGCACATCGCGGGATTCAGCCGGCTTGACACGGGCGTAGTCCACCTTGCGATTAACCACCACAGGCAGTCCATAGAGCGTGGCATCCTCGCGGCCAAAAACCTTACCCGCTTTGCCATCCCACCAAGGGCTGTGGAAGCGATATTTCAGTAGATGCCGGGCAAGCGGCTCAATCCACTCCGGACGAACCTCTCCCACGGTGCGGGCGAACACCCGTCGGGTCTCAACAAGCTCAGCAGCAACAATCCAACGCGGCGGCTTCTTTGCCACACCCGAGCCCGGATGAATGGCGAGCTTGAGCCCTCGTGGCCCGACAAACTCCTGGCCTTCGTCCTTACGCGCCACGTTCGATAGAAATCCACTGAGAAGCGCACGATGGACAGCAATGCGCTCCGCCGGCTTGTCATTCTCGACAAGTTTCATCCCGCGAATCAGTCCATGCAGCTGACCGTGGACCTCCACCCACTCCCGCATTCGCACATGCGAGAGAAAATGGCTGTGACACCAGGCCTGTAGTTTTCGCCGGCTTAGGTGATGAGCCTGCTCTTGGTAGTCTTCCCACAGGCGCAGCAGGCCAGCAAAATCGGATTGCCGATCGCGCCAAGGCGCATGCGCTGCATCGGCCGCTTCGCGCTGGTCCATGGGACGCTCACGCGGGTCCTGAATAGACAGCGCCGCGGCAAGGATCAGCGTCTCTCGCAGGGCGCTCTCACGCTCACCGGCGAGCAAAATGCGCGCAAGCCGCGGGTCAATGGGCAACCGCGCCAGTTGTCGGCCTAACTTTGACAGGTGCTGCCGCCGATCCAAAGCACCAAGTTCATCCAGCAGCTTGAGCCCATCACGCACGTAACGCGAATCCGGCGGCTCAATAAAGGGAAATTGTTCAATGGCTCCCAGGCGCAGATTTTTCATCTGCAAGATGACTGAGGCGAGATTGGTGCGCAGGATCTCGGGCTCAGTAAATAACGGACGCTGCGTGAAATCTTCTTCGGCGTAGAGGCGAATACACACCCCTGGGCCTTCTCGGCCGCATCGGCCTGCACGTTGATTGGCACTGGACTGGGCGATGGGCTCAACCGGCAGGCGTTGGACTTTGGTGCGGTAGCTGTAGCGGCTAATTCGGGCCAGGCCGCTGTCGACCACATAGCGAATACCCGGCACGGTTAATGAGGTTTCTGCCACATTCGTTGCCAAAACGATTCGCCGACCCCGATGCGGCGCAAACACCCGCTGTTGTTCGGCGGCCGAAAGACGGCCGTAAAGCGGAAGGATTTCAGTATGCGGCGGATGATGTTTACGCAGCGCCTCAGCGCATTGACGAATCTCTCGTTCACCGGGGAGAAAGACCAGCACATCTCCGCGGCCCAGACCAGCGAGCTCATCGACGGCGTTAAGCACGCCCTGGCGCAGACTCACCTCGCGCTCATCATCGCTTTGCGCCAACAACGGGCGATATCGCACCTCGACCGGATAGGTCCTACCGGAGACCTCAATAATGGGGGCATCGTCGAAATGCTCGGAAAAGCGCTTGGGGTCGATGGTTGCCGAGGTAATGATGACGCGCAGATCCGGACGCCGCGGCAGTAGCCTTTTTAGATAACCCAGCAGAAAATCAATGTTGAGGCTGCGCTCATGCGCCTCATCAATAATCAGGGTGTCATAGGCCGCCAGATCACGATCGCTCTGGGTTTCTGCCAGCAGCATCCCATCGGTAAGCAGCTTGACTCGGGTCCCCAGACTGGTGCGATCGCCAAAACGCACTCGATAGCCCACCCCCTCACCGACCTTGGTTGCGCATTCCTCGGCCACTCGGGCGGCAAGGCTGCGGGCGGCAATTCGCCGCGGCTGGGTATGCCCAATCATGCCGTCAACACCACGGCCAAGCGCGAGCATGAGTTTGGGTAATTGCGTGCTTTTACCCGAGCCGGTCTCACCGCAGATCACCACGACTTGATGTTGGCTCACCGCATCGCTGATGGCCTCGGCATGCTCGAGGACCGGTAAGTCCATTGAAAATTGCGGCCGTAAGGAAACGGCCTCACGCGCCTGACGAGCAGCGGATTCAGTCATCCAACTGCCCCGGGCCCTCCTGCGTTGATGGCCCCTTGCGTCGCCGGTTTTGACGGTAATGGCGCGGCGGGAATCGCATCGGCTCGATCTGCCAATCGTCACCGCGGCAAGTCAATATCAGGCAGCCGGGGCCACCATAGGTGCGGGTGCGACCTGCTGCGCCTGGGTTGAGCAACCAAGGCGTTTCGCTGGTATCCACTAACTGCCGGTGGCTATGGCCATAAACGATGCCCCGATAGTCGCTGAATTTTGCCCGATAGCGCTGATGTCGCTGTGCGAGCGTGCCGCCGTCATCGCCATGGACGACCTTGAGCTTGCCGCCGGGCAAATCGACCTCGGTTTCTCGCGGCAACTTTTCAAGGACGTCCAACTCGGTCTCCGACCAATGATCCGCGTCATCATTGTTGCCACGAATGGCAGTGACCGATTCACTCGGCTGCAGGGCAAGAAGGATATCCGTGCCACCCACATCTCCGGCATGCACCGCAATCTGGCAATTTGACACCTGCTCGGCGACCCTTGCGTCTAGAAAACCGTGGGTGTCGGCAATAATGGCCACACGCACTGCCGTATCGGTCATAGATCGCTAAATGCGGCGTCAATTAATCCGCGCAGCCGCTGATAGTCCGTTGCCACGGAAAACTGCGGAAACTCCGCGACGACATTATCCGGGGCACTAAAGAGGAAGCCATGGTGCGCAGCGCCAAGCATAGCGGTGTCGTTGTAGGAGTCACCGGCGGCCACCACATGGAAATTCAGATCACGAAAGGCTTCCACCGCGGCGCGTTTGTGGTCCGCCATGCGCAGACGATAGTCGGTAATCCTGCCGTTGGCATCCGTTTGCAAGGTATGGCAAAACAGCGTTGGCCAGTTGAGCTGTGCCATCAGCGGGCGCGCAAACTCATAAAACGTATCAGAGAGAATCACCAACTGATAATCGGCGCGCAAATCCCGCAAAAACTCAGCGGCGCCTTGCAAGGGGCGCATCTCATTAATCACCTGCTCGATGTCGGGCAGACCCAGGCCATGTGCATCCAGCGTCTCAAGCCGCATACGCATTAACTCGTCATAATCGGCAATATCACGGGTAGTGGCCTTGAGCGCATCAATCCCGGTGAGTTTGGCGAAATCAATCCAGATTTCCGGGACGAGTACGCCCTCTAAATCAAGGCAGACAATGTTCACGGTGTTGGGTCTCTTGAATGCAGGGTGGCGGACAGTAAGCCTTTTCCCCCATCTCTGCAAGCGGCATCGCGGTTTTGTCACGAAGTATTCATACCATTGAACCAACGTGACATTGCCCCTATCTAATGGCATGTTAACGTTTGATTTGATGGGATCCACGGAGGAGTCAACGATGGCCCAAGATTTTCGCGCAGTCACTGCCAACCGCACCGCAACCGGCGGCTCGGTATTGGCCACCAACAAAGTACTGCGTAACACCTACGCACTGCTTGCCATGACACTGCTTTTTAGTGCCGCAACGGCAGGTGTTGCCATGGCAACGAACGCGCCACCCATGCACTGGCTGCTGGTGTTGGGCGGTTATTTTGGACTGTTGTTTCTTACCACCTCATTGCGCAATAGCATCTGGGGACTGGCGAGTGTCTTTGCACTGACCGGTTTTATGGGATTCACCCTAGGGCCCATTCTTAGCCTGTATCTCACCGCGTTTAGCAATGGCGCCGAGCTGGTGATGATGGCATTGGGTGGCACTGGCGTGATGTTCCTTGGCCTCTCCGCCTATGCGCTGACCAGTCAGCGAGATTTCAGCTTCATGCGAGGCTTTATCTTTGCCGGTATTTTGGTGGCTTTCGCCGGCTCAATCGCAGCGATTGTGTTTTCTATCCCAGCCTTGTCCCTGGCCGTAAGTGCCGCGTTCGTGGTGCTCATGAGCGCGCTGATCCTGTATCAGACCGGTGAGATTATTAACGGTGGTGAAACCAACTACATCATGGCCACCATTACGCTGTACGTGAGCATCTACAACTTATTCCTCAGTCTGTTGCAGCTTCTCTCGGCCTTTGCCGGGGAGCGCTAGGCGGACGAGTGCCGCGCCTGATGGTCCACTGACCGCCAGACGCCGCTAACCGCAAGCCCCATCAAGGTTCTGATGGGGCTTTTTTATTGGGCGGGATATAATAATCTGGCATGCTAATTATTATTTTAATTACCGTCTGACTTTCCCCGAGGGCCTGCTATGAAACTCAACCAGCTGCGCTACATCGTCGAGGTGACCCGTCAGGGGTTGAATGTCTCAGCGGCCGCGGAGGCGCTTTTTACCTCGCAACCCGGGGTTAGCAAACAAATCCGCCTACTGGAAGAAGAGCTAGGCGTCCCCATTTTTGAGCGTAGTGGGAAACATTTTGTTGGCTTAACCCCAGCCGGCCGACAGATTGTTGAGGTTGCCGAACGAGTTCTCGCTGAGAGCAGCAATATCTCAGCCATCGCCGAGGAACATGCCGACCAACAAAGCGGCAGTCTGACCATCGCGACAACCCATACCCAGGCACGGCATGCATTGCCACCCGCGGTGCAGCAATTTCGTGAACGCTACCCGCGAGTGAGCCTGCATTTCCATCAAGGGACACCGGTGCAAATTGCTGAGCTGGCAACGGCCGGCAAAGTTGATTTTGCCATCGCTACGGAGGCGCTCGATCTTTACCAAGATCTGGTGATGCTGCCCTGCTATCGCTGGAACCGAAGCATCGTTGTCCCGGAAGGCCATCCTCTTTGTGAACTACCCGAGCTCACCCTCGAGGCAATCGCCCATTACCCCATTGTGACTTACGTCTTCGGCTTTACCGGCCGCTCGCAACTAGATGATGCCTTCCAGAGCCGCGGCCTTGAACCAAACGTTGTATTCACCGCCACCGACTCCGAGGTGATAAAAACCTATGTCCAGCTCGGCCTCGGTGTCGGCATCATGGCAACCATGGCCTTCGAACCCGAACGTGACAAAGGTTTAGTCGCACTGGATGCCAGTCATTTGTTTGCCGCGAGCACCACGCGTATCGGTTTTCGCCGCAATACGTATCTGCGCCGATATATGTACGATTTCATCAGCACGTTTGCGCCGCACCTGACAAGCACTGTCGTTGATCAGGCAATTCAGGCGCGCAGTCCTGAGCAGCGAGCGGCCCTACTCCAAAGCCTGGAGCCGCAGCTGCCTGATGATCGCGGGTAGCGCATAAGCTTATGGACCCGGAAATCCTCGAAATCCGAAGACACCTCGGCGGTTATCCACCGTTTGAGGATCTGTCTGATGAGCAGCTCGACCGCATCGCTGAGAACATCGAGATCACCTACTATCGTGCCGGGCATCAAATTCTGGCGGCCGGCGAAGCAATTGAGGCGCTCTGCTATATCCGCAGCGGCGCTGTTGAGGTCTACCGGCGTACGGGTGACCTCTTCGACCGGTTAGGCGAAGGCAGCATTTTTGGACATTACGGGTTACTGCGCGGCCGTCGCGTGCATTACCCGGCAATTGCCATTGAGGACACACTGATCTATCACATTGCCGCCGAGCTTTTCGATGAACTCTGTGAGCAAGATGCGGCGTTTGCCGATTTTGTTGAGCTGGGCCGGACTCGGTTTGACGGTAGTTCGGACCGGGATACAAGGCAATCGCGTGAAGACAGCAACCTCATGGCCACGCGGGTGCGCAGACTGGTCACACGCCCGCCACTCATTGCAGAGGCCACAACCACAGCCCGTGAAGCCGCGCTGAAACTTGCTGACGAGCCGATGGCCGCTTTATTGGTTGTCGATGCCGAGAGCAGCGACCCCCGCTACACCTACGCAGATGCCAGCGGGGCACTCTGGCAGGTTCGTGGCATTCTCACCGATGCCGACCTACGTGAACGCATTATCGCCCAAGACCGCTCGAATCAGACGCCGATCGGTGACATTGTGAAAGATCATCTCATCGCAATTCAGTCTGATGAGACGGTCCAAGAAGCCATGCTGATGATGCTGCGCCACAATGTTCATCATTTGCCTGTGGTTCACCGACGCCGCCCCATTGGGCTGATCAGGCTTGAGGATGTGGTGCGTTATGAAACGCAGAGCAGCCTCTATTTGATCGATAACATCTTCGCCCAAGATCAGGTGCAGGGGCTTGCGATGCTTTTGCCTGATGTACGTCGATCGGCCGTGCGCATGATTGAAGAAGATGCCGACTCGCGGACGATCGGCACGGCACTCTCCTCGATTGGGCGCAGCTTCACCCGACGTCTGATTGAGCTGGCCGAAGACGAATTAGGGCCCCCACCAGTGCCATATGCCTTGATGTGTATGGGATCAATGGCACGCGGCGAGCAAACGTTGGTCACTGACCAGGACAACGCATTAGTCCTTGATGATCGCTATTCACCGGATGCGCATGACGCTTACTTCTACGCTCTGGCCAAGTTTGTCAGTGATGGGTTGCACGCCTGTGGCTATGCCCATTGTAAAGGCGAGATCATGGCCACTAATCCACGCTGGCGTCAGCCGCTATCGGTCTGGCAACGCTACTTTACTCGCTGGATAGAAGCCCCCAATCCGGAACGGCTGCTCCACAGCAATATCTTTTTTGATCTTGATAGTGTTTATGGCGAGGAGCGGTTTGTTGAGTCCCTACAAGAAATCGTCTCAAGCAAAGCCGCCGAAAGCCCAGCCTTTTTGGCGGCGATGGCGCGCAATGCACTCAATCGGACGCCGCCACTTGGCTTTTTCCGTGATTTTGTGATGGAAAAGGATGGCCGGCAGAACAACTCCATTAACGTCAAACGCCGGGGCACTGCCCCACTGACGGATTTAATTCGCATTCATGCACTGGCCTGTGGATCGCAGGCACAGAACTCATTTGAACGCCTAGCCGATATTGCCGAGACACAGCTACTCGGCCCAGGCGTGGCCGACCGACTCAGTTATGCCCTCGAGGTGCTCAGCCTGACCCGACTGCGTCATCAAGCCATCGATATTAACGAGGAGCGCGAGCCCGATAACAATATTGAGCCTGAGAACGTCCCGCCCAAGGAAAGGGCGGAGATTAAAGCCGCATTTCGCGCGTTAAGCGATGCGCAGAAATTCTTGCGTTTCCGCTACCCCTCAACCGGTTAGCACCGGCAGTATGCGAAAAAAGAACTGGCAGGATCGCGCACATGCCTGGCAAGGAAAACTACAACGCCTTGCCCGGCAGGCACAGCACGCCGATTTGCAGGCGTTCTACACGGCCTTCCCCAGTCAAAGCGACACCTCCGTGGGTGATCTGCCCCTGGTCGCCATCGATCTAGAGACCAGCGGGCTTGACCCAAAACGCCATGCCATCCTCAGCATTGGCGTGTTGCCCTTTACACTCAACCGCATCCGGCTAGCCGACCGTCGTCACTGGGTTGTTCGGCCACGAGCTGGATTCTCAGGCGATACGGTTGCCTTTCACGGCATTACTCATACCGATACGGAGCAAGCGCCGGAATTCGGTGATGTCTTCCCCGAGATACTGCAGGTCATCCATGGGCGAATGCCCGTGGTGCACTACCACCCCATAGAACGGGAATTCTTGGACCGTGCCGTACAGCGTGAACAGTGGGGAAGCTTTCGCTTTCCCGTTATTGACACCATGGCAATTGAGGCAAGACGCTACCGGCATAACTGGCGCTCACGCCTGCGTAGCTTATTTGGCCTCGCGCCAATCTCCATTCGCCTCAACGATAGCCGGATCCGCTACGGCCTGCCGCCCTATGAAGGGCATCAGGCCGTATTGGATGCAATGGGCACTGCCGAGTTGCTACAGGCACAAATTCTGCACCACTACAGCCACGCAACACCGATTGGCGAACTTTGGGTCTAAGTGCTCCGTGGTTCGGACATCAGCCCCTTCACGATGGCATAGCAGGCAACCAGCAGAACAATCGTAAACGGAAAGCCTGCCGATACCGCCATAGCCTGCAGCGCTGTGAGCCCGCCACCAAGCAGCAATGCAATCGCGATCGCGCCTTCAATGATGGCCCAGAACACACGCTGCGGTTTGGGGGCATCCACCTTGCCACCCGCCGTGATCGCATCAATCACCAGCGACCCCGAGTCGGACGAAGTCACAAAGAAAACCACCACCAAAAAGATCGCAATAATCGATGTGATGGTCGCAAGTGGCAAATTGGCCAGCATTTCAAAGAGTTGCAGATCGCCACTGGCGGCGGCCACGCCCTCGAGCCCGCGATTGACGACCTGATCGATCGCCGTGCCACCTAATGCGGTCATCCAAAGCACCGAAATGAGCGTGGGGATAATCAACACCGCAACCAGAAACTCACGGACGGTCCGTCCTCGGCTGACTCGCGCAATAAACATACCGACAAAGGGTGACCAGGAAATCCACCAAGCCCAGTAAAAGGCAGTCCACCCCTGCGAGAAGTTGGCATCCTCGCGGCCAAACGGATTAGACAGCGCCGGCAGGTGCTTGGCGTAAGAAACGAGGTATTCAAAGAACCCGGTGAGGATCAATAGCGTTGGCCCCACCAATATGACGAACAGCAGCAACAGCGCAGCCAGCACCATATTGACCTGAGAGAGGCGCTGCACGCCCTTATCCACACCAAGCACCACGGAGGCTAGCGCTACCACGGTAATCCCCATAATCAGCAGCACCATGGTGACTTCGCTGGCCGGCACCCCGAAGAGATAAGAAAGCCCCGCTGTTGCCTGTTGCGCCCCCAGGCCAAGTGAGGTTGCCAGACCAAAGAGCGTGGCAAAAACCGCCAGGATGTCGATGACATGGCCAGGCCAACCCCAGACGCGCTCACCAAGAATGGGATAAAACACCGAGCGCATCGTCAGTGGGAGGCCTTTGTTAAAGGAAAATAACGCAAGCGAGAGCGCAACGACTGCATAAATTGCCCATGGATGCAGTCCCCAATGGAAGATGGTGGCGGCCATTCCCAGCGAAATGGCTGCATCCTGATTGCCGGCCGCGGCACCTAACGGTGCCCAGTCAGTCCGAACACCACCCTCGGCACTGGTCCCGCTCATTGCGGTGCCGTAGTGGCTGAGTGGCTCGGAGACGCCAAAATACATCAATCCGATTCCCATGCCGGCGGCAAAGAGCATGGCAAACCAACCCATGTAACTAAAATCGGGGGTGGCATGCTGACCGCCAAGCCGTACTTTGCCGAGCGGCGTGAAGATCAGCCCGACCGAGAGCAAGACGAAAACATTGGCACCGGCAAGAAAAAACCAAGAAAGATTGCTCGTCAGCCAAACTCGCAAATCACCAAACAAGGGTGCCAGCGAATCCTGCAGCGCGAGCGTGAGGATGACAAATAACAAAATAACGAGCGCAGAGAAGGTAAACACCTTTCCGTGCAGATCGATATCCACGCCCAGCGCGGTGGTGGTGACGTTGTCCTGACCGATCACATAGTCGGTATCAATCAAATCAGCCGGGCCCTCAGGCGCGGGCACACCAACCGATTCTGCCTGATCGAGTTCGTTATTCTTTTCACTCATTGCAATACTCCCTGATGGATTCAGTTGGCCGGGCGAACCAAAAAGACTGAGACATCGGTATGTGTCGCAATCTTGCCGCCATGGGCGGGGATCACTGCATCGAGGTGCCTAGGCAGATGCGTTGCCATGACCAGTAAATCGGCACCCTCTTCATCGATTGCTTTGATAATCGTGTCATCAAGATCAGCGATCGGGTCTGGTGAATTAATACAGCGCGCGTAGGTGCGCTGACCGTGGACCGTTTTTTGCTCAAGGGCGAATGCCTCGAGCTTTTGCGCGTAGGCCTCAGGGGTGCGTGCCACACTTCCGGGCTGAGAACTGGTTACTCCCAAGTAACAGACCTCCGCGCCATAGTGGCGAGCCAGATCGGCGGCTGCGGCAAGCGAACGCTCAATGGCTTTGAGATGCCCGAGATCAACAGGTATTAGGATTTTTTTGAACATGCGCTACGGCTCCCAGCACAACAAAAGGGTGATGCATGAGCAGCTAAGCGGGATCGGAGCAGAGGTGGTCCGTGCATTCTGTCTTGAGCCGCTAAGCTGGCCCGGCCGACGGCATCACCGTGGATTATTGATCTAACCGATACCAGCCTGAGCCAAGCTGCCCGACATCGTCAACAGGGGATAAGATGAAAACACCGCGGGCAGGATCGGCTATTGATACTGGCCTCTGCCGGCGAAGGCATGCGAGAGCGTACCGGCGTCCACATAATCCAAATCACCGCCAAGCGGCACACCATGGGCAATTCTTGAAACGGCAACCGCCGCCTCTCGCGCCATCTCGGCGATGTATTGAGCCGTCGCCTCGCCTTCTACGGTTGGGCTGATGGCCAGAATAACCTCGCGAACGTCGCCCGCTTTCAAACGTGCCTCAAGCGCCTCGAGCCCCAGCTCTGCTGGGCCAATGCCATCAAGCGGGGAAAGCCTGCCCTTCAAAACAAAATATCGGCCCTGATAATCCGTCGCATCCTCAAGCGCCTGAACGTCCGAAGGATTCTCGACAATGCAAAGCACGCCGCCATCGCGCCGCTCATTACTACACAGGGGGCATCGTTGCGCCTCGGTCAGATTGCGGCAGTCTTGGCACTCACCCACGGATTGGGCAGCCTCGCTCAGCGCTTGGGCGAGCCGGCGCGCACCCGAGCGATCATGCTGCAATAGGGCAAATGTCATTCGTTGCGCGGATTTTGGCCCAACGCCCGGCAAACAGCGAAATGCTTCCATTAACTCCCGAACCAGCGGCGAATAAGTCATTAAAACGGCATCTTCATGCCGGGGGGCAGATTGAGGCCCTGAGTGAGACTCGACATACGCTCTTGGGTAACCTGCTCAAGCTTTTGCACAGCATCATTGCAGGCAGCCGCTACCAGGTCTTCAACCATTTCACGATCGTCATAAACGGTCTCGTCGATGGTTACCCGTCGCACCTCGTGGCGGCCAGTCATCACCACACTCACCATGCCGCCACCCGCTTGGCCAGTGACCTCTAGCTCAGCCAATTCAGCCTGCGCTTTCTGCATCTCTTCCTGCATGCGCTGGGCCTGTTTCATCATATTGCCTAGTCCGCCCTTCATGATTTCTCCTGGTCTCTGGGACGAATGGAATCTGGAATAATTTCGGCATCAAAAGTGGCCTTCAGTGCCTGAATCGTCGGATCAGACTCAATCGCCTGCTCCGCGGCCGACTGGCGTTCTGCCGCCATGCGCTCCGCAGCTGCCGCTGGCGTCTCACTCCCCACCTCGCCAACCTGCAGATGCACTCGCAACGGGGTCGCAAAATGGGCGGATAAAGCCTCTTCAAGCCGAACGACCACATTATCGTTCATTAGATGATCATGGCCGTGCCCAATGTTTAGGGTAATTCGATCACCTTCACGGCCACCCCATTCACAGTGATCAGCTAGGGCTTTGGCCATTCCGCTTAAGTTAAGCGTCGCGACTAACTGATGCCAGTCGACCACCGATTCAGCGGTTGTCGAGGCGACAGGCTTGCCCTGAGGCCTCTGACTCCCGGGGAGCTGCTGGTCGCCGGCTGGCTTACTTTCCGCTGGCTTGCGCAGTTCAGCCTGAGATGCGGCAGCGCTTGCCGGTTTTTTTACTGCCGCAACCGGTGCCGAATCGCCGCCGAGATCGGGCTGAAAGGCCAGCATACGCAGAAGCGTCATCTCAAACCCGGCTTTGGGATCAGGTGCCAGCGGCAGATCACGCCGGCCATGCAGGGCGATTTGATAGAGCAACTGCAACGCCGCCGCATCAAAGCGTTGACTCAGGGCCTGCAGCCGTTGTTGATCGGCATCGGCACCGGCGCCAGTGATTACATCCGGGACAATCTGGGCAAGACCTAGGCGATGGAGCACAGCGATCAATTCGCCGAGGGCGTCAGCAAAATCTGGTGAGGACTCTGCCATCCGGTCGACCGTGGCCAGCATCGCCGCACCATCGGCCTCGGCCAAGGCTTCCAGCAAGTCAAAAACAAATGACTGCTCGAGACTCCCCAGCATATCCCGCACTTCAGCTTGGCGCAGGGCGCCACTGCCAAAGGCAATCGCTTGATCCATCAAGCTGAGCGCGTCACGCATACTGCCCTCGGCGGCACGCGCAATCTGCGCCAATGCGGCAGGCTCGGCCTCAAGCGACTCGGCCTGAGCGATCGCTTGTAATTGGCCTGCCATCATATCGGGTAACAATGGCTTTAGGTTGAACTGCAAGCAGCGCGAGAGCACTGTCACCGGCAGTTTTTGTGGGTCCGTTGTTGCCAGCAAAAACTTCACATGGGCTGGGGGTTCTTCCAGCGTCTTCAGCAGTGCGTTAAAGCTATGCGTTGAGAGCATATGCACTTCGTCGATCAGATAGATCTTGAAGCGTCCCCGCGTCGGTGCGTATTGCACGTTATCCAGCAGATCGCGGGTGTCTTCCACTTTGGTGCGGGAGGCAGCATCCACTTCGATCAAATCGACAAATCGCCCAGCATCGATCTCTGTGCAGGCGGCACATTCACCGCATGGATTGTCGGTGACCCCAGCGGCCTCGCAATTAAGGCACTTTGCCAGGATACGGGCAACGGTTGTCTTTCCGACGCCACGGGTGCCGGTAAACAGATAGGCATGATGGAGTCGGCCTTGGGCAAGGCCATTACTAAGTGCACGCAGCACGTGAGTTTGGCCAACCATTTCCGCGAAATTTCGCGGGCGCCATTTGCGAGCGAGCACCTGATATGTCATAGAGACCGAGTATAAGGAAAGGCGGGGACGCCAGCCACACCCCGGCGCCCGAGTCCACCGCTACCGTTGCTCCCTTCCGGGCCTGGCGGGGTTTGCGGTTTATCGTCGCGGGGGGACCAGCGCCACCGCAGTATTATGCTAACAGCTCCACCCTAGGCGGGCGAGCCAAAAAGCGGAGACCGCCATGCGGCAGAGCATTGAGATTTTCTGGATTTTCCTCCGACTGGGGCTGGTGGCATTTGGCGGCCCCGTCGCGCATTTAGGATTCTATCGTCAAGAATTTGTCGACAAGCGGCGCTGGCTGACGGATGCCAGCTATGCCGAATTGATCGCGCTTGCGCAAATGCTCCCAGGGCCGGCAAGTAGCCAGACCGGGTTTGCCATCGGCTTGCACCGCGGCGGTGTTATGGGCGGGATTGCCGCATGGCTGGGTTTTACGCTGCCATCGGCGATCATCATGATTGCTCTTGGCATCGGCGTGCTCTGGCTTGGCGACTTCAGCACGGCGGGATGGCTGCAGGGACTGAAACTGGCAGCCGCGGCTGTTGTCACCCACGCACTCTATGGCATGGCCCGCCAGCTCTGCCCCGATGCTAAACACGCCCTTATTGCAGTCGCAGCAGCGCTAGGCGCCACATGGTTAGGTGGGCTTGGCGGGCAAATCGGTATAATTGTTTTGGGTGCCATCATGGCCTTGCTACTCCTGCCGACGCCGAGTGCAGGGTTGCAAGCCGGCCTCTCAGTCCACATTAGCCGTCGCACGGGTCTGATTGCGCTTGCCGTATTTATGCTGGGACTGCTGGTATTCAATTTATCGGTGACCGGCCTTTCTCCACTGTGGGGCGTGCTCTACCGCAGTGGGGCGCTGGTGTTCGGTGGCGGGCATGTGGTTCTGCCCCTGTTGGAGAGTGGGTTAGTAGCGCCGGGACTACTCGACAGTGATCGGTTCTTGGCAGGCTATGGTGCCGCGCAGGCAATCCCCGGCCCGATTTTCTCGTTTGCCGGCTATCTAGGCACGCAAGTTGTCGCCGGGAACGCCCTCATGACCGGACTCATTGCCACCGTTATGATCTTTGCACCCGGCCTGCTACTGGTGGTCGCTGTGCTGCCCTTCTGGCAAACGCTGTCGCGCTATCTGATGGTGCGCAAAGCATTACTGGGAATAAACGCGGCGGTCGTGGGTTTGTTGGCCGCCGTGCTGTGGGATCCGATCCTCATTGCGGGAGTGACCGGCCTAATCGATGCGTTAATCCTGGCCATCGCCGTAGCTGCTTTATTCACCGGGCGCATCGCACCCTATTGGGTGGTTGCCGGCTGCGCATTGATCGGGCAGCTGGCAGCCATGCTGATGAGCTAACGCCCCTCGAGGGCGTAACGCAGCACTCGGCGCTTGAGCCAGCCACCATGTCCGGCCAAGCGCAAGCCGGCACTGCGAACACGGGCTAGTGGACCAAGCGGCGCCGTAAATCCCCAATGGAACAAACTCATGGTGGACTGCATCAGCTGATTATCCGGCCGCCGTGCCCGCTCATACGCCGCCAGCATCGGCGGATGCGCCACGGGCAGCGCTTGGCGATGGGCTTCGGCAATGCGGGCGGCGAGATCGCGGGCGTCGCGCAATCCCAAATTAACCCCCTGACCGGCCAAGGGATGGATCGCGTGGGCGGAGTCGCCAACCAAAACCAAATGACCTTTCCAGTAGCGGCGAGCATGACGACGGCGGATGGGGAAACTCCCGCGGTCGTAGAGTATATCGATCAGTCCCAGCTCGGACGGGAAGGCATCCTCAATGGCATGAATAAAATCTTGCTCACTCAACGCCAGTAGCTCTCTGGCGCGTGCCGGCTTGACATACCAGACCAACGACGCCGCGCCATTGGCCAGTGGCAGTAATGCCTGCGGGCCCTCCGGTGTGAACCGCTGCCAGGTTGTTCGCGCCGCAGGCGGACGCGTCAGGACGGTCGCGACAACGGCATGCTGATCATAATCGCCTTCCCATACACCAATACCGGCGGCTTCGCGCAGTGGCGAGAGGGCCCCATCGGCAGCCACCAAAAGTTTTGGCGCTAGCACGCCCTCATCACCGAGGGTGAGCTTAGGACCGTCGTCGCCCGGCTCGATTTGCAATGCCTGTTTTGGTGTATCGAGCTGAATCGCTTCAAGCGCTTTCGCCGCTTTTAACAGCGCGGCTTGCAAATGCTGATTCTCAACGAACACCCCCAGCCGATCGAGGCCCAACTCCGCTGCGGTAAATGATAATCGGCCTTCACCGGAGATATCCCAGGTCATCACCTCATCAAAATCCGCCACGCGGGCTGGGTCGAGCAAAGACCAGGCACCAATGGACTCAAGATAATCAATGGAGCGGCGATTAAGTGCCGAGACACGTAACCGCGGTGGCTCATCCGCCTCTGGCCAGGCAGGCGGGTTAGCCTCGAGCACACGCACTGGGATGCCGCGCTTGCCAAGGTCGACTGCAAGTGCGGCACCAACCATGCCTCCACCAACGATCAGAATGTCCGAAGACCGCATTGTCTGCTCCTTTGCCTATGCCGACGATGGTGCCATAGCGAGGAGGTCATGGGCAGCGCCAGCACTTACGGGCTGGCACGGCTCAAGCAAGCTTGGCCTGCCCAGTGGGTGACGCCGGAGGACGCAGAGCAATAGCACTTGCCTCCTCAACATGCTCAATCCAATGAAAATGCATATCGGCACGAGCAGATTCCGGAATATCGTCAAAATCTTTTCGATTTCGACTGGGCAACAGTACCGTATGAATCCCGGCCCGGCGGGCAGCGAGAACCTTTTCCTTAATCCCGCCGACCGGCAACACAAGCCCACGCAGGGTGACCTCGCCGGTCATTGCGACATCCTCACGGACACAGCGATTAGTCAACAGAGAGACCAAGGCGTTATACATGGCCACACCCGCGCTGGGGCCATCTTTTGGAATGGCGCCCGCCGGCACATGGACATGAATATCATCGCTCTGCAACGCTTCAAGATCGATGTTGAGCTCATCCGCACGGGCTTTAATCAGGCTCAGCGCGGTCTGAGCACTCTCCTTCATGACGTCACCAAGCTGACCGGTTAACACCAGCCGACCACTACCACGTGAACGGTTGGCCTCAATAAAGAGGATGTCACCCCCCACTGGCGTCCAGGCAAGTCCCGTGGCCACGCCCGGGACACTGGTGCGCATCGCGACCTCACTTTCAAACTTAGGCGCGCCTAGAACCTCGGGCAGGTCCTCAGCATCCACTTGCGCCTGCTCAAGCTTACGCTCGGCCACCTGCACGGCCACATGACGGGCCACCGCGCCGAGCTCACGCTCAAGCTGGCGACACCCCGCCTCCCGCGTGTACTCAGCTACCAGGCGGTGCAAGGCCGCCTCGGTGACCACCAGCTGATCGGCGCTAAGGCCAGCGCTTTCCCGCTGACGTTCGAGTAGATAGCGCTTGGCGATTTCCACTTTCTCTTCTTGGGTATACCCCGGGATTTCGATCATCTCCATGCGATCACGCAGTGGGCCGGGAATTTGATCGGGGACATTGGCCGTGGCAATGAAGAAAACGCCACTCAGATCAAAGGGCACACCCAAATAATTATCCTGGAAAGTGCCGTTCTGCGCTGGATCCAGCACCTCAAGCAGTGCAGCAGACGGATCACCGTGAATACCGCCCCCTAGCTTGTCCATCTCATCAAGCATCAAGACTGGATTGCGGGAACCCGCTTTGTGAATGCTTTGAATGATCTTGCCGGGCAAGGCGCCTAAATAAGTCCGCCGGTGACCGCGAATTTCCGCCTCATCATGCACACCACCCAAACTAGCGCGCATAAAATCCCGCCCAGTGGCACGCGCAATACTCTGACCGAGCGAAGTCTTGCCCACGCCCGGTGGGCCAACAAAACAAAGAATCGGGCTTCGGCCTTCGGGGTTGAGCTTGCGAACCGCTAGATGCTCCAGAATCCGGCGCTTAACCGGTTCCAAGCCATAGTGGTCGGCATCGAGAATCTCTCTAGCCCGCTCAATATCGATATCTTCGGTGCGCTCCGTGCTCCAGGGCAGCTCAAGCAGCCAGTCGAGGTAGGTACGCAGCATGCTGTACTCGCCCGCTGCTTCGGGCATGCGTTCAAGCCGACGCAGCTCCTTGCGCGCCTGCTTGTCGACCTCATCCGGCATCTGCGCCTCATCAATCCGTGCTTCCAGCTCACGGATTTCCTCGCCCTTTTCATCGCCCTCGCCAAGCTCCTCTTGGATGGAACGAAGCTGCTCGCGCAACAGCGCCTCACGCTGGCGCTCTGACATGGTCTCGTGGGTGCGTTCGCTAATTTTCTGCGAGAGCTTGAGTACCTCAACCCGATAATCGACCAGCGCGAGCACACGCTCGAGCCGTTTCTCAATATCTAACGTCTCCAGCAACTCTTGCCGTTCTTCGCTTTTCAGGTCCAGGTAGCCCGCCACCGAATCGGCCAACACGCCAGGCTCGTCAATACTAGCAATGACACCACCAATCTCTTGAGGCGCCTGCGGCAGCAGCTCCAGGGCCTCTAACGCTTTGTCCCGCAGCGCGAGCATTCGCGCCTCCACCTCGGGGCCTTTCGGTTGCGTCTCGATGATGCGCTCAACCCGGCCAACCAGAAATGGATAGCCTTCGAGAAACTCAATCACCCGAAAGCGTTCCGTGGCCTGTAGCACAAGGTGATGGTGTCCCTCGCGGCCATTAACAAACCGCATGACATTCGCGACCGAACCCATCTCATAAAGATCATTCGGGCCGGGATCCTCAACGCTGGCTTCCTTTTGCAGCAGCACACCAATCGGCTGCTCGTGCTGAACGGCCTGGCGTGCGGCCAGGATGGATTTTGGCCGACCGACCCCTACTGGCACCAGCATGTTCGGAAAAAGCACCATATTGCGGACCGGCAACAGGATGCAGGCATCATCCGGCAGTTTGGGAATCACTAAGCTGCGCGATGGCTCCACACTGGGCTCCGCGGCCTGATGCTCGATTGTCGTCTCGTCGTTGGTCATTGAAACCTCCATGCATACGGGAAATCCCGACGCCTATGCAGACGAGATGGAGGCGACAAGCGTATTGTTCAAGTCATCGGCAGGGAGACAGCGTATGAAAACACTCGCAATCGTCAACGCAGACTGGATCATCAATCCCGGCAGCGACACGCCCCCATTGGCCAATGGCACTTTGATCATTAGCGATGGTGTAATCGCAGAAATCGGGCCAGCGGCCGAACTCAATACGAACGGCCTTGAAAGGATTGATGCCAGTGGCTTGGTGCTCATGCCGGGGCTCATCAATACGCATGATCATTTTCTGGAGTGCCTCACCCGCGCCCTGCCCGCCGGTCAAAATGCGGGGTTGCTCGATTGGCTGCAAGTCCACAACCCGATTTGGTCAAAGGCCACACCCGAGGCATTACGCAGCGCCACGCAAATCCGCGCGGCAGAGCTCATGCTCAGTGGCTGCACCACCACCGTGGACCATAACTATCTCTGGCCCAACGGCTGCTGCGTCGATGATCAGGTGCAGGCAATGCAAGCGATGGGTATGCGCTTTCATGTCGCACGCGGCTCGGTGACGATCGGCCAGTCGGCCGGCGGAATGACGCCGGATGCCGTGGCGGAGGACGAAGCAGCCGTGCTGGCTGACTATGAGCGCGTTATCAAGCGCTACCACAATGCATCGCATGGGAGTTTTCTGCAGGTTATTCTGGCGCCCTGCTCGCCCTACTCGGTCAGCGCCGATTTTATGCAGCGTACCGCCGAAATCGCCCGGCGTTATGGTGTACGGCTACACACCCATCTGGCTGAGGGTGCTGACGAGCACGCATGGTGCCGAGATACCCTGGGCGAAACACCCTTAGGTTATATCGAAAAACTGGGCTGGCTCGCCGAGGATGCCTGGTTTGCACATATGATCACGCTCTCAGAGCCAGAGGTTGTCCGTCTTGGTGTCAGCGGTGCCGGTGTTGCCCACTGCCCCTGCTCCAACATGCGCCTTGGCAACGGAATCGCGGCCATCAGCTCAATGCTGGCCCGCGCCGTCCCAGTGGCAATCGGTGTTGATGGCGCAGCCTCGAATGATGCCGGCAATCTGCTTGCTGAAACCCGGCAAGCGATGCTGTTACAGCGCGTCAAACAAGGGGCAGGCGCGATGACCGCAGAGCAGGCGTTAAGCATGGCGACACGCGGCGGGGCCAAGGTGCTGGGTCGCAGCGATATCGGCGAGCTTACCGTTGGCATGTGCGCTGATATCGCCGGGTTTCGACTAAATGCCCTTGAGATGGCCGGTGGCGCCACTCACGACCCCATGGGGGCCCTGGTTTTCTGCCCGCCCCATCAGGCGGACCTTGTCGTCATCGGGGGTGAACGCCGTGTTGAGCAGGGCAAACTGCTTGGGCACGATCTGCAGGCCATGGTGCGGCATCACAATCACCTGGCCAATGCACTGGTCAATCAGTGAACTGATGCTATCTTTTACGGCTTACAACTCACGCAGCACAAAGGGCAACCAAGCATGAACGACACTGTTAAAACTGTACTGCCTGAAACCGAGATTCCCCGTCATTGGTACAACATTAACGCCGATTTGCCCTCACCGATGGCACCAGTGCTGCATCCGGTCACCTACGAGCCAGTCGGACCAAATGATCTTGCTCCGCTATTCCCCATGGCGGTGATCGAACAAGAGATGAGTACCGAGCGGGAGATCGAAATCCCACAGCCGGTACGCGATGTCTACCGGCAATGGCGGCCGTCTCCCTTGTATCGCGCCCATCGGCTTGAGCAAGCGCTCAATACACCGGCGCGTATTTACTACAAATACGAAGGCATCAGCCCGGCCGGCAGCCACAAACCCAACACTGCCATCGCTCAGGCCTTCTACAACAAAGCCGAGGGCGTAAAGCGCATCACCACCGAGACCGGCGCCGGCCAATGGGGCTCGTCTTTGTCACTGGCAGGTGCGATGTTCGGACTTGAGATTGAAGTGTTCATGGTGAAGGTCAGCTTCAATCAAAAGCCTTATCGACGCGCTTTTATGGAAAGCTTTGGTGCTACCTGTATTGCCAGCCCCAGCAACACGACTGCTGCCGGCCGAGCGGTACTCGCCGAACATCCGGACTCTACCGGAAGCCTCGGTATTGCAATTAGCGAGGCGGTGGAGCTGGCCGCACAGCGCGAGGACACAAAATACGCACTCGGCAGCGTGTTAAATCACGTACTGCTGCACCAGACCGTCTCTGGGCTGGAGGCCATGCACCAGCTAGAGATGGTGGACGATTATCCAGACAAGGTCATTGGCTGTACGGGCGGTGGTTCAAACTTTGCCGGCATTGCGTTCCCATTCCTTGGCGCTCGCCTTCGCGGTGGGCCCGAGACGGAGTTCATCGCCGTCGAGCCGGCCTCCTGTCCGACGCTAACCAAGGGCAAATTTGCCTACGACTGGGGTGATACCGGACATCTCACACCCTTGACCAAAATGCATACGCTGGGCTCCGGTTTTGTGCCACCAGGCTTTCATGCAGGCGGGCTGCGCTATCACGGCATGGCACCGCAGATCAGTCATCTCACCGAACTGGGCTATATCAACCCGCGTGCCTACGGACAGCTTGAGTGCTTCGCCGCCGGGCTTGAGTTTGCCCGGGCCGAGGGAATTATTCCGGCGCCCGAGGCCAATCACGCGGTGAAAGCAACCATTGATGAGGCCATTGCCTGCCGCGAGTCGGGCGAGTCGAAAGCGCTGCTCTTCAACCTCTGTGGCCATGGGCATTTTGATATGCAGGCCTACACGGACTATTTGGCGGGCAATCTTACTGACGATCAGGCCAGTGACGCCGAGCAATCGATGGCATTGGCCGGGCTGCCGGGTGTTTAAACACCCAACCGGCGACTGCCGGCGTCAGGCAGACGCTGCAAGCCGGGTGGATCGCGCCGTTCCCAGCGCGATCACAACCCAGGCTGGAAGCTCATCGGCCAAGCGGTAGAGCCGGCGAAAACGATCGCGGCGCTCGGCCAGCAATCCTGCTCGGCTCAGATTGGTGAGTAACCCCCGAATTTCGGCGATATCTGCCATCAGGGCCTGGGCTAGCTCATCTGCCTCCAGCTCACCGGCCTCGTGCAGGCTGGTGAGCACATCCAGCGTGAGCGCATCACGCATGATGCGATTGAAATCCGATGTGCTTTCGACTGGCATCACGTATCGCTCCCGTTAATCGTTGCACGATTCTGGACCATTCAATGTGACAGGAGTGTGACGCGAGGAGGGAAAATGGCGTCCCCAACGGGATTCGAACCCGTGTCGCCACCTTGAAAGGGTGGTGTCCTAGGCCGGCTAGACGATGGGGACGCTGTCCAAACGACGCTGCGGATGATAGGCAGGCCGGCCGCCGGCGTCAAGGAAGAACATGCCGCGCTCCGCCATCGATTCATGATAAATTGTTAACAGTTTATCTGTGAGGAGGAAGAAGCGGCATGAATGTCAGCGAAATACGCGTCTGGGCACTCTCAGAATCGCTAGGCGGTGAATGGCGAATCTCCGGCCAGAGCTGGAGCCGAATTAATACCGTTTTAGTCAAGATCACCACCGAAGATGGTCACACTGGGGTGGGCGAAACCAATTTACGCACCGCACCGCGGGCGGGCGTTGCCACGATCCGTGATCATCTAGCGACATCGGTCATTGGACGGGATTCCCGCGATATTGAGGGCATTTGGTGGTCTATGTTCCGCCGCGGGCGGCCACGCGGGCATACGCGAGGCTTTTACCTCAAAGCCATGAGTGGCATCGATATGGCGTTGTGGGATCTGGACGCCCGCCGCCGCGGTGAGCCGCTGTGGCGTGCTCTGCGCGGCGTTGGTGAGCCAAAGGTCCCCGTCTATGCCTCTGCCGTGCGGGTGTTCGATCAAGTTGAAGAAGCCATCGACAAGGCTCAGGCATTCGTCGATTCCGGCCATCGCACGGTCAAGGTCATGGTTGCCGGGCGTGAGCGAGCCTATGACCTAGCGGTCCTACGCGGCATTCGTGAGCGGTTTGGTGAGTCCATTGATCTTTGCATTGACGCCAACTCAAGTTACGAGACCAATGAAGCCGTGCGCTTTGCCGTCGCCGCCGAAGACGTTGATCTGCTGTTTTTTGAAGAACCTGTGCCGCCCGATAACCTGCGCGGCTATCGTCGCTTGCGTCAGGTCTCTCCGGTCGGTCTTGCCGCAGGGCAGTCAGAATTTACGGTATTTAGCGCCGAACCTCTTCTTGCTGAGGGACTGATTGACATCTTCCAGCCCAACGCCGGGCGCGTTGGTGGACCGACTGGCGTGCGCTATATGCAACATGCGGCGCTGCCTCATTCGATCAAGTTCTCGGGTCATGTTGGCGCCTCATCGGTCGTCAATGGCCTCGCTGCTTTGCACCTGGCGGCGGCCGCGCCGGAGCGCACCGTCGCCGAATACTGGGAAGAAGACTCACCACTCATTGATATCGCCGAGGCGGCTTATCCGGAAGTGGTGGATGGGCATGTCCATCTGGGAGAGGCCCCCGGGCTTGGCGTGGAACTGGATGAGGACAAGCTTGATGCGATGGCCATTGAGACGGTCACCATCAATGCCGACTCAAAAACCTACTCCCAATAATGGCGTTATTCCATGCTGGCGGTCGATGACCGCCAGCGAACCCAGGCGTCTGCGACCCAGCCAGCTAGCATATTCACCACAATAATTCGCACGGTCTGGAACATCACTACCTCTGGCACCCCTAACCCAAGGGCGGCGGCAGTAATGACCATCTCGGCAATACCTCCCGGGGCTACGGCCAGCGCCATGGTGGCCAGATCAAGCTCCAGGCCTATAACCACTGCTGCCCCAAGCACCACGCCAATAATCAGTACTGAAGTCATCACTGAAAGTATTAGCCCAATGCCGAGCAGCCGCGGCAGGCGTAATACATCCTCTCGACGAAACCTTGCCCCTAACGCAAGACCAATGCTGATCTGCGCGACAATAAATAAAATGGTCGGGACCGTGGCACCAGGAAAACCAATCATGGTGTCGATTAACGATATCGCCAGCGCCGAGACGACAAAGGCGTTTTTGATCCCAAAGCGTGACAACCCGAGACCACCGAACCAACCCAGCAGCAGAATCAAGCCTAGCGCCCAGTCAAAGCGGCCATGGCCCAATTCATAGCCCAACGTCGGTTCACCGGCGGTAACAAAAAAGGTGAGGATTGGCGGGATGATGAGGACGATAGAGCTCACCCGCATCGCCTGAATCAAGGCAATGGCCGTACTCGCCCCGGCACGGCCATCTCCAAGGAAAGCCATTTCTGCGACGCCACCTGGGAGATTGGCCAACAGCGCCGTGCGCCGGTCCAAACGCGCCGAGCGGGCTAGGAACTCCGAGGCGAGAACCGCAATAACAATGCTGATGAGCGCCGCGGCAATCATGAACGGCAGCACGCTTAGCAGACTAAACAGTATCGAGGCTGAGAGGGTATGCCCAACGGTAGTCCCGACGACCACCTGTGCGCCACGTCTTATCCAGCGGCTCTCGGCAATGCCATAACCGGCCAGACCCGCCGCCGTGGAGACCAGCATTGGGCCAATAATCCACGGCAGCGGTATTTCAATTTGCTCGCCAAACCAGCCCGCAAGCGTGGCAACAACAACAATCAGACAAAGACGAAAAAGCGCGACGGCCCTCACGGCATGTAACGCCCGCCGTCAACATGAACCGTCTGTCCGGTTACATAAGTCTGTGTTGGATCACAGAAAGGCAGAACGGCGGCGGCGACATCTTCCGAAGTCCCCGTCATCCGAGCCGGGCCTTTTTCATCCTTGTGCGGCGCCGACTGACCTGGACGCCGTTCGGTCTCAATAGCGCCCGGGACAATCGTATTGGCCCGAATTCGCTCCAGTCCTTCCTCAGCAAGCGCCCGGGTCAGCCCCTCAAGTCCGGTCTTGGCCGCAATGACATGCGGTCTGTCCACCGCCGGTCGATGAGCACTGAGGCCGCCTAGATTGACGATAGCACCCCGCCGATCTGCCGGCAGACGCTGGAAGAGGCGTTGCGCCATATAAAACGCACCACTGAGTACCACGCCCAGCACGGCATTCCATTCGTCCGGATCGATCTTTAGCAATGGTGTATGAGGCCGGCTAGCTGCCCCATTGACAAGGATGCTGACTGGGCCGCCGAGCTCACGTTCGGCTTGGTCAAACACCCTGTCGGCGGTCTGTGGCAAAGCGACATCACCGAGGAGCCCGGTTGCCCGGGCTCCCTGCCTGGATAACTGTGACACCGCCAGATCAAGGGCCTTCTCATCGCCCTGTCCGGTCACACAAACACTTGCCCCATGCGCGGCAAGCGTGGTGGCGATGGCAAGACCGATGTTGCGGCTGCCGCCGGTGACAACTGCCACTTCTCCGGAAAGATCAGGTGTGCACTGCATCGTCATCCAACCCTACCCCTTAGCAAGCAAGCGGGTAATCTCGGCAACGGAGCTGACATCCTCAAGGTGACGAACATGCTCCACCAGGGCTTCCGTCCGCGCGGTATCCCATCCGGCAAACTCGGCACAGCCACGGAATTTATCCGCTTCCTCGTCATAGCTCATCGGGTTGGCGGGGCTGCCCTTACCGAAGTCCGAACGGCCAGAAATGGTACGGCCATCTTTAAGATGGATATCAATAATGGTGGTCATCTTGTCGTACCCAGCGGCTTCCGCTTCCGGATGCACACCAAAATTCACCTTGGCAATCATTGCCTGGACATCATCACGGTTGACGACCTCGTCGGTGAACTCCGGCAGCCCACCGCGACGCTCCAACAGCAGGATTGCCATGCAGAATTCCATCGAGAACTTGGCCTGCAGCTCATTTTTCGGCTGATGATGGATGAGGGCGTTCGGCATGTTGTGGTTCGTACCCACCTCCACACGCTCAACGTCTTCAGGCTTAATATCGTTCTCGAGAATCAGCTCCAGCATCTTGGTCATGCCCGGATGCGTTAGTGAGCCGGAGGGATTGGGCTTAATCGAGACACCCGGATCCATAAAGGTCCACGGCGCACCAAGCTTGCCGGAGATGAATTCCAGATCATATCCACCGCCATGCGCCTGGAAGAAACCACGCGGCGACTCAAGAATCCGGTCCGTCGCTGTCCAGCCAGCGCGCGCAAAATCAACGGCGACAACGCCGGATTCTGATGAGCGTCCGGCATGGAAAGGCTTGGTCATAGTGCCGAAATTCTCACGTAGGCCCGCGGACTGACTCGCTGCGATGGCGAGTGCGCGCTGCATGGTCTCGGCATCAAGCCCCTGCAGCCGACCGGCTGCACTGGCCGCAGCAAAGGTCCCGCAGGTGGCGGTAGCGTGGAAGCCATGCTGATAGTGACGGGGAGAGATCGCCTCCGCAATCTTCGTTTCCACCTCAACACCCAGGTGATAAGCCAGCATCAAATCCCGGCCGTTGTCACCCTGCTGCTCGGCAATGGCAAGCGCAGCGGGCAAACAGGGGGCTGTCGGGTGAGTAAGCAAGCCATAGACCCGATCAGGCCCGACGGCAAGCTGAGTGTCGTCGTAGTCATCGGCATGGATACCAACGCCATTGGCAAAGGCGGCAAAACGCGCCGGTGTTTTCATCTCCGTGCCGATGACCGTCGCCGACCCGGCGCCCGCATGGACTCCCTGCGCCTGCAGGTACTTCTGGACAATGCGCCCACTCTCAGCCACCGAGCCAGAAAGCGCGAGCCCAAAGCCATCCAAAATGGACTTTTTGCCCAGCGCAATCAGCTCCTCGGGCAGATCCTCATAGCGGGTATTGAGCACAAACTCCGCGACCTCGCGGGTAAGCCCCTCGCCTTTTTTAGAATTAATATCCGGCGTGTAGTGCTTGATACCGCCATCCTGCTGTCCACTCATCGAAAATCTCCTATTCAATGTTCAATTCAGTTGAGCCGAATACGCTGCGTCACCAGTCGTTTGACCGGTGCGGCAAAAACGCTGAGCAACGCTAGGGCAAAGAAGGTCATGGCAATCGGCCGCCCTAAAAAGCCCGTCCACTGCTGATCAAAGATAATCATCGCCTGGGCCAGTGAGTTCTCCGTAAGTTTACCGAGAACCAAACCCATGATGATGGGCGCTGGGGCAAACCCATAGCGCTTGAGCACAAAGCCAACCAGACCGGCCAGCAGCATCACCCAGACATCCTTCATCGACTGCTCAAGCCCGTAGGCGCCAACAAAGCACAGTGCAAAGACCGTTGGCCAAAGCAGCGCACGGGGTACCTGCGTGATTCGCGAAAAAACTTTGGCGCCCACCAATCCAAATCCAAGGAAAAGGAAGTTGGCCAATAGCATTGAGAAGAAAATGCCATACAGAAGCGCCGGCTGCTGCTCAAACAAATAGGGTCCTGGGCGTAGTCCCTGAACCTGTAGCCCGCCGAGAATTACCGCTGCTGTGGCACTACCGGGAATACCCAGTGCCAGCGTGGGCACTAGTGAACCCCCCGTTGCGGCATTGTTGGCAGCCTCTGGCCCGGCAATACCCTCGATGGCCCCCTCACCGAATTCCTCGGGGTTTTTTGACCAGCGCTTGGACTCGTTATACCCAATCATCGCGGCCATGGTACTGCCCTCGGCCGGCAGAATACCGATGAAGGTGCCGATACCGCAGGAGCGCATAATGGTGTATTTCACTTTCTGGAAATCGGCCCAGCTAGGAAGCTTTAACGCCGAGACACCGATTGCGACCACTTCTTGGCGTAACTTCGCCGCCTGCGATAGCAGCTCGGTAATCGCGAAAAGTCCAATTAACACCGGAATAAAATGGATGCCCTCGTAGAGCTCTGGCATACCAAAAGTAAACCGCTCAACGCCGGTCGTCAGATCAACACCGACGGTGGCAATTAACAGGCCAAAACAACCGCCAATCAGGTTTTTAACGGCCCCTTTTCCGCTAATTGATGAGAGCATGGAAAGCCCAAACACTGCCAGCGCAAAATACTCGGCCGGACCAAAGCTATAGGCAACCCGAGCCAGCAGCGGTGCGGCAACCAGGAGCACTAGTACCGAGAATGTGCCGCCCATGACCGATGAGACGGCAGCCAGGCCCAGCGCGCGTCCCGCCTCGCCTCGCTGTGCGAGCGGATAGCCATCGAAAGCGGTGGCGGCCGCCGGTGGGGCACCGGGAGCATTAATCAAAATGGCGGTAATCGACCCGCCGAATGTCCCTGCGCAATAAAGCGATGCAAGCAATGCGATCGCCGGGATCGGATCGAGGTACAGCGAGAAGGGCAGCAACAGCGCCGTCGCCATTGATGATGAAAGCCCCGGCAGCGCGCCCACCAGCACACCACCAATCGTGCCGACAAAAATCAGCCCGAGAATATAGGGGTCAGTAATAACCTGAAGTGCAACTTCTAGACCGGGCATGGTTTAGCCTCCAGCGCCAAGCAGCGCAACAACAACGCCTGACGGGAAGCGAACCTGCAGCCCGATGGCAAAAATAACGTAAATGGCGGCCGGCAATCCGAGCGCGAGCGAGATGATCCGCGCCCAACTCCGCTCACCCCACAACCAAGTGAGCGTGAGTGAGAGCAAAGCCACCGTCACCAGCGTGCCGAGCGGCTTGACCAAGAAAATCGCCAACGTAATGACGGCGGCCGTGAGAAATACGGACCCCGGAATGCTGCCGAGTTTCTCGGGTGTGCGGCGCAGACCGGAGACAATCAGAATTAGGCTTAAGCCCGCGATCACAAACAGAATAAGCCGCGGAAAGAAGGTGGCGGGGATGTTCTGCGAGAGCATCGCCGGCACGGAATCAAAAGTCGTTGTGATGTAAAAAGTCACCGCGCAGAAGACCAGCAACACCAGCCCAACATAGACATCGTGATGCAACCCGCGCGCACTTACCCCTGACACGTTGGTCATGGCTGAAAACCCTCTGGCTGAATACTTTTCAGAAAACCCCGGGCAATGGCATGCATTGCCCGGGGCAATAGCGACGATTGGTTCGCGGCCTTACTGCTCTACCATGCCCAGATCGATCATGGCTTTCTCGGCAGCCTCATAGAGGTCACGGATCTGCTCGTTCCACTCATCGGCATCACCAATGGAGCTGCCGTCAAGACCCGTACCCGTCAGGTAGGCCTGGTAAGCGGAATGCTGCATACCCTCGAGCATGGCTTCCTCCAAGATATCGAGCCGCTCCTGCGGGACCCCTTTCAGCGCCACAACACCGCGGACCGTCGAGAAAGTCACGTCGTAACCCAACTCAACAGTGGTCGGCACATCAGGCAGAACGCTCATGCGCTCATCCGCCATAACGGCAAGTGCCCGGAAATCACCACCTTCGATCTGATCGATCGCCTCAGTGATATTGAGACCGGATGCATCAATGTTGCCGCCCATCAGGTTGGTGACAATCTCACCGCCACCGGAGAACGGCACGACGCTGATCTCGGTGTCAGCTTCGTCGGCCAGGGTAGCGCCAGCCACATGGTCAATACCGCCGATCTGGGTGGTACCCCATTTGATCGGGTTGTCACGACCGGCTTCGATCAGATCGTCGAGGGTCTCGTAGTCGCTATCGGCACGAACCATGACCACAACCGGGTCATCGGTGGTACGGACAACGCCGACCAGATCATCAATATCCAGCGGCCCCTGGTTACGGGCGATAGCAAAAAGGTGGGTCGGTGTAATGGCCATCAGCGTGTGACCGTCCCGATCCGCTTCATTCACGTAGTTCATGGCAAGCACGCCGCCACCACCGGTACGCGGGGTAATCCGCATATCCTCACCCAGCGCACGGCGGGTGCCGATCAGCAGGGTGCGAGCTGTGGTGTCAGTACCACCACCCGGGGAAGCGTGTGTAACCACTTCGACCGGACGCTCCGGGAAATCACTCTGAGCCACAGCACTGCTGAGACCAAAGCTCATGGCCGTTGTAGCCACGACCGTTGCCAAAACAGAACGCTTGAACGTCTTTGTCATTGCTGACATTGCTTTTCTCCTCCAGTTGGATTGTTTTTTAACCGCTTCCGTGCTGCTTACCAATTAAGGTTGCCCCTGGTGTCAGGTGCCCGTGTCTCGGTCACCTTCCCTCTCTTGCTCAGTGCGAGGTTGGGCAAAGAGCATTCTTCGCATCCCCGCTTGTACATGCCGATGCAGCACTTCAAAAGCCTGCAGCGGCTGGCCTAGCACCATGGCGTCAATAATCTCGCCATGCTCGGCATTGGATTGTTGGAGGCTGCCTCGCTGAACCAAACCACTAGCTCGGTACAGATGCAGCTTGGCAACGAGGTTTTGGTAATTGCGAATGAGCTCCTCGTTGCCCGTGTGTTCGAAAATCGCGCTGTGAAACTTCAAATTGAGCGCATAGTAATCGCGCGTCTGCCCGGCGCTGACCCGATCCGCCATCCCCGCATGTAACTCTCGCAGCTCATCAATCAAAGCCGGATTGGGCTGCTGCGCCGCGACGTATCCGGCGTAACCAAAAAGCCCGGCACGCAGTTCGTAGAGCTGCTGCGCCTCTTTCAGGCTGATCTCGCGAACGTAGGCCCCACGATAAGGAATCATGCTGAGCAGCCCCCGCTCAGCTAACCCTCGACAAGCCTCGCGAATGGGCCCGCGGCTGACACCGAATCGATTTGCCAAGTCAACCTCGTTGATGCGGTCGCCCATTCTCAGCTCACCATCAACCAACATCCGCTCGATCTCTTGCCGGACCGAGCTGGTAAGCCCCTGCCTTTCAAAGCCGTCATTGATTAATGTCGACAACCTTGTCTCTCCCCTGCTGTTTACATCCATTTTTAGCTCGTTGGCTAATACCAATACGCCGAATCAGCCTCAACTGTCAACACTTTACTATTGGCTTTTTCACACGCGAAAAAACCGACCTCGAGACAATTATTGCGAGGCTCCGGCGCTTTACAGTTGTTATGAGTTTGTGTAGATATTGGTTTTTTCTACAAAACTGTTAACTGTTTATTTCGAGGAGAGAATGATGTCCGCCCACCCCCACAACATCACTGCTGCGGCCGCTGAGTTTGTGCAAAATCTTCGGTACGAAGATCTCAACGAAGAAGCGCTGCACATCGCACGGCGCTGCATCCTCGATACGATGGGGCTCTATGTGGCGGGGCTCACTGAACACTCGATACACATTCTCATTGAGGACGCTGAGGACACTGGTGGCAGAGCCGACGCAACGCTGCTCGGCGCCGGCAAGACCAAGGTACCCGCTCCACTCGCCGCGCGAGTGATGGGTACAGCCGCCCATGCGCATGACTGGGATGACACGCAGGTCAGCCACGACCCGGATCATGTTTACGGACTTTTGATGCATCCATCTGCGCCACCACTAACCGCCGCGCTGGTGATGGCGCAGAAGGTCGGCGGCGTCGACGGTAAAGCACTGCTGACCGCCTTTCATGCAGGCTATGAAGTCGCCTGCAAGGTCTCGGAATGGACCAAACCCGATCTCTATCGGCGCGGACTGCACTCAAGTGGCGTTGTCGGCACGCTGGGAGCAGCCGCGACAGCGGCAAGGCTGCTTGGGCTGGATACAGAGAAAACAGCTCTGGCCCTCGGTATTGCGGGCAGCATGGCCGCAGGCATACGCGCTAACTTTGGCACCATGACCAAACCGCTGCACGTGGGCCGCGCCTGCGAGAATGGCATCACTGCTGCGTTGCTGGCGCAACGCGGCTATACGGCTGACCCTGAAATTCTCGATGGTCGCTGGGGCTTTCCAACCGTGCTTGGCGGCGGTTTCACGGAGGAGAAACTCAGCCAGGGCTTTGGCAACCCGCTGACCATGGTCAACCCGGGCGTGAGCATCAAACCCTACCCCTCCGGCATCCTGACTCATCAGTCAATGGACGCTATGCGCGAACTCGTGCTGGCGCATGATCTAAAACCTGAAGAAGTTGAGCGGGTGGACTTCTTTGCCGCCAATAACATCATCGAACCGATCCGCTACCCCGTCGCGCAAAACCATCTGCAGGCGAAATTCTCGATGCCAGCCCTACTGGCGATGATGGTGATCCGCCGCCAAGCTGGCCGTCGGGAGTTTACCGATGCGTTTGTCGGTGGTGAGGCCATGCAGGATATGCAGCGTCGCACTCACGTGCACCTAGACCCCGAGATTGAAGCCATGGGCTTTGATTTGATTCGCTCGCGTATTGAAGTGACCACCAAGGATGGCCGCAAGCTCATTCAGTGGGCCGATGAGCGCTATCGCGGCGGGCCGAGCAACCCAATGACCGACGCCGAGGTCGAGGAGAAATTCCGACTCTGCACCGAGGGGCTGTTGGATGAGGCACGCCAGGCCCATGCCATCGAGCAGATTTGGGCCATTGAGCAGATGAGCGATATCGACACACTGATTGGAGCGATCCAGCTAGACGCCCCTGTTAATGAATAATCCCAGCCAATCTGTCTTGCGTCACTCGAGCCGGCTCGTCGAGCGGGCTCGAGTGCTTTATCAGGGCATCTTGGTCTGCCTGCTGATTGCACTCGCCTCGACCTTCATCGCTGATCACTACGGCGGCCCCACCCTGCTCTATGCCTTGCTGTTTGGGATGGCGGTGCATTTTCTAAGTGAACAATCCGGTTGTCAGCCCGGCATTGAGTTCACGGCACGGACCATACTGCGCCTTGGCGTGGCACTGCTTGGTGCACGCATCACGCTTGATCAGGTCACCGCGCTTGGCATCGCCCCGCTTGCGTTGGTCATTGCCAGCGTCACGCTTTTGATACTCAGCGGGGCGTTTATTGCCCGGCGGCTGGGGCTTGACCGCGACCTTGGGCTTCTGACGGGAGGTGCTGTCGCCATATGCGGGGCATCGGCCGCGCTCGCACTGTCCTCAGTCATGCCCAAAAACTCGCAGAGTGAACGACACCTCATCCTCACGGTGGTGGGTGTGACCACGCTCTCGACCATCGCTATGGTCATCTACCCGGTCATTGCCACCGCTATAGGACTCTCCGATCACGTTGCCGGCATTTTCCTCGGATCCACCATCCACGACGTCGCGCAGGTTGTCGGGGCCGGTTATATGATTTCGGATACAACAGGCGACACATCAACGATCATCAAACTGCTGCGGGTTGCCATGTTGGTCCCGGTCGTCTTGGCGTTTACTCTGCTCTACCGGAGCCGGCGTCGCGACGCGGTCACTGACACGAAAAACATCCCTCTGCTTCCCTCATTTCTCGTTGCCTTTATCGTCCTTGTCGCACTGAACAGTGCTGGTTGGATCCCAGCGGCAGCCGCTCAAACAATGGAAACCACATCACGCTGGTGCTTGGTGGCCGCCATTGGTGCATTGGGTGTTAAGACATCTATTCAAAAACTCGCCGAAATGGGGTGGCGGCCCGTCGCGCTCATGGCCATAGAGACCCTGGCACTACTGATTGGGGTACTACTAGCAGTCAGCCTGTTAGATTTTGGGCTGTAGGTATTAGAGGCAAGGTGATTTGGTGGAGCCAGGCGGGATCGAACCGCCGACCTCCTGCATGCCATGCAGGCGCTCTCCCAGCTGAGCTATGGCCCCATCGAATGTAGACCGCGAAGTCTAGGAACCGCGGGGGTTGCTGTCAAGTCTGCTCTGCCGCCCAAGCTGATGCCTTGGCAAGTCGACGCAGCGTGACTTCACGCCCCAGTAGCTCACAAGTGACATCGATGGGCGGCGAGACCGGGCCACCCGAGACGGCTACGCGCAGCGGTTGCGCCACCTTACCCATCTTCAAATCATGCGCCTCGGCAACTCCGGTGAGCGCGTCATGGATAGCGGCGGCCTGCCAATGCTCAACTGCTGAGAAGGCCTGATGTAGAGCATCGAGTACCGCCTGCGCCCCTTTGAGATTTTTATTCGCTGCCTTCTCGTCATAGCCTTCAGGCTCACGATAGAAGAACCGGCTGTTCTGGGCCATCTCTACTAGGGTTTTGCTGCGCTCCGCCTGGGCTGCAATAACGGCCTCGATATCCGGTCCGTCATCCGAGGCTGGATCAATTCCCAGTGCGCCTAGGTGCCAGGCAAGATGCCGCGCGACATGGGCAGCTGGCAGCTCTTTCATGTAATGCTGGTTGAGCCAGTCCAACTTGGAGGGGTTCATACTGGAAGCCGAGTGATTAATATCGCTGATATCAAACCGCTCCATCATCTCATCCAGGCTAAACACCTCCTGATCACCATATGACCAACCAAGCCGCACCAGGTAATTGATCACCGCTTCGGGTAGATAGCCGGCATCCCGATACTCCATCACGCTGGCAGCGCCCGTGCGCTTGGAGAGCTTTTTGCCGTGTTCATCCAAGATCATCGGCACATGGGCATACACCGGTGGCTCAACGCCAAGCGCTTTCAGAATATTGACCTGCCGAGCGCTGTTATTCAGGTGGTCATCGCCGCGAATGACATGGCTCACCTGCATATCCATGTCGTCGACCACCACCACAAAGTTATAGGTCGGGGTGCCATCACCGCGGGCAATAATCAGGTCATCCAGTTCGGCGTTGTTAAATACCACCCGACCTTTCACCGCATCCTCAACGACGGTGTGGCCTTCATGCGGCTGGCGAAAACGGATGACCGGGTTATCTTCGGCATCCGCCGGAGGCTGCGTCAGATCCCGACAGCGGCCGTCATAGCGCGGTTTTTCTTTGCGCGCCTGCTGCTCTTCACGCAGTTTCTCAAGCCGCTGCTTGGAGCAGTAACACCGGTAAGCGGTACCCTCGGCAAGCATCTGATCGATTACTTCTCGATATCGATCAAAGCGATGCGTCTGATAGAAAGGCCCCTCATCATAATCCAGCCCAAGCCAACTCATGCCCTCAAGAATGGCGTTAATTGCCTCGGGCGTGGAACGCTCCAAATCGGTGTCTTCGATGCGCAGCACAAACCGACCGCCATGCCGACGGGCATACAGCCAGCAGAAAAGCGCAGTACGGGCGCCGCCGATATGCAAATAACCGGTGGGACTGGGAGCGAAGCGAGTGGTGACGGTCATGGTGGCCTTTTATTTGAAATTTACAGTCAATCAGACGCGGTAGTTTAGCGGTGGATGGGCATTTGAGACCAGCATGCTGCGTTGACAGCTTCCGGGGGAGTTCCTACACTTTCTAATCTGATTGGGCGGTTAGCTCAGCGGGAGAGCACTGCCTTCACACGGCAGGGGTCACTGGTTCAATCCCAGTACCGCCCACCAATTCATTTCACTTCATCGCCGCGCAGACTCTCAAGCGCCTCCCACCGGTCGTAGGCCTCGGCGAGTTGAGCTTCTATGTCGCTAACCGCCTGCGTGGCGGCCTCAATAGTTGCGCGATCTTTTTGATACAGATCTGGGTCATTCACTTGATCGGTGGCTTTGGCGAGCTCTGCTTCCAACGATTCAATCTCGCCGGGTAGGGCCTCGAGGGCCCGCACATCCTTGTAACTCATCTTGGGCTTTTTACCCTTTGTTTGGGCTGCCGGCTTATTTCGCTCAGCTGTCTCTCGTGCTTGGCCGGCCGCGCTGCGTTGAGGATTCTGATGAGCCTGACGAAGCCAATCGCTGTAGCCACCCACATACTCCTCAATTTGCCCCCCACCCTCGGGCACCAGCACACTGGTGACGACGTTATCCAGAAAAACTCGATCATGGGAGACTAATATTAGCGTTCCGGGATAGTCAGTCAGACGCTCCTCAAGCAGTTCAAGCGTCTCGACATCAAGATCATTGGTGGGCTCATCCAGCACCAGCAGGTTCGAGGGCCGAGCGAAAAGCCGCGCGAGCAGCAGACGATTACGCTCGCCGCCGGAGAGGCGGGTAATCGGGGCATTAGCCCGGTCTGGCGAGAACAAAAAATCCTGCAAATAGCCCATGACATGCCGGCGTTTGCCATCACCTAATTCAATAAACTCATCCCCGCCGGCAACGTTCTCTCGAGCCGTTCGCGTGTCATCGAGTGCCGCCCGATGCTGATCAAAATAAGCCACCTGCAGCCCCGTCCCTAACCGCACATGGCCTGCATCCGGCGTCTGGTCACCGAGCAGCAGTCGCAACAGCGTCGTCTTGCCGGCGCCATTTGGGCCGATAATTCCCACCCGGTCACCACGCAAGATGCGGGTACTGAAGTCTCGCGCCAACACATGCCCAGCAACCGAGTAATCGACATGCTCGGCCTCCACCACCAGTTTGCCGGATCGTTCCGCCTCGGCCATGGTGAGTTTGACATTGCCTGGCCGACTGCGGCGCTCCGCGCGCTTTGTGCGCATGGCCTGCAGGGCGCGCACACGCCCCTCGTTACGCGTACGTCGCGCCTTAATACCTTGGCGAATCCAGGCCTCCTCCTGCTTGAGCTTTTTATCAAAGCGCGCTTGCTCCAGCGCCTCCGCATGGGCTCGCTCATCCTTG
>CBDEUE010000011.1:0-4811 GCA_965243155.1 Spiribacter sp. | reverse complement strand
GGTTTCAGGTCAGCGTTTTCGTAGAGGGTTGTTGCTGGGTTTGGATGGCGGGGATAATCCTGTGGTATCAAAGAAAGGAGCGCCTGCGAATTCAAACTTTGGCGCTATTGCACCATGCGCGCAAGCTGTAAGGTGGAGCCTATGGCTTACAGGTGGCACTGGCATTTAGCGCTTGAGCGTGTTGCTTTTCATGACTTAGCAGTTTGGGTATCCCGGTATCACTTTCTCTGTGGTGCTATAAACGTGGACCGTGGGCTGCGTCTGATGTCAGCGATCAGCTGTTCCTTGATCTTTGTCCACCGTTTCCCATTCAGTCTTTAATCACCTCCATCAGCCTTGAGCGTCCAACATTCAGAAACCTCACGCACTGACAAGAAAGGATATCTGATGCTCCTCAAATGCAAGGCAAGTCTGGTTTTGGCCTTGATGCTAATAATGAAGAAGCCACCTTCAACACCTGCCGAGCTGCATGTGGGGCCATGGGCGTAGCACTTTCCCGGCTGTCCCGGCCGCTGAGTGCTGCGCTCGTGCTTTTGGGTGCCATCTTCTGGAAGAAGCACCGTTCCAGGCCTGGCGAAGTGTGTTTGAAGGATGCTTAGAGCTTCTTGAGTGGTTTCGCAAGAGACAGCCCAGCAATTTGAAGGCGCGATGCACTTGCAGCGCAGGAAGCAGGCAGCTGACAAGTGGAGTGTATATACGGTATTTTTGCTTATGATGGGTTCGGGGTGTGTAATGCCATACTTGTATGCACTCCAACTTGACCCGGAAGGACAGCCCGCGCAGATCGCGAGCAGCTCGCATCCTGATGCGAAGGTACTTGTAGTGTGGAGTGACATGCATGGAGGTTTGTAAATACAATTATATCACAAGTTTATGAAGAAGAAGGTGTAGCAGTGTAGCTGTGCATCGCAGTCACCTTTTGCGGCAATCTCAAGAAGGCGATTATTGCCTACGCACAGCTGCTTGTCATGAGACTTGTTGCAAGGCCAAAAGACAGGCTGGTTCTGCAGTTGCTTCGCCAGAGCCTCAGAATTCGTTCCAGATCTGTGTAATACTCATACTAGAAGTACAGACGTCGTATTTGGCTGTGGGATGTGATGGCTGGCTAGAGCGCATCTTCAGGGCTCCCTCCCTTCCGGCAAAGCCATCGCTGGCGCCTCAGTATAATGTCTACCGGATTCGACCGGCATCCAGAGCTGCCTAGCTTTCCAGGCGGCCGGTTCCGCAACCTCGATGGTGCAGACCTGCGATGGCCGAGATTTACATCTGCCTGGACGGGCTTAAAGCGCATGCCAACATGCTGGTTGCCGTGGCAGTGTCAGCTGCTTTGACTCAGGACTTCGAGTGGACATGCGATGACGGTGAGGATCGTCAAGCCGATTCCTGAGACACGGTTGATCTGTGCCAGAATCTTGGCCTTACTCCTCTTCAATCGCTCAAGCTGCCTTGTCAGGTCCACAGCGATGACGTGGAAATCATTGAGTTTTCGTACGTCATTTATGATGCCAAGGAGAGGTTCTCTGCAGGCAAGATTTCATGGATTGCCCGCACCTTCCGTGGAGGCCGAAAAGATGGTGAGGGAAGGGCAGCACTTCTGCAAGAATCAAAGGACCATTGATGAATCAATGGCATTTTTCATGCAAGCGTCTCGCAGCGCCCCTTTAGACCTGAGCATGCGTCAACAGAGCAGTGGCACCTGTGTATTTGCCATTGGTGAAGCAGCAAGCCTTGCCAGAAGGAAGTTGCAGACAGGCCTTGTATGCACCGGGTGGCAAGAGAAGGGCTCATCGAGTCCTTAGCATAGTCTGATGCGCAAAGAAGTGCCTCAGTTTGCTATTGTTCCAGGAGGGTCGAAGTGAAGCCTTTCTGCCAGCAGATGTGTCCAGATGTGTCCAGACATCTCGCATGGAGGACTCCAATTACGAAGTTCTGCACCGAGCTGACTGGCATCAGCGATGCAAAACTTGCAAATGCAGGACCTCACCTAGTTGTGCGCTGTGCATCAAAAACTCTCATGATTGCAGTGGCCGCGTGAGAGGCTCTCTAGCTGATGCCCTTGAAAGCCTCTCTGCTGCGCTGGCAGACGAACCGCTGCGAGGAAGGCCAGCCTGGAGAAAATACTTTCTGAGTACCCTCTGAGTACCCTCTGTATGACTGAGCGGTTCAAGGCCTTTGCACAAAACTATGTGTTCCTAAGAGCAGTGTGTAAGCAGGCCCCCCTCCCCCTCACTTTCTGACGTGTGCCGGTGCAACATCACTTGCCACTGGGTTGCTTTCTCGGCGCGTCTTCTCGATTGCTGCTCTTGGAGCCACGAAGCAGTCGTGAGAGCAACAGCTGGCTCAGTTTGCATAAGTCCCAAGTGCCGTGTTCTGTGCGGCAATGTGCAGCATGGTCAAATAGACTCTTATGATGTGGCTTGCCCGTAACGCCATGGATGCTCTAACAGCATGGTCGATCGCACGACAGAGTCGAGAACGAAGCCACAGCTTGCGGCGCTTCAGGCGGTCTACAGCCGGCATGACCGCGTAGGGGATGATGGTACGTCGGAGTTGAATTTTCACGAGTTTCTGGCCTTGGCGCGCGAATTGAAGCTGCCGCTTTGCACGCAGAGCGAGGAAGAGCAACGAAGGACATTCACCGAGGTGGCGACCAGCGGTGGAGGAAATGCAAACAACTATCTCGTTTCAAGAATTCTGCGTGTGGATGGAGAAGACTTCGCAAGATGAGATTGTTCGCGTGCTTTTGGCACGTGAGGAGGAATCTGCACTTTCGGGCGGATTGGTTCGAGCAATGACCAGCTTGCTTCGGCCACTCAGCGGGGTGGCGGTCCTCCAGGCCCTGCTTGCTCTCAAGTTCAAATTTCTTGGCATCGCGAAGATGAGCGTAGTTGTTGTGTAGCACATGCATGCATGTGAGGAGTAACATGTTTTCGACGGACCGCAGCTTTGCCGGCTCCGTCGCTTTTCGCTTCCTTCCTTCGTCGCCTCTCGTCGCCCGACATCATGGCCTCGACCCCGGCTTCCTCGGTCCCGTCGTCGGCGACCAACATCGCCGACGTGCTGACGGCGCTGGGTAACGACGAGCTGGCGGCGGAGGTCGGCAGCTGGCCGGCAGAGCTCCAGTCGAAGGTGGTGGCGGCGGTCGCGGCACTCTCATCGACCTCGACCTCCACCTCGGCGTCCACGGCAGTCCGGCGGCGCAAGAGCAACAAGCTCGACGCTGCCTCCTCCTCTATACGGCGGCGTCCTGGCTGGCTCCGGCGGTTGCGCCGGCTGACCTCACGGCGGAGCTCGCCGCAATCCAGGAAGGCGACCGATCTCCGGCGGCAACCACCATCGCCGACGAGGAGGTCATCAATATCGGCGCCATGCAGACGCCACTGGGCAACCCGCCCGTCGTCGTCGTGGTGGATTTCAGCGGCGCCACTGGCCCAGACCTCGGCCCACCAGGAGACGGCAGCGCTGACACCGGCGGCCTTGGCGGCGCTGCAGGCGGCCACGGCGGCGCGGTTGGCACGACCTCGGCGCCTACTGCCACTACCTCGTCCGCTACGGCATTCTTGGCGGCAGCTGGCGGCGATGGCGGCACGACATCGGCGCCTACTACCACGCCACCTACGCCCATGCCGGCGAAAGCCGGGTTCCTGGCGGCCTAAGGCAGTGATGGGGGCCCAACAACCGCGCCGGCTACACCCACAGCGGCGCAGCCGAAGCCGACGCCGCTTCGTAGGTTCAATGCGGCGGTCTTCGTGCCGGACATCGACTGGCCCGCCTACAAACGTCGGATGGAGGGCCGCGGCGCGTGGTCCGTCGAAGTGCTCCCCGACGACCTGGAGCTCCTGACGGTGCCCGACTTCGCCGCTCTGCAGCACCTCTATGCTGGCGGCGGTACCCCTTTGGTGCCATACTCCCCGGCGGCAAATGCGTTCTTCTTTCGACGCTTGCCTCCCGACCAGCGCGGCGGCGGGCGCATCCCGAAGAAGCATGCCGGCCGACGCGTCGCTGGGTGGTGCGGCGCCCGGTGCACAAAGACGCCGAACGCCGCCTGCGGCAATGGGATATTCCCCTTGTGCTCGGCGTTAGCGACGGGCATACCGGGCATGAATGCCCCGCCGACCACGACCACCTGTCCCACTTTGCCGGCAGGTGATCGGCGGCTCTTCGGCGTCCTCGGCGACTACGGCGTCCGCAGCTCCATCGCGACGGGTGCCTTTGGTTGTGACGCCTGCTCTTTGTTAATTAGCTCGGCGTGGGCGATGCCCCACTCGCTTGTCCGCCGCCCGGCGGCTTATTCGGCGCACATGCGCCTGCCTTTTGATCGGCGGGGGCGTAAGTCCCCCGTCGTCTGCGGCCCTTAGCCGGCCCGAGTTTGCATGTGGCGCTATTTTGGCTATAGCCTGCTCGGCGATGCCCGCCCGGCGCTAAGACGACCGGCGCACTTGCTCAGTGCAACAGCGGCAAAACCAAGGGTGAAGGGTCCGACATCTGCAGTGCAAGGGTCAACAGGCTTGATAACGGCGTTAAGACAGACGAGCGTAGGCTCAAGTCGTTTGGCTCAGCAATCGGCGGTGCAAGCCCAACATGGCTTCTGACGCACCGGCGCCCGAAGGTACCTTCGCCCAGGTGGTGGAAGCGGCGATCGCCGCTGGGTTGGCGGCAGCTCTGCGCGTGCTCGCCGAGGCCGGCGTCACTTGCATCGACGACATTCGCCGGCGCCCCATGCTTGACGGCATGTTTCCCGAACACCTGGTACAGATCGTCAAGGCAAGTTAGGGGACGGCGTCGGCCAACCAGTCACAGCTGGCCACTCA
>CBDEUE010000010.1:0-12259 GCA_965243155.1 Spiribacter sp. | reverse complement strand
AGGCAGACACGAAGAACTGCTGGCAGCGGACGGCGCCTATGCCGCCCTGCACCGACTCCAGTTTCGCGAGGAAGATGCGGGAACAGACGCGTAAATTTCTGGAAGACTGCTGGTACGGTGGTTCATCCTGGTATTACCTGTTGCTGCCGCTTACGTGGGTATTCGGTTTCGTTTCCCGCTTTCGCCGCGCACTGTACTTGTTGCGCATTCTTCCGCGACCAAAACTGGCGGTATCGGTCATCGTGGTCGGTAACGTCAGTATAGGCGGCACCGGCAAGTCGCCAGTTACCGCGTGGCTCATTAATCAGCTTCTCGAGCAGGGCTTGCATCCGGGTGTCGTCAGTCGCGGTTATGGCGGCACGGAACAGCGTGAGCCTTTGCTCGTGACTGCGGAATCGGATCCCGCAATCTGTGGCGATGAACCCGTCATGCTGGCGCGCGCGACCGGTGTACCTGTATGTGTGTGCATAGATCGCGTGGCTGCCGTGCGGTGGCTCGCCGAGCATGGTGTGGACGTCGTCATTTCTGACGATGGGTTGCAACACTACCGAATGCGTCGCACCGCTGAGTTTATTGTCGTCGATGGTGAGCGCGGCTTCGGCAATGGTCGATTGTTGCCTGCCGGTCCGTTACGCGAATCGGCGCGGCGCGCGCGCAAGGCGGCAGCATTGTTGGTCAATGGCGGTGATGGTCATATCGACGGCAAGCGCTTCGAGTTGATTCCGGGGCGGCTCACCTCGCTGGACGGTGCTGAAGAGAAGGAGCTGGAGTCGTTGGTCGGCAAACGCGTATGGGCTGTCGCCGGCATTGGCAACCCGGAAAGATTTTTCGCGCAACTTGAGCGCAGCGGACTCGAAGTTGATCGTGTTGCGATTCCCGATCATGGATCCTGTGACCTGCAGGCGCTCGTCTCAGAAAAAGCGCAACCCATACTGATGACCGAGAAAGATGCGGTTAAGTACCGTAGTGGTGAGGTCGCCGATGTCTGGTATCTTCCGGTTACGGTGCAATTTGAACCGGCAGATGCTGTAACACTTGTTGATCTGGTTCGTCGCACTGTCTACATCACGTAACCCTTAAATAGCTGCATTGATGGATAAGTTTCGCGTAGTAATACCGGCCCGCTTTGAGTCCACCCGTTTGCCGGGCAAGGTACTGCTGGATATTGCCGGCAAGCCGATGATTCAGCATGTCTGGGATCGGGCGACCGAGAGCGGGGCGAGCGAGATCGTTATTGCTACCGATAGCGATCAGGTTGCAGCAGTCGCCGCTGGGTTTGGTGCCGATGTGGCGATGACCAGTACCGAGTGTAATTCCGGTACCGATCGAGTTGCTGAGGTATGTCGGCAGCGCCGCTGGGCTGATGATGCTGTGGTGATCAATGTGCAGGGCGATGCGCCGCTATTGCCCGGTGCCAGTATTCAGCGCGTTGCGGCGTTGCTGTATGACAACCCGGGTGCAGCGATTGCGACACTCTGTGTACCGCTGGCGGATGAGGACGAGTATCGCGATCCGAATGTCGTGAAAGTTGTGTTCGATCGTAACGGTCGCGCGCTGTATTTCAGTCGTGCCCCGATTCCATCACCCGGCCACGGCAGCAAACCGGTCCTCAGTTCGTGTTTTCGGCATCTGGGTATTTATGGCTATCGGGCAGCGCCGCTGCTGGAGCTGAGTGCCGCCGAGCCTTGTGAATTGGAACAAACGGAGCGACTAGAGCAGTTACGCGCCATGTGGCTGGGCATGGATATCTTTATCGCAGTTGACGAAGCTGCAGCAGCACCTGACGTGGATACGCCCGAAGATCTCGCCAAAGTCGCCGCACTGCTAGCCGCAGATTGACAGCATCACGATGGGCAACAGGCAGTCAGTACTATTTGTTTGCATGGGCAACATCTGCCGTTCGCCGACCGCGCATGGCGTCATGCGCAAGCTTCTGGAAGACGAGGGTGAGCAGGGTATCGCCCTGGATTCGGCGGGCACGCATGCCTATCACGTCAACGAACCGCCGGACCCGCGTGCGCAGGAAGCCGCGCTCGCTCGTGAAATCGATATCTCGGACTTGCGCGCGCGTGCGGTGGATTATCCTGACTTTCGCGAATTCGATCTGATTGTCGCCATGGACCGCGACAACCTGGCGCGACTCGAAGCTATACGGCAGCAACTACCGGGCGCCAAAGCGCAGCTGGCATTAATGCTTAACTATGCGAGTGACAGTGACCTGGACGAAGTGCCCGATCCGTATTACGGCGGCGCCGACGGCTTCGAGACAGTGCTGGATCTGCTCGAAGACGCCTGCCGCGGCTTATTGCGCGAGCTGCGCAGTTCTTAACCGATTACTGCTGATCGTCTGAAGACCACACTGTGTAGGTTTTGCTCTTGTTGTCCGCGCCTGCGGTTTCCCAGGGCAATCGCTTATCACTATCCGGCTTTGGCGCATCGCCTGAACTGACGTTACCCGATACCTCAGGTTTGGGTGCCGATTCCTGCGGTGCCCGATTACCGATATTGTCGGCGTCCGGCTTGGGTGCAGGTTTGCTTTCGACCGGCTGAGGTTTGTCTGCCTGCCGCTCAGATTTTGGCTGGTCGGCTTGTTGGTCCGGCTTTGCTTTGTCCGCTTGTTTGTCAGGTGCGGCGGAATCACCGCCCGAAGAGGTTTGCTGATTCGCACCATTTTGCTCTGCGTTTGGCTGATTATTGCCTTCCGCATTTTTGTTCCGGTTGCCGCGTCTGCGCCGCCGACGTTTGCGGCCTTGTGACTGGCCGTCTTCGGCGCGCTGCTGTTCCTGCCGCTGCTCGCCTTTAGCAGAATTCTTGTTGCCGTCATTCGCCTGCTTGTTTTGCTTGCGGTTTTGCTGATTGCTATCGCTTTGCTTGCCGTCGTTGCGGCGATTCGACTGGCGATTGCCGCCGCGCGCATTGCGTTCGCCCTGGCGATTACGCGACCGATTGCGTTGGCGACCTTTCTGATTCCGGTCGCCGCCACTGCGGTTGCGACGGCGGTCGTCGCCGCGGCTTGCCTGCGCTTTTGGCTTTGCATCGCCAAACAGCAGTTTCCTGATCCAGCCGAACAGCCCTATAGATTCACCCTTGGGTGCGGCTGCCGGTTGCGGCGTGGGCGCAGGCGAGGCGGGTGCGACAGCCGTCACTGCCGGCTTTTCCGTCACCGTTTTGCTGGACATCTTCACCGCGTCGGCCAGCATGGATTCATCGCCCGTCGACAGCTCATAGCTTGAGCCGGTGTTTTCCGGCATCAGCGTCTGGTCGTCGCGGACTCGGCGGATCGTGTAATTAGGCGTTTCCAGGTTCGGGTTAGCGACCAGCAACACCTGCACGTCCGTGCGCTCCTCGATGCTCTGTATCCACTCACGCTTCTCATTTAGCAGGAAGGTCGCCACATCGATCGGCAGTTCCGAAATAACCTTGGCGGTGCGTTCTTTACGCGCTTCTTCGCCGACCAGTCGCAGTACCGCGAGGGCCAGCGATTCGACGCTGCGTACTGCACCCGAACCACTGCAGCGAGGGCAAACCTGTTGTGCTGATTCACCGAGGGAGCGCCGCAGCCTTTGCCGTGACATCTCCAGCAGGCCGAAGCGCGAGATGCGACCAATCTGCACCCGCGCTCGATCCGTGCGCACGGATTCGCGCAGCCGGTTTTCAACTTCGCGCTGGTTCTTATTCGGCCCCATGTCGATAAAGTCGATAACCAGCAGGCCCCCCAGATCACGCAGGCGACACTGGCGAGCGACCTCTTCGGCTGCTTCCAGATTGGTTGCCAGCGCAGTCGCCTCAATATCGCCGCCCTTGGTTGCTCGAGCGGAGTTGATATCGATAGAGATCAGCGCCTCGGTGTGGTCGATAACGATGCTGCCGCCTGATGGCAGGCTGACGTTATGCGAGTAGGCCGATTCAATCTGGCTTTCGATCTGGAAGCGCGTGAATAGCGGCACTTCGTCTTCGTAATTTTTGAGTTTGCGCAGGTTATGGGGCATCGCATGCTCCATGAACTGCCTGGCTTCCTCAAAAGTTGCCGGATCGTCCACCACGATCTCGCCAATGTCGGCGTTAAAGTGATCGCGCAACGCGCGTACGACCGGGCTGCTGTCCTGATGAATCAGAAACGGCGACGGCTTGTCGCGCACGACCTGCAAAATGGCCTGCCAGATGCCGGTCAGGTATTCGAGGTCCCAGTTGAGTTCTTCAATAGAGCGGCCGATGCCGGCGGTGCGCACGATGCAGCTCATGCCGTCCGGCACATCCAGCTCGCGCTGCACGCGGCGGATTTCATCCCGGTCTTCGCCGGAGATCCGGCGCGATACGCCCCCACCGCGGGGGTTGTTCGGCATCAGGACGATAAAGCGGCCGGCCAGGCTGATAAAGGTGGTCAGAGCGGCGCCCTTATTGCCACGCTCGTCTTTATCCACCTGCACGACGATATCCTGACCTTCTTTCAGGACATCCTTGATGTTGATGCGGGAACCCTGGTTCGGGTCCTTAACAAAGTATTCCCGGGAGATATCTTTCAGCGGCAGGAAGCCGTGACGTTCGGCGCCGTAGTCGACAAAAGCTGCATCCAGGCTGGGCTCGATCCGCGTGATCTTGCCTTTGTAGATGTTGGCTTTCTTTTGCCGGCTGGACTCTACCTCAATATCCAGGTCATACAGTTTCTGGCCATCGACGATGGCTACGCGCAACTCTTCTTCCTGAGTTGCATTGATAAGCATTCTTTTCATAAGCCCCTACAAAAATAGGTTTGGGGGCACCTGGCTTATCGAACCTGGAAAACGGGTTTACGGCAGCGGGCTGCACCAGAAACCGGAGCAGCACTGAAAGGAATTTCAGCCGTTTTTGTAATACTGCTGACATTCAGCAGACCCTTATTCTGTCGAGGTTCGACAAGGAGAGATAAACGTCTAGACTGCGCTTTAGGGCGCTGGAGTCGCGTTCCTCAACCAGCCAGGTGGCCGGTAAGATCTCCGTGAAGACCGAAAAACTGACCGTCGTGACGGGCAGATAAAAACTATTTGCCTTGCGGCATATTCAGCACAATTTAGTGTGTCTGAGCGGCTAATATAACAGTAGAAATACCTTCCATCAAGCTATTGATTCCTTAGAACTTTCCGGACCAGACATGACAGCAGGCAAGGGTAAAAGCAGCGCGCGGCAGGTAGCGGTCGACGCCGAATCAGCTGATCGGCGCCTCGACAACTTTTTGCTGACCGAGCTCAAAGGTCTGCCGCGGTCGCGCATCTACAGCATGATTCGCAAGGGCGAGGTCCGGGTCAACAAGGGGCGCAGCAGGGCGGCGTACAAGGTGCAGGAGGGCGATATCGTGCGGATTCCGCCCGTCGCACGGGCTGTGAATTCCGGCGTGTCAGTTGCAAATCCAGCGAAGGCGGGCTGGATTCTGGAGCGCATTATCTATGAGGACGAGCAACTGCTGGCCATTGATAAGCCCGCGGGTCTGGCGGTCCATGGCGGCAGCGGGATCAGTCTGGGAGCCATCGAACTGCTGCGGTCCGCGAGACCGGAAGCGCCTTACCTGGAGTTGGTGCACCGGCTGGATCGCGCTACCAGCGGCGTGCTCATGCTGGCTAAAAAACGCAGTGCACTGCGCCGACTGCATGCAGCGTTTCGCGATGGCGAAGCTGACAAGAACTATCAAGCGCTCCTGCTAGGACAATGGCAGGGCGGCGAACGCACCGTCGATCTGCCGCTGGTCGTAGAGCATCGACAGAATGGTGAACGACATGTGCGGGTGGGTGATGATGGCAAACCCGCTGCCAGCGTGTTTACGCCTCAGGAAAGTTTCGCTGGGACAACGTTGGTTAATGTGCGGCTGTTGACGGGTCGTACGCATCAAATTCGCGTGCATGCGGCGGCCAGCGGTCATCCGGTTGCGGGTGATGCCCGCTATGGCGATGCGGAGGGAGATCCGCCGGGCCTGAAGCGTCTGTTTCTGCACGCAGCCTCATTGGAGCTGGCGCACCCGACTACGGGCGAGTCACTGCGCCTGACGGCGCCTTTAGATAACGAGCTGGAGAAGATTTTGCTGGCTCAGGCCGGCAGCTGAATACCGGCACGTCGGAGTGCGCCAGCGACCCAGATGAGCGGCAGGCCGATCAGTGCGGTGGGGTCCTGATTTTCGATGCGCTCAAAAAGTACCGCGCCCAGACCTTCGGAGCGAAAACTCCCGGCGCAGTCCCACGGTTCATCTGCACGCAAATAGGCTTCGATGGCCGCTGTGCTGAGCTCGCGAAAATACACCTTGGTCAGGTCGACATGCTGCTCGGTAAAACCTGCCGATACGCAACAGACGGTAACACCGGTGTGAAACTCCACGGTCTGACCCGAGCACTGTGCGAGCTGTCCGACCGCAGTATCAAAGTCGCCGGGCTTGCCGAGGCGGGCGCCACCGACGCTGGCGACCTGATCGCTGCCGATAATCACCGCGTCCGGATGCTGTGCGGCGATGGCTGCTGCCTTCTCGGCGGCCAGCCGCTGCGCCAGATCCGCCGGCGACTCGCCGGGCATCGGGGTTTCATCGGTGCCGGGCCGTGCGACCTCAAAGTGAGTGGTTAGCCGCTCCAGCAGTTGGCGGCGATAGACCGAGCCCGAGGCCAGTATCAGCGGTGGTGCAGTTTCGCTCATCGGTTTTCACGTTGGGGCATATTTCACTGCCGTTGAAATTCAAGGATTTATGCTATGATACGCCGGTTATGCTCGCCGATCACATCGGGGTTCCACAGCTGCGCGATCTGGCACACAGGTCCGAGCAGATCGATGAACAGATCAGCCCGGAACTGATGGAACGTCTGACCGAGTTACTCGCATCAGACGCAGGCCCAAAAGACCGCCAGCTTGATGTTGCTGTCAGCTTTCTTGAAGGCATGCAGGGATACCCTGAAATTCAGGTAAAAGTTGCGGGTCCGTTGGAGATAAATTGCCAGCGGTGTCTGGGCTTGCTTGAGTGGCCGGTTGCAACTCGACTTTCATTTGATTGTCGTGGAATCAGAGGGCGATACCGAGAAGGTTATCGAACCCTTTGATGTCGTTGTTGCGGGCGAGCATGGCATAAAACTGATTGAAGTGATCGAAGACGAGTTACTGGGTAGTCTGCCCATCGCACCGATGCATGAAGATGCGAAGGAGTGCGATCCGGCGGCGAGTCAGCATTTGATGGCTGACCCGGAACACCCGGAAGAGACAGAACTGAATAAACCGTTTGCGGATCTGGCCGACCTTATGAAAGGCGCCGATGCCGCAAACACGAAAAACTGAATATTACGGAGTGGCACGATGGCAGTTCAGAAAAGTAAACGCACACCTTCTACAAGAGGTAATCGCAGGGCTCATGACAAGTTGAAGTCGCCTGCGGTTTCCACCGATGAAACGACCGGCGAAACGCATTTGCGACACAATGTTGGCGCGGATGGGTTTTACCGCGGTAAGAAAATTATCGACACACCTGCCGAGGATCTCGAGTAGGTTTTTCCGGCTTTCGACCGGAACCACGCCAGCCCGCTACCGGCCTGCAGTCGACCTTCACGAAGGTCGCCAACGCCGGACTAGCGGGCTGAACTGTATTCGCGTGTAGAATTCGCGGTGCGGGTTATACGGGGAGTTGAAGCGACTTAATGGGCACGGTGGTAAGAGTTGCGCTGGATGCTATGGGCGGCGACAACGGTCCGGATGCTGTTGTGCCCGCTGCGCTGGCCATGCTTAAGCGGCACAAGAAACTTGAGCTTATTCTCGTTGGTCAAAGAGAAGTCATCGAACCGCGCCTGAGTGGTGGTCACAAGCGCCTGCGCGTTGTGGATGCGCGCGAGATTGTTGCGATGGATGAGCCGCCTGCCGATGCCCTGCGCAAAAAGAAAGACTCATCCATGCGGGTTGCGCTTAATCTGGTGAAATCCGATGAAGCCGATGCATGCGTTAGCGCAGGCAATACCGGTGCGCTAATGGCGACCGCGCGCTTCGTTCTCAAAACCCTGCCGGGAATCGACCGGCCAGCCATCATGACCGCTGTACCGACGGTGCAGGGACATGCGCATATGCTGGACTTGGGTGCCAACTCGGATTGCACGCCCGAACATTTGTTTCAATTTGCCGTGATGGGCTCGGTCGTCGCCAGTGTCGTCGAAAGTATTCCGGAGCCAACAATTGGTCTTTTGAATATTGGTTCGGAAGAAATAAAAGGCAACGACACCATTCGCGAAGCTGCAGCACTGGTCTCCAAAAGCGGCCTGAATTACATCGGCTTTGTGGAGGGCGACAGCATCGCCAAACAACGCGCGGATGTGGTCGTGTGCGACGGGTTTAGCGGCAATATTGCGCTTAAAACCATGGAAGGCACGGCTCATCTGGTACGGCATCTGATGGAGCGACAGTTTCGTCATGGTCTCTATGGCAAGCTGGCAGCCCTGATTTCCATGCCCGTCCTGCGCGCGTTGGCCAGATCCATGGATCCGCGTCGCTACAATGGCGCCAGCCTGGTCGGGTTGAATGGTATCGTTATCAAGAGTCATGGCGGTGCCGATGAAGTTGCTTTCGAGCAGGCGATCAGCGTGGCCATGATCGAAGTTGAAAAGAACGTGCCTGACAAAATTCACCAGTTGCTCGCACAGCAGGAACACTGATGTATTCGCGTATTGCAGGAACCGGGCACTATGCTCCGGAAAAAGTGTTGACCAATGCCGATCTGGAAAAAATGGTCGACACCACGGACGAATGGATTCGTTCTCGCAGTGGTATCGAGCGCCGTCATATCGCAGAGCCTGATCAAACTACGGCTGACCTGGCCGAGCAGGCCTGTCGCCGGGCAATGGAAGCGGCTGGTGTGGGTTCCACCGATATCGACTTTATTGCAGTAGGTACGACGACGCCGGATCTTGTTTTTCCTAACGTCGGTTGTATTTTGCAGGACCGACTGGGCATTCATGGTTGTGCTGCATTCAGTCTGGAAGCAGCCTGCAGTGGTTTCATCTATGCACTGAGTATCGCGGACAAGTACATCAGTACCGGGCAGGCGAAATGCGCACTTGTGGTGGGTTCCGAAACCCTGTCGCGGATCGTGGACTGGACCGATCGTTCGACCTGCGTCTTGTTCGGCGACGGTGCCGGCGCAGTAGTTCTTAAGGCCGACGATCAGGCCGGTATTATCTCGACGCATTTGCGTGCGGATGGTCGCTATCGTGATTTGCTGACTGCGCGCAGCGGCGTCTCGGTGCAGCCTGATAACGGGGCGGATTTGCGGGCCGGTTACAACGTCAAAATGGAAGGCAACAAGCTCTTCAAGGTTGCCGTGAAAAGCCTTGAGTCCATCGTTGATGAAACGCTGGACGCCAATGGTCTGGAAAAATCTGCCATCGACTGGCTGGTGCCGCACCAGGCCAACATGCGCATTATCGAAGCCACGGCCAAGCGCCTGGCGATGCCGCTGGAAAAAGTCGTGCTGACCTTGCAGGAGTATGGCAATACCTCGGCCGCATCCGTACCGATGGCATTGGATGTCGCCGTCCGTGATGGCCGCATTCAGCGCGATCAGTTGCTGCTGCTGGAAGCCTTTGGCGGCGGGCTTACCTGGGGTTCCGCGCTGCTGCGCTTCTGACGCTTGAGTACCAGCGCTGCACAACCCGCCAGCCGCAGCGCGCGAATCGCCTGGTTCGGATTGGCGGGCGGTCCGTTAGTGGCCGTGCTGGTTTACCTGCTACTTCCCGAAACCTATACCCGTGGCGACCTGGTCGTCCCATTGCCTGTTGAGGCTCGCGCCGTCGCTGCGGTTGCGGCACTGATGGCAGTCTGGTGGATGACGGAAGCGATATCTGTTTATGCGACCGCGCTATTACCGCTGGCATTATTTCCGCTGTTAGGCGTAGCCGACATGAAAGCGACAGCCATGTCCTATGGCAGTCCGGTTGTGTATCTGTTTCTTGGTGGTTTTATTCTCGCGCTTGCGATTGAGCACTGGGGTTTGCATCGGCGTCTGGCGATCAATGTGCTTGCGTCTGTTGGCGCCCGTCGCGATGTCATCGTTGGCGCGTTTATGCTGGTTGCTGCGTTGTTGAGCATGTGGGTCACCAACACGGCTACCACCATCATGCTGCTACCTGTGGCAATAAGCGTAATCGCATTGTTGCCTGATGACGTGGATGCGGGTGAGGGCAAAGCACAGCCGTTCACATTGTGCTTGTTGCTGGGGATTGCCTATGCAGCGTCGGTTGGTGGTCTGGGCACGATTATCGGCACGACGCCGAACGTGTTCGTGGTGTCATTCATTAGTGAAAACCTGGGGCGCGATATTGGTTTTCTGGAATGGATGAGTGTTGGTGTGCCCCTGGTGGCGCTGTTTTTGCCGGTCATCTGGTTTTTGCTGACGCGATTTGTCTATCCGCTGCAGGAGCAGCACATAGCGGGTGCAGACGAGTTGTTGCAACGGGAACGCAGTAAGTTGCCGCCGTTTAGTCGCGGCGAGCGACTAACGCTGATTATCTTTGGGTTGACGGCCGGCGCCTGGGTCCTGCGGCCGTTGCTCAATCGACTGGAGTTTGGGGGCACGCAACCGCTCGCTGGCTTAACCGATGCCGGAATTGCGATCCTGGCGGCTATAGCCCTGTTCCTGTGTCCGGTGAATATTAAGCGGCGCGAGTTCCTGCTCGAGTGGGAGGTAACGCAACGGTTGCCCTGGGGGCTGCTGATTCTGTTTGGCGGCGGTCTGGCACTGGCGGCGCGATTGTCGGACAGTGGCTTCAGTGATTACCTTGGCACCCTCGCGGCGGGTCTGGAAGGATTGCCGCTGGTGTTGATTGTGCTGGTCGTGGTCGGGTTAGTCGTTTTTTTGACCGAGCTGACGAGCAATCTCGCGACCACGGCGACGCTGATCCCGGTGTTTTTTGCAGTTGCACTTGGCCTTGGGATAGATCCGTTGGTGATCATTTTTCCGGCCGCTTTCGCCGCCAGCTGCGCTTTTATGCTGCCGGTTGCCACGCCACCCAATGCCATCGTCTTTGGTTCCGGCCATGTCAGCATCGGGCAAATGGTGCGGGCGGGTTTCTGGTTGAATCTGGCCGCGATTGTCGTGATTACCTTATTTGCCCGGTTCGTGATCTTGCCGCTGTTGGGTATCTCGATCTAGGTATAGGGGTCCCGCGCGCACGGGGTCTGACCCCAAGGTATAGGGGTTCCGCGCGCACGGGGTCTGACCCCAATTTATCCTGATTGGGGTATAGGGGTCCCGCACACACGGGGTCTGACCCCAATTTATCCTCAGTTGGTTTGTTTTGAGTGAATAGCGTGACTCGGGGTCAGACCCCGGGGGGAGTAGCCAAAAAAAAGCCGCGGAAACCGCGGCTTTTTAGTAACGCTGAAGGTTGAGCTATTTGCTCTGGCTTCTGACAAACATGCGATCAATTTTCTCGTTGTTTGCCTGCGCCTGTTCCATGGCCGCGTCAGCCGTTTCCTGAGCAGCGTCAGCGCTGGCCTGGGCATCTTCGGCGGTCTGCAGTGCCGTGGCGGAGTTGGCAGCGGCAGCGTTAGCTGCGGCGACTTCCTCTTCCAGCAGCCCGACCCGCGTTTTCAGCGCGTCCAGATCCGATTGCATGCCGCTGGTGCAGCCTGTGGTGAGCAGGGTAGCTGCGGCGAGCGCCAGTATTCCTGCATAGCCCCTGTGTGCAGTTTTCACTTTGCTGTCCATCATCGTTCCTCATTAATAGCCAGGATAGTTGCCAGCGCTTTCGCCTGTTCATCCGTGAAAGCGATTGCTGCAGCGATAATGGACGAATTATTGTTAAAAGACAACAAGTTCGCTTAGCTCCAAGTCCATAGTTTTCAGCTTGTTAACGGAGTTTCTTCAGCACTTTGCTGTTGAATCAGGCAGGGCTTGTCAGCTGCCTCAATCTGTATATAATCACATACTGTTTATTTATACAGGTTATTGCCATGTCCGAGCTAACACCGCGCCAGGCCGAGGTTCTGGCCTTTATTCGCGACTGTATCGAAGATTCCGGCATGCCTCCGACCCGGGCCGAGATTGCGGCCGAGCTCGGGGTGCGGTCCGCCAATGCCGCCGAGGAGCATCTGCGGGCCCTGCAGCGGAAGGGCGTTATAGAACTCCTGCCCGGCGCTTCCCGTGGCATCCAGCTGAAAGAAGAATTGCGTCATGAGCCTTGGCAAGAGTCCGGGTTGCCGCTCGTCGGTCGGGTGGCGGCCGGCAACCCGATTCTGGCCGAGGAGCACATCGAGGAACATGTGCGAATCGATCCAT
>CBDEUE010000009.1:0-7104 GCA_965243155.1 Spiribacter sp. | reverse complement strand
TTATCTGCCGTGGTCGAGACCACATCGACAACGGCCTGAATGCCATCAAAGAACACATAGGCCCGCCCGAGTTGCTGGCCGTAGTGTCATCTGCATGCGCCGCGACCAATGCCCGATCACCGTCCACACTGACGGACCGCCCAAAATTATCAGAAGGCGTCGGCGACGGGTTCTCGAGAATCTGCACCAGTGCGCCGGTGCCCGCGTTGTACAGATAGGCGCGTCCTGAGTTCCCCGCCTGTGCTGTTATCGTTTTCTGTCGCTATTAGCACACGATTTCCCGATACGCTGACGGCACTACCGAACAGACCACTCGTTCCGGTGTGACGGGTTAGTGAACCACCAGAGACCGGAACCCGTAACTGCATCGTATAAGTAAGCCTTGCCAGGTTCATCGAACTGGGCACCGATCAATACGAGGTCTCCGGAAACACTGACCGCATCGCCGTAGAAGTCATCTACGGCAGGCGTTGGATTCGTAAAGGTATGCTCTAAATTTCCGCTTACCGCGTCGAAGAGATAGGCGCGTCCAGCCCTGCTCGCCTCACTGCCATCCGATCTGGCGCCGACCAGCACTCTGTCTACCGAGACACTGACTGCCCGGCCAAAGTCGTCATTGATATTGGGCGATGGATTGTCAAAGGTATGAATCAGAACACCAGACACAGCATCGAACAGATAGGCGCGGCCCGTGTCCTGAACAGGAATATCCGCCGCCGGCGCCCCTACAAGTATTCGATTTGCCCGAAACGCTGACAGAGAACCCAAAGCGATCCTGTGCATTGGCCGCAGGGTTCTCGAATGTATGCAGAAGATTGCCGCTGAGCGCGTCAAACAGATAAGCGCGGGCCGGATCCGGCACCCGTAGTGGCGTCTAAGTGCGCTCCTATCAGCACCAGGTTGCCCGAGATGTCGACCGAAACCGCAAATTGATCGTCGTTACTACTGGGTGATGGATTGTCGAACGAGCGCAGAAACGCCCCCGTCGTCGCATTAAACAAGTAGGCACGGCCGGAATTGTTACCCGAGGTGTCATCGAACCGACTCCCGACAACTATCAGATTGCCCGAGATACTCACCGATTCACCAAAAAAATCACCGGCGGGGAGACCCGTATTAGGCGACGGATTCTCAATCGGCATGACGGCGTCAAGCGTTTGCGCTGACAGCGGAACAAGCGGCGCCGCCCAGAACAGGCAGATCAGCCAAACAAGACGAAATCCCCATGAAACCACCCCCTGCAAGTCAATGGTTTGTAGTTGGGCCGGTCCATTGTGACCGAGGTCGTAAGCTAGCACATGGCGTACAAGACCTGCTATCAGCGGCTATAGATTATGTAAATTTTGGCTAGAACAAGCCCGCCAGTAAGGAGGGCATTAGGCCTGACCGCTAATGCGCGACAGTAAACTCGCCGCTGCTCTCGCCGGGACCGGGTCCGGGCCACTTGGCGCGCACGAGCACGGCCATTAGCACGACGATGAAGTTCAGCACGCCAATAAGCAGGAACGGGCCATAACCACCGACGGAATCGAACAAACGACCACCAATGGCAACGGCAATAAAGATGCCTATTGCTCCAAACGTATTAAACATACCAACGACCGCACCGCGCTTCAGTTTGGGCGCTTCCTGACTAATCAGAATCGTCGCGCCCAGGAAAGCGCTGATCTGCCCGATGCCGAGCAATATAAAGAGGGCCACCGCCTGACCACCGAGAGGAAAACCGCTTTCGGTAAACATGCGCGACTCATCAACGAAATACATCGACCCGTAGCCAATGGCGCCGAAGGTCATACAGATAATGACGCCGGTAACGCGATTGAATTTATCGAGCACGGCACCCAGCAGTGGCAACCAGAGCAATGATGCCGAGCCGGCAAATAGCAAAGATCAATGCGCCCTTGCCCGCAGCGGTCGCGTAGGTCCATACCCATAGAGACACCAACTGTCGTGCCCCACAACACGGTAAACGTGCCTAGAATGACCTGATCGCTACGAGCCACAAAACCACACGCATAGGCCAGCGCGATACGCTTGTTCTGTACTGCTTCGGTGTAACCGCTCTTAATGAGCTCAAACACCGGCGGCCGCTCTTCCTTGTTGCCGGGTGTACCGGGCTTCAGGCCAATGTAGAAAATGAGAGCTGATATAAAACAGGTCGCGGCCACAATGCCGTGCGCAATCTGGCTGGCGGTAAGCGGATCGTAGCCGGCCTTCAACCAGCATAGGCGCTGCCCGTGCACCAAAGATAACGGTAACGCAGACCACGCCCAGGCCATTAAAACACGCCACCCACAGCGACGAACTTGCCACGGGATTTGTCGCCCGAGTAGTCAGCAATAAGCGTACCGACCATACCGGGTCGAGGCGCCGAGACCGACCGCGTAAATGGCGCGATATACGAGTAACTCCGGTACGGATGTCGCGAACGGATACAGCGCGTAACCCAGCCCCATGATCGCGATACCAACGGCGGCAACTTCGCGCCTTGCCGATGCGATCCGCAATGACGCCGACGACACCGAACAGGAGTATCTGCACGATCTCGGTAACGATAACGAGGTTACCGGTAAACGGTACCCTGCTCGTCCTGGGGAACGCCAATGGCGTTAAGTATTTGCGCGGTGCCGGTGGAAACGAAGGTCAGGAGACCAATCGTCATAAAGGCGGCATAGAAAAAAGTAAACGCGTTAGCTCTGGAATACCGGGCGCCAGTTCCAGAGAAGCCCAGCCGAATACTCTTTTCCTCGGTCATGCGATCGCCCTTTGTGTTGGGTTGCTAAACAAGCGGGATCATACCCGCCACCGGGAAACCGCAAAATATCACATGATGATATGTATCGATTTCGATTGAGTGTAAACTCAATACTTCTTCCAGACACTCTTCCCGACCCAGCCCGCTGTTCTTCCAGCCGGCGAAGCCCGTACCCATGTAGTGACGGCCGGTACCGTTGATCCAGACCAGGCCGGAATCGACCTTAGCGGGCCGTATCCATCGCTACCTTAATATCATTCGTCCACACGGCTGCTGTCAGACCCATGTCCAGGCAGTTAGCCATCTCAATGGCCTCTTCCACGGTGCTCCACTTGAGAATCGACAACACCCGGCCCGAAGACTTCCTCGCGGCCGATCGTCATATCCATCGTGACGTCGGCAAAGACCGTCGGTCGCACCCAGTAACCCTGCGCAAACTGCTCGCCGTCCGGCCGTTCACCACCGGTAATTAAGCGAGCGCCTTCTTTCTTGCCGGCTTCTATCAGCCCCATGACGTGCTGGTAGTGCTTCTCGGAGTTCACCCGGCCCCATGCCAGCCTTAGGATTCAGCGGGTCGCCCATCTCTATGGCACCGACCATGTTGCCCGACCTTCTCCACGACTTCGTCGTAAAGCGATTCGTGCAGCATCAGGCGACTGGTCGAACCGCAGGACTGGCCCGACCAGTTGAAATTCATGCCGCCCACCGCTGCTTTCGCCACTTCATCCGGGATCGGCATCCGGGAAGGCAATAAACGGATTCTTGCCGCCCTAACTCAAGGGTGATGTGCTTGATCGCAACTTCGGCAGCCGAGCGTTGAATGGCAAGCCCGGTCGGTACCGAACCGGTAAAGCCAATGCGCGGCACTTTCGGATGGCGCACGATCGCGTCGCCCACAATGTGGCCGATACCGGAAACGATGTTAACGAGCCCCGGCGGCAGAATGTCGTGGCAGATTTCCGCCATCAACGTGGCCGACAACGGACTCTGATCCGGCGACTTCAGCACGATGCCGTTGCCGGCAATCAGCGGTGCAGCCAAGTGCGCGGCCGCAAACAGAAACGGATGATTAAACGGTACGATGCGACCGACGACGCCATAGGGCTGACGCATCGTGAAATGAATGTTTTCCGGCGTTGCCGGCACGCTTTCAGCCCTTGATCTCGATGCCAAGACCCGCAACGAAATTCAGATAGCCCTTGGCGAGAAAAATATCGTTGTCCAGGCTACCGATGGTGTTGCCCGTGTCAGCGGCTTCCAACGGCAGCACTTCAATCAGCGCGTGCCTGAATCGCATCGGCCAGCGCACGAATGCGGGCACCGCGCTCCCAGACCGACGTTTGGCCCCAGGCAATCTGTGCTTCAGCGGCAGCTTTGACCGCCCGGTCCACATCGCTGACTGTGCCTGCCGGGACGCGACCATGGACCTCACCAGTGGCGGGATTCACCGAATCCATCCACTCGCCGCTGTCCGCTTGCTACAAATTCTCCGCCGATGTACATCGGCCGATCGCCGTACTGGGTGGCCATTGCCGCCTCCGATATTAATTAGTGCCCCAACCCCTTCGCAGGGCCGCAAAGGGTAAAGGCCTGCGGACTCTATCGGTCCTGAATAAGAAATAGCCGTCCGACTGGCGGCTCAGCCCGAGAATGGCGCTAACTAGTGGACACCGACCGCGGCAGCTTCGCCGGCATCCGGGTCAGGCGCCGGACCGAATTTCCAGACCAGCAGTGCCAGTACCAGCACTACGCCATTGGCGGCTGCCACCAGCGTGAACGGTGCAACCCCGCCAAACATCGACGACAAAATACCGCCGAACTTCGCGACGCACAGAATGCCAATCGCAACCGCACAGACTAAACAGACCGATGACCGCGCCGCGACCTTTCTTAGGTGCTTCCGAACCGATCAGTGTCAACGACCCCAGGTTGGCAGACATTTCACCAATACCCACCAGCACGGCACAGACCCACATCATCGGCCCCAGCGGATCATTCAGCATAAACAGACTGAAATAGCCCAGCCCGGCCAGCAACATCGCAATGGCCAGACCCATTACGCGATCCACGCGGTCGAGGATCAATCCGAGGATCGGTAACCAGCACAGCGCGAACACCTGAATGATGATGTAGAACATCAGGCCGCGTTGGGCAGCGTCCGCCGTGGACATGCCCCGCATTGACGCCCTTCCTGTGTCAGCCACAGTACAAAGAAAGTACTGAGCACAGCCATGTCACCACGGGCAACGATTGCAGCGGTATACGCGAGCGCGACTCGGGCGCGCTTGCCGGCATTCAGCGCGATCTTCAGCGAGGCCAGCATGCCGTCTTTTTTTCTCTAGCTGTGCCGGCGCGCCGGATTTCAGACCGAACAGCAAGCCGGTGGAGACAAAAAAGCAGATAGCAGATGCCGTCCAGATCCAGTACTTGGCCGTCAGACCCGGATCGCCGCCGGCGATGCTTTCGTAGAAACCCAGTAGCTGCTGAATCGGCGTCATGATGAGAATGAATCCCAAACCGTTCAGCGTGAAACAGACCGCGATCATCTTGCCGCGCGATTTCTCCTGCGGGTAATCGTTCGCCACCGACGGCAGCATCGCTGTGTTCGCTGCAAGACCCAGCGCAAAGAACATGCGGAACAGGGTGAGTTGATCAACATCCTGCGCCAGCGGATACAGAAAATACCCCCCGTACCCAGAATAATGAAGGCCGCCACATACAAAGGCTTGCGTCCGATCTTGTCGGACATGGCCCCGATAAGCCCGATCGTCGGCGATAACGACGATTTCGGATACGAAGGTGAGGTTACCGGCGACAATCCCCTGCTCGTTCTGGGGAATCAGCAACACCTCTTCAAACAAGTAAGCCTGGCATGTGTTGATGAAGCTCATCATCGCGATGCCGAAGAAGGAGCCAAATAGCAGCGTGTAGACGTTCAGTCTGGAAACGCCCGGCTCCATCCAGAGGTTCAACTTCTTCGGGCCGAACTGGATACCCTGTTCTGCTGTCGCGCCGCTTGCTTCACTCATGAGGGAATCTGCCTTCAGGCTTGCGCCGAGTTTGCGTGATCTGGACCGGATTGAAGCACCATATGCCAATCTGCCCCAAATAAGCATCTAATATATATGTGTATACGATTTTGCCCGCCCTGCGGCGAAACCGCGGAGATATGCTGAGCGAACACTTGTTAATAGCATCACTCAGCGGATAATCCGCTCCTTCAATCCTGCCGATTACCGGCACCCTGACATGGCTCTATGCCACAGAGCCTGCTACGAGGAAACCAATGGCGACACCTGCTTCGGAACCCGCACCCACGGACGGCAACACCCGGGAGATGGCTGAAGGGATCAAATTCGGCCCGTTGATCATGCGCGAGGGGCGTGAGCTACAAGCACTTCCTGACGCTGTTCTTCATTTCCTTCTTCGGCATAGCCATGATGAACACGGTCGGCATCATGCAGACCTACATCCTCAATGAGGTGCTGCAAATCCCGCAGGACGAGCAAGGCGGGATTATCGGCACACTGCTGATCGTTCAGGAAGTTGTGGTCATTTGCCTGGTGGGGCTCGCGGGCTCCATTTCAGACCGCGTCGGCCGTCCACCGGTGTTCGCCGCCGGCTTTTTCCTGCTGGCGATCGGCTATTGCCTGTACCCGCTGGTCAGCAACGATGCCCCCGGTGGAAGTTCATTTACCAGCTGGGTTGCGTTTCGACTGTTTGTCGCCTCGGGCGTCTCCTGCATCAATGTGATGCTGTCTTCTGTCGCCAACGATTACCCGGTGGACAAAACCCGGGCAAAAAATGATTGCTGGCGTATTCATCTTCAATGGCGTCGGTATCGCTACGCTGCCCCGCTTCATCGGCGGCCTGCCCGGACGCTTTATTGAAGCCGGTTACGACCCGATCATCGCCGGTCGATTCGCGTTCTGGATCGTTGCCGGTATCTGCGTGATGCTGGCTGTGGTTCTGCTGTGGGGTCTAAAGCCCGGCGCGCCCGCCCAGGTGTCCAAGCGCGAGCCGATTCTCGCGACGGTAAAAGTCGGCCTGGCTGAAGGCAAGAAGCCGAGAATATTGCTCGGCTACGTGGCCGCTTTCGTGTCCCGAGCTGACCTGGCTGTCGTAAGCACCTTCCTGACCGCATGGCTGGGTTATCGAAGGCATTAACCAGGGCATGACGACAGCCGATGCGCTGCTCAAGGCAAACCACTTTCTATGTAGTCATTCAGGCGTTCGCGCTGCCGTGGGCTGTCATTTTCGGCATCGTGCTGGACAAAATTGATCGGGTACTCGGACTGGTCATGGGTATGTCCGTCGCATTCGTGGGTTATGCGTCGCTTGGCGTACTC
>CBDEUE010000008.1:0-107121 GCA_965243155.1 Spiribacter sp. | reverse complement strand
CGGAGGCCGGGCATTCGCGAACGGCCTTTAGCTCCAACAACTCAGCCTGAAGGGCAACGGCCTCTAGCAATTCCTCAACGCCCTGCCCGTTCAGGGCCGAGCAGCTAATGAACTGGGTATCCCCACCCCACTCCTCAGGAATCACCTCGAGCGCAGCCAGTTCGTTCTTCACCCGATCGGGATCAGCATCTTCGCGGTCGATTTTATTCACCGCCACTACGATGGGCACACCCGCGGCACGGGCGTGTTTAACGGCCTCTTCGGTCTGCGGCATTACCCCATCGTCGGCGGCAACCACCAAGATGACCACATCGGTCACCTGCGCGCCGCGGGCTCGCATCGCCGTAAAAGCTTCATGGCCGGGTGTGTCGAGGAATGTAAGATCGCCCCGATCCGTATTCACCCGATACGCACCAATATGCTGAGTAATACCGCCCGCCTCGCCTGCCGCCACTTTGGCGCGACGAATAAAATCAAGCAGCGTGGTCTTACCGTGGTCAACGTGTCCCATGATTGTGACGACCGGTGACCGTGGCTCTTCCTTGCCCTCCGGGGCCGCAGTCTGGCCAAGCACCGCTTCTTCCAAATCATCTTCCCGCACCGCATGCGGGCGGTGACCCAGCTCTTCGACCAGCAGGATGGCAGTATCCTGATCGATCGCTTGGTTAATCGTGGCCATCACGCCTTGCTTCATCATCTCTTTGATGAGATCTGCGGCCTTGACGCTCATTCGCTGTGCGAGCTCACCGACGGTGATGCTTTCCGGCACTTGAACATCCCGCACCACGGGTGCGGTAGGTTTCTCAAATTCCTGCTGCAAGGCCGAGCTAGCGGCGCCGGCTGGGCCGCGACGCGATCCTGCGCGACCACCAGCCTCTGCCTTTTTACGAGCCTTGCCCTTACCGCGTGCCGCTTTCCGAGCGGCCCGCTCTTCCGCCTCACGCTCACGCTTTGCTTCCGCCTCTAGGCGCTTGCGCTCTTTCTCGTCTTCGATTTCTTTTTTACGTGCCGCCTCGGAGTCGGCTTTCTGCTGCTCTGCCTCCACGTCGGCTAGGCTTGGGGTTTCTTCAACCTCTGCCTCTGCCTCTGCCTCAGGGGTGGTCCTCTGCCGGCTCTGCTGACTCTGCCTGACCTTGCGCCTCGGCAGCCGCCGCTTCCTGCTCTGCCTTCAACGCCTCGGCGCGAGCGGCTTCGGCTTCTTCAGCGACTCGACGCGCCTCGGCAGCAGCCTGGAGATCTTTCTGAAGTGCCCGTTCGATTAATGGCACTTCCTGCTCGGCGGCTTCTGCTTCGACCACACTGCGTTTGACATAGGTGCGCTTCTTCCGCACCTCCACGCTGACCGTACGGCCGGCAGGTGCTCGGGGCCCACGAGCCGCCCGTCGCTCACCACCTCCGGAGGGCATACGCAATTCACTGTGGCTACGCCGTTTTAGCGTTATCTGCGATGGACCGCCCTCTTCGGATGTATCCTCACGCCGGCCATCAGCGCGGCGTAAATGCTCAAGCAGCGCGGCCTTATCGGCTTCGCTGAACTCCGCATCCGGATCATCACTGACAACCCCCGCCTCGCGTAATTGCAGGAGCAGGCGATCGAGGGCAACCCCGGCCTGTTCGGCAAATTCTCTGATCGTGCTCTGCGACATAATCAATCCTCCGTCCCGGCAACTCCGGGCTTACGCTTGGTTCTCACCTTCATCGGCAAACCAAGGCTCGCGGGCTTTCATGATAAGCGCGGCAGCGCGCTCGGCATCTAGCCCTTCAATCTCAGTCAAATCATCCACCGACTGCTCAGCAAGGTCCTCCATCGTTCGGATTCCCTGGACAGCCAGCCTTTGGGCGGTTTCATCGTCCATGCCTTCCATGCCGAGTAAATCATCGGCCGGCGCCTGCGCCGAGGCCAGTTCTGCCTCGCGCTCAGCTAACACATCCCGAGCCCGCTGGCGTAGCGCGTTGACGATATCTTCATCAAAGCCTTCCACCTCAAGCAGCTCGGCAATCGGCACGTAGGCCACTTCCTCAAGGCTCGAGAAGCCCTCTTCGACCAGCAGGGCTGCCATGTCTTCTTCCACATTCAGCTCGCGCATGAACATCTCAACGAGCTCAACGGCCTCGGCCTCGCTCTTGGCCTCTGCCTCCTCGGCGGTCATCACATTCAACTCCCAGCCTGTCAACTCACTGGCTAGACGGACGTTCTGACCACCGCGGCCAATGGCCTGCGAAAGCTGATCTTCGGCCACAGCAATATCCATACTGTGACGATCTTCGTCGACCACGATCGATTCCACTTCCGCTGGTGCCATCGCATTGATGACGAACTGCGCTGGGTTGTCGTTCCAGAGGATAATGTCGATGCGCTCGCCAGAGAGCTCATTGGATACGGCCTGGACACGCGAACCACGCATGCCAACACAAGCGCCAACAGGATCGATGCGGCTATCCAGAGCATTGACCGCAATTTTTGCGCGCATACCCGGATCTCGTGCGGCGCCAAGGATATCAAGCAATTCCTGCCCCACCTCGGGCACCTCAATCTTGAAAAGCTCAACCAAAAACTCCGGCGCCGAGCGGCTGGCAAAAAGCTGCGGACCGCGGGCTTCTTCGCGCACCTCGCGCAACCATGCCCGCAAACGATCCCCAGACGAACCGCCTCGCGCGGGATCATCTCCTCACGGGGGATAAACGCCTCTGCATTGCCACCCAAGTCTAAGTAAACGTTGCCGCGCTCAGCGCGCTTGACGATACCGGTCACCAGCTCTCCGACTCGGTCACGATAGGCCTCAACCACCTGCGCACGCTCGGCCTCGCGCACTTTCTGCACCATCACTTGTTTGGCTGCCTGCGCTGCAATCCGGCCAAACTCCACAGATTCCATGGGCTCTTCGATGAAATCGCCGACGTTTAAGCCTGGATCTTGCTGTCTTGCTTCGTCCAGCGGGATCTGTTGATCGGGAAATTCAATTTCCGCGTCGTTCTCTACCACTTCCCAACGACGGAAGGTTTCGTAATCACCGGTTTGCCGATCAACCGCGACCCGCGCAGCAATCTCACCCTCGTGCTTTTTCTGAGTCGCTGAGGCCAGCGCCGCCTCAATCGCTTCAAAAATAACTTCCTGCTCGACGCCTTTTTCGTTGGCAATCGCATCGACAACCAGCAGAATTTCCTTACTCATCGTCTAACACTCTCCTAAAGAGCTCGTGACCTTTTGTTCAGGGCTCAAGCTCGACATGCGCACGATCCACTTTGAGCAGCGGCACACGGACCTGCTCACCCTCTTCTTCAATCAGCACTTCACCGTTCTCAAGGCCCAAAAGTGTGCCTTGGTGCTTACGCCGGCCATTAACGAGCCCGCGTAAACGCAGGCGAATGCGCTCGCCGGCGAATCGACTATAGTCGTTTGGCTTGAATAACGGCCGATCCAAACCCGGAGAGGAGACCTCGAGCACGTACTCCCCCGAAATCGGCGCTTCCACATCCAGCACGCCACTGACTTGATGACTCACGCGAGCGCAGTCATCAACGTCAATCCCGTCCGGTTGATCGATATAAATACGCAGCACTGCCTGACCACTCGCCGGGTGATATTCAATCCCGACCAGCTCATAGCCCATATCCTCGACGATAGGCTCCAGTAATTTTGTCAGTTGCTCTGGCGCTTTCATGATGTCTACACCGGGCCTTGCCCGAACAAAAAATGGGCCCAGGCCCATTTCTGTCGCCGGCCGCCTAACCGATGCGCCGGCAAAAAAAAAGGCCGCAAGCGGCCTTCCCGAAGATGCCTATTTGGTAGCGGGGGCAGGATTTGAACCTGCGACCTTCGGGTTATGAGCCCGACGAGCTACCGGACTGCTCCACCCCGCAACCGACATTCACTAGGATAGGGGTGGAAGTGTTTTTTTTCAAGGGCTCAGCGACGTTGACGCTTGATTAACCGACGCCGCAGATCATGCCGATAAACAAAGCCCGGCAATGCGAAGACAGCAAACAACGACAAAGCGATCACCCAGAACTCCCAACCCTGGGTCATGAGCTCGCCCTGGGTGCGGAACTCTAAGCCGGCGCCAATCAGCCCAACCAACCCAAACAAAACCAACCACTCCAGCAATCGGATCCATTCTGACTTTTTGCCGCTACGCGGCATCCAGACAAAGGCCACTCTTTCACTGGCCCAGGGGAGGTTAGCCGCAAGCAACGCAATCAACAGCATTAGCGCAATAGCCACGCCTGTGGTCATGATAACTTACAGCCCAAAAGCCGCCCGACACAATGCAATCAGGCTATCCGGAAATAATCCGAGCAAAAGCACCAGGGCACCATTCGCCGCCACAATCACACGCGGCCCACGACTGACCGCTAATGGCTGCGGACTCTCCAGACGCTCGAAGTAAACCGCCTTGAGCACTCGTAAATAGTAGAAGGCGCCAATCACCGCAAACAGAACGGCCACCACCGCCAACCAAACCAGACCCGCTTCTACCAGCGCCTGCAGCACCAACCACTTGGCATAAAAACCAATGGTCCCTGGGATGCCAGTCATGGAGAACATTAACAGCAACATCACCAGCGCATAACCACTGTGACGATCGTTAAGGCCGTTAAGGTCTTCGATCTGCTCGGCTTCAAACCCTTTATGGGAGAGCAAAATGATCATGCCGAAAGCGCCAGCTGCCATAATGCCGTAGCTAATCGCATAGAAAAGCGCAGCGGCATACCCTTCATCACTGCCGGCGACCAACCCTAGAAATAAGAATCCGATATGCGAAACCGTGGAATAGGCCAACATGCGTTTAAAGTTGGTTTGGACCAAGGCAAATAAATTGCCGGCCGCAAGCGACCCTACAGCGAGGATGATCGCCATCATCTGCCATTGCGCCTGCAAGTCACCTAACCCTTCGGCCAGCAGTCGCAGGAACAACGCCAAGGCCGCGACTTTTGGCGCGGCGCCTAAAAAGGCCGTCACCGCCGTCGGCGCGCCCTGATAGACATCCGGTACCCACATATGGAACGGCGCGGCACCGAATTTGAAGGCCACACCAACTAGCGCAAAGGTCATACCAAAAGCCAGAAGCAAGGCATTATCGCCCGAGGCAGCGGCCACCATAATGGACTCAATCAGCAGGCTGCCCGTTGCCCCATAAATCATCGACATGCCATAGAGCAACATGCCCGATGCCAGCGCACCGAGGATGAAATATTTCATGGCGGCCTCGGAGCCGACGCGATTATCCCGGTCCATAGCCACCATGGCATAGAGACTGAGCGATAACAGCTCAAGACCGATGTAGAGCACCAATAAGCTACTGGCGGACGCCATCACAAACATGCCAAGGGTTGCAATCAGCGCCAGCAGATAGAATTCGCCCTTGAGCAGCCCGCGATCGCGCAAATAATCCCGGCTGTAAGCCAGCGTCAACGCTGCCAAACCCGCACTTGCCGCTTTGAGCATGGCCGCCAAGGAATCGCTGACCACCATGCCATTGAATGTGGTCTGTCCGGCATCTCCCCAATGCGTCTGAAAGGCCACGCCCACTCCAACCAGCAGACTGAATTGCGTTAACCAAAACGCAAAACGGGCCTCGCCGCTGCGATCGAACAGATCCGCTACGAGGACGACACAGACCATGACCCCAAGCCAGATCTCTGGGGCGGCCAATGCAAATTGCGGCATCTCGAAGTTCATCATCGTCCTTGCATCCGTTCTAAAGGGTCGGCACCACGAGGCGGAAGAGCGCATCGAGCGATGGCGTCATCACCTCAAGCAGTGGTGCGGGATAGACACCAAAGAAAATCACGACCACCGCCAAGGTGCCCAACAACAGTCGCTCCCGCGGTGTGATGTCGGTTAGCGCTTCGACCTTGTCATTGCGTACCTCGCCATAGACCACGCGCTTAATCATCCAGAGACTATAGGCCGCACCCAGGATAAGCGTCAGGGCAGCAATCGCGGCATACCAAAAACCCGCCTGAAAACTGGCGAGCACCACCATAAATTCGCCCACAAACCCAGAAGTCCCCGGCAACCCAGCATTCGCCATGGCAAAGAGGACAAAAAAGGCCGCGAATACCGGCATACGGTTGGCGACGCCCCCATAGTCGGCGATACGGCGCGTGTGCATGCGGTCGTATAAAACGCCCACACAGAGGAACATGGCGGCCGAGACGAACCCGTGGGAGATCATCTGAACCATGCCACCCTCGAGTGCGAGTAACGCACCATCGCGGCTACCACTCCCGCCTAGGATCCGGAAGATGAGGAAAAACCCGAGGGTGACAAAGCCCATGTGTGCAATCGAAGAATAGGCGATGAGTTTTTTCAGATCCTCTTGGACCATTGCCACCAGCCCGATATAAACAACAGCAATTAATGAAAGACCAATTAACAGCCAATCCAAAGCCATACTCGCCTCGGGCGTAATTGGTAGGCTGAAGCGCAGAAAACCATAACCGCCAATTTTCAAAGTAATGGCCGCGAGGATCACTGACCCCCCTGTCGGCGCCTCTACGTGGGCGTCCGGCAACCAGGTGTGCACCGGGAACATGGGCACTTTCACCGCAAATGCTGCCAAAAATGCCAAAAACAGCATCGTTTGTATGGCCAGCGGCAATTGCAGGCCATAGAAGTCCTGAATAGCAAAGCTTCCCGCCTCGGTGCGCAGGTAAATGAGCGCAATGAGCATCAGCACCGACCCAAGGAAGGTGTAGAGGAAGAATTTGACCGTCGCGTAAATTCGATTGGGGCCGCCCCAGATCCCAATGATCAGAAACATCGGGATGAGCATGGCTTCGAAGAATACGTAAAAGAGAATGGCATCAAGGGCGCTAAACACGCCAATCATGATGCCTTCCATAATCAAAAAGGCAGCCAGATACTGAGCCGGCTTGTAACGCACGACCTCCCAGGCGGCGCCGACGACCAACAGCGTGGCGAAGGCCGTGAGCACAATCAACGGCATCGAGATGCCGTCAACGCCCAAGAAATACTCAATACCAAAGGCTTCAATCCAGCTGACGCGTTCGATGAACTGCATCTGCGCTGAACCACGCTCGAAGCCGAACCAAAGCGCCAGTGACAGCAGCAGAACAAGCGCAGAGACACCAAGCGCAAACCAACGGGCACGGTCTGCATCCTCTCGACCCGCCAGCAAAACACCAACCCCGCCGGCAATCGGCAGCCAGATCAACAGGCTTAACAAGGGCATACCATGCAACATGCTCAGAACCATCCCCGCCAGCTACCCACGAATATCGTCAGCAGCACCAGCAAACCGACAATCATTGCAAAGGCATAGTGATACAAATAACCAGACTGTAGCCCGCGCAACATCGCCGCGACGCGACCAATCGTGCGCGCGGTGCCGTTGACCATCAGGCCATCAATAATGCCTTGATCACCCCCGCGCCAGAGCACGGAACCAAGCCAGCGCCCGCCGCCAGCAAACCCATGATTGTAGAGATCATCAAAGCCGTATTTTCGCTCTAGCACCCGAATGACTGCAGCGAAGCGAGTGTTAATGGCCGGCAACAAATCCGGGCGACGCAAATACAGATACCAGGCGGTTACTGCCCCGGCGACGGCAAGCCAAAATGCGGGATTGACTGCCGCATGCAGACCGAAGGCGAACGGACCGTGGAAACTCTCGGCTTTGAGCGCCAAGACATCATTGGCCGGCAACACTTGGATGGCATTACCGAAGAAGCCGCCAAAGGCCATCGACTCAACGGTGAGATAGCCAATGACGACCGAAGGCACTGCCAGCGCGATCAGCGGCCATTCCATAACGGGTAAGACATAGCGCGGCAGATGAGAAATATGTGCTTTGGCATGCGGATCGATGCGCTCTTCACCCCAGAAAACCAGGAAGTAGAGACGGAAGCTATAGAGCGCGGTAATGAACACCCCAAGCAACACAGCAATGTAGGCAAAGCCGGCGCCGAAACGACCCGACAACGCCACCGCCTCGATAATGACATCCTTGGAGTAATAGCCAGAGAAGAAAGGCGTTCCTACCAGAGCAAGCGTGCCCAGCAACATGGTGATGTGGGTGATTGGCAGGTAACGACGCAAGTTACCCATTCGCCGCATATCCTGCTCGTGGTGCAACGCGACGATAACGGCCCCGGCCCCTAAGAATAATAGCGCCTTGAAAAACGCATGCGTCATCACGTGGAAGACGGCCGCGGCATACGCTGAAGCACCCAGTGCAACGAACATATAACCCAGCTGCGAGAGTGTGGAGTAGGCAATAACCCGTTTAATATCGGTCTGCACCAAGCCCACGAGCCCCATAAACAAAGCCGTAATCGCACCGAGAATGAGCACAACGGACAGGGCAACCTCCGAGAGCTCAAACAGCGGCGACATCCGCGCCACCAAGAAGATGCCCGCCGTGACCATGGTTGCCGCATGAATCAGTGCAGAAATCGGGGTGGGGCCTTCCATCGAGTCCGGTAGCCAAACATGCAGAGGAACCTGTGCCGATTTGCCCATTGCGCCGATAAACAGCAGGATCGCAGCCACAGTTGCCACTAGCGCTTCGGTGCCACAGATCTGCATGGTCATATCGGGCGCAGCATCAGCGGCATCAAAGACTGCGGCATAATCCAGACTGCCGTAGTACATCAGCACCGCGGCAATGCCCAATAAGAACCCAAAGTCGCCAACCCGGTTGACCAAAAACGCTTTGAGATTGGCAAAAATTGCCGACTCTTTGCGATACCAAAAGCCAATCAGCAGATAAGACACCAAACCAACCGCTTCCCAGCCAAAGAAAAGCTGCAGGAAGTTATTCGCCATGACCAGCATGAGCATGGAGAACGTAAACAGGTTGATGTAGCTAAAGAAGCGCTGATAGCCCGCATCATCGTGCATATAGCCGATGGTATAGACGTGCACGGCAAGCGACACACTGGTCACAACCACCATCATCAGGGCCGTTAAGCGATCAACCAAAAACCCAACTTCTAGGTTGATGCCACCAGCAACCGCCCATCGATAAATCGTCTCATTAAAAACCGGCGCGTTACCCCAAACATGTTGATAAAGCACCCATAAAGACAGTGCAGCGGAGATGGCGACTGCTGACACCGTGATCCGATGGGCGTTGGCTCGGCCGATCTTTTGACCCGCAAGCCCAGCAACAGCGGCACCAAGCAATGGAGCGAGAACAATGAGCAAATAAATCGTCTTCATGCCCTACCCCTTCATCATGTCCAAATCGCCCACATTGATGGTGCGGCGATTGCGGAAGAGCACGACGAGAATGGCCAAGCCAATGGCGGACTCGGCCGCTGCCACCGTCAGGATGAAGAAGACAAAGACCTGACCGTGGATATCCCCAAGAAAATGCGAAAAGGCGATGAAGTTAAAGTTCACCGCCAGCAAAATAAGCTCGATCGACATCAGCAAGACAATCGCGTTCTTGCGGTTAAGAAATATCCCCGCCATGCCGATAGAGAACAGCAGCGCGCTGAGTACCAGATAATCGGAGAGCGCTAACATGAATGCCCCGGTTGTCGTTATGAATCGTTATTACGTTCGCTCGGCATCCGCACCATGCGCAGGCGATCTGCCTTGCGCGTACGGACCTGGGCCGAGATATCCTGATGTTTGGTCCCGCCGCGTCGTCGGTGCGTGAGCATAATCGCCGCAATCATGGCGAGCAGCAGAACAATGGCAGCCAGCTCAAACGGATAAACATAGACCGTGTAGAGCACGCTCCCGAGCATGCGGATGTTGTTGCCACCTTGGTCACTAAGTGTGCCAGCCGCTTCGCTCGCGAAGCCGGGCAGATCCACCTGACTGGCTCCAATGACCAACAACATTTCCAGCAGCATCACGACACCCACCAAAGCCCCCAATGGCAGGTAACGCGCGAACCCCTCACGTAGCACCGCAAGGTTGATGTCGAGCATCATGACCACGAACAAAAACAGCACCATCACCGCGCCGACGTAAACCAGCACCAATGCAATACCAAGAAATTCTGCCTCGACCAGCAGCCACAGCGCCGCACTGGTGAAAAACGCAAGCACCAAAGAGAGGGCCGAGTGCACCGGGTTACGCGCCGTAATCACAAAAACGGCCGCCAGCAACAGGATCGCAGCGAATACGTAGAAGATGACTTTTTCGATCACAAGGTGCCCCTGATACGCCTTATTCTTAGCGATACGGTGCGTCGGCTGCCCGGTCTTCGGCCAGCTGCGCTTCGTATCGATCCCCTACTGCCAGCAAATCCTGCTTGTGCATAATTTGCTCGCCGCGTTGCTCAAAATGATATTCGTGAATGCGGGTCTCAACGATGGAATCCACCGGGCAGGATTCTTCACAAAACCCGCAGTAAATGCATTTAAATAGATCAATGTCGTAGCGGGTTGTCCGCCGCGTGCCATCATCACGTGGCTCGGATTCAATCGTAATCGCCAGCGCCGGGCAGACTGCTTCACAGAGCTTGCAGGCAATACAGCGCTCTTCGCCATTCGGATAGCGGCGCAAGGCATGCAGTCCGCGAAAGCGCGGGGATTGGGGTGCTTTTTCTTCCGGGTACTCCAGCGTGTACTTGGCATCAAACATATGCTTGCCGGTCAGCCGCATGCCTTTAATGAGCTCACTGAGCATGAAAGTACCGAAGAAATCCTTGACTGCTTGCATGAACAACACCCGTTACATCAGTACCACGGCCCGAAGCCGGTCAGGATCATCACCGAGAGCACAATCAACCAAACCACGGTGACCGGAATCAGCACTTTCCAGCCAAGGCGCATGATCTGATCGTAGCGATAGCGTGGAAAGGTGGCGCGGAACCAGATGAAAAGAAAAAGGAAAAGGCAGGTCTTGAGAACAAACCAGACGATGCCTGGTACCCAATCGAACATCGGCCCAAGCAGCGGCAAACCATGAAATGGCGAATACCAGCCGCCCAAGAACATAATCGCCGCCAGCCCCGAGATGAGGATCATATTGGCGTATTCGGCCAAAAAGAAGATGGCGAATGCCATGCCCGAATACTCCACATGGAATCCAGCCACAATTTCCGATTCGCCCTCGGCCACATCAAATGGCAGCCGGTTGGTCTCGGCCACGCCAGAAATCCAATAGACCACAAACAATGGCAACAGCGGCAGCCAGAACCAGTTCCAGATAGGGCCCTGCTGGGCCTGGACAATTTCACCGAGGTTAAGGCTACCGGCGGACATCAACACGCCAACCAGCGCGAAGCCCATGGCGATCTCGTAAGAAACCACCTGAGCACCGGCACGCATGGCACCGAGCAGTGCATATTTAGAGTTGGAGGCCCAGCCGGCCAGGATAATGCCGTAAACCCCCATCGAGGTCATCGCCAAAACATAGAGGAGCCCCGCATTAATATCAGCGATGACCAACCCTTCACTCAACGGCAACACCGCCCAAGCCGCCAGCGCGGGCATAATCGAGAGCATAGGCGCAATCACAAAAAGCGCGCGGTTGGCGTTCTGTGGCAACACCACTTCTTTCATCAACAACTTGAGCGCATCGGCGATGGGCTGCAACAGCCCGTGCCGGCCCACTCGATTGGGACCACGACGCAGCTGCATGGCGCTGATGATTTTGCGCTCGGCGTAAGTCATGTACGCCACCGCCAAGAAAAGCGGTAGCACGAGAGCGACAATCTTGGTAACGATCCAGGCCAGTTCAATCATGGCATCCATCAGTCGACTCCCGCCGCGACGACGCTAGCATGACCCACCAATGGCCCCAGCCCGGCGCTATTCTCAACGCCAGCATCCATCCAAAAGCTACCGACAGGGATAGCGGTATCTAAAACGACCGGGGCCTTTCGCTGCACACCGGATTGCGCCACCTCAACGGTATCCCCCGCTGCAACACCCAAACGCTCAGCATCGGCGGGATTCAGTACCACGGAAGCGTTACCGGCATGCTCGCTCTCTTGTAATGAACTGGCATGTCGGGTCAGCGCATCGACGCTGAACATGGCTGGGTAACTGACACGCAGCATGCCTTCGGACGTCTGCGGTGCCACTACAGGTAATGTCGAGAGACTGGCCACTTGGGCATCGCCCGCCACCGTTTTGATTTCATGATGAATCTCATCCGGCGCGTTATAGTCAAAACCATCCAGCTCAAGCACATTGGCCAAGACGCGAAGTAACCGCCACGCCGGACGCGCCTCACCCTGAGGCTGCGCCACTCCGGCAAAAGTCTGCCAACGTCCCTCCGCATTGACGAAGGTACCCGCCGTCTCACCCAATGCCGCCATTGGGAGCAGGATATCGGCTTGTGCCCGGAGCATTGGCGAGTCATGGGTGGCCAGTGCAATTACTTGATCCGCCTGTTTGAAAGCCTCGGCAGCCGCCGCGCTATCGAATAAGTCGTGCTCTGGCTCGATCCCTAAGATCAAATAGCCCTGCCGTGGCTCGGCCAGCATGGCTTTAGCGTCCAGTCCATCCACACGGCCGCCATCGGCCCGACGCCCCGGCACGGCACCCGCCAGCCAACCACCCGCGGCATTGGCGCCATTCGTGAGCTCACCACAAGGCATTTCTAGCAACCCAGCAATCACACCGGCGAGATAACGCAACTCGGCTCCTGCCGGATGCACATCGGCAAGACCACCCAACAAGATGACACCACGCTCGGCGGTTACCAGCTGCTCGGCGATCGCCTCTGCACTATTGGCCTGAGACACATCGGATTGCCATTGCTCAACTTCCGTCGGCAGAGACTTGCCCTTGCGCGAAGCCACCGCTTTGGCAATCGCCGCTAGTGCGGCCGGCATTTCTGCTGCGTTGACCACGGCCTCGGTGGCAAGCGGAATATTCCAGTCGAATCCGCGCGGATTAAGCGCCATGACATGACCGCCACGAAGAGCGGCCTTGCGTAGGCGGTGATTAATTAAAGGCTGCTCATGCCGCGGATATCCGCCAATAATGAGAGCCGCATCGACCTGTTCCAACTCAGCGACCGGCAAAGGCAGACCCGGGAAGCCATCGGCGCTGACCCCATCGCGGAAATCACCGCGACGCAGGCGAGTGTCAATGTGATCACTACCGAGTGCGCGCAGTATCCGTGCGGCCAAATACATTTCTTCGAGTGTTGCGGAGGGTGAGATCAAACCACCGAGCGCCCCCGGTCCATTCTTCTCAACAACGTCTTTTAACGCGTTAGCAGCCGCCTCAATGGCGGTCTGCCAATCAACACTATGCCATTCACCGTTTTCCCGAATTTGCGGTGAAAGCAAACGCTCGGCGCTATAAACACCCTCATAGGAGAACCGGTCACGGTCACTGATCCAGCATTCGTTAACGGCCTCGTTATCGCGTGGAACCACCCGCTTGATGTGGCCTCGCACCTGATGCAAGTCGACGTTGGAGCCCAGACAGTCATGCGGGGCGATACTCGGATGACTCAGCATTTCCCAAGACCGAGCGGTGAAGCGATAAGGCCTTGACGTTAATGCTCCCACCGGGCACAGATCGATGATATTGCCCGAGAGCTCGGAATGGACGCCGTTGCCGACCAATGTACTAATTTCGGTGTGCTCACCGCGGAACATCGCGCCCAGTTCAGACGTGCCAGCAATCTCATCGAGAAACCGAACACACCGAGTGCAGTGAATACAACGCGTCATCTCCGTTGCAATCAATGGGCCAAGGTTCTCATCCTTAACCACCCGTTTGCGCTCGACAAACCGCGAAACGCTGCGTCCATAGCCGAGGGCTAGATCCTGGAGCTCACACTCCCCGCCCTGGTCGCAGATCGGACAATCCAGCGGGTGATTAATGAGCAGAAACTCCATAACGCCGCGCTGCGCCTTGAGCGCGCGCTCGGAGGTTGTCCGCACCACCATGCCGTCGACCACCGACGTGATACAGGCCGGCAGCGGCTTCGGCGCAGGTCGCCCCCCCATTTCAACATCAACCAGACACATCCGGCAGTTGGCCGGTGCCGAGAGCTTGCTGTGGTAGCAGAAACGAGGAATATCGATGCCGTGCTCATCGGCAACCGCAATGATGGGCGCACCCTTAGGCGCCTCGATCGACTTGCCGTCGATTTCGATTGTTACCATCTCGGGCGCCTGTGTCTTAACTTCTGCGCTCATGCCGCTGCCTCAACAATCGATCGCTTGTGCTCGATGTAGTACTCAAACTCATGCCGGAAATGCCGCAACATACCCTGAACGGGCCAAGCTGCCGCCTCGCCGAATGCGCAAATGGTATGTCCAGCAATCTGACCGGCCGCCGACTCAAGTAACTCGATGTCTTCTGGACGGCCCTGCCCTTCATAAATGCGCTTGATCACGCGATACATCCAACCGGTACCCTCGCGACATGGCGTGCACTGACCACATGACTCGGCGTAATAGAAGCGGCTAATGCGCAGCAATGCCTTAACCATGTCGGTGGCCTCATCCATGACGATGACGCCACCCGAGCCAAGCGCCGAACCAGCCTCAGCCAAGGCGTCATAATCCATAGTGAGATTGAGCATGGTCTCTGCCGGCACCACAGGCATCGATGAACCACCGGGGATCACGGCCTTGAGCTCGCGGCCTTTCCAGACTCCACCGGCCATCGCCAGAAGATCCTTAAAGGGCGTACCCAGTGAAATTTCGAAATTGCCCGGCTTCTCGACATGCCCGGAGACACAAAAGATTTTCATGCCGCCGTTGTTGGGCTTGCCAAGCTCAAGAAACCAATCAGCGCCGTTGCGAATAATGGCCGGCACCGAGGCCAGGGTCTCGGTGTTGTTAATGGTGGTTGGGCGCCCATAAATACCCGCTTGGGCCGGAAATGGCGGTTTATTGCGCGGCATTCCCTTTTTCCCCTCAAGCGACTCCATGAGCGCCGACTCTTCACCACAGATGTAGGCGCCAGCACCAATGTAATTATGCAGCTCAAAGTCGAAGCCAGAGCCGAGAATATTTTTACCGAGGTAACCCGCCTCATGGGCTTCGGAAACCGCCTGCTCCATGCGCGAGAACGGCTCTTTCATAAACTCGCCACGCAGGTAGTTGTAGCCAACATCGATACCCATGGCGTAGCCCGCGATAATCATGCCTTCAACCACCGCATGCGGGTTGTAACGCAGGATGTCTCGATCCTTGCAGGTGCCTGGCTCAGATTCGTCAGAGTTGCAGAGCAAATATTTTGGCCCTGGTGCTGTGCGCGGCATAAAACTCCACTTCATGCCCGCCGGAAAACCCGCCCCACCACGGCCGCGGAGGTTGGCATTTTTGACGACCTCGATGACATCGTCTTCACTCATGCCCTCACGCAGGACCTTCTCCAACGCCTGATAACCACCCGTTGCCCGGTAGTTCTCTAGCGTCCAGGGCTCATCAAACTGCAGCGTTGTGTAGCAGACGTTGGTCATAACTACTCCAGCTCGTCTAGGATGCGGTCGATCTTCTCGGGTGTGAGATCGGTGTAATACTCCTCGTCCACCTGCATCATCGGCGCCCCGACGCAGGCGGCAAGACACTCCTCTTCTCGCTTGAGGGTAATGCGGCCATCGGCGGTTGTTTCACCCAAACTGATGCCGAGCTTTTTCTCAACATGCTCGACGATTTCTTCGGAGCCGCGCAGCATGCAAGAGATATTCGTGCAGATATTGACCTTGTGTCGGCCAACCGGCTTGACATCGAACATGCCGTAGAAAGTAGCCACTTCGTAGACGCGAGCCGGCGCCAACTCAAGATACTCAGCCACGGCATCCATGCACTGCTGCGGCAACCAGCCGCCATGATGATGCTGGACAACGTGCAGCGCCGGGATAATCGCAGAGCGCTTACCCATCGCATCATCCGGGAACCGCTCGAGCCAACGATCGATTTCGGCTTTCTCTTCCGAAGAGAGTCCTTCGTGAATCTGTTCTTCTGCCTGACTCACCGGTCCACCTCCCCGAAAACAATATCCATGGTCCCCATCACTGTCACCACATCAGCCAACATGTGCCCTTTCACCATTTCATCCATGGCGGCCATATGCGCAAACCCAGGGGCCCGCAGCTTTAAGCGATAGGGTTTATTGGCACCATCCGAGACGATGTACGCCCCAAATTCACCCTTAGGCGCTTCAACCGCGGCATAGACTTCTCCGGCGGGTGTGCAGTAACCCTCGGTGAAGAGTTTGAAATGGTGGATAAGTGACTCCATGTCATCCTTCATTTGCTCACGCGTTGGCGGGACGACTTTGTGGTCTTGCAACATGACAGGGCCATCATTGCGGCGCAGCCAATCGACACACTGGCGGATAATACGCACCGACTGCCGCATCTCTTCCATGCGCACCAAATAACGGTCGTAGCAGTCCCCGTTGGTACCAACCGGCACCTCAAAGTCCATGCGATCGTAGACTTCGTAGGGCTGCTTGCGGCGCAGGTCCCATTCAACGCCAGAGCCGCGCAACATGGGCCCAGTAAAGCCCAGCTGCAAAGCCCGCTCGGGCGAGATAACCGCCACATCGACCAGCCGCTGCTTCCAAATGCGGTTGTCGGTGAGCAGGGTTTCAATTTCATCAACCGTGCCACCAAAGCGATCGCAGAACGCCTCGATAAAATCGAGCATGCTGCCTTCGCGCTCGGCATTCATTCGCTGCAGTTCTTTTTCTTTGCGATATTCAGAACTGCGGTATTTCGGCATTTGAGCCGGCAGATCACGATAGACGCCGCCCGGTCGGTAATAGGTAGCATGCATGCGCGCGCCACTGACCGCCTCATAACAGTCCATGAGCTCTTCGCGCTCCTTGAACGCGTAGAGAAAAACGGTCATCGCGCCCACATCGAGCCCGTGCGCACCGATCCAGAGCAGGTGATTGAGAATGCGCGTGATCTCATCAAACATCACCCGGATGTACTGCGCACGCTCTGGCGGCTTCACGCCAAGCAGTTTTTTCGATGGCCAGCACGTAGGCGTGCTCGTTGCACATCATGGAGACATAATCGAGCCGATCCATATAACCAATACTTTGGTTATAAGGTTTGGTCTCGGCCAGTTTCTCCGTGGCCCGGTGCAAAAGACCGATATGCGGATCGGCCCGACGGACGACTTCGCCTTCCATCTCTAAGACCAAACGCAAACACACCATGGGCTGCGGGATGCTGCGGGCCAAAGTTCACCGTATAGCTATTGATCTCAGGCATCACTGGCCCCCTCAGCCGCTGGGTCGGCATAGCGGTTGTCGTCCCGAATCACACGCGGCACCAGCACACGAGGTTCGATTGAAACCGGTTCATACACCACGCGCCCGCGCCGTTCGTCATAGCGGACTTCGACATTGCCAATCAGCGGGAAATCCTTGCGGAACGGATGCCCAACGAATCCATAGTCGGTAAGGATTCGGCGCAAATCAGGATGCCCCTCAAAGACAATGCCGAACAAATCAAAGGCCTCTCTCTCCTGCCAGTTGGCAGACGTCCATAGCGGGACGATGGAATCGAGCATTGGCATATCGTCATCGGCCGCGTAACAACGCACGCGCAAGCGATGATTACGCACGACAGACAGCAAATGATAAACCGCGGCAAACCGGCGCCCCGTGCTGGATTCGATCGACTGCACACCGTAAATCCCCGTCAGCCCGAGACGCCCGGTGGTAAACCCATCCACACCCCGACTAAAACCGGTGTTGCTTGCCTCATCGGTAATCCACTCGTCCTGCCCATAGGCGGCATAATCGACACCCGCAATATCTAAGAGCTGATCAAATGCCAGGTTCTCGGTATCGCGCAGGGTTTGCATGGCGTCGTAGAGATTCTCGGGCGCAACCTCAATCTCAACTTCACCGTGAGCAATATTGGCTTTTGCGACTTTCTCGCCCAGCGCGGCCTGCACTTGCTCGAGCAATTGGTTGGCGGAAAAAGGCATCGGCCGCTCCTTTAGCGCGCGATCGTATTCGTGCGGCGAATTTATTTTGCAGTTGAACGATCCGTAGAGAGTGCTTCTGCCGTTGGCGGACACCCCGGAACGTAGATATCGACCGGCACAATGCGGTCGCAACCACGGGTGACCGAGTAAGAGTAGTGATAATAACCACCCCCATTGGCACAGGACCCCATGGAGATCACCCATTTTGGATCAGGCATCTGGTCATAAACACGCCGAAGTGCCGGCGCCATTTTATTGACCAGTGTTCCAGCCACAATCATCACGTCTGATTGCCGCGGAGAGGGCCGAAAGATCAAGCCCAATCGGTCCATATCGTAACGGGCAGCACCGGCGTGCATCATCTCGACCGCACAACAGGCCAAGCCGAAGGTCATTGGCCAAAAGGGAGCCCGTACGCGCCCAGTTGATCAACTTATCAGCCGAGGTGGTCACAAAACCCTTATCGAGAACACCCTCTATTCCCATTCCAGCGCCTCCTTTCTTCACATTCATAGAGAAAGCCGATCAGCAGAACGCCTATGAAAATCGCCATCGCCCCAAAGCCGAACAGACCAATTTCATCCAGAACAATGGCCCACGGGAAGAGGAAAGCAATTTCCAAGTCAAAAATGATGAACAAAATCGCCACCAGGTAATAACGCACGTCGAATTGCATGCGTGAGTCTTCGAATGCTTCAAAGCCGCACTCGTAGGGGGTGAGCTTTTCATGTTCAGGACGATGCGGCGCCAGAAGGAAGCCGGCCGCCAGCGGTGCAACGCCGATGCCCATCGCCAGCACGATGAAGACAAGGATCGGCAGATAGCTCTCAGTCATAAGTGAACGACATCCTGCAGGCGATGAATCGGACTTTGACTACTGATGGTGCGGATGGCCGGACTCGAACCGGCACGGCTTTGCGCCACTGCCCCCCTCAAGACAGCGTGTCTACCAGTTCCACCACATCCGCTTACAGGTAGGTTCCTGACAACCGAGAATGCTAACAGGAGACGGCCGCTAGAACAACGAAAAACCGCCTATTCCGGCGCTGGAGCAGGCGCCGGCTCAGCCGCACCCGAGCCGGCTGCGGCATTATCAGGGGCAGGTGCAGTCTGCTGCTCAACCTGCTCTGGCAGCTCGACCTGTTCTACGACGCTGCTACCGCTGGTAAAGGTGCCGGCCATAATGGCCAACGTCAGGCTGGTGACAAAAAAACCAACGCCCCAAAAACCCCGTCAGACGACCGAGAAACGAAGCCGAACCGCGCGCACCAAAAACGGTGCTGGAGGCACCGCTGCCAAAAGCGGCCCCGGCATCGGCACCCTTTCCGTGCTGCATCAGCACCACACCGATCAGAACCACCGCAAGCGCCAGATGAATGACGAGAATCACTGTATACATAAAAAATCCGAATCAACGAGCTGCGGGGTTCAGCCCCGCGCTGCCGCAGCATAAATCGCTGCAAAATCTTCTGCCTTAAGCGACGCGCCACCAATGAGGCCGCCATCAACATCGGGCTGCGCCAGAAGCGCTGCCGCATTCTCGGGTTTCATGCTACCACCGTAGAGAATCCGCGTGCGCTCGGCGAGCGCCGAATCGTAGCTCGCAAGCCGTTCGCGAATAAAGCCATGCACAGCTTGCGCCTGATCGACACTCGCAGTACGCCCGGTACCGATGGCCCAGACCGGCTCATAGGCCACCACACCATGAGCAAAACCCTCTGCGCCCAGAACACCAAGAACGCGCTCCAGCTGATCAGCCACGACCGCTTCAGTTTGCCCCGCATCACGGGCCTCCAGCGTCTCCCCCACACAGAGGATTGGGCAAATATTCTGTGCAACGGCCTGCTGACAACGCGCAGCGATAAGCGCACTGTCTTCGCCGTAAAATTCCCGACGTTCAGAGTGACCCAAGATGACATAACGACAACAGAGGTCCGCCAACATATCGGCGGCCACCTCGCCGGTCCGTGCCCCCTGAGTAGCATCGGCACAGTTCTGCGCACCTAACTGAATCGTTGAGCCAGCCAGTGCCTCAGCCACATCCGCCAAATGCACAAATGGCGGACAGACCAGCACCTCGACATTGGCATCGGCTGTGATTGCGGAGGAGACTGCTTGCGCCAAGGCCACTGCATCGGCCCGCAGGCCATTCATCTTCCAGTTCCCGGCAATTAATGCCTTGCGCATCACAAGTTGTCCTGTTCCTTGAAAAGCAAGGCAGAGTAACGGCGACCGCCGCCAGAATCAATCACTGGCCGCTATGCCCAACCCATCGTTCGTGCATATCTGCTGTACGGCCTGGGCCAGATCCATCGCTGACTCACGGACAAGATCCGCATCTTCCCCCTCGACCATGACTCGCAAGACGGGCTCTGTGCCAGATGGGCGCAACAAAACACGGCCGGCTTTGCCCATGCGCTGCTCTAGGTCTCGCACAGCACGACCGACCCGTTCATCGGCCAACGGATCACTCCCCCGATCGATGGGTACGTTCACCATATGCTGTGGCAACTTATCCATCCCTTGCGCGAGCTCGCACAAAGAACGGCCGCTCTGAACCGCCGCACCTAGCACCTGTAACGCCGAGACAATGCCGTCACCGGTTGTGGTTCGGTCCAGACAGACAATATGTCCAGACGACTCTCCGCCAAGCTGTCCGCCATTGGCCTGCAACATCTCCAAGACATACCGATCGCCCACCTGAGCACGCAAAAAATCCACCCGCAGTTCACCAAGCGCGAGCTCGAGCCCCAAATTGCTCATTTGTGTACCCACTACCGGGCCGGATAACAGACCAGCTCATATCGCTGTTGGGCAATAATCCAAAGCAGCTGATCGCCGTCCAATACCTCGCCACGCTGATCCACCATAATCACGCGGTCACCGTCGCCATCCAAGGCGATACCGGCATCGGCCTGGTGTTCCATCACGGCCTGCTGCAGCGCCTCGGGATGGGTAGAACCACAATCGACATTAATATTGAGCCCATCCGGCTGATTACCACGACGAATCACCCGGGCGCCCAACTCTTCAAAAACCGCAGGCGCAACCTGATAGGCGGCGCCATTGGCACAATCCACCACCAAGGTGAGCCCCTGGAGACTTAAACCCGCTGGTAGGGAATGTTTGCAAAACTCGATATAACGGCCTGGCGCGTCCACCAACCTCGAGGCTTTGCCCAGCGAGGCGGAATCCACCGTGGTGAGACGCTGATCAATATTGGCCTCGATGGCGTACTCGGCCTCATCATCCAGCTTGAAACCATCACCTGAGAAGAACTTAATCCCATTATCGTGATGGCTATTGTGCGAGGCACTGATGACAATGCCGCCGTTGGCACGCAGGGTACGCGTGAGATAAGCAATAGCCGGCGTTGGCATGGGGCCCAGCAGGCGAATATCCAGTCCAGCCGAGGACAATCCCGCCTCGAGCGCGGATTCAAACATATAGTTGGATAAGCGCGTGTCCTTACCGATGAGGACCTGGCCTGAGCCGCCGCGACTGCCAAGCACCTGACCGGCAGCCCATCCGAGTTTTAAGACAAAGTCTGCGGTAATCGGTGGCTCACCCACCCGCCCGCGGATGCCGTCTGTACCAAAATAGCGTTTTTCCATGGTGTTAACGCCTACCTGCGTGCAATCAGTCGCTGCCTGGCACGGTGGTCATGATGTAATCCGTCAAGCGTACCGCGTCGACCGTCTCGGCGACATCATGCGCGCGAATGATTTTAGCGCCATTCCATACCGCCAATGTGGCCGCGGCAAGACTACCGGGCAGACGCGCCGACATCTCCCGATTGAGCACCCGTCCGACCAGCGATTTTCTTGATAGCCCGGCCAGCACCGGCACGCCCAGCGCAACAATCTCATCAAGCCGCCGCAGCAAGGTGGCGTTATGTGGATCGGTCTTGCCAAAGCCAAATCCTGGATCAAGGATCAGCTTCTCGCGCCCCAGACCGGCCTGCTCGGCTGCCTGCACGCGCTCGGCCAGAAAATCACGGACTTCAACCACTACATCCGCATAATGGGGGTTGGCCTGCATTGTCTTTGGCGTCCCCTGCATGTGCATTAGGCACACCGGCAATCCAATGGTGGCCGCCGCCTGTAATGCACCGGGGCGACGCAGCGCCATGACGTCATTAATCAGACCGGCACCGGCCTCGGCCGCAGCCTGTATCACCTCAGGCTTGGAGGTATCAATGGACAAGGGAACGGACACCGCCCCTGAGACGGCCTGTAGCACTGGCAAAACCCGGCGCAGCTCTTCATCCACACTCACCGGCTCAGCGCCGGGGCGTGTCGACTCACCGCCAATATCGATAATCGCCGCGCCAGCGGCTTCCATGGCACACGCGTGTTCAATTGCAGCCTCGGCTGCAACGAAGTCACCCCCGTCCGAGAAGGAGTCGGGGGTGACATTAAGGACGCCCATCACGCAGGGGCGGCTCAAATCTAGTGCGCGCCCCCCGCAATCCAATTGCGTCTGCATCGACGCGTTAATGCTCGCTGGCAGGTTTGCCGACGTCGCCTTCTTGGGCATCGGCATCCTCGGGCTTTGCGCCCGCCGACGCGCTGCCGGATGGCCGATCCGTATCCTTCGGTGGCCGTGGGTCCCGGCCATTCATGATGTCGTCAATCTGCTCACGATCGATGGTTTCGTATTTCATGAGTGCATCCGACATTTTATGCAGGATATCGACGTGGGACTCGAGGATCTTCTTGGCCTCAGCATAGTTTTCTTCGACGATCCGGCGAACCTCTTCATCAATGGTATGCGCCGTCTCATCTGAGATCATTTTATGCTGCGTCACCTGGTGGCCAAGGAACACCTCCCCCTCGTCCTCGCCGTAGGCAAGCGGGCCAAGCTTGTCGGAGAGCCCCCACTTCGTGACCATATTGCGAGCAATCTCGGTGACACGCTGAATGTCGTTCTGCGCACCGGTTGTCACACTATCCGCACCAAAAATCATCTCTTCGGCGATACGACCGCCAAACAGACCGCAAATGGAGCTGTTCAAACGACGCTTGGTGTAGCTATAACGATCTTCTTCGGGCAGGAACATCGTCACACCCAACGCCCGACCACGCGGAATGATCGTGACTTTATGCACCGGATCATGCTCGGGGACTTTTAAACCAACGATAGCGTGCCCCGCCTCGTGATAGGCCGTTAGCCGCTTCTCATCCTCGGTCATCACCATGGACTTGCGCTCAGCACCCATCATGATCTTGTCTTTGGCGTCCTCGAAGTCCTGCTGATCCACAACTCGCTTGTTGCGCCGCGCTGCGAAGAGCGCGGCCTCATTCACAAGGTTCGCCAGATCAGCGCCCGAGAAACCCGGTGTGCCGCGAGCCAGCACCTTGGCATCGATATCGTCCGCCAACGGTGTTTTGTTCATGTGGACACGCAAGATCTGCTCACGACCGCGAACGTCTGGCAGCGGCACCACAACCTGGCGGTCAAAACGGCCCGGGCGCAGGAGCGCTGGATCCAGCACATCGGGGCGGTTGGTAGCTGCGATGACAATAATGCCTTCGTTGCCCTCAAAGCCGTCCATTTCAACGAGCATCTGGTTGAGTGTCTGCTCGCGCTCATCGTGCCCACCGCCTAGACCGGCGCCCCGCTGACGGCCAACAGCATCCAGCTCATCGATGAAGATAATGCAGGGTGCCTGTTTTTTGGCCTGAGCGAACATGTCGCGGACACGGGAGGCACCGACACCCACGAACATCTCGACGAAATCTGAGCCAGAGATGCTAAAGAAAGGCACACGGGCTTCACCCGCAATGGCCTTGGCAAGAAGCGTTTTACCGGTACCCGGCGGCCCCACCATCAGCACGCCGCGGGGGATCGTTCCGCCGAGGCGCTGAAATTTGCTGGGATCGCGTAAAAACTCAACCAGCTCAACGACATCCTGCTTGGCTTCCTCGACACCGGCAACGTCCTTGAAGGTCACTTTGACCTGCTCGTCGGACATCATCTTCGCGCGGCTCTTGCCAAAGGACATCGCCCCGCGTCCGCCGCCGCCACCCTGCATCTGGCGCATGAAGTACACCCAAACGCCAATGAGCAATAGGAACGGGAACCAAGAGATGAGGATTTGCAGCAGCATGCTGCGGCCTTCAGGCTCCTCGGCCCGAATGCTCACGCCGTTGTTCATCAACTGCCCGATCAGCGCGTTGTTGTCTGTCTCTGGGCTGTAGGTGCTGAAGTGCGAGCCGTCTGAGCGTGTACCGCGAATGACAGGCCCCTGCATCGTCACCGAGTCCACCCGGCCGCTATCGACCTCTCCCAAAAACTGGGAATACGGGACTTCTTGCGCGGTGGTTCCCTGCTGCTGAAAGTTGCTGAAAACGGACATCAGCACCACGGCGATGACCACCCAGAGGATCAGGTTCTTGGCCATGTCGTTCAAAACGGCTTACCTCAAGTCGTTGGTTTATTGAGCACCCTACACTGCCCGAAAGCCTTGGGCCAGCAGATACACTTCCCGGCTCCGGTCTCGCGAGGCCTGCGGCTTGCGACTGGCCACCCGATCAAACTGGCGTCGCATCTCGCTAAGCAAGGCGTCAAAGCCCTGCCCTTGAAAGACTTTGACCAGCAATGCGCCGCCAGGTTTCAGACGATCGGCGCAAAAATCGAGCGCCAGCTCCGCCAATAACATGGACCGCGGCTGATCCACTGCCTTCTGCCCTGATAGATTGGGGGCCATATCCGATAATACAAGGTCAACTGCCCTGCCATCGAGCGCGGCATCCAACGCCACCAGCCCCGCATCACTGGAGAAATCCTCTTGGATAAAGGTCACTCCGGGCAGCGGTGCCATCTCCAGCAAATCGATGGCAATCACCCGTCCGGCAGACCCAACGCGTGCGGCGGCATACTCGCTCCAACCGCCAGGCGCCGCGCCAAGATCGACAACGCACTGCCCCGCCGCCAGCAGTTGGTCTTTTTGGTCGATCGCCTCCAGCTTAAACACCGCTCTTGAGCGCAACCCGCGTCGCTGGGCCTCGCGCACATACGGATCGCTAAAATGTTCATTCAGCCAGCGACGGCTGCCGCGACTGCGTGCCATTACTCGTAGCGAACCTCGACGATTTCATAGGCGCGTTGGCCACCGGGCGCCTGCACGTCAACAACCTCGCCCTCTTCTTTGCCAATCAGCGCTCGAGCGATTGGTGACTGCACAGAAATACGGCCCGCCTTAATGTCGGCCTCATCCTCGCCGACAATTTGATAAGTTTTTTCGCTACCGTCCTCTTCATCAGCCAAGACAACGGTCACGCCAAAGACCACCTTGCCGTTTGCTGGCAATGCCGAGACGTCAATGATTTGGGCATTGGCCAATTTTGCTTCGATCTCGGCAATGCGGCCCTCGATAAATCCCTGCTGCTCACGAGCGGCGTGATATTCAGCATTCTCTTTGAGGTCGCCATGGGCTCGCGCCTCGGCAATCGCTTTAATGACGTTCGGCCGGTCGGCAGTTTTCAGGCGATTGAGCTCCTCACGCAGTTGCTCAGCGCCTCTGACCGTCAGCGGTGTCTTGCTCATGCCATTGCCTCCTTATGCAGATCCTGCAACGAGCGGACCTCGCTGGAATCCAAATATTCCAGAGCCTGGCAAGTCGCCCGGGCACCCGCCAGCGTCGTGGTGTAACAGACCTTGTGATGCAATGCCTCACGGCGAATGGAGAATGAATCCGCAATCGCCTGCCGGCCTTCCGTGGTATTCATAATCAAATCAATCTCGCCATTCTTAATCGCATCCACTACATGCGGGCGGCCTTCCACCACTTTGTTGATGACGGCGCATTCAATGCCGGCCTCCTGCAGCACTTCAGCAGTACCCCGCGTGGCGACCAATTCAAATCCGCGTCGAACGAGATCGCGGCCGATAGAGGCAGCCGCCGGTTTATCCGGATCACGCAGACTAATAAAGACACGTCCCCCGCGGGGCAGTTCGACGCCAGCGCCGAGCTGCGATTTTGCATAGGCCTCACCGAACACCGGCCCGATGCCCATGACTTCACCGGTGGATTTCATCTCTGGGCCAAGAATGGGGTCGACACCCGGGAATTTAATAAAGGGGAAAACGGCTTCTTTGACCGAGTAGCTGCTCGGGATGCGCTCCTCGGTGTAACCCTGCTCGGCAAGGCTTCGGCCGACCATGCAGCGCGCTGCGATCTTCGCCAGCGGAAAACCCGTGGCTTTGGAGACAAATGGCACAGTCCGGGATGCCCGGGGATTCACCTCGAGGACGTAAATCTCCTCTCCCTTGATCGCAAACTGGGCGTTCATCAGACCGACCACGCCCAAGCGCAGTGCCATCTCACGCATCTGTTCACGCATTCGGTCCACAAGCTGAGGCGATAAGCTATACGGCGGCAATGAACAGGCAGAGTCGCCTGAGTGCACGCCCGCCTGCTCGATATGCTCCATTACGCCACCGATCAACACCTGCTTACCATCGCAAATGGCATCAATATCAACCTCGATGGCGTCGTCGAGGAAACGATCTAACAACACCGGGGATTCGTTTGAGACCTTAACGGCCTCTCGCATGTACTGCTCAAGCTCAGAGGCCTGATAAACAATTTCCATGGCGCGTCCACCCAGTACATAGGACGGCCGAACCACAAGCGGATAGCCAATTTCATCGGCAAGCCGCAGCGCTTGCTCCGGATCGGTCGCTGTGCGATTTGGCGGCTGCTGCAATCCGGCTTCATTAATCAGCCCCTGAAAGCGCTCGCGATCTTCAGCCAGATCAATAGAATCCGGGCTGGTACCAATAATCTTTGCCCCAAATGCTTCTAGATCACGCGCCAGCTTAAGCGGCGTCTGGCCACCATATTGGATGACGATACCGTCGGGCTGCTCGGTCTCGACGATCTCCAGCACATCCTCTAGCGTGAGCGGCTCAAAATACAAACGATCCGAGGTGTCATAGTCGGTAGAGACGGTTTCTGGGTTGCAGTTCACCATGATGGTCTCAAAGCCATCCTCGCGCAGGGCCAGCGCGGCGTGAACACAGCAGTAATCAAATTCAATGCCTTGGCCGATACGGTTGGGACCACCCCCGAGGATCATAATTTTGCGCCGATCACTTGGCGCTGCCTCATCTTCCTCTTCATAGGTGGAGTACATATAGGCCGTCGCCGTAGCGAATTCCGCCGCGCAGGAGTCCACACGCTTATAGACCGGGCGCACGCCAAGGCCGCGGCGATACTCCCGCACGGTATGTTCGTTGTCTCCAAGCAAACGGGCCAGCCGGGCATCCGAGAAGCCGCAACGCTTGAGCAGACGAATCTCCTGCGCATTCAACGATTGCAGCGTTTTGCTGGCCAGACGCTGCTCACGCTGCACTAGATCACCAATTTGCGCCAAGAACCAAGGATCGATGGCCGTGTATTCAAAAATTGACGCCAGATCGAGACCGGCGCGAAAGCCATCGGCCACCCATAGCAGGCGCTCGGGCCCAGGGTGACGTAACTCCTGTGCAACCCGCTCAGCGGCCTCGTCATTCATCGGCAACCGGGGATCTAACCCCTCAAGACCATTCTCGAGGCCTCGCAATGCCTTCTGCAGTGACTCCTGGAAGGTGCGGCCAATGGCCATCACCTCTCCCACGGATTTCATTTGCGTGGTGAGCACCGGCTTGGTGCGCATGAACTTCTCAAACGTAAAGCGCGGTATCTTAGTGACCACGTAATCAATACTTGGCTCAAAAGAAGCGGGCGTGAGACCTCCGGTAATTTCATTGCGTAGCTCGTCGAGCGTGTAGCCGACAGCTAGCTTGGCTGCCACTTTCGCAATCGGAAAACCGGTGGCTTTAGAAGCCAGCGCCGAGGATCGCGAGACGCGGGGGTTCATTTCGATGACCACCATGCGCCCGTCTTCTGGGTTAATGGCAAATTGGACGTTTGAACCACCGGTCTCCACCCCAATCTCGCGTAACACCGCGAGTGAGGCATCGCGCATGATCTGATATTCCTTGTCGGTCAGCGTCTGCGCCGGCGCCACGGTGATTGAATCACCCGTATGCACACCCATTGGATCGACGTTCTCGATCGCACAAATGATGATGGCGTTGTCCGCACGATCGCGAACGACCTCCATCTCAAACTCTTTCCAGCCGAGTACGGACTCTTCGATCAGCAGCTCGTTGGTGGGCGAGAGGTCGAGCCCGCGCTCACAGATCTCATTGAACTCCTCGGCGTTGTAGGCAATGCCGCCGCCGCTGCCGCCCAGGGTGAATGAGGGCCGAATGATGGTCGGGAAACCAATCTCTTGTTGCGCTGCCAGCGCCTCGTCCATGCTGTGCGCGATCCGTGCCCTGGCGGTGCCCAGATTGATACGCTCCATGGCTTGGCGGAACGCCTCTCGGTCCTCCGCCATATCGATGGCGGATTTGGTAGCACCGATCATTTCCACACCGTACTGCTCGAGCACTCCATGACGGTCCAGATCGAGTGCACAGTTCAGGGCAGTCTGACCGCCCATGGTTGGCAGGACCGCATCCGGGCGTTCCCGCTCGATAATGCTGGCCACCACTTGCCATTGAATGGGTTCGATGTAGACGGCGTCAGCCATCTCCGGGTCGGTCATAATGGTGGCGGGGTTGGAGTTGACCAAGATGACGCGATACCCCTCCTCACGCAGCGCCTTACACGCTTGCGCACCGGAGTAATCAAATTCACAGGCCTGACCGATCACGATCGGGCCCGCACCAATGATCAAAATGCTTTTTATGTCTGTGCGCTTGGGCATGTCTGGACAACCACCTGGTAATCAGGCCGCCCGCGAATGAGCGGCCATCAAATCAACAAAATGTGCAAAAAGCGGGGAGACGTCATGCGGGCCCGGGCTCGCCTCGGGATGCCCCTGGAAACTAAATGCCGGACGATCGGTGAGCTCGATACCCTGGAGGCTGCCATCAAAAAGTGAGTGATGGGTTACCCGCACATTCTCGGGCAGCGTATCGGCATCAATGGCAAAGCCGTGATTCTGACTCGAGATCATCACCCGACCGCTGGCGATATCCAGTACCGGGTGGTTGGCACCATGATGGCCGAACTTCATTTTGATACTGCGGGCCCCGCTGGCAAGCCCCAGCAACTGATGCCCCAAACAAATACCAAACAGAGGCACACCAGCCGCAAGGATCTGCTGGGCTGCGTCAATGGCATAGGTCACCGGCTCTGGATCGCCTGGGCCATTGGAGAAGAAAACACCATCTGGGCCAAGCGCAAGCACCTCTTCGGCGGGCGTAGAGGCCGGTACAACCGTCACTCGACAGCCATGATCGACCAATTGCCGCAGAATATTGCGCTTAATCCCAAAATCATAAGCCACAACATGCCATGGCAAATCAGTATCACTGCCGGGTTGAGGTTCTGTCTCTCCGCGCTCCAGCGCCCAGGTACCAAGGCGCCACTCGTAACGCTCCGCCGTGGTCACGGACTGCACGAGGTCGCGTCCGGTCAGTGGCGGATGCGCTTTGGCATTGGCCAGCGCCGTGTCGACATCAACCGCTGCCCCCGAGAGGATGCAGCCATTTTGCGCGCCTTTCTCCCGCAAAATACGCGTGAGGCGACGGGTATCGATATCGCTAATGCCCACCACGCCGTGACGCGCTAAGTACTCATCCAAACCTTCTTGGGCGCGCCAGTTGCTCATCTGGACGGGATGATCGCGAATGATCAGCCCCGCCAGCTGCGGGCCATCGGCCTCCTCGTCGAGCTGCGTGACTCCGGTATTACCAATATGGGGATAGGTGAGTGTCACCATTTGACCGTAGTAGGAAGGATCGGTGCAGATTTCCTGGTAGCCAGTCATAGCGGTATTAAAACAAACCTCGCCGGCCGTTTGCCCCCGTGCCCCGAGGGCGCTGCCATAAAAGACGGATCCATCCTCGAGTGCCAGAACTGCTCTGTCGGTCACGCTTACACCCCATTTGCTCGCAAAAACGGGAGGGCCCGCAGTGCCCTCCCGTCGGCTGTCTTAACCGGGTGAATAGTACGCCCGACCCAGGCCGGCTGTCCATTAATAACCGCCTTGCGGCGGGCCGGCTGCCTTGCACAAAGAAGGCACAAACAGCTACCTTTGCACCCTTTGGCCGCACTCCAGCGACCACCGACCCGGTTTCCCAAATATGAATGCGCTATCGCTGCGTCAGCTCAACAAGACGTACCCCGGCGGCGTGACCGCCCTACACAATGTTGATCTCGAGGTCGCCCCAGGCGACTTCTTTGGTCTGTTGGGCCCCAATGGGGCCGGCAAGACGACGATTATTGGCATTGTGGCCTCGCTGGTGCGGGCCAGTTCCGGGACTGTCGAAATTTTTGGCCACAACATCGTCACCGAGCCTTGGGAGGCAAAATCGAACCTCGGCCTCGTGCCCCAAGAATTCAACTTCAACCAGTTCGAAACCGTCAGCCAAATTGTGATCAACCAGGCTGGCTACTATGGAATCGATAGACGCACCGCGCATGAGCGCGCAGAGCGCTACCTGAGGGAGCTGGATTTGTGGGGCAAACGCAATGCCAGCTCACGGTCACTTTCCGGTGGTATGAAACGGCGACTGATGATTGCCCGAGCGCTGGTGCATGAGCCACGTCTTTTGATCTTGGATGAGCCCACCGCGGGCGTTGATATTGAGTTGCGCCGGTCGATGTGGACGTTTCTGCGTCGCATGAATGACCGGGGAACCACCATTATTCTCACCACGCATTATTTGGAAGAAGCTGAGTCTTTGTGCCGCAACATCGGCATCATCGATGGCGGGCGAATTATCGAGAACACCGATATGCGCTCACTCCTTGCCAAGCTGAAAAGCCAAAGTTTTGTTCTCGATATCAGCTCGTCAGTCTCAAGTCTGCCAACGGTTGCCGATTTTCATGTTGTGCCGATTGATGAACGCACGGTGGAAGTCGAGGTCCGAGGTGACCAGACCCTCAGTGATCTATTCACGCATCTCAACTCCGCCGGCATTGAGGTAACAAGCATGAAGAACAAAGCCAATCGGCTTGAGGAACTCTTTGTGCGCATGCTGGGTGACCGCAACCAACCAACCAACAAGGCTGTGTGATATGGCAGCACTCTATCCGGCCTATCCCAGGCAAACCCTTATCGCCCTGCGCACCCTGATGTGGAAGGAGACCCACCGATATCTGCGCATTTGGGTACAGACTCTGGTGCCACCGGCGATCACCATGACCCTCTATTTTATTATCTTCGGCAGCCTGATTGGCTCACGTGTCGGGGTGATGGATGGCTACAGCTTCATGGAATTCATTGCCCCTGGCATCATCATGATGTCGGTCATTACCAATTCCTACACGAACGTTGTCTCTTCTTTTTTTGGCGCCAAGTTTCAGCGTCATATCGAGGAGCTACTGGTCTCCCCAACACCCAATTACGTCATTCTGGCCGGGTATATCTCGGGTGGCGTCGGTCGGGGGCTTTTTACCGGTCTTATCGTGACGATCATTGCGAGCTTCTTTGCCGATCTGAAGATCCACAATATTCCAGTCACCATTTCGGTCGTCTTTCTCACCGCCGTGCTATTTTCGCTTGGTGGCTTTATTAACGGGGTCTTCGCTAAGAAATTCGACGATATTGCGATTGTGCCGACGTTTATTCTCACACCGCTGACCTATTTAGGGGGTGTGTTTTACTCCATTTCCATGCTGCCAGACTTTTGGCAAGGCCTATCGATGGCCAATCCGATTCTCTACATGGTGAATGCCTTCCGCTACGGCATTCTGGGCAGTTCGGATATTCCCATCATGACCGCTTATACGCTGGTTATTGGGTTTATCATTGCCGGTACGGCTTTGAGCCTGCACCTGCTAAACCGTGGCACTGGTCTGCGCAGCTGAGTAATCACAATAATGAACCTTGAACGCACCCCGCTACTGACTGATCTCTACGAGCTCACAATGATGCAGACGTACTACGAGCATGGCATGGAGGAAGAGGCCGTCTTTGAACTTTTTATGCGGCGCTCGCCGCAGCGTGGTTTTTTTGTTGCCGCGGGCCTTGAACAGGGGCTCGACTGGCTCGAACAGCTGCGTTTTAAGGCGCATGAGCTCGATTGGATGCGACAAACCGGGCTGTTTTCAAACGCATTCGTCGACCGCATGGCAGATTTTCGTTTTACCGGTGATGTGATGGCATTACCGGAGGGCAGTGTCTTTTTTGCTGAAGAGCCGCTGTTACAAATTATTGCGCCACTGCCCGAAGCCCAGCTCATTGAATCGCGCCTGATGAATATCCTTCACTACCAAACACTGATTGCGAGCAAGGCGGCACGTTGTGTGATTGCCGCCAGTGAGACGCCTGTGATCGATTTTGGCATGCGACGCGCGCACGGTGGCGAGGCGGGCACATGGGCGGCGCGTGCGTGTTATCTGGCGGGCTTTAGCGCCACCGCCACCTGTCTAGCCAGCGCTCGATATGACATTCCACCCACCGGCACCATGGCGCATGCCTTCATTCTGGCGCATGACAGTGAAATCGAAGCCTTTGAGCGTTTCGCTCGCAGCCATCCCAACAACGTCGTGTTGCTAATCGACACCTACGATGTCGAGCGCGGCGCCAAGCGCGTGGTTGAGGTGGCTAACCGTCTCGCTAGCGAAAATATCAAGATTCATGGTGTGCGCATCGACAGCGGGGATTTGGCAGCCAATGCCCGCTTAACCCGCAGCATCCTCGACGCCGGCGGGCTGACCGACACCCGCATTATTGTCAGTGGCGGGCTCGATGAATACCGCATCGAAACCTTGCTTGCCAGTGGCGCGCCCATTGACGGCGTGGGCGTCGGATCCAACGTGGATACCTCGGCCGACACACCATTTCTGGATTCGGCTTATAAGTTGCACTACTTCCGCGATAAGCCGCGGGGCAAGCATGCACGAGGAAAGACGGATCTGCCCGGTCGCAAACAGGTGTTTCGCCGGTTAACCACGGATGGGCAACTGGCCGAGGATACGATTGGCCTTTTCGACGAGGTTGTGGACGGTACACCGCTACTCGAGCCGGTGATGGAAAAAGGCCAGCGCGTGATGCCAACAAACACAGCATCACTCACTGCCGCGCGAACGCGGTGCCAGGATCAGCTGGCAAGGCTGCCGAATAATCTGAGATTGCTAAAATCGCCAGCGGACTTTGCAGTGAGCCTGTCTTCTGGTTTATCGGCGCTTCGAGAGCACTTGGCTGCAGAGGCCGAGCGGGGGGCCGTCTGATTCAAATCCGGCGGAGCAACTGCCAGACAAGGCAGCGCTCCGCCAGCGCTGATTTAGTCGACGCGCAGCTCCTCGATGGAGCGGCCTGCGCCTTCCCAATCTTTTACCCAGGCCGGCTTGCGACCACGCCCAGACCAAGTTTTGCTTGCATCAGCAGGGTGCTGAAAACGCACTTTCGCCGGACCACGCGATTTTGTCTTTGCTGCCGGACCACCCACAAGATCACTGAGCGTAAAACCATAGCGCTCGGCGACTTGTTTCAACTCCTGTTGCGCTTTCTTAGCATCCTCCTTGCGCCGACCCTGAATTTCCTTGTCGATATCTTTCTTCAGTTCATTAAGCTGTGCGGTCGAATAATGGGAGAGATCCATAATATCCTCGTTGTTAGTAGGTTATTCGCTTTAGAAAGCAGAGCAAAGATAATAGATTTGCGATTCAAAAAAAAGTCTATTAACACGAAATTTCTCAATTCATTCTTTTTTATGAGACGGTTTTAAAATGCAAGCTGCACTGTCTGCCACACCCGCTGCATTGACCATTGAATTAAAGCCCGAAGCGATTATGCGCGATCGCCCACCCGAGCCATTAAGCCGCGATGCTGCCGATCTGCTGGCAGCACCCATTGCCGATGACCTGCGTCGCATCTTAGGCGAGGAAGTCGCTGCTGCCGGGTTGGTGATGCCGGCCGCATTATACGACCTCACCGAATTGCTTCGCCCGGGCTTGCCGATGGTGGAGGCCATGCTTGATATCTATCGAGGTGGCCTTCGAGGCGGGCCATTCCAGCCGCAGCTCCTAACGATTGGCTCCGCTGGTGGACGTTTTCCCGATGCCGCGATCGCGCCATTGCGACGGCCCGGGTCAGGGCCTCTTCTCACCGTGCCATTTGCGTTGGTAGCCCCCGGTCCAAAGCTCAATGAATTATCGAGAAAAATAGAAACCGCTTTACTAGAGAAAGGCTCAGCAAGCCTTGCGACAGACCGGGCCGTACGACAGCTTTTCGGGGTTGACCCGGTCCATTTAAGCTATGCCACGTTCAATGATCTTGCTGCATTAATGCGCGTGCAGTTCGAGCACGCTGGTTTTCTTCCATTGTGGCAATTAATTGAGTCGGCCCTTTACCATCCCGATGGCATTGAACGGATTGAGTTGGACGCTCATCAATTCTTCGCTACTGGGGGTGGTGTTTGGACCACTTGGACAACGTTTGATGAGTGGTCTCAACATTCCACCGCGGAAGGCGAGGACGCCGTCGCCGGCTACAACGATTGGCTACAGACTCAACGCCAATACATGGCGGGATTGGAGAGTCATGGCATCGACGTACGAGTGACACCGCAACGGCCTGGACTGAGCGCTAGCGACAACGAAGTCGCATTATCGATTGCCCAGAGCCACTGCCTAGACGATACGGCGCAGTGGTTGCGCGAAGGGATCGAGGATCGCATGGACACGACGGACACTGCTGCCGTTATTACCGTTACCGAGCAGGCAAGCGAGCGGCTCGGCCCGTTTGCCTACACAGTGCTTGTCCAAAGCGCAGATGGCCAATTACTCGGGCTATTTAATGATTACCCACTGACACCGAAAGCAATGCAGAGCATTGTTGAAGATTGGCAGGCCGAGGCCAAAAGACGCGACGCGGTCTTTCATCTAGAGCGCCCCGGACAGGTCATTTGTCATGGTAAGCCGGCGCGTTTGCAGCCATGGCTGGATTACGCCGGAAGTGCCTAGGCGGTTGGCACTTGCTCTCAGGCTAGGGGTTGAGCAGTGTCCAGTCCCAAGCGCCATCGGACAGGCGGAAATAGCGTTCACGATGATGCAAACGGCCATCACGCCCTTCCCAAAACTCGATCATATTGGGAGCAACGCGATAGCCGGTCCAATGTGGTGGTCGCGGTACTTCAACATCGGCGTAACGCGCCTCGATCTCGGCAAGTCGAGCTTCAAAAGCCGCTCGACTCTCAAGTGGCTCTGACTGCTGCGAAGCCCAGGCACCTAACTGGCTGATCCGCGGCCGAGTGGCAAAATAGGCATCCGCTTCAGGATCGGTCACGGCTGCGACCGCTCCCTCCACGAGCACCTGTCGTGCCAATGGCGCCCAAAAAAAAGTCAGCGCCGCTTGCGCATTGGCAGCCAGCTGCTGGCCCTTTCGACTGCGGCTGTTGGTGTAGAAAACAAAACCTTGCTCATCGACTTGTTTCAGCAACACGGTCCGCGCACTAGGCTGACCTTCAGCTGTTGCCGTTGCCAACGTCATGGCGGTTGGTTCAAGCACCGTCGAGTCGGCCTTTGCCGCCTCGAACCATTCAATGAAACGCGCCATCGCCGTTGCATAATCCGCCATGATTAGGCCTTCAGCGCACCAATAATTCGCTCACGAACCACGTCGATTTCGCCCTCGCCATTCACACACACATATTTGGGTGCATTCGCATCGGTGCGCTCTGCCCGGCTGCGGTAATAATCGACCAACGGACGAGTTTGCTCGTGATAGACGGCGAGCCTCTGGCGCACCGTTGCCTCTTTGTCATCATCCCGCTGCACCAGCGGTTCACCAGTGACGTCATCCTGGCCCGGCGTCTTCGGTGGCGCATGCTCTAGGTGATAGACACGGCCGGAGCCCGGATGAACCCGACGCCCAACCATCCGCTGGATGATCGACTCATCATCCACTTGAATCTCAACCACCGCATCAATGGGGACACCGGCATCCTGCAAGGCATCAGCTTGGGCGATCGTGCGTGGAAACCCGTCAAACAGAAAACCGTTCGCACAATCCGGATCGGCAATCCGCTCTTTCACAAGACCAATAATAATATCGTCAGATACCAGCTCACCGGCATCCATCACCGCTTTCGCGGCTTTACCCAATTCCGTACCGGCCTTGACCGCTGCTCGCAACATGTCACCGGTTGAAATCTGCGGTATGCCAAATGCCTCACACAGGGCTGCCGCCTGCGTTCCCTTGCCTGCGCCGGGCGGGCCAAGAAGAATGATCCGCATGGTGCCTCCTCCAAATGTTGTTATTCGATATCCAGTGCCCGCAACCTGCCTCGCAGATCCAAAATGTAGGCGCGCCCGTCAATGACGAGCGGCGCGGCACTAATCCGCGCATTACCGAGCTCATAGCGTGTCACGATACGGCCATCCCGGGTATCGATCCAGTTAATGACGCCATCACTGCCGGCAACGAGCACGTATTCGGAATGCAGAACGGGGGCGGTGAGCTGAAGTCCTTCTAGATCATCCAAGCGCCAGACCGAGGCGCCATTGCGTCGGTCAAACGCCCACAAACGCCCCTCGGCATCCGTGACGTAAAGATTATCCGCATCGGCGGCCAAACCACCGATCACCGAGACCTCTCGCGCCCATGCAATTTGGCCGCTGGCTAGCGCGATACCCGCCACACGCCCCTGATAGGCACCGGCAAACAAATCACCACCGACCACCAGAGGATCGGCATCGAGATCAACCATGCGCTCTAGGTCGGTTCGCCCTTCGGGCACGGCAACCGTCGCTTCCCAGGCCGGATTGCCAGTGGCGAGATCAAGCGCGCTCAGTCGACCATTATCAAAGCCGGCGACCACGCCATCGGGAACCAAAACAGGCGCTGAATGCCCGCGTAGACTGAGGGTAGGAACACTTCTGCTGTACAGCCATTCACGCACACCGGTAGTCGCGGACAAAGCCACAACCCGGCCGTCGCCGGTGCGCAGAACGACCCGCCCCTGACCAATGGCAGCAGGTGCTAACACCTCACCCCCGAGGTCCGCACGCCAGCGCAGCGCACCCGTGGCGGCATCAAGCGCAAAAACTCGCCCACCACCACTGGCAACAACGACAATACCTTCACCGGCTGCCACGGCCCCGGACAGCTCGACATCCAAATCCTGCTGCCAGCGCTCGACACCGTTGGCAGCAGAAAAAGCTGTCACCGTTCCATTGGCTGAAGCGGCAATGACTTGCCCCTGCCAATAAGCCAACTCAAGGCGGTGATAAGGCACCGATGCACGACCAACCCGGGCTGACCAGGCTTCATTGATGCTCACTGGCGTCTCCGCCGCCAATGCAACGGCTGGTGCATCATCGGCTTTGAGGACATCGCGGCCGCCACAGGCGGCTAGGCCGAATGCCAGCGCCAACAAGACGCCTACACGCAATCCGCTTTTGATCATGATGCCGGGGTCCCCCCAAGATCAAAGAGTTTGACTTCTACAAGCGCCCGCCGTTGTCCCACCATGCCCTCAAGTGCTTGCTGGTAGGCCTCGATGGCTGCCTGCCGGTTGCCCAATGCCAGTTCAAGGTCACCACGCAGCTCAAAATAGCGCGCAGCCAGTGCACCCTCGGCCACCGGCTCAAGCCGCTGAAGTGCGCCTTCGTTATTACCAGCGGCGGCAAGCGCCTCCGCCTGCCTTAGCCGAGCGATATCCGCCATTGGCGATTGCGCCTGCGCCGAGACAACCCAGCCCAGTATTTCCGCGGCAGATTCGGGCATTCCGCGCGCCATTTCATTGGCGGCTACCGCAAAGCTTGCCAATGCCGCATGTGGACTGGCACTGCGTGACTCTTGCAGCATTTGCAGCCGGTTGCCTGCCCCCTCATAGTCATTGGCCTCGAGCGCCGACAACACCGCCGCGTACTCCGCCGAGGCGGAGGCTGCCTGCCTTGCCTGCCAGCTATTCCACTGTTGCCAACCAATCAAAAGCACCAACGCCGAGCCCACCGCAATGAGCACAAAACGGCCATTGGCATGCCACCAACGCCGTATAGCTTCGAGTTGTTCTTCGTCGTCGTATGCCACGCGTGGTCCTTTTTAACGTTCTAGCTTTGTGTGAGTTCGCAGAGTAACGCCGGCACGCGATCCAGCGCCAGCGCATATTGCGGCGCATCACCGCGCAAGTCTTTGACTAGCAGCTCACCGGCCTGTGCTTCCGCTTCGCCCCGGATTAATGCAATCGCCGCGCCGCTGCGGTCAGCGCGCCGTAGTTGGCTTTTCATTGAGCCACCACCCAAGTGGATTTGGATATTCAGCGCAGGCGATACGTCCCGCCAACGTTCAACCAATGCCAAGGTCTCGGCCTCAAGCGCGCTGTCACCAATCACGACATAGGCATGAGGAGCGGGTGCCGATGGCGCATGACCGGCTGCTTCAACCAATGCGACTAGACGCTCAAGCCCCGCGGCGAAACCAATAGCCGGCGTTGCTGGACCACCGATCATTTCAACCAGCACATCATAACGGCCGCCAGCAAGCACGGTCCCTTGGGCGCCCAGCGCGTCGCTAATCCATTCAAAAACCGTACCGCCATAATAATCCAGCCCGCGCACCAAACGTCGATTGACGACGTAGTCTTGGCCGGCCTGGTCCAGCATGGCACAAAGGCCCGCGAATTGTGCTTTCGCCGTGTCACTCAAAAAATCATGTAAATCGGGAGCATTCTCGACGATGCTTTTCATTGCCGGATTTTTACTATCGAGGATGCGCAGCGGGTTGCTGTGCAACCGGCGTTTGGCATCCTCATCGAGCGCATCGGCATGACCCTCAAAATAGGCAATCAGCGCCGCACGATAGCGGGCACGATCATCAGCACTGCCTAAATCATTGAGTTCAAGGCGAATATCCTTTAACCCCAAATCACGCAGAATGCGGCCAGCCAACAGGATAAGCTCGGCATCCTGCCCTGGGCCTGGGTAACCAAACACTTCAGCGCCAATTTGATGAAACTGCCGATAACGCCCTTTTTGCGGACGCTCATGGCGGAACATGGGGCCTGAGTACCAAAGTTTGGTGCGGGCGTTGTGCAAGAGCCCATTTTCAAGTGCCGCTCGGACACAACCCGCGGTCCCCTCTGGCCGCAGTGTCAGACTGTCACCATTACGGTCATCGAAGGTGTACATTTCCTTTTCGACAATATCGGTGACTTCGCCAATAGAGCGGGAGAACAGCGCCGTTTTCTCCAGCACAGGCAAGCGGATTTCAGCAAAGCCATAACCCTCAAGAGCCTGCTGAAAGGTCTGTTCGACAAAACGCCAAACCGGCGTTTGCGCCGGCAATATATCGGCAAAGCCGCGGATGCTCTGAATTGTGTTGCCCAATGTCTACCCTTTAGGAATCGCCAAGCGTGAAACGCGCTACCTTGTTGCGAGCAAATGGCTGCAGATCAATGGTCTCACCGGAAAACTCGAGCTCAACCGAATCGGTATTGCCAATGACGATGTCAAATGGCGGCTCACCAGCAAGCTGCTGTTCACCCGTACTGGCCATACCGAAATACAGTCGCTCGCCCGCCGCATCCGTCACTTCAAGCCAAGAATCGCCATTCAACCGGAATAACAGTGATTGACGCTGATCAACGGGCGCCGTCGTTGCCGCTGGTTCGGCTGTGGTCGAGGCCGGCTCAGCCGAATCCGTCTCACTATCCGGCATCGCGGATGTGGGTTCCTGCGCCACGGTGGGTTCAGCCGGTGCTGGGGAATCTGGCGGTTCTGCGGACTCTGCCAGCGCGGCATCTGCCGCCGACTCGGTGGTGGTATCGGGTGCCGATACATCGCTCGCGGATTCGCTGGTGGCCGTCTCCTCGACCATAGAAGCGGATTCGGTGACCGCCGGGGACTGCGATGTATCGGTGGATGAATCGGGCGATGCGCTATTGAGGAAGGGCAAATTGGATGACGTAGTAGACAGCCACCAACCCGCCGCAGCGAGCACCCCTAACAATAGAATAATACCTAAACCCAGGGTTAACGGACCGGGGCCCATGCGCAATGCTGCACGCGGTTTGGAACCGCCAAATGAATCGGTCCCCGCGCGTGGAATCAACGGGCTTGTCCCATCATCGCCCGCAACATCCGCCAAGCGAGAAAGCAAAGGCTCTGGCGGTATACCCAAAAGCTGACTGTAGGAGCGAATATAGCCCTGTACAAAGGTCAATGGTGGTAGCGCCTGATACTCATCCGCTTCAAGATGACCGACGGTTTTGAGGTCCAGATGCAGTGCCTCAGCAATCTGCTCGAGCGTCATATCACGTCGCAATCGCTCATCCCGCAACTGCTGCCCTGGACCCGGCGTGGTGACCTCAGCTTGAGTCTCGGTCGACTTGGATTTCTGATTAGTCATTGCGTACCCGATCAGCCAGTTGGCTGCTTGATTCCCCAGAAACCGCAGTGTAGCGCGAAATTGGCGTATGTGCGGCATGGTCTCGAGCCTGCACATTGGCCGCCTCGGCGAGGCCCTCTAAGGCAGGGGGATAATCGGGGCGCAAATCAAGCGCATCCTGCCAATAGCGTTGCGCTGCGGCCCAGCGACCTGCATTAGCAAGGCAACGTCCGGCATTAGAAAGCGCCATGGCCCGACCTGAGTAAAGTGGATCGGCAGCAGCCAGCGCCCAAAACTCAAGCGCCTGGTCGATCTGCCCGTCACGACAAAGAAACGCCGCGTAATTATTTAGAGCCGCACCATTGTTGGGATCCAGCGCTAGCGCCCGCTGATAGTGACGTTTTGCTTCTGTGGGCTGCTCGAGCTGCACATGCAGTTCAGCCGCAATCAAATGCGCCGCGGCATGATCCGGCGCCTGCGCCAACGCACGGGCAATCTTATCCCTCGCTTGGGCATAGGCACCGCGTTGCAAATGATAGGCGGCAATCTCGGTGTTTGCTTTGGCCGCACGCAGTGCCTGCTGCTCATCAACCGGACCAAGAGGCTGGACCGCGCAACCACCCAGCATCACTAAGAGCAAGCCAAGGCATGCCCCGCGCATCAGGAGTCTGCCTTCTCCATGCTCTGTTTGCCGCGGTTGCGTCGATTAATAACTTGGCCAACCAGCTGACCACAGGCGCCATCAATATCTTGGCCGCGTGTACGACGAATAGTGGTAATAAATCCTGCTCGTTGCAGCGTCTCAGCAAAGCGGAGGATGCGATCCCGCGGCGAACACCGATAATGCGAACCGGGAAAAGGATTAAAGGGAATCAAATTGATCTTGGAGGGAACGCCACGCAGCAAATCAATGAGCTCTCGGGCATTCTTCTGGCTGTCGTTAACACCATCCAACATCACATACTCCCAATAGATGCAGCGATGCGGCGTATTGTCGACATAGTTCTCGCAGGCAGGGATGAGTTCCCGCAGCGGATACTTTCGGTTGATCGGGACGATTTCATCGCGCAGATCGTCATTAGGCGCATGCAGGGATACCGCCAAACTAATCTGGCTATGCTCCGCTAACCGATACAGCGCTGGCACCAAGCCAACGGTTGACAACGTGACCCGACGGCGCGAAAGCCCCCAGGCATAGGGATCCACCATTAAATTCGTGGCAGGGATGACATTGCGGAAATTCGCAAGCGGTTCACCCATTCCCATGAGCACCACGTTGGTGACTCGCCGATCCCGCCCCTCGGCTTCCAACGCCTGGGTGGCGTAGTGCAACTGCCCTATGATTTCGGCCGCGGTAAGGTTGCGATTAAACCCCTGCTTGCCGGTTGAGCAAAAACCACAGTCTAGGGCGCAACCCACCTGAGAGGAGACGCATAATGTGCCGCGATCTCGCTCGGGGATATACACCGTTTCCACGGCGTTCCCACTTTCCAGTGCCAGCAACCATTTACGCGTGCCGTCGCTGGACTCACGGTCAAAAATTGCTTGCGGGAGATTCTGCTCTGAGATGGTCTGCAGGGTGGTGCGAAACCCTTTCGCCAGATCGGTCATCGCATCGAGATCGAACACCCGACGCTGATGCAGCCACTGACGCAACTGCTTGCTGCGAAACGGTTTCTCACCGAGTTCAGCAAGCAGGTGCTGCAAGCCCGCCTCGTCCAGGCCGAGCAAATTCACTCGACCATTGGCAGTCAGCGGTCTTGCTTCAGCGGCGGCTGTGGAGCTCATCATCGGCAAAGAAGTAAGCGATTTCCTCGCGTGCAGTTTCGGGCGCATCAGAGCCGTGCACCGCATTGGCATCAATAGTCTCTGCCAGATCATGCCGGATGGTGCCCGCAGCGGCCTCGGCCGGATTGGTCGCACCCATAATTTCACGGTTCTTGCGGATCGCGTCCTCGCCTTCCAAGACCTGCACGACAATCGGCCCCGAGGTCATGAACTTCACCAGATCAGCAAAGAAGGGGCGCTCACGATGGACGGCATAAAAACCCTCGGCCTGCTCTTGGCTGAGATGAGTCATGCGTGCCGCAATAATGTCTAGTCCTGCAGCTTCAAAGCGCCGATAAACCTCACCAATGTGATTATTGGCAACGGCGTCAGGTTTGATGATGGAAAGCGTGCGCTCAACGGCCATGAATGAAAACTCCTCATGCTCCGGACCAATCCGAAGGATCAAAAATAAAAACCCACCCGCGGTGGCGCAGTGGGCTATAGAACCACTAACAGTCTAACTAGCCGGGGGTACAGCGGCAATCACTGCACCGCAAAGCTCTCCCCGCAACCACATTCCGCCGTGACGTTGGGATTGCGGAAACTGAATCGCTGATTCAGCCCCTCCTGCACAAAATCGACTTCCATGCCTTCGAGGAAGGGCAAGCTTTGCCGGTCGACCACAACCGACACGCCATGCTGTTCGATCAGCATATCCTCAGCGTTCACATCCTCTGCGTAGTCCACGGTATACATAAATCCAGAACAACCCGAGGTCTTCACGCCCAACCGCAAGCCGATACCACTGCCGTGGCGAGCCAGTGAATCCCGAATATGCGCAGCCGCGCGTTCTGTCAGTTGAATGCTCATCTTCAACCTCCACCTTGTGTACTTTCAGCGCTCGTTATTGCGGCATGCAGGGCATCTTCGATAACCAGCGCCTCGCTACGCGCCTCCGGGCTGGCGGCTGTTTGTGCTGCAATCCAGCGACCGGTGACCGATGCCGCCGAGCGTCTATCCGCATTCTGCAACCAATCGGCGAGCCAGCCAGCCATCTGCAAGGCCTCTGCACTGCCGAATACCTCAAAGGAAACCGCCTCTAGGCGCTCGCCGTCAAGCTTCAGCCAACAATCAACCCGACAACCATCCTCTAGCCGACCCGCCTGCCCGTGTTGGTACCCGGTTGGCTGGGGCGGCGCTCCTAAATACTGCCAGTGTCGATCGTCAATTCCACCCAGCATAATTTCAAGCCATATTCAGTGGGGTTGTGAGTGAGTACACATCCTCTAGCGATCGCCCTTGCTCGAGTTCTCGCCACACCGGCGATACCGCGCGCAGCGCAGAAACCGTCTCAGCCACCCGATCGGCGATCTGCTCGATCGCGTCTGGGGCGGTATAACGTCCCCAACTAAAACGCACGGAAGCATGAGCCAGAGCATCGGGCCTAGCCATGGCCCGAAGCACATGAGAGGGACCCTCGCGGCTACTACAAGCCGAACCAAATCCAACCGCAGCATCAGACAAGGCGCTGCGCAAGGCCTCACCATGCACACCGGCAAAGGCAACATTCAGGATATGCGGCGATCCATCCTCTGGGCTGTTTAAGACAACCTGCTCTAATTCGGAAAGACGCGAACGCAGCTGCTGCCAGAGTGCGCGCTGACGATCCTGTTCGAAGCGCGTATCCGGGTATCGTAAGGCCTCGGCCATACCCGCAATCAGCGGCACCGGCAGTGTTCCCGAGCGCAAACCCGCTTGTTGCCCGCCACCATGAATGAGCGGCGCCAGACGCACACCAGGCCGCAGACACAAAGCGCCAATGCCCTTGGGGCCATAAAATTTATGCCCAGAAAGCACCAGCAAATCGGCATCGCTAAACCCCGCCGTTACGGGCAATCGGCCCGCCGCTTGGGCGGCATCAACGTGCAGCAGGGCACCTGCAGCGTGCACCTGTTTGGCAATCGCCGGGATATCCTGAATAACGCCTGTTTCGTTATTCACCAATGCCACGCTAACGAGGGCCACGTCCTCGTCCAACGCCGCTTGCAAAGCTGCACTGTCCAGCCGGCCATCTGGCTTCACTGGCAAATGAACGGCCTGCATGCCCCACTGCGTCGCAGCCTTTGCGGCGGCCAACACGGCTGAGTGCTCGGTAGCCGGTAGCAACAACCGGCGTCGCCGGCTATCCCGGGCCTGCAATGCAGCGGCCACACCCAAAATCGCGAGGTTATCGGCCTCTGTGGCTCCACTCGTCCACACCAACTGATGCGATTCAATGCCGAGTGACTGCAGAATCTTCCGTTCAGCCTGCTCAACAATACCCCGCGCCTGACGACCCGCCGGATGGGTACTCGACGGATTGGCCAGTGGCACACCAGGCTGCTGGTGCGCAGCCATCACAGCGGCCACACGCGGATCTAGCGGTGTTGTCGCAGCATAGTCAAAATACGGCGCGGTCATTGCTTTGGCGTGGACTCATCATCCATGGCGCAGTTCTCGATCTCAGGGATCTCGCTGTCATTGACCTGGGCCCCCAGGGCTCGCAGCGCGGCACACATTTCTTGCAGGCGTGCGTCGGTGTGATGCACATGATCAAGAATCGCGTTAATCGCGTTGGCCACCGGATCGGGCATATCTCGCGTTGCACCATAGGCTTCAAAACCAATTCGGCGCGCAGTTTCCGCCCGCCGTTGATCGGCTTCGCTTGGCGCTGCGGCCTGCTCTGCAATCTTGGCGACCCGCGCCGGAATACCCACCATCGTCGCGGCTGGCGGCACGTCTTTGACCACCACGGCGTTGGAGCCAATTCGGGCGCCATCTCCAACCTCAATCGGACCAAGCACCTTGGCGCCCGCACCCACCACCACGTTGTTGCCAAGTGTTGGATGCCGTTTACCGGGCTCCCACGAGGTACCGCCCAGGGTGACTCCCTGATAGAGGGTGCAGTCATCACCAACGGCTGCCGTCTCGCCAATCACCACCCCGAGGCCATGATCAATAAAAAAACGTCGCCCAATCTTGGCCGCCGGATGAATCTCGATACCGGTAAACCACCGTGCGATTACCGAGAAAAAGCGCGCCAGCCAGCGCAAATGATGCTGCCAAAGCCAGTGGTTCATTCGATGGAAAATCAGCGCATGCACACCCGGATAGCTTGTCAGCACTTCGAACCGGTTACGTGCCGCCGGGTCGCGGTCAAATACGCAGCTGACATCTTCTCTGAGACGCTCGAACATGTTTGCCACTCGCTTTGGGATCTTTTAGAAAAGGCTGACAGTATACGCGTTAATTGAGAATACGCTTGAGTATGCCGCGCAGTAGGTCCACCTCTTCTTCACTGGGCCGGGCCCGATTAAATAGGTTTCGCAGGCGTCGCAGCATCACCTCACGGGGCGCCCGCTCGGCATAGCCACTCTGTTGCACGAGGGCCTCAAGGGCCTGATGCAAACCCTCCAGCCGCGCACCAGTGGCTGGTGCCGGTGTCTCTGCTTCTGCCGGCTTCAATGCCCCCGCTGATGGACAAGCGAGAAAGATCTCATAGGCCATGATTTGCACCGCCGCCGCCAAATTCAGTGCCGGATAGTCCGGGTTGGCTGGGATATGCACCAGTCGATGGCAATGCGCGAGCTCCTCATTGGTAAGCCCCGTTCGCTCACGACCGAACAACACCGACACCGTCCCGCCTTCCGCGGCAATCATTGTCGCCGCCTCGCGGGGCGTAAGCGCGGGCACACCGTCTCGCCGAGCGCGTGCGGTCAGTCCTAACACCAGCTGACTCTCGGCAACCGCGCTAGATAGATCAGAAAAATGCCGCGCCTGATTGAGCACATCATCCGCATTGGCTGCCATTGCCTGAGCCTGCTCGTCCGGCGCACACTCAAGGGCAACCAAATCGAGTGCTGTGAGTGCCATTGTTTTCATTGCCCGGGCCGTTGCCCCCAGATTCCCTGGGTGACTGGTCCCAACCAACACGAAACGGGTTGACGCTGGATGACGCATAAGTAACGGGACCCTCCCTACCGGTTTAACCTGTTATCATAATCGCTGGTATTGAATTCTACGGTATGCGGCTCATGTCGCGCCCTCGATCTCAGGAATCCGCCCAATGCATCCGATGATTAATGTCGCCGTGCGCGCAGCGCGCAGCGCCGGGAACATCATTGTCCGCCACATCGATCGACTCGATCGTATTCAAGTTGAGAGTAAAGGACTGAACGACTACGTCAGCGACGTTGATCGTATGGCTGAAGAGGAAATTCACGCCACGCTGTCGCAAGCCTATCCCGATCACGCCATTGTGGGTGAGGAAAATGGCGGTAACGACGACCGGGAGTATGTTTGGTTAGTCGATCCGCTGGATGGGACGCACAACTACCTGCGGGGCTTCCCGCATTATGCAATTTCGATTGCGCTGAAGTATCGCGGCGCACTGGAAGCCGGCGTCGTGTATGACCCCATTCGCCAGGAGCTATGGACCGCCAAACGTGGCGGCGGCTGTGTGTTTGAAGGCCGCCGTATGCGCATGGCACCACGCCAGAGCATCGACGGGGCCTTGCTGGGCACGGGCTTTCCGTTACGTCGCCCGGAATTTCACGATGCCTACTTGGGTATGTTTGGCGATGTCTTTCGTCGTGCCGGCGATCTGCGACGGACCGGTTCGGCAGCGCTCGATCTAGCCTATGTAGCGAGTGGGCGGCTTGATGGATTTTGGGAAGTGGGGCTAAGCCCTTGGGATATCGGGGCCGGTGCGCTGATGATTCGGGAGGCTGGCGGTATCGTTGGAGACTTTGCCGGCGGCGATCGCTATCTTGAGACCGGCAACATCGTGGCTGGCAGCCCCAAGCTTTTTGCCGATCTGGTTCGCACCATCGCCCCTCACCGTATCGATGGCATCAGAGCGTGATGGCCCAATCAGGCCACTTCACGCTCCGGTAGCACATCAGGATGCGTCTTCAGCGTCTCGCGTACGTCAATCCAGCGTAACAACTCAAGCTCGCCGTTATGCGACTCCACGAGGGCCGTACAACTCTCCACCCAGTCGCCATCGTTACAGTAGAGTACTTCGCTGCGCTCGGTAATCTCTGCATGATGGATATGCCCACAAACTAAGCCATCAACACCAGCCTCTTTGGCTTCGTGGATCAAGGCTTCTTCGTAGTTGGCGATGTACTGCATCACGTTTTTGGTGCGGTTCTTAAGATGCGCTGCCAATGACCAATAAGGCCGGTTAAACGCCTGCCGAATGCGATTGACCCAATGATTGGCGCGAATCAGCCAGGCATACATCCTGTTGCCCAACATGGCCACCAGCCGACTGCATTGCACAACCGTGTCGAACTCATCCCCGTGCAGAACCAATAGTCGCCGGCCGTCAGCGCACTCATGGGTGGCGCGCAACTCAATGCTGACACCTTCAATCGACATGCCGGCGTAGGCGCGCATCATCTCGTCATGATTGCCGGGGATATAAATCACCCGTGTGCCATTACGTGCCCGCAGCAAGATATTCTGTATGACGGCGTTGTGAGAATCGGGCCAACGCAAACCGCGTCGGCGCATTTCCCAGATATCGAGAATATCGCCCACTAAATAAAGCGTTTCGCATTCAACGGATTCAAGAAAGTCGAGTAGATCGTCAGCGCGCGCGCCGCGAAATCCGAGATGGGTGTCAGAGATAAAGATACTGCGGTAGCGAAGGGGTCTTAGCAGCTGGACGTCGGTCATAGTGGCTTTCCGTTGGCCAGGTTTCTCCAAAGACTACTGACTGTTTGTGAAAAACTGATGACGCCTCCCTTAGGGCTGTTCTGGGTTCTGATCCTCTCCCTCTTTAGGCGGCGGTATGAGGTCTTCCTTACTGACTCCCAGTGCAAGCGCTGCTGAGCTGGCAACAAAGATTGAAGAGTAGGTCCCGACCAGCACACCAATAATTAATGCGAGTGCAAATCCGCGAATGAGTTCCCCACCTAAGACAAAAAGCGCAATCAGCACTAATAAGGTGGTGAGACTGGTGATCACCGTACGCGGCAGCATCTGATTGATTGAGCGATTTGCCACCTCAACCGCTGTGCCCTTGCGCATACGAATAAAGTTTTCACGAATTCGATCAAAAACCACGATGGTGTCATTCAACGAGTAACCAATCACCGCAAGCAATGCGGCCAAGACCGTCAGATCAAACTGCAACCCAATGCCCGCGAAAATCCCGATTGTCACGATGACATCGTGTAAGACGGCTGAGACGGCGCCAATGGCAAATCGGTATTCAAAGCGAAAAGCCACATAAATCAGAATGCCGCCGAGGGCATACAACAACGCCAGCCCCCCTTTTTCTGCCAGTTCTTCGCCCACCTGCGGACCGACGAATTCGACCCGACGCAGCTCCGCTTCGGGATTGGCAGCCTGCAGCGTGGCAAGGATAGCGTTACTCAATGCATCGCCCGCACCTGCATCTGGGCCCAATCGAATCAGAATATCGCGAGCGGTACCGAAAGTTTGCACCACCGCATCGTCGTAGCCGTTTTCGGCCAAGGTTGCCCGCACCTCGGTTAAATCCACCGCCTGCGGGTATCCCACCTCAACCAATGTGCCGCCGGTAAAATCAAGCCCTAAGTTGAGCCCGCGGAAGGCCAAAAACGCTACGGCAACAGTTACTAAAACCGCCGTCACTAGCGCCGCCCGGAGGCGGTGGGACATAAAATCGATGTTGAACTCGCGCTTGAAGAAATCCACGCCGACTCCCTAAATGGCCAAACGCACGCCGCGGCGCCCGCCGTAAACGAGATTGACGATTGCACGTGTTCCCAAAATCGCCGTTAGCATAGAACTGGCGATGCCGATTGACAGGGTAATGGCAAATCCTTTGATTGGACCAGTACCGAAGGCGAAGAGCACCAGTGCAGCAATAAGCGTGGTGATATTGGCATCGGCGATGGTTGATAGCGCTTTCCCGTAGCCCGCCTCAATCGCCTGTTGCGAACTACTGCCAGCCCGTAACTCCTCACGAATCCGCTCAAAGATCAGCACATTGGCGTCCACCGCCATGCCCACGGTAAGCACAATGCCCGCAATGCCGGGAAGCGTCAGAGTGGCCTGCAGTATCGAGAGGGCTGCCACAATAAGCACCAAATTGCTGAGCAAGGCGAGATTGGCAATCAACCCAAAGACTTTGTAGTACACGGCCATAAACACCACCACCAAGGCGAACCCGAGCAGCACTGCCGCCATGCCTTGATCGATGTTCTCTTGGCCAAGGCTTGGCCCAATGGTTCTTTCCTCGACAATCTGCATCGGCGCCGCCAGCGAGCCGGCGCGCAGCAGCAACGCCAAGTTACGCGCCTCAAGCGAGCTATCGAGCCCGGTTATGCGAAACCGACTCCCCAATTGCTCCTGGATGCGCGCCACATTGATGACTTCCTCAACCTGCACCTGCTCACGAACTACCTCGTCACCCACGCGTCGCGCTTGGATTTCGGTTTCCTTGAACACCACAGCCATGTGGTCACCAACCCGATCACCGGTTACCCGAGACATGACCCCGCCACCGCTGCCGCTTAGGCGGATATTGACCTGGGACTGACCGGTCTCGGTGTCTATGCCCGACTGGGCATCGGTAATGGCCTCGCCGGTAATAATGACCTCACGCTCGAGTAGCACGTAGCCGCCACCCCGCTCCGGAAAACGTTCCGTGCCGGGTGGGATGGGCTCACTACCGTCACCGAAATAAGGAAAATTCCCTTCATCGACCATACGGAATTCGAGCGTGGCCGTTGCCCCGATAATATCTTTGGCTCTGGCGGTGTCTTGAACCCCAGGCAGCTGGACGACAATACGATCAGCGCCCTGCCGTTGAATCACCGGCTCGGCCACGCCAAGCTCATTCACGCGATTGCGCAAGGTGGTCATATTTTGCTCAACAGCAAAATTGCGCACCTCGCGCAGCTCATCTTCGGTGAGCACCGCGGTCAGCTCAGCACCTTGCTCAGACTCTGCGGCATCGATAAGCAGCTCGGGATAATCAGGGCGCAGCAGTTCAATCGCCGCATCCCGCGTCTCGACATCCGCAAACTCAAGGGAAAGTCCGGTCGGTTGCGCACTGATATCCCGGTAGCGGAGGTTGCCATCTCGGAGCAAGCGTCTGAACTCGTCTCGGTAGCGCTCAACCGTCTGCTCAAGCACAGCGTCAACATCGACTTGCATGAGAAAATGCACGCCACCGCGTAAATCGAGCCCCAGATACATCGGCTCGCCACCGATGCCGCGCAACCAGCTCGGTGTCGCCGGCGCCAGATTTAACGCCACGGTGTAATCACGGCCGAGCGCCACATCCAGCTCATCGGCGGCACGCACCTGTGCATCGGGCGTACGTAGCCGCACCAGCAAATGATTTTCGGCTGCCTCGATGCCACGAACGGCAATGTCTTGGTCAGCCAACAATGTGGCTACCCGCTGCCGCGCCGAATCACTCGGCGCAGTGCCCTCGGCCGTACTAATTTGCAGGGCCGGATCCTGACCAAACAGATTGGGCATCGCATACAGGCTGCCCGCGGCGATCACCAGGACCAGGAGCAGGTACTTCCAGAGCGGATAGCGATTCATCAGTACAAGAGGCCTTTATTTCGACTTCTTGCTGTCTTTGGCGTCTTTCTCGCCCGCCTCATCTTTACCTGCGGCTTCGGCCTTCTCCAGATTTCCCTTCATAGCGCCCTTGGGCAGGACCTGCGCCACAGCCGCTTTCTGCAAACGCACTTCCATGCCCTCACCCAGCTCTAAATTGGCGTAGGTGTCACCGACATCAGTGATACGGCCAACAATACCGCCGGTTGTGAGCACTTCATCGCCCTTCGCCAAGTTAGCCACCAATTGCTTGTGCTCCTTGGCACGCTTTTGCTGCGGCCGAATCAGCAGAAAATAGAAAATGGCAATCAGGGCAATCGGGAAGAGCAGACCGGTGATACCGGCCGCCGGTTCGCCACCCTGGGCCATGGCGGTGTTGATGAAAAAGTCCATGACAATTCCTCTCGATTAAAAGCTCGGCATTATGTCACACCCTTGCGCATCGCATAGAACTCACGGGTGAATTCACTTAAGTTTCCGGCAGCAATCGCATCACGCAGACGCTGCATCAAGCGTTGAAAGTAGCGCAGGTTGTGAATGGTGTTTAACCGCGAACCCAACATTTCGCCGCAGCGGTCCAGATGACGCAGATAAGCGCGGCTGTAGTGTTGGCAGGTATAGCAATCGCAGGCCGGCTCCACCGGCTGCGTGTCATTCGCAAAGCGCGCATTGCGCAACCGCAATGTGCCGCTGTCGGTAAATAGAAAACCGTTCCGCGCGTTTCGGGTTGGCATTACGCAATCGAACATATCGATACCTCTGCCAACACATTCGACCAAGTCCTCAGGACGGCCAACGCCCATCAGGTATCGGGGCCTATCCGCAGGCAAGTGCGCATGCAGTGCATCCAACACCCTCAGGCGATCCTCCGGCGGCTCACCTACAGAGAGCCCACCGACGGCATAACCATCGAAGCCAATTTGCACAAGACCTTCGAGTGAAGCGGCTCGAAGATCCTCGAACATACTGCCTTGGACAATGCCAAAGAGTGCGGAGGGATTATCCCCATGCGCTTGCTTACTGCGCTCTGCCCAACGCAGCGATAACTCCATGGATCGTTTGGCCTCAGACCACTCCACCGGCCACGGTGTGCACTCATCGAAGATCATGACGATATCCGAGCCCAGCGCCCGCTGCACAGCCATCGAACGCTCGGGGTCAAGAAAGACCTCGGAGCCATCGACCGGCGAGCGAAACCGCACACCCGCCTCGCTTATCTTGCGGCCTTTAGCCAGACTAAATACCTGAAAACCACCGGAGTCGGTCAGGATAGGCCCCTGCCATTGCATAAAATCATGCAAATCACCGTGTGCGGCAATAATGTCGGTACCCGGGCGCAGCATCAGGTGAAATGTATTCCCCAGCAGGATTTGCGCGCCGGATTCCGAGACCTCCTCTGGTGTGACGCCTTTGACCGTGCCGTAGGTACCTACCGGCATGAATGCGGGTGTCTCTACAATGCCACGGTTAAATTGTAATCGGCCGCGCCTGGCAGGGCCATCAGTGGCCAAAGTCTCAAACCCATGGCTCATCAGTCAGCCCCCAAGGCATGCGGCATGATCAGCATGGCATCGCCGTAGCTAAAGAAACGATAGCGGGCCGCTACCGCATGTTGATAGGCATGAAGAATATTGTCGCGACCGGCCAGCGCACTCACCAACATCACCAGTGTTGATCCGGGTAGATGGAAATTGGTGACCAACGCATCGATGACTTTAAAGTCAAAACCCGGGTAGATGAAGATGTCCGTCTCGCCCTCATAGGGCTGCAACTCATCACCCGGGCTCACGGCAGCGGCGGCCTCCAGCGAACGCACCACCGTCGTGCCAATTGCGATGACTCGGCCGCCTCGCGCTCGTGTCCGAGCCACCGCGTCACAGGCATCCTGCGGCACCGAAAGCCATTCGGTGTGCATTTGGTGGTCTTCGATGTGTTCACTACGAACCGGCTGAAAAGTCCCGGCACCGACATGCAAGGTCAGCATCGTCGTCTCTATACCGGCGTCGCGCAATTCGGCCAGCAGCGCCTCATCGAAATGCAAACCAGCCGTTGGTGCCGCGACGGCGCCCGGCGCAGCCGCATAGACGGTCTGATAACGCTCACGGTCTTCGGCCGTATCCTCGCGCTTAATATAAGGCGGCAGTGGCATATGACCGTGACGTTCAAGGATCTGCGGCAAAGGCGGCGATGGGGGGAAACGCAGGCGAAAAAAATCACCCTCACGCCCAAGCACTTCGACGCGAACATTGCCCTCGAGCACGATCTCACTGCCGGACTTGGGGGTTTTGCTCGCACGTAGTTGTGCGACTGCCTCCGCCCCGCCACTCAAACGCTCAAGCAGGATTTCTACCGCGCCACCCGTTGATTTATGTCCGTAAAGCCTTGCCGGGAGCACACGGGTGTTATTGAGTACCAACAAATCGCCGGGGCGCAAATAGTTGCCAATCGCCGCAAACTGCTCGTCACCCACGGCGCCGCTACCCGGATCCAGTACCAGCAAGCGGCTATCCGTTCGGTTGGGAAGCGGCTCCGAGGCAATCAATTCCTCAGGCAAATGGTAGTCGAAATCGCTGACTTTCATTGATTACTGCTATACTCTTAGCGTTCCTGCCGGGGTGGCGGAACTGGTAGACGCGCCGGACTCAAAATCCGGTTCTCGCGAGAGAGTGCGGGTTCGATTCCCGCCCCCGGCACCATCCACTGGATTATTTAATTATCTCGGTCGGCCGTGTTTTCAAGCACACGTCCGGCGGCCTGAATATCCTTGCCCAATCCTTCCATGGTGTTACAGCCCAGCAGCGGGACTGTCACCAACGCAATGAATGCGGCGACCAAAACTCGATGCGATCGGCGCTTGTGCATGTTGCCTGACACCATTTGTAACTAAAGTGGAGCCCGCATCATAGCAACCCTGAGCATGGATGTGGCAGCTGCTGATGGTGTGATGATAAACTTTAAAGCCAAGGCATTTTGCGGGGCCGTAGCTCAGTTGGGAGAGCGCTAGAATCGCACTCTAGAGGTCAGGGGTTCGACTCCCCTCGGCTCCACCACCTTCCCGCGCTCATCGTCACCGATCATGCCCCGGTAGCTCAGCTGGATAGAGCAATCGCCTCCTAAGCGATAGGTCGCAGGTTCGAATCCTGCTCGGGGCACCATGCTTGGATTAGGCCTGACCCTGTTCGCTTCCAGCCCCACCAGACTGTTGACCACTCAGCATCCAGCCCATGGGCAGATCAAGTTTCCACTCTGCCTGCTGCCCGTTTGCAGCCATTAACCGCAGAATTTCATGAGCATGCGGACGCGTCAGTGCCAATCCAGCAATCGGTGCGGGTTCAAAGCGCTTATCCGGCTCGCCGGGCAGGGGCTGTCCCATCATCGCTACCACAATGCCCTCGCCTTGCGCTTCGACCCGCGCCTCGGTAATGAGGTAATGCGCCCACTCCTGTGGCTTGGCCACAGCGGATTCTTCGGCGGTTTTTTCTTGATCCCGTTGCGCAGCCACCTGTGAGCGAGCACCGATGTGCTCGAGCGCCATGACCGTATCGTGGGCTTCCTCACCCTCGCCCGCCGGATGGCTTTTCTTCAGCACAGTATTGATGTGATTCATCAAACCCGTCAGCGCCCGACGTGAGAGCCAGGCAACGCGTCCTTCGCCGGAAGCCATGGTCAACATAATCGCCAATCGGTCCTCAAGCCCGGAGTAGGCGAAACGTATTTGATGCACTCGGGGAAAACTCAATCCACTCATCGTCAAATCAAGCCTTTTTATTCCGTTTAATCATTCGATCACGCTTGCGCTGCTGCCGTGGCGTGAGTTTATTACGCCGCCCGGCAAAGGGGTTCTCTCCGGTGCGCAGCTCAAGGCGCACTGGCGTTCCCCAAAGATCGAATTCCCGCCGAAAGCGGTTAACCAAATAACGCCGATACGCGCCGGGCAAGGCCGCGGTTTGATTGCCATGCACGACGATCGTGGGGGGATTACGCCCGCCCTGATGCGCATAACGCAGTTTAATACGCCGGCCACGCACTAGCGGTGGTTGATGCGCCTGTACCGCCTCGGCCAGCACTTCGTTCAATGCCGGGGTCGGTAATTCACGCCGAGCCGCCGTATGGACTTGCACCACTTCCTCAAGCAAGCGCCCAACCCCCGTGCCATGCAGTGCCGAGATGAATCGTGGCCGGGCAAAATCTAAAAAGCCTAATTTAACGTCCAGCTCACGCCGTATGCGCTCGCGGGTGCCCGGTTGCAGCCCGTCCCATTTATTCACGGCCAAAACCAGTCCGCGACCGGCTTCAATCACATGACCAATCAGATGGGCATCCTGCTCGGATATCTCCAACTGCGCATCTAGCACCATAATGACCACCTGCGCGGCTTCAATGGCCTGAAGCGTTTTCACCACGCTGAACTTCTCGATGGTTTCCTTCACCCGGGCACGCCGGCGCACCCCAGCGGTATCGATAAGCTCAAATGCCTGCCCATCACGCTCGAATGGGACATGAATAGCGTCCCTCGTGGTCCCTGGCATGTCATAAACCAACACACGCTCTTCGCCAATCAGCCGATTCACCAAGGTTGATTTGCCAACATTCGGCCGGCCGACGATTGCCACCGCGATTGCAGGATTGGATTCTGCGTCTGCCGGGGCTTCGTCCCTGTCAACTGGGTTGGATGCTTCTGCGTTGCTGCTGGTCTCAAGCACGGCCTCGCCGAGCAGCTCGGCCAACACGGCATCCATGAGCTGGCGCACACCTCGCCCCTGCCGGGCGGCAATAGGCCAGGGGGTATCAAGCCCAAGAGCATGAAAGTCAGCGGCAGCCATATCTGGGTCAACGCCATCGACTTTGTTCATCACTAACCACACACGCTTGCCGCGCTGGCGTAGCTCCTGCGTCAAAGCCTCATCGCCTGGCGTCACGCCGATCTGGGCATCCACCAAAAAGAGAATGGCATCGGCTTCATCTAACGCCCGAATCGCCTGGCGCTGCATGTGGTGATAGGTGACATCATCCGGCTCGCCCAGGCCACCGGTATCCACCACCACATAGGGTGCCGGGCCAATACGTCCCATGCCGTACTGGCGATCACGCGTCAGCCCGGGAAAATCTGCCACCAACGCATCGCGAGTGCGAGTGAGGCGGTTAAACAGCGTGGATTTGCCGACATTAGGACGGCCAACAAGGGCGATTACGGGGTGTTCCATAGCGCGAATAATAGCAGTTGCCGCGACCGGCCGCGCCTAATTGCCCTCAAGGGCTGCCTGCAACAAGCGCTGGGTGTAGGCATGTTTGGGCTGATGGAAGATTGTCTCGGCGTCGCCACTTTCAACAACCTCTCCGGCCTGCATCACCATCACGCGGTGGCTCATGGCCCGCACTACCTTTAAATCGTGACTAATAAACAGATAGGCCAGCTGATGTTTGGCCTGCAAATCGCGCAAAAGCTCGATTAACTGCCGCTGTACTGAACGATCCAGTGCCGAGGTGGGCTCATCCAACACAATGAGCTCCGGCCTAAGAACCACTGCACGCGCCACCGCCACCCGTTGACGCTGGCCACCGGAGAGTTCGTGGGGGAAGCGTTCGGCCAGCCTAGGATCAAGACCCACTTCCGTTAACGCTTGGCGAACTAGCTGGGCGCGTTCAGACGCATCTTCTCCGATCTGATGTACGGCGAGCCCCTCGCCAATAATCTGCTCAATCGAAAGCCGCGGACTGAGACTGGCGAAGGGATCCTGAAAAACCACTTGCAGGGCGCGGCGCAAGGGCCTTAGCGCCTGCTTTTTCATTCGCGCGATATCCTCACCACGAAAGCGAATCTCGCCGCTTGCTTTTTGCAACCGCAACAAGGCCATCCCCAGGGTGGTTTTCCCTGAGCCGCTTTCTCCGACCACACCCAGTGTCTCGCCCGGGCGAATGACCAAGTCCACATCCCGCACGGCCCAGTGGTGATCAATAATGCGCTTGAAAAAGCCGCCGCGCCGCGGGAAGTCGACGCTAACCCTCTGGGCCTCCAGCACCGGCTGATCGGGGCGCAACGGCGCCGGCTTTCCGCTCGGCTCTGAGGCAATGAGCATTTGGGTGTACGCATGCGTTGGGCGTTGAAAAACCTGATCAACCGGGCCCTTCTCGACCACCTCACCGTGCTGCATGACGACGACGTCATCGGCAATATGGCGCACCACATTTAAGTCATGACTGATAAAAAGCAATGCCATGCCCAGCCGATCACGTAAGTCTTTCAGCAGACGCAAGATCTCTGCCTGAATCGTGACGTCCAAAGCCGTTGTCGGCTCATCGGCAATTAAAAGCTTGGGGTTGTTGGCAATGGCCATGGCAATCATCACCCGCTGTCGCTGCCCACCCGAGAGCTGATGAGGAAAGGCGCCCAGGCGGGCGGCGGCCTCGGGCAACTGCACCAGCTCAAGCAGTTCGATAATCCGGGCACGGGCCGTCTTATCACTCAAACCCTGATGGATCCGAAGTGTCTCGCCGATCTGCTTCTCGATGGTATGCAGCGGATTTAACGAGGTCATCGGCTCTTGAAACACCATGCCGATATCACCCCCGCGCAGCTGTCGCAGACGCCCCTCTAGCGCGTTAATGAGTTCCTCGCCCTGATAGCGAATACTGCCGTTTGGATGATGGGCCAATGGATAGGGCAAAAGCCGTGGGATGGATAAGGCGCTGACGGATTTCCCCGATCCGCTCTCGCCCACCAACGCCGTTGTCTGCCCTGCCTGTAACGAGAAACTGACGTCCTTAACGGCTGCCGTGGCGTGCGCACCAGCGCCAAAACTCACCGCCAAATTCTCAACAACCAACAGCGGTGTATTCATCGGCCCTGGCCCCCGAAGGTTTTGCGCGGGTCAAAAGCATCTCGGGCCGCCTCACCGATAAACACTAGGAGCGAGAGCATGATAGCCAGCGTAAAAAAGGCCGTCAGGCCCAACCACGGCGCCTGTAAATTAGCTTTACCCTGGGCGAGCAACTCACCAAGCGAGGGCGAGCCAGGCGGCAGCCCAAAGCCAAGAAAATCCAAAGAGGTTAGTGTGGTAATCGAGCCGGTGAGGATAAATGGCATAAAGGTGACGGTGGCCACCATGGCATTGGGCAGCGCATGTCGCAGGATAATCGTGGTGTCAGAGACACCAAGGGCCTTGGCCGCTTTGACGTAATCAAAATTCCGCACCCGCAGAAACTCTGCCCGAACGACCCCAACCAACTGCGTCCAGCTAAACAAGAGCATGATGCCTAACAGCCACCAGAAGCTGGGCTGCACAAAACCCGCCATGATGATCAATAAATACAGCACCGGCAGGCCTGCCCAGACCTCGATGAAGCGCTGACCCAACAAATCAGCCTTGCCGCCGAAATACCCCTGCATGGCACCAATGGCGACACCGATGACTGAACTTGCCAGCGTTAAGGCCAAGCCAAACAACACCGAGATACGAAACCCATAAATCAGCCGGGCCAACACGTCGCGCGCTTGATCATCTGTTCCAAGCCAGTTATCCGTCGATGGCGGCGCGGGTGCCGCCGCCTCACTGGCGTAATTAATGGTGCGGTAGTGGTAGCGAATTGGTGGCCAGAGCATCCAGCCTTTCTCGTTGATAAGCGAGGCAACGAATGGGTCGCGATAGTCGGCCTCGGTCGGAAAATCACCCCCAAATGTGGTCTCCGGATAGGCCACCAATACCGGGAAGTACCAGTCCCCCTCATAGCTGACCATCAGTGGGCGTTCATTGGCGATGAACTCCGCGAACAGGGACAGAACAAAAAGGATCAGGAAAAGCCACAGCGACCACCAGCCTCGCCGGTTAGCCTTAAACTGCGCCCAGCGCCGCTGATTAATGGGGTTTAAGCGCGGCACTTGGGTTAGCCCTCTCGGCTCTCAAAATCAATGCGCGGGTCAACGACCACGTACATCAAATCGCCAATCAGATTAAGCACCAAGCCAATTAACGTGAAAATAAAGAGACTGCCAAACACGACCGGGTAGTCGCGGTTGACCACGGACTGAAAACCGAGCAACCCAAGACCATCGAGCGAAAATATCACCTCAATCAAGAGCGCGCCGGTAAAAAGCACGCCCACAAACGCCGCGGGAAAACCCGCAATCACAATCAGCATGGCATTGCGAAAGACATGGCCATAAAGCACCCGCTTATCACTCACACCCTTGGCCCGTGCCGTCATCACATATTGCTTGTTGATCTCTTCCAGAAAGGAGTTCTTGGTCAGCATGGTCAGTCCGGCAAACCCGCCAATCACCATCGCAAGCACTGGCAGCACCAAATGCCAGAGATAGTCGATAATGCGCATGGGCCAGGACAAGGTCTCCCAGTTTTCGGACACCAATCCACGTAGCGGGAACCAATCCAAATAACTGCCACCAGCGAACAGCACAATCAGCAAAATCGCAAAGAGAAACCCGGGAATAGCATAGCCAACAATCACCACGGCAGACGTCCAGACATCGAACGCCGAACCATCTCGCACCGCTTTACGAATCCCGAGGGGAATGGAGATCAGATAAGTAAAGAGCAAGGTCCACAGACCTAGCGAGACGGAGACCGGAAGTTTATCGGCAATTAAATCAATGACGCGCTGGTCGCGGTAGAAACTCTCACCAAAATCCAGTTGTGCATAATCACCCAGCATCTTCAGGAATCGCTCATGGGCTGGACGGTCAAACCCAAACTGGGCTTCCAACTCCGCGACAAAGGCTGGATCTAAGCCGCGCGCGCCACGGCTTTCACTGGCCACCTCATCCGCTGCTACGCCGGTAAATCGGCTGGTCGACAGATCGGCCGTCCCCTGCATCTGCGCCATGATCTGCTCAACGGGTCCACCCGGTGCAAATTGCACAATGGCAAAGTTAATCAGCATGATCCCAACAAGCGTTGGGATCATTAACAAAAGACGTCGAGCAATATAGGCGTACAACGGAACCTCAGCGATTATCCACGCGCGCCGCCTTTTCCGAATCAACCCACCAGGTATCTAGAGCGAAACCGTACGGGGGGTTCTCCGGCGGTCGGCCGAACCGATCCCAATAGGCCACACGAAAACGGTCGATGTACCAGTTGGGAATGCTGTAAAAACTCCATTGTAGAACGCGATCAAGCGCTTTGGTTCGGGTAATCAGTGCCTGGCGGTTGGGCGCATCGATTATTTGCTCAACTAATGCATCCACCACCGGGTCACACACGCCGGCAATATTACGACTGCCCTGAATCTCGGCTGTCTCACAACTCCAAAAATCCCGTTGTTCATTGCCCGGCGACAACGACTGCGGGGCCACGTAAACCGTCAGGTCAAAATCAAACGATTGCAGTCGATTTTGATACTGCGTTGGATCAACAGTGCGTACCGACACCGCAATACCCAGCCGCTCCAGATTGCGTTGCATCGGCAGCACCACCCGCTCGAAGGAAGGACTTGCCAGCAAAATCTCAAAGGCCATCGGCTCACCGCTGGACTGATGCGTAAGCACCCCGTCTTGCACCACCCAACCGGCCTCCTCCAATAGCGTCAGCGCCTGACGAAGGTTGGATCGCAAGCGCGTATTGGCGGTACTCGGTGGCTGATAGGCCTGGGTAAAAACACGGGGTGGCAGCTGATCGCGAAAGGGGTTCAACACCGCGAGCTCTGCTTCAGAAGGTAGGTCCGTGGCGGCGAGCTCGGAGTTTTCATAATAGCTGCGGGTGCGCTTATAGGCGCCGTAGAAAAGATTTTCGTTGGTCCATTCAAAATCAAACGCGTAGGCGAGCGCTTCTCGCACTTTTGGATCGGCAAAGACCGCACGGCGGGTGTTAAAGAAAAACCCCTGCATACCGGCCGGCCGATCATGTGGAATTTCCTCCAGCCTCAGCAACCCCGTTGAGACCGCCGGAGTGTCGTAGGCCGTTGCCCAGTTGCGCGCCACGTTTTCTTGACGTAGGTGATATTCACCCGCCTTGAGCGCCTGCAACGCAACCGTCCCATCACGATAGTAGTCATAACTAATGCGATCGATATTGTGTCGGCCGCGTTTTACCGGCAGATCAGCTGCCCAATAATCTTCGACACGCTGGTAGACAACGCGTCGTCCCTGCTCAACTTCGACCACTCGGTAGGGCCCGCTGCCAAGCGGTGGCTCGAGCGTGGTCGCGGCAAAATCCCTTGTCGCCCAATAATGCGCTGGTAACACAGGCAGCTGGCCCAGAATCAATGGCAACTCTGCATTGCCCGGATTAGCGAAATGAAAAACCACTTCATGCCGACCGACTACTTCGACACGCTCAACATCGCGGTAGTAAGCGCGATACTGAGGATGCCCTTTTTCACGCAGCGTTCGAAAAGTCCAAGCGACATCATCCGCGGTCACTGGCTCACCATCATGGAAGCGTGCCGCCTCACGCAGATAAAAGCGCACATGGGTGTTATCCGGACCGATCTCAGCGCTGCGAGCAATCAACCCATACTCAGTGAAAGCCTCATCCAGTGAGCTTTCCATTAGGGTGTCATAGATCAAGCCAATGCCATCCGCGGGCCGGCCACGGAGAATAAATGGATGCAGGCTATCGAAGGTATCAGCGGCAACATTGGCCAGCTTTAGCTCACCACCCTTGGGCGCATCGGGATTCACGTAATCAAAATGCGTGAAATCCGGCCCATATTTCGGCTTACCATGCAGCGTTAATGCATGCTCTGCAGCGGCCGTCATGCTGCTAACCAACAAGGCCAGAAGCAAGAAAAACGGCTTGGTGAAAAGGCAACAGGCTGGCGCTCGGGTCATTATCGTACTCCCTAGAGAAAACACAGCGGCCATCTGCCGCTTGGCCATCGCTACGCTTTTGAGTAACGTACTCGGGATTCATTCAAGGGGCAAAGGGGTACCCATGGGTTTTCTCTCCAATCGCAAGGCACTCATTGTTGGTGTCGCCAGTAATCGCTCCATCGCTTGGGGCATCGCCGAGGCCATGCACCGTGAAGGCGCTGAAATCGCACTGACCTACCAGACGGAAAAACTCAAAGGCCGGGTGGAACAATGTGCTGAGGCCTGCGGTGGCGGCCTGGTTATGCCGCTGGATGTGACCGATGATGCGCAAATTGATGCCGTATTCGATGAACTCAAGAACACTTGGGGACATTTAGACATTGTGGTGCACGCGGTCGGGTTCGCCCCGCGTGAAGAGCTCGAAGGCTCGTTTGTGGACAACACTACGCGCGGTGGTTATGCGATGGCGCATGACATCAGCGCCTATAGCTTTGTCGCCTTGGCACGGGGCGCGCGGCCGCTCATGCAGGGCCGCAATGGCAGCTTGCTTACCCTCTCCTACCTTGGTGGCGAGCGGGCCTTACCCAATTACAACGTCATGGGCCCAGCAAAAGCCAGCCTAGAGGCTTCGGTACGCTATATGGCCAATGATTTAGGGCCAGAGGGTATTCGCGTTAACGCAGTCTCTGCCGGCCCAATTCGCACGCTGGCAGCATCCGGCATTGGCGATTTCCGCAAGATGCTCGACTACAACGCGGCATCAGCGCCGCTGCGTCGTAATGTTGGCATCGAGGAAGTGGGCAATACCAGCGCTTTCCTATGCTCTGAACTTGCCTCTGGCATTACCGGAGAGGTCGTACATGTTGATGCCGGCTTCCATGCCATCGCACTTGCCGGCAGCGCACTCGAGTCATAGGTTTTCTTCGAATACACGGATGTTGGCTTGCTCACGCAACCGCGTGAGCAACGCCTGCACCGCTGCCTGCCCATCCAAATTGTTCATTGAGGCTCGCAACTGGTCGCGTGCTTCGGCCTCCACGGCTTGTGGATCTCCATTCTCCACCGCCAATACCGTCACAGCTGCCCAACCCTGAGGCACTCTGGCCAGCGCCGCCGGTGGGTTATCCGTCCGCGCGGGGAGTCGGAATCCGACCTCTCTTACCCCGCCCGGCAGGGCTCGGTCGTTGCGCGTACTCCAACGGGCGGCATTCAGCTCCGCAGCCGGCGTGGATTCCACGGCAGTTTGTAAAGAGGCGCCCGCATTCACCGCAGCGACAATAGCTTCAGCCTCATCACGCGCCTGAACAGCCGCTTGTTCGCGGACATACGCTTGGCGGACGGCGTCCGATACCGTCTCAAACGCTTGGATCTGTGACGGCTGATGATCACTCACCCGGATCACGGCATAACCACCATCAGCCAGTTCAATGAGGTCGCTATTTTCCCGACGCTCAATGGCGCTATCGGCAAAGGCCGCCTCCAACACCGCAGGATCATCCAACACAGGATGATTAGCCTGCTCCGTTCCCGCCAGCGTTAGCCAGTCACTGCGCTCAACCGTCAATCCCGTCGCTCGAGCTGCTGGCTCGAGTGTCGTGGGGTTCTCAAATGCCAGGGCGTCGATTTCATTGCCGATTTCAAAAAGCTGCCGCTCTGCTCGCTCCAAGGCAATCTCATCGCGAATTTGATCCGCAATCTCGGAAAGGGGCGCGATCTCGCCGGCCTGGATATCGACCACCTCAATCAAATGCCAACCAAATGGAGTGCGAACCGGCTCACTGACCTCACCGACCGACAGACCCCAGGCGGCATCAGCAAATGCCGGCACAACGTCTGACTGCCTTAGCAGGCCCAGATCGCCTCCTTGTGCGGCCGACCCAGCGTCATCGGAGACCTCGGCCGCCACCGCCGCAAAGTCAGCGCCGCTAGCAATCCGCTGGCGCGCTTCCAGGGCGGCCTCTCTTGCAGCCGCCACGGTCTCGTCGGAGGCTGACTCTTCAACAGCGACAAGAATATGACGCACTTCACGCAAAGATTCGGCTGTGGCTTCTGCCTGGCGTTCCGCATAACGGGCTTCGATATCACTGCGCGGCACATCAATCTCCGCGGCAATCGCCGCAGGATCCAGATGGAGATAGCGCAGCTGCACTTGTTCCGGCAAGCGGTAACGCTCAGCGTTTTCCTCATACCACTGCTGCAACGCCGCTGTGTCAGCTGTGATGGCATCGAGATACGCCTCGGTGGGCACTAGCGCCCAGGCGAGTTCACGTTGCTGTCGTTGCAGGGCCAGTATGCGATCCAATTCACGATCGCTGGTGTACGCAGTTTGTCCCACCGCGCGCTGCAAAAGATCGATGGTCAGGTCTTCACGCAGCTGCGCCTCATAGCGCTCGGGCGTCAGGCGATTCTGTTCCAGAATGCGACGATAGCGCTCAACGGAGAATTCCCCATCCACCTGAAAGATCGACTGGCCACGAACCGCAATCGCCACATCCGCATCCGTTGCATGCAACCCTTCAGTCCGTGCGTAATTGAGGAGCACCGAGCGATCGATTAACTGCTGTAGGGTTTCGCGTCGCAGTTGCGCGGTATCAAACAACGAAGGATCGAACTGTTCCCCCAGCAGTTGTCGCAGCTCGGATTGACGCTCGCGGTAGGCCTGGTCAAGGCGGGCCCGAGTAATTTCCTCGCCATCGACCGTAGCCACTGTTTGCGGTCCGCCACCGCCAACTACATAGCCATAGAGGCTTGAGATAACAAAAGGCACCACCAGTAGACCGATAACCGCTACCGGCAAAAAGATCCCTGTACGCTCGCGAATTGATTGCAGCATTGAGTGTTCACCGAAAACCAAAAAGGCGCCGTTGGCGCCTTCCTGATGATGGGATTAACTGGCGGAGCGGACGGGACTTGAACCCGCGACCTCCGGCGTGACAGGCCGGCATTCTAACCAGCTGAACTACCGCTCCGTGTTACTTTTTGGTGGGTGGTGAGGGGCTCGAACCCCCGACATTCGCCTTGTAAGGGCGACGCTCTCCCAACTGAGCTAACCACCCCAGAAAGCCGTCTTAGTTTACGGCATCCTTCAGGGCCTTACCAGCCTTAAAGCCCGGAACTTTCGACGCCGGGATGTTAATGGAGGCACCCGTGCGCGGGTTGCGGCCAGTGCGGGCGGCGCGCTCACGTACGGTGAAGGTTCCAAAACCCACCAGCGTTACCTGATCGCCTTTTTTCAGCGCGCCAGTCACAGTGGAGGCAAAAGCATCGACGGCCTTGGTGGCGTCAGCTTTGGACAGGCCGGCGGCATTAGCGACGGCGTCAATCAGTTCAGACTTGTTCATTAATCGATCCCCTTGAAAAGTTTCTCTCGTGACATCGTCGTTCCCGACGAATTAAAGGCATGCTATCGCCTGAAAAGCGTATCGACAATCGTTTTTTAAGCCGGTGCCCAGCAAACCGATTGATTACGCACGATTCGCACACCGGCTTGGTATAGCAATGCCCAATCCCTGCTGTCAAATGACCGAACCTTACCGATCCTTGTCAGTGATGACGTACCGTTGTTGCTTTTTTAGAACCGGTTTCTTTTTTTTGCTCTGCTGACTTGTCCTGATTTTCTGCTAACGCGACGGGTTTACCGGTGAGCGCAATATCCAAGACCTCATCGATCCAACGAACCGGCCGTATATCTAATTTACCGCGAATATCCTTGGAGATCTCCGCAAGATCTTTTTCATTCTCCTGCGGAATCAACACGATACGAATGCCACCCCGCAGCGCGGCCAACAGCTTTTCTTTCAGCCCGCCAATGGGCAACACTTCGCCACGCAGCGTAATCTCGCCGGTCATTGCCACATTTGCGGCTACCGGAATCCCGGTAAGCGTGGAAACCAATGCAGTGCACATTCCAATGCCCGCGCTTGGTCCATCCTTGGGAATCGCGCCCTCCGGCACGTGAATATGGATATCACTGGACTGGTGGAATTCCGGATCAATGCCAAGCGCGTGCGCTCGGCTGCGCACAACGGTCAGCGCCGCGTGGATGGATTCTTTCATTACATCACCGAGCTGACCGGTATTCTGCAATCGTCCTTTACCCGGGACGACCGCGCTTTCAATCGTCAGCAGCTCACCGCCAACTTCAGTCCAAGCCAGTCCGGTTACTCGACCAATTTGGTCATGGGCCTCGGCGATGCCATAGCGATGCCGACGGACTCCGAGATATTTGTCCAGATTACGCGCGCTTACCTGAACCGCCGACTGGCGTGGCTTAAGCAGCACTTCCTTGACCACCCGACGGGCTATTTTTGCCACTTCGCGCTCAAGGCTGCGGACACCAGCCTCACGCGTGTAATAGCGCACGATATCGCGCAGCGCATTATCGCTGACCTCAAGCTCACCGTCTTTCAGACCATTCGCCTTAATCTGTTTGGGCAACAGATAACTGCGCGCGATGTTAATTTTCTCTTCTTCGGTATAGCCCGAGAGACGAATCACTTCCATGCGGTCAAGCAACGGCCCGGGGATATTCATGGTGTTGGCCGTGCAGACGAACATCACGTCGGAGAGGTCGAAGTCGACCTCCAGATAATGATCGTTGAAGCTGGCATTCTGCTCAGGATCAAGCACCTCGAGCAGCGCTGAGGCCGGGTCACCGCGAAAATCCATCGCCATTTTGTCGATCTCATCGAGCAAAAACAGTGGATTACGAGTGCCTGCCTTGGAGAGTTTTTGGACGATTTTTCCCGGCAATGAACCGATGTAGGTGCGACGATGCCCCCGGATCTCGGCTTCATCGCGCACGCCGCCAAGCGACATACGGACAAACTTCCGGTTAATCGACTTGGCGATGGACTCCCCCAGCGAAGTCTTGCCAACCCCCGGTGGGCCCACCAAACAAAGGATTGGCCCTTTGAGCTTGCGCACTCGCTGCTGGACTGCCAGATACTCGAGAATGCGCTCTTTCACCTTTTCTAGGCCGTAGTGATCGGCATCAAGCACTGCCTCAGCCCGGGCCAGATCGTGCCGGACGCGGGTGCGCTTTTTCCAAGGCAACGCCAGTAACCATTCGAGATAGTTGCGGACAACGGTCGCCTCAGCCGACATCGGCGACATCATGCGGAGCTTGCCAAGCTCTTGATCAGCCTTCTCTCGCGCTTCCTTGGACATCCCCGAGGCCTCGATTTTTTGCTCGAGATCCTCGATTTCATTGGGCACATCCTCAAGCTCTCCGAGCTCTTTTTGAATGGCCTTCATCTGCTCATTGAGGTAGTACTCGCGCTGGGATTTCTCCATCTGCTGTTTCACGCGGCCGCGAATACGCTTCTCAACCTGCAGAATATCGAGTTCGCCCTCGATTAAAGCCATCATGTGTTCAAGCCGTGGACCGGCGTCCGCAATCTCGAGGATGGCCTGTTTTTCCTCGATTTTGAGACTCATATGGGCGGCCACGGTATCGGCCAGACGGCCCGGCTCTTCAATGCCCTGGAGGGAAGAAAGAATCTCCGGCGGGACTTTTTTATTGAGTTTGACGTACTGCTCGAACAAAGACAGCAGGGAGCGGGACATCACCTCAATTTCTTGCGCGTCACCCCCTTCGCCCTCCGGCATCGCAACGGGCGTTGCCGAGAAATAATCGCCATCAGCATCAAGCGCCTCCACCCGCGCCCGCTCCGCGCCTTCGACCAGCACTTTTACGGTGCCATCAGGCAGCTTGAGCATCTGGAGGATGTTAGCCATGGTGCCGACGCTATAAAGATTATCCGCAGACGGCTCATCGACATCCGCACTATGCTGGGCAACGAGCAGGATTCGTTTGCCCTCGGCCATGGCGGCTTCTAGGGCCTGAATGGACTTATCCCGCCCGACAAACAGCGGGATCACCATATGGGGATAAACCACTACGTCCCGCAGGGGCAGCACGGGGGCCGGCTGCCCACCCTCGGAAATAATCACCTCGGTCATAGAAATCCTCTTGCGGCCGGATTGGCCGAAGATGGCTTAGTCAGAGGCAGCGACCGGCTGCTCTGAGCCATCGTAGATAAGATAGGGCGCATTCTCGCCACGGATGACCGCATCATCCACCACGACCTTGCTAACGTTCTCGAGTGACGGCAGGTCGTACATGGTATCGAGCAATACCTGCTCAACCAGCGTCCGCAGACCGCGCGCCCCGGTGTTACGCGCAATGGCCTTGCGCGCGACTTCAAATAACGCCTCGTCCCGGAATTCAAGCTCCGTGCCTTCCATTTCAAACAGTCGCTGGAACTGTTTGACCAGAGCGTTCTTCGGCTCACGCAGAATTTGCACCAGCGCATCCTCATCGAGCTCATCGAGGGTAGCCACAACAGGCAGACGCCCCACGAACTCCGGGATCAAGCCGTAGCGCACCAGATCTTCGGTCTCGACATCACGCAGAGTCTCGCCAACGGCTTTCTGCTGCGACTGGTCTTTGATCTCGGCCGAAAAGCCGATGCCACCCTTCTCTGAGCGTTGCTGGATCACTTTTTCGAGACCAGCAAACGCGCCACCGCAAATGAAAAGGATATTCGCGGTATCTACTTGCAAGAACTCCTGCTGCGGATGTTTGCGTCCACCCTGCGGCGGAACCGAGGCCGTCGTGCCCTCGATCAGCTTCAGCAGCGCCTGCTGAACCCCCTCACCCGAGACATCCCGGGTAATTGAAGGGTTTTCTGCCTTGCGCGAAACCTTGTCGATCTCATCGATGTAGACGATGCCCTGTTGAGCCTTTTCAACATCGTAGTCACAGCGCTGAAGCAGCTTTTGAATGATGTTCTCAACATCCTCACCCACATACCCCGCTTCGGTCAGCGTGGTGGCGTCGGCGATGGTAAAAGGCACATCAAGCAGGCGTGCCAGGGTTTCGGCCAACAGCGTCTTGCCAGAGCCGGTTGGGCCGATCAGAAGGATGTTGCTTTTGGTGAGCTCGACATCCTCTTTGCCCTTTGGCGCATTCATGCGCTTGTAGTGGTTATAAACAGCCACAGCCAGCACTTTCTTGGCGTGCTCTTGGCCGATGACATGCTCATCCAGCGCAGTTTTGATCTCATGGGGTTTGGGAAGGCTTGCGCTACCCTCGCCGGCTTTGTCTTCCATCTCCTCGCGGATAATGTCGTTACAAAGCTCGACGCATTCGTCACAGACGAACACCGAAGGCCCAGCAATTAATTTGCGCACTTCATGCTGACTCTTGCCGCAGAAAGAGCAATAGAGCAGCTTGCCGTCACCCTTCTCGCCGTGACCGCCGGTTTCTTTGTCAGTCATGAGCTACCTCTGCGCCGTCGCGGAATTGGATACCTTCGACCATGCCCGCTTTTTTGAAATCACGCAACAGCCGCTATTCAAGCGGCAGACTGTTGCGATCGGCGAGCACCTGATCAACCAAGCCATAATCGCGGGCTACCTCCGGCGACATAAAGTTGTCGCGCTCGGTATCTTCGGCAATTTTCTCAAGCTTCTGCCCGGTGTGGTGCGAGAGGATCTGATTGAGCCGCTCACGCATGCTGAGGATTTCTTTGGCGTGGATATCAATATCCGTTGCCTGGCCTTGGAACCCACCCAATGGCTGGTGAATCATCACGCGCGAATTTGGCAAGGCAAACCGCTTGCCCGCTGCACCCGCGGCCAAAAGCAAAGAGCCCATGCTAGCCGCCTGCCCAAGACAAACCGTGCTGACATCGGGCTTGATGAATTGCATGGTGTCGTAAATGGCGAGTCCTGCCGTTACTACGCCACCGGGGCTATTGATATAAAAATGGATATCTTTGTCCGGGTTCTCCGACTCCAGAAACAAAAGCTGCGCAACTAACAGGTTGGCCTGGTGGTCCTCCACTGGCCCAACCAAGAAGATGACCCGCTCTTTGAGCAGCCGGGAATAAATGTCATAGGCCCGCTCACCACGCGCGGTCTGCTCGACCACCATGGGGACCAGCCCCGTCGCCATTGGCGATGGTGCCTGCTGCGCTTCACTCATATGCTCGATTACTCCTCGCCGGATTTGGCTTTGGATTGAGTCGCTGTTTTGCGCTTAGCCGTTGTTTTGGCGCCAGCCTTTGCCGGCGTCTTTGAAGATGACTTTGTCGTGGACTTGCTGGATGACTTGGCACGCGGCTTGGCCTTGGGCTTTGCCTTCTCGCTGTCATCATCTTCAACACCGCTGGTCAACGCATCCAAACTCATCGGTTTGTCAGTGACCTTGGCGCGTTCGACTACCCAGTCCACCACTTGGTCTTCCATCACCTGCAGCTGAAGGCTTTGCATCAGCTCCTGATTCTGCAGGTAGTACTGCATGATCTGCTCGGGCTGCTCATAACCAGAGGCAACGCGCTGCAGGGCCTGTTGCATACGCTCGGGGTCGAGCTGAATCTCATTGCTGCGCACGATTTCATTCACGATCAGACCGAGCTTCACGCGGCGCTGCGCTTCCTGCTCAAACTGATCCGCCGGCAACTCAGGCTCTGCACCCTCGGCAGCTCCACTGCGTTGCATCTGCTCTTTGGCCTGCTCCCGCAGCTGAGCGATCTCGCTGTCGACCAGCGTCTGCGGCAAAGCGAGCTGATTCTGCTCGAGAAGCGCGTCCATGACCTGGTTTTTTACCCGTCCGCGAATGGCCTGTTCACGCTCACGCTCTAGACTTTCGGTAATCTTGCCGCGAAGCCCCTCAATACCGCCTTCGATTGACAGTTTTTCAGCGAAAGCATCGTCCGCCTTCGGCAGCTTTGGTGATTCGACGGTTTTCATCGATACGGCAAACTCGGCGGTCTTGCCAGCAATCGACTCATCGGGAAAGCCTTCTGGGAAGGTATAGGAGACGGCTTTCTCTTCACCCGCCTTCATGCCAATCAGGGCTTTCTCAAATTCTTCGGGCATCTGCCCTTCGCCCAGTGGCACCGGAACGTCTTCGCCGCTGTTACCGGCAAAGTCTTCGCCATCGATCTTGCCGTTGAAATCGATTGTAACGCGGTCACCATCTTTGGCAGCGCGCTTCACCGAAGAGAATTCGGCATGTTGCTTGCGCAAACGCTCAAGGATGCGGTCGACATCAGCGTCGGTGATATCAACAGCCGGACGAGTCACGGCGATTTTCTCAATACCTTTGACTTCGACCTCGGGAATGACTTCGAACGAAGCCTCGTATTCCAGATCCTGGCCCGCTTCGATATTGACGGGCTGAATCTCAGGGGTGCCAGCGGGACGGAGCGACTCCTGTTGCAGCGCCTCGGAATAAGTCTGACGGACTACTTCATCCAACACCTCAACCCGCACCTGCGCGCCATAGCGCTTCTGCACAACCTTCATGGGTACTTTGCCTGGGCGGAAGCCCTGCAGCCGGACTTGGCCGCGCATCTCGCGCAGCTTTTTCTCGACCTGCTCGTCCACCCGCTCGGAGGGGACCTGAACCTTTAACTTACGCTTCAGGCCCTCGCCCGACTCCACCGATACTTGCATTACCCACCTCTGGTTAATTGGTGCGAAAGGCGAGACTCGAACTCGCACGGGGGACAACCCCACTGGGACCTAAACCCAGCGCGTCTACCAGTTCCGCCACTTTCGCGCATCTGATACGAATACGACAGTATACCGGGATGAGGAATCCGGCAAAAGCAAAGGATTAAAACTACACCCCTGCTGCGTTGACGGCCTCGAGAATCTGCGCTCGCAAGTTGCGTGGCTGACTCATTGGATACATTGAATGCTGAGTGTCATCCTAGATCTACCCTTAAGACGAGTCAGCAGAGGGATAGCACATGCTGAAATGGCGTTGGCGCAATACGGCGGAAGGTTATGGACTGGGCGCGATCATCGCACACTGGGCAAGCGCCATTGCCGTTTTGGCGCTCTACCCATTGGGCCTCTATATCGTCTCGTTGACTTACTATGACCCGGCCTACCGCATCGTTCCCCACTGGCACAAAAGTTTAGGGGTGCTACTGGTGCTAGCTGTCTTGGTACGTCTCCTCTGGCGCCTGATCAACACACGCCCGCGCGAACTACCTGAACACCAACGTTGGGAGCAGCGGCTAGCAAAGGGTGTCCATGCCCTGCTCTATGCGCTGCTTCTTATCGTGCCTGTGACCGGCTATCTCATCTCGACTGCCGACGGCCGATCGATCAGTGTCTTTGGCTGGTTTGAGGTGCCGGCCCTCGTCACCGATCTGGTGAGTAATCAGGAGGATATCGCCGGCTGGTGGCATTTCTGGCTGGCCACGGCGCTGGTGACGCTGGTTGGGCTGCATGCACTCGGCGCGCTCAAACACCACTTTATTGATCGAGACAACACACTCTTGCGCATTATCAAACCAACCAAGGAGTCCTGAATGATGTTCAAAGCCTTACCGTATCGCTCTTTTATTTCGGCGCTTGCACTGGCCGGCACTATGGCTGCCTCACCCACTATGGCGGCAGATTATGTTATCGACACCGAGGGGGCACATGCCTCGGTTAATTTCCGCATCAGCCATTTGGGATACAGCTGGCTTGTGGGGCGGTTCAACGATTTCGAAGGTAGCTTTAGTTACGACGCCGACAACCCCGAGGCGTCGGCAATTACCGTGACAATCGACACTGCCAGTATCGACTCGGCCCATGCCGAGCGAGACAAACACCTGCGTAGTGCTGATTTCCTTGATGTTAACCAGTACCCGGAGGCACAGTTTGTTAGCACCGCCTACATCCCCAATGATGATGGAACCGGAACACTCGAAGGCGAACTCACCCTGCACGGTGTCACCCGAGAGATCGCTATCGATGTGGAGAAAATTGGTGAAGGCCAGGACCCATGGGGCGGCTATCGCGTTGGCTTTAGTGGCGAGACCGAGCTGCAGCTAAAGGATTTTGGCATTGACTATGATTTGGGCCCGGCAAGCGAGACTGTCTATCTGGCGCTTGAAGTCGAGGGCATCCGTCAATAAGCACCGTAATATGTGCTCACAGAGCCCGGAGCGCTCAGGTGATCGCTTCGGGTTTTTTTATGGCATGACGAAATGGTGGGCCGTCAGGGACTCGAACCCCGAACCTACTGATTAAGAGTCAGCTGCTCTACCAATTGAGCTAACGGCCCGAGAGGGAAATGGGGTGAGCGATGGGATTTGAACCCACGACCACCGGAGCCACAATCCGGAGCTCTACCAACTGAGCTACGCCCACCATTATCAAACCGCTTGCCCGTCAGAAGCTGGTCGGGGTGGAGGGATTTGAACCCCCGACATCCTGCTCCCAAAGCAGGCGCGCTACCAGGCTGCGCTACACCCCGCCTCGATCCACAGGCGCTTCCGCACAAGCTGTGCGTAAGAGCGAGAATAATACGCAGCCCCCCTTTTCTGGTCAATGCGCGTATACTCCCGCGCAGCTTCAGGAGTAAAACTTACATGACATTCTCTGATTTCGGCCTGCGCGCCGAATTGCTCGATGCCATCCAGGCATCCGGCTACACCACGCCAACTCCCATCCAGCAACAAGCCATTCCAGCGATCCTCCAGGGTGAAGATCTGCTAGCCGCCGCACAGACGGGGACCGGCAAAACCGCTGCTTTTACGCTGCCCATGCTGCAGCGCTTGGCCGCCGAAAAACCCGCCGACGGAAAACGCCCTGTGCGACTGCTGGTGGTGGCCCCCACGCGAGAGCTGGCCGCACAGATTCATGACAGCGTGAAAAGCTACGGCCAAAATCTACCGCTGCGCTCTGCCGTTATTTTTGGCGGTGTTGGCATGCAGCCCCAGGTAGACCGGCTCCGTCGCGGCGTTGATATCTTAATTGCCACACCAGGCCGTCTGCTGGATCACCTGCAGCGCGCGGCAACACGCGTCTCGACAAGCTTGAGAGCGTTGTCCTTGATGAAGCCGACCGCATGCTCGATATGGGCTTTATCCATGATATCCGCAAGCTCATGAAACAATTACCAAAAGAGCGGCAAACATTGCTGTTCTCAGCCACCTTCTCTGCTGAGATCAGACGACTGGCCGCGGGCATGTTGCGCGAGCCTGTGGAAATCGACGTGGCTCCACGTAATAGTGCCGCGGAAACAGTGGCTCAGAAGGTCTATCGACTGGAGAAATCCGACAAGCGCCGGGTGCTGAGTCAACTGATTCGCGACGGTGACTGGCGGCAGGTTCTGGTATTTACTCGCACCAAGCATGGCGCCAACAACCTCACTCGACAGCTCGACAAAGACGGGCTTTCGGCCGCAGCAATTCACGGCAATAAAAGTCAGACGGCTCGAACCAAAGCGCTTGATGGCTTTAAACAGGGCAAGGTCCGCGTCCTTGTGGCGACAGACATCGCCGCCCGAGGATTGGACATCGATCACCTCCCTCATGTGGTCAACTTTGACTTGCCACAGGTGGCCGAGGACTATGTCCACCGCATTGGTCGTACCGGCCGAGCGGGTAATGAGGGTGAAGCCATCTCCCTCGTCGCCCCGGATGAGGCAAAACTACTCAAGGGTATTGAGCGGCTACTGAAACGCCCATTAGAGCGCGCTGAGACGGCAGCTTAGCAAGGGATTGGCGCGCCCGGCAGGACTCGAACCTGCAACCGTCGGCTTAGAAGGCCGATGCTCTATCCGGTTGAGCTACGGGCGCTTGCGGCGGGATTGTAACGCAATCCCGTGGCAACGCGACTGGATTGGCAATATCGCACGCGGTAGAGTGCCGCGGATTCTCTCAACCAGCCCGGCCATAGGAGCGGTCATGAGCGCACAGATCATCGACGGTAATGCCATCGCGGGAGCCATTCGGCAAAGCATTCAGCAAAAAGTGGCCGACCGTTTGAATGCTGGCAAGCGCGCCCCGGGATTGGCCGTTGTGCTGGTCGGCGACAATGCCGCCTCGTCGGTTTATGTGCGCATGAAACGCCGCGACTGTGCCGAAGTGGGTTTTGTCTCTCAGGATTATGATCTGCCATCAGACACCAGCGAGGAAGCACTGCTGGCCCTGGTCGATGAGCTGAATGCCAACGCCGAGACGCATGGCATTCTCGTGCAGCTACCACTCCCAGATCATATTGATGCTCAGGCCGTCATCGAGCGCATCGACCCGGCAAAGGATGTCGATGGCTTTCATCCACAAAATGTTGGTCGCCTGGTCCTGAGGCTCCCAGGGCTCCGGTCCTGTACCCCCCATGGTGTCATGACGCTGCTTGAGCACACGGACACTCAGCTTCAGGGAGCAAAAGCGGTCGTTATCGGTCAGTCGAATATTGTGGGTCGCCCGATGGCGTTGGAGCTGCTGAACGCCGGCTGCACCGTGACCATTTGCCACAGCCGCACCCGCGATCTGCAGGCCGAAGTGGAACAGGCCGACATTGTCGTGGCTGCAGTTGGCCGAGCCGCCTTCGTGCCCGGCGAGTGGATAAAACCGGGGGCTACCGTTATTGATGTTGGTATCAATCGCATGAGTGACGGCAAGCTGGTCGGTGATGTGGAGTACGCCAGTGCTGAGGCACGTGCTGCGTGGATCACACCGGTACCGGGCGGTGTTGGGCCTTTAACGCGGGCCACATTGCTCGAGAACACCCTGCAGGCAGCCGAAGCAATCGACGGTTAACGCTCGGCCTCTCGCATAATGTCGAGCGCCTGATCAAGCCGCTCAACGCCCATCACTTTCAACCCTTTTGGCATTTGCGACGGCGCGGGGCAATTCTTGGTTGGCACTAGTGCATGGGTAAAACCATGCCGAGCCGCTTCGGCCAGACGATCGGGGCCGTTGGGTACCGGCCGTATCTCACCGGCCAGGCCCACCTCACCAAAAATTACCCAGTTTTGCGGTATGGGCCGGTCGCGAACACTGGAGCTGACCGCAAGCAAGGCCGGGAGGTCACTGGCGGTTTCATTAATTCGAACCCCGCCAACCACATTCAAAAACACATCCTCGCCATAAGTACTCAGTCCGGCATGCCGCTGCAGCACGGCGAGCAACATCCCCAGGCGATTGCCATCGAGCCCTAGCGCCAAGCGTCTTGGATTGGATAACGGACTTTCCGCGACTAGCGCTTGGAGTTCGAGCAAAAGCGGCCGCGTCCCCTCACGGGTAACCAAAATCGCGCTGCCAGCGACAGGCTTTTCGTGCCGCGAGAGAAAAATCGCAGAGGGATTCTTAACCTCTTTCAGCCCGCTATCCACCATGGCAAAAACGCCTAGCTCATTAGCAGCACCGAACCGATTTTTGACCGCGCGCAGCAACCGATAACGGCTTCCGGAGTCACTTTCAAAATAGAGCACGGTATCCACCATATGCTCGAGCACTCGCGGGCCAGCCAGTTGCCCCTCTTTGGTGACGTGGCCGACCAGAAACAAAACCGTCCCGGTGCGTTTGGCAAACTGCACCAGCTGCGCGGCCGATTCGCGCACCTGCGCAACTCCACCGGGCGCCGATCCTAGTGCATCACTGTGAATGGTCTGAATAGAGTCGACGACTAAGACTTCGGGTTTCTCACGTGCAGCAAGCTCGATAATCGCCTCTACCCGCGTCTCGGCAAGCAGCTTTAGCCCGTCGTCCTTGACGCCCAAGCGCTCGGCTCGCATACCGACCTGCCGCAAAGATTCCTCACCAGTCACATAAAGCGCGCCATGCCGACCGGCAACCTGAGCCACGGCTTCCAGCAACAACGTTGATTTGCCAATACCCGGGTCACCGCCCAGCAAGATGACACCGCCGGCAACCAAGCCACCACCGAGCACACGGTCAAATTCGCCAATCCCGGTTGGGAAACGGCTTTCTTCATCGCGCGGGACTTCACTCAGGCGTTTGATCCCGCTGTCGCCAGCGTACTGGGCGCCTACGCGCTGGGAACCCCGAAGGTTGGTGCTGCTCGGCGCCTGAATTTGCTCCTCAAGCGTGTTCCACTCGCCACATTCACTGCATTGGCCAGCCCACTGCGCGGCTTTCGCACCGCAGCTAGCACAGACATACAGCTTTTTGACGCTACTCTTAGCCATTGGCGGCCCCTTGACGATAGACCCGTTGCACCCGCGAGGTAAGCCGGCAAAAAAGCTCGTAGCTAATGGTCCCGCAATGCTCGGCAATGATATTGGCGGTAGGCCAATCGCCCCAGAGCGTAACCACATCACCCACCTGAGCCTGAGGCACGGCTCGCAAGTCGATGGCGATCATATCCATGGAAACTTTTCCAATTAGCGAAGCCGTCTTTCCGTTAACCTGCACTGGCGTGCCATCGGGCGCATGGCGCGGATAGCCATCGCCATAGCCAATTGAGGCAATGCCCACTGGCATATCTTGCGGACAGATAAACCGACCGCCATAGCCCACACCATGGCCTTTTGGCAGTACCTTGACCGAAATCAGCTTGGCCTCCAGCGTCATCACCGGACGCAGTGGTGGATGGGGCTCAGGCTCGGAAAACGGTGAAGCACCAAAGAGCATAATGCCGGGGCGAACCCAGTGTGCATGACTTTCGCGATGGTAAAGCGTAGCCGCGGAATTGGCTGCCGAACTTTGTTCATCTGGGTTGACGGTTTCGCCAAATCGCGCCAACTGACTGGCGGTCGCCGCGTTATCGGGTGCATCAGCGCTTGCCAAATGCGTCATCCAACGGATCCGGCCAACGCTTGGCGAGCGAGCCAGCTGCCCGGCCGCCTCAGCCGCCTCATGGGGCAGAAAACCCAACCGGCCCATTCCGGTATCCACCTTTAGCCAGCAATCAATTGGGGTTTGAATATCCGCCTCCGCCAGCGCCTTGATCTGCCAGGGCTGATGGATCACCGCATCCAGCCGGCGGGCCGCAAAAATGGGAATCTCTTCAGCATCGAAAAACCCTTCAAGCAGAAGGATGCGATGATTTAGCCCGGCTGCACGCAGCGGAGAAGCTTCTTCCAGGCAAGAGACAGCAAACGCATCGACTCCCTCAGCTAGCGTATGAGCAACTGGGAGCAGACCGTGACCATAAGCATTGGCTTTGAGCACAGCCATGAGATTGGACTGCGGCGCACACGCACGAGCGACGGCAAGGTTATGCCGCAGGGCGTCGAGATGGATCGTCGCCCGGGCATGGCGGCTCATTGCTGCCAGCCTCCGCCCCCGTAGCCCGTGTCTGCAATAAAGTTTTCAAATCGAGTGTACTGCCCGAGGAAGGTCAGTCGAACCGTACCGATAGGCCCGTTACGCTGCTTGCCAATAATAATCTCGGCCGTACCAGCATCGGGACTGTCTTCGTTATAGACCTCGTCACGATAGATAAACACGATTACGTCTGCATCCTGCTCGATCGCACCCGATTCACGAAGATCAGACATCACCGGGCGTTTGTTGGGGCGTTGCTCGAGGCTGCGGTTGAGCTGAGAGAGCACCATAACCGGCACGCCCAGCTCTTTGGCCATGCCCTTAAGTGAGCGAGAAATTTCGGAGATTTCCGCGGCGCGGTTTTCTTTAAACCCTGGCAATTGCATGAGCTGCAGATAATCAACCAGCACCAGTCCCAGTCCGTGCTCACGTTTTAACCGCCGGCAGCGTGCGCGCATCTCGGTGGGTGTTAGACCGGGGGTATCATCGATGTAGAGCTTGGCCTGCGAGAGCAGGTTCATCGTACTGGTCAATCGCGGCCAATCATCATCGCCAAGTTTGCCCGAGCGAATCTTCTGCAGCTCGACTCGGCCAAGCGATGCCAGCATACGCATCGCCAGCGCGTCCGCGGGCATCTCCATACTAAAAACGGCGGTGGGTGGGCCGTCTTGAAGCGCCGCTGCCTCGGCGATATTCATTGCCAGCGTGGTTTTACCCATCGACGGTCGGCCAGCCACGATGACCAGATCACCGTTTTGCAGGCCCGAAGTCATGCGATCAAGATCGCTAAAGCCGGTGGCAAGCCCAGTAACGTCACTGTCCTGGTGATAGAGCGTGTCGATACGATCCACAACCGCCGGCAGCACATCACGAACGCCAACAAACCCCCGCCGATTGCGCCCGGACTGCTCAGCAATCTCAAAGATCCGCCGTTCGGCATGATCGAGCAGATCCGCCGAGCTTTGCCCCTCTGGATTAAAACCGCTGCCAGCAACCTCCGTGCCCGCTTCGATCAACTGCCGCAGCACCGACTGCTCGCGCACGATATCGGCATAAGCGCGAATATTGGCGGCACTGGGTGTATCCCGAGCCAGCAGACCTAAATAGGCAAGACCACCGGCGTTATCGAGCTCGTCATTGGCTTTTAGCCATTCTGAGAGGGTAACCGCATCCATGGGCTGGCCGGATTCCGCCAGCGACTCGATCGCCCGAAAAATCAAACGGTGATCGCGTCGATAAAAGTCATCCTCACCAACCCGATCTGCTATCTGATCCCAAGCGCTGTTATCCAGCATCAGCCCGCCAAGGACCGCCTGCTCCGCTTCGATGGAGTGCGGCGGCACCCTCAGGGCATCCGTCGTCGACGGCGTGCGGGCTTCAGCCATAAATGATTAGGCCTGAGCCTCGCCCACCACAGAGACCGCCACGTTGGCGTTCACGTCAGCATGCAGATGCAGCTCAATGCTGTAATCACCGGTGGCACGAATCGGGCCTTCAGGCATACGAACTTCGTGACGGCCGACTTCTACACCAGCGGCAGTGACGGCATCGGCAACATCCTGTGGTCCAACCGAACCAAACAGCTTGCCCTCATCACCTGCATTCGCGGTGATAGAGATCTGAAGGGCATTCAGCTTTTCGGCCCGCGCCTCAGCAACAGCCAGTTCCTCGGCGGCTTTGCGCTCAAGCTCGGCCCGCTGCGCCTCAAAAAAAGCAATATTCTCAGCCGTTGCCGGCTTGGCTTTGCCCTGAGGAATTAAATAGTTGCGACCATAACCCGCGCGCACTTTGACGGTATCGCCCAGACCACCCAGGTTGGCCACTTTCTCAAGAAGAATGACTTCCATTGTTCTAACCCCGACTCAATGTCTTGATTGTTTCTTAAAATACTATGTCCGGGCCGCCGCGCGTGCCCGAAAATCCACAAATGTATCGACCAAACCCAGCAACGCCACCGGCCGCAGCATCAGGGGCAGAATCAGGTAAACACCGATTAGCCACCCAACATGCCATCCACGCGCTGAGGCAATGGCATGCATAACCGCCAGCGCCTGCAGCAAAAACACCGCCCCAATCACCGAGGCAAGATCGCTTACTAGCCCTGGCGGTGTTGCCAGCCCGCCAGCAATGGCCGCCAGCGCCAGCACCGAAAACCATCGGGCAAAGCGCAGCGAATGAAATTCCTCGCGAAAGCCCCCCGGATTGTACAGAACGGCCTGCCACCAACGCCCCAGCAAGAGACAGAGCACCGCAATGCCCAGCATATTGGCGATCCAAAGCCCCGTTAGCCGGGGAGCTAGCTGGTCAACGGCCATCTGCCACTCCGGCCCGGGCGAACCCGCCGAAAAGACCTCTGCAAGCGTCTGCAGCGTACCTTGCCAAAATGCTGCCGGATCACCATGCAGGCCATAAAAGCCCAGCACACCAACAGCCGCTATCAGTGCTGCCACTTGTAACGTCAGTGCCAATGACACCGTCTGCCGCAGAATCTGTGCAAGCGCCATCACCGGCAACCAAATCAATGCCAGCGGCTGAAGAATAGCCATTGGCGTACCAATCACCAGCCCATAAAGCGGCAGCAATACCGCCGCCGCTCCACCCAGCACCACCAGGCCCTCAGCTAGGCCACGCCGCAGTGTTATCAGCGCAATAACTGCCCCACTCAACCAAAAGAGCAGAGGCATCACCGCTCCCAGCGCCACCACACCGATGGCGCTGAGCCGACTGCGCATGATAAAGCCGAGAAAACCGCTCACAACTGAGGCTGCCGATGGCCTTTAGTGGCTATCGGTATACGGCAGCAGCGCCAGGTAGCGTGCGCGTTTAATCGCGGTTGCCAATTGGCGCTGATACTTCGCGCTGGTTCCCGTGATGCGGGAGGGCACAATCTTGCCGGTCTCGGTGATGTACTGACGAAGCGTGTTGAGATCTTTGTAGTCGATCTCTTTCACGCCCTCGGCGCTAAAACGACAAAACTTACGGCGACGAAAAAAACGAGCCATGTCTGAATCTTCCTTATTTGTTACGCATCGGCCAGCCGCTCTAAACGACTGACGCTGATAATAATGGGATCCGTTTGCGAATCGCGCTGACGCGAGCGTCGCAGAAGGCCAGTGACGCGGATCGAAGCGCCAAGCGGGGTTGACTGCAAATCTTCAGCCAACGGACTACCCGCGGCACTCAACCCCACCCGAAAACGAATCAGCCGCTGAGCGCCCGCTTCCTGCTGCTGTGATTCATGCTCGAGCAGCGCCCGGGCAATCGGCACACCAGCCGGTGAGTGGCGCAAAACAGACTGATCAACAAGCCTTCCAGTCAGCTCGACGCGATTGATCACGCCTCGGATTCGCTCTCAGTGGAAGCTGTCTCATCGGACTCATCATCGTATTGTGAATCCGCTGCTTCATCGGAGTCCGCCGAATGAGTCTGGTCATCGGCCTCATCCCGACGACTGGCCCGCTCGCGCTCGCGTTCGCGCTCTTCATCCTGGCTCTTAGCCAGCGGAGAAGGCTGCGTGTCGGCCTCTTTGCGGGCCAGCACCATGTTTCGAATCACCGCGTCATTGAAGCGGAACATCGACTCAAGCTCTTCAATATCGGAAGGCTCACACTCGACGTTCATCAGCACATAGTGCGCTTTAATGAGCTTATTGATGGGATAGGCAAGCTGACGACGCCCCCAATCCTCAAGACGATGGATGCTGCCGCCGTTACCCTCAATCAGGCCGCGATAACGCTCGATCATGGCTGGGACCTGATCACTCTGGTCCGGATGGACCATAAAGACAATTTCGTAATGCCGCATTGTGGCTCCTTACGGTTGATCCGACATAAGTCGGGAAAAGCCGCCCGCTTTTTGCGGGCAGCAAGGAGTAATCGAATGGCTTCGATTAGCCGGGCAGTATAATCAATCCAGTCTCTACGGGGAAGCGCGCCGCTGCCGCACCGCTTCGTAAAGCAGCACGCCAGTCGCGACCGAGACGTTCAAACTCTCTACCTGACCCGCCATGGGTATGGAGACCAACAAATCGCAGTGCTCGCGCGTGAGCCGTCTTAACCCCTTGCCCTCAGCCCCAAGACAAAGCCCCAGAGGGCCAGTGAGATCGGCCTCATACATCTCTTGACTGGCCTCGTCCGCCGCCCCCATCAGCCAAATACCCCGCTCCTGCAGCGCCCGCAGCGTCCTTGCCAAATTAGTGACTTGGAAAAAGGCGACCGACTGTGCAGCGCCGGCAGAGACCCGGTGGACAACTGGCGTCAAACCCACCGCCCGATCCTTCGGTGCAATCACCGCATCGACGGCCGCGGCATCGGCGGTGCGCAAACAGGCACCCAAATTATGCGGATCCTGCACCTGATCAAGGATTAGCAGCAGCGGCTCGTGGCTCAGGCCATCCAGAAAGGTCTCAAGATCATCCGCGCCACGCGGCGCTTCACCCTGATATGCAATCACAACGCCCTGATGCGAGACCTCGGGCAGAAGACTTTCGAGTGTCTTGGCATCCGTTTCATGGACAGGGCAGTCCATACCGGCAAGCTGATCGCGTAGGCGGTTCAGCCGCCCGTCACGCCGACGCCGATCAAGCCAGACTTCCGTTATCCGCGTGGCGTCATACCGAATAGCAGACTGGACGGCATGCAACCCGCCGATATAGCTGATCTTGCTCATCGCCGCCGGCGACGCCCCGGTTTTGGCCCTTTGCGCCGGTTACTCGGGCCACCCGGTTTGGCACCACGGCCACGCTTTGCCGGTGGAGTCTCAAGTAACTCGCCATTGGGGCCTAACGGATGCGCAACGGGGTCGAAATCGATTTTTCCCTCGTCCACATTGACCTGCGCCAGCCGCACGCGAATGCGATCGGTCAGGCGATATTCCTTGCCGGTGCGCTCACCCACCAGGCGATGACCAATGGAGTCGAAATGGAAGAAATCCTGCTCCAGATTAGTGATATGGATCAGTCCGTCGACAAACACCTCATCTAGTTCCACAAAAAGACCAAAGGAGGTTACGCCGCTGATCACACCAGTAAATTCTTCACCGAGCCGCTCTGCCATAAAGCGGCATTTCAGCGTCATGATGGCCTCACGCGTTGCCTCTTCGGCACGACGATCGGTCATCGAGCAGTGCTCGCCCAGCGTCACCAACTGATCCTCGGTGTACTCGAACTCCTCCACCGCGCGGTTGCTAATGACATGCTTGATCGCCCGATGAACCACCAGATCGGGATAGCGCCGAATGGGTGAGGTGAAATGCGCATAGGCATCCAAAGCCAGACCAAAGTGCCCGGCGTTATCGGGCCGATATTCGGCGGCCATCATCGAGCGCAGCATGATGGTCTCGATTAGATGACGGTCTGGACGCTTTGCCACCTGCTCCATCAGTGCGGCATAGTCCTTGGGCGAGGGCTCGTCACCACCGCCCAGCGTCAGGCCCACTTGAGCTAGGAACTGGCGCAGATTCTGCAGTCGCTCGGCAGCCGGCGGCTCATGCACCCGGTACAGCGCCGGAATCTTGTGCCGACGCAGGAACCGAGCCGTGGCCACGTTAGCGCGGACCATGCACTCCTCAATCAGTCGATGCGCATCATTCCGCTCCGCCGGATGGACGTCCGCGACCTGACCTTCTTGGTCAAACTCAATGACCGACTCCGTAGTATTAAAATCAATCGCACCGCGCTTCACCCGATCGCGCCGCAGGGCATGAAAGACACCGTACAAATGTTCGATTTGCTCAAGCGCATGCTTGAATTCGCGCTTTAATGCCGGATCACGATCGTTGTAAATGGCATCGACGGCCTCATAGGTCAGCCGCGCGGAGGAATTCATCACCCCCTCGAAGAAACGCGACCGTTTGAGTTCTCCGTCATGGTCAATCTGCATCTCGCAAACCATGCAAAGCCGATCCACTTGGGGGTTAAGTGAACAAAGCCCATTGGAGAGATTCTCCGGCAGCATCGGCACCACGTTCTGCGGAAAGTAAACCGAGTTACCCCGCTCGGCCGCCTCAGTATCGAGCGCTGAGCCCGAACGAACATAGGCAGCAACATCGGCAATCGCCACGAGCAAACGCCAACCATGCTCCGTGGGCTCGCAGTAGACCGCATCATCGAAGTCTCGGGCATCCGCCCCATCAATGGTAATGAGCGGCAGCTCACGCAGATCCGTGCGGCCCTGCTTGCTTGGCTCCGGCACCGTCTCACCAAAATTCGCCGCCTCGTGCAGCACTTCGTCCGGGAACTCAACCGGTATGCCGTGAGTACGCGCCGCTACCGCCACCTCGTCGCCACGGGCAATCTCGGTGCCAAATACCTCAATAATCCGACCAATGGGCTGCCGACGCGGAGACGGCTGACTGACCACCTCGGCAGTGACAAGCTCCCCATGTTTTGCGCCATTGCGGTCCGCCGCGGGGATAATCAGGTCTTGATGAAGGCGTTTGTTATTAGGTATCACAAAGCCAATGCCGGACTCCTCAAAATACCGCCCGGCAATCTCGCGGTTGGCGTGCTCGATGATCTCAACCAGCTCTCCGCTGGGGTTGCCCTTTTCATCCTCACCAATCAGGCGAACGACCACTCGGTCGCCGTTGAGCAGGCGGCGCATTTCATTAGGGGTAAGGTATACATCGGGGCCCGGCCGGTCTGGGGCTACCACACCTGAGCCGTCGCGTGCCGAGCGCACACGCCCTCGAACCAGCTCCTCGTTATCAACTACCACGTAGCCGTTTTTGCGATTGCGCACAAGCTGGCCATCGCGCTCCATTGCCCGTAGTCGACGTCTCAGGCCTTCGAGCGCATCTTCGTCGCTCAGCCCAAAAAGCTCGGCGAGATCTTTGCGCGATAGTGGCCGCGCCTGAGACTCGAGTTGGTCGATGATGTATTCCCGACTGGGTACCGGTGAGGCGTATTTTTCACGCTCACGATCCAGATAGGGATCCTTGCCGGGATCGGCGGAATCCGTTGTTTTCTTTGACATAGTTACAGGATACGGGAACTGCGGGGTGCTGCCTACAGAAACCGTCTGTTGCGCAGCTTTCGTTTGACAGCCTACAGGGGGCGCAGTACTCTTTGCGCCGCTGATCAAGCGGGTTCCCGCCCGTTTCGAAAAGCCCAGGTGGCGGAATTGGTAGACGCGCTAGCTTCAGGTGCTAGTGGGGGAAACCCCGTGGAGGTTCAAGTCCTCTCCTGGGCACCATCCGGTTGTTCGTTCAAAAGCTTGATGGTTAACGTAACAGCAGCGTAGGAATTCTGGCCGAGCGCAGCAGACCTGAGGTTTTGCTTCCGAGCAAAAGCTGGCGCCACCAAGAATGGCTGTAGGCACCCATAATCAACATATCCACTTCTCGAACCATAATTTCCTGGGCAATCACTCGTTCGGCGTCTCCCGGAACGTAGGCGGCCACTGACTCAAAACCGGCCCGAGCTAATTTATTCTTGGCCCAGTCCAGCTGCTTATCGGCATCCCGCCGACGTTTACCGGACATCAGAAGGTGAATTTCCATGCCGCGGAAGAGCTTGCTGGCCGCGACAATACGCACCCCGCGGCGAGTCACATAGCTGCCATCAAACGCAATTAAAGCACGTCGCGGCTCTTGGAAGGCATTCGATACTGTGAGAATGGGTTTGCGCAGCGCACGCACAACACCCTCCACATTGCGCCCCAAATCCCGCTGTGTCGACTCGGCAGTGCGCCCGCGCCGGCCTAGAACAAATAAGCTGACTGCCCCTTGCCGCTCAGCAAGCGTAGTTTGCAAATCACCCAAACGCTGTCGAGCGTCTGTCTGCACAGCACCCGCGGCGTCGGCACGCTCGCGTAGCTGATTTAAAAACACTCGGCCTTGCTCGCGACGCTCGCGTATCCGAGCCTCGTCATTTTCCGAGAGCACATGCAGCAATTGCTCCTGAGCATCGATACCGATTGCGCCGCTATGATCCGCGTCATGCGCCACCTCCGGATGGCGATTAATAACATGCAGCAACTCCAGTGGGTGACCAATCCTTCGTGCCGCCCAAGCAGCGTAGTCGGTGACATACTCGGCGTACTGTGATTGATCGACGCATGCCAGGACCTTTTCTTCACTTTTTCGCATGCGTCGTTCCTAATGCCCCAGCAAAATCTCGTCGGCACCGTCCTTATCGTGTACCGCAAATTTATCCACCAGCGTCCGGCTGGCCTCGTTCAAACCAACGACATCAACCGCCGTACCCTCGCGACGGAACTTAATCACCACTTTATCGAGCGCACTGACGGCAGTGATATCCCAAAAATTTGCGCGACTGACATCAATCACCACTCGATCAATGACTTCGCGGAAGTCGAACGAATTGACGAACCGATCCGCAGAAGCAAAGAACACTTGACCAACAACCTGGTAATGCCGCGCACGGCCCTCATCCTCGATCCGTGATGGGATCACAAGTACCTGGCCAACTTTGTGAGCGAAGAAAAATCCTGAAAGCAGCACTCCTGTGAGTACCCCCATCGCAAGATCATGCGTACTCACCGTCACCGCCACGGTCGCTAACATCACCACACTGGAACTTTTTGGGTTGGTGCGCAAATCGCGTAATGACTGCCAATTGAGCGTGCCAATCGAAACCATGATCATCACAGCCACGAGAGCAGCCATCGGAATCTGCGCAACCAAATCGCCGACGAGCATTAGCATTGCCAACAGATAGACCCCGGCAGCGAGCGAGGACAAACGACCACGGCCACCGGATTTAATATTAATCACTGACTGCCCAATCATTGCGCAACCAGCCATTCCACCCATAAACCCTGCGCCAATGTTGGCGACGCCCTGACCCACGCACTCTCGGTTTTTGTTACTCGTTGTGTCCGTGAGATCGTCGATCAACGAAGCGGTCATCATTGATTCCAGCAACCCCACCACCATCAAAGTCATCGAGACCGGCAAGATAATCAACAGTGTCTCGAGGTTCAGCGGAATATCAGGCAACAGAAACACCGGGAGGGTATCCGGTAACTCGCCCATATCACCGACGGTACGGATATCAAGCCCTAAAAGGATTGCGATCGCCGTCAAGAGAACGATAGCCACCAATGGTGAGGGGACCGCACGCGTGAGGTAGGGAAATAAATAGATAATCGCTAATCCACCAGCCGTCATTGCGTAGACATGCCACGACACGTTGATTAATTCAGGAATCTGCGCAAGGAAGATCAATATCGCCAACGCGTTGACAAAGCCGGTGATGACCGATCGTGAAACGAAGCGCATCAACGCCCCCAACCGAACCCAACCGGCAATAATCTGTAGCACACCGGTGAGAATCGTTGCCGCGAGCAAATACTGCAGCCCGTGGTCACGCACCAGAACCACCATCACCAGCGCCATGGCTCCGGTGGCCGCCGATATCATCCCGGGTCGACCACCAGCGAATGCCGTCACCACAGCGATGCAGAAACTTGCATACAGACCCACTTTTGGATCAACGCCAGCGATAATGGAAAAGGCAATGGCCTCAGGAATGAGTGCCAGGGCAACAACAAGGCCCGCGATTAAATCGTTGCGAGTGTTCGAGAACCACTCATTTTTTATTGAGGCCATGCACCCTACGCTAATACTTCTGACAGATAGACAAGCCTTCTATATTAGCTGACCCGCTGCGCCACCGTCTTGGCAAACTACGTAGTCAAGTTCATTTCGATGCTCCGAACGCCTTCCACTCACGGCCCAGTCTGTGTTGTCACCGTGGCGGTCACCAGCAGAACGCCGAGGATGAGCAGTGCCTCGAGAATGAGTGAGCGACGAAGATGCTGGGCTGCTCCTGCCTCGCCGCGCGCTAACGCTGGAGTGATCACTAGCCGGTTATAGGCCGCAAAGGCCAAAACACCAGCAAATAGACCGAGCTTGATCGCAACAATCTGACCGTAGGGCGTAGACAGCGATTCGAGTAATCCACCCGTTAGCCGATGCAAAGTCACCAACCCTGCCAGGGCGAGCACCGGCACTGCCCAAATCGCTAGCCGACCGAATGCCTCAGCAACCGCCGCTGCTGCGGCGCTGTCTCGCCCTGCCACGCGGAAAAGTGGATAAAAAATACCTACCCAGAACGACAACAGCAGCACATGCAAAACAACTAGCCCATTCAATAGCCAGCCGGCTGCTGCCCAGGTATGCCCGGTCAGGCCAAAGCTCGCTGCAACTCCCATTGCGCCAAGCAGGGCAAAAATATGACCGGCCGAATGCACAAAAAGAACGCTCGGCATGAGCACCACGCCTGCTGCCAACACGCTGAGTGAACGGCCATTTGGACCATCGAGAATAAAACCGATCAATTCCCAATCGAAGGCAGCAGCCCACTGACCACCCGCCAGAAAAATCGCCTCTACTGCCACACCGCCAAGCGCAAAACAAAGCGCCAGCGCGCCACTGAGTGCGCTAATCCGGCGCAGATGTTGCTGCTCGCGAACAGGCAGCTGCTTCAGCAGCACCAAAACCCATATCGAGCCGGCGCCCAGCAGTGCGGTTAGATAAAAAGCAGCACGCAGAGCGATGGTGAGAAGATCGAGCATCAGCGGGATTGAACCGAAAAACTGAGCTCACCCGCCATAGCATGACCATCAGTGGCGATCCCGCGCCACTCAAAGACATAGTCACCGGCCGGGAGCCTTGGGGGTTTGACCATGAGCACCTGCGTTGCCGCCCGACCGCTCTCCGGGGCGACAGAATATTGCTGCCCTGCTGCATCCGTGAGCTTCACACTAATAATTCGCATGGGCGCATCAAAGCCAATCTTGATTTGCTCGGGTGATATGGCGAGATGGGCTCCGTCCTCGGGCAGGGATTGTTGCTGTTCGGAATGCGCTAACACCCCGGCACTCCAAATCAATCCAACCAATAAAACGACGTGGATCATTTTCATAAAAGACTCCTGCGCTCGACTCGGAATCGGCCCGCCTGTAAAACAAACAATGAGAGTGCCCGTGCCACGAGAGAGTTCGTCACCCATGAGAGTCATCATCCTTTCACTACTACTTGTCGTGGCACAAGCGTCTGCCTATGGCGGAGATAGCGCGCCGTTAGGTTTACTCCACGAAAAAGGGCATGTCCTACTGCTCCGGCACGCGCTGGCACCCGGCTTTGGCGATCCTAGTCATTTTGACGTCAACGACTGCGCCACCCAACGCAATCTCTCGGCTGAGGGCATCAACCAAGCAAAAATGATCGGTGAGCAACTGCGCGCTGCCGGCCTCGGCGATTTGCGCGTCTACACCAGTTTTTGGTGCCGCTGCGTGGATACCGCCGAAGCACTTGATCTTACAACCCCACAACGCCACCCAGGCCTGAACAGCTTTTTCCAGCAGCGTGAAAAGCGCGATCAGATTGTTACCGAGATGCGTGAACTCTTAGCCTCGTTGGAGGATGAAACACCCGCTGTTCTCGTCACTCATCAGGTTAATATCCGTGCTGTGACCGGACACACCGTTCGCTCCGGGGAGGGAGTCATCGTGCGGGTCGATGCTAACGGCAAATTAAACACGATTGGCGATTTTCGCGTTGATCTCTGACACACTGCCCGATTAGGCAACAAACAGGCCGGCTCCCATGGAAGGTAATCACATCACCCTGCTTGATGGCGGGCTTGGTCAAGAACTGCGTCGACGCAGCGTAAAGCCAGCCTCACCCCTTTGGTCGGCCCAGGTCATGCTTGATGACCCGAATCTTGTTGCGTCGGTGCACAAAGCCTTCATCGATGCCGGGGCGGAAATCATTACCGCCAACACCTATGCGGCAACTCCGCTGCGACTCGCCCGCGATGGCCGGCCAGAGTGGCTAGAGCCTCTACACACCGCAGCCTTAGCCGCTGCGCGTCAGGCACGCGAACAGAGCCATCAAAGCGTCCGTATCGCAGGCTGCCTGCCGCCCCTGGTAGCGAGTTATCACGCCGAAGTTGTCCCGGATGATCAGACATGCCAAGCCGATTACCAAAGGCTTGTTGACCTGCAATCCGACGGTGTTGAGCTTTTTATTTGCGAGACCATGAGCTTGACCCGCGAGGCTGTTGCCGCCGTGACAGCCGGCAAACAGAGTGGCCTGCCCGTTTGGTGTGCCCTCACGGTGAATGATCATGACGGCACTCAACTTCGATCGGGTGAAGATCTGGCGGATGCCGCCAAAGCGGTGGCCGCCGCTGGCGCTGATGCTTTGCTGATCAACTGCTCGGCACCGGAAGCCGTTACCACTGCCATGCCCATCCTTGCCGAGATTGGCCTGCCTTTCGGTGGCTATGCCAACGGCTTTGAGGCCGCCGCCGACCTAAAACCCGGCGGGACGGTTGATTCACTTAAAGCTCGCGCGGCCCTAACCCCGCTTGCCTCCAGCGAATACGCGAGAGACTGGATTCATGCCGGCGCCAGCATCGTGGGTGGCTGCTGTGAGATCGGCCCCGAGCATATTGCTGCGCTCAAATCCATGCTACTCACCTAGCCGCAAGACGTCGGGCTTCTGCGACCGGCTCGCGCATCGCGCAATCATATTGGTGGTCATTAATCAGGCCCATGGACTGCATGAAGGCATACATTGTCGTTGGCCCGACGAACCGCCAACCGCGCTTCTTAAGATCCTTCGACAGCGCGATTGATTCCGGCGAGGTGGTGACGGATTGCGGCGCGGGCAACGTCGCAGGGTCAGGTTCATAACGCCAGATAAAATCCGCCAAAGAGCCCACCTCGGCAATGAGCGCCTGAGCGCAGGCGGCATTGTGAATCACCGCCTCAATCTTGCCACGATGGCGAATAAGCCCCGCATCCTGCAGCAGCCGCTCAACATCCTGCTGGGTAAAACGCGCCACCTGATCAAAATCGAATCCGCAGAATGCCGCGCGAAAGTTCTCCCGCTTGCTGAGCACCGTGCGCCAGCTCAGTCCGCACTGAAAAACCTCTAGGCTAATCTTCTCGAAAAGCCGCTGATCATCATGCACGGGGAAACCCCACTCGGCATCGTGATAGGCGATCAGCTCGGGGACATTGCCACACCAAGCGCAGCGGTGTTTTTCGTCGAGTGCTGACATCCGGCGTAAAGGCTCCCTTCATGGGTCTCTAAAACGTTTTACATGCTGCATGACTTGTTGCCTGAAAGGAACGCGGCTAGCCTTGTGGCCTATGTCTTTTGATCAACACGATTGGGCGGAAGCGCTCGACACCTTGCTTGACCAGACCTGGAAGCGTCTGCAGCGCGGCGTTGCCGATCGCCGCGCGCCAGGCCGGCACCCCACGCTTGCCACGGTCGATGCGGACAGCATGCCCCAGGCACGGACGGTGGTCTTACGCAGCGCCGACCCAGATACAGCCACGCTCCGGGTTTATAGCGACCAATCTGCCGATAAAGTCCACGAGGTACGCGCCCATCCCCATGCCGCCGTTCACATCTGGGATAACATCGCGCATCTGCAATTAAGGCTACTGGCTGATGTCACGGTGATGACGGGCGAGGCGTTACAACCGGTCTGGGATCAGCTCTCGAACCATGCACGAAACTGCTATGGTTTTCAGCCGGCTTCCGGTGATCCAATCGGTGATGGGCTGGCTTACGATAAACTGCCCGAACTAAGCGCTTTTGCCGTACTTGAACTCAAAATCCAACGAATGGATATTCTGCACTTGGGTCACCGCCATCGCAGAGCCCGGTTCAGCCGCTCCGATAACTGGCAAGGCCATTGGGTAGTGCCTTAAGACGCCAGACACCCCAAAGCCCGAGAAAACAAAAAAGCGCAAAAACCCAGCCCGAGACGGCACCGGCCATAATGCCGGAGAGCAGCACGCCGACAGTGCAACCAAGCGCTGTCATGGCACCCCAGCCCATAAGAATGCCCCCTGCCAAATGCCCAATCGCCGCACGCGTCGTCACGGATTGGATTCGAAAATCACCGGCCAGCAACGCTGAAAAAAATGAGGCAGCGATAAGCCCCAGAATAAAAACACCATTTTCGGACCACACGGTCTCTTTGATGGCCGTTGCGCAACCGGAAAACGAATCTAAGCCCTGCAGGCGCTGTGGAATAATGCCGAGCTGATCACCGAGCGTACGGGCTGTACTACCAAGCTCAGCGGTCACACCCAGTGGTGCAACACGCAAATAAGCAATAACCGCCAGCATGCCGATACCAAGCCCGCCAACATAGGTGGGCCAACGCTCACGCAAAATCCTTTGATAAAAACTCCCGCCGCTGTAGCCGTCAGTCGTTGAGGCCTGGTGCCAACGCATCAGCGCAACCGCCAAAGCGCCCAGGATTGACAGCTGGACCACCAGCGAACCGCCATAGCCCAACGTCTCTGGGAGCCACAAGACCGGGCTTTGCTGAATCGTGGCGAGATAAAGATGATTCCAACTAAGAAAACCAAGACCAAAACCAATGAGCACGCCAAGCAGCGCGACCAGCGAGCCTACCGATCCTTCACCCAAGCGGTACAAGTGCGCGCTAATGCAGGATCCTGACAAGCTCATGCCACCACCGAAGGCAACAGCGGCAGGGGCTAGCGCCCAACTCACCGGGCCAATATGCGCATCGGGTGGAAGACGGCCCGCTGCAGGATCTGGAACAAATAGGCCAAAAACGGCGTGATACCCCAGCAATCCCACCGCCAGCGCGGCAATAATCCCGAGCAGTCCACGGGCATCGCGCCGCTCGAGAAAATCACGGGTGACGCAGAAGAAACAAAAACGCGAGCGCTGCAGCAAGGCGCCAAAGATGGCGCCAAGCAGCAGGCTCAACATTAGCGTTTGTGATGCCATGAGGCTTACTGACCACCCCAGACCGTACCGGCCAGGTTAGTCACCGGTACACCCACCGAATTGCCATACTCGGTCCAGGATCCATCGTAATTCTTGACCTGGTAGCCAAGGATGCGAGAGAGCGCAAACCAAGTATGGCTGGAGCGCTCACCGATACGGCAGTAGGTGATAATCGGCTTACTGCCATCAACGCCGGCCTCAGCGTAGAGCGCACGCAGTTCTTCGGGGGACTTAAAGGTCCCATCCTCATTTACGGCATTCCCCCAGCTCACGTTCACCGCCCCCGGGATATGACCCGCCCGCACTGCGAGCTCACTGACGCCCTCCGGCGCAATCACACGACCCTCATATTCAGCGGCAGACCGAATATCCACCAGATGAGCGTCTGGATCGGCGCTGCTCGCTACCTCGACGACCTCCGGCAGGAATGCGCGAATGGAATGATCCGCTTCACTGACGCGAATATCTCCTTCGGCGTAACTCGCGGGGCGAATGGCCAAAGGCCGGCCCTCGGCCTCCCATTTATTCCGCCCACCATCAAGCAGGCGCACGTTGTCGACTCCATAGATATCGAACACCCAAGCCCCCCAGGCGGCGAACCAGTTGTTGGTATCACCATAGAGCACAATCTCGGTGTCTTCAGAAACTCCGGCCTGACGCAGCAACGCCTGAAAATCTTGCCGTGAGACAAGGTCACGACGCACGGTATCCACTAGGTCGGTGTGCCAGCGAAAGTTCACAGCACCCGGAATATGCCCACGCTCATAGACGCCTGGATTGACGCTGACCTCAATGACACGCACATCATCGCGCTCAAGATTGGCTTCTAGCCAGTCGGTGCTAACCAGCGCGTCTGTGCTCGCGGCCTGGGCAGCAGTGCCGATGACAGCCAGCGCCAGTGCAATCGCGAGACGAGGAAAAATAAATCGATTAAACATCACGAACCCCAAGAAAATTTGCTTGCGAAATACGCGTTGAACTTTACGAGGGATTTTTTAGATAGAAAAAGAATAATTTGCGATATGGTTATTCAATTTTTGCCAGCGCCTCTCGGCACCAAATCCAGCCCTCGCGTTTGGCTAGCGACAAAGCAGGCTCACCCTTTGGCGGTATGGCTTTACCCTGAAGAAAATCCTGCGCGGCGAGCAAACAAACGACGGCATCCAGGCCATCGGAACCGACCTCGATATCTGGGATCACTAGATCATCCGGCACCGCTAACTGGGAATTAAGCTCGGCTTTAAGTGCATGCCGACGGGCAACCTCCGAGGGCTTGCCTCTTTTATAACCATCGGCAATCAGGTCATGGGCCTTTAATGTGGCAGCCGGATACACCTCAATGGTGGCCGGCCCGCTAAGCGCTGCCTCCCAAGCAAGCGGGATACGCTGCCCGAGCGCCTCCTGCAGCGTTCCTAGCAATGCCAGTGCAGCATGCGCGGTTCGCGCAATTCGGTCGGCACCAACATCCAGTGGCTGCTTGCCAAGCCGCTCACGAATGTCCTGATCGGTGTATCGACGAAACAACTGATTGGGTGCCACGGCCAACGGCTCACCGGCTTGGTGTTGTGCAAGCGCAGCCATTTCAGTTGGCCAGCCAAGCGGGGCATCCAGCGCCATCAGCAAAGGCCCCGGCGAGTTGCCAACCCAATCGACAATCGTCTGGGCTCGGGGCTTTTCACAGCGCCCGGCAACAACCTCGTCCACCTGCATATAGCCAGCGTCAAAGTACCCAAGCGCAAGGCCCATATTGTTCTCATCCACCGCACAATCAACGCCGATGACCCGCATCTTGTCTCCTGTAATCAACAGTTTCACTGAACCTTTCGCAGCGCTCTGGCATCCTATTGCAAAGCAGATAGACGACCTAGGGAAATCTCTATGAACCACACACGGCGCCGATTGCTAGGGGTGTTAGGTGCAGCGGGCATAACCGGTGCCGGAGGATTATGGCAGGCTACCTCATTCGTCGGGCTTTTTGGTGCCACTGCCGCGAGCGCCACAACGGCGGCCACCCCAGAAAATGGTTTGCACTCACCGCTCGCCATCGATGCCGCTCTACAACCAGCGCCCGCAACGATACAACTTGCGCCTGCCGAATACGCACAAACACCCGTTTGGGCCTATAACGGCGCAGTCCCTGGACCGATGCTGCGATACCGGCAGGGCGATACACTCAACCGCCTGCTGATTAACGATCTACCCCAGCCGACCACCGTTCATTGGCATGGCATTCGCCTACCCAATGGGATGGATGGCGTGCCGAATATGACTCAAGCGCCAGTGACACCGGGTGGCCAGTTTCGCTATGCCTTTGAACTGCCTGATGCGGGCACCTACTGGTATCACCCGCATTCGCATAGCGAGGAGCAACTAGGTCGCGGGCTCTACGGTCCACTCATTGTTGATGAAAAAGACCAGGCCGACTGGCAGGCCGAATCCGGTATCGAAGATGATCAGGTGCTTATCCTCGATGACTGGCGACTCACACAAACGGCCTCACTCGCTGAGCCCTTTGGTAATCGCCATGACCGTTCACACGGCGGGCGCATTGGCAATTGGGTGACCGCCAATGGCGTGCCCGAATGGCGGCATCCGGTGCACGCTGGCCAGCGCCTTCGACTGCGCCTTATTAATACTGCTAATGCGCGCATTTTCTCGTTGCGCAGCGAGGGGATCCGCGGCTGGATTATCGCCCTTGACGGGATGCCGCTTGCAGACCCGGCCCCCATGGATCAAATCCTGTTGGCACCAGCGCAGCGTGTGGATCTGGTCATCGACATTACGGCGACAGCCGGCGAAGCGATGCTAATCAGTGAGGAGCGCGACGGCGGTTATGCCATTGCTACTTTCCACATCGAGGAGGAAAAGCGAGCGACACCGGGTGCCAAACCCGCTCCACTGCCAGCCAACACCGTACCGGCTATCACCAAACTGGCCGATGCCAAAACGGTTGATCTACTCATGCAGGGCGGCGCGATGGGTGGCGGCGCTAGCCTGACGCGCGAAATGATCGATGCGGGGATGTTTTGGACCTTTAACGGCAAAGCACATATGCAGATCGACCCGCTTATTGAGGTCCGTCACGGGGAGCTTGTACGAATCCGCCTACGGAACGAAACGCGCTGGCCACATAGCATGCATCTGCATGGACATCACTTCCACCAAGTGATGAGCGATGAGCGGCTTGGGCCGCTTCGCGACACCATCTTGATGCACGCCGGTGATGCCTTTGACATTGTTTTTATCGCCGATAATCCAGGGGATTGGATGCTGCACTGTCACATGCTGGGACACCAGGCAGCCGGCATGATGACCTGGCTGCGAGTCAGTCGCGCATAGCAACTGCTACCAGCTCTCTGTACCGGGCTCGCCCTTCCAGGGCCCAACGAGCTCTGATGTCACCCAGCCTCCGTAGTAGCGGCCTTCCTGAGGAACCACCGCTTCACCACCAACCCGACAGGAAAGCTTCTCTGGATAGCAGGATAGCCAACCGGCAATAACGACTGCCTCATCAAAAGGCGCCGGGTAACACCAAACGGCAGCCTCCTCCCGCCCGCCAGGCGTGACGACATCGAAATACTGCGCCTCTCCCTTCCACTCACAAAACGTCCGATGCGCCGAGGGCGCTAGGTATTTTGAGTCGAACGCATCAGATGGCAGATAGAATGCCGGTGGGCTTCCAGTCTCAAGCGCGCGTATCGATTGAGCCGATTTTGCGATTAGGAACTGGCCTAAATAAACCTCGACCAGTCGATCATCAACGACATACGCCGGTGGTCGCGGATAATCCCACACCGACTCTTGATTGGGGCCGGGGACAACTGCCCATGCCGGCCGCTCTTGGCCGCGATGCTTCCATGCATCACGATGTTTTTGCACACGATGCCAATCCGCTGTCATCCCAAAAAACCCCGTGTTGCCACAATAGCGATCGCCGCCGCCGCGACGCAGACCGTCACACTCAAGACAACATAAACAATAGCGCGAGAAAACTCCGCGGCGTTAATCAGTAACACCGCATCAAGAGAAAATGCTGAGAAGGTGGTAAAAGCACCGAGCAGACCCACCGTTAAAAAACTCCGCCAAGCCGGCGTTAACAAACCGCGCTCGACTAACAAAACAAACGCAATACCAATCAGCACGCTGCCAATTACATTCACCAACAGCGTTCCCCACGGAAACCCCCGAGGTAACACACGCTCGGCGAGCAAAAACGCGCCATAACGCATTGTCGCGCCCATCGCACCGCCGCCGGCTACCGCCATCCACTCATTCAAACCCGGCATCATGCTGCTCCGCGCATTACAGAGATCTATCTGGGACTTTATCCACCAGATTAGTGAAATAAAGCTGGCATCGAAAGATCCGCCTGACAAAGTCTTACCGATAGCCGCTAGAATGCACGGTTTACTGCCTTTGCGCGCGCATACTGCAATAACCTGATGCAATGATGAACTTTGGCATGGTTGAGCCAACACAGTGGCCTTTCTCAGAGCTCGCACTCGGCGCATGGCTTGGCATCGGTATTCTTTTTTGTGTCTATAATTTTTTTGTTGGCCTAGTACTGCGTCAGCGCTGGCTGAGCTTCATTATCCTGCCAGGCACCGTTTTTATACTGGTTGAGTATGCTTACTTTGGCCGATTTAACCCGCCACTGCCATTCGGGCTCGAAAAATCCGCTTTTTTAAGCTATCTCGGTTGCCTCGTCATTCCCCCGACCATCGCGGCAAGCGCCACATTCACCCGGCAATTTCTCCAGCTGCGCCGTGCTGTACCAAAGGTTGACCAGGCGCTCCGGCGCATTAGCTACGCGTCCTTCGTCCCGCTATTAGGCCTCCCCTTTGTGCCGCTTGATTGGGTAAGTGCAGCGATGTTCGCTGTGGTTATCGGTGGCGCTGGTATTGCCACTTACGCGCACTGGTGTATCTGGCAAGCGGGCGGCACTGATATGCGCCTGCTGGGTGGCAGCTGGCTGCTGATGGGGCCTGCCCTCATCGCCTGGTTCGGTCGTAACCTGGGCGTCTTTGAAGGCGGCGCAGTTATCACTGCCACCTATTTAATCGGTTTTGGCGGCAACCTCATCATTTTAAGTATTGCCTCGATTGCAAGATTGCGCGCCCTCAATGAAGAGGTGATCGGCCAATTGAGATCGGCTCAGCGCAAAAGCGTGGCCGCGCGCAGACTTGAGCGCCAGCTGCGCGATGAAATCCAACAGCGAAGCCAGCGCCTTGATGCCGAAAAGGCTCGGGCTGATCAGGAGTACGAGAGCAAACGGGCATTTATGTCGCTGATTTCCCATGATCTTCGGGGGCCGCTTGCGAATGCCACTCAGGCTTTAGATCAGATTTTAAGTAATGAAAGCGATGTAAATAAAAAGGATCAACGGCAACTTCTAGACCGCGTCCAGGAGACATTAGGACGCCAGCTGGGACTGGTTGATCGTTTGCTAGACCTCGATTCACTGTCCCAGCCCACGAGTGGTGAGAAGATCTACCCGATTGACTTCCATCAATTAGTCGAAGAGCGGGTGAGAGAGTGGCAAACGCTTGCCAATGAGCAACAAATCTCACTGATCAATCAGAGTAATCAGACAACACCACTGTATGGTGATTTGCTGTTGATCAAAACCCTGCTGGATACACTCATTGCCAATGCACTGCGTCACACCCCCTCGGGCGGGCAGATCATCATTCGACATGCCATTTCCAGCGACCATGCCTTCGAGGTGAATAACACCCACCCAGGCCTCTCTGCCGAGCAACAGCAACGCATCAAAGCTGCCACCAGCACCGTCACCCATACACAAGAACGCCCACCAGACACGGCGCACGCTAGTTATATTCCTGATCTAGGAAGTGGACGGGGAATGGGTCTACGCCTGGCACGCTCGCTGATTAACGCCCAGGGCGGAGCATTAGAGTACGGGTTCAATGATCCTTGGGTGGTGTTCCGCGTTGACCTCCCGACGCGGCTACCGCTGATACTGCTGGTCGATGATCAGATGATTCAGCTACGGGAAATGCGCAAGCGCATTGCTTCGTTCAACCTTGGCTGCGAAATCGTTGAAGCAACAAGCGTCGATGACGCCATCAACCTAATTGATCGGCGTTCACCTGCACTTGTTATTAGTGATGTGCGAATGCCACATCGGGATGGATTCGAACTGCTCGCCGCCATTCGCAACAATAATCAGAGTGAGGAAATTCCAGTCGTCCTCGCGAGCGCAACCGAAAGCTGTATAGAAGCTCAAGCGCTCCAAGATCAAGCCCTCCGCGCCGGCGCTGATGCCTACCTCAACAAGCCGATGCCGCAGGCTGAACTAAAGCGGTTGATCCACGGCGTAACGCACCCCAATTACTCGGGAATAAACGCGTAGCCAAAGCTGCGACAGGTTACGATCGGCTGCCAGTCCGATGTAGTCGCTGAGATTTTGTTGCGAAGCCGGCAGACCATCGTGTCTAGGCGACCGCCATGGTAGTAGGTTGGCGAGTGACCAATCCCTGAGATGATTTTTTCACGCTCTACCGGGTCGCCATCATGGCGAATCAACACATCCAAAAACAGGCATTCAGTGCGCGTTAATTCAATTTTTTGCTGATCAGGACTAATCAACCGCCAGTTGCGTGGGTCAAATGACCATTCCATTGCATCGCGAGCGTCAACCTGCGCACTGCGCTGGAGTCGTCGCAACAATGCCTGAACCGTAGCGACCAGCTCACGTGGATCGACCGGTTTAATGAGATAAGCATCGGCCCCAATTTGCAATCCTTCAACCCGGCTTTCCATATCGTGCCGAGCCGTTACCATCACCACGCCACAGCGGCTTTGGCGAATCAGCGTATGAGTCAGCTCAAACCCATCGATATCCGGCAGCCCAATATCAACCATCGCAATATGGCAGGGTGACTCGTCCATTGCCGAGAGCAATGCCTTCGCCGTAGCAAAAGAACGCACCTGCCAAGTCTGCGCACTCAGGGCCTGCTCTAGCAGTTCACGGCTAAGCGGCTCGTCATCAACGATGTAAATCTTGATATCGCTAGCGGTCATCGTCTAAGCAATGGTGAAAGGATGGCGTCTGACAATCGTGTCTTTTCGATCCGGCCCCGTAGAGACAATATCGACCGGCACGCCACAGAGCGACTCAATGCGCTCTAGATAATCACGTGCGGCCTGCGGCAGCTCATCATAGGTCTGTATACCAAGCGTTGAGCACTGCCAGCCGGGCATCTCGATGTATTCCGGCTCGCATTCAGCCAGTGCCTCGGCGCCGGTGGGCAGCACATCACTGCGCTGCGCTCCGCATTTGTAGCCGGTGCAAATCCGCAGGGTATCGAGCTCATCGAGCACGTCCATTTTGGTGATGCAAAGTCCAGAGAGGCTCGAGATCTGCACCGCCCGCCGCATCGCCACCGCATCAAACCAACCGCAGCGCCGCGGCCGGCCCGTGGTGGAACCAAACTCATGTCCGCGCCGAGCAATATGCTCACCCAGATCATCAAAAAGCTCGGTGGGGAACGGCCCGGCGCCTACACGCGTGGTATAGGCTTTGGTAATACCCAGCACATAATCCAGCTCAAGTGGGCCAACGCCAGTACCAGTGGCCGCCGCACCGGCGGTGGTATTTGAGGAGGTGACAAATGGGTACGTGCCTTGGTCGATATCCAGCAGGGTGCCCTGTGCCCCCTCGAACAACAGGTTATGCCCTTTGGCCCTGAGATCATTGAGCATGTGGCTGACATCGGCGGTCATCGGTGCCAGCTCCTCGGCCATGGCCAGGCAGTGCTCCTGAATGGCCTGGAAGTCCTGGCCCGGTTCACCGTAATACTGCTTGAGGATGAAATTGTGATAATCGAGCAGCTCGCCCAGCTTGGCCGCCAACCGCTCGCGATGGAACAGATCGCCCACACGCAGCCCACGCCGGGCCACTTTGTCTTCATACGCGGGGCCAATACCGCGGCCGGTGGTCCCGATCGCTGCCTTGCCACGCGCCTTCTCTCGCGCCTGATCCAGCGCCACGTGTGAGGAAAGAATCACGGGGCAGGCCGGACTAATCCGAAGCCGCTCTCGGGCCGGAACGCCTGAGGCCTCAAGCGCGGATAGCTCTTTTAATAGAGCCTCGGGCGAGAGCACCACGCCGTTTCCGATCAAACAGGTCACGCCCTCACGCAAAATGCCCGACGGGATCAGATGGAGTACCGTCTTCTCGCCATCGATCACCAAGGTGTGGCCAGCATTATGACCGCCCTGAAACCGAGCCACGGCGGATACCCGGTCGGTGAGCAGATCCACAATCTTGCCCTTGCCCTCATCACCCCACTGAGAGCCGATTACGACCACGCTTCTTGTCATCTCAATTCTGTCCCTTAAATATCTACGATCTGCCAGTCGCCAGCATCAGCGGCGACTAGCATCCGGTGACAGCCCTGCTCGCGAGCCTCATCGGCCGTGCCAGAGAGCAGCCACAAAACGGTATTGCCAGCATCACGCAGGCGCTTGACCTGCGCATGCAGTGCAGGGTCGTCACCCCAGGGAGCGGCGATCATGACTTGCTTGTCACCCTCTGACGGTGTTTTACGAACAGCGGCATACAGCGCTTTTAAGTCTGTACTAAAACCCGTGGCGGGACGGGCTCGACCAAAAACCGCACCAATATCGTCATAACGCCCACCGCGAGCCAGCTCTTGGGCAACACCTGGGGTGTAAGCGGCAAATACCACCCCGGTGTGATAGCGATAGCCGCGCAGCTCCCCCAGGTCGATATGCAGGGTCAGATCGGGCAGCCACTGGGAGATCGCCTGCGCGATGGCAGAAAGCGCATCCAGCGCCTCATTGACCACACCATTGGCGCCAGCAAGCGCGCTCCGGGCCTCATCCAGCACTTCGACACCGCCGCTTAACTGCGCCAACACACTAAGATGCTCACGCTGTGGTGAAGGCACCTCATATTCATCCAGCAACGCGGCAATATCAGCCGTGGCCTTGCGCTGCAGTGCATCCCACAGTGCTGATTCGGCCTCGGTGCTCAGCGCCGCCTGCGCGGCAAGCCCGCGGAAAATCCCGACATGGCCTAGGTCGAGATGTAGCTGGCCGACGCCAGCGGCGGCAAGCACTTCAGCCATGAGCGAGATAATCTCGACATCGCTCTCGATCCCGGCGTGACCATACAGCTCGGCACCCAACTGCAGTGGGTTGCGGGCGCCACCCGGTGCTTCTGGGCGGGTGCGCAGCACCGTACCGGTGTAGCAGAGCCGCACTGGGCCTTCTCGGCGTAGCTGATGCGCATCGATGCGCGCCGCCTGTGGCGTGATATCAGCGCGCACCCCCATCATCCGGCCGCTTAACTGGTCGGTGAGCTTGAAAGTCTGCAGATCTAGATCATGCGCCACGCCGGAGAGCAGCGCCTCCAAATATTCAATGACCGGCGGCATGACCAGGGCATAACCCCAGTACTCGCAAGTATCGAGGCTGGTGCGACGCAAATGCTCAAGTGCCCGAGCATCCGGTGGCAGCAGTTCCTCGACGGCATCCGGCAGAAGCCACGGGCTGTGCTTGCCAGTGAGCTTGTCGTTCATGAAATCCCCCAGCTCATCTGCACGCCTAGCGTACGAGATAGAGCAGCAAAAGCCCGGCCAACATTGTAAAAAGGCCGGTTAAGCGCATCGTCTTGTCGTTGTTCTGTACGATGCTAAATAACGCCTTACGCAGGCTTCTTGGACTGAGAAACGGCCATATACCCTCAATAATCAATATCAGGGCAATGGCCGTTAGCAGATCCTGCATCCCGTCCTACCGCGTCAGCGATTCAATCTCGTCAAAATAGCGGAAGAAATCGGAATCGGGTGAGAGCACCAGCATGTCGTTCTCGTTCTTAAACGTCTGCTCGTAGGCCCGAAGGCTGCGATAAAAACGATAGAACTCGCGGTCGGCGTCATAGGCGTCGGCATAGATCGCCGTTGCCTCGGCATCCGCCTGACCCCGAATTTCCTCAGCCTCGCGTCGGGCTTCGGCAATAATCTCGGTGCGACGACGATCAGCTGCCGAGCGAATACGCTCACCCTGCTCCTGACCCTCAGCGCGGAACTGCCGGGCAACCTGCTCACGAGCGGCGATCATCCGATTAAACACCGACTCACTCACGCCCTCTGGCAGATCAACGCGCTGAATGCGCACATCAAGAATGCTAATACCCAGTGAGTTACCGGCCATACCCGCCTGCTCAGTCAGGATATCCATAATCTCGGCACGGTCACCGGAGATCACCTCTTGCACGGTCCGCTTACCAAACTCATTGCGCAATCCGTCACGGATAATTTCCGAGAGCCGCAGGTTGGCCCGCCGCGGGTCCGCGCCGACGGTCACGTAGTACTGTTCAACATCCTCAACCCGCCATTTTACAAACGCATCGACGATGACGTTTTTCTGCTCGGAGGTCAGGAACCGCTGCGGGCTCTCATCGAGCGTCTGCACACGGGAATCCACCTTGCGGACGTTGTTCACGAACGGAATCTGGAAATACAGGCCCGGCGTGAAATCCGTACGCACGACTTCACCAAGACGGAATTTAAGCGCTTTCTCGGTCTCTTTGACGGTAAAGGTGCCGAATGTAATACCAACGGCCACCAGAACAATCAGGACAATACCAATTGGAGTGAGACGATTCATTAGCGTGTCTCCCGCATACGCAGCGAGCTGCTATTGCTGCTGCTGGTCGTTGAGCTGGAACCCGTACTGCTCGAGAGCGACCCGCTCAGCGAGCCCGTACCGTCGAGATCGGCACTGCTTTGCGGCACGCCGCCGCGCATCATCCGGTCAAGCGGCAGATACATCAGCTGGTTGCTGGATTCCGCATCGATGAGCACTTTGCCGCTGCGGCCCAGCACTCGCTCCATGGTGTCCAGATACAGACGATCACGCGTGACTTCCGGTGCTTTGGCATACTCAGCCAGCTGCTGGGTAAAGCGGCTGGCATCACCCGTTGCCTGCTGCACGATCTGCGCCAAGTAAGCTTGCGCTTCTTCGCGAATACGCGCGGCCTCACCTTCGGCCCGTGGGATAACTTCGTTACGATAGGCTTCGGCCTGGTTGATCAGACGCTCCCGGTCCTCACGTGCCTTAATGGCATCTTCAAAAGCGTCCTGCACCTGCTCTGGTGGCTGGACGTCCTGAATGACCACTTCAACCACTTCGATACCCGCGTCGTAGTATTGCAGGGCCTCGGTGATGAGCTCACGGGTTTGCTGAGCCACTTCCGCGCGACCTTCGGTCAACACAAAATCCATGCGGCGCTTACCGACCGTCTCACGCAGCGCGCTTTCGGTCAGCTCTTTCAGTGTTTGTTCCGGGTCGACAAATTCAAACAGGAACTGTGCGGCATCGGAGACCTGATACTGCACGGCAAGCTGAACATTCACGATGTTCTCATCTTCGGTCAGCATCAATGCCTCGGAGAGCACTGGACGTGTTTGCTGTGATGAGACCGCCTGATAGCCCACCGTAATGCGACGACGTGTCGAAACATCGACCGTCTGCACCGCTTCAATGGGGTATGGCAAATGCCAATGCGGCCCCGGCATCGCCGTATAACGGAACTCGCCAAACCGTGTCACAACGCCTCGCGTACCCTCGTCGACGATGTAGATACCGGAGAGAATCCAGCCCAGGAAAATCAGCCCGACAATAATGCCAATGCCTTTTCCACCAGGTGCTTTGGCTGTGCGGCCGCCGCCACTTTGGTTGTCGCCGCCATTGCCAGCAGGACGAGGCCCGCTGCGTTTACCGAACAACCCTTCAAGGCGCTCCCGCAGTTTGCGGATCACCTCATCTAGATCGGGTGGCCCTTGATTGCCGCGGCCACCGCCGCCGCTGCTCCAGGGATCACGATTATTGCCGCCAGGTTCATTCCAGGCCATTCAGCTTCTCCATGCTCGGAGGGATTTGCGCGCCGCCCAAGCCAGCGCCTGATGTACAAACTCTTTGATTCTAATGAGCCGCCGCACTCAAGGACAAGTGACCACCAGACAATGGCATTAGTTCAGCCGCCAATCCTTCATGTCGATAAAGCCGCTCGAGCTCACGCCGGGGCAGCTCCACTGCCAGGCGAACGCTGCCATTGTCCGTGATTTGCTCCTCGAGCACATCCCCAAGGGCATAGAATCTTGCCCGCAGTCGGCCCTCAGCCGGGGTCAGCTCAATCACCCCGCGAGCCTGCTCGGCGCTCACGCACTCGGCAATCACCTCCTGCAAAAGTGGGATGCCCTCGCCGCTGGCGGCCGAAACCCACACCGCAACCGGCCGGCCTGACTCATCTCGATCTACCCGTGGGGCCACCCCATGAGCATCGATTTTGTTGTAAACCCGAAGCTGTGGCACTTCATCTGCCCCCAACGCCTGCAGCACCGAGTCGACCTCGGCGATATTGGCATCACGGGCCGGATCAGCAGCATCAATCACATGCAGCAGCAGCTGTGCCTCGACCACCTCTTCGAGGGTCGAGCGAAAAGCGGCGACCAATTGTGTTGGCAGGTCGCGAATAAAACCCACGGTATCGGCCAACACAGCGGCCTCACCGCCGGCCAGCTCAAGTCGCCTGAGCGTGGTATCCAGCGTGGCAAACAGCTGATCGGCGGCGTAGACGCCCGACTCGGCTAGGCGGTTGAACAGGGTAGATTTGCCCGCATTGGTATAGCCCACCAGCGAAACCGCTGGCAGATCACGCCGCCGTCTAGCCTGTCGCCCCTGATCCCGCTGCTGGCGCACGCGCGCCAGACGCTTTTCCAGCTGGCGAATACGCGTGCCGAGCATTCGGCGGTCAAGCTCGAGCTGCGTCTCACCCGGGCCTCTGAGGCCGATACCACCTTTCTGGCGTTCCAAATGTGACCAGCCGCGAACCAGGCGCGAGGCAATATGCCGCAGCTGGGCCAGCTCTACTTGCAGCTTGCCCTCATGCGAGCGGGCCCGCTGGGCGAAGATATCCAGAATAAGCCCGGTACGATCGAGCACCCGGCATTTGAGCGCACGCTCTAGGTTGCGCTCCTGCACGGCGCTGATGGCGTGATTGACCAGCACCAAGTCGGCTTCGTGTGTACGGATCAGGTCCGCCAGTTCTTCGACCTTACCCGAGCCCAGATAGGTTTTTGGGTCGGGCTTGCGACGGCGACCCAGCTGCCTCGCGACCACTTCGGCCCCAGCGGAACTTGCCAGCGCCTCGGCCTCGCGCACGGTATCCTCGGCATCGACCAGGCCATCGTCTACGTGTACCAGCACCGCCCGCTCGCCCGCATCAGGGCGCTCAAAAAGCTGTGACGGCGAGGTCTCAATACCGGCCATGCGCTCAGTCTTCGTCGAGCTCTGGATTGCGCTCCTCCTGGAGAAGATCACGGACATTACGCGCCGGCACAATCGTCGAGATGGCGTGCTTGTAGACCATCTGCGAGATGGAGTTGCGCAGCAGAATCACAAATTGGTCAAAAGACTCCACCTGCCCCTGCAACTTGATGCCATTGACCAAGTAAATAGAGACCGGAACCTTTTCTTTGCGAAGTGCGTTTAAAAATGGCTCCTGCAATGACTGCCCCTTTGACATTTGGTTGTGACTCCTTTGATCGCTCAGCGCGATTTCTTGTGTTTTGTTCACCGTTAAATTAGCACGTCGGCGAGCAGATCCATAAGCGTGTTTTGCACTGCCGCATCATCGCTATCCAGCCAATGCACGCCAGACTCCTGTCGCAGCCAGGTTAGCTGCCGCCGAGCAAACTGCCGTGTGGCTACTACACCGCGAAAAGCAAGCTCATCGCGCGCAATCACACCATCCAGATAATCCCATACCTGGCGGTAGCCCACCGCACGCATTGAGGGCAAATCACGATGCAAATCCTCCCGCGCACGCAATGCTTCCACCTCGTCGATAAAGCCCGCCTCAAGCATGGCGGCAAAGCGCTTTTCAATCCGTCGATGCAAAGCCGCTCTATCAGTCGGTTGGATGCCGATTTTGACCACATGCCCAATATCGGGTTCCGGCCCGGTCTGATTCTGCAGATCACTCAAGGGCCTACCGGTGAGCTGCACCACCTCGAGCGCCCTTTGAATACGCTGGGCATCGTTGGGATGCAGGCGGGCGGCAGTCACCGGATCCTGCTCAGCAAGCTTCGCATGCAAAGCCGGCCATCCCACAAGATCTGCCTGCTGCTCAATTTGCCGCCGAATTGCGGGGTCGGCCGACGGCAACTGAGAAAGCCCATAGAGCAATGCCCGAAAATAAAGCATCGTCCCACCCACTAGTACCGGGATACGGCCGGCAGCGTGACTGGCGGCGATCAGTGCCTGCGCATCATTGGCAAAATCGGCTGCCGAGTAAGCATGCGCCGGATCACGAATATCAATGAGGGCATGCGGAGCCTCTGCTAATACCTCTGGCGCCGGTTTGGCGGTACCAATATCCATACCCCGGTAGACCATGGCGGAGTCCACACTCACCAGATCAAAGCCGCCTTGCGCATGCAAATGCAGGGCAAGATCCGTTTTACCCGCGGCGGTTGGCCCCATCAGGCAGATGACTGGCGCGTTGGCTTTACTCATCGGCCACGCAAAAACAGTCGATCGAGCCCCTGCATATCAAGCTCTACCCACGTGGGCCGGCCGTGATTGCACTGATCGATATTGGGAGTGCGTTCCATCTCACGCAGCAGCGCTTCCTGCTCCGGCAAGGTCAGGCGCCGATTGGCCCGCACCGAGCCATGGCAGCCCATTGTCCCCAGCAGATGGTAAATACGCGCATCAATCGCTTCACTACTGCCCTGCTCTCGCAGATCAGCCAACACATCCTTCAGGAGCGCGGTAGCATCCGCCTGCGCCAGCAAGGCAGGCACCGCGCGAACGCGAATCTGCTCGGGCCCAATGCGATCAACTTCCAGCCCAATCCGATCCAACAGTGCCTGCTGATCCTCAGCCAGATCAGCTTCAGCGGGTGTGAGCGC
>CBDEUE010000007.1:0-169530 GCA_965243155.1 Spiribacter sp. | reverse complement strand
GGCACCCCGATCATCGAGCCGAGCACACAATACCGCCCAACACGCCGGCAGCCAGCATGAGTAGGGCGGTGGATTGGCCGGGGGTAAAGCCGGAGCGCTCTAGAATATGATGCAGATGGTTGCGATCGGCATGAAACGGGTTCTGCCCGCGTAGCAGGCGCCGGGGTCATGAGGCTGACCGTATCCATGACCGGCAAGACCAGCACCCAGGCAAGACCAATGGGCGAGATCACCCGCCCCGGCGCCTGCGAGATCTCGATGGCAAGCCAAGCCACCGCAAATCCCAGCGCCAAGCTACCGGCATCACCTAGGAACACACTCGCCCGGCGGCGGAAGGGGGTGCGGAGGTTGTGCAACAGAAAACCAAGAACCGCTGCAGTGAGTACCAGTGCGGTTTGGGCGCTGGTTGTGGCTCCAGCCAGCTCCGCGGCAAAGGCCAGCCCAAAGCAGAATCACTGTCACGACGCCGGGCCCGCTAGCCCATCCAGGCCATCGAGCATGTTCACCGCGTTAATAAACCCAACCACCGCGAACCAAGTCAGCGGAATAGCCGCCGCACCCAGCGTCATGACCGCACCGGAGGGCCAGGTGCCGAGATCCTGCAGCAAAAGCCCGCCGCCGATTACCGCCAGGCCAGCCGCAGTGATCTGAATGAGCAGCTTCGGCCAACTGCGAAGCCCCCGGGCGTCATCGATCAGCCCGGCAATGGCCAAGGCCGACGAATCCCAACCAAACCGGCGGGATTAAGTGGGGTGTCTAGGAGCAGGAAAAAGGCCGCGGAGAACCCTATCAGGATGGCAAGACCGCCAATGGCAGGGGTTGGGCGTTCATGGGCTTTGCGTCCACCAGGGTTATCAATCAAGGCCCCAGCGCATGGCAGGGCGCCGACAAAGCCGAATGAGCAACGCCGTTGCGATAAAGGCCAGCACCAATGCCGGCCAAGTCCCTGCCGCGATATCAATCAAATCATCCGCCCTCCGTTGCCAGCGCCAGTATAGCGACAGATGGCACGGATCTGGCGACGAAAAGCGCCAGCTTTAAGCGATGTTATCGACGCCGTCCCCGCCGGCGGCATTCGCGGCGTTGGCAATAAACTCCCGGCCGAAGGCGGCAAATACCCCCAGCATCAGGCCCAGCACCGCGCCGAGGGCGACGATGGTGCTGGCGGGTTGGCCTTCGGGAGAGTCGGCCAGCGCAGCTCGGCGAGCAAGTTGTGTTGGTTCTGTAGATCCAGCAACCGCTTGAAGCCGATCAATGGTGGCCTTCAGGCTCGTAATATCGGAGTCGGTCTCTCGCGCTACGAGCACGTTAACGATGCCGCCCAGGGTGGCCGCTAACTGCTGACTGACGTCCCCCAGACTCCTCTATATCTTGTGCATTGGCGCGATTAACGTTGCTAATTTCCGAGAACAACCCAGAGCGGGGCTTCGGCAACTCGGTCAATCTCAGCCTGCAAATCCACCAGTCCGCTGCTGAAGAAACTCTCGCCGTTGTTCCATTCGCTGGTCATGCAAGGCCGTTGACCGGTCGACGATCACAGCCATTAACTCACTAACCCGTGTCTCCTCAGCATGTGGGATTTCAACAAACAGCCTCACCAATTTGGCGTCGCCATTGAGAACTTCAGCTTCAGGGCTCGGGATACCGGTCTCCGGGGTTTTGGGATTCGGCTGCCGAGATAACAGCAGGAATAATCACCTCGTTGAGTCGGCTGACAAAACTTGCTGGGGATTCGATTGATTGCAGACTACCGCCGTCTAGGCTGGGCATCTCGCCGATCTCAACCACCGCATCCATCATGTAGGTGGGAGTGCGGGTAACCGCGAAGAACGTGGCACCGACAAGCGCCAGCACGAAGACCGCGCCGATCAGCCAGCGGCGGCGGACAAGGATGTTCCAAAGCTCGTAGAGGCTGATCTCATCGTCGCGGTAGTCATAGATGGGTGCGAGCGGCTGCTGTGCCTGTCGTGGCTGCGGCTGTCCTTGCGGCTGCGATGTCGGTCCTTGTTGGTCGGCCATGTTGGTGTCCCGTTGGTGCGCACTGATAAAGAATTAGGACCGGAGTTTATCGGTATTTTTTGGCTGTAGGTAGCGAGAGGGTTTTGTGCGGACCCGACTTAAATGTATATCTCTTTTATAGTCGCCCTGCCTGAAGGGCCTCGGCGATGGCATAGAGTTGGGATTCTGCGGCCGCAGTGGCGGCGGCGCTATCTGGCGCTGCTCCTGAATCCTTACCGTTACTGGGTTCGCCCAGATATTCCAGATAAATTTTGAGTTTGGGCTCGGTGCCACTGGGGCGAATACTGATGAAATACTGACCGGAGTCTAAGCCGCGGCCGGCGCTGGGGCCGTTTTCGGTGCCAGCATCGAGTTCAAGCTGAAATCAGGTTCGTCGTTGGCAGCGGGATGGGCTCGCGATCCGTGCCATCAGACCGAAAACTCTCGGCGGCTTGGTAGTCATGCACCCGCGTTACGGGCAGACCGGCCAGTGCCTGAGGCGGGTTGGCGCGCAGTTTTTCAAGCTGCGCGTTCATGCGCTCGGTGGCATCCGCCCCCTCCAGTTTAATGCTGACCTGACGGTTCACCGAGAGCCCGTAACGGGCATAAAGCGCGTCGAGACGTTGATGCAGCGTAGCGCCAGCGGCTTTGGTCTCGCGGGCCAGCTCGGCGATAGCCACCGCCGTGGCAATGCCGTCTTTATCGCGCACGCCGCCGGGTGGGGCAGAAACCAATAGCGTCCTCGTAGGCAAAGACCAAGCGATCGCCGGTAGCCGCTTTTTGCAGGGCCCGATGCCAGATCCATTTAAAGCCGGTAAGGGTTTGCTCGCACTGCGCACCGTAGTGGGCGGCGATGCGGCCAAGGAGTTTTGAGCTCACGACGGTGTTAATGACAAAGAGCCGGCTGGGATCGGGCTCCGACGGCTGCGCCTCTGACGGGCCAGTGGCCGCGGCCAACAAATAATCCGCCAACAGTGCACCGGTTTGATCACCCATGAGCACCTGCCAGGCGCCAGTCTGATCTGGAATCGCCACGGCCAGCCGGTCGGCATCGGGGTCAGTAGCAATCGCAATATCAGCATCGATCTCAGCGGCCAGCTGGGTCAATCGATCTAGAGCACCGGGCTCCTCGGGGTTGGGGAAATTCACGGTGGGGAAATCACCATCGGGTGCCGCCTGTTCCGCCACCTCATGGAGCTCGATATCACCCTGGTTAGCCAGTGCGGCCTTCACCAGCGCGCCACCCACGCCGTGCATGGCGCTGTAGGCGATTTTCAGCTTGCCGGTATCAGTATCCGCGCCCGGCGCCCGAGGCCGCGCAATGGCCTTCAGATAATGCTCCCGCATCTCATCGCCATGTAAGCGCCAGTAGGGGAACAGCGTATTGGGATCGGCGATGCCCTCAACCTGATCAGTGGCTTGTGCCGGCCCCGCTAGCGGGATCTCGGCATTGAGCGGCAGGGCATTCAGCGCCTGAGCAATGCGCTGGTCAATCGGCGAGACCAACTGCGCGCCATTCGACCAATAAACCTTATAGCCCAAATACTCCGGGGGGTTGTGACTGGCGGTGAGCACCAGGCCGGCGGCAGCCTCGAGCTCCAGCGTGGCAAACGCAGCCAACGGGGTCGGCGCGTAATCATCAAACACATGCACCCCAAGCCCAGCGCCGGCGATCGTGCGCGCGGCGGTCTCGGCCAGCTCTTTTGAGCCATGCCGCGCGTCATAACCAATCACCACCCCACGCTTGGCGGGCATCCGGCACCTCGGCGCGCAGGACATCGGCAATGACGGCGGTCACCCGCTGAATGAGCAGATGGTTCATATACGCTGGCCCCGGGCCCTTGAGCCCGCGCAGCCCGGCGGTGCCAAAAGTCAGCGGCGGCTCGAAGCAGCTGGCTAGCTGCTCCAGCACCAACTGCTGCGCCTGCGCGGTCGTTGCCTCACCGCTAGCCTCATCGACGGCCTTATCAGCCGCCTCAATCAACCCATCCAGCGCCGCCCGAGTCTCCGCATCCGAATCAGCATCCCGCCAGGCCTTGGCCTGATCCAACAGTTTTGTCATTGGCGCTTCCATGCAGTCGACCTACCTGTGCTGCGAGCTTTGCTAGATTTATCTAGTAGATTTACTAGGCTCACCTAGTAAAGTGCAAATCAACCGCTAAAAAATCAGTTTGTGCTATCTTTTGTCGTTTATTATCGTTCTCTGGAAGAGACGACGCATTCGTATAAATTCGCGAGCAACCAGCAGGGCAGAGCGTGTTGCAAGCGCCGAAGAACGCACAAACAAGCATGCCCCAAGCGCAAACACCCATCTGGGTTATTAACCTTCTAAGATCGACGTCGCGCAGAGCCCGCATCTCCAATCAGCTCAGTGCAGGTGGCTTCGCCTACGAAATCATCGATGCTATCGACGGGCGAACAGACAACCTACCGACGTGGCCCCGTTACGATAAAAAGGCAGCCATCCGCAAAAAATGCTGGCCGTTAAACGGCGGGCAGCTCGGCTGTTTCTACAGCCATGTGATGCTGTGGCAGCGCTGCGCCAAGGAAAATCAAGCCGTCATCATCCTTGAGGATGACGCACTGATCTATCAGGAAAATTTCCGGCATTTCGTCGACCACTGTAGCGCTCTACCCGAGAGCTACGGATGTGTTCGTCTATTTGCGCATAACCGCCAACGCTATCGTGTGATGAGCACACAGGTCAGCAACGACATCGAGATCACGTTGAATAACAAGGGCCAGATCACCACCACTGGCTATTATCTGCAACCGCATGCTGCGAGAGCCCTGCTTGGGCATGTACAGGATTTCTTCCTCCCGGTTGACCTTTATCTCGATCGGTTCTGGCAACATGGCGTTCCGGCCCACGGCGTAGCACGAGCTTGCGTTGCCGCCGACCCCCTCATGCGCCTCTGACATCCGGGCACGCGGCGACGTTGACGAGCCTCAATGGCGGTCTGCAAGGACGTCGGTGTTAGGCAAAATTCGACGTGAATCTTTTCGAGCCGCGGAGCTAGTCCGCCGCATCGCTTGGCTGTACGCCGGCACCTCGGTGCGATTTGATGCAGAAATAGCGCGAGAGCCAGCAGGCATGAGGGAACATGCGCCGAATAAAGCCTGATCAAAAGGTCATCGAATGGTTGCAGCGCGAGCTGCACCAGCAGCTCAAGAAATACTTGAGCCCAGGATCCGAATACCTGCTTCTGGATTGGCCAGGTCATGCCAACGTCGGGGATAACGCAATCTGGCTGGGCGAACTTCAGGCGCTGAGACACATTACGGAGAATGGCCCGCTATTAGTTGCACCCAACGCCAACCCGGCATTTGGCCGCTTTGAACCGCCAAAAAACAGCAGCATACTTTTGCATGGCGGGGGTAACTTCGGCGATCTGTGGGGAAATCACCAGGAAAATCGTATAAAACTCCTCGATCGCTTCACAAGCCATCCTATTATCCAGCTACCTCAGTCCATTTTTTTCAAAAGCGAAGCGCTGGTAGAACGCACAGCTCAGGCCATCCGAAAGCATGGCCACTTTATTTTGATGACGCGTGACCAGCAAAGTCATGACTTTGCAAAGAATCACTTCGACTGCGAAGTCACTCTGACACCGGATGCGGCATTTGGGCTGGGGCCGATTGCGACGACAACGACAGCGACAGCCCGTTATTCATTGCTGATGCGCCGGGATAGCGAAAAAGCGGCCAACACACCCAGCGCTAAGGAATTGCTCGATATCGATTTTGCCTACGATTGGACAAAATTCCCCAAGCCGCCTGCCAAAGAGCGCCTAGCGACCTGGCTTGCGTTTAAAAAACGCTGGTTTGAAGAAGCACTCAGACAACGGGCCGCGCTTGCCTGTGAGCGCCAATCCCGATACCGGCTGGCCTATGGATTGCGCATGCTGCAGCGTGGTGAAGAGGTCATCACCGATCGGCTGCATGGTCACATTCTGAGCTTTTTGCTGGGCAAGACCCATTACGCTTTTGACAACAGCTACGGCAAAACCTTTGGCTATATGGACACTTGGTATCCTGAGCTAAGTGAACCTGCTGATTGGCGCACCCTAGCGAACCGGTAACTGGCGCATCATTGCTTCCCTTAAACGCCGGGCAAAATCCTCAAAACGATCCCGCATCTCACCCGGTGGCAACACTTCAAGGAGCGACATGACCAAAACCAACATCAGTCGGCACTGGCGATGGCCACGTGGGACTAAAAAGCTATACGCCGACAGAATGTCCGGGGTCTCCACACAGTAGGGGCTAAAGTCGTAACCTGCCGCCTGCAACCGGATCCGGGTGTTTAGACACTTTCTGCATTTGCCACAGTTCTGACTAGAGCCAGACATGGCGTAGCAGGTGGATATCAGCGGCAGAAGACCAAATTCAGAGGCGGCAACCGCGGCTGCCTTCTCCTCCGGTGAAGTCAGCTGGTTAAAGCCCTTCACCTGAAAGGTATGTAGTGACAAGACCGCATAGACGCTGGGCCCGCCGCCCCAGGGTTGAACCATCGGATCAAGGTAGACAGGCAAATCCAGCCCAACACCACCCACCGAGAACCGCCCAGAATGAAAATGCAGGCCCATGGCCAGTACCCAGCCATGGAAGAGCTCCCATTTGATGTGCAACCGCCGGATGTCGGTTTCCAATACCACCAGCTCATAACCAAGGCGCCGCGCGATTTCCTCAACGCGCCCTCGCAGCTCGATAAACCCCGGCGACTGCGCGTTTGGATAATCAGCGCCAGCAAAAAGTAGCCCGTGCGTGAACTCACTACCACGGGCCTCAAGTGCTGCAGCGGTGCTATCAAACCCGCCCGACATGCAGAGGATTCCGCCACCGCCTGCCGACACCGGGTCGGCCACTACTTGAAGCGCCACCAAGTCAGGCGAAGCCATCGTCGCCATGCACCAGCCATCGATGAAGGTTTTAAGCCGAGGCAACCGATCACGAGCCGACTCAGAGACCGGAAAATCCATCGCAATGCGCAGATGAAATTGCGCGGAAAGCACCGTCAGTGGAAAAATCAGAAAGTCATAGACGCTAACATCGCCCCGCGTGATGGCTTCCGAGCGAATGAAAAATTCACGGTCGCCGACGGTGGTAATGCACCGATCGTCCTCCCAGCGCACGGTGGCGGTGACAGGTGCCCCCGGCTTCTGACGCCGGCGAAATTCCCAGTTTTTCGCGATTGCCCGGCGCTTTTCTTTTAACCACCCCACCTGATGAAGTTGCTCTCTAACTTGCCGCTTTCAGCGCCGCGAGGGCCGCTTCGTAGTCTGGTTCTTGGCGGATTTCGGGGACGAGTTCGGCGTGGACAATGGTATTGTCGCGGTCCAGCACCAGCACGGCGCGGGCGGTGATGCCGGCCATGGGGCCGTCCAGCTGCAGCACACCATAGTCGGTGGCGAAGCTGCGGTCGCGCATCATCGAGAGTGCCTCCACATCCTCAATGCCCTCGGTCTCGCAAAAGCGGGCAGCGGCGAAGGGCAGATCGGCAGAGATATTAAGCACCACGGTATCGGCCAGCGCCGCGGCCTGAACGTTGAACTTGCGCATGGACATGGCACAGGTGGGCGTATCTAGGCTGGGGACGATGCTCAGCACTTTGCGCTTGCCGGCGTAATCGGCCAGCGTTACATCGCTAAGATCCGCACGGGTCAGGCGAAAATCCGGGGCTTTGGTGCCTAGGGCCGGCAGCTCACCGCTTAAATGAACCAGCTCTCCACGGCGGGTGACAGTCGTCATTATTCTCTCCCTTTAAGTCTCGTTGGCGATGGCGTCGGCATAGCCCTCGGCATCTAGCAGTTCGTTCAGCGCTCCCGCGTCGGCCGGGCGCATGGTAAACAGCCAGCCCTCGCCATAGGGGTCGTTATTAATTTGCTCCGGTGCATCGGCGAGTGCTTCGTTAATGCCGGTAATTTCCCCATCCACCGGCGCGTAGATATCGGAAGCGGCCTTCACTGATTCCACCACCGCGCAGGCCGCACCGGCCTGGATGCCGCCCTCGGGCTCGGGCAGCTCGACGAAGACCAGATCACCCAGCTCTTCCTGCGCATGGTCGGTGATGCCCACTGTAATGCTGCCGTCGCCCTCTTCGCGCACCCATTCGTGGGTGGCGGCGTATTTGAGGTCACTGGGGATTTGGCTCATCGCCGAGGCTCCTGTGGTGTTTTGATCAATGTTAGCGGGATTGTGGGCGATTAACAGGCTGCGGGCTAGTCGCGGCAGAGTGCTGGGACGTCACCGGCCGCACCGGTGGCTTGCTTGAGCAACAGCCGCCGAGCGGGTGGGAACAGATCCAGCAGCGTGAGGCCGATATTACGGGCCGCAACGATGGGCAGGAATTCGTTCGAGAAAACCCGCACCAGTCCGTCGGTGAAGGTAAAGGTGCGGCGGTAGTCACTCTGGCGGGACTGGGACCAGGCTTCGAGCCGTTTGGGGTCGCCGGGGTCGGGAGCCACGGCGGCCGCGCCGAGATCGGGACGCTCACGGCCAGAGCTTGCCGCTGCGCCGTCCGCGTCAGCCTGAGCAGCGCCAGCCCCACCCAATGCTTCGGCTAACGCCGCCACATCGCGCAGCGCCAGATTTAGCCCCTGACCCGCCACCGGATGTAAGGCATGCGCGGCATTGCCGAGGATCACGGCGCGCTCGGTGGCGAACTGCTCGGCGGTGACCGCGATCAGTGGGTAAACACTGCGCTGGCCCACCGCGGCCAGCCGGCCGAGGCGCCAACCAAATTCCTCCTGCAGCCGCGCCAAGAAATCATCATCGGACCACTCAGTGGCGACGGCCTTGGCCTCATCATGCGGCAGAGTCCAGACCAGCGAGACCGCTTGGCCTGCCGGTAGCAGCGCCAGCGGGCCATTGGGAGTAAAGCGCTCATAGGCGACGCCGCGATGCGGTTTTTCGGTGCGCAAGTTAGCAATGATCGCGCTCTGGCCGTAGTCGCGCTCGCGGGTGGTCACGCCCAGCGCCTGACGCGTGGCCGAGCGCATGCCATCGGCCACCACCAACAGCCGGGTGTTCAGCGTCTGGTCGCCGGCCTCGGTTTTGATGCGGATTTTTCGGGCGACTGGCTGCGCATCACTCACCGCCGACCCCGCATCCGTCTGAGAACCGAACACCAACTGCGTATCAACAATCTCCGCTGGGCAGAACACCGTGGCAGCCGCTTCCATCGCGGGGCGCAGTGCCACCCCAAGCACACGATTAGGCGCCACATGCCCTAGCGCTGGGAGGCCTTCCTCGGCGGCATTCAGCCGCGTAAAGCCGCCGTGGCCGCGGTCGGAGACATGAATCTGCTCAATGGCCGAGACCCCGGGCTCGATGGCCTGCCATAGGCCCAGATGGGTAAAAAACCGCCGCGAGGTGGGTGCTAATGCGGTCTGCCGGTCATCAAAGCTGGGCTGTGACTCGGCGGCGGGCTCTACCGGCTCGACCACCGCTACAGAGAGGCCGCTGCCGTGCAGCGCTAAGGCAAGGCTGGCACCCACCAGCCCACCACCGGCAATCACGACATCAAAATCGCGCGCATCCGCCACGCTCAACCCCTTGCCGCCTGCATGGCCGCCTCGACCGCCTCAATCGTTTTAGGCGCGGCCTCGGTTAAATTCTCATGCCCGTCGCGGGTGATCACGCAGTTATCTTCGATGCGCACGCCAATGCCCTGCCAACGCTCATCCACATTGCTGCCCGGCGGAATATAAAGCCCCGGCTCAATGGTGAGCACCATGCCCGGTTCAAGCTCACGCCAATGCCCATCCACCTTGTAATCACCCACATCATGCACATCCATGCCCAACCAGTGACCGGTGCGGTGCATAAAAAACTGTCGATAATCGCCGTTCTCGAGGACCTCTTCGACGCTGCCGGCCAACAGCCCTAGCTCGACCATGCCCTCAGCAAGCACCTGAGTGGCGGCCTCATGCGCGGCGTTCCAGTGATTGCCGGGACGCACTTCGGCAAGGGCTGCACGCTGGGCATCCAACACCAGCTGATAGATCGCGCGTTGCTCTGCCGTAAACTGGCCGTTCACCGGAAATGTCCGCGTAATATCCGCGGCATAGCCGGCAAGCTCCACGCCGGCATCAATTAGGATGAGATCGCCCTCCTGCAGCTCATCGCGGTTGCTGATGTAGTGCAGCACACAGGCGTTGGTGCCGCTGCCGGCGATGATGGGGTAGGCGGGCTCGCCGCCAGCGCGGCGAAAGTCATAGAGCAGCTCGGCTTCCACCTGATACTCGCGCATCCCCGGGCGAATCACCCCCAGCAGCCGTTCATGCGCAGCGGCGGTCACGCGCGCGGCCTCGCGCATGAGGGCGATTTCCGCCTTGGATTTAATCAGCCGCATTTCATGGACGATATGTTCCAGCGAGACGTACTCCAACGGCGCTTTGACACCGGCCCGGGCCCGAGCACGCAGGGCATTCACCCAGCCAATCAGGCGCTGATCAAAATCCGGGTCTGCGCCCATCGCGCAGTAGACCTTGTCTCGGCCTTCCATCAGCCCGGGCAGGATTTCGTCGATATCCTCAATCGGAAACGCATCGTCGGCGCCATACTCCGTGACAGCCGCCTCCTGACCCACGGTGCGGCCTTCCCAGGTCTCACGCTCGGCATCGCGCTCGCGTGAGAACAAAATGTACTGCCCCTGTTCGCGCCCCGGCACAAAAACGGCAACGGCATCCGGCTCGGTCAAGCCGGTGAGATACCAAAAATCACTATCCTGGCGGTAGGGATGATGCACATCGCGGTTGCGCGGCCGCTCGGGCGAGGCCGATAAAACCGCAACCCCATCCTCGCCCACATGCTGCATGAGGGTCTCGCGCCGGCGCTGGTATTCGCTGGATTCCATGATCAATGTAGAAACCCCGAACCCGGGGCAGTTCCCGTATTGGTTGGTTGGGTTGAGGAGGGCAGCGCGGTGTGCTCGCGCATTAACAGCGTCGCGGCCCGCAGATATTCCACCAGTTCGGTGTAGGCGATTTCGTTGTCTTCATCAGCCTCGAGGTCGCTGTCGATGCGGGCGATCTCGGTCAGGTCGTTCACCAGTTCATTGGCTTCTTTTGGCAGTTTGGCCGGGTCATGCGTGCCGGCCAGGCCAAGGCCAAATAAAAACCCCTCACACCATTGACCAAGCGCCTTGGCGCGGTCGCTGAGCTCGGCATCGTCATCCGGCACCAGCAGGTCAAACTCGAGGCTGTCATTCTCAAGCCGGTCTTGGGTGTCGTGATACAGCTCGGTAAGGGCTTCGAGGACTTCACGGGCAGGCTCGCCTTTGGGCGCCAGGCCGTCGAGCACCTGCGCCATCCAGCGTGCGGCCTCGGGGGGCTCGGGCGCGCAGAAAAGCCCGCAGAGCATACCTTGGGCTTCAGCTGCGGAGACCGTAGCCTCCACACCCTCGAGGGCGGCCGTAACCGCCATATAGCGTTCATGATCTTTCATGGGCATCATTCTAACATTCGTGCTAGTCTCCATCGCATCTGACGGGGGCGTTTCAAGTGGTTGATTCCGTTACCGAACAAGTCATTCAGCTGGAACAGCGCATCGAGCAGTTGATGCGTCGCTGCGAGCAGCTGCGCGATGAAAACCGGGTGCTGCTGCAGTCGCAGGAACAGCTCAATGCCGAGCGTGCGGCGCTACTGGATAAAAACGAAACCGCCCGCGCCCGGATCGAAGCGATGATCGGCCGACTCAAGGCACTGGAGGAGAGCTGATGAGCGAGCCAGTGCGCGTTCATATCCTGGATCGCGAGTTTATGGTGGCCGCACCCCCCGAGGAGCGAGAGGGGCTGCTGGAATCCGCCCGCCAGCTGGATACCCGCATGCGAGAGATTCGCGATGCCGGCAATATCGTTGGCATTGACCGCATTGCCATTATCGCCGCACTCAACATTACCCACGAGATGCTACAGGCCAAGGGCGAGGCCGCCGGCGCTGAGGCCATTAGCGATCGCCTGGCCGCATTGAACACCCGCATTGATGCCTTCCTCGAAGGTGAAGATCCGGCAAAATAAGGTAGACGCCCCTGCCTGCGGTATGCAGACTATAGGTGGGTTTCCTGTGGCGTTCGATACCGGGCTATCAGCATTCTTGAGCCTACAATCAAACGCCTCAGGGGAAGGGTCGTAAGTGATCTTGGTGTGCAAGTCCGCTACAGGCGGAAAGCCTAAGGGGCCATTCGCCTTCCCCGACCTGAACCATAGGGTTCAAGGGCGTTGCCCGAACGGCGCTGTGGGAGCCCATTCATGAACAGCAAAGCGACGTTGCGCCAAACACTTCGGGCGCAGCGTCGCGCCATTACCGGCAGCGCAGCCCGACAGGCGGCCGAGGCCGCGGCCCGGCGGCTGATCGGTTCAAGGCCCTGGCAACAGGCGCGGCACATCGCGCTGTATCTGCCGGCCGATGGCGAAATCGATACGTATCCGTTGATGGCCGCCGCCTGGCAGGCCGGCAAAATGGTCTATCTGCCAGTCATCCGACCACCCGCAGGCCGTGCCGGCCGCCGCGTCGCGCTGACCGCAGGGCATCTCATCTTTCGCCGTTATCGATCGGGTGAGCCGCTTACCCCCGGGCTGCTGGGCATCCCCGAGCCACGGCGTCATATCGGCCCGACCGTGCCGATTAACGCCTTGGACCTCCTGGTGATGCCGCTGGTGGGGTTTGACGCCGCCGGCCATCGGCTTGGCATGGGCGGTGGCTTTTATGACCGCACACTGGCCGGGCGCGGACGCATGCGCAGCCCTCTGCGCATTGGGCTGGCGCACCATTGCCAGAAAGTCGCCGAATTACCCGCGAATTCTTGGGATATTCCGCTTCATGGTTGTGTCACCAATTATGAAATTCTTTTCTGGTAAAATATCGGGTTAATTTAAGCAGTAATCATTGCGCGGTCAGTCAAATGGCGTATTGGCTAATGAAATCCGAACCCGATGTCTATGGCATCGATCACCTGGCGGCCGAACCCCGTGGCGAGGACCATTGGGACGGCATTCGTAACTACCAGGTGCGCAATATGTTTCGGGATCAGTTTCAGGTCGGTGATCAGGCGTTTTTCTATCACTCCAATACCAAAGTCCCTGGCATTGTCGGGGTGATGGAAATCATTAGTGAGGCCTATCCCGATCACACCGCTTTTGATCCCAACGAAAAATACTACGACCCCAAAAGTGATCCGGAGAATCCACGCTGGCTGATGGTGGATGTGCGTTATCTCAGACATTTTGACCGAGTGGTCTCGCTGCAGGAACTCAAAGCCGAGCCCGCACTCTCAGAGATGCGTCTTGTGCAGCGCGGCAATCGCCTTTCGGTGATGCCGGTGACCGAGGCGGAATGGCATCACATCCTGCAGATGGAAAAACGCGAAGTACCCGATCATGGATAAACCCAACAACGCAGCGACCCGTGCCCAAGCGTTACTCGATGCGCTGCCACTGACCGCCATTGTGCTGGTGGTGGCCATTTGGTGGCTGAGCTTCCCGGGTATTGCCAATAGCGACGGCGAAGTGCCGCCGCTGGAGCGTGTCGAGGTGGCTAGCGCTGAGCAGCTAGAGGCGGTGTTTGCCCAGGCAGGTTATTTCTGGCCGGCCGATGCCGTGCCGCCACTCACCGTCCAGCGCTTCCCAGATGATCTGTCAGAGACCGCGGCGGATACCCGCAAATCGCTTTTCTTTCGCACGCTGCTGCCGCTGGTGCTGGCCGAGAACGAGCGCATTGCCGATCAGCGTCATCGCCTGCACCTGGCGCTGGGAGAGAACCTGCCCGAGCAGCGCCGCGCCAACATCATTCGCGAGCTAGCGGCGGAATATAAAGTGGAGGGCGACCCGCTGGCGGCAGAGACCTGGCAAGAGCTGGCTCGGCGCGTGAATACGGTGCCGGTGTCGCTGGCCCTGGCGCAGGCGGCCAAAGAAAGCGGCTGGGGCACCTCACGCTTTGCTCGCGAGGGCAACAATCTATTCGGTGAATGGACCTGGACGGCCAGCGCTGGGCTCAAGCCCGAAGATCGTCCCGAGGGCGCGACACATTACGTACAGGTGTTCGACACCCTGCGCGATAGCGTGCGCAGTTATCTGAACAACCTAAACACCCATGCGGCCTATGAAAGGTTTCGCTTTTTGCGCCATCGCGCCCGCGGCGCTGGCCGGGAGATGACGCCCATGGAGATGACCGCAGGGCTTGTTAATTACTCCGAACGGCGTTGGGCCTATGTGGAAGAGGTGCGCGAGATGATCGTCAGCAACCAGCTGCATCAGGTCATTGATGGCGCCGAGCTGGCCCGCGAACCAGCTCGAATCGCCTTTCGCTAATCAGCCGGTCAGGCGTTTGATCAGCACCTTGGAGCCGCGATCGAGGTTGTAAAAGGCCTGCCGGCTTGCCGGCAGATCCGCGACATCGGCGGTGACAAAGCCCTGCTCCTGAAACCAGTGCGCCGTGCGGGTGGTGAGTAGCACCAGCCGGTTGCAGCTAGCCTGACGGGCTAGGCGCTCCAGCCGCGCCAGCAGGCGCTGTCCACGCTGTCCGCCGCGATAGTCTGGATGCACGACCAGGCAGGCGAGCTCGGCGGCATCGCCCTCTGGCAGCTGGTGGAGGGCAGCACAAGCGACAACCGTGCCCTCACGCTCCATCACGGTGAAATCCTCAATCTCCGTCTCAAGCCGCTCGCGGGTGCGAGCAACCAAGGTGCCATCGGCCTCAAGCGGCGCGATCAGCGAGAGAATGCCGCTGATATCATCCACCCGCGCCGTCCGCAGCTGCTCAAACGCTTTTGGCGTGACCAACGTGCCCACCCCATCCCGGGTGAAAAGCTCAGCCAGCAGCACGCCATCACTGGCCCTAGGCAGTAAATGCGTCCGGGCCACGCCGCTGCGGCAGGCCTCGATGGCGCGCTCCAGCTGCGCCATCACCGGCGTTGAATGACCCGATTGGTCCTCGAGCAGCGCTTCGGCCTCTTCGACGGTCAGTTCGCGCAGCGTCTGGCCGTTAGCGTCGACCAGGCCATCGCCCTCGTGCAGGAATAAAAGCTTATCGGCCTGCAGCACGCGGGCCACCGAGACGGCGACGTCTTCGGCGTAAAGGTTGAACTGCTCACCAGTCGGCGAGACACCCAGCGGGCTGACCAACACCAACGCGCCTTCATTAAGCCGCGCCCGGATCGCGGCGGCATCCACCCGGCGAACCTCACCCGTGTGCTGATAGTCGACGCCGTTATGCACGCCAAGGGGCCGGGCGGTGACGAAATTGCCGCTGGCCACCTGCAGCCGCAGCCCGGCCATGGGGGAGTTAGCCAGGCCCATGGAAAATAGCGCCTCAAGCTCAAGCCGGACGCTGCCCACGGCATCGCGCACGCAGGCTAGCGCCTCGGCATTGGTCACGCGCAAGCCGTTGACGTATTCAATCGCCGCGCCGCGGGCGTTCAGGCGTTGTTCGATCTGGGGCCTGGCACCGGGCACCAAAACAATCCGAATGCCAAGGCCAGACAACAGCGCCAGATCATGGATCAAACCGGCTGTGGCCGGGTCGGTGAGCATCTCACCGCCGGCATAGACGACAAAGGTGCGGCCGCGATGGGCATGAATAAAAGGCGAGCTCTCGCGGAACCAGCGCACTAAACGGGTATCAGCAGTTTCCATGGCAGGCCTTAGAGATCGCCCCAGGTGTTGCGGCGGCGCCAGCGAATACGGGTAAGCAAAATGCCAAGCAGCATGCCAAAGACGATGACGCCAGCACCGGCGATAAACCAGTCTTGGCGCTCGCGCTCGGCCATGCGATTGGCCTCACGCCGGAGATCTTGCACCTCACGCTCCAGATCAATCACATCTTTGCGCAGGGCTTTGTTCTCATCGGATAGCGCGAGGCCCTCACCGGCCTCTTGCAGGCGCCGGTTCATGCGCTGGTTGTCGGCGGTAAGCTCGCGATTGTTTGCACTCAGCGTCTCGACCTGGGCCTCGGCCTGCGCCAGCTGATCACCCAGCGCGCGGTTTTCCTGCCGCAGGCGCTGCAGCTCGGTCATTACCTGCTCCAGCCGGGCGTTGGCGCCGGGCTCGTCCTGCAGATAGATGCTGCGCACCCAGCCCTCATCGCCGCCCACACGCACACGGGTCCAGGCATCGCCGGGCTCTAGCACCTGTAGCTCGGTGCCCGAGGTGAGCAGCCGAATGATGCGAAAGTCATTGCCCTGGCCGCTGCGCAGGGTGATCTCGAGATTGTCGGTGACATAGGCCGTCTGCTGCGCCATTGTCACGGTCGGCCACCCCGCCGTCAGGCTGATCGCCAGAACAATCACACCGGCTAGCCGCCGAACTCCACGATCTTGCACCCGCTGCCGCACCCATTAACTCCTGCAATGACAGTCACTTCCGAACAATCTCTCCAGTCTAGCTCAAGTGACTGAGCCTGGACAGCGCGGCCGCCGGGGCTCTGCGCCAAGGGCTGGTCGGCTGCGGGTAAGCAGGTCACAATGCCGGGATGCTGCGATATCCCGACATCGACCCTGTTGCCATCTCGCTAGGCCCGCTCGATATCCATTGGTATGGGCTGATGTATGCCGTGGGCTTTGCCCTTGCCTGGTGGCTGGGGCGGCTGCGGGCTAAACGCCCTGATACCCCGATACAGCCGGGGCAGATGGATGATCTGCTGCTGTATGGCGCGATTGGTGTGGTGGTGGGCGGGCGCATGGGCTATGCGCTTTTCTACTCCGGCGGTGCGCTGCTGGATGACCCGCTGATGCTGCTGCGGCTTTGGGAAGGCGGTATGTCATTTCATGGCGGGCTGATCGGGGTGATTATCGCGATGGCCTGGTATGCCCGGCGCCATCGCATCGCGCCGCTGGCGTTAGGCGATTTCGTCGCGCCGTTAATCCCGCCGGGACTAGCGGCCGGGCGGCTGGGGAATTTTATTAACGGCGAGCTCTGGGGCGCACCTAGCAACCTGCCCTGGGCGATGATCTACGCCCCGCTGGGCCCAGACCCCCGGCATCCCTCGCAGCTTTATCAAATGGCGCTAGAAGGCATCGCGCTGTTTATTCTGCTGTGGTGGTTTTCACGTCGCCCGCGCCCGGCGGGGATGGTCACGGGGTTGTTTTTGGCCGGTTATGGTGTGGCGCGATTTGTGGTGGAATTTGTCCGCCTGCCCGATGCGCATATCGGCTATCTGGCCGGTTGGCTTACCATGGGGCAGTTGCTCTCCGCGCCGATGGTGTTGATTGGTGTGGGGCTGATGATCTGGGCCCGGCAGCGGCCCGTTATGGGATAAACGGATGCAGCAGTATTTGGATTTACTTCGTCATGTCCGCGACCACGGGGTGGAGAAAGCCGATCGCACCGGCACGGGTACACGCTCGGTCTTTGGCTGGCAGATGCGGTTTGATCTGGCCGATGGCTTTCCGGTGGTGACCACTAAAAAGCTGCATTTGCGCTCGATCATTCATGAGCTGCTGTGGTTTTTGGCCGGCGAGAGCAATATCCGTTACTTAAAAGAAAACGGCGTGCGCATTTGGGATGAGTGGGCCGATGAGAATGGTGATCTGGGGCCGATCTATGGGGTGCAGTGGCGCTCCTGGCCAACGCCTGATGGCGGCTCCATTGACCAGATCGCTCAAGTGGTCGAGCAGATTCGGCATAATCCTGATTCGCGTCGGCATATCGTGACCGCCTGGAATCCGGCGGAAATTGATCGGATGGGACTGCCGCCCTGCCATTGCCTGTTTCAGTTTTACGTGGCCGAAGGCCGGCTTTCCTGCCAGCTCTATCAGCGCAGTGCCGATATCTTTTTGGGCGTGCCGTTTAATATCGCCTCGTATTCGCTGCTCACGCATATGATCGCGCAGGTCACAGGCCTAGCGCCCGGGGAGTTTGTGCACACCTTTGGCGATGCGCATCTTTATCTGAATCATCTGGAGCAGGCCAATCTGCAGCTAACCCGCGACCCGTTGCCGCTGCCGCAGCTAAAGCTCAACCCCGAGGTGGATAATTTGTTTGATTTTCGCTTTGAGGATATCGAGCTCATCGGCTACGAAGCACATCCGCATATTCCCGCACCGGTGGCGGTATGACGGCGCGGCCACAGATCGTCATGGTGGTGGCCATGGCCGAGAATCGCGTCATTGGCCGGGATAATGACCTGCCCTGGCGACTGCCTGATGACATGCGGCATTTTGTGGCGCTGACACGCGGCAAGCCGATTGTCATGGGCCGGAAAAATTTTGAATCCATTGGCCGGGCGCTACCCAATCGGCTGAATATCGTCATGACGCGGGATCAGGACTGGCAGCATGCGGGCTGCACCGTGGTGCATGATGCTGAGGCCGCTTTAGCCGCCGCTGGGGATGTCCCAGAGATTGCGATTATTGGCGGGGCCGAGATTTATGCGGCGTTTCTGCCCATCGCCGATCGCATTGAGCTAACCCGCGTGCGGGCAGAGATTGAGGGCGACACCTTATTCCCTGCCTTTGAAGGCCCAGACTGGCAGCTGCAGCAGACCACGCACCACCCCGCCGACGCCGAGCATGCCTACGCCATGGATTTCGAGACCTGGATACGCGCCTAGCGCTTCATGGCCTGGAAGAATTCGTTGTTGGTCTTGGTGTCCTTGAGCTTGTCGAGCAGGAATTCGATGGCGGCAAGCTCATCCATGGGATGCAGCAGCTTGCGCAAGATCCAGACCTTTTGCAGCTCATCCGGGGTCATTAACAGCTCTTCGCGGCGGGTGCCGGAGCGGTTGATATTAATGGCCGGATAGATGCGCTTCTCGGCAATGCGGCGGTCCAGGTGGACCTCCATGTTACCGGTGCCCTTGAACTCTTCGTAGATCACATCATCCATGCGCGAGCCGGTCTCCACCAAGGCGGTGGCGATGATGGTCAGGCTGCCGCCTTCCTCAATATTGCGCGCCGCGCCAAAAAAGCGCTTGGGCCGATGCAGGGCATTGGCATCGACACCACCGGTGAGCACCTTGCCAGAGCTGGGCACCACGGTGTTATAGGCCCGCGCCAGACGCGTAATGGAGTCGAGCATAATCACCACATCGCGCTTGTGCTCAACCAGGCGTTTGGCCTTTTCGATGACCATCTCGGCCACCTGCACGTGACGGTTGGCAGGCTCGTCAAAGGTGGAGGAGACCACCTCGCCGCGCACCGTGCGCTCCATTTCTGTGACCTCTTCCGGGCGCTCGTCAATCAACAGCACGATGACGTAGGCCTCGGGATTATTCGCGGTAATCGACTGCGCGATATTCTGCAGCAGCATCGTCTTACCGGCCTTGGGCGGGGAGACGATCAGCGCGCGCTGCCCCTTGCCGATCGGTGAGCTCAAATCAATGACTCGGGCGGTAAGGTCTTCGGTGGAGCCATTACCGCGCTCGAGCACCAGCCGCTCTTTGGGGAAAAGCGGGGTGAGGTTCTCAAAGAGCACCTTGTGCTTAGCCGCCTCAGGCTTCTCGAAATTAATCTCATCGACTTTGAGCAGCGCGAAGTAACGCTCACCGTCTTTGGGCGGGCGAATCTTGCCCGAGATGGTGTCGCCCGTTCGCAGCGAAAAGCGCCGAATCTGGCTGGGCGAGACGTAGATATCGTCGGGGCCGGCCATGTAGGAGCTGGTGGTCGAGCGCAAGAAGCCAAAGCCATCCTGCAAAATCTCGAGGACGCCATCGCCCCAGATATCTTCGCCGTTTTTGGCATGCGCCTTGAGCAGGGCAAAGATCACCTCCTGCTTGCGGTTGCGGGCCATGTTTTCGATGCCCATTTCTTGGGCAAGTTCGACGAGCTGGGCGGCGGGTTTCTGCTTGAGTTCGGTGAGGTTCATTGCTGCTCTGCGGCCGCCCAATGGACGGCCCTTACTCTGGTGGGAAGGGGCATCAGCCCCGGAAGGGTGTTGTTGTTCAGAGGTTGCTGTCGATAAAAGCCGAGAGCTGCGCTTTGGACAGCGCGCCTACCTTGGTGGCCTCAACGCTGCCGTTTTTGAACAGCATGAGCGTCGGGATACCGCGGATGCCGAACTTCGGCGGCGTCTCGGGGTTTTCATCAATATTTAGTTTGGCGATCTTGAGCTTGCCTGCGTAATTGCCGGCGACCTCTTCGAGAATGGGGGCGATCATCTTGCAGGGCCCACACCACTCGGCCCAGTAGTCCACAAGGACGGGCTGATCGGAATTAATGACTTCGGATTCAAAGTTGGCGTCGGAGACGTGGACGATAGCGTCGCTCACGAAATTAACCTCCAGGGAGCATTGTCTTGATCAGAAAATGACACGATCGGCTTGGATCGTTCATTGAAGTTCATGAAATATCAGGGGGATGCGCCGTTATTGCGCGATGAGTGGAGAGTATATCCCCCATCCGGACGTGTCAACTTGCCCAAGCCCGCCTGTATGATGGCGGCTATGAACGATCTAGACCTCAACACACTCACCGAACAAGCCGTGGCTATTGCCGAGGCGGCCGGCCGCGAAATCCTCTCGATCTATGCCGCGGGCTTTGAAGTCCAGACCAAGGCCGATGCCTCGCCGCTGACCACGGCGGATAACGCCGCGCATCGGCTCATTGATGCCAAGCTGCGCGCCCTGACGCCGGATATTCCGGTGCTCTCGGAAGAGGGTGGCATTCCGGACTGGGCCGAACGCGGGCAGTGGCAGCGCTATTGGCTGGTGGATCCCCTGGACGGCACCCGCGAGTTCGTCAAACGCAATGGCGAGTTCACCGTGAATATCGCACTCATTTATGAGCATCAGTCGATATTGGGTGTGGTCCACGCGCCCGTGCTTGAGCGCACCTGGGTGGGCCTCTGTCCTCGTGATGGCAGCAGCCCCCGGGCCGAGCGACATGACCCACAGGGCCGCCAGCCAATTCACACCCGGCCAGTGGATGAAGCCGCCCTGACGCTGGTGGTCAGCCGCTCGCATCGACACCCACAGGTCGAGGCGCTGCTCTCGCGCCTACCCGATTTTGAAACTCGCTCGATGGGTAGCTCGATTAAATTCTGCTTGGTGGCCGAAGGCTCGGCCGACTGCTATCCGCGCTTTGGCCCCACATCAGAATGGGACAGCGCCGCGGCGCAATGCGTCGTTGAGGCCGCCGGCGGCGCCGTCATCCGCCCAGATGGCGAGCCGCTTCGTTACAACACCCACGACTCGGTGCTCAATCCTAATTTCGTGGTAATCGGGGATCCAAGCTGGCGCTGGCCGGAGTATCTAGCCGGCCTGCCGGTGGAGCGGCGTTAAGTCATTCGCACATATTCGCCGGGCGCATCCATGTAGGGGGTAAAACCTGCCGATGGCGCCCCCATGACCGGTGGCGCAACCGGCTTGCCTGAACGCTCGGCCAGCCACTGCTGCCAGGCCGGCCACCATGACCCCTCGACGGATTCGGTTTCACGCTCAAAACGCTCAGGCGGATAAGTCGTACCCAGTGGCGGGAATTCCTGGAGTTGATACTGCCGATGCGGATGGCCGGGCTCGCTGACAATACCGGCGTTATGGCCGCCGCTGGTCAGCAAAAAACTAACCTCAGCGCGCGCCAGACGAATAATTTTGTAGACGGAATGCCAGGGCGCGATGTGATCGGATTGCGTGGCGACCGAGAAAATCGGCACCTGAATATCCCCCACCGACACCGGCCGGCCGCCGATGTCATAGCGCCCCTCGACCAAATCGTTATGCAAGAAAAGATCGCGCAGATATTCGCTGTGCATGCGATAAGGCAGGCGCGTGGCATCGCCGTTCCAGGCCATCAGGTCAAAGCTCGGCTCGCGCTCACCCATTAGGTAGTTACGCACCAGCCGTGACCAAACCAGATCCTGTGATCGCAGCAGGTGAAAGGCGCCGGCCATCTGCTCATGCCCCAAATAGCCGCTGGCCCACATCACATCCTCTAGAAATGACACCTGGGACTCGTCAATAAACAGATCCAACTCACCCGGCTCGGTGAAGTCGGTCTGTGTGGCAAGCAGTGAGAGGCTTGCCAGACGCTCATCGCCATCGCGAGCCATGGCGGCTGCGGCCAGGGTAAAAAGCGTGCCGCCCAGACAATACCCCACCCCGTGCACCTTCTGATTGGGAACGATGGCGCCGACGGCATCCAGCGCCTCCATCACCCCCAGGCGCCGATAGTCGGCCATCCCCATCTCTCGGTCCTCGGGGCCAGGGTTCTTCCAAGAGACCACAAACACGGTATGCCCCTGGCTGACCAAATACTCGATAAGGGACCGGCCTGGGCGCAGATCGAGAATGTAGTACTTCATAATCCAGGCCGGGACGATGAGGATCGGCTCGGGATGGACCGTTTCGGTGCTAGGTGCGTACTGAATTAGCTCCATCAGCGCGTTGCGGTGGACCACTTTGCCGGGGGTGAGGGCCAGATTCTCACCGACCACAAACTCCTCGGATCCCCGTTGTGGCCGCCCGGCGATGGCACGCTGGGCATCCTCCAACCAGTTCGCTGCCCCGCGCATGAGGTTCATCCCACCCTCGTTAATCGTGCGCTCCAGCACCTCAGGGTTCGTGGGGAGGAAATTGGAGGGTGAGAAGACATCCAGCATCTGCCTGACGGTGAAGTTAACCACCTCTTCGTGATGCGGATCGACACCCGGCACGCCGGTGGTCGCCACATGCCATTGCTGCTGCTGGAGCAGAAAGGCCTGATGGATGAGCGAAAAGGGCCAGCGTTGCCAGGCTGGATCATCAAACCGATGGTCCTGTTCCAGCGGCTCAATGCATCGGCCTTCGGCATCTCCGGCCAGACAATGCCCGGCATAAGCGCTCAGACGCAGAGCTTTGCGCAGTGCTTTTTCGTGAAGTGCTGCTTGGCGCCCCGGATTCAGGCCAAGGTGGGCGGCCCAGTCAAAAAACGCCAACTGCAGCGCAACCGGCGAGATACCACCGGTCATCCGGCCGATCGATGCATGCAACAACCGATCCCAAGGAATCGGCTCGGCAACGTTCTCCTCAAAGGCGTGTTCTAAGCGTGTCATGACTGTTGGGCCATGCACCGCCCCGCTCAGTTCCTGAAACTACCCGCCCTCGCGCAGAAGCCGCATGGGTGAGGTGCGGTAGTAGCGCCGGGCGCCGAGGCCACCGGCTGCCCAGACTGTCATGATGCCCACACCCGCGCCGATGACGAGTGTGATCGGGCGGAAAGGATAATCGAGGTTAAACAGCACCTCAGCCACCACCACCCCGGCACCGGTGGCAGCGATACCCGCGATACCGCCCGCAATGGCACCAATCAGCCAGAACTCCAGCCGCGCCATACGGCGAATACGCGTACCACTGGCGCCCAAGGCCCGCAGCAACGCACTCTCAAACCGGCGCTGCTCGCCCGTGATCTGCAGTGCGGCCAATAACACGAGCACACCCGCGGCCAGCGTAAGCAGGGCCATCAACTCCACCACGCTCGAGCCCTGATCAATGATGCTGCGCACGATACGCAGGACACTAGTGACATCAATCGGCGTGACGCTGGGGTAGGCACGGATCAGGTCATTTAAAAGCGCCGTATCAGATTCAGGTAGATAAAAACTGGTCAGCCAGGTGCGCGGCATGTCGTCGAACGTGCCCGGGGCGCCAAGGACGAAGAAGTTGACGTTAAAGCTCTCCCAGCGAACGTCACGCAGGCTGGTGATTTCCGCGGTCACCTGACTACCGGCCGAGACAAAGGTCAGCCGATCACCCAGACCGACACCAATCTCTTCGGCAAACTCCGTCTCCACCGAGAGCTGGGCGCGTGGGTCCTCGGCGTCTCCCCACCAGCGACCGGCGACAATGTCGTTATCCGGCTGCAGGGTGTCGGCCCAGGACAGATTAAACTCGCGCCGAGTCAGGCGCCGCGCTTGGGGGCTATCGTAGTCTTCGGCGCTGATGGCTGCGCCGTTCAGCTGTGTCAGCCGGGCTCTGACCATTGGGTAGAACACCGTTTCAATACCGGCATCGGCAAGAGTCGAGCGCACGCCATCCACTTCATCTGACTGGATGTTAATTAAAAACTGATTGGGCGCATCGGGTGGGATCTCTGCCTGCCAGGCACTGAGCAAATCGTTGCGCACCACCGCCAGCAAAAAGAGGCTCATCAACCCCACACCCACCGCGACGATTTGGATAACCGCGGTTAGCGGCCGGCGGGTGAAGCCGGTCAGCCACAGTAGCCGCGACTGCCCCCCGCGTCGGGCCCAAGCCCGGGCGCCATAGACGATGGCCGCAGCAATGCCGGTTAAAAGGGCCAGCGTCCCCGCCACAGCGCCAAAGACACTGGCGGTAACCCGCACATCACCGGCCTGCCAGGCCATGAGCGCCAGAATGACGATGGCCGCCATCAAAAGCGGCATCCCGCCGCGCAGCAGTCCACTGCCAAGATCAGCACGCAAAACGCGCATCGGCGGCGCATCACGCAGGCGCATTAAGGTCGGCAAGGCAAACCCAAGCAGCGCTGCCGCTGCAGTGAGCCAACCTGTGGCCAGCGGCTGCCAGCTAGCGGCTGGCAACTCGACACCCAGCAAATCGGCGACCAGCCCCAGCATGCCCAAATGCAGCAGAAAACCGAGTGCGGCACCCACCGCGCCAGCAAAAAGCCCCAGCCAGAGCAGCTTGCCAATAAAAAGCTGGAGCACCCGCCGACGCGTCGCACCCATGGCGCGCATGACCGCCACACCGGTGATCTGGCGTTCGGCGTAATGCCGCACCGTCAACAGCACCGCAACGCCCGCCACAATCACCGTCAGCAACGCGGCCAACCCGAGGAATCGTTTGGCCTGCTCGATAATGGCCGATGCGCCTTCACCCTGCTGACTGGGGATTTCGACCTCAACGGCATTGCCTTCATAACGGGCAATGGCATCCGTAAAGGCCACCACCTGATCCTGTGGCCCGGCCAGCAGCAGCTTATGCCGCACCCGCGAGCCCGGACCAAGCAATTCGGTGGCCTCTAGGTCGGCATGGTTAAACATCACCCGCGGCGCCAGGCTGCCAAACCCCTGACCCCGATCCGGCTCAAAGCTCAGAATTCGGCTGACGGTCAGCTCCAGCGCCCCCATGCTCAGCGTCTCGCCCAGTTCTAGATCCAACAGACCCAACAGGCGGGACTCCACCCAGGCTGTGCCCGGCTCGGGAACGCCCGGAGGCTCGGCTTCGGGCGCACCCAACGCCGACTGCGTGCGCAGGCTGCCGCGAAGGGGATAACCATCGCTCACGGCCTTGGCCGAGATCAGACGATTACTGTTCTCCGTAACCACCACAGTGGGGAACACGGCCGTTAACGCGGTCTCGAGTCCGGCGGCTTCGGCATCGTCTTGCCAGGATAATGGAATGGGTTCCGGATACTCCAAGGCACGATCGGCTGCTAGCAGGTCCGCGGCGCGCGCTTCGGTGGCGCCGGCCACGCGATCGGCCAGCCAGGCAACGCCCGTGACGGCGGCAACGGCAATCACCACCGCAAGCGCCAGCAAGCGCAGCTCACCCCCGCGCCAGTCGCGATAGAGCAGTCGCAGTGCCAGCATCAGGCGGCCTCCAGCGCCAGTGCGCCCTCGCGTAGGTAGCGGACATGCGCACAGCGCGCGGCGACAGCCTGATCATGCGTCACCAGCACTAGGGTCGTTCCGTGATCGCGGTTCAAGTTAAACAGCAGATCAATAATCTGCTCACCGGTCTGGTGGTCAAGGTTGCCTGTGGGCTCATCGGCAAAGAGAATCTGCGGCTCGCTAATAAAGGCGCGGGCCAGGGCTACGCGCTGCTGCTCACCCCCAGACAGCTGCGCTGGATAATGCGCCATGCGGGCTTTTAGGCCCACGCGCTCCAGTGCCTGCCGCGCCTTGCCGACGGCGCCATCATCGCCGGCAAGCTCCGCCGGCAGCATCACGTTTTCCAGCGCCGTTAGTCCCGGCAACAGGTGAAAGGCCTGAAAGACAAACCCCACGCGCCCAGCGCGAAGGGCCGCCCGGGCGTCTTCATCCATCTGCGTGAGGTCGTGGCCTGCCATGATGACCTCGCCATCGCTCGGCAGATCAAGCCCGGCCAGCAAGCCAAGCAGCGTGGATTTGCCCGAGCCCGAGGTGCCCAGAATGGCCAGAGAGTCACCGGCATCAATGCTAAGATCGAGTTTTTCGAACAGACTGATCTCGCCTTCTGGGGCCTTGAACCGCATGGCCAGTGCGCGCGCCTCGAGAATGGGAGAAGCGGTGGAGGTAGCGTCCTTGTTAGCTGGCATGCGGTATCGACTCCTAAACGCAATATTGCTGTTGTCTTTGCTGTTCATCGGCAGCGGGCCTGCACTTGCTGAAAGCCCGCGTGTGCTGGTCCTCGGCGACAGCCTTTCAGCCGCCTACAACATGGCCACCGAAGATGGCTGGGTCGCGCTGCTGGAGGACCGCCTGGGGCCGCAGGCCACGGTCATAAACGCGGCCATCGGCGGCGATACCACCGCGGGTGCACTTGCCCGGCTACCCGATGCGCTGGCCACGCATAACCCGACGATCGTCATTATTGCACTTGGCGGCAACGATGGCTTGCGTGGCGTGGCTTTGTCGGAATTCCGGCAAAACCTGCTGGATATGATTGACGTGGCCCGCGCTAACGGCGCACAGATCATCCTGGCTGGGGTGCGCCTGCCCTCCAACTATGGCAGCGCATTCATTAATCAGTTCCTTGGTGTCTACGAAGAAGTGGCCAGACAGACCGGCGTGGCGCTGGTGCCAAAAATTCTGGCCGGTGTTGCCGAAGACCCAGCGCTGATGCAGGACGATGGCATTCATCCCAATGAAGCTGCCCAGCCGGTCATCCTTAACAACATCTGGCCAGCGCTGGTGCCGCTGCTGCCGGCGAGGGTTGCGCATTAAAGGCCGCCGGCAGTCCCACGGTCATGGTCATCGGTAGGTGATCCGAAAACGGCGCATCCAGCACCTCGGCCGACTCCACCGTCAGGCTGGGCGAGACCAAAATATGGTCAATATTGCGCGCCGGCCGCCAGCTAGGATAAGTGGGCAGATCGTGCAACGGCTCGCGCAGGCCCGTCTCCGCACAGAGATACTGCAGCTCCGGGCTTTTTGAATGGCAGTTAAAATCGCCCATGACGATGACATGTGGCTGGTTGGCAATTTGCTCGGCCACAAACGCCAGCTGCGACAGCCGCGCACGCTGACTGAGCGACAGATGGAGTAACACCAATACGAGCTCGGCTGGCGCCTCGCCAAAATGCACCATCAATGCGCCGCGTCCGGGAATGCGTCCCGGCAGGCGGTGCTCTGTAACCTGCCGCGCCGGTAGTCGACTGAGCAATCCCTTACTGTGCTGGGCAAAGCGCCCTAAGGGACGGTTGGTCTGCTGATACCAATGGGGAAAATCACCCGCCTGGGCTAAAAACGCCGCCTGGTCGACGAAGCCGCTGCGCAAGCTACCCGCATCCAGCTCCTGCAGGCCCACCAAATCAAATTCACGGGCCAGATCCGCGATGCGGCGAAGATTAGGCAGACGCTGAGCATCCGGCAAAAGATGACGCCAGCCGCGGGTGAAATACTGATGGTAGGTGCGCGTCTCAATGCCCACCTGAATGTTAAAGCTCATCAGGCGGAGGGTTGATGGCATCGAGGCCTCAGCGACTGTCACTTTCCTCGGCAACGAGCGATTCGGCCACCTCTAGCATGCCCTGCTGGCCGCCGGCTGCGCGCACGTCAATCAGGTATTTCCCGGCGACACCCACCGCCGGTGTACCCATAACGCGATAAGCGCCGACAACACGCTCAGCCCGGGTGACTGCGGAGTTCACCGAGAATGAATCGAGCGCAGCCAGCACATCGGCCTGAGTGACATCGGCAATATCGGCGTAGAACTGGGCAACATCCTCGCGGCTGCGGAAGGCCCGTCGATCCTCATGAATGGCATCGAACAACGCCGGATGCGTGATATCGACAATACCAAGGGCCTCAGCGGCGTAATAGGCCCGGGCCAGCAACCGCCAGCTATCACGGCCAAATGTGACGGGGGTTTTCACTACGGTCACCGCATCGCCCATGTCCTCGGCCCAAGCGGCAATCACCGGCTCGAAGTCATGACAATGCGGACAGCCGTAGGAGAAGAACTCGCGCACTTCAACGCCCTGACCCTCGGTGGCCTGCGGGCTCTGCAGCACTTGATAGGGCTGGGCCTGAGCCGCTGCCGAGATCACAACAGCCGCCGCGATCAGTAAGAGTTGGGTTATGGCTTTTCCCGTCATTTAGAGCTCACCGTAGGAATGCAGACCTGAGAGGAACATGTTAACCCCAAGGAAAGCAAACGTGGTGACAAAAAGCCCAATCACGGCCCACCAGGCCATAAACCGCCCGCGCAGCCCTTTGGTGTAGCGCAAATGCAGCCAGGCCGCGTAATTCAGCCAGACGATGAGGGCCCAGGTTTCTTTTGGATCCCACTGCCAGTAGGCACCCCAAGCCTCAGCGGCCCACAGCGCACCCAGAATGGTGGCGACGGTGAAAAAGGCAAAGCCCAGCGCGATAGCGCGATAGCTCACGTCATCAATCTGCTTGAGCGTCGGCAAACGCTTGGCCCAAGGGCTGTCGTCTGAGACCCGGTCGCGAATGAGATAGGCCACCCCCAGCATCGCCGCGATGGCAAAACAGCCGTAGCCGACAAAGTTGGTCGGCACGTGGATCTTCATCCAATAGCTGTTGAGCGCTGGGACCAGCGGCTCAATCTGATAGGCCCCGCGGTCGAAGTGATACCAGAGCAAGAACCCAACCGAAGCGGTAATGATCAGCAGCACAAAAAAGCCCATGGAGCGGGTTTTGTGCACGCCCTCGTAATACAGGTAAATCAGTGAGGTCATTACCGCGAAGAGCACAAAAACTTCGTACAGGTTGCTGACCGGGATATAGCCAATGCCGCCTTCGTAGAGGTGTGTCTCATGCCAGCGCACCAAAAGCCCGATCAAGCCGGCCGCCGCGGCGATCCAAGTCATGCGTGTGGCCACCCGGCCGGTGAACTCATTGCCGGTGACCAAGGCTGCGCCATAGACCAGCGTTGCCGCCGGGAAAAGCGCGCTCATCCACATAATTGCGGACTGACTTGAGAGCAGATACTTCAAAAAGAAATCCTGCTCAGCGGAGGCAAGCTCGGGATAGCGGGTGATCGCAAACAGGCTTAGCAGGCAGACCGTTGCCATGTAGTAACGCGAGACCGGCCAATGCCAGCCCAATCCAACCATGGTGAGTGCGGTGAAGAAGGTGATCACCACCTCGTAGCGATTCATGGCATCCCAAAGCCAATAATAGGTGCCAATGGTTGCCACCAGCATAATGGCCGCCCAAGCCCAATCCGACAGCGTCAGTCGCTGCCAGAGCGAGGGCTGACGCATTTCCCGAAGCATTTCTTCGCGAGAAGCCACCATGATTGTTTTCCTTAGTCCTTACGTTCTTTTTGCATCTGCCGATCGACTGCATCGGCAATGGTCTTAAATTCCTGCTCGAACTCCTCAGGCCGACGCTGATTAGCACCCGCCATGAGCAGATCGGTCCCGCCGCCCTCACGCGGCATGATCATTGCCCAGATCCGGCGCTGCGAGACATAAAAGAGCAAGAAAATTCCCAGCACCAGCATGGCTGAGCCGGCGTAGACGATGTTCTTGCCGGGGGCGTAAGTGATTTGCAGCCCGGTCGCCTCGCGATGCTGGAAATGATCAATCTCAAAAATAATCGGTGAGCCATACTCCGCCACAGCCGAGACGGCGTTCATCATGGCTTCAAAAAAGTCCCGCTGCTCTGCGGTGGGGTCGACCATAAACACCGTACCGCCCTGTTCAGCAGCCAGCAGCTCTAAATAAATCTCGAACATGGTCCGCTGCAGCACCGCGCGGGAGAACTCCAGCAGCATGTCAGCGCGTGAGGTGCCGGCCACGCGCGCCTCAAGCTCGGCATTCACAGCGCCAAAGCCGCCGGAGAGCAATGTCTGGATCATGCTATGTGCCGTACCCGCGACGCGCTCCCCCAGCTCGGGGTTAGCGATACCCATACGGCCGAGCAGCATGTCGGCGGCCCGCAGGGCGGCAGCATCGACGCGGGCGCGATCATGCAGCGCTTGATGAAACGCCATGAAGGTGTCCATGGAGGCGCGCTCATCGGCTGGGATATGCAGATAGCGAAACGGCTCGCCGGCGTTGCTGCGCATGCCATGCAAGTAATACCAGCGGCCCTCAATCTCAATTGGGGCCATATAGGTATGAAATTCCCGTGCCTGACCGGCCTCATCACGCATCGTGTAATTGAACGAGGGCCCGACGTTGCGGAACTCATCGCGGGCGCCGGTGCGAGTGACAGCACGCGGGTCGCGATCGACATTAAAGAGCTGGAAATCTTCAATTTCCATAGTCCGGCTTACCGCGCCCAGCTGCAGGTTGTGATCCTCAAACACGCGAGCGTTCAAGGGCAGCTTGGTGCCCGAGCCATCCAGCAAATGACCGGTCAACTCCAACCCGGTGCCACCGTCCGTGAAGCTGGCCTGGTAAATCGTATGTCCCCGATGCGTGAGCGGATGATTCACCGAAATGGTCTGGCGAATCGGCTCGTCCAGTAGCGGATCGTGAATGACCAGATCGCTTTCGTAGGCGCTAGGCATGCCATTGGGGTAGTGCTCAATGCGGAATTCTTCAACAAAAATCTCAAAAGGTAGCTCTTGCACCACATAGCCATCGCGCAGCTGCAAAAACACCACACCGCTATTCGCCCCCTCGGGGATGGTGACATTGCCGCGGAATGAGCCACTGTCGACCGGCAACCAGCTGTCGCCTGGGACCTGGGAGAGCGGCAGGTCGCGGGTTTCGATGGCGAGATCGCCCGTCATTTCTTGAATTTTGAGGTTGATATTGCCATCGGCCAGCGCGCCGAGCGCAATCACCACCACCGCAACATGCGTGAGCACATAGCCCATGCGCGTGGCAGCGCCCTTCATCCCGGCAATAATCGTGACATCGCCGCGACGCTCAGCGCGGGTGCGAAAGCCAAACCCCTTCATCGCTGCAATGGCGACGGATTCGGTGGTCTCGGCATCATAGCCGGCCTGCCAACGGCGGTGATTGGACAGCGCAGTCAGTGACTTCTCGCGAACATGCGTGCGGTAGCGCGTGATCTCGCGCCAAACGCCGGGGATATGCCGGCTCACGCAGACGCCGGTAGAGAGCACCAAAAAGCCCATGATGGCCAGAAACCACCAGGCGGAATACACATCGTAGAGATTGAGTAGTCGAAAGACTTCGAACCAGAAAGGCCCAAACTGAATGAGGTATTCGGTGTAGGCCTGGTTCTGCGGCAGCACGGTGCCGATGATCGAAGCAATGCTGACCACCACCAACAGGCTGATCGCCAGGTTCATCGACCCCAAAAACTCAAGCCAAACCGCCGTCAGACTACGGCGGGGCCGGCCCTGTGGGCGGGTCTCACTAGCAGCGATGGTAGCAGCGCTCTGGGCCATGGTCTTGCCGTTGTCCTCGATCAGTCAGAGTCACCCTTTCGGGCTACTCAATTGACCACAAGCAGGCAAATTAATTCTTGCGCGGGATCAAGCCACTATTGTGCAGCGACATCCGCAGGGTAAAGACCACGCACATAATTGGCCACTGCCTGCATTTCCTCATCGGTGAGGTTGCTGGCGATATCGTTCATAACCTCGGCCTGGCCGTAGCCTGAACGCTCACCCGAGCGATAGAGCTGAAGCTGCTCAATGGTGTACTGGGTTTTCTGGCCACTCAGGCGCGGGTAACCGGTGCTTGGGATGCCCATACCGCCCGGACCGTGACAGCTCACGCAAGCCGGGACGCCTTTCTCGGCAATACCACCCATGTAAATCGCACGGCCGGTGGCGAGCAGCTCTTCGGGCGTCTCGCCAATCTCGGATTCGAGCGTGGCGTAGTAGGCTGCCAAATCCGCCATGGTCTGCTCATCGAGGCCAGCAGCCTGTCCCAGCATGATCGCATTGGCCCGCTCACCGGATTTGTAGAACTGCAGCTGCTCGTAGATGTAGTCGGCATGCTGACCAGCCAAATTCGGATAATTGGGGATGGCGCTGTTGCCATCGGCACCGTGGCAGGCCGCACAAACCATGGCGGCACCCTCACCGCGCATCGGGTCGGCGTTCTCAAGCTGTGCCGAGGCGGTAGAGCCGAGTGCGAGAAGCGCGACAAGCGCCGGGATCAATTTTGCGATCATGGTAATAAGAACTCTTGGGTACAATCGAAGGGGTTTATACCAACGACCCCGTGGTTGGTCAATTTCAAAAGGGGCTATCAGCGCATGTCACTTGACTACCGTCAGACAAATTTTCTTCTCTCAGCCCCCGATCCGGAGACGCTGCCCGCCGATATTGGCCATGAGGTGGCCTTTGCCGGACGCTCCAATGCCGGTAAGTCCAGCGCACTCAACGCCATTACCGATCAAAAGCAGCTAGCCCGAGTGAGCAAGACCCCTGGGCGGACGCAACAGATTAATGTTTTCCCGGTGGGAGCGACGGAAAATGAACAACGGCTGATTGATCTACCCGGCTATGGCTATGCCAAGGCGCCGCCTGCCATGCGTGCTCACTGGCAAAAGGCACTACCACGCTATCTCGAGACCCGCGAGAGTCTGCGCGGGCTGGTGTTGATTATGGATATCCGTCATCCGCTGGGCCCATTGGATGAACAGATGCTGCGTTGGTGTGCAGCCGCCGAATTACCCGCGCATATCCTGCTAAGCAAGGCGGATAAGCTCAAACGTGGCCCCGCCGGAAACACACTGCAATCGGTCCGCCCCAAAGCGGCGAAGCTTTGCAGCGGTGCGAGCGTGCAGTTGTTCTCTGCGCAAACCCGCCTGGGCGTGGATGAGGCGCGCGCTCAGCTTGATCGCTGGTTGGAGGCGTAAACCTTGGGACAAAAAAAAACCCCGAAGCCCATGGGGTGTGGACTTCGGGGACCGCGGGAGCCGGTCTTGGGGGCAAAACCGACTCCCCTGGCCCGCTAATAAGGGAGGGAGAAGCGGGCCGCGCCGGGCACTGGCGCAGTTACTGTGACAGCACCCCTCGCGGCAAAGTTCAGTGAGCCGTCTCCCAGTTTTCACCCACCCCAATTTCCACCTCCAACGGCACCGCAAGCTCAGCGGCATCGGCCATAAAGCTACGGATTTTTTCGGCCACTGAGTCCTCAGTTCCGGTGGGCACTTCCAGCACCAATTCATCGTGAACCTGCATAACGAGCGCCACCTCGGGTGATTCGCGGCCAATCCAATCATCGACCGCAATCATGGCGCGCTTGATGATGTCTGCTGCGGTCCCCTGCATAGGGGCGTTAATGGCCGTGCGCTCGGCATACTGCCGGCGCTGATTATTGCGGCTATTAATCTCGGGCAGATATAACCGGCGGCCAAAAACCGTCTCCACATAGCCTTTGTCATGCGCACTGGCTCGGGTGTTGTCCATGAAGGCACGCACGCCGGGATAGCGCTCGAAGTAGCGATCGACATATTCCTGCGCCTCACCGCGCTCAATCCCCAGCTGCCGGGCCAGACCCCAGGCCGACATGCCATAAATCAGCCCAAAGTTAATTGCCTTGGCTGCCCGGCGCTGGTCTGCCGTGACCTCGGCGGGCTTGCCGCCAAAGACCTCGGCCGCGGTGGCGGCATGAATATCTTCACCGGCGGCAAAGGCTTTTTTCAGGCCCTCATCACCGGAGAGATGCGCCATAATTCGAAGCTCTACCTGCGAGTAGTCCGCCGCCAGCAAGACATGGCCATCGGCCGGGATAAAGGCCCGGCGGATGCGCCGTCCCTCCGGGCTGCGCACGGGGATGTTCTGCAGGTTGGGATCGGATGACGAGAGCCGGCCAGTCGCCGCCACCGCCTGATGATAAGAGGTATGCACCCGGCCGGTGTGCGGGTTAATGAGCCCCGGCAGCTTCTCGGTATAGGTAGAACGCAGCTTGGAGACACCGCGGTAGTCGAGAATAAGCTGCGGCAGCTCATGGCCCTGAGCGGCAAGTTCTTCGAGAACAGACTCCGCCGTTGACGGCGCGCCCTTGGGGGTTTTCGAGAGGACTGGCAGGCCTTGGCGCTCGTAGAGGATTTCCTGAATCTGCTTAGGCGAGCCTAAGTTAAAGGCGCCGCCGGCACTTTCATGGGCCTTTGCCTCCAGCGACTGCATGGTCTCGGCCAGCTCTTGGCTTTGCTGACGGAGCAGGCCGGCATCAACCCGCACCCCGGTGCGCTCCATGCGCGAGAGCACCGAGACCAACGGCATTTCAATGCTTTCATAGACCTTACGCGGGCCTTCCAGGTCTTTGAGCTGTGGCCAGATCGCCTCATGCAGCTGGAGGGTCACGTCGGCATCCTCGGCGGCGTAGTCAACCGCCTGCTCCAGCGCCACCTGATCAAACGTAATCTGCTTCGCGCCCTTGCCGGCCACCGCCTCGTAAGAGATCGGCTCGTAGTTGAGATATTTGCCGGCCAATGAGTTCATATCGTGGCGCGACGCGGTGGCATCCAGGCAGTACGACTCAAGCATGGTGTCATGCGCCACCCCACGCAGGGTGATGCCGTCATTGGCCAGCACACTCATATCGTATTTTAGGTTCTGCCCCACCTTGAGCTGATCGGCGTCTTCCAATAACGGCTTCAGACGCTGCAGTGTGGCCTCGCGATCAAGCTGCTCAGGCTGATCCGGGCCGGTATGCGCGAGCGGTAGGTAGGCCGCTTCGCCGGTTTTCACCGCGAATGACACGCCAACGATGCGCGCCTGCATATAATCGAGACTGTCGGTTTCCAGATCAAAAGCAAAGAGCTCGGCCGCGGCGAGGCGCTGCAGCCAGTCATCCAATGCTTCCTCGGTTTGAATGCACTGATAATCGGCATCCGGGCAGTCGGCGTTGTGACGGCCCATGGCGGCATCGGCTGGCGCGTTGGCTGGATCATCCCCACTGACCTCTCTCAGCCAGGTATTAAAGCCCAAATGCTTGAAATGACTGATTAATGCCTCGCGGTCGGGCTCGGCCAGGCGGATATCCAGCGGCTTGATGGGCAGATCAACATCGCAGTGAATCGTGGCCAACTGCTGCGAGAGGCCCAGCTCGTCGAGGTGAGCGCGCAGGTTCTCGCCCACTTTGCCGCCAATCTCATCGGCATGCTCGCGAATGCCATCGAGTGAGCCGTACTGATTCAGCCACTTCACCGCCGTTTTCGGGCCCACCTTGGGCACCCCGGGGATGTTATCGACGCTATCCCCGACCAAAGCCAGGTAATCGATGATGCACTCCGGCGGGATGCCAAATTTATTAATGACCCCTTCGCGGTCTAGCACCGTGTTGGACATGGTGTTGAGCAGCGTGACCTCGCCATTCACCAACTGGGCCATGTCCTTATCACCGGTGGAAATCAGCAACGTCAGCCCCGCGTCGCGACCGCGAACAGCCAGCGTGCCAATCACATCATCGGCCTCCACCCCCTCGATTTCGATAAGCGGCAGGCCCATGGCCTGGACCACCTGCTTCAGCGGCTTAATCTGGGCGCGCAGATCATCGGGCATGGGAGGGCGATTGGCCTTGTACTCGGCAAAAAGCTCGTCGCGAAAGGTCTTACCCGGGGCATCAAACACCACGCCCATATGGACGGGCTGATAATCCTGAATCAGCCGACGCAGCATGCTAATCACGCCATAGATGGCACCGGTTGGCTCCCCGGCGGGGTTCGTGAGCGGCGGCAGGGCGTGATAGGCGCGGTAGAGATAGGACGAGCCATCGACGAGCAAGAGCTGTTTGTCGGGATCAGTCATGATGAGTTCCTTGTAGGCGATGGCCCTGATGATACCCGTCGGGACTGCGGCGGTGACAGTCAGTCATGACAGAATGGGGCTGACTACGGACACCGGATGAAAAAGCATGAACAAAAACCCTACCCCGCGCCCCGGTGAAGATGCGGTGCTAATGACCCGCGAATCCTGGCGCATCTTCCAGATCATGGCGGAGTTTGTGGAGGGCTTTGAGCGGCTCTCGCCGATTGGGCCTTCGGTGAGCTTTTTTGGCTCCTCACGCATCGGCCCGGAGGACCCGTGGTATGCCAAGGCCAAAAAGACCGCGCAGCTGCTTTCTGGTCATGGTTTTTCGGTGATCAGCGGCGGTGGCCCGGGCGTCATGGCAGCAGCCAATGAGGGTGCCCGTGACGGCAGCGGCGCCAGCATTGGCCTGAATATTGAGCTGCCGCGCGAACAAATACCGAATGCTCACCAGGAGGTTTCGCTGCAGTTCCGGCATTTCTTTGCCCGCAAGGTGATGTTTGTGAAATACGCCTGCGCCTACGTGGTGTTCCCGGGCGGGCTTGGCACGTTGGATGAACTGGCCGAAATACTCACGCTGATTCAAACCGGCAAAACTCGGCGCATCCCGGTGATCCTAATGGGCAGCGATTTTTGGAATGGCCTGGCGCAGTGGCTGGAGCAGCAGATGATCGCCCGCGGCTATGCCGACGAGGCAGATTTATCGCTATTTAAAATCCTCGATGACCCCGAGGCCGCTGTGGCGGCCATTTACGCGCATTACCCCAACCGCGATTTTGAGCCGTCTTCGGAAGAACGCGAGGTGATGCTGGATCTGTAGCGGGTTATCACGCCCGCTCTAAATTGGCGTAAGCCGCCACCAGCCACTTCGCCCCGACATCATCAAAGTTCACTTGGATGCGGGCGTTGGGGCCGGCGCCCTCGCAGTCAAGCACCACGCCATCGCCAAAGCGGCTGTGGCGGACGCGATCACCCAAGTTGTATTCCGTCTCGCTTGGCATTGAGGGTGAGGTGGCGCCGGGGCCTGTGACCGAAAACCGTGCCCGCACCTCATCGATGAGGGTGGTCGGCAGTTCGCGAATAAAGCGCGAGGCAATGCCAAATTCATCGCGGCCGTGCAGGCGACGGCGCTCGGCGTAGGTGATAATCAGGCGTTGTCGGGCCCGGGTGATGCCCACATAGGCCAACCGCCTTTCTTCTTCCAGCCGACCGGGCTCTTCAACTGACATGCGATGCGGGAAAAGTCCTTCCTCAAGGCCCACCAAAAAGACCACTGGGAACTCTAGGCCTTTGGCCGAGTGCAGCGTCATCAGCTGCACGCAGTCTTCCCAGGCGCCAGCTTGGCCTTCGCCAGCTTCGAGGGCGGCATGGGCCAGAAAGGCCGTCATGATGTCCATGCCCTCATCGATCTCGCCGTCTAACTCGAAGCTGCGTGCGGCGGTAATCAGCTCATCCAGGTTCTCAAGCTTGTCCTGAGCGCGCTCGGAGCGGTCTTTGGCCACATGCGCCCGCAGCCCACTGCGCTCGAGCACGGTCTCGAGCCGGTCGGGCAGATCGGACTCGGCCGTTTCGGCGGCCAGGGTGTCGATGAGTGTTAAAAATGCCGCCAATGCGTTGGCCGCCCGGGCCGGCAGGGCGCCCGAGTGATCAACCAACCCGCGCGCGGCGCGCCAGAGGCTGACATCCTGCTCCCGCGCCGCCAGACGAATGGCCTCGAGGGTGCGGGTGCCGATACCACGGGTGGGCGTATTAATGACCCGTTCAAAAGCCGCACTATCGTCCCGGTTGGCAATCAGTCGCAGATAGGCCAGCGCGTCCTTAATCTCCGCGCGTTCAAAAAAGCGCAACCCGCCGTAGACGCGATAGGGAATACGTCGGGCCAGCAGTGCCTCTTCAAAGGTTCGCGACTGCGCATTGGAACGATACAGAATGGCTACCTCACTGCGGGCAAGGCCCTGTTCTTCGATGAGCTTCTGCAGCCGCTCAATCACAAAACGCGCTTCGTCCTGCTCATTAAATGCGGCATAAAGCGCAATCGGCTCGCCCTGCTCACCCTCGGTCCAAAGGTTTTTGCCGAGCCGGTCACTGTTCTGGGCAATGAGGGTGTTCGCCGCCTCTAGGATGGTCGCCGTGGAGCGATAATTCTGCTCCAGGCGCATCACACGGGTGTCGCTGTAGTCCTTGCGAAAGCGCTCGAGGTTCTCCACCCGGGCCCCGCGCCAGCCATAAATCGACTGGTCATCATCACCAACAATAAAGACATCGGCCTCGGGGCCGGCCAGCAGTTTGAGCCACTCGTACTGAATACCGTTGGTGTCCTGAAACTCATCGACCAGCACATGACGAAAACGCCGACGATAGTGAGAAAGCAGCTCCAAATGGTTCTGCAGCATCTCGACGGTGCGCAGCATGAGCTCGGCAAAATCGACCACCCCAGCGCTGCGGCAGGCGGCCTCGTACGCCGCGTAAATCTGCACCATGGGCCCGGTGTATGGGTCGCTGCCATCCAGATCATCCGGGCGCTCACCGGCATCCTTGCGGGCATTGATAAAGCCCTGCATCTGCCGAACGGGCCAGCGGTTTTCATCCACCTCAAGATCGCGCATCACCCGCTTAACTAGCCGGCGTTGGTCTTCGCTATCGAGGATCTGAAAACCCTGCGGCAGACCGGCCTCGGTGTAGTGCATGCGCAGCAGGCGATGGCTTAGGCCATGGAAGGTGCCCACCCACATGCCCGACCCGGAAATGCCCAGCAGCTGTTCAATCCGCCCGCGCATCTCGGCGGCGGCCTTATTGGTAAAGGTGACGGCCAGCAGGTGGAAGGGAGTCGCGTTTTCAACCCGCACCAGCCAGGCAGCGCGATGAGTGAGGACGCGGGTTTTGCCGCTGCCGGCACCGGCTAATACCAGTGCATGGCCGAGCGGGGCGGCAACGGCCTCGCGCTGGGCCGGGTTTAATGGGTCGATGAGATCAGAGACATCCATACCCGCGGAGTATATCAGCGGGGCCGATCAGTCACCGACCGTTAAAGCCTCCACACAAGGCAGCGCTTGGATGAGCGAGGCAAGTGCGCTGACCACCGGCTCGCGGGCACAGCCGCGGCGTCGGTAAATGGCAAGCTCGCGGACCGGCGGTTCGCCAGCAAACGGACGCACCACCAGCCCCTCGGGCTGTGAGCTGCAGGGCTCAACAGCCAGCTTGGGCAGCAGCGTAATGCCCGCGCCCGTTGCCACCATCTGACGCAGGGTCTCTAGGCTGGTGGCGCGAAAATCCTGTTGCTGCTGGGCACCAACACGTGAGCAGAAATCAAGCGCCTGATCCCGCATGCAGTGGCCTTCTTCGAGCAATAACATCGGCGCGGCGTCGAGTGCCTCGCGTTTAATGCGCGATTCACTTGCCAGCGCATGTTCGGCGGGCAGGGCGACGACAAAAGGCTCTTCGAAAAGCGGCTGGGCGATCAGGCCTTCATCGGCAATCGGCACCCCCATTATCGCGGCATCCAAGCTGCCCTCAAGCAGTCGATCGGTCAGTCCGCGTGTGCGTTCCTCATGCAGCAGCACGCGCAGCTTGGGATAGCGCTCGCGCAGCACCGGAAAGAGATCGGGAATGAGATAAGGGCCAAGCGTTGGGATGATGCCCAGCCGCAGTTCGCCGCTCATCGGGTCCCCCGCGGCGCGGGCGACATTCACCAGATCGTCTACCTCATTGAGCACCTGGCGGGCACGCTCGGCGATCATCCGGCCAATGGGCGTGATAATCACCTTTTTGCTGGTGCGCTCCACCAACTGAATCTCGAGATATTCCTCGAGCTTTTTAATCTGCGTGCTCAGCGTTGGTTGGCTGACAAAACAGGCCGCCGCCGCCCGGCCAAAATGTTGGTGGTCGGCCACGGCCACCAGATAGCGCAGATCTCGGAAATTGATATGTGTCATAACCCTAGTCTAGCGCGGCCGCGGCGGTGATTGGGTGACAATAAAGACGCTTAAGATGACCCCAGGCAAGCCGTGAGGCTTTTGGTTAGCGCACGCATCCAGTTGGCGTAAAAATCCGCACCCGCTTCAATATCGCTGCCGAGCGGGTCAATCACCCCCGTATCGGCATTGGTGCCATTGAGCACGGTCTCGACCAAATCGGGATTGAACTGCGGCTCGGCAAACACACAGCGCGCATCATACTCGGCCACGATCGCCTGAATCTGCGCGATTCGCGCGGGCCCCGGATCGCGGGCATCAGACAGCGAAATGGCACCGACGGTGTTCAGATCAAAACGCCGCTCGAGATACTGATAGGCATCGTGGAAGACGATAAAGGGGACCGCGCGCACCGGTAACAATGCCGCTTCGGTCTCGTTAATGAGGGCATCCATATCGGCCTGGGCAGCCGCGGCATTCGCCCGGTAGGTGTCGGCATTGGCCGGATCCTCTGCTGAGAGGGTGGCCGCGATGACATCCAGCCAGTACTGGGCATTCACCGGATCGAGCCAGGCATGGGGGTCGATGCCGTCATGGGCATGGTCGTGGTCATGCTCGTGGCCGTCATGATGATCGGCGGCCTCATTTATCACCCGGTCACGAAAGGCATAACGAATGGTTGCATCGGCATGCAGCAAGGCGACCGATTCGGCCTCCGGCGCCAGATTTTCCAGGGCTCGATCCAGCCAAGGCGTGAGTTCCTCGCCCATCCAGAACACCACATCGGCCTGCTCTAATGCAGCAGCCTCTGATGGACGCAACGCATAGCTATGCGGCGAAGCACCGCGCTGTATGACCAGTGCAGGTTCTCCCACGCCCGTCATCACCTGTGCCACCAGCGAGTGAACGGGTGTAATATCCGCGCCCACGCGGGGGGCGGCCAGTGCCGGCAGGGAGAAAGTCGCCAGCAGTAGAGTCAAAGTCATGGCGCGTCGTGATGGCATGGTGAAATCTCCTGTCCTTCGCGTTGGCTGATGAATTGTTATGTTATACTATAACATTAATGTCAATGACAGACGGATAGACACGGCATGGTGAAGGAGCAAACAGCGCCATTAGTGCAGGCCAAAGGGCTGGATGTGCGCATGGGTGGGCAACGCATCCTGGAGCATGTCGACCTGAGTATTCGTGCCGGTGAAATCCTCACCATCGTCGGCCCCAATGGCTCGGGCAAATCCACGCTGCTGCGCGCGCTCATCGGTGCGGTCAAACTGCATGCCGGCAGCGTCAAGCAGGCCGACGGGCTGCGTATTGGCTACGTCCCGCAGCGACTGCATATCGACCCAACGCTGCCACTGACGGTGCGGCGTTTTCTTAACCTGCCACGAAAACATAGCGAGGCGCAGATCAACGAAGCCCTCGAGCGTGCGGGCATTCCCGACCGAGCGGGGGCAGCCATGACCGCGCTCTCTGGCGGGCAGTTCCAACGCGCCCTTATGGCTCGGGCGCTACTGGATAAGCCTGACCTGCTCATGCTGGATGAGGCCTCGCAGGGGCTGGATCAGACCGGTACTGCGGATTTCTACCGGCAGCTTGAGCAGATTCGCGATGAACTCAACTGCGGCATTCTGCTGGTCAGCCATGATCTGCATGTGGTGATGCGGGCGGCCGACCGGGTGATCTGCCTGAATCATCACATCTGCTGTCAGGGCCATCCCGAGGCGGTTACCGCGGCGCCTGAGTATCGCGCGTTGTTTGGCCGCTACGAGGAAGAGGCGCTGGCCATCTTTCGGCATGATCCCCATCACCACCCGCATGATCATGCGCATGCCCCTGAGGCGGAGGTGGATGATGCTGGATGATTTTATGCTGCGCGCAGGCCTGGCCGGCCTGGGGGTGGTCATGGCCGCTGCGCCACTTGGTTGTTTTGTGGTCTGGCGGCGAATGGCGTTTTTTGGCGCCGCCACCGCGCATGCGGCGGTGCTGGGTGTCGCCCTGTCGCTGGCGCTATCGGTATCGATCTTTGCCGGTGTACTCGCCGTCTCACTCCTGATGGCTGTGCTGGTTACGCTGCTGAGCGGCCGCGGCTATGCCATGGACACCCTTCTAGGAGTGCTTGCGCATGCGGCACTGGCCTTTGGCCTTGTCGCCGTATCGTTTCTCAGTGATGTGCGCATCGATCTGATGGCCTATCTTTTTGGCGATATTCTGGCCGTTGGGCGGGTGGATCTTGGCATCATTTGGGGTGGCTCGCTGCTGGTGCTGGGGCTTACGCTGTGGCGCTGGCAAGCGCTGCTGCTAGAGACCATTAGCGATGATCTGGCCCATGCCGAAGGTCATGATCCACGCCAGGACAACCTGATCCTCACCGTGGCGCTGGCCATTATTATTGCGGTTGCCATTAAAGTCGTTGGGGTACTGCTGATTACCGCGCTGCTCATTATCCCGGCAGCGGCGGCCCGCGCCTTTAGCCGCACACCCGAGCAGATGGCCCTGGGTGCTGCCGGTATCGGTGCCCTGTCGGTAGCTGGCGGGCTTTGGGGCTCCTGGCATCTGGATACGCCCACCGGGCCGAGTATCGTCTGTGTGGCGGCTCTGTTCTTTGCCGTGCTGACCTCATTGGGGCGTTTTACTCGGGCCAAAGCCGGGCATTAAGTCCGCTGGCGCGGCGCACCCGCCGAGTTAACGCCGATGCGAAACTCCTGAAGCCGCCCGGCAGAACCAGCGTGACCTGATCGCGGGCCCGGGTGACGCCAGTGTAGAGCAGCTCGCGAGTCACCAAGGGATTACGCCCGGGTGGCAGAACCAGCGCGGCCTCGGTAAATTCCGAGCCCTGTGACTTGTGTACCGTCATGGCGTGGACCGTTTCGGCATGCGCCAGTCGCAGCGGACTCACCCAGCGCACACCGCCGGCCAATTCGTTATCGGCAAAGGCCACCCGCCGGCGCCGCACGCCCTCCTCAACCACATCCAGCGTGATCCCAAGATCACCGTTCATGAGGCCGAGGGCATAATCATTGCGGGTCATCATCACCGGCCGGCCGACGTACCAAGGGTCATCGGCCTCGATCCATCCGGCTTCCATCAACCACTGCTCAATCTGCGCATTGAGCCCCGCCACGCCCCACGGGCCATTGCGCAAAGCAGCCAGCACCTGAAACTGCTGCCGGGCCTGTAACACCTCCACCGCCCAGGCATCCTGCTGCGCCGCTGTGGCCGTCTCATCTGGGCCTGAACGGGCTTTTTGCAGTGTATCTGCACAGCCGGCCAATACATGATCCCGCCAGGCGGCAGTGGTTGGCGCATCAGGCTGTAGCAGGGTGATGCCTGCCGGAGGCGCCGACTCTGCCGCCATCCATGCTGGCCGCTCACCGGCATTAATCGCGCGAGCAAGCTCTCCGATAGCACTGTCAGCCGCAAAGCGATGGCTTTTACGCAGCATGGCAATGGCCTGATCCGGCCGCCTACCCGCCTCATCAATCATTTGGTCCGGCAGCCTCTCGCCAGTTGCCTGCTGCAGCCACTCGGCGGTCCGCGGCCCGTAGTGACCGGCACCGGCCCGAGTACAAAGCTCGCCCAGTACTGCCCCGGCCTCGACCGAGGCCAGCTGATCACGATCACCCAACAGAATGAGTCGGGCGTCCGCCGGCAGGGCATCGATCACCGCGGCCATCATCTCTAGGTCGACCATGGAGGCCTCATCAATCACCAACACATCAACCGGCAACGGATGCCGCGCATTATGTCGACGACGGCGGTTACCTCCCGCGCCGAGCAACCGATGCAGCGTAGTGACCTGTTCAGGAATCGCCCGGCGGATCCGCTCAGCATCACCCAGCTCAGCAAGCGGCAGGGCCTCCATCCGCAGCGCAATCGACTCATTCAGTCGGGCGGCTGCTTTGCCGGTGGGGGCAGCCAGATGAATACGCAACGGGGCATGGCCGGACGCCAGTGCGGTGGCCTGCAAAAGAGCTAGCAGCGCCAGCACGGTCGTCGTTTTGCCGGTGCCGGGGCCGCCGGTCATCACCGCAAAACGCTGCCGCAGGGCAATACCGCAGGCAATCTTCTGCCAGTTCACCTCATCGGCCGTGTCCGTTGGGGGGAAGAGTGCAGCAAAAAGCGATTGCAGCTGTGCCGGCGGCAGCGGAGACGGCAATGGCTCCAGACGCGCATTAATGGCCGCGGCCACATCGCATTCAAACTGCCAGTAACGACGTAAATAAAGCCGGCCCTGCTCCAGTACCAGTGGCGTCGACCCAGCACCTGGCGCGATTAGTGCTGGATGCTGCAGGGCTTCGATCCAGTTGTCGGCGGTTAAGCCCGCGAGCACATCGGCCGGTTCGGGCGGCAGGGCGGACGGCTCTGGCGTCTCCGCCCGCATCCGATCCGGCGGCGGCAGAGACAGCGCAGCGCTTGGGTCGGCGAGCGTCGCGGCAATATCCAGGCAGACATGCCCGCGACCCAACTGATGACTGGCAAGGGCCGCGGCGATCAGCAGCGCAGGCGGTGCATCCGGGCATTCATCGGCCAGAAAACGCACGAAGGCCGCATCCAGCGGACGCAGCCACTCTGCCTTGGTCCACTGCTCAACAACAGCCAGCGCATCAGCCGTGGCATTCATGGCCGAAACTCCTGGTCGAGGGCCTCAATGAAGGCCCGCGGTGGGCGCTCGGCATGCACACCGGCCTGCGGGCCATCGATACCGCGCAAAAAGATCGAAAGCGCGCCACCAATGTGCTGGTCGTAGTCGTAATCGGGCAGGCGCACCGACAGCAGCCGATGCAGGGCAAGCAGATACAGGCTGTACTGCAGGTCATAACGGCCGCGCAGAATCGCACCCCGCATCAGCTCATGGGTGTAGTCGGCATCACACTCACCCAGCGCATTCGATTTGTAATCGGCCACGTAGTAGCGGCCTTGATGCAGGAACACCAGATCGACAAAGCCTTTGAGCATGCCGTTGAGCTGGCCCGGCGCGATGGCAGGCCGCGGCAGACCATCGAGGGTGTGGGTGGTGATGAGCTGATCAACCTGCTGAATATCGGCGCGGCTAACACCTAGGGTGAACTCCAGCTCCGGGCTGGTCGCTTCCGCCTCGCAGAGCGGCATCGCTGGCCCCTCGGGCACTCCTAGCAAGGGCAGGGGCGTTTGCAATATCCGCAGCAGCCAGTCGGTTAACGGCTCGATATCACGCTCCCAGCCCCGCACTTGGCAGCGCCGAGCCACTTGATCGCGCAACGGCGCGGGATCCGCTACCAACGCCCGAAACCCGCGAGCACAAGCCCATTCCAAGCAATCATGCAGAAAACTGCCGCTGGCGGGCCCCGGCGGGAATTCATGAATAAACGGATGAGCAGAATCGGTATCCACCGCCGTAGCCGTGCTCGGTGACTCAATGGCGGCTTCATCTTCAAGCACCATGGTCTCGCGGGATGCGGATTCGATGGCAAGCCCGCCGCGACGGTCACGCAGTCCGGAGTAACTCGCAATCCACCAAGCAGGGCGTCGCTTTCCGCCGTAGCGCCGAGCCGTCAACTCGGCAACGGGCTCGGTGGGAGTCTGCAAAACCTCGGCAGTGATGGCAGGGGCCGGTTCGATGAGGGACTTCGCATCCGCGGGCAGCGCCGAGAGCAAATAGCCAAGCGCACTGTCGGCCAACCGCTTGCGCGGTGCGACACCAACAAAGGTGGCGAACTGCGCCCGCGTCACCGCCACATAAAGCTTGCGCAGATCCTCGGCAAGGCGCGCCTCCTCAGCGGCTGCCAGTGCTCGCGGCCCGTCCGTGGCACTTAGGCGCAACCGGCCCTGCTCATCATGCCAGCGCAGGATTTTTCCGTTCTTCACGCTGGCTTTCTTGGCATCGGCGGCAAACGGGACGAAGACCAACGGGTACTGCAAGCCTTTGGATTTGTGCACGGTAACCACTTGAACCAGCTGCGCATCGCTCTCGAGCCGGATCTGCGGGACTTCCGCTGCCGTGCCTTCGGCCTCGGCCTGCAACTGCTCAAGGAGATAACGGAGCAAGGCATGCTCGCCCTCAAGGGCGCGGCTGGCCTGCTGCAGAAGCTCGGCAATATGCAGGATGTCGGTAAGGGCTCGCTCGCCCTGAGTTTCATCAGCAAGCAGTCGTGCCGGGATAGAGAAATCATCCAACAGCTTGCGAATCATAGGCAGCACGCCGCGGCGCTGCCAGTCATCGCGATAACCACGGAACTGCTCAATACGCCGCTCAACGGCGGACTCATCGCTGCTCAATCGATCCAGCTCGGCAACCGAGAGCCCGATGCTGGCGGTGGCAAGCGCGCTGCGAACCGCCGTGACGTGATCGGGCTCAGCGGCAGCCTGCAGCCAAAGCGCCATCTCGGCGGCCTGCGGGGCGGCATAGACTGAGTCCCTGTCAGAAAGATAAACGCTGCGCAGTCCACGCCGACGCATGGCCGTCCGAATCAGCTCAGCCTCGTCGCGCTTATTCACCAAAACCGCGACATCACCCGGTGTCAGCGGCCGCAGCGCGCCGGCGGCATCACGAAAACCGGCCTCTCCACGAGCCGCGGCATTAAGCAGGGCAACGATACGACTGGCAAAGGATTCCGCAATGGCCTGACGTTCCTCGGTGATGCCCGGTACGCCCTTGGCATCATCCAGTGTGGCCTCCTGCCAGAGCTGCAGGGCGGGGCGCTCAGCATCATCCAACGCCATGCCATCTGCCACAAACACCTCATCACGCCCGGCGGCTGTGGCCGGCTCAAAAGGCAGCGGGTTTTGCTGGGCGTCGCGGAAACGAAATGCGCCACGCCCGGTGTTGGCCTCGGCCGGTGCAAACAGACGGTTGACCCCCTCGACCATAGCCGCCGCCGCCCGGTAATTGCGCACCAAGGTATGCAAACGTCCGGCGCAGGCCGACCGGGCCTTTAGGTACGTGTGAATATCGGCGCCGCGAAACGCGTAAATCGCCTGCTTGGGGTCACCGATCATCACCACCGCGGTCTCGGCATGGTTACTGGCAATGTCATAGACAGCGTCAAAAATCCGATACTGCGTAGGGTCGGTGTCCTGAAACTCGTCAATCAGCACCACGGGGTACTGACGGCGGATCATCCCGGACAAGGCTGCAGCACCCGGCCCTTGCAGTGCTTGGTCCAGCCGCGTGAGCAGGTCATCAAAACCCAGTTCCGCATGCTGAATCTGTGCGGCCTGAAAACGCTCGCCAATCCACTCGGCAGCTTGGGCGAGGACGGCACTGCGCCCGTCATCCGGTGGGTTATCGAGCTCGGCTTTGAGTGCGGGTAGCTCTGCGATGAGCGCGCAATCGCTAAGCGCGGTATAGCCGTTGTCGTCCTTCTTCCAGGCGGCTTTGATGTGGGCCGGGGTTAAGCGCTCCCAGCCTGTGCGGAGGTTTAGCTCGCCGGCCTCCGGGTCGGCCTGCCAGGCCTCAAGCTGCTGCAGCCAGCGCTTCACATCGCTGGGTCTCAATGTTTTCCGATTAAAAGCATCCTCGGCATCCGCCGCGTCAAAAGCGGTTAGAAACTCGGCAATCCACTCACCCCAAGGTTTGGCTTTTAGCGCCGTCAGCCAATTCTGGTGGCGCTGGACAGCCTCGGTTAACGCAGACGCTGGCGACTGGGCGGCGGCCAATGCCGACGGCCGAGAGAGGAGCGGGCGCACCTGTCGCTGCAGCGCATCCGGATGTGAACACCAGCTGGCGAGCCACTGCGCGGTGACCGAATCAAGCCCGGCGATATAGGCGCGCCAGTAGTCGCGGGTCGCCTCGGCAAGCCGTGGGCCGGTGTCGGTGACTAACTGCTGTTCAAACAACGAATCACTGGCAAAGGCGTGTTCGCGCAGCATCCGCCAAGCCCAGCCGTGGATGGTGAAAACCGCCGCCTCATCCATCCACTCGGCGGCCAGCTCAAGCTTTCTGGCCTGTTGGAGGTGCTCATCGGCGGCATACTCGCCCCGAAGCGCTGTGAGGAATTCATCGGTATCCGTTGGCTCCCGAAAAGCCTGAGCGGCCTGCGCCAGCCGTGTGCGAATACGATCGCGCAGCTCCTGCGTGGCGGCCTCGGTAAAGGTGACCACCAAGATGCGGTCAGGCAGCAGCGGCTCACTGCCATGGCCAAGGACAAGCCGCAGATACAGGTTGGTAATGGCCGTTGTCTTGCCCGTCCCGGCACTCGCTTCGATGAGCTGGCTACCAGCGAGCGGAAATGTCAGAGGATTGAGCGCGGCCGTCACGGCTTATCCTCCTTCACTAACTGAGCCGCCGCCTGAAGCGGGCCGAAGAGCTGCTTTGCCAGTGTGATGAACTCGCCGCTTTCAATGAGTGCCGCATAGCTGGGGTAAGCGCGGGCCAAGTAAGGACTGCGCATGAACTCACCGGGGTTGTAGTCATCGCCCAAATAGGTCTTCTCGGCATCCGCATGCCGCTCTTTGGCCAGCCAGGCAAAAGCCGTTCGGGGCGCGAGGGGTAACGGTTCGCGTCAAGCCCTGCTGATACCAATTAAGCAAGGTATTCAAATAAGTGCCTGCCGTGTCGCCGGGTAGGTCGATAAGCATGGCCTCGCCCGATGGGGAGAGCACCCGAGTTTGTGTTGGGCCGATCACGGCATTCGCCAGTAGATGCGAAAGCCAAGGCCCCACCAATCGATGTCGGCAAAGCCCTTTGTCATTGAGCTTGCCGGGCTCAAAACACCACTGCAGCAAAGGCCCGTCATCATTCGTCGCCCGGCAGCGGTCCAGCAGACCCTGTAGCTGTGGATCATCAGCCGGATAATCCACCCAGCGCGCCGGCTGCGCCTGCGGCCATTGCGCAAATAATTCATCCCGCCGGATCAGTACGGCCTCTACCGCTTCACCAATTTGCTCGGCTTGTACCCGCCCGACGCCAGCGGCCGGCACATCACCACGACGGATTGCTCTGGCCAGGGCCACGTCATACGACTCCGGCGCTTCGAGCAGCGCCTGCGTCAGGCGCCAATGCTCGAGTCCATCCAGGGCGAAGGCCTCTTCATTGTCGATAGCATCCAAGCGCTGATTCAGCACCACTCCCAGGCGGTCCTCAAAGAAAACACGGGCGGGGTCACGCAAAAACCGCTGCAGGCCAGCCAGATCGAGCAGCAACCGTTGGGGCGGCGCCGGCAGTGGTTCGGCGTTGGCCACCGCCGTCACTGGACGAGGTGACGTCTGGGCGGTATCGGGACGCCACTCACGCGCATAGGTAAAAAACCCATCCAAACCGGTAGCGGGCGCATCGCGAAAGTAGAGCTGACTAAACGGCTGCAGCGGATGCTCGGTGGTGAGCGCCTCAAGCAGCACCGCACCAGTTTTGGGGCTATTATCGCCGGCAAGACGCCAGCCCGCTGCCAGATGATCACGCAGCTGGCCAACGAGTACCGATGGCGGCCGGGGACTGTTGTCAGTCACGCTATGACCCACCCAGGAGCAATGCAGGTGCTCACGCGCCGAGAGCAGGGCTTCAAGAAAAAGATAACGATCGTCCTCGCGCCGCGACCGGTCACCGGGGCGATAGTCGGCGCGCATTAAATCAAAATCCGGGAAAGCACGGGCTCGAGGATAATCCCCATCATTCATACCCAGCAGCGCGACAAACCGAAATGGAATCGCCCGCATCGGCATGAGCGTGGCAAACGTGACCGCACCGGCAAAAAATCGCTGCGAGAGGCCCTGTTCATCCAGTCTTGGCATCCAAGCATCCGCAACCACCGTGGCTGGCAGCGGATCACTAAAGCCGGCGGATTCAGCGGCCTCCAGCCAGTCTCGCAGAGCAGTCTCCAGCGCCAGCATGGCGGCCTGCTCACGGCGTGACTCCGGTGCAAAGCAGTCGGCTAACCACTGCCGCCAGTAGCTAACCCACTCCGCCACAGTGGCCGAGCTTTGCTGTGCCATCCACATCGACTCTAGCTGGCTAAGCAGGGCCTCCAGCGGGCCAAGCAAGGCGGCTTCCAGCCCACCGACCTCGCCCTCTGGTTCAATGTCCTGCCAGGCCTCCGCTTCGCTGCCGGTGGCATAGCCCAGCAGCAGACGACGCAACCCATGCCGCCAGGTATGCCGCAAGGGCGCCTCTGCCGGCAGCCCCAGAGCCACTGCATGTGCCTCGTGCAAGCCCCAGCGCACATTGGCCCGAGCCACCCAACGATGCAGTCGTGGGATATCGGGCTCTTCAATGCCAAAGCGGCGACGCAGCGCAGGCACCTCCAGCAGATCCAGCAGCTCGCTAACCGAGAGCCGTGACTGCCCTAGGCGCAGCAGCTGCTCCACGGCCTGAATGATTGGCTCACGGTCGCGCTGGCCTTGATCGGCAATGCTAAAGGGAAGGGCGCGACGATCAGCCGTGGAATGCAGCCCAAATACCGCCTCGATATGCGGTGCATAGGTGGCAATATCCGGGACCATCACCAGGCAGTCCCGCGGCTGCAGACTGTCATCGGCCTCCAGTGCCGCGAGCAGCCGGTCATGCAAAATCTCCACTTCACGCTGCGGGCTATGCGCTAAGTGAAAACGCAGGGAATGATCCTGCGCCGGATCGACGGCGGGCCAGTGCGCGCGAGTCTCGGCAAGCGGACGTAGGGCGAGGATGTCGTCCTGAAGCTGTTGAAGTAACGTCCTGCCACCCGGCGAGACAAAGACATCCACTGCCTGGCCGATCGCCTGCAATGCCGGCAGCTGGGCCTGACGCGTAGCCGGGTCATCATAAGCAGAGAGCAAGGCCATAAAATCCCGGCCCTGCCGCCCCCAAGCCGCTAACAGCGGATGGGCATGCTGGTGCAAGTTCTCCGCATCGGGGTAGGCCCGCATCCCCTCGCGCTGCGAATGCCGGATCGCGCTAAATCGAGCCAGATCACGCCCTTCAATGATATCCGCCCAGTGATACTGACAAGGGTTCTGTACACAAAGGATCACCTGACACCAGCGGGCAACCGCGCCGAGGACTTCCAGCGACTGCGCTGGCAGATTAGAAAGACCAAAGACGAACACCCGGCGCGGCAAACCCTTCGGACGGTCCTCGGCATCCTTGTTTTGTGCGGCTTGCAAAAATGCCTGATGCACGGCTGCACGACCGGCACCGGCAAGACCCGGGCCGATATCTGGATCCTTCTCAATATCGGTCAGAATGGCCTGCCAAAGCAGCGCCTGCCAGCGATTCTCGGCAAGCGGGCGTTCACCGCCGCGGGCGTCCGGCAGCACTTCACGCCCATCAGCCCAGGCATCAAGCCAGTCGGCGCGATAAACCTGATACTGGTCGTAGAGATCGGCCAGGCGCTGGGCAAGCTGCAGATGCCGTCGACGGTCGGCGTCCTCCTCGAGGAAGCGCGCCAGCGGTTCATAACCGGGTTGATTCCTAAGCGCCGGCAACAGACGCATCAGCCGCCAGACCAGCCGATCCTTATCGAGCGGGGAGACCTCTGGCACACGCTCGGTGCCCAGTACCGAGCGGTAACAACGCCAAAGGAAGCGCGCAGGCAGGGCCATCTCTATGCCGGCGGCAATGCCAAGGCCCGTCTCATCCTGCGCGGCCAACGAAAAGTTCAGCCACTGCGCGATGCCGTTGCTCTGGGTAATCACCAGATCCCGCTCAAGCGGTGCCGGCGGGTAATGCGCCATCCAGCGCAGCAGTAGATCGCGCAGATCCTCGGCCCGATTGCCGTGGATGACAAGAAACCCCGGGCGAAACCCCGCTGCTGTCATCACATCTGCTCCCCTGATCGCATCCTGCTACTAACAGTCTATCCCTACCGAGCGACGAAACCTGTCGCTACCATGCGGGCATACGCCATGCGTAAGCATGGTAACCGGTTACCGCTCCCGTGTATGGTGATCCCGCAATCACAAACACTAATCAAGGAGTTGAACCATGGAAGTTATGTACAAAACCACCGGCACTTCCACCGGCGGCCGCGACGGCCATGCCCGCATCGCCGATGGCTCGCTTGATGTCAAACTCACTCCACCAAAGGAGCTGGGTGGCCCGGGCGGGGACGGCACCAACCCCGAGCAGCTTTTCGCTTGTGGGTATTCCGCCTGTTTTTTAGGCGCTATGCAGTTTGTGGGTGGGCAGACCGGCGTGAGCGTGCCAGCCGAGACTAAGGTCACGGCAACGGTCTCACTCGGCAAACGCGATGACGGTGAGGGCTTTACGATCGCTGTCGATTTGGTCGTTGATCTGCCAGGGCTGGCGCGCGAGGAGGCCGAGACGCTGCTGGAGAAAGCGCATGTCGTCTGCCCCTACTCCTACGCCACCAAGGGCAATATTACGGTCAACACCACGCTGGTCTAATTGACCCCAGGTTAGCTGCTCGCCGGTCTGCTCGGCCGGGGTCACCGCCGTCGTCATCCAGACCTGGCCGGCGGGTAGCTCAACTTTCTCAAGTCGCCAGAGAAACCGAAAAAACCCACCCTCACGGGCAAGCACCCGCACGGCAAATGCAGCCTGCGTCTCACCCACGCGTATCTCGGTTATCTCATGCACCCGGTGGTTGACGAGCACGCTGTAACCCGGCCCTCGCAACATGCGAGAAAATCGCGACAGCGGTCCAGTAATCACTCGATTACGTGGATGGGCAAAGGCCCAAACCTGCTCGATGCCAGCATCACGTGTTGGCGTGTCGTTATAACGTAGGGCCTCGAGCTGGATACCGACCACCTCCTGCGCTGATCGCTCGGGGCTCGGTGACAACAATACCCCCGGGCGGTACTCCGCCAGCAAGAGCCCTGGAACCATCAGCCCAAACGGACAAACAAGCGAATAGCAACAACCAACGTCTTGGCACCCATCGCATTTGTGATCCCACCTAAATTTTGGCCGGCAGTCGCCTCACCCTGCGCGTCTGCCCATCCGCTGTCCAGCCCTTTGAGCTGGATCAAGCACTCCGCGCTTTCTTACCAATCAGTTCCTTGATCAGGCATGCTAATGCTTATGGACACAATCTCAGCGAACAGCCCGATGGTGATGCCCAGTGTGCTTACGCAGATCCTGAACACCTGCGTTAATGGCATTACCGTCACAGATCCTTACGCCGATGATCTGCCCATCGTCTTTGCCAACAAGGTTTTCACCCAAATGACCGGTTATGAGGAGGCCGATATCATCGGTCGCAATTGCCGGTTTATGCACGGTGATGACCGTGACCAGCCGGGGCTGGAGCAAATTCGAGAGGCCATTGCCAACAACACAGGCACCGAGGTGGTGCTGCGCAATTACCGCCGCGATGGGTCACTTTTCCATAATCAGTTGACCATCCAACCACTTCGGGATGAGAACGGGAAACTTCTCTACTACCTGGGTGTCCAGTACGACATCACCCAGCTGGTCGAGGCACGGGAAGAGGCCGAACGAATGGCCCTACTCCTCGACCGTGGCAGTCACAACTGACTCCCGGAGGATCTCATGCGATTAAAGGATAAAGGCATCATCGTCACCGGCGGCGCGAGCGGTATTGGCGAAGCAACCGTCAAGCACATCATCGCCGAAGGCGGCCGGGCCGTGATTGCCGATTTAAATCGTGAGCGTGGTGAGTCACTCGTCGATGAATTAGGCAAAGACAAAGCACTCTTTGTGGAGACCAATGTCTTTGCCACCGATCAAGTTGAGCGTTTGTTCAATAAGGCCACATCTTTCTGCGGGGTGGATGGCGTATTCAATAACGCTGGGATCGGTGCTATTACCCCGGCTGTCGATTGCGGCGACGAAGACTGGCAGCGCATTATCGATATTAACCTCACCGGTGTGTTCAAGGTGGCTCGTGAAGCCCTACGCCGCATGCGCAACCAAGGCCACGGCGCGATCGTAAACTGCGCCTCGATCCTAGGGCACCTGGGGCAATCGCAGACCGTTGCCTACAGCGCGAGCAAGGGTGCTGTTGTGAACCTGACACGAACCTTGGCCATCGAATATGCAGCTGATGGCATTCGCGTCAACAGCATCTCGCCTGGGTATATCGACACCCCCATCCTGGAAGCACTGGACGAAGAAAGCCTAGAGATGCTGAAGAATCTGCATGCCTTCAAACGACTGGGACGGCCGGAGGAAATTGCTGCACCGGTGGTGTTCTTGCTGAGTGACGAGGCAAGCTTTATCACCGGCACCGATCTGTTGGTGGATGGCGGCTTTACCGCTGGCAAGTCCTGATCGGCTGCGCGCCGATCTGGGTCTATAGCGCCGGGTGGAAAAACAGCATCAGGCTGGCGATGAATACCATCGCCAGCGAAAAGGGTGCGTTCCAGCGCAGGATCTCACCGGCTTTCAGTCCATAGGTGCCTTGCAGAGCCAGATTAAGACCCGACAGCGGGCTGGCGACAATGCCAATACCCCAGGCCACCAGAAAAACGCTGGCCAATAGTGTGGGATCCGGGGCCAGTGGCTCGACGACAGCCGCGGCGGCGGCCACCCCAATCACCGGATGAATACCAACCACCGCGGCGGCTACCAGAATGGCCAACAGCAAAGCCGCCTGCGGCGCCCCAAAACCGGCAAACGGCAAGGTAGGCTGAAATGCCGCCACCAGACTGGCAAGCCCCGCGGCGGTCACACCGGCAGAGAGAAAAAGCACTAATTCGGCCCGCATGGCCGGCAGCCCCTCGCGAATGTGGCGGCCTAGCGCAACACTGGCCTGTTCCCGCCGCAGCAACAGGGTAATGGCCGTGACACTGGGTGCCAGCAAGGCGATCAGGCCAAGAATGGACACCGCCGGTTCAACGGCATGCACCGCGAGGATCATCACGGCCAGCAGCGCGGGCAGCCAGAGTGCAGCTGGGTTCATGGGGTAGCCGACAAAATCGTCTACACCCCGACGCCTTGCCTCAAGCAGAGTGAGCACGAAAGCGATGACCGCCAGCAAGCCGCCAAAGCCAATCAGCACCGATAGTCGAGCACCAGGCGCATAGGTCAGGGCCGCCGCCATCGCGGCGAAAAACGGCGACCAGAACGAAGCGACAGCAAAGCCTTTCACCAATACCTGGTATTGATTGCGGGTGAGCCGATCACCGGCAGCCATGCGCCGGGCCATAATAAAGACCGTCGAGAGGTTCACCACCGCGCCAAACAGATGCACGCCAAGCAGTGTCCGCCAAAGGCTGTGCCCGCCTTGGGGCATGGCCTCTGCCCGCGGTGGGGCGGTGATCAAGCGCAAAAAACTCACCGCCAGTAACATCGAGATTAAAGCGGCGTTGCCCGCGATGGCATGACGCCAATCCACGGCGACCCCATAAGTGGCCGAGACCGCCAGCCCAATCACACCGATGGCAATCAGAATCAGCCCCTGCACCTGTGTGCGCCGCGGTGCCTCACGCCATACCAGCAGCCCAGCAATCCAGGCCGGGATGCCGGCATAGAGCAGTGGCACCCAATGGGTGAGCGTGGCAAAAACACTCATGACCAGCGCAAAAGCCAGCGCCAGACCGGCGATCGATCGAATGGTTTGATTCACTTGATCAGTTTAGCGCACTGCCTCAAATCCAGAGACGACCTCGAGTAACTCGCTGGTAATGGCACCCTGACGACGACGACGGTAGGCGGCGGTGACCGCTTCGAGATGTTCATCGAGATTGGATTCGGCACGCTGCATCGCCGCTAGACGGCTGGCATGTTCGCTGGCCTGAGACGCCGCACAAGCGCGGAAAAGACGCGCGAACAAATACTCGCGGGTGAGCGTTGAGAGTACGCCACGGCCGGTGAGGAATCGCTGGGGTATTCGCCGGCTTGGCCAGTTTGAGCGCCGCAGTCGATGCCATCTGGCAAGCGGGACCGGTAACAATCGATACAGTCCCGGCTTGCTGGTTTGATGATCCTGCGCCTGATGGTGCAGGACATAGACGGCACGAAAATCGCCATGCTGCTGCCAGCGATCAATGCGCTGCAGGATCAGCTGAACGCTCTCCACAATTTCAGCGGCCGTTGCTGGCAGGGCAAGAACAGCATCCGGCTGGATATTGCGCGCAACCAAGGCCCCTTTAAGCCGCAGGCCAACGGCAAGCACACGCAAGCGACCATCCGGCGCTTTTTCGACGTTGTGCTGTTCGAGCCAATGATCGGCCACTTGCTCGTTAAACCGCCCGCATAGCCCATGGTCGCTGCCGAAAGCCACCACCAGACGCTCACTCGTCGTTTGTGTGGGATTAACGGCGCTGGCGAATGCCGCCTCGGAATAGCCCTCGAGGGCGGCGGCAAAGCCATGCTCCACATTGCGCTCGTAATCGGCGAGGGCGGCAACCGCCTTTTCATACTCGCGAATGGTTGACGCGGAGAGTGCTTTCATTGTGCGCACGATGGCCTGTAGGTCTGACATGGAGGCCAGCTGATCACGCAGCGCTTCACGCGTCTCCATTAATCCTCCTGCCACGCTTCGGCGAGCTTGCTGAGCGTGGAATTCAGCCGCTCCCAGTCCGTCTCATCCAGGCTATCTCCGGCCGTCATTAGCTGCGGCAAATCGTCTAACTGAGCAGGTGCGTGACGCAGTAAATACTGCGCCAGCGACCGCGTTTGTTCCGGGGTAATGGCATCAAAAAGCCCTTGGTTGGCCGCCTGCAAGGCAATGATCTGCTCGGCGACAGCCAATGTCTCGAGCCGGCCCTGCTTTAAGATCTCTCGCACGCGGCGGCCGCGCGTGATGGTCTGCTGTGTCTGTTCATCCAACCGAGTGGCAAAGCGCGAGAACGTCTCTAGCTCTTCAAACTGTGAATACGCTAAGCGCAGATCACCCGACACGCGCCGATACGCGGGCAACTGGGTTTTGCCTCCTACCCGCGATACCGAGCGGCCGACGTCCACCGCCGGCATCAGGCCTTTGCGAAACAGCGTGGGGGAGAGATAAATCTGGCCGTCGGTAATTGAAATCAGGTTAGTCGGGATGTAGGCGGAAATATCCTCTGCCTGCGTCTCGATAATGGGCAATGCTGTCACCGAACCGCCGCCCGCGGCCTGGCGCAGACAGGTAGCACGTTCGAGCAGGCGTGAGTGGATGTAGAAAATATCACCCGGATAGGCTTCACGCCCCGGCGGCCGGCGCAAAAGCAAAGAAAGCTCGCGATAAGCGCGGGCATGGCGGGTGAGGTCATCAAAGATCAACACCACATCCCGGCCCTGATCACGAAAATATTCTGCCAGGCTCATAGCGGCATAGGGTGTGATGAACTGAAGCCCCGGTGGATCCTCGCCCGCGGCTACCATCACGGTGGTCTTCTCCAACACTCCGGCCGCGCGTAGATCCTCAATCACTCGAGCAACCGCGGTACCACGCTGGCCGATCGCGCAATAAATGCCCACCACATCGGTCTCGGCCTGGTTAATCAGAGTGGCCACGGCAATCGCGGTCTTACCGGTTTGCCGATCACCCACGATTAATTCGCGCTGGCCGCGGCCAATCGGCACTAGCGCATCCACAACCTTTAGCCCGGTCTGCAGAGGTGTTTGCACCGGTGCGCGCGCCAAAATCGAGGGTGCATCGCGCTCAATGGGCCAGCGTGCCTCCGCGCGTAACGGCCCGCCACCATCCCGCGGCGTACCAACGGCGTCGAATACGCGACCCAGCAAAGACGCCCCGACCGGTGTATCCGCCAATCGATGCAAGGCACGCACCTCATCACCCGCACCCAGACCGGCATCGTCCCCCAACAGGGCAACACCGATGGCCGCTTCATCCAGATCGAGCGCCAGCCCCGGGACACCGTTGGAGAAAGTCACCAAGGTCTCAGCGCCTAAGCGCGGCAGCCCGCTCACTCGGGCAACACCGCTGCCGATGCTTTGAATGACACCGACATCGGCTTGGTGTAATCCCGGCTCAACCTCGCTGAGCGCATCGGTAACCAGCGCTTTGAGCTGTTCGGACAATGCTTGCTGTAAAGGCATCAGGCCACCGACTCCAGCCGCTGCATCATCTGCTCATCCAGTGCCTCCAAAAAACGCTCCATCGACCAGCTCAAGCGCTGGCCATTGCCCTCCAGCACCAGGCCACAAACAATCTCTTTGTCGTGGACATAATCCACATTGGGGGGGTGGTCTAGCTGCCGGCCCAGCCAGTCGGCAAATCTCGTCCGCATCGAATCATCCAAGGGAAAACTGCTGCGCAATTGCAGACCCGCCTCGGCTTGCGCCAGGGTCTGCCAGCTGTCGGCATCGGCCGCCTCGAGAGCCTCGAGGAATCGATCGAACACGGCCGACTCGAGCGAGCGGCCGGCGAGATCATTCAATGCGCGCCGGGTAATCGCGACAACGGCCTCCGCCGCTTGTGCCTGTAGTGCTTGGTTCATGCGCGCCTGCTCGGCTTGCAGCGACTCCCGCCACTGCGCCCGGCGATTGGCGACCGCCTCTCGGGCCTCGTCCATGAGGCGCTGACGCAGGCTGTCTGCGGCTTCGCGCGCCGACTCCAGCGCGTGCTCCCGCGCCGCTTCCAGCTCGGCCTGAGCTTCTTCATAGGACTGCGCCCGGGATTGCGCCTCATCCTCGCGCTGTTGTGCCTTCTCCAGGCGATCCCGAATACGCCCCTCGCGTCGGTCCATGGCCTGAATCACCGGGGTGTAGAGAAAGCGCTTGAGCAAATACACCAGCACCAGAAAATTAACGACCTGCGCGGCGACCGTCAGCCAGTCGATGCTCATCTCAGCCTCCAGCTGTGGCCAACTGGTTCCAAAACGGATTGGCAAAAATCAAAATCATGGCAACGACAAAGCAGTAAATGGCCGTTGACTCAATCATCGCCAGACCTACGAACAGGGTGCGGGTGATGGTGCCCGCCTCATCAGGCTGTTGGGCGATAGCCGCGAGCGCCTGAGCCACCGCGCGGCCTTCCCCCAGTGCCGGTCCGATCGCACCAATCGCGATAGTTAGCCCGGCAGTAAAAATCGAAATCACAGCGACAATGGCAGTGCTATCCATGCGGTTCGTCCTCCGATTGCGTCTGGCCATGGGCAGCGCTCGCCGAGGCGATGTAAACCATGGCAAGAATGGCGAAGATATAGGCCTGAATGACACCGGTGATCAGCCCAAGCAGCTGCATAAGCACCGGAAAGAGAAAAGGCGCCAGGCTCAGCAAAATTCCGACGATCACCGTCCCGCTCATAATGTTGCCGTACAGCCGCACCGCCAGGGCGATAGTGCGCGAGAGCTCGCCGATTACGTTAAAAGGCAGCATCAGTGGCGTCGGCCGGATGTACTGGCGCAAATAATCCGTCAGCCCCTCGCGGGCAATGCCAAAAACCGGCACCGCAATGAAAACGCAGAGCGCGAGCGCGGCGGTGGTGGATAACGAACCGGTGGGCGGAATAACGCCCGGGACTAGATGCAGCAGATTAGCGGCAAGGATAAAGATAAACAGCGTGCCAACAAACGGCAGATAAGGCCCGGGGGACTGGCGACTAACCGCGGCAATCTGATTGCGCAGGCCCGAGACCAGCACTTCGACCAAGTTCTGCCAGCGCGAGAGATTTTCGTCGCTGGAGAGTTGCCGGGTAATCAACCAGGAAGCGATGGTCAGCAAAGCCATTAATAGCCAGGTCACCACGATCGTGGCATTCACCGACCAACCGGCGATGGTGAAAATGACAATGGTATCCGGGCTAATGGTCATGAATGAGCCTCCAGCGGTATGCGGCGAACCAAGAACCAGCGCCCCAGCATGAAAGCCGCCAACGCACTCAACGACGCGATCGGCCCCAGCAGCACCAGCAAGCCATACAACACCCCGGCCACTGCCAACAGGCGCAGTGCAAAGCCGATGAGCAGGCGCAGTGCCGGATGGGCGGCGTCAGACAACCGGCGCACATCCCAGGCAAGCCAACGCAGATAAAGCAGGCTAAGCACAAACCCCAAAACCGGGCCGATTAGCCATTCAGCGGTCATGGTTGCTCTCCTCGCGCACCCAGCGCCAAGCCACCACCACACCCACAGCCACGCCAACGATCATGAGTGTTAACGTCCAAGAGGGTTCACCGGGAAACTGCCGATCGATCCACACACCAATGGCCGTGCCAATGACCGTTGGAATCGCCACCGACCAGCCCACCAGACCAAACATGCCCAGCCAAAACCACACCGCGGAGGCATCGTGACGCTCAGCGGCCTGACGTCGCTTGGCCTTGCGTGCGATCTGCTCGGTCAGTGCCTGTTCACGGCGACGGCGTTCTGCTTCCTCCTCACGCCGTGTCATTCCCGCAGATGCTCCATGCGCTGCAATTCACGCAATGTACCGGCCTCAAGGCGGGCCAAGGCGCTGCGCGTGAGGCGCTCCTGCTCATCACGTTCACGAAACTGCTCGGCCACCACATCGGCCATCGCCGCCAGCGACTTGCCCACACTGGCCTGTGGGGTGGAGATGGTGACCTCACCGCCACATTTCACCAATAGCCCGCCATCAATGGCGGCGTAGTACCGATTTCCGCCCGCATCCTCGCCATCAGCCGGACAGGTTAGGGCATCGATTTGCACAATACCCACCGCCAGCGCGGCAACCCCATCAATATGCCGTGGCAGCACGGCAAAGCTGCCCTCTAGGGATTCCGCCAGTACACGTCGGGCGGTGACATCAAGCAATACGCCGGTCGGCTGTATAAGACGAAACTTTAGGCTGGTCTCACTCATGCCGCCTGCGCCTCGTCGATGGCACCGATCATGTAGAGCGATCGCTCGGAATAATCCGCAAACTCATCATTCAGAATGCGCTCGCACCCCTCCAGCGTCTGCGCCAGACTGACCAGCCGACCTTCCATGCCGGTGAACTGCTCGGTGGTGAAAAATGGCTGGGTGAGAAATCGCTCGAGCCGTCGCGCCCGACTGACCGTCGCACGATCACCCGCGGACAGCTCTTCCAGCCCCAGCATGGCGATAATGTCTTTGAGATCTTCATACTCCGAGAGCGTGCGTCTCACGGCACGGGCCACGTTGTAGTGCCGATCGCCAACCACATCGGGTGACAACATCTTGGAATCTGAGGCCAACGGATCGACGGCTGGATACAACCCCTGACTGGCCCGCTTGCGAGAAAGCACCACCGAGGCAGAGAGATGCGCAAAAGTGTGTGTTGCCGAAGGATCGGTCATATCATCGGCCGGCACATAAACCGCCTGTACCGAGGTGATCGCGCCGGTCCGCGAACTCGCGATACGCTCCTCAAGTTCGGCCAGCTCTGTGGCCAATGTGGGTTGATAGCCCACCCGCGAGGGAATCCGGCCCATTAAGCCCGAGACTTCCATGCCGGACTGCACAAACCGAAAAATATTGTCGATCAGCAGCAGCACATCCCGCTGCGCCTCATCACGGAAATACTCGGCAACCGATAAGGCTGCATGGCCGACCCGAAACCGGGCGCCGGGCGGCTCGTTCATCTGACCGAAGAACATGACCGTCTGATCGAGTACCCCGGCCTCGCGCATCTCACGGTACAGCTCTTCGGCTTCGCGACTGCGCTCACCAATGCCGCAGAAGAGGCTGACCCCCTCATACTCACGCACGGTATTGTTGATTAGCTCCGTGATGAGCACCGTCTTACCAACACCCGCACCGCCAAAAAGCCCGGCTTTGGCGCCCATCTCCAAGGGTGCCAGGAGATCAATGGCCTTAATGCCGGTGGTAAAAACCTCGGTGGCGGTCACCCGGGATTCTAGGGGCAGTGGCGGACGGTGGATGGACCAGTGCGGAGCCGCACCGAGCGGCTCGCCCTCATCCACCGCCTGGCCCAGGCCATTGAGCATACGGCCAAGCAAGAGCGGGCCAACCGGGGTCTGGAGCGGCTCACCCGTTGCTTCAACCCGATCGCCGCGGGCCAGTCCACGGGTGCGGGTCAGGGCAATGCAACGGACGTCCTGAGCGCCGAGATGTAAAGCGACCTCAAGGACGATCTCCTGATGAGCGCCGGCATACAGAGCCTCAAGTCGCTCCGGTAGACGTCCGTGAAAACGCACGTCCACGACACTGCCGTGCACTGCCAGAACCTGGCCCGACGAAACCTCTTGAGCGGCTGGCTCCATGCCGGCGTCTCCAAGCGACTAAAAGGGTGTCTAACCGCTCGGACATTGCCTACCGCAAGAAAATCCTCAGATTTACGGTTATTCCACCGTGACAGATTTCGCTAAGTTGCGTGGCTGGTCTACATCGGTGCCTTTTAGCACGGCGACATGGTAGGCCAGTAGCTGCAAGGGCACGGTATAGAGCAGCGGGGCGATGGTCTCATCCACCGCCGGCAGGGTCAGCACTTGGCAGTCTTCGGCGGGCGCCGGTGCGGAAGCGGGATCGGCAAAGACATATAGGCGACCGCCACGGGCGCGGACTTCCTGCAGATTGGCTTTCAGCTTTTCGACGAGATCATCATTGGGCGCGACCGTAATCACCGGCATCTCGGCATCAACCAGCGCCAGCGGGCCGTGCTTGAGCTCACCAGCCGGATAAGCCTCGGCATGGATGTAGGAGATTTCCTTGAGCTTTAACGCCCCTTCCATGGCGATCGGATACTGCGGGCCACGGCCTAAGAAAAGACTGTGCTGTTTGTCGACAAACTGCTCTGCCAACGCTTCGATCGCAGGCTCAAGGCGAAGCACTTCCTCGATCTGCCGGGGCAGCGCCCGCAGGGCGGTGACCAGCCGCGCCTCGGACTGGCCGTCGTGGTCATGCAGGCGGGCAGCGGCGATCACGGTTAGCAACAGGGCGGTTAGCTGTGTAATGAAAGCCTTGGTGGAGGCCACACCAATTTCCGGCCCAGCGCGAGTCATCATCACCAGATCAGATTCTCGCACCAATGAGCTTTCCGGCACATTGCAGATGGCAAGCGTGCCCAGATAGCCCAGGGTTTTCGCCTCACGCAATGCCGCCAGCGTATCGGCCGTCTCACCGGACTGCGAGAGGGTGACGAAAAGCGTACCTTCTGGCACCGCATGGGGCCGGTAACGAAATTCACTGGCCACTTCCACATCACAAGGAAGGCCGGCGAGGGATTCAAACCAATAGCGGGCCACCAGGCCTGCGTGATAGCTGGTGCCACAGGCGACAATCTGCACGCGCTTGGCTTGACCCAGCAGTGCGGTGGCCTCCGGGCCCAAGGCCTCCGGCAGAACGCGGTTATCGGTAATACGGCCTTCCAGCGTCTCAGCCACCGCACGCGGCTGTTCGTGAATTTCTTTGGCCATGAAATGTCGGAATTCGCCGCGCTCGGCGGCATCGGCCGTGAGCTCCGTCGTGCGTACGCTGCGTTCAACGGGCTGGCCGTCCGCGGCATAAACGGTGAGCGACTCGCGGGTGAGGTCAGCAACGTCGCCCTCTTCCAGATAGATGAAATCGCGGGTCACGGGCAGAAGGGCCGCCACATCCGAGGCGATAAAATGCTCGCCAATTCCCACGCCCACCACCAGCGGGCTGCCGCGCCGGGCAGCAATGAGCCGGCCCGGCTGACGACGGCTAATAACGCCTAGGGCAAAAGCACCCTCAAGCTCGGCGATGACGGCTTTCACCGCTGCCAGCAGATGATCACCGTCAGCCAAACGCTGGTGAATGGCGTTCACCACCACTTCGGTATCGGTCTCGGAGGTAAATTGATAACCCGCTGCCTGCAACCGCTCACGCAGGGCCTCGTAATTTTCAATAATCCCATTATGAACAATCGCCACCTCATCACGCGCGAGATGGGGATGAGCGTTGGCCTCGGTCGGGGCCCCATGTGTAGCCCAACGGGTATGAGCGATACCTAGATTGCCAGCCAAGGGACTCGCTTCTTGGGTGGCGGTCAGGGCAGCCACCTTGCCCACGGCACGGTGACGATGAAGCGAGCCATTGGCATCCATCACGGCAATGCCGGCCGAGTCATAGCCCCGATACTCAAGACGTCGCAGCCCCTCGAGCAAAATGGCAGTGACATCGCGCTCCGCAACCGCCCCGACAATTCCGCACATGGCTCGTTCTCCCTTTAAGCCCGTCAGTCCTGACGGTGCTTTGCCCGCCAACCTTTAATTTGCCGCGGTTTGGTGGCGTCAACGGCCAAGGTCTCGGCCGGGACGTCCTCCCGCAATGTGGTACCGGCGCCAATCGTCACGCCCTCACCGATCACAATGGGGGCGACTAACGCGGTATTGGAGCCCACGAACACATCATCCCCCAACTCGGTGTGATGCTTATGACGGCCATCGTAGTTGCAAGTAATCGTGCCGGCGCCAACATTCACATTAGCGCCCATCTGGGTATCACCGATATAAGAGAGGTGGTTGATTTTGCTGCCAACGCCTACGTGGGTCTTTTTGGTCTCGACAAAATTGCCGATCTTCGCGGCTTCCGCCAGCGTAGTGCCGGGTCGCAGACGGGCAAAGGGGCCAATCTGACAGCGCTGGCCGATGTGGCTGCCCTCAATATCGCAGTGTCCTAGGATTTGGCTGTTTGTGGCAATCTCACAGTCACAAAGCCGTGTGAACGGGCCAATCCGGACCCCATCACCCAAGACCACGCGGCCCTCGATGACCACATTGGCATCAATAAAACAATCAGCACCCACCGTCAGCGCGCCGCGCAGATCAAACCGAGCAGGGTCAGCCAGTGCAAGGCCTTGTTCACGCATGAGTGTCTCGGCCTGACGCTGCTGACAGGCGCGCTCCACCGCGGCCAGCTGCACGCGATCATTGACACCCTGGACTTCCCAACAATCCGAACAGGTCAGCGCAGACACCGTCACACCGTCTGCCCGCGCCCGAGCGATACAGTCGGTGAGGTAATACTCACCCTGGGCATTCGCCGCATTAAGGCCTGCCAACCACTCGCGCAAAGGGCGCGCCGGCAGGCACATAATTCCGGTATTCACTTCAGTAATACGGCGTTGCTCGGCGCTTGCATCCTTCTCTTCGACAATGCCGGCAACATGATCTTTGGCATCGCGCAGGATGCGTCCATAGCCACTGGGATCAAGCAGATGAACGGTGAGCAGGGAAACGCTTCCCGCGCCGCAGCCACCAACTCACTCAGCGTTTGTGGACGAATCAGGGGCACATCGGCGCAGAGCACCAATACCTGATGTTCATCGGGGATCGCTGGCATGGCCTGCGCGACCGCATGACCGGTCCCACAGCTGTTCCGCCTGATGAGTCCAACTCAGGGTTTCATCGGGGAACGCGGCTTGAACGGTCTGACCGCTATGTCCGTAGACCACATGAATCGCCTGAGGGAGAGCGCCTTCGCAGCCGATAAGACATGCGCGAGCATTGGCTTGCCAGCGACCGTATGCAGGACCTTGGGGTGTTTGGAGCGCATGCGCTTGCCCTCGCCGGCGGCGAGCACAACAACGCTGAGCGGTGATTCGGCCATGGGTTCTCCCTTATCGCAGCACCGGCTGCCCGGGAGGGTCAGCCTCGGTTGGCGTTTTTACGCAGCTTCTGGATAGTCCGCAACTGAGCCGCGGCTTCCACCAGCTCGGCCTGCGCCCGGGCGTAATCAATTTCGCCCGTACGGTTGGCCAAAGCCTCTTCGGCGCGACGCTGCGCCTCCTTGGCGGCAGCTTCATCAATATCGTGCGCCCGAGTGGCCGCATCGGCAAGGATTGTCACCACATGTGGCTGGACTTCCATAGTCCCGCCTGAGACGTAGTAATGACTTTCTTCACCAAACTCGTCACGCACCGTCACCTCACCCGGCTGCAGCTGCACCAACATCGGAACGTGGCGGGCATAAATACCCACCTCGCCCTCGGTGGCACGGGCCAGGATATAAGAGGCGGTGCCGGAGTAGATGGACTCCTCGGCGCTCACGATATCAATGTGCATGGTCAAAGCCATTAGAGCGTCACCTTAGAGGTTGCGGGCCTTCTCAACGGCCTCGTCGATCGAGCCGACCATGTAGAACGCCTGCTCCGGCAGATCATCATGCTCGCCATCGACAATGGCACGGAAGCCGCGAATCGTATCCTTGAGCGAGACGTACTTGCCAGGCGAGCCGGTGAAGACCTCGGCGACAAAGAACGGCTGCGAGAGGAAACCGCTGAATTTTACGCGCCCGGGTGACGGTGAGCTTGTCTTCTTCGGAAAGCTCGTCCATACCCAAGATAGCGATGATGTCCTGCAGCTCTTTATAACGCTGCAGCACCTGCTGGACGTCCTGGGCAGTGTCGTAATGCTCCTGACCGACAACCTGCGGGTCAAGCTGACGCGAGGTGGAATCAAGCGGATCCACGGCCGGGTAAATACCCAGCTCGGCAATGGAGCGCGCCAACACAACCGTGGCATCCAAGTGAGCAAACGTGGTGGCCGGGAGGGGTCAGTCAAATCGTCAGCCGGCACATAAACCGCCTGGATCGAAGTGATCGAGCCCTTGCTGGTGGAGGTGATGCGCTCCTGCAGCACACCCATTTCCTCAGCCAGCGTCGGCTGGTAACCCACCGCGGACGGCATACGGCCAAGCAGTGCGGAGACCTCCACACCCGCCAGCGTATAGCGGTAGATGTTATCGATAAACATCAGCACGTCACGGCCTTCATCGCGGAAGTACTCGGCCATCGTCAGGCCGGTGAGAGCCACACGAAGACGGTTGCCCGGCGGTTCGTTCATCTGGCCGTAGACCAGCGCCACCTTATCGAGAACGTTAGACTCCTTCATCTCATGATAGAAGTCATTACCCTCACGGGTACGCTCACCGACACCGGCAAACACGGAATAGCCGAATGCTCAATGGCGATGTTACGGATGAGCTCCATCATGTTCACGGTCTTGCCCACGCCGGCGCCGCCGAAGAGGCCAACCTTGCCACCCTTGGCGAAGGGGCAAAGTAGATCGATGACCTTAATGCCGGTTTCGAGCAGCTCCGTGGAGCCTGCCTGCTCTTCGTAAGAAGGCGCTTTCCGGTGAATCGGCCAGAGCTCTCTCTGCGCCCACTTCACCAGCATCATCTACTGGCTCCCCAAGCACGTTCATGATGCGCCCAAGCGTTTTCTGCCCCACCGGCACCGAGATCGGCGCACCGGTATTGGTGACAGCGACACCACGCTGGAGGCCGTCGGTGGTACCCATGGCAATGGCACGGACGACACCGTCACCAATCTGCTGCTGGACCTCGAGGACCAGATCCTTGTCATCGACGGTTAACGCGTCGTAGACCTTGGGTACGGAGTCGCGGGGGAACTCAATGTCCACCACGGCACCGATGATCTGGACGACCTTTCCTGAACTCATAGCGCGGTTCCTCTTCGCGAAAGCGTTGTATTCGTTGTCTGACTGAACTGCATGTTAGACGGCCTCGGCACCGGCGACGATCTCAGAGAGCTCGGTGGTGATCGCAGCCTGACGCGCCTTGTTGTAGGCGAGGTTCAGATCATCGATCAGCTTGCCAGCGTTATCAGAGGCGGCCTTCATCGCCACCATGCGGGCCGCCTGTTCACAGGCGATGTTCTCGACCACCGACTGATAGACCAGCGACTCGATATAGCGCTCGAGCAGCAGATCCAGGGCCTCGGCGGCCGAAGGTTCATACACACATAATCCCAGCTTGTGACCACGCTCGCTGAGCGCTTCGTCCTGAACCTTCGGGAAGCGGCAAGAGCTGCTCCACTGTCGGCTGCTGAGTCATGGTATTGACGAAACGGTTGTAGCAGATCACAACACGATCCAATTCGCCGGCGGCGTATTGATCCATCATGACCTTCACCGTGCCGATCAAATCCTGCAGGTACGGTGTGTCACCAAGCTGCGAGACCTCCGCGACGATGGGCGCAGAGAGTCGGCTGAAAAATTGAATGCCCTTGGAGCCAATGGTGCACAGCCGTGCCTCTTGTCCGGCGTTCTCATGATCACGCAGCTCTTTAATAATGGCGCGGAACAAGTTGTTGTTCAGGCCGCCACAGAGGCCGCGATCACTCGAGACGATGATGTAGCCAATTCGGCTGACCTCATCCCGGCGCTCCAGGAATGGATGACGATACTCGGGGTTGGCCTCTGCCAGATGGCCAATCACCTGACGCATCTTCTCGGCATAGGGGAGCGCCTGACGCATCCGCTGCTGCGCGCCACGCATCTTCGAGGCCGCGACCATCTCCATGGCCGTGGTGATCTTCTGCGTGTTGGTCACACTCTTAATCTGAGTGCGGATTTCCTTTGCGCCGGACATATGCCCTTACCTATCCCTTGCCGTTACCAAGTGCCGTTGGCTTTGAAATCATCAAGCGCCTTGGTCAGGCTGGCCTCAATGTCGTCGTTGTAATCGCCAGTTTCATCCACTGCTTGACCAGGTCGGCGTAGTTGTTCGCCATATACTGATGCAGCGCGGCCTCGAAGTCGCCGACCTTCTTCAGGTCGAGCTCGTCGAGATAACCACCGTTGAGGGCGAACAGCGAAATGGCCATGTAAGCCACCGACAGCGGCGCATACTGGCCCTGCTTGAGGATCTCCATCGCACGCTGCCCGCGCTCGAGCTGTTTACGCGTCGACTCGTCAAGATCCGAGGCAAACTGAGCAAACGCAGCCAGTTCGCGATACTGCGCGAGGGCAAGACGAATACCGCCACCAAGCTTTTTAATCACCTTGGTCTGAGCCGCACCACCGACACGCGAGACCGACAGACCGGCGTTAATTGCCGGGCGAATACCCGCATTAAACAGATCGGTCTCAAGGTAGATCTGACCGTCAGTGATCGAGATGACGTTGGTCGGCACGAAGGCGGAGACGTCGCCGGCCTGGGTCTCAATGATCGGCAGCGCCGTCAACGAGCCGGTCTTGCCTTTTACTTCGCCGTTGGTCAGGCGCTCAACCTCGTCGGCGTTAATGCGAGCAGCACGCTCAAGCAGACGCGAATGGAGGTAGAAGACGTCTCCCGGGAATGCCTCACGGCCCGGCGGGCGGCGCAGCAGCAGCGAGACCTGACGATAAGCCACAGCCTGCTTGGAGAGGTCATCATAAATAATCAGCGCGTCTTCGCCACGGTCGCGGAAATATTCGCCCATGGTGCAGCCGGCATAAGGTGCGATGAACTGCAGTGCAGCGGACTCGGCAGCGGAAGCCGCCACAACGATGGTGTGATCCAGCGCGCCGTACTCTTCAAGCTTGCGTACCACGTTGGCAATGGAAGAAGCCTTCTGGCCAACCGCCACGTAGATACATTTAATGCCCGTGCCTTTCTGGTTAATGATGGCATCGATGGCAACAGCCGTTTTACCCGTCTGACGGTCACCGATAATCAACTCACGCTGGCCACGGCCAACCGGAACCATGGAGTCGATGGCCTTCAAGCCAGTCTGGACCGGCTGATCAACGGACTGACGGGAGATAACGCCCGGCGCCACTTTTTCCACCGGCGAGGTGCCAGCGGATTGAATCGCGCCCTTACCGTCAATCGGCTCGCCCAGTGCATTGACCACCCGGCCAAGCAGCCCCTCACCAACCGGCACCTCAAGGATGCGGCCGGTCGTGCGAACGCTGTCGCCCTCGCTGAGGTGAGAATAATCACCCGCAGGACCACAGCACCCACCGAGTCACGCTCGAGGTTAAGTGCCATGCCATAGGTTTCGCCAGGGAACTCTAGCATCTCGCCCTGCATGGCGTCGCTGAGTCCGTGAATGCGCACGATACCGTCGGTGACGCTGACTACCGTGCCCTCGTTGCGGGCTTCAGCCACCGCCTCGAACTGCTCGATGCGCTGTTTGATCAGGTCGCTGATTTCCGTGGGATTGAGTTGCATCTAATCTGTCCTCTTAGCGGCTAAGGGCGCCGGTCAACCGCCCAAGGCGGCCGCGCACCGAACCATCGATGACCAGGTCGCCGGCACGGACCACCGCGCCGCCGATGAGCGTTTCGTCGATCTGCGTCTCGAGCGTCACTTGACGATCCAGACGCTCAGATAGCGCAGCGGCCAGACGGTCGCTGACCGCCTTATCCACCGGCTGCGCGGTAATGAGCTCGGCATTGAGCGTGCGCTCATGTGCAGCGCGCAGGGCATCAAACTGCTCGCGAATCTGCGGGAGCAGGGTAATCCGGCCCCGATGCACCAATAGGCGAATGAAGTTCCGCTGTTTGAGCTCAAGCGCATCGCCACAGACCTCGAGGATGAAAGCACCCCTTTTTGTTCTGCATCGATGCGCGGGTTACCCAACAGCACATCGACCCGCTCATCAGCCACGACCATGGCTGCCAATGCGAGTCCGTCCGCCCAAGCGGCAAGCGCGTCGTTATCCCGGGCTAACTCAAAAGCAGCCTCGGCATAAGGACGGGCAACGGTGGTGATTTCCTGCGCCATAGTCGTTATGCCTCAGACCTGGTTGGCCAGCTCATCGAGCATTTGCTGATGCGCTTTGGCATCCACTTCGCGCTCGAGAATGCGGCTAGCACCAAGAATCGCGAGCTCTGAGACATTGCGGCGAAGCTCGGCGCGGGCCTGGCTTACCTCTTGCTCAATGCGCGCGTCAGCCGCGGCCTTCTCACGTTCTGCCACGGCGCGGGCTTCTTCGCGGGCCTCATCGACAATATTGGCGCCCTGACGGTTTGCCTTTTCGATGATTTTCCGCGGCCTGTGCTTTGGCTTCGCGAATATGCTCGGCGGCACGCTCCTTGGCCAAGCTCCAGCTCATGCTGGCTGCGCTCGGCAGAAGCGAGACCGTCCGCGATCCGCTTCTCACGTTCGCTCATGGCCTGCTTAATCGGCGGCCAGACGAACTTCATGGTGAACAATATGAACACCGTAAAGGTGATCATCTGTCCGATCAGCGTTGCGTTAATGCCCACGGTCTACTCTCCGATAACTGCCGGTTGGCAGGGTTTCGCGGTTCCCGATGAAATTAGCTCAGCGCGCCGAGCAGCGGGTTGGCGAACATCAGAAGGGCTGCGAAAGCCACACCGATGATGGACAGGGCGTCAAGCAGACCGGCGACGATAAACATACGCACCTGCAGGACACCGGCCACCTCGGGCTGGCGAGCGATACCTTCCAGAAACTTGCCGCCCAGCAGGCCAAAGCCGATGCTGGTGCCGACAGCCGCGAAGGCGAAAATCAGTCCGATGGTCGATGGCGGTGAACGCCTGGACCTGAGCGATAGCTTCCATGATTCCTCCGATAAGGGGTCGTCTAAAAGTAAAATCCAGTTCTAATCAATGTTCTTCGTAGGCAAGGCTCAGGTACACAACCGTGAGCACCATGAAGATGAAGGCCTGCAGCGGGATCACCAAAATATGGAAGATCGCCCATGCAACACCCGGTACCCACTGCGCCCAAATTGGCAGCAGCGCAATGAGAATAAAGATAATTTCAGCCGCATAGAGGTTGCCGAATAACCGCATGCCCAAGGACACCGGTTTGGCAATCAACTCAACGATATTGAGCATGAGATTGGCCGGCCAAAGCAGCGGATGGCCGCCGAAGGGATGGGTGAAGAGCTCTTTACCAAAGCCGCCCCAGCCCTTGCCTTTGATGCTGTAAATAATGATAAGCGCCAGCACCGTCAGGGAGAGACCAAACGTGCCATTCATATCGGCTGACGGCAGTATGCGCACATACTCAACGCCAAATAGCAGCATGATCTGCGGGAACAGATCCACCGGCAGCAAATCCATCAAATTCCAGAAGAACACCCAAACGAAGATGGTGAGTGCCAATGGCGCCACAAAATCTTTGGGGCCATGGAAACTCTCACTGACCTGATTGTCGATGAATTCGACACAGGCTTCGATGACCGTTTGTATACCACTAGGCGCGTCAACGCTTGCGCGGCGCGCCACCGACCAGAAAAGACCAAGAAAGATCAGCCCCAGCACCCAAGAGACGACCAGGGTGTCGATGTGAATCGTCCAAAAGCCCTCACCCACCTTAAGATGCTCAAGGTGATGCGTGACGTATTCTGTGGCTGATCCGCTTGCCATGAGGTTGCCGTTATCCTTGTCTCAACGTCTTGTCAGTCAATGTCGCCCAAAAGGACCAGACCATAAGCGGCCAAAGTCAGCGACAGCGTGATCACCAATGCGCCTGCATTTTCGCGAAACGCATAGACGGCGATAAAAATTAATGCCGTCCCAAGCAAAAGCTTCATGGTCACTGCGCCGTAGAACGCGCCCAGTATGGCTCTGGGTTCTTGCGCTCCGGCGCTTTTCAAGCCCCAGCGCATCGCAACGTAAAAACGTCATGAAAACGCTAATGCCCGTGCCGACCAAAGCAGCGAGGCCTGCCTCAACCCCGCTCATCACAGCCCACAGTGCTGCGGCGGACAGACCGATTCCGATCTGCCAGCGAATGACTCGGCTGGCAACCCGTCTTAGTGACATGATGCCGGACGAATCCTCCGCAAAATTGCGCGGAGTATAAAGAACTCCGGGCCGTGCTTCAACGGATATGCTCCAGAATTCCGTCAAGCTCATCGAGGCTGTTGTAGCGAATCACCAATCGACCGCGCCCGCGTTGGCCGTGACTGATCTGGACCTGCGCGGCCGAGCCGCTCCGCCAGATCGTCCTGCAGGCGACGAATATTGGGGTCGGCCGCGGGTTCCGCAGCAGGCTTCGCGCTATCTTCAGACTGCAGTCGCCGGACCAGTGCCTCGGTCTGACGGACCGTCAAGCCTTTCTCTGCCACTTGGCGCGCAGCCTCAACTTGGGCCGCCTCATCCAATGCCGAGCAATGCCCGGGCATGGCCCATTTCCAACTCGCCCTCGGCAATACGCGTTTTCACCGCGGAGGCCAGATCCAGCAAGCGCATTAAGTTAGAGACCGCCACGCGTGGACCGACCAACGGCATCGGCCACCGCCTGGTGCGTCATGCCAAACTCATCCACCAAGCGGCGGAACGCACCCGCCCTCTTCCAGCGGATTGAGGTCTTCACGCTGAATATTTTCGATCAGCGCAATGGCCATCGCCATTTCGTCGGGGATTTCCCGGACGATGGCAGGAATCTGTGCCAGCTCAGCTAACTGCGCGGCCCGCCAACGGCGCTCGCCAGCAATGATTTCATAGCGCTCCCCGCCCGGCAGCGGCCGGACCACGATGGGCCTGGACAACGCCTTGAGCGCGGATCGAACGGGAAAGCTCTTGCAGCGCTGCCGGATCAAATTCGCGACGCGGCTGATAACGGCCGCTCTCAAGCTGATCCACGGGCAGTTCACGCAGACGCTCTGCCCCAGCGGCCCCTTCTTCGCTGGCTTCCCCAAGCAGCGCGTCCAATCCTCTGCCTAGGCCACGTCGCTTATTGCTCATGCCGTCTCTCCTGCTTTAACGGCGCCATTTTGCTGCCGACGCAATAACTCTGAAGCGAGCGCCATGTAGGCTACCGCCCCCCGAGAGCTGCGATCATACTGCAGCAACCGGCATGCCGTGACTCGGCGCTTCGGCTAGCCGGACATTACGCGGGATCTGGGTGCGATAGACCTGCCCCGGGAAGTGCTCAAGGAGCTGCGCGCCCACCTGATTCGCCAAATTATTGCGACCATCAAACATGGTGCGCACCAGGCCCTCGATCTCGAGCGCCGGATTGACCGTTTGTTGCACCCGACGGATCGTAATTAAGCAGTGCCGTTAGGCCCTCGAGCGCGTAGTACTCACACTGAATGGGGATGAGCACTTTATCGGCGGCGACAAAGGCGTTCACCCGTGAGAATATTCAGGGGCCGGCGGGCAATCGATCAAGATATGGTCGTAGGTCTTCACGCAGCGGAGCGAGTGCCGACTGCAGGCGCTTATCGCGTCCTTCATCGATGTTCATCAGGCCGACCTCGGCGGCAGTCAGATCACCGTTTGCTGGTAGCACATCAAAACCCGCCTTCAGACCCTGTTGGCGGACAGCATCGGCATTGGCCTCGCCCATGAGTAGCTCGTAGTTGCTGGCCGCAACGGCATCTTTATCGATGCCCGCACCAACCGTGGCGTTGCCCCTGCGGGTCAAGATCAACCAACAACACACGCCGGCCATTGCTGACCAGCGAGGCGGCGAGGTTGACGCAAGTTGTGGTCTTGCCGACGCCTCCCTTTTGATTGGCCACGGCGAGTGTTTGAGTCATGACGACTATCCTTGTGCGCGCATGGCGCTGTGCATCAATAGCAAGTGGCGCTCGGCCTTGAGACCCGGCACCGTCAAATCCTGAATCTCCCATGATACGCCCGCTTGTGTAAGCGCTGCCAATTCGGCCTCATCGCGGCGGCCCTTCATCGCGATTGCCAGACCACCTTTCGCCAGCAGCGGCAAAGCGCCGTCCCAAAAGGCAATGGCCTCGCTAAATGCCCGACAGATAATCACAGCAAAACCGGTAATCGGTTTGGTAGTGCTCAAGTCGCACTTCGGCCACTTCAACATTCTCCAGCCCCAGCTCAAGTCGGGCCTGGCGCAGAAACCGAGCTTTTTTGCCATTGGCTTCGAGTAGCGTCACTGGACGCGATGGCTCTGCCAAGGCAATGGGAATACCTGGCAACAACCGGGGCCAGTGCCGACATCCAGCAACGCGCCCGAAGGCAAATGCGAGGCAAGAACCACCAAACTATCAAGGAGAGATGGCGGGTCACCATGGCTTCGGGGGTCACGAACGGGCTGAGAGGTTGTAAACCCGATTCCAGCGCGCCAGCAAATCGCGGTAAGTGGTGAGTGGCTCAGCAAGCTTGGGGTCGAGCGCCAGCGCTTGCAGCCCCGCGGTGAGCGTGGGCGAGACGCGGCTGCCGGCCACTTATGCCCGCTTGCGGGTGTCGTCCCGCTTGAGGTGGACCAACAGCAAGGAGACAGCCGCCGGCGTCATACCCGGTATTCTGGCCGCCTGGCCAAACGGTTGCCGGGCGATGATGAATGAGTTTCTCCCGCACTTCTGAGGAAAGCCCGGCCACCTGGGCGTAATCCATATCAAACGGTAGCTGCGTTTGTTCATGCCGCGCCTGCCGGGCCACTTGATCATCCTGACGCTTTAAGATAGCCGGCATAGCGGGCTTCAATAACCAGCTGCTCGCGCACCCGTGGATCAGCCACCCCAGGGCCAGCAGCCGGAATTTGCATGAGGGCGTCATAATCCATCTGAGGACGGGCGCAGCAGGGCCATAAGATTTTGTTCGCGGCGCAACGGCTGGCCCAAAAGGCTTTCTCCCCGCGTCCTCGCCCAGGTCCTGGCGGCCGCAACCAGGTTTGCTCCAAGCGCTTTTGCTCCTGCCTCAATGGCTTCACAGTAGCGCTCAAAATCCGCCCACGCATCGGCATCAATCAACCCGTAATCTCGTGCCACCGGCAGGGAGACGACGGTCGGCATTATCCTCTCGCAGCTGCAGGCGATATTCGGCGCGCGAGGTAAACATACGATAGGGCTCGCTGGTGCCGCGTGTGGTGAGATCATCCACCAAGACCCCCAGGTAAGCCTCGTGCCGCCGCAGGGGTCCAAGGCTGCAGATCGCGAAGGCGGGCAACAGCATTGATGCCCGCTAAAAGGCCCTGTGCCGCCGCTTCTTCATAGCCGGTCGTGCCGTTAATTTGGCCGGCCAGCAACAGCCCCCGGCAGATGCAGACTCTCGAGGGTGGGCGCGAGATCCCGCGGGGTCGAGGTAGTCATACTCAATGGCATAACCCGGCCGAGTAATCTCGGCATCCTCTAGGCCAGCGATGCTGCGCACCAGCTCAACTTGGGTGTCGAACGGCAGGCTGGTGGAAATACCGTTGGGATAGACCTCGCGCGCCTTCAACCCTTCGGGCTCAAGAAAAATCTGATGCGCATTGCGATCGGCGAAGCGCACCCACCTTATCCTCAATGGAAGGGCAGTAGCGCGGGCCCGTGCCCTCGATTTCCACCGCTGTACATGGGCGAGCGATGCAGCGCGCCCGCGGATGATCTCGTGGGTGCGATCATTGGTGTAGGTGATGTGACAAGCCCACCTGCTGCGGATGCTCATCCCCCTGACTCCAGCGGGAAAAATAAGGCAATGGCTGATCACCCGGCTGGGCATCAAGCCGGCTGTAATCAATGCTCGCGGCATCAATTCGCGGGTGGCGTGCCGGTCTTCAGGCGACCAACCCGTAGCGGCAATTCGCGCAACCGCTCGGCCAGAGCGATGGACGGTGCATCACCGGCTCGGCCGCCACTGCGGTTGTGTTCGCCAATGTGGATCCGGCCACCCAGGAATGTACCAACAGTAAGAACCACAGCCTGAGCATGCAGCGTCAACCCAGTACCCGTGACGACACCTTTCACCTTGCCGGACTCGACGACTAAGTCGCTAACCGTGTCCTGGAAGAGAATCAGGTTTGGGACCTGATCAAGAATATCGCGTACCGCTTGGCGATAGAGCGCACGATCAGCCTGGGCGCGGGTGGCGCGAAACAGCTGGGCCCTTGCGCTGATTAAGGATGCGCCATTGAATGCCGGCCCGATCAATGGCCCGCGCCATCACTCCACCCATGGCATCGATTTCGCGCACCAAATGGCCTTTACCCGATACCGCCGATGGCTGGGTTGCAGCTCATCTGGCCAATCGTATCGATGCTCTGGGTTAGCAGCAGTGTGCGCGCACCCATACGCGCGGCGGCGTAAGCGGCCTCAGTGCCGGCATGGCCGGCCACCAACAACGATGACTTCATAGCTGCGATCTGGATGCATGATGAGCAGTTAAGTGTTTGACTCTGGGGGCGAAATGATACCCGGTTATTTGCCAATGCAAAACGTCGAGAAGATCTCGCCAAGCAGGTCCTCTGTGGTGACGGTGCCGGTAATTCGGCCGAGGGCCTCCTGCGCGACACGCAAGGATTCGGCAATCAGCTCCTCCCCTTGACCCTGCGCGGCAGCCGCATGGGCTTCATCAAGCGCTTCGGCGGCCTCTTCCAGCGCCAACAAATGGCGGCGTCTGGCAATAAACTGCGCCTCACCTTCATGCACCCCGGCGGTTTCTCGCAAGGCCGTGCGCAAAGCCTCCATCCCTTCACCTGTTAGCGCGGAGACAGCCACTGAAGGCGGTGTTGCATCAGCCATCACACCAGGCGAACGGCCGCTAAGATCAACCTTATTGAACACCCGGGTAACGGGTATGTCGGCAGGCAGGGCAGCCGCCAAAGCCGCCTGATCTGCGGCCGCGTCCCGGTCATCGAGCACCAAGAGGATTCGGTCGGCCTCGGCCATTGCGGCCTGAGCCCGGCGGACGCCCTCCTGCTCGATTACATCGGCACTTTCGCGCAGCCCGGCGGTATCCAGCACCCGCAACGGCAGACCATCTAGATGTAAATGAGTATCCAAGATATCACGTGTTGTTCCCGCCATCGCAGTAACAATCGCGGCATCACGGCCAGCTAGCGCATTGAGCAGACTCGATTTACCCGCATTTGGCCGGCCGGCGATCACCACGGTCAGGCCCTCGCGCAGCTGTTGGCCCTGACGGGCCGCAGACTGCGTTGCCGCAAGGCGCTCGCGCAACGCTGCCATCTGCTCAGTTAAGTGTTCTAACGCCAGCCCTTCGAGCGGTTCGTCACTAAAGTCGATGCTCGACTCCAGATGAACACGTAACGTTGTCAGCTCCTCCACCAAACGATGCACCGTCTGGGCAAAAGCACCCTCAAGCGAGCGCATGGCGGCTTTGGCCGCGGCCTCACTGCCGGCCTCAATCAAATCCGCAATCGCCTCAGCCCGGGTAAGGTCCATACGGCCATTGAGGAAGGCGCGCTCACTAAACTCACCCGGTTCGGCGAGCACGGCACCTTGTGCCAGCAAAGCCTGAAGCAGGCGATCCATCACCACCGGGCCACCGTGGCCTTGCAGTTCCACGACATCTTCGCCAGTGAATGAATGCGGGCCGGGGAAATAAAGACAAAGCCCTTCATCGAGATGCTCGCCGCTGGCGTTGCGAAAACGGCGATAGCGCGCTTCTCGCGGCGGGGGCACCTGACCAACAACCGCCTCGGCAATCGTTGCCGCCTGAGCGCCCGACAAACGGATAACCCCAATGCCGCCACGACCGGGCGGGGTAGCGACGGCACAGATCGTGCGCGTCGCCATCGATTTATTTGCCGCCGGCCTCAATACGCCGCGTGATCACCCACTGCTGCAGAATCGAGAGGCTATTGTTCGTCACCCAGTAGAGCACGAGACCCGCCGGGAAGAAGACGAAGAACACCGTAAACACCACCGGCAGACCCATCATGATCTTCTGCTGAATCGGATCCATGGGTGCGGGGTTGAGTTTCTGCTGGATGAACATGGTCACGCCCATGAGCAACGGCAACACATAGAAGGGATCACGCACCGAAAGATCTTCAATCCACAGCACCCAAGGGGCCTGACGTAGCTCCACGCTCTCCAACAGCACCCAGTACAGCGCGATAAAGACCGGGATCTGAATCAGGATTGGCAGACACCCGCCAAGCGGATTGACCTTTTGTTTTTTGTACAGCTGCATGAGCTCTTGGTTCATTTGCTGGCGGTCATCGCCATAGCGCTCCCGGAGCTTTTGCATTTCGGGCTGAAGTTTGCGCATCCGCGCCATTGAGCGGTAGCTGGCCTCGGAGAGCTTGTAGAACACCAGCTTAATGCCAAAGGTAAGCAGAATAATGGACCAGCCCCAGTTGCCCACCACGCTGTGAATCCAATCAAGCGCAATAAAAAGCGGCTTGGAGATAACGGTCAGCCAACCATAGTCAACCGTCAGCTCAAGCCCCTCGGCAACGGCATCCAAACGATCCTGTTCTTTAGGGCCGACAAAAAGCCGATTTTCAAATACACCGCTCTGTCCAGCGGCCACGGTCTGCCAGGGTGAGCTCTGGCCAAGAATGTACTCGCCGCGACTGACGCGCGTGTAATAGCGCAGATTCTGCTCCCGCGTGGGCACCCAGGCGGCCAGGAAATAATGCTGGATCATGGCCAACCAGCCATCGGCAATATCCCGAGACAGATCATCTTTTTCCATGTCTGAAAAACTGATCTTCTGGTATTTGTCGGCCGGGCTGTAGATGACTCCGCCGGTATAACTGGCGGCACCAAGGAATCCTGGGCCCTCGCTATCGGGGGTGCGTCGCAGCTGGTTATATTGATAGCCACGCCAATCGGCTGCGCTGGTGTTTTCTACCTCATGAATCACGCGAACTAGGTAGCTATCGCGCTCGAAGATATAGCGGCGGGTGATGGTGACCCCATTGTCGGCCTGCCATCGCAGAGGCACTTCCAGCCGATCGGCATTGGCGTCGAGCGTGTATTCCGTTGCCTCGGCCTGCCAGCGCGCCTGATGATCAGGTGCCGCAACGCCGTCGCCAACGAGCCCGCTTTGGGCGATGAATAGGGGATTGGCGTTGCCCAATAGGGTAAATGGCGTCGGATCGTCTTCGGAGACCGTATGCTGCAGCAGATCCGCCTGGCGGATGTTGCCGCCCTCAAGCGGGATGCGAATATCGAGCAAATCCGTTGTTACCGAGATGACATCGCCGGTGGCAGTCTGCATTGGGTCCGCATCAGTGGCGCCGGGCTCGCGCGCCGTGCCAGCGGCCGGCGCAGCGTCAGCAGCGGGTGCCGCGATGGTTTGCGGGGCCGGCGTTGCTTCGGCCGACTCGGTTTGTGTTTGCACTTGTGCAGTCCGCTGCGGGCCATAGTCCTGCTGCCAAGTGGTCCAAATGAGCAACATAACCAGTGCCAGGGCGACCAGCAGGAAAAGGCGTTGATTGTCCATCATCGGTGGTGACTCACAGTGTCGCTACCCGGGACCGGATCAATGCCACCGGGGTGCAAGGGGTTGCAGCGCAAAATGCGCCGTATCGCGTAATAACTGCCTTTAACGCTGCCATGGCGCTCGACGGCTTCGATGGCATAACAAGAGCAGGTGGGATGAAACCGACAGCAGGGCCCGAACACCGGGCTAATGCAGTAGCGGTAAGCTCGTAGCAGAGCAATCAGGATGGTTCGCATTCTCGGATTATCCGTTGCCAGAGTCGATCGAGTGCCAGCGCGAGTGTAGCGTTGTCTGTGTGACAGGCAATCGGTCGCACCATCACGACGGCATCAATTTCGGGCAATTCTGCCAGATTTTGGCGAAACCGTTCTCGAATTAAGCGTTTCAGGCGATTGCGATCCACGGCACGTGGTGCAGCCTTGCGGGAAACGGCCAGCCCAAGTCGCGCTGTTGTGCCTGATCCCTGCCCAACGAGGATCGTGAAATAACGATCGGCGTGGCGTGTCGCCTGTGCAAAGACCGCTCGAAATTCCGCGCCGCGTGTCAGTCTGGCGCTGCGCGGGAAGCCCGCGGCCGACGCTGCACGTTCAATCAAGGATCAGGGCGTCAGACGCGCACGTCCCTTGGCACGACGCCGTGCAAGAATCTTGCGGCCATTACGTGTGGCCATACGAGCCCGGAAACCGTGATTGCGCTTGCGCTTGATCACACTCGGTTGAAACGTCCGTTTCATGACGAAGCCGCCTTCTACTGATCGATAGCCGATGAAAAAACAGCCGGCAAGCGTACTTTGCTCCCACCTATGGTGTCAACGCATCTGGTACGCTGGTGGGTCAGACGATAGACTGAGCGCTGAGTTATCCACAACCCCCGCGACGATTTGGGAGCATTCATTCTTGCCCGATCAACTCTGGAAGGCCTGTTTGCAGCGGTTGGAGCGGGAGTTACCCGATCAACAGCTCAATACATGGATCCGGCCACTCCAAGCGGAAGAGGCGGGAGATCAGCTGCGACTGCTTGCACCGAATCGATTTGTGCTTGATTGGGTGCGTGATCATTTCTCTGAGCGCATCGAAGAGCTTTTAGCCACTCAGCGACCGGACGCACCACCGCGGCTTGTTCTGGAAATTGGGGCGCACAACGGTGTCAGTAGCAATGACGCCCCAGTAGTGGCAAGTCAAAGTCAAAACCGCACGAGCGCGCCCGCGGCGACACCGCATAACGCTAATTTAAATCGCGATTTTACTTTCGATACTTTCGTTGAAGGCAAATCTAACCAACTGGCCCGGGCCGCGAGCCTGCAGGTGGTCGATAACCCTGGAGAGGCCTATAACCCGCTGTTTATCTACGGCGGTGTGGGACTGGGTAAAACGCATTTAATGCACGCCATTGGTAATGCGCTCATTGCTGCCAAACCCGATGCCCGCGTGCTCTATCTCCATTCAGAGCGGTTTGTCGCAGACATGATCAAGGCGCTGCAGCACAACGCGATTAATGAGTTCAAACGCCATTATCGCGGTGTTGATGCCTTGCTGATCGACGATATTCAGTTTTTTGCCGGCAAAGAGCGCTCGCAGGAAGAATTCTTCCACACCTTTAATGCCTTATTGGAAGGCCATCAGCAGGTGGTGATGAGTTGTGACCGGTATCCCAAAGAGGTCAACGGACTCGAAGAACGTTTGAAATCGCGCTTTGGATGGGGGCTGACGATTGCCATCGAACCGCCGGAGCTTGAAACCCGGGTGGCGATTCTCATGAGCAAAGCCAGTCAGGCGGGTGCTGATCTACCGCCCGAGGTCGCGTTTTTTATTGCAAAACGCATCCGCTCGAACATCCGGGAGCTCGAGGGGGCGCTGCGCCGGGTGCTAGCCAATGCCCAGTTTACGGGCTCAGCCATTACGGTTGACTTCGCTAAGGCTGCCCTACGTGATCTGTTAGCCCTGCAGGATAAACTGGTCACCACCGAGAATATCCAAAAAACGGTCGCGGAATACTACAAAATCCGGGTTTCTGATCTGCTCTCCAAGCGCCGCAACCGGTCGATTACACGGCCACGACAGATGGCGATGGCACTCGCCAAGGAGCTCACCAGCCACAGCCTGCCAGAAATCGGAGATGCGTTTGGTGGCCGTGACCACACCACCGTTTTGCACGCTTGCCGCAAAGTTCAGTCATTGCGCGAGTCCGATGCCCGATTTGATGAGGATTATCACAACCTGTCGAGAACCCTGTCATCATGATGGGGGTAACCTGTGGATAGAATAATAGGTGGTTTTTATCCACAGGCTGTACAACGCTCATACGTGTTTAAGAGGAGGCTTGTACACAACTTTTCATTAACAGAAACTTTATTTAAATCAGTATTTTATACTATTTATTCAGACAAAAGTGGGATGCTTGCTACTACTACTGTCTTTAATACAGACTTTAATATTAGATAGACACACATAACGGGATCGGCCATGGAATTTGATATTCAACGCGATGCGTTACTCCGCCCTTTGCAGGCAGTCATTGGTGTTGTCGAGAGACGACAGACACTCCCGATCCTAGCCAATGTTCTGATTGAAAAGACCACCGATCAATTACGCATGACGGCGACGGACCTAGAAGTCGAACTCCACGCCGAAACCGCGCTTGACGGAGGAACAGCGGGCAAGGTGACTGTTCCGGCGCGTAAACTCATGGATATCGTGCGTAACCTGCCAGAGGATGCGGTCGTTCAATTGGCTCAAGACCAGGAGCGGGTTGTGGTGAAGGCGGGACGCAGTCGCTTTACCTTGGCGACTTTGCCTGGTGATGACTTCCCGACGGTTGACGAGGTTGAGGCCTCTCATCGCGTATCGCTGCCGCAATCGCAGCTACGAGGGCTCATTAATCACACGCATTTTGCAATGGCCCTGCAGGATGTCCGTTATTACCTTAATGGCTTGCTCTTTGAGCTCGAGCCACAGCATCTGCGGGCAGTCGCAACGGATGGGCATCGCTTGGCGCTAGCGGAATGTTCACCGGATTTGAAGCTGGAGGAGCCAACCCAGGTTATTGTCCCGCGCAAAGGTATCCAAGAGATGCTTCGGCTGCTTGAAGACAGCGACGAGGCCGTTGAAGTGGTACTAGGGGCAGGCCACATACAGGTTTCGCTGGCAGATTTGCGCTTCACTTCCAAACTGATTGATGGTCGGTTCCCGGATTATCAGCGTGTCATTCCTGAAGAAGATGGCCCGTATGCACAAGTTGATCGCGAAACCTTGCGCAAAGCGTTGGTGAGGGCATCAATCCTCTCGAATGAGAAATATCGCGGGGTTCGTTTTGGGTTTGAAAAAGACCAACTAAAGATCCAGTCGAACAACCCAGAGCAGGAAGAGGCGCAAGAAGAAATTCCGGCGACGTTCACTGGAGAGCCCATGGAGATTGGCTTTAATGCCAGTTATATGTTGGATGCGTTGGCCGCGATTGATGAAGAAACAGTGCGAGTCTATGTGCGGGATGCCAATAGCAGCGCACTGGTCTTGGGTGAACAAGGGCGCGACATGCGCTATGTCGTTATGCCCATGCGTCTGTAGACAATGACCAACCTGACTGCCGAAGGGCTTGTCCAGCTAGACTGGCAAGCCTTTCGTCATTTAGAGACCGGCGCGATTCAGCCGGGTCCGCATCTTAATGTTATCTACGGCCGCAATGCTGCTGGCAAAACCAGTCTATTAGAAGCTATTCATTTCTTGGCCAGAGCAAGAAGTTTTCTGACCCATCGCTCCTCGCAATTAATTCGACGTGACGAGACACAAGTCATTGTTGGCGGCCGAATTTATGTTGGTGGGGCTGATCATCGCTTGGGCATTCAATACGGTGAGGGCGAAACACGAGTCCGACTTGATGGCCAAGATATTCATGCATTATCTGAATCTGCCTGGTTATTGCCGATACAGGTGATTAACACCGAGGCGCAGCGCCTATTAACCGATAGCCCAGAAGTGCGAAGGGCGTTTTTGAACTGGGGTGTGTTCCACGTGGAACCATCGTATCGCGCCTTGTGGCGTCGCTATCAAAAAGCATTAAAGCAACGGAACGCGGCACTGCGGAAAGGGGACGCCAAGTTAGCAGCAGCTTGGGAGCCGGAAATGGCCTCCGCGGGAGGCCTTGTGAATGAGCGTCGTTTGGAATTTTTGGACGCTGTTCTTGCATCTGCGTTAGCGATTGCTAGCGATTGGTTGCCACAGATTGATTTCGGTTGGCGTTATCGGCCGGGCTGGACCGCTGAATCTGCATTGTCTGAGGTGTTGTCGGGAGCGCGAGATCGGGAACTATCACAGGGTTTTAGTTTGTATGGGCCTCATCGAGCGGACTTTAAACTAATCGCCGATGGGGTTGAGGCTGAGAAAACACTGAGTCGTGGGCAGCAGAAATTATTGGTGGCCGCGTTACGTTTAGCATTAGTCGACTTTTGGAGCAGTAGTGACATGCCTAAGCCAGTGATTTTGGTTGATGACTTACCAGCAGAACTGGATGAGGCGCATCGAACGGATTTGGTTCAGCGACTACAGACGACGGCCGCTCAAGTTTTTGTCACTGCCATTGAGACGGCTCAGCTTCCTCATTTGCCTGATGCCCATTGGTTTCACGTGGAACAAGGGCGCATCAAGCCGGCTTGACTGTTATCAGGTATAATTAGGCGCTTAGGCGAAAGGGTACTCTGATGAGCGAACAAACCGAATACGATTCCTCACAAATCAAAGTGTTGCGTGGACTGGATGCCGTGCGTAAAAGACCCGGCATGTACATTGGCGACACGGATGATGGCACCGGCCTACATCACATGGTGTTTGAGGTGGTGGATAACGCCGTTGACGAGGCCCTCGCTGGTCACTGCTCCGAAATCGAAGTGATTTTGCATGGCGATGATTCGGTGAGTGTGAGCGATAACGGCCGCGGCATTCCCGTTGATATTCATCCGGAAGAGGGGCGTTCTGCGGCCGAAGTGATTATGACGGTGCTGCATGCGGGTGGTAAGTTTGATAACAGCTCGTACAAGGTATCCGGCGGCCTACATGGCGTGGGTGTTTCGGTGGTGAATGCGCTGTCTGACCGTCTGCGCCTGGTTGTGAACAAAAATGGCAAGGTTCACATGCAGGAGTATCAAGCGGGTGAGCCTGTTGCGCCGCTCAAGGTGGCGGGGGAGACAACAGACTCTGGTACTCGGATTACCTTTCATCCTAGCCCCGATATCTTCACCATTACCGAATTTAACTACGACATCTTGGCCAAACGGTTTCGTGAGCTCTCGTTCCTCAACCCCGGCGTGCGGATTGCGTTAAAAGACGAGCGCAGTGATAAAGAAGACGTTTTTGAATACGCCGGGGGTATTCGAGCGTTTGTTGAGCACCTGAACAAGAACAAGACCCCGCTCCATCCAACGGTTTTTTATCTCAGCACCCAGCGTGATGACATCATCGTTGAAGTGGCGATGCAGTGGAGCGATTCCTACCAAGAAGCGATTTTCTGCTTTACCAACAACATTCCGCAGAAAGATGGCGGCAGCCATATGTCAGGGTTCCGGGCTGCGCTAACGCGGACGTTAAATAACTACATGGACGCCGAGGGCTACAGCAAAAAGCTCAAAGTTAGCCCCAGCGGTGATGATATTCGCGAAGGTCTCACCGCCGTGGTATCGGTAAAGGTGCCAGATCCGAAATTCTCCTCGCAGACAAAAGAAAAGCTCGTCTCTTCGGAGGTGAAGGGCGTGGTGGAATCCACGCTGTCAGAAGCGCTGAATGCGTATCTTTATGAGAACCCCAATGAGGCCAAGGCCATCGTTGAGAAGGTGGTTGATGCCTCTAGAGCGCGTGAGGCGGCGCGAAAGGCGCGTGAGATGACACGACGCAAAGGGGCGCTAGATGTGGCCGGGTTGCCCGGAAAGCTGGCGGATTGTCAGGAGAAAGACCCGGCGCTTTCCGAACTTTACTTGGTGGAGGGTGATTCGGCGGGTGGATCAGCCAAACAGGGACGCGATCGCCGTACACAGGCCATCTTGCCGCTTAAAGGCAAAATTCTGAATGTAGAGAAAGCCCGCTTTGACAAGATGCTGTCGTCGGCGGAAGTTGGGACGCTCATTACGGCGCTGGGCTGTGGGATTGGCCGCGAAGAGTTCGATCCGGACAAGCTTCGTTATCACCGCATCATTATTATGACGGACGCCGATGTGGACGGCTCGCATATCCGCACCCTGCTGTTGACGTTTTTTTATCGTCAAATGGCCGAGCTGGTTGAGCGTGGTCATATCTACATTGCTCAGCCGCCGCTTTACAAAGTTCGTCGCGGCAAGCAGGAACATTACGTGAAAGATGAGCGCGAGCTGACCAACTACCTGTTGCAGCTCTCGCTGTCGGGCTCAAGCTTACTGCCCTCAGCGGAGACGCCTGTGATCGGTCCTGAAGCGCTTGAGACCCTTATCCGTCAATACTTGGACACCATGGAGATGATCGATCATCTGGCGCGCCGCAGCGATCCGGTCATTTTGCGGGCTATGGTGGATTTGGCCGCGCGTGGTGAGGATGATCTGCGTGATGGTAAAGCCATGGAAGCTTGGTTTGAGTCGCTAGGCCAGCGAATTAACGTGGGCCTACCGACGGGTACCGAGTATCGCGTACGCGTGCAAACTGGCCCGGATGGCGGTTTCCAAGAGGCCGTGATTACCAAACGGATGCATGGCATTTTGTATCCGTATACCTTCCCGGCGGCGTTCTTCCTGTCGCGTGAGTACGAGACGATTGCCCGTCTCGCCGCGGCGCTGGATGGGCTGATTGGCGAGGGCGCAGAAATTCGCCGCGGCGAACGTAGCGAGCCGATTACCGATTTTCGTGAGGCCGTCGCCTGGTTGATGGAAGAGGGCAAACGCGGCTTGTCGGTGCAGCGCTATAAGGGACTGGGCGAAATGAACCCCGATCAGCTTTGGGAAACGACAATGGATCCGGAGACCCGGCGGTTGCTGCAGGTTCGCATTGAAGATGTGGTTGGAGCGGATGATATCTTCACCACGCTGATGGGCGATCAGGTCGAGCCACGGCGCGATTTCATCGAGAAAAATGCCCTACAAGTCAGTAACTTAGACGTTTAACTCGGGTCTTTCGATAACGCTGCCATTTGCGTTTCTATCCAGTCTTCGGTCAGTTGAATGACCTCGGCAGGAGCGCGCCCTTCGGTCTCAATAACCGGGCCGATCACTACCTGTATGGTACCCGGGTAGATTCGTAATCCGCGACGCGGCCAATGTTCACCGGCATTGTGGGCCACGGGCGTCACAGCAACCCCTGCACGACAAGCGAGTAAGGCGCCACCTTGCTGATAGCGGCCGCGCTCACCGGGTGCGACTCGGGTGCCTTCTGGGAAAACTACGACCCAACGCCCCGCAGCCAATTTTTGACATCCTTGATCGATAACCTGACGTAAGGCTTCACGACCGGCGCCGCGGTTAATGGCAATGGGATCGAGCCTGCCGAGCCCCCAGCCGAATACGGGGATTTTGAGCAGCTCGCGCTTTAAGACCCAGCTTTGTGGATAAAACCATGGCAATAAGTTGAGTGTCTCCCAAGCGCTTTGGTGTTTGGCAAGGACGACCCCGGCGGTGCTGGGAATATTTTCAAGGCCGGTTACTGCAACACGGACACCGCCGATGTAACGGATTAGCCAGGTAGTGATTTGGCACCAACGAGTAATCCAGTAATAGCGCCAGCGCAGCGGTAGCGGGAAGCTTGGCAGGCTGATGATCGCCCAGAAAATCACTGTGATGACGAGGGCCGTATGAAATAAAACACCTCGAATGAGGCTACCGTTATTCCGCATCGCTGGCTCCCAATAGGACATCGGTGGCTTCAGCTAAATCATCGAAAACCGGAATGTCGGGACGATGAATGAGCTTTGACTCGGCGGTTTGGCCGTTCCCGGTACGCACCAGCCATGCCTTTACGCCGGCATTCTGCGCGGCGATTAAATCGCGCTCGCTGTCGCCAATCATTAATCCCTGATGAGCGGAGACATTCGCAGCCTGAAGTGCTTGTTCAATCAATCCCGGGGCAGGTTTGCGGCAATGACAGTTCGCTTCCGGTGCATGCGGGCAATAATGAATGGCACGAATGGCACCGCCAGCGGCCGCAACGGCCTGAAGTAGCTTGTCGTGAATATCGGCCAGTGTGGCCTCGTCTAGCCATCCGCGGCCAATGGCGGATTGATTGGTGCAGATGGCAACCGGAATATGGGCGGCTGTAAGCCGAGCGATGGCCTCTAAGCTACCGGGTAGGGGCTGCCAGGCGTCGGCACTAAGGATGTAATCGGCCGAGTCATGATTAATGACGCCGTCGCGATCAAGCAGCACTAGCGCCGGCCGCACGTCTTAGCGAGACTCCGGCAAGGCCGAGACATCGGCGATGGCCAAAAAGAGATCCTGCAGACGTTTAAGCAGCGCCAGACGGTTGGCCTGAAGGGCTGGGTCATCGGCCATCACCATGACTTGGTCAAAAAACTGATCAACCGGCTCGCGTAACTCAGCCAGCAGCGCCAGCGCTTCACTGTATTCACCGCCCTCAATGCAATGTTGGACGCGGGCGCTGCGTTCATCGATGGCTTCATGCAGCGCTTTCTCGGCAGGGTCTTGGAGCTGATGCACCGTCACTTGGTTAGGGATGGCGGTGGCATCGGCCCGGCGCAGAATGTTGCGGATGCGTTTGTTAGCCGCCGCTAGGCTGCCGGCCGCTGGTAATTCGCCAAAGTCACGGCAAGCGTGAATGCGGCGGTCAAAATCCAGCGGCTCAACATCGTCAATATTCAGCACGCCACGGACGGCTTCAAAGGTTTCGGTGGCAAAGCCCGCCTCTTGATAAATGCCACGCAGCCGCTCCAGGCAGAAGTTGACGAGGGGTTCGACCTGTTGCTCGGCGTTCACCCCTTGCGGCTGTTTGGCGGCGGCATGCCGGAAAAGTTTGGCCAAATTAATGGCGTGGCCGCCTTCAATAAGCGTACGCAACAGGCCTACCGCAGCACGACGAAGAGCAAAAGGATCTTTGGCACCGCTGGGTGCTTTGCCAATCGCAAAGATGCCCGTTAGCGTATCGGCTCGTTCTGCTACCGCCAGAAGTTGCCCTAGAGCGGTTTTGGCAATGGCATCACCCGCCTGCCGCGGTTGGTAGATTTCATCAAGCGCAATGGCGATTGCCTCTGGCTCACCCGCTTCCGTGGCGTAATAACGGCCCATGACACCCTGGAGTTCGGGGAATTCACCCACCATCTCCGTGAGCAGATCACTCTTACACAAGGCGGCGGCGCGCTCAGCGCTGGCCGTATCAACGCCAAAGGCTTGCGCATATTCACCGGCAATGGCTTGGATACGCTGGACTTTGTCATGCAGTGTGCCCAGCGATTTTTGGAAGACAACGCCTTGTAGGCCCTGATTGCGCTGATCCAGTGGCTGCGCTCGGTCTTGATCCCAGAAAAATGCTGCGTCGGCCAGTCGTGGACGAATGACGCGCTCGTTGCCCGAGACCACTTGGGCCGGATCACGACTTTGCAAGTTGGCAATGGTAATAAACTGCGGCAGCAGTGCCCCTTTTGCATCGCGCACCGGGAAATAACGCTGGTGGCCCTGCATGCTTGAGATGAGTGCCTCTGAGGGCACTCGCAAGAAGTCGTCATCAAAGCTGCCGGACAGCACAACGGGCCATTCAACAAGGGCCGTCACTTCATCGAGAAGCGCGTCATCAATCAATGCTTGGCCACCGAGTTTTTCGCCTTCGGCCCGCACGGCTTCAAGGATATGGTCTCGACGGTCTCTAATATTGACGAGTACATAGGCTTGGCGCAGCGCTGACTCGTAGTCTTGTGCCTGCTCAATGACAACCGGGTCTGGGTGGTGGAAGCGATGGCCACGGCTATCGCGACCGCTGGTCACCCCAAACAAGGTGGCAGGGATAACTTGATCCCCGAGCAACAGCACCACCCAATGCACCGGACGCACAAACTCCGTGGTTTCGTCTCCCCAGCGCATGCGCTTGGGGATAGGAAGTTTGGACAGCGCCTGTTCGAGAATATCCTGCAATAAATTCGGCGTTGGTTGTCCGGTTTCGGTGCCGCGATGGACTAGCCAGGCCCCCTCATCAGTTTCCAGTGTCTCGAGTGCTGGTACGTCCACCCCACAAGAGCGTGCGAAACCTTCTGCGGCCTTGGTCGGTTTTCCATCGTCATCAAACGCGGCCGCAAGCGCTGGCCCACGACGTTCAAATTCACGATCGGGTTGACGCGTTGCGACATCGGCCACTTTCACCGCGAGTCGACGGGGTGCGCCGAGGGCATGCGCTGCGCCATGCGGGATGCCATGTCGATCGAGCCCGGCTACAACGAGATCGCATAGGCTGGTGGACAGATCGGCAAGTGCGCCGGGGGGTAGCTCCTCAGTGCCGAGTTCAAATAGCAGCGTTGCAGTGGCTTCAGTCATGCAGCATTCCGTCCTGCGTTTTTATCTTTGCAGAGCGGAAAGCCCATTGCCTCGCGGGCTTCGTAATAGGCCTGTGCGGATGCCCGGGCCATGGTGCGAACGCGCAGAATATAGCCCTGGCGCTCGGTGACGGAGATAGCATGGCGCGCATCGAGCAGGTTAAAGGTATGCGACGCCTTCATCGTCATTTCATAAGCAGGCAATGCCAGTCCTTCTTCGACCAGTCTTAGCGCCTCTTTTTCATAGGTCTCGAACTGCGCGAAAAGACTTTCGACGTCAGCTTGCTCAAAGTTGTAGCGGGATTGCTCGCGTTCGTTCTGTAGATAGACATCACCATAAGTCACCGCCCCATGCGGACCCTCGGTCCAGACGAGGTCATAGACACTTTCGACTTCCTGCAGATACATGGCGATGCGTTCTAGGCCATAGGTAATCTCGCCCATGACGGGCTTGCAGTCGAGGCCACCGGTCTGTTGGAAGTAGGTGAACTGGGTGATTTCCATGCCGTTGAGCCAAACTTCCCAGCCAAGGCCCCAAGCGCCTAGCGTGGGTGATTCCCAGTTATCCTCAACAAAGCGAATATCGTGAACCAGCGGATCAATACCCAGCGCCTGCAGTGAGCCGAGATATTGCTCCTGAATGTCCGCCGGCGAGGGCTTCATCACCACCTGGAATTGGTAGTAGTGTTGCAGCCGGTTAGGATTTTCACCGTAGCGCCCATCAGTGGGCCGCCGCGACGGCTGCACGTAGGCAGCATTCCATGGCTCTGGACCGATGGCGCGGAGGAATGTGGCCGGGTGAAAGGTGCCCGCGCCCACTTCCATATCGAGTGGCTGCATGATGACGCAACCCCGCTGTGCCCAATAGGTCTGCAGGGCGAGGATCAGGTCCTGAAAGGTCATTGATTCTCCAGCGAATCCCAGAAATGCCGTGGAGTATAGCCCGGGCTCGGGGTGGCTGTCAGGCGGGCCCTTCAAAGCAAAAGCACCATTATTGTGCATGCTCGGTGATATATGCATTATTTTGGTGCACTAATGGGACGATTAGGGTACCAACGAGCCTGAAACGAGCCGATTTGGTGCGTTATGGCAGAATTGGCACGGAAACTGCTTCTTAAACCGGGGCAAACAATTTTGATTCGACAGACTGGAGGCCGAAATAATGGCTAAGACCGCTGAAGACGTTCTCGCGATGATCAAAGAGAACGAGGTCCGTTTCGTGGACCTGCGCTTTACCGACCCCAAGGGTAAGCAGCAGCACGTGACCGTACCCGCACACACCGTCGACGCTGACCTTTTCAGCGAAGGCAAAATGTTCGACGGCTCCTCAATCGAGGGTTGGAAGGGCATTAACGAGTCGGACATGATCCTTATGCCTGACCCAGAGACGGCCGTTCTCGATCCGTTTTTTGATGATTCCACGCTGAATTTGGTCTGCAACATCATCGAGCCGAATACCATGCAGGGTTACGGCCGTGATCCGCGTTCTATCGCTGCACGTGCCGAGGCCTATCTGCAGTCCACCGGTGTCGGTGATGTGGCTTATTTTGGTCCTGAGAACGAGTTCTTCGTCTTTGACGATGTGCGTTTTGGCACCGACATGAGCGGATCCTTCTACAAGATTGATTCCGAAGAGGCCGACTGGAACAGCGAGAAAGTCTACCCTGACGGCAACCTAGGCCATCGCCCGGGTGTGAAGGGTGGCTACTTCCCGGTTCCGCCGGTTGATAGCCTGCATGACATGCGTTCAGCCATGTGTGAAGTGCTCACCGAGATGGGCATGGACACCGAGGTGCATCACCACGAGGTGGCTACCGCTGGTCAATGTGAAATTGGTGTTGGCTTTAACACCTTGGTGAAAAAAGCTGACGAAGTGCAGACCCTGAAGTACGTCGTGCACAACGTCGCTTCCGCTTACGGTAAGACAGCAACCTTCATGCCGAAGCCTGTGGTCGGCGACAACGGCAGCGGCATGCATGTCCATCAGTCCATTGGTAAGACGGGCGAGATGCTTTTCGCTGGCGACCAGTACGGTGGCCTGTCAGAGACAGCGCTCTACTACATCGGTGGCATCATTAAGCATGCCAAGGCCATCAACGCCTTCGCTAATGCCTCGACCAACTCCTACAAGCGTCTGGTCCCAGGTTTCGAAGCACCGGTGCTGCTTGCCTACTCCGCGCGTAACCGGTCGGCTTCTGTGCGTATTCCGTGGGTCTCCAATCCCAAGGCGCGCCGCATCGAGGTTCGCTTCCCGGACAGCACAGCCAACCCTTACCTCTGTTTCGCTGCCATGCTGATGGCTGGTCTTGACGGTATTCAGAACAAGATCCATCCGGGCGATGCCATGGACAAGGATCTCTATGATCTGCCGCCAGAGGAAGAGGCCGACATCGCCAAAGTGGCGTTCTCGCTGGAAGAGGCGCTGGATGCCCTCGACCAGGATCGCGAGTTCCTGACCGCCGGTGGCGTGTTCACCGACGACGCTATCGATGGTTACATCGCGCTCAAGCGTGAGGAAGTCCAGCAGCTGCGGATGACGACGCATCCGGTGGAGTTTGATCTCTACTACAGCGTCTAGCCGCTGACTCGCCAAGCGCGAGGCTTTGTATCAGAAACCCCTGCTTCGGCGGGGGTTTTTTATGCTCAGCGTTTGGGGCCGTACCCTGTTGGGCGACTCCTGCTACCTTCATCGGGCTCACTGAATTCGGGTGCCGTGCTTTGCCGCTTTTGGTTACTTAACCGGGCTCATGAGATCCGCCGGCAACTTCACCACCGTCTAGCGAATGAAAGGCGGATCAAAATCGCCCGGTGTAAGCAACCAAAATCGGCAATGCCACCGCCGTGCTTTCCGCGGAATAGCCACCGCGGTCTCTAGGCGGATCCTGCTGCCTTTATCGGGCGATTTTGATTTGCCAGTGGGCTGCTAGACGCTCGAGAAGTTGCCGGCAAATCTCATGAGCCCGATGAAGGTAGCAGGAGTCGCCTGAGAACGGCCCGGGATGAGCCCGGTTAAGTAACCAAAAGCGGCATGGCGCAGCATATGAACCGCAATAAGCCCGATGAAGGCAGCAGGAGTCGCCCAGCACGGCCCGGCATATTGGTGTTGGAAGCCCCTGCGCACCAAAATGGTGCGAAAGCTTGATGAAAGTCCTACACTGCGCATTGTCCCCATCATGGCATTCGCAAAGAAACCCTTGGCTTTGGCGATGTCGGGAATAGTTGCGCCAGCTGGCGCGGTTCTTGCTTAGATCAGGTGCGATGATGACCGAAGCCATAAACGAGACGGTAAGCGTCACCGATATCCTCGATCACCTCACCCGCGCGGTGGTGTTGATGGACGCGGATTGTCGTGTGGAGCGCATGAATGCGTCAGCGGAGTCGCTGCTGCAGCTTTCGAGCCGTCAGGCGCTGGGCGAGTCGCTGTTTAAGCTTTTCCCGGGGCTGGGGGTGTTGGAGGAGGCGATTGCGCATGCCTTGCTCGATGGGGCCAGTTATACCGAGCGCGAGATGCGGGTGCTGCTCAATGGTGAACGAACTGTCACCGTGGATTGTGCCATTACGCCGCTCCCCGGCAATTATCTATTGCTTGAGTTTGAACAAATTGACCGGCATCTGCGGATTTCTCGTGAAAACCGTTTGATTGCGCAGAATCAGGCGATTCGCGAGTTAATTCGCGGGCTGGCGCATGAGATTAAAAATCCCTTGGGTGGTTTGCGTGGGGCGGCGCAATTGCTTGAGGGCGAGCTCGACGGCCCAGAGCTTAAGGAATACACGAGCATCATTATTAGCGAGGCAGACCGGCTGCGCACATTAGTGAATGGCTTGCTTGGTCCAGAGTCGCGCATTGAGAAGCAGCCAACGAATTTGCATGAGGTGTTAGAGCGCGTGCGGCATCTGGCGGTGGCGGAGGCGCCACCGGGCGTAGAAATTGTGCGTGATTATGATCCCAGCATTCCGGATTTGCCGGCAGCGGGGGATCAGCTCATTCAGGCCTTGCTTAATTTGGTGCGCAACGCGCTGCAGGCACTGGGTGAGACGGGCAGGATTACCTTGCAGACACGCAGTCAGCGGCGTTTCACGATTGGCGATAAACAGCATCGACTGGTTGCGCGTATCGACATCATTGATAACGGCCCGGGCATCCCCCCGGAGCTGCAAGATCAAATTTTCTATCCCATGGTGACTGGTCGGGCAGAGGGCACAGGCATTGGCCTGCCGATTGCTCAGAACCTGGTTAACCAGCATGGCGGGTTGATTGAGTGCAGCAGTGAACCGGGCTGCACCGTCTTCACCGTTTGGCTTCCGCTGGAGGAATGTAATGACTGAGCCAACAAGTGTGTGGATTGTCGATGATGACCGCTCCATACGCTGGGTCTTGAAAAAAGCGCTGGAGCGGCAGGGGCTTGATGCCACCGACTTTGAGACGGGCGAGGAGGCGCTGGAGGCGCTTGGGCGCGGCACGCCGGATGTCTTGATGACGGATATTCGCATGCCGCGGCTGGATGGGCTCACGCTTATGCAGCGATTTCACGCGCATGACGCGGAGTTGCCAGTCATCGTGATGACGGCGCATTCCGATTTGGACGCGGCGGTATCGGCCTATGAGGGAGGCGCTTTCGAGTATCTGCCCAAACCATTCGATATGGACGAGGCGGTCGAGCTGGTGCAACGGGCAGCGGCGGCGGCACGCAGTAGCACGCCACCCGATGCCAAGCGTGAGAACGTGCCCGAGATTATTGGCGAGGCACCGGCGATGCAGGAGGTGTTTCGTGCCATTGGGCGGTTGTCGCGCTCCAATATTACGGTGCTGATTAACGGCGAATCGGGCACCGGCAAGGAGCTGGTGGCCGGCTCACTGCATCGGCATAGTCCACGTGCGAGTAAGCCGTTTATTGCATTGAATATGGCGGCCATTCCGCGCGATTTGATGGAGTCCGAGCTTTTTGGTCACGAAAAGGGTGCGTTTACCGGGGCCCATCAGGTGCGACGCGGGCGCTTTGAGCAGGCCGATGGTGGCACGCTGTTTTTGGATGAGATTGGCGATATGCCAGCGGAGCTGCAGACTCGGTTATTGCGAGTTTTGGCCGATGGGGAATTTTATCGAGTGGGCGCGCATACGCCGATGCGGGTCGATGTCCGCATTATTGCTGCCACCCACCAAAACTTGGAGCAATTGGTCGCCGAAGGCCGGTTCCGCGAAGATCTTTTTCATCGCCTGAATGTGATTCGTATTCACTGCCCAGCATTGCGCGAGCGACATACCGACATTCCGGCGCTTGCTGAGCATTTTCTGCACCGGGCGGCGGCCGAGTTGAATGTTGAGCCAAAGCAGCTGACCGCCGAGGTGGCGCGGCATTTTCAGTCCCTGCCCTGGCCGGGCAATGTGCGCGAGCTAGAAAACACCTGCCGCTGGTTGACGGTCATGGCGAGTGGCCGTGAAGTGCAGATGGAGGATTTGCCGCCGGAGCTGACGGTGGAGAGTTCGACGGGTACCGAGCCGGGTGTCGACTGGGAGGCAGCGCTTGCTCGCTGGGCCGATCGTCAGGCTGCTGATCGTGGTGATGGCGCGTTGGCCGAAGCACAGGCCAAGCTTGAGCGGGTACTAATTGAGGCGGCCCTGAAACGCACCGGTGGCAGACGTCAGGATGCCGCGCGTTTGCTGGGTTGGGGGCGAAACACCTTAACCCGCAAGATTCGAGATCTGCAGATGCAGGTATGATGATGGCATGCCGTTGCATGTTGTCCTCCATCAGCCCGAAATTCCACCGAATACCGGCAATGTGATTCGTCTTTGCGCCAATAGCGGCGCGCAGCTACATCTCATTGAGCCGCTTGGCTTTGTCTTGGATGACCGCCGAATGCGTCGGGCGGGGCTGGATTATCATGAGTTTGCGTCGATGCGGGTGCATGCGGATTTTGATGCGTTTATTGCCGCGGTTGAGCCGGCGCGTATTTGGGCGCTAACCACCCGCGGGACCGCACGATTTGATACGCCAGCGTATCAGGCCGATGACGCCTTACTGTTTGGCAGTGAAACCTCGGGATTGCCGGATGCGGTTTTGGATCGCATCCCTGCCGCGCAGCGCCTCCGTCTTCCGATGCGGCCCGGCAACCGCAGTCTCAATCTCTCGAACAGCGTGGCGGTGACGGTTTACGAGGCTTGGCGGCAGCTTGGCTATTGTGGCGGGGTTTAGTCGAACTCAAACTTTTGGGCGCGCGCCATCAACCCTTCGGCCGCGGCCCGTGGTGTGCAGCGGCCCGTGACGACCTGTTCGACTGCCGCGCAAATGGGCATCTCCACCTGCAATCGACCGGCCAGCTTTGCCAGTTCGCTGGCCGTGCGCACGCCCTCGACAACCTGCCCAATGGCCGCAGCGGCCTCGCTCACGGTCTGGCCGCGACCCAGTGCCAGGCCCATGCGTCGATTGCGGGATTGATCATCGGTACAAGTGAGGATGAGATCCCCCATGCCGGCTAATCCAGTGAGGGTGTCGTCCTCTGCCCCTAAATGAGCCCCAAGACGACGAATCTCTGTGAGCCCACGGGTTATCAGGCCGGCGCGCGCATTAGCGCCAAAACCCAGTCCATCAGAGAGGCCGGTTGCGATCGCAAGGACGTTTTTGACTGCACCGCCAAGCTCAACGCCGACAACATCCGTGCTTGTGTAGACACGAAAACGTTCCTCATGAAACGCCGCGGCCAGTTCCTCGGCGGTTTGCCGATTGCTGCTGGCGAGCGCAACGGCAGTTGGTAGGTCTTGCGCCACTTCAGCGGCGAAGCTTGGCCCGGAGAGAATAGCCATGGGGTGACCTGGCAGGATGCTTTCGGCTCGCTCATGCAGCAGCCCGCCGTGGCTAGTGTCGAGGCCTTTGGTGGCCCAGATGAGCGGAATTTGTGCCGGAATGACCGCGGCGAGTTGTTGCAGCGTGCTGGCGAATGCGCTGCTTGGCACGACAACTAGGACGGCCTCGACATCGCTGACCGCTGTCTGTAGATCGTAATGCGGTGTGATGAGTGCCGGTAATTCGATATCGCTCAGATAGTTTGGGTTATGCCGGTGCTTGGCCATGGCGGTCATGGTGTCGGGGTTGTGGCCCCATAGCGCCACCGCATGGCCATTGCGCGCCAGCACCAGCGCTAGTGCGGTGCCCCAGGAGCCGGCGCCGAGGACCGCAAAACGCCGCATCAATTATTCCTGGTCGCCCTTCACGGCTGCGCTCTCGCCAGCGGCTTCCTGCTGCCGACGACGGGCGTAGAGGGCATCAAAGTTGACCGGTGCTAGGGTCATCGGGGGAAAGCCAGCTTTGCCGGTCAAATCAGTGACTGCTTCACGGGCATAAGGAAAGAGCACCCCGGGGCAATAGGCGCCGAGCAGTTGCTCGGTGGCGTTGTCTTCAAATCCGGCCACGCTGAAAACACCAGCCTGGTGCACTTCACAAAGGTAGGCCGTTTTATCTTCAACCGTAGCAGTGACCGTGACGGTTACGACCACTTCGTAGAGGTTCTCGCCCACGCTGGTATGGCGCGTGTTGAGCTCAACCTTGGCCTCGGGCTTCCACTCGCGGGTAAAGACGTCCGGGGTGCCGGGTGTCTCCAGCGAGGTGTCTTTCAGATAAATTTTCTGGATGGCGAACTGCTGGCGGCCGGCGGCTTCCTGGCTTGCGGCGGCGGCTGCTTCTTTGCCGGTGTCTTTGGGCGTGTCGGCCATGATGACTCCTTGGATTCTGAATACTTAAGTTGAGGACTTAGCTGCGGCCTTCGGTCGGCAGGCTGGCGTCGCGCCACGCATTTAAACCGCCGCGCAGCTGCTGCACATCTGACCAGCCCTGCGCCTGCAGTGCCTGCACGGCTTTAAGCGTGCGCTGCCCTGTGTCGCAGTAGACAATAATGCTGTGGTCGGCAAAGCGTTTAAGCCGATCCTGGCGCTTGTCGATGTGCTCAAGCGGGATATTGATAGCCCCGGGCAGATGGCTGGTCTGGTAGGCGTTTTCGTTGCGAATATCCACAAACACCGCCTTATCCCGGTTGTAGAGCTGGGTGGCCTCAGTTGCTCCAATGGCGAAGCGGCTGCGACGAAAGCTGATGATCTCGTTGGCAATTATCGCCGCGAGCACGGCAAATAACGCACCGATGAGCAGCGGATGGTTAAGGCTGAATTCAATGACTCTATCCATGACCCGAGGCTGTTAGCATTGCTGAATGACGCGCGAGAGTATAGCAGTCGAGATTGAATAACCGATGAAAGCTTTGTTTTTTCTGCTCTGCCTTGGTCTGCCAGCACTGGTGGCCGCGCAGGAGACGCCCACCGTGGCGGAGCGCGAGGCTCGCTTAGCGGCATTGCGCGAGGAGATTAATGCGTTAAGCGATCAGCTGGCGGCTGATCGTGATCGCGCCGGTGGCCTGCAAGCTGAGCTGGCAGCGCTTGAGCGCCGTATTGGCGAAGAGCGCCGGGCTTTAGCGCAGTTGGATGCTCAGATTGTTCGTCAGAGTCAGGCAGTGGCTGAACTGGAGCGCGCCGTTGAGGAGGAGGCCGCGCGCAGCGCTGAGCATCGAAAATTCCTAGCCGCAACCTTGCGTGCCGCGTACCAACGTGGCCCAGAAGCGCCATTGCGGCTCCTGCTGGGTGAAACGGATTCGGCTGTCATGCAGCGAATATTGGAATACCAGCGTCGCTTGGGCGCGGCGCGGGCGGAGCGCGTACGCGAGGCCGAGGCAGCCATGCTGGCCTATCGTGCACGACAAGACGAGCTACAGGCGGCATTGGCGGCACAACGACAAACGCGCTCGGAACGAGAGGCCGGCCTTGGTCGGTTGCAGGCCAGCCTAGGTGAACGGGAATCGTTATTAGCCGAATTGCGTGAGCGGATTGCCAGTGGCAATGACCAGCTGGCTTCGCGGGAGCAGGAGGCAGCCTCTTTGCAGGCCTTGATTGAAGATCTGCAGGTGCGCCTAGAGCGCTCCGGGCCGGCACCCCAAATCATGCCCGAGCTTGCACCTGGGCGTCTGGCTTGGCCGGTTCAGGGCCCATTGTTGGCGCGTTATGGAGCAGAGCGAACGGTTGGTTTGAATTGGACTGGATTGTTAATCGGTGGCGAAGAAGGTGAACCGATTTATCCGGTGGCTGCGGGTCAAGTGGTGTTTGCTGATTGGTTGCGCGGATTGGGCCTGCTGCTCATCATCGATCATGGCGAGGGTTATCTCAGTCTTTATGGGCGCAACCAGGCCCTTTATTTTGATGTCGGAGACTGGGTAAACCCGGACGATGTCATTGCGACGTTGGGTCGCAGTGGTGGGAGGGCCGAGACGGCTTTGTATTTCGAATTGCGCGCCAATGGCGAGCCGATCAATCCGCTGGCATGGCTGCGCGCCGGCGGCAACCAGGGCTAGGAGAGCATGATGCGAATTCTTCACGTACAACATCATTGGTTGATGGTGGCCCTGCTCGGCCTGGCAACCTTGGTTAGCATGCCCAGCTCCGTTTCGGCACAGCCGGCTGATGATGAAGCGCTTCCGCTTGACGCCCTGCGCAGCTTTACCGAGGTCTACGAGCGTATTCAGCAGGATTATGTGGAGTCGGTGGATGACGAGACACTCATCCGCAATGCGATTCGCGGCATGCTCAGTGGTCTGGATCCGCACTCGACTTATTTGGATACCAGCGAGTTCCAGCAGCTGCGTGAGGGTACGCAGGGACAGTTCGGTGGGCTGGGGATTGAAGTGGGAATGGAGGATGGCTTTGTCAAAGTCATCGCACCCATTGACGGCACACCGGCCGAGGCTGCGGGTATTCAGCCCGGTGATCTCATTATTCGACTCGATGGTCAGTCTGTGAAAGGGCTTGATTTGCAGGAGGCCGTCGAGCGCATGCGCGGTGAGCCGGGTACGCGTATTGAGCTGGGTCTTTTGCGTGAGGGCGAAGATGCGCCCATTGAGGTGGTGATCGAGCGCGCCATTATTCGGGTGCAGAGCGTCCGCACTCGAGTGCTTGAGCCTGGGTATGGCTATTTGCGCATCAGCCAGTTCCAATCGCGAACTGGTGATGATGTCCTTGATGCCATTGAGTCACTGAATGACGAGGCGGATGGTTTAAAAGGCCTGGTCTTGGATTTGCGTAATAACCCTGGCGGTGTCCTTGATGCCGCGGTGGAAGTTGCGGATATCTTTATTAGCAATGGCCGTATTGTCTCAACGGATGGCCGCAGTGATCAGGCCCGCAGTGAATTTACCGCCACCCCCAATGACGCGCTCAATGGCGAGCCCGTGGTGGTGTTAGTGAATGCCGGTTCGGCTTCGGCGGCGGAGATTGTTGCTGGCGCGCTGCAGGACCATCGTCGGGCGGTCATCATGGGCGAGCCCACGTTTGGCAAGGGCTCGGTGCAAACAATTTTGCCGCTGCGCGATGGTAATGCCGTTAAATTAACGACGGCGCGCTACTACACGCCAGAGGGCCGCTCCATCCAAGCCGAGGGTATCGTCCCCGATGTCGCGATTGCTAATTTGCAGGTCAGCAATGGAAGTGCGCTGCCGCAGGCACTGCGGGAATCCAACCTGCCCGGGCATTTGGGGGGTGATGGCAATGGGGGTGAAACGGATGCCGGTGAGGGCAGCTCTAGCTTGGCAACGCGGGATTATGCCCTTGCCGAGGCACTGAATCTGCTAAAAGGACTAACGATTCTGGGGCGTTAGCGCCGCGGCCAAGCACTCAGCCAAATAACGGCACCCACACCACCGATCACCCAGCTGACAAGGGGTGCTTCGCCCAACATTATGGGGCTGCGGCCATCCAGCGCCGAGACGATAAAGGCCGAAATCACCAGCGTGCTGCCAACCCCGGTGGCAAGGTTGCGTCGGCTGTTGCGTTTGAGCTCCTCGCGCAGGGCATGAAGCTCCGCCTGCTGGTGACCCAGCATCTCCCGGGTGCGAGTGATCTCGGTGAAAGTCTCATCCACTCGCCGTGGCAGCGCCGGAAGGGTCTCGGCCAGATGTGGCAGCTCGCGCTGTAAATTTTTGAGAATGGCTTTGCTGCCGACCTGCTCGCTCATCCAGCCTTCAAGGTAGGGTTTGCCGGTATCCCAGAGATCGAGTTCTGGATAGAGCTGGCGGCCAAGTCCCTCGATGGCCAGCAGGGTTTTTTGCAGTAAAACCAGCTGCGGCTGAATTTCCATATTAAAACGACGCCCAGTCTGGAACAGACGCATCAGCAGCGCGCCTAGCGAAATCTCACCCAGCGGGCGTTCAAAGATGGGCTCGCAGACGGTGCGCATGGCGGCTTCAAACTCGTCAATTCGAGTCTCTGGCGGTACCCAGCCGGACTCGACATGTAGCTCGGCTACACGGCGGTAATCGCGGTTAAAGAAGGCCAAGAAGTTATCCGCCAGATAGCGATGATCCACCGGACTGAGTGACCCCATAATGCCAAAATCGACCGCCACATAGCGCGGATCAGCCGGGTCACGCACATCGACAAAAATATTGCCCGGGTGCATATCGGCATGGAAGAAGCTGTCGCGAAAGACCTGAGTGAAAAAGATTTCCGTGCCGCGTTCGGCGAGGGCTTTCATATCGACGCCGGCGGCTTTCAGCCCCTCAATATCGCTCACCTGAAGGCCGTAAATGCGCTCCATCACCATGACCCGTTGCCTTGTGCCGGGCCAATAAACCTCGGGTACATAAAGTAGTTTGGAGTCTTTGAAGTTGCGTTTGAGCTGAGAGGCGTTCGCCGCCTCGCGCATCAAATCGAGCTCGTCATGCAGGGTGATGTCGTATTCCCGCACCACCTCAATGGGCCGTAGGCGATGACCCTCGCTCCAATAGCGCTGTGTGAGACGGGCAAAGAGATAAAGCACCCGTAAATCTCTGGCGATGGCGCGTTCAATACCGGGGCGCACCACTTTGACTACGACATCTTGGCCATCATGCAGGCGTGCGGCGTGTACCTGCGCAATGGAAGCCGAGGCCATCGGCTCGGCCTCAAAATGGGCAAACCAGGCATCAATGGGCTGCTGGTACTCGGATTCAATAATGGCTCTCGCCTGTTCACCCGGAAATGGCGGGACCTGATCCTGTAGTCGAGTGAGTTCAGCAGCAATATCCGGCGGTAGCAGATCGCGACGAGTAGAGAGGATTTGGCCAAATTTCACAAAGATGGGGCCGAGATCTTCTAGCGCCAGTCGAATCCGCTCACCGCGTGGACGTTGCTGGCCCGGTAGCCAGGTCCAGGGCATAAATACCCGAATAAACCGAAACGGCCGGAACCAGCGAGTGGCGAAGAGGATTTCATCCAAACCGTGGCGCAATAGCACCCAGTTGATCTGCGCAAGGCGCAGGGTCAGGCGCAATGCGGCGGTCATTCGGCATTCCTCTTGAGCGCTATTTGTTGTAATCGAGCTTCGAAACGGTCGACATCATCGCGCAACGTGTCTACTTCGTTAACAAAGTGTGCTACTTCATTGCGGCTTGGTAGCCAACCCCTTTCTTCGGTGGCGAGTTCACCGGCATTACGTAACAAGGTCTCAAGGCTGCGGGCGCCCCAAGCGCTGCCGGCGCGTCCACCTGCAGTGACTTGAGCCGCCATATTTTCGCCGATGAGCTTGCCCAGCTGAGCTTCAATGTCGACGTCAAGTTCGGCGAAGAGGCTGCGAACTTCTTGTATTGTGCCGATATCACCGCGAAAGCTGACATCGCGACTGCGTTTGCCGCGAGACAGCACAAGGCCGGTGAGGCCAGCCAGCGTGGCCTCTAATACCGCATCGCAATCAGCCATCTCGCTGTCGTCGGACACCAGGCTAAGGCCCTCGGAGTGGAAACTTACGCGCAGCGCGATGGCCGGCTCGGTGAGTCGCAGACCCAGCGTGCGGCCGATCAGCGGTGTTAATCGCGCTGGCGTCTGTGGGTCGAGCGCAAGGATGCGGTTAATGCCGCTTTCGAGCAGTTCAGTAGACATGGCCATAATGTAACGCCACGATGCCGCCGTTGAGGTTGATGTAGTCGCAGTCCTCGAACCCTGCCGTCTGCATCATGTCTTTGAGCGTTTCTTGCTCGGGATGCATGCGGATGGATTCGGCTAGATATTGATAGCTTGCCGCATCATTTGCCACCCATTTGCCCATGAGTGGCAGCATGCGGAAGGAATAAAAGTCATAAACCGGGCGCAGCGGTTTTATGTAGAGCGACGAGAACTCCAGAATCACCGCCCGCCCGCCGGGCTTGAGGGCCTCGCGCATGGCCGCCAGCGCCTTGGGGATATGCGTGACATTGCGCAGTCCAAAACCGATGCTAATGCGATCAAAGCTACGTGACGGAAACGGCAGCTGCTCGGCATTGGCAATGACGTAGTCCAAGTTGCCGGTCAGTCCTTTATTAAGTAGGCGGTCGCGTCCTTCCTCTAGCATGGCTTGATTGATATCCGAGACGATCACCTGGCCCTCGGCACCCACCTGTTTGGCCATGCCAAGGCTTAAGTCCCCAGTGCCAGCAGCAAGATCAAGAACACGCTGCCCTGGCCGGGCATCAATTAATCGCAGCGCCTGTTGTTTCCACAGCCGATGTAATCCGGCGGACATCAGGTCATTCATCACATCGTAACGGCTGGCCACCGAACTAAAGACCTCGCCCACCCGCTTGGCTTTTTCTTCAACGGCGACCTGCTGAAAACCAAAATGCGTGGCTTTGTTGCCGTTGGTTGTGTTGTCACTCATGCATGGCCTTCCTTGCGCTGATAGCCAGCGGCAGCAAGCTCATCAAGGTAATCCTGCCAGTACTGGCCCTGATTGGCGCCGAGGTCGTAGAGCAGATCCCAGGAATAGAGCCCGGTGTTATGGCCATCATCAAAGTTAATTCGCAGGGCATATTGGCCAACTGGTTCGATTCCGGTAATGCCGACGTTTTCCTTGTCGACCTGCAGAACGGCTTGGCCCGGGCCGTGGCCGCGGACTTCGGCAGAGGGGGAATACACGCGGAGATACTCGGCCCCAAGCTCGAAACGGCTGCCGTCATCAAAGCTCAGCTCCAGTATGCGCGAGCGGCGATGGAGCCGGATATCGGTGGGCATATGCCCGGTGTTCTTACGGTCGGGGCGTTTCATGACGGCCTCACAGAATATAACGACTTAGGTCTTCGTTCTCGGCCAGATCAGATAGCTGCTCATCAACATAGGCCGCATCAATGGTGACGGTCTGGCCGCTGTGATCCGGTGCGCTGTAGGAGATTTTCTCCAACAGGCGCTCCATGATGGTATGCAGGCGACGGGCGCCGATGTTTTCGGTGCGCTCGTTCACCTCCCAGGCCACACGTGCAATGCGATCGATCCCGTCTTGAGTGAATTCAAGCGTAATCTCTTCTGTCCCCAGCAGTGCCTGGTACTGGCGCACCAGCGAGGCATTGGGCTCGGTGAGGATGCAAACGAAATCCTCAACGGCCAATGAGTCCAGCTCGACGCGAATCGGCAGACGGCCCTGCAGCTCTGGGATTAAATCGGAGGGTTTGGAAAGATGGAAAGCACCGGAGGCGATGAACAGAATGTGGTCGGTATTGACCATGCCATGCCGCGTGGAGACGGTGGAGCCCTCGACCAGCGGCAGCAGATCGCGCTGGACACCTTCGCGTGAGATATCACCCCCGCCGCCTTGTTCGGCGCGCTTAGCGACTTTATCAATTTCATCGATAAAGACGATGCCGCTTTGCTCGACGGCCTCGATGGCCTTCTGCTTGATTTCTTCTTCGTTAATCAGCTTGGCGGCTTCGTCATCACGCAGGACTCGCCAGGCATCGGCAATTCGCATCTTCTGGCGCTCACTGCGTTGCCCGCCGAGGTTTTGAAACATTCCCTGCAGCTGGCTGGCGAGCTGTTCCATCCCGGGGGGCGTCATTAGCTCCATACCCATCTGCGGGCCGCGGACATCAATTTCGATTTCCTTGTCATCAAGCTCACCCTCGCGCAGTTTTTTGCGCATTTTCTGCCGAGTGCTCTCGAGGCTGCTGTCTGCTTCGCCGCCACGAGCCTGTGGCAACAGGGCATCGAGGATGCGGTCCTCCGCAGCATCCTCGGCGCGATTGGCATGGCGCGCCATTTCCTGCTGTCGGATCATTTTCAGGGCATTGTCAGTCAGGTCACGAATGACAGACTCGACATCGCGCCCCACATAGCCCACCTCGGTAAATTTGGTGGCCTCAATCTTGATAAAGGGGGCGTTCGCCAGTCGAGCCAGCCGCCGGGCAATTTCGGTTTTGCCTACGCCGGTCGGCCCAATCATCAAAATGTTCTTTGGTGTGATTTCCGGACGCAGCGCCTCATCAACGTTCAGCCGCCGCCAGCGATTGCGCAATGCGTTGGCAACCGCGCGTTTGGCCTCGCGCTGGCCAATGATGTGTTTATCCAGCTCTTGGACGATTTCGCGAGGAGTCATTTCACTCATTAGCTTGTCCGCTCACCCAGGGTTTCGATCGTTAGCGTGTGGTTGGTGTAGATGCAGATATCGGCGGCGATACCCAGTGCGCGCTCAACGATGGTGGGTGCAGCGAGGTCGGTCTCGCTCATTAGCGCATGGGCGGCCGCCTGGGCATAGCCCGAGCCGGAGCCAATGGCCATGAAGTCGCGCTCGGGCTCAACTACATCGCCGTTGCCTGAGATCATTAATAACGCTTCGCGGTCGGCGACCATGAGCAATGCTTCGAGTCGACGTAACGCCCGATCGGAGCGCCAGTCTTTGGCCATTTCTACGGCGGCGCGGGTGAGTTGGCCGCGATGTCGCTCAAGTTGCGCCTCAAAGCGCTCGAACAGGGTGAAAGCATCGGCCGTACCTCCGGCAAAACCGGCCAGGACCCGATCCTGAAAAAGGCGACGGACTTTGCGGGCATTGCCCTTCATCACGGTATCGCCAAGTGTGACCTGGCCATCGCCGCCGAGGGCCACTTGCCCGTGACGGCGCACTGCCAAGATTGTGGTGCCATCAAATTGCTGCAAGGGATTTCTCCGGGCGTTGTTCAGAGCCTATGGTGACCGACCATTCTAGCGCAGCCAACCGCAAGCGCATTTATTTTCGCCGGGCGCGCGGATGAGCTCGGTCGTAGACTTCGGCGAGGTGCTGGAAATCGAGATGCGTGTAAATCTGTGTGGTACTGATATCGGCGTGGCCGAGGAGTTCCTGGACGGCGCGCAGATCACCGCTTGACTCCAGTAGATGGGTGGCAAAGGCATGCCGCAGCATGTGCGGATGAACCGATTGTTCCAACCCGCGTTCAGCGGCTAGGGCTTTCAGTCTTTGCTGAATGGCGCGGTGTGAGAGCCGGTTGCCGCGCTGGCTGACAAATAGTGCCGCTTCATCGGCAGCGGCCATTTGATCGCGCACGCCAAGCCAAGCGCTGACAGCAGCATTGGCATATCGGCCCACCGGGATGATGCGGGTGCGAGCCCCCTTGCCAGTGATGCGCAATTCCGCAGGGGCGCCGGCCAGATCGGCGGCATCCAGTGCCGCGACTTCTGCCAGACGTAGCCCAGCGCCATACACCAGCTCAAATATCGCCCGGTCTCGCAGATGAATGGGATCATCCTGGCTGGCATCGGCTGGCGCATTCAATAATTGGGCCGTGGCATCGACATCAAGCGTTTTGGGCAAACGACGACGCTGCTTGGGCGCGCTGATATCGGCCGCCGGATCAATGCTTGTGCGGCCTTCTCGCTGCAGGTAGCGGTAGAGCCCACGGGCTGAGGAGAGCTGGCGTTGCAATGAGCGTGGGGAGAGGCCGCGACGATGGCCTTGCGCGATCCAGCCGCGAATATGTTCCGCGCGGACGCTGGCCCAGTCGCTCACACCCAGCTCGCTTAACCAGTCTGCTAGCGCTTCAAGATCGCGGGCGTAGTGTTGGCATGTGAGTGTTGAGAGTCGGCGCTCATTACGCAAATGGGCAAAGTAGTCTTGCAGAGCATCGGCTAGTGCCGAAGTGCTCAAGCGTGCTCCCCGCCAAGCGCTCGGCGCAGTACACGCGATACCAGCGCGCCAAGTTGGCTTAAAAAGACGGTGCCCTGATCATCTTGATAGCGATCGGGATCACGGGAGCCGATGGCAATAAAGCCGCGCAAGGGTGATTCATCTAAAGGGATAATCGCCGCGGATTTTAGTCCGTCGGCTTGATCACCAAAGACCAGCGTTAACCGCTCGCCATCGAGTTGGCCAACAACCGGTGTGTGACCAGGGAAGTGGGCCTCGAGTTGCTCGGCTTGGGCATCGTCGCTAGCCAAGACCGGTACCCCGCTGCCTGGCAGTCCTTCGCCCACTAGCAGGACTTGCACGACATCGGCGCGAAAGTCTTGGCGCAAGCCATCTCGCAGCGCTACCAAAATGCTCTCTAAATCATCCGCCGCCAGTAACTCGAGCGTGAAGCGATGCAGTTGTTCGGCGAGCCGGTCGTTATCACGGGCGATTTGCAGCAGCGATTCGAGGCGGCTTGAGAGCTCGCGGGCCTCATCGCGGAGTACGTTGACTTGGTATTCAATGAGCGAGACGGCGCCATTACCGGTGGCATGCGGTATATCGATCTGTTTGAGAATATCTTGGTGCCGGCGCAGCAGATCGGGGTGATCGCGCAGGTAATCGAGCACCTGTTGCTCATCAATGGCTGCCGAGTTGGCTGCGCTTTCGCTGCTCTGTCTACTCATGCCGTTTCCGTTTTTATCTCGCCTTCAAACACCGTGATGGCGGGCCCGGTCATCCAAACCGGTGCGTCGTTACCCTGCCAGTGTATCACCAGCGCTCCGCCGGGCAGATCAACCTGTACTTCCGGGTCGAGCCAGCCGTTAACAATCCCCACCACCACTGCGGCACAGGCACCGGTGCCGCAGGCGGGCGTCTCACCCACCCCGCGTTCAAAAACCCGCAGCTGAATGTGCTGGCGGTTGATGATCTGCATAAAGCCGATATTGGCGCGTTGTGGGAAGCGAGGATGATGTTCCAAAGCCGGCCCGAGCGTTTCAACTTCGGCGGTTTCGACGGCGTTCACCCGCAATACGGCATGGGGATTACCCATGGATACGGCACCAATCTCAAGCCTTTGGTCGTTCGCCTCAATGAGATAGCTAGGCGCCACGGCATCGGCTTGAAAGGGAATGTCGTCAGGACGCAGCTTGGGGGCGCCCATGTTGACCTGGGCGCTGTCATTCTCAAGCAGCGTTACTTCGGTGAGCCCGCCCAGCGTTTCAAAACAGATTTTCTCTTGCCGGGCCAATCCGTGGTCATAGACAAATCGCGCCACACAGCGCACGCCGTTGCCACAATGTTCTACCTCGCTGCCATCGGCATTCCATATGCGATAGCGAAAATCGGCATTGGGCTGCTGAGTCGGTTCTACCAACAACACCTGGTCGCAACCGATGCCGCGGCGTCGATCGGCCAGGGCCTGCACGGTTTCTGAATTTAAGCAGATGGGCTGAGAGATACCGTCGAGGACAACAAAATCATTGCCCAGCGCCTGCATCTTGGTAAAGGGTAAACCCTTGGTTTGACTCATGAGGTCCTCAGCAGGTGTTCACCCTGCCAGAGATCATCTAGGGTTTCGCGCTCGCGCACCAGATGCGCGGTATTGCCATCGACCAGCACTTCAGCTGGTCGGGGGCGGGCGTTGTATTGCGAGGCCATCACAAAGCCATAGGCACCGGCGCCGTGGATAGCGAGCAGGGCGCCCGGCTCCAGCGCCAGCGAGCGATTGCTGCCGAGGCTATCGGCGGTTTCACAGACTGGCCCGACAATGTCGTAGATGCGCGGCTCGGCGGCAACCGGGGCCACGGTCTCTATACGCTGCCAGGCATCATATAGGGCCGGTCGCAATAGATCGTTCATGGCGGCATCAACAATGGCAAAGTCGCGATGCCCGGGCTTGAGATATTCCACGGTGGTCAGTAGCCAGCCCGCTTCGCCGACCAGCGCCCGCCCTGGCTCCATTAGGAGTCGTTGGGGCCGGTCGGCCAGCAATGGCGCTAGTCGCTCGGCCAGCGCTTGGGGCGTTGGCGGTGTCTCGTCCTGATAGCGAATACCCAGCCCGCCGCCAATATCCAGATGCGAGAGGGTTATCTCTGCCTCAGCCAGTCGGTCGACCAGCGCGAGGCTGCGCGAGAGCGCATCGGCCAGTGGCTCGAGCTCGGTCAGCTGCGAGCCAATATGGAAATCAAGCCCGGTGATGCGGATGCCGGGCAGGCTTGCGGCTTCCTGATAGATGCCCTCGGCGTGGTGGATATCGATGCCAAACTTGTTCTCTTTCAGCCCCGTGGAAATATAGGGGTGGGTGCGGGCATCAACATCGGGGTTTACCCGCAACGAGATGGGTGCCTCAAGACCTAGTCGGCTTGCAATGTCGCTAATGCGGTGGAGTTCGGCGCGAGATTCGATATTAAACGCCAGAATGCCGGCATTGAGGGCCTGCTCAATTTCGTCTTCACGTTTACCAACGCCAGAGAAAACCACTTTGCCGGGATCGCCCCCGGCTTTAAGTACACGCGCCAATTCACCGCCAGAGACAATATCAAAGCCGCTGCCGAGCGCAGCCAAGCACTCTAAGATAGCAAGATTGCTATTGGCCTTGACCGCATAACAGATCAGATGATCACGATCGGCGAAGGCCTGATCATAGGCTTGCCAGGCAGATTCGATGGCGGCCCGTGAGTAGACATAAAGCGGCGTGCCAAAGCGCTCGGCGAGGGTGGTTAGCGCGCAGTCTTCGACAAAAAGAACACCGTCGCGGCGGCTGGCGCTCATTGGTTCGCCTCGTTTGAGGCAGCGTTGTCGGGCAAAAAGAGATCGCCCTTGACGCCGCAGCCGACGAGTAGCAGCAGCGAGAGCAGGGCCACGCAAAAAAGTTGCCGCATGATGTGAAATCCTGATGCTTTCTTGCCATGCAGTATAACGACTGTCGTCAACGTTTTCGGCCCCCCATTGCTGCGGTAGGCTGTGCGCTGGATTAACGCTGGTTGCAGGAGTGTCGTGCATGGCCGATGAATTGCTTGAAACGGTAGAAGTTGGACCGGTTGATGCCAGTGCCTGTGTGCTATGGATGCATGGACTGGGGGCTAATGGCCATGACTTTGAGCCGATCGTCCCCGAGCTTGGTCTGCCAGCCAACGCCGTGCGATTTGTCTTTCCTCATGCGCCAGCACAGCCAGTCACGCTCAATGGCGGGATGTCGATGCCCGCTTGGTACGATATTTACGGGCTGACGGCCGGGACGCCGCAGGATGAAAAAGGTTTGGATCGGGCCGCCAGCTGGATCGAGGCTTTGATCGAGCGTGAGGCCGCGCGAGGCATTCCGGCCGAGCGCTTGGTATTGGCAGGTTTTTCGCAGGGCGGGGCGCTGGCGCTGCACACGGGTTTGCGTTTTGCTGCGGGCCTGGCAGGCATCATGGGGCTTTCAACTTACTTGCCGTTGCGGGATCACTTGGCACAGGCGCAGGCTATGGCTAATCGTGACACTCCGATTTTCCTTGCCCATGGTCATCAAGATGCCGTTTTATCCATCGACCTAGGAACGGCCTCGCGGGATGCCTTGGAGGCGCTGGGTTACACCGTTGAATGGCACGATTATCCGATGGCGCATCAGGTTTGCCTGGAGGAAATTCGCGACATCGGCGCCTGGCTGCGTCGGGTGTTAGCCCTCTAATGCGGCTTTACGACGGTTGCTTTGCCAATCGCTGACGCGCGGCTGCGACCTGCGCGCGCACCTGCTCAGGTGCGGTGCCGCCGGTATGATTACGCGCCGCCACCGAGCCTTCCAGCGTGAGCACCGTAAAGACATCGGCTTGAATGGCTGAAGAGAACTGCTGGAGCTCTTCAAGCTGCATTTCTGCCAGATCGCGGCCCTCAGCAACGCCAAAGGCAACGGCCTTGCCGACAATTTCGTGCGCATCGCGAAATGCAACGCCTTGGCGAACTAGATAATCCGCTAGATCGGTGGCGGTGGCGAAGCCTTTTTTGGCGGCCGCTCGCGTTTGCTCCCGATTAACCATGAGTGCCGGGACCATATCCGCAAAGGCGCGCAAACTGTCGCGTAAGGCATCGGCGGCATCAAATAGCGGCTCTTTGTCTTCTTGATTATCGCGGTTGTATGCCAGCGGCTGGCCCTTCATCAGGGTGAGCAGGGCATGCAAGGCGCCGTGAACACGGGCGGTTTTGCCGCGCACCAGTTCTGCGACATCCGGGTTTTTCTTCTGCGGCATGATCGAGCTGCCGGTGCAAAAACGATCAGGCAGGTCGATAAAGCCCGTTAGCGGCGACGCCCAAAGAATGAGCTCCTCGGCCATGCGCGACAGATGCGTCATGGTGAGTGCCGCCGCTGAGACAAATTCGATGGCGAAATCTCGATCTGACACCGCATCGAGGGAGTTCTGTGTGGGCGCCGCAAAGCCGAGCGCTTCGCAGGTTTGCTGGCGGTCGATAGGGAATGTGGTGCCGGCCAGTGCCGCTGAGCCCAGTGGCATTTGGTTAAGGCGAACGCGAGCGTCGGCAAAACGGCTTTCATCTCGGCAGAGCATTTCATACCAGGCCAGCATGTGATGACCGAAGCTCACCGGCTGGGCCACCTGCAAATGGGTAAACCCCGGCATGATGGTGTCGGCCTCGCGCTCGGCAAGATCTACCAGCCCTTGTTGGAATTCTCGCAGCAGGACCACGGTTTCATCGGTAACTGCCCGCAGCCACAGACGAATGTCGGTGGCAATCTGATCATTGCGTGAACGGCCTGTGTGCAGGCGTTTACCGGCCTCGCCAATGCGCTCGGTCAGGCGGGCCTCGATGTTCATATGGACATCTTCTAGCGCCGGATCCCAGGGAAAGGTGCCGGCCTCAATCTCAGCGGTAATGGCATCCAGGCCTTCAACAATCGCCTCGGCGTCGGCCGCGCTGATGACCCCACAGTCGGCAAGCATCTGCGCATGGGCTTTGGAGCCGCGGATATCCTCGCGATAAAGCCGGCGGTCGTAATGCTCTGAGGCACTAAAGCGTGCGACAAATGCATCTGTCGGCTCGCTAAAGCGGCCACCCCACATTCCTTTATCGTCTGACTCGGCCATGCCCCTGCCTGTCCTAATGAATGAATTGGTTAAGTATACCAGTCGTCACCCTGGCGACACCTGTGGTCTGTGAACCAATTAGCGGCCCGTCGTGATGGGCTTTCGCATCCTTTAGCCGTTCGTTGCTGAAGGAGATGTCACCATGAAAATTGTGATTGCCTGTGAACAAGCCTCTCTTCGTCAGCGATTGGCGCGTTTGGCGGCGGTAGGCTGCGTCGGCCGGGTCAGTGCCGTGCTAGCGCATCCGGATGAGGCATTGGTTTGGCAGACCCAAGATCCGGCCGATGTGATCGTGCTGGGTGTTAAGAATGAAGCCGACTTACGCACGGCCATTGCGCTGAGTGAAGAGCGCCCGGCGCCCGCGGTACTGTTCGCGACGGTCTTTGCTGACCCGATGGTGGCCCGGCTCGAGAAAGCGGGTGTGGACTACGTGCTCGAGCATGTTCAGCCGCGGCGCTATGAAACGGCATTGGCGCAGGCGCGACCGCTTACTACTGGGCAAGCGCTATCCCTGCAGCGTTATGGCGAGCCGGGGGAGCGGCGGCATTTGTTGTGTCGACGGCGTTCGGGCCTGGGTCTGATACCAGTGGACGACGTGCGTTGTTTTGTTGCTGATCACAAATATGTGGCGGTCAAACATGAAGAGGGTGAAGACCTGATCGAAGAGTCGCTGACCAAGCTGGAAGCAGAGTTTGGTCCGCGCTTTCTCCGCGTTCACCGCAGTGCGCTGGTAGCGCGGGATGCATTACGAGGGCTGGAGAAGGATCTCGACGGCCGCAGCCACTTATGGGTGGATGGTAGCGATGCGCCGGTGCCGGTGAGTCGGCGGCGCCTGCCGGCAGTTAGGCGTTATCTCAAACAAGCAGCGCAAGCAGGCTAGCAGTTTGCCTGCCGGGCTGCAGGCGGTATCGTTGCGGGTTGTTGGCCCTGGCCCAGATTGGGCCGCTGTATGGAATCGATCTGAATGCCCATTGATCATCTTCGCATTGCGACACGCCGCAGCCCGCTTGCGGTTTGGCAGGCCGAGCATGTTGCCGAGCGTTTGCGTGAGCGGCATCCCTGCGTAACTGTCGAGTTGGTGCGCATGTCCACTCGGGGCGATGAAATTACCGATCGCCCGCTTATGCAGGTTGGCGGCAAGGCTTTGTTTGTCAAAGCCTTGGAAGAGGGCATGCTCGAGGGCCGCGCGGATATCGCCGTGCACTCGATGAAGGATGTGCCGGCAGAGGTCCCGGAGGCCTTTGAGTTGCCCGTCATTATGAGCCGGGAAGACCCCTGCGATGCCTTTGTCTCCGATCAGTTTGCTGATGTTGCGCAGTTGCCAGACGGGGCGCGGGTCGGTACCGCGAGTTTGCGCCGTGAATGCCAGCTGCGGGCACGCCGGCCTGATCTGGTGGTGGAGTCGTTGCGCGGCAATGTGCAAACACGGCTGGCAAAACTGGCCAGCGGCGAATTCGATGCCATTATTCTCGCGGCATCGGGTCTGCGTCGCTTAGGGATGGCGGATCGCATTACCCGCGTGATGCCACCTGAGGATAGTCTGCCTGCCGTGGGGCAAGGCGCGCTTGGTATTGAATGCCGTGCCGGTGATGATGAGGTGAAGGCGCTGCTTGCCGATTTGAATGACCCGGACACCCATGCTCGTGTGGCGGCGGAGCGGGCAGTGAATGGCCGCCTGGATGGTAGTTGTCATGTGCCGTTGGCCGCTTATGCAGAGCTTGAAGGAGCCGACATTTGGTTGCGCGCCCTTGTCGCCAGCCGTGACGGTAAACGCGTGCTGCGTGCCGAAGCACGTGGCCCGCGTGAACAAGGCGTTGCGTTGGGGCAGTCCGTTGCCGAGACACTCCTTGCTCAAGGCGCCGCGGAAATTCTCGCCGAGGTCCATTGATTCGCGTGCCTGATAATACCCGGGTCCTGGTCACACGGCCGAGTGACCAGGCAGCCGGGCTGATGAGAGCGCTGCAGTCCGTCGGAGCCGATGTGTTGCATCGGCCGACGCTCTCTATCGTTCCACTAAGCGGACTGAATCAAACGTCTACAAAAGCGCCGGATTGGTGTGTGTTTACCAGTCCCAATGCTGTTCGGTATGGGTTAGCGCAGTGGCCAACGCAATGGTCGGGTGCCATACGCTTGGCAGCTGTTGGCCCCGGTACAGCCGCTGCCTTGGCAGCCGCCGGACGGACGGTGACCGTTGCCCCGGCTCACGGTGGAGGCGCGGACGATTTGCTGGCGCAGGCAGATTTTTTGCCACGTCCCGGTGAGCAGGTGCTGATTATTCGTGGCGAAGGCGGCCGGCAACGACTGCAGCAGGCTTTGCGGGCGCGTGCTGTTGAGGTTGTCGAATGGGCTGTTTACCGTCGCCAGCGGCCGGCCGGTGAACTCGATATTCCGGTTGATTGGCTTCATAGCCGCCTAAGCTTCACTATAGTGACTAGTGCCTCCGGGCTGGAGAACCTGCTCGGTATGGCGGATTCCGCGGCGCTCGAGTGGTTATTGCAAAGCCAGTTGATTACGGTGAGCGAGCGCATTGCGCAACAGGCGCGGGCGGCGGGATTTAATCAGCCTGTGATTGCCGCGGGCGCGGATGACCAGGCCTTGACCGATGCCGTGGTTGCTAATCGGCAGGAGTAGAGATGACAGAGAAAAAGCCAACAGAAACGCCCGAGGAAGCCACCCCGGAAGAGACTCAAGACGAAGCAGAGGCTGTATCGTCGGGTCGTCGCGGTGGTGTCGCTGGGCCCTTGGCGCTGTCAGGGGTCTTGTTGTTGATGGTGTTGTTGGCCGGTGCGGCCTGGCATTTTCACCAGCAGCTTACGGCGCTACAGGCGGCACAGGAAGGTTTGGCCTCAGCGGCGGAATTTCAGGCTTTTAGTGAACAGAATGAGGCAAGAATTGCCGATATTGCGGGGCGGGTTGATGCCCTCAACATCGCGCTTGAATCCCGGCTTGAGGCGATCGCTAGACTGGAAAACCGCATGGCCGATCAGCGTGAATCCGCTCAGGTATTGGCCGATCGAGTGGATCAACTTTATCGTCGCATGCAGTCCGAGACCGACGACTGGCGGCTTGCCGAGGCGGCTTATTTGGGCCGTATTGCGATCCATCGACTGCAGTTCAATGCCGATGTGGCGGGTGCGCTAGAGGCGCTGGAGGCAGCGGATATTCTCCTCGCTGGCTTGGGTGGACCGGCCATCGACCGGCGTGAGGCCATTGCACGAGCCACTGATCGGTTGCTCGAGGCCTCGCCACCAGATAGGGCCGGTATTCAACGTTCACTCTCCGAGTTGGCCGATGCGCTGCCGACCCTGCCGCTGGCTGAGGGACTGCAAACAAACGCAGTTGCAACGCCAGAGCCAAATTCAACAGAGGATATGGCTGACGGGACCGCTTGGCAGGCCCGCGCTCAGCGTGCCTGGACACGTTTGCGCGAAGGGCTGGGCGAGCTGGTGGTCATTAGTCGCGACCGCCAGGTCGAACCATTGCCCGATCCGGAGTCACGGTTTTTGCTTGAGCAGAATCTGATGCTGCAGGTCGAGACGGCCCGTTTGGCTGCGTTGCAAGGTGAGGCCGCGGTCTTTAACCAATCCATTACGCGAATTCGCGACTGGGTGAGTGCCTATTTTGATTCCGCCTCGGCAGAGGTGACAGAAGTTCAAGAGCAGCTCGAGGCCTTATCGGCCACTTCAGTGACTTTTACACCACCGGCCATTGGCAACGATTTGGCGCCGCTTTTTGACGGGAACGCGACACCATGATGCGCCGAGTGATGCTGTTGGTGCTGTTGCTGGTTGCCAGTGTGGCAGCGGCGTTGTGGTTTGAGCAGCAGGGCGGCTTCGTCATGGTCAGGCTGGGTGAGCTGACCCTGCAGACTAGTCTGTTTGTGGCTGTCGTTGTTTTGGTGGTGGGGTTTGCCCTGTTGTGGCTGTTGGCAGGCCTGTTGCAACGGCTTTGGCAGACGCCGGGTGCGTTGCGCGCTCGTTGGTCGGAGCACCGAAGTCACAAGGCGCAGCGGGAGCTCATTGACGGTTTAATTGAGCTGGCCGAGGGGCGGTTTGCTCGCGCCGAGCGGCAGCTGGAATCTACCAGTGCGGCGGCCGAGCAGCCCTTGTTGCATCACTTATTGGCGGCTTTGGCTGCACAGCGACAGGGTAACTGGCAGCGCCGTGACGATTTGCTGGCGCTTGCCGATACCGAGGCGCCGCGGGCGCGTGTGGCCATTGGCCTGGTGCAGGCGCAGCTGCAGGTCGAGGCTGAACAATGGGAGCAGGCCCTTGCCACCTTAGGTTGGTTGCGTGAGAAAGCGCCAAATAATGATCGGGTGGTCGATCTTTTGGTCACGGCCCTGCAAGCCGTCGAGGATGATGCGGCACTACGTGATCTGTTGCCGGTGTTTCGGGCGCAAAGCTCGTTGTCGACAGAGCGCCTAGCGGCCATTGAATACCGCGCTCTGGAGCAGGCATTTGCAGAACTAGGGCCCGATGCCGGGTCTGATGCGCTGGCCGATATTTGGAAATCGTTGCCCAAGGCCAGACAGCGTGATCCAGCGCTGCAGGCGCTCTATGCGCGGGCGCTTATGACCGCAGACTGCCCGGCAACGGCAGAGCGTGAGCTCAAACGCTGGCTGCGCCGGCATTGGTCGCCGGAGCTGGTGGCGGTTTATGGTGACCTCGAGACTGACCCCAAAGAGCGCGCTTTAGAGCAGCTCACACAATGGCTGAACGAGCGTCCGGAGGATCCGGCGCTGTTGTTCGCGGCCGGCCGACAAGCCATGCGCTGTTCACTCTGGGGGCAGGCGCGGGATTATTTGCAGGCTGCGGCGGCGCGAGACAATCGAGCAGAAATCTTGCGACTATTAGCCGAGCTACATGAGCAATTGGGTGAAACGGAAAAGGCCCGCCAGTGTTACCGACGGGCCCTTGGATTGGATACGGATTAAACCTTTCGGGAATTAGTCCTTGTCGTCTGCCGCAGCCATGGCCGCCTCTACACTCGCCAGTGCCGTGAGGTTGACGATACCGCGGACTGTCACGGAGGGCGTGAGGATATGCGCCGGCTTCGAGACGCCGAGCAGAATCGGCCCAATCGAAACCGCATCCGTTACGGTCTTTAGCAGATTGAAGGCAATATTCGCCGCATCCAGCGTTGGCATTATGAGTAGGTTGGCTTCTCCCTCCAGTCGGGAGTTGGGGAAGATGCGACTGCGGATCTCTTCGTTTAAGGCGGCATCGCCGTGCATCTCGCCTTCCACCTCCAGGGATGGGTCGCGATCTTCAATGAGTTGTAGTGCCTCCCGCATTTTGATGGCGTCTTCGGCATCGGAGCTGCCAAAGTTGCTGTGCGAGAGCAAGGCAACCTTCGGCACCATGCCAAAGCGACGAATTTCATCAGCCGCAAGCACTGTCATCTCGGCAAGCTGATGAGCCGTGGGGTTCTGGTTGACGTAGGTGTCGCACAGAAAGAGCGTGCCTTTGGGTGTGATAATGGCGTTCATGGCCGCCAGATTGCGCACACCTGTGCGGCGGCCCAAAACCTCGTTCACATAATCCAAATGGCGATGATATTTGCCCACCGCGCCTGAGAGCATGGCATCGGCTTCACCCCGGCGGACCATAAGCGAGGCAATCACCGTGTTTCGCGTCCGGACAATCTGCCGTGCCCGGTCTGGTGTCACGCCGCGACGCTCCATCAATGAGTGATAGAGCTGCCAGTATTCCTTGAATCGTGGATCGTCTTCGGGGTCGACCAGAGTGAAGTCTTGATCGATCTTAAGCCGTAGGCCAAGACGCTCGATTCGCATCTCCACCACGCGACGGCGGCCGATGATGATCGGCTGAGCGAGGCTGTCATCGACGACTAACTGGACCGCCTGCAGGACGCGCTCGTCCTCGCCGTCTCCGTAAACCACACGCTGTGGGTTCTGGGTGGCGCGCTCGAAGATCGGCTTCATGAGCAGCCCAGATTGGAAGACGTAGTTGGAGAGCCGGCGCCGATAGGCAGAAAAGTCGTCGATGGGCCGCGTGGCTACGCCGCTTTCCATGGCCGCCTTGGCAACCTCAGGGGCAATCCGTGTGATCAGACGCGGATCGAAAGGCTTCGGAATCAGGTAATCCGGTCCAAACGACAGCGGATTGCCACCATAGGCGGCGACCACGACATCGGACGATTCCATGGTGGCCAGATCAGCAATGGCTCGTACGCAGGCCTTTTTCATCTCATCATTGATCGTGGTGGCACCGACATCGAGAGCCCCGCGGAAGATGAACGGAAAGCAAAGGACGTTATTGACCTGATTGGGGTAGTCGGAACGGCCGGTGGAGATGATGGCATCGGGCCGGACTTCCAGGACTTCCTCGGGCCAGATCTCTGGGGTGGGGTTGGCCAGCGCCATGATGAGCGGTTTTTCCGCCATCGTTTTGACCATGTCCTGTGTGAGCACGCCGGGGGCGGAAAGGCCAAGAAAAATATCGGCTCCCTCAAGGGCATCGGCAAGGGTTCGCGCACTGGTATCGGCCGCATAGACGGCTTTGCGGTCATCCATGTACTCCGCGCGGCCTTGATAGATCACGCCCTTGCGATCGGTGGCGATAATGTTTTCGCGCCGCACCCCCATAGACACCAGCAGATCCAGGCAAGCAATGGCTGAGGCGCCCGCACCGGAGGTGACCAGTTTGATGTCTTCAAATCGCTTTTCCACCAATCGCAGGCCGTTATAAATAGCCGCGGCCGCCGTAATGGCGGTGCCGTGCTGGTCGTCGTGGAAAACTGGGATATTCATCCGCTCGCGCAGCTTTTCCTCGACGATGAAGCATTCCGGCGACTTGATATCCTCTAGATTGATGCCACCAAACGTGGGCTCGAGCCGGGCAATGGTCTCGATGAGAATGTCTGGATCGGTTTCGTCGATTTCGATGTCAAACACATCGATACCGGCAAATTTTTTAAAGAGTACGCCTTTGCCCTCCATGACCGGTTTGGAGGCAAGCGGGCCGATCGCACCGAGACCAAGCACGGCGGTGCCGTTGCTGATGACACCCACTAAATTGCCGCGGGCGGTGACGTTGGCTGCCTCATTGCGGTCCTCGACGATGAGTTCACAGGCAGCTGCCACGCCGGGGCTATAGGCCAGCGCCAGATCGCGCTGGTTAGCGAGTGGTTTTGTCGGGGCGACCTCGATTTTCCCTGGGGTGGGATAGCGGTGATAGTCGAGCGCGCTTTGCTTAAAGTCCTCAGCCATGGTGGTTTCCTTGAAATTGTTGTATCCGGTCGATGAACGCAGCGGGGGCCTCGGCATGAACCCAATGCCCGGCTCCCTGAATACAATCGAAGCGAGCCTTGGGGAATCGTTTTAGTGCGGCTTTACGCCCGGTCTCGTCGACATAGGATGAATTGCCGCCGTAGACAAAGCAGACGGGGCCATCCCAGGTGCCATCAAGTGCTTCGGGCCAGCTTTGGATGACTGGGAGTTGATCGGCCAGCGTCTCCAATGGGATGCGCCAAGACCAGCCATTCCCTTGCCGCTGCAGGTTGGTAAGCAGAAATTGCCGGACCATGGGTGCCGTGATGCTCTCCTCTAATTGTTGTTCGGCATCATCACGGCTGTTGACCGATGCCAAATCAACCGCCTGCATGGCGCGGATGATGCCGCCATGTTCTTGTGAATGGTCGTAGGTGACGGGTGCAATGTCCACCACCATGAGCCGCTCCACACGTTCAGGATGCATCAGCGCCAGCGCCATGGCTACTTTGCCGCCCATGCTATGGCCGACTAGGCTGCTGGCCTGGAGGCCCTTGGCATCCATCAGTGCGACTACATCCTCGGCCATGCGGCAATAATCCATGTCCGCATGGTGCGGAGACTGGCCATGATTGCGCAGATCGGGTCGCAGGATGCGATGGGTTGGCTCGAGCGCCCGGGCAATGCCGCGCCAGTTGTTGCCCGAACCGTAAAGCCCATGCAGCATGATAATACTCTCGCCGGTGCCCCCCTCGCTGCAGGCCAGTGGCAGTGCTGCGCTCATTCCCCCTCCTTGGTGAGATCTTCGCCCAAATTGCGCAGGCTTTGCAGCGCTACACCCAGCATGGCGGCTTCGGGCTGAGCGGCGGAATCGATTTGGTCGATGAGTTGCTGCAAATGTTGTATTCGATCGGCGTGGTGATCAGTCCACTGTTGCACCCGTTTTTGCGCCGGTCCCTGTTGCGTGTGTATCAATATTGTCTCAGTGATTCGACGTTGCTCCGCATTTAACGCATCCATCATGCCGTTACGATAACGCAGCTCCCAGTCATTCCCAGGCATGAAGGCTTTGAGGCTGTTTTGCAGGCGATCAACACCAATGACCTGAGCCGCTGTGAAGTAAACCCGGGAGGCGGCGTGGAGAGTGGCGTTAGCGCGCAGACTGGCCTCACTAATATCGAGTGCGGCATATAGCAGCGGCAAGCGTCGAATACGTTGTGTGAGCGCCTCTGGAATGCCGGCCGTAAGGTCGTGGTCGATGACCTGCTGCAGCTGCGCTGCATCGCCTTCGCTGAGGAGCGCTGGAAGCATCTGATCGAGCTGGCGGATGGCTTGAGCCAGTCTTGCCTGCCGAGCGCCTGCATCTTCAACCGAGGCGGGCTGGGTTAACAGCCACTGAGTGGCGCGCTCTTGTAGCCCACAGATCGTGTGCAAGAGATCATGCTGGTGGCTGGCGGGTATTTGATTGTCCAGTGCATCGACGCCATACCAAGCTGTTGTGAGTGCATAGATGTCACGGGCACTGAGATAGGCCTGAATGATTTGGGGCGTGGATGCACCGGTAGACTCCGCCATGCGTTGCACAAAGGTAGCGCCCATACGGTTGAGCACATGATTGGCCAGACGCGTGGCAATAATTTCCCGCCGTAGCGGATGTTGTTTAATCGACTCGGCATAGCGTTTGCGCACTGGCTGCGGGAAGTAATCGATGGCCGCGGCAATGTTTTCTGGCTGGTCAATGAGCTCTGAGTGGAGCAGGGATTCGTAGCAACGAATTTTGTTATAGGCCAGCAAAATGGCGAGCTCGGGCCGGGTCAGGCCAAGTCCTTGGTACTCTCGCTCAGATAACGCTTCGTCATCAGGGAGTTGCTCAACCGCCCGATCAAGCTGTCCCTCGCGCTCAAGCAGACGCATGTTGCGGGCCTGCTCAGTGAATTCGGCGGTGGCGCGCTCACTCATTAGGCTCAGCGCCTGGGTTTGCCTGTAGTTGTTGGCCAACACCAAATCGGCAACGGCATCCGTCATTCGAGCCAGCAGTGAATTGCGCGCCTTGGGTGCGAGGTCTCCTGCATCCATCGCCTGTTTTAGCAGGATTTTAATGTTGACCTCATGATCCGAGCAGTCAACGCCGCCGGCGTTATCAATGGCATCGGTATTGATCTGTCCGCCGTTGAGGGCAAAGGCAACGCGACCCCGAGCGGTTACGCCAAGGTTGCCGCCCTCGCCAATCACTCGGCAGCGAAGCGCTTCGGCGTTAACACGCACCGCGTCGTTGCTTTTATCGTCGACCTCCGTGTCGCGTTCATCGGCCGCTTTAATGTAAGTACCGATACCGCCGTTCCACAGCAAATCCACCGGTGCACGCAAGATCGCTTGAATCAGTTCATTGGGTGTGAGTTGGGTATCCGAAATACCAAGCGCTTGGCGTGCGGCCTCGGAGAGCGGAATTGATTTGGCGGTGCGGGGCCAGATGCCGCCGCCGGGGGAGATGCAGTCTCTACGGTAATCGTCCCAGCTGGAACGGGGCAGGGCGAAAAGCCGTTCGCGCTCGGCGTAACTGCGCGCGGCATCTGGGTTGGGGTCTATGAAGATATGGCGGTGATCAAAGGCGGCAACGAGGCGTGTGCACCGTGACTGCAATAGGCCATTGCCAAAGACATCCCCCGACATATCGCCAATGCCAACGGCAGTGAAGGCTTGTTGTTGGATATCAAGGCCAAGCTCTCGAAAATGTCGCTGCACCGCTACCCAGGCGCCGCGTGCGGTAATCCCCATTTTTTTATGGTCATAACCCGTGGAGCCACCAGAGGCAAAGGCATCACCCAGCCAGAAACCTCGCGCCTCAGCGATGGCATTGGCCTCGTCTGAAAACGTTGCCGTGCCCTTGTCCGCGGCCACCACGAGATAGGGATCATCGTCATCATGCCGGACGACACGTGGCGGCGGTGTGACCTTGCCATCGACGATGTTATCGGTGACGTCCAGCAGCGCTTCGATGAATAAGCGATAACAGGCCAGGACTTCGGCCGGTTGTTCGCTACGATTGGCCGGCAATTGTTTGCAAACAAATCCACCTTTCGCGCCTACTGGCACAATGAGCGCATTCTTCACCATTTGCGCTTTCATGAGGCCGAGGACTTCGGTGCGGTAGTCCTCGCGCCGTTCCGACCAGCGCAAACCACCGCGCGCGACCTTGCCGCCGCGAAGGTGCACCCCTTCCATTCGGGGTGAGCTGACGAAAATCTCATAGGCAGGCACGGGCTGGGGCATGCCTGGAATATCCGCCGGGTCGAGCTTGAAGGCGATATAGTCCAGCGGATTGCCATTGTCGTCTTGGCGATAGACGTTGGTTCGCAGCGTGGCATTTACGGCCGCTAACATGCGGCGCAGTATGCGGTCCTCATCGAGGCTTTCGACGGCGTCAAGCCAGTCTTCAAGTTCTGCACGGTAGGCTTCGGCCTGTGCTGGATTGGCATGATCGGGATCGAGTCGACTGTGGAATAAAGCCACCAGCCCCTTCGCAATCTTGGCGTTGGCAGCAAGGGTTTCTTCAATATAGGGCTGACTGTAATTAGCACCTGCCTGACGCAGGTATTGGGCATAGGCACGCAGGATGCTGATATCCCGCCAGCCCAACCCAGCCTGCAGGATGAGGCGATGAAAACCATCATTTTCTGCCTGACCATGCCAGATGGCGGCGAAGCCAGCCTGAAATGTTTCGCGCAGGCTGCCGGTATCAAGCTGCAATGAGGGGTCGTGTTGGAGTCCAAAGTCATGAATCCAACACGCTTCGCCTTCGGTTGGCTTGACCGAGTAGGGGCGCTCATCGATCACCCTGACGGCCATGTTCTCGAGCACGGGCAGTACATCAGACAAGCTCATGGGCTGGCCGCTGCGATAGAGCTTGAGTCTCAGTTGCCCAGGTGTGGCATGGGTTGGCTGATACAGACGGATCGCCAGGCCCTTCTGCTGCGGTAGTTGCTCCAGCGCTGCAATATCTTGGATGGCGGTTTTAGTGCTGTTGTCTTCGCGGTAGGCCGCTGAGAAAGCGTTGCCATAGCGCTGCTGCAAGCGCGCACCGGCGGCCTCGCCGTTGACTTGTCTTAAGTCGGCCGCCAGATCGTCTGACCAGGATCGGGTGGTCGCAGCCAGCTCGGCTTCCAATGCTTTTTCATCAACTGGCTCAGCCTGTGCATCGGCCCGGTGAACAATGAAATGAATGCGCGCGAGTACGGCCTCAGAGAGCTGGACGGTAAATTCCGAATGCGCGCCGTTGAGCCGTTGCATGAGTATTCGCTGCATCTTCTGTCGGACATGGGTGTCGTAGCGCTCACGCGGTGCGAACACCAGACAGGAGACAAACCGGGCGAAGCGGTCGTAACGCAGAAATATGCGGACGCGTTGGCGCTCTTGCAGCTGCAGGATGCCAATGGCGGTTTGCCGCAGGGTTTCCGTGTCGACCTGAAAGAGCTCATCACGGGGGTAAGTCGTGAGGATATGCGCAAGCGCTTTGCTGGCATGACTGCCACGGCGCAGTCGGGCCTGGTTGATAACGGAATCCACTTTGTGTCGCAGCAGCGGTATCGAGTGCGGGTCGCAGCTGTAGGCGCTGGACGTGTAGAGCCCAAGGAACCGATGTTCGCCAATGACCTCGCCTTGGGCGTTAAATCGCTTAATGGCGATGGTGTCCATGTATCCCGGCCGATGCACGGTTGCTCGATGGCTGGATTTGGTAAGGATGAGCGGATCGGGCGTCGTGGCCTCGGCTTGAATGGCGGCAGGTAGCGCGGCAAATCGCTCGCTTGCCATGGATTTGGAATGATGCTCGCGCAGCAGCCCCATGCCACTGCTGGCAATGGGCTGCAAATGCAGGCTTTTGCCATGGCGGTGCAGGTCATAGCGCCGATAACCCAGAAACGTGAAGTGGTTATCCACAATCCAATCGATAAAGGCGGTGACTTCGGCAAGGGTGTCTGCATCAACCGGAGGTGGTTGTTGCAGGAGCTCGCCCCGGGCGGCCTGAGCCTTCTCTCGCATCGGCTGCCAGTCAGCGACTGCCACGTTAACGTCATCCAACGCCGAGCGCAGTGCCTGTTCCAATACTCGCAGTTGATCGGGGCTTGCCTGGCGATCCACTTCAATATGGATCCAGGCTTCGGCCGGTATTGAATCGTCTTCGTCACCTGGCTCGATGTGGTGAATATCGCCGGTCTCATCGCGTGTAACGCTTAGCACTGGATGGTTGATGCGATGGAGAATGAGGCCAAGCTCGTTGATGGCCATTGAAACGGAGTCGACCAAAAACGGTTTATCGTCACTGACGATTTGCACAACGGTGTGGGGAGATGCCCCGTGGTGCTGGGCGTCTTCGGGGTTATGAATGCTCAGCGCCAGCGCGCCCATGGCACGTTGTTGTCCGAGCTGCCAATGCGTGTGAGCGGCGCCGTAGAGCGTGACGGTGTCTTGTTCGGCAAGGTCTTCGCTGGCGGCAGCGCTGAGGTAGTGGGTGAGAAATGTATCGAAGACGGCCGCATGTTCATCTGTCTGGCCTTGGCCCGCATAGGCTCGGACCGCGTCAATCTTCTGCAGACGCTCGGATCGCTTCATCGCCGAGGGACTCCATCCAGCTGCAGGGCCACGCCGGCCATGTTGTAGCCCACGCCTGATCCGATCAGGGTGGTCAGGCCGATGGGCAGGTTGTCGCGCATGGCGTGATCTAATGCGATAGGAACGCAAGCCGACCCGGTGTAGCCATACTGATTCATCAGTTTGGGTGCACGCGCGGCATCAATGCCCAGGGTCTGGCAGGTTTGCGTGATGGTCTCGGCATTCACCTGGGTAAAGATGGCCAGTTCAATCTCTTGCATACTAAACCCGCCTTGTATGGCGAGTTTTTGCATCAGAATCGGCCAGCCTTCTTCGTTAATTTCGGGTGGATAGCGTTCACTCAGGCGGACTTGGGTGCGGCCCGCGTCAATGGCCGCATGACTGGCTGGCTCGGCCGTACCGCCGGCGGCAATTCCCCAATGACTGGCATAGCGCCCATCAGCGAGAAAGGCGCTGGTGATAACGCCGGGCGTATCGCTGGCCTCAACGACGGCGGCACCGGCGCCATCACCATAGAAGAAGATCATCGGGTCCGCGGGGTCGGCTAGTCGGTGCATCAGATAAGCACCAATTACAAGCACACGCCGGATACTGGGGTTGGCCGCGATGAGGCCCGCTGCATTGGCTAATGCCGTGGGAAAGGAGGCGCAGGCGCAACCAACATCAAAGGTGCCGGCGTTGCTGGCGCCAAGCTTGGCTTGAACAATGACACTAGTGGCCGGTGTGATTTGATCGGGTGTGTCGGTGCCGAGAATAATAAGATCAATCTGCTCGGCGGTCATGCCCGCTCGATCGAGGGCGTCCCGGCCAGCCGCTGCTGCCAGGTCAGAGGTGACCTCATCCGGGGTGGCCCAGTAGCGTTGCTTGATGCCGGAGCGCTCAGCAAACCGATCGATTTGTTCGGCTTGGTCGGTTTGCGCAAAGCTCGCGCGCAGTTCGTCGTTGGTGACAAGGCGCTTTGGGAGGTAGCGCCCGGTAGCAACGACGGCGGCGGCTCGGGTCATAATGCGCTAGCGTTTTTTCTTGGGCATGTAGAGGTCTGTCAGGGTACCAGCGGCCGCTTCCGCGGCCATGCCCACGGTCTCTGAAAGCGTCGGGTGCGGGTGAATGGTCAGGCCGATGTCATGCATATCCGCCCCCATCTCAATGGCAAGCGCCACTTCACCGATCAGGTCGCCGGCGTTGGTACCCACGATACCGGCGCCGATAACACGTTCGGTGTCGCGCTCAAAAATGAGTTTGGTGACGCCCTCGTCGCGACCGTTTGACAGCGAACGGCCATTGGCCGCCCAAGGGAAAACGCCGACTTCCACATCCAAGCCCTCGGCTTTAGCCTGTTCTTGGGTAACACCCACCCAAGCCACTTCCGGGTCGGTGTAGGCCACCGATGGAATCACACGGGCATCAAAGGCGCTTTTCTCCCCCGCGGCGACTTCCGCGGCGATTTTGCCTTCATGCACGGCTTTATGGGCCAACATCGGTTGACCAATGACATCGCCAATTGCAAAAAGATGCGGGATACGTGTGCGCATCTGCTCATCCGCTGCGATACAGCCGTTATCGAGTACCTCTACACCGGTGGCCTCGATATTGAGCAGATCGGTATTCGGCCGACGGCCAACGGAGACCAAGACCCGATCGAAGCGGTCCTCGACGGGCGCTTTATCGCCCTCAAATTTTACGGTGACGCCCTTGTCATCGGGCTCGATCGCGCTGACTTTGGTATTGAGATAAATATTGGCGTAGCGCTTGTCGATAATCTTGCGGAAGGGTTTAACAATATCCGCATCGGCGCCGGTCATGAGTCGGTCGGCAAGCTCAACCACGGTGATTTCGCTGCCAAGGGCATGATAAACCGAGGCCATCTCAAGGCCGATGATCCCGCCGCCGACCACTAAAAGGCGTTTGGGCACTTCCTCGAGTTTTAGTGCGTCGGTGGAGTCCATGACGCGCGGATGCTTGAGGTCAAAACCGGGCGGCGCCACCGGTCGCGAGCCGGCCGCGATAATGGCATGGCGAAAACTGATGCGACGTTCGCCTTCGCCGGTCTTTACCGTGAGGTGATAGTCATCCGCAAACTGCGCCTCGCCAGTGACCACTTCAACCTTGCGCTGCTTGGCCAGGCCAGTGAGTCCGCCGGTGAGTTTGCCAACAACGCCTGCCTTCCAGGCCTCTAGTTTCTTTAGATCAATTTTGGGCTTGCCGAACTGTATGCCGTGTTCGGCAAAAAAGGCCGCCTCGTCGATTACTTTGGCGGCATGCAGCAGCGCCTTGGAGGGAATGCAGCCCACATTCAGACAAACACCACCCAGGCTTTCATAGCGCTCGATTAGGATCGTCTTGAGCCCAAGATCGGCGGCCCGGAATGCGGCACTGTAGCCGCCGGGCCCCGCTCCGATTACAACCACATCGCAGTCCGCTTCGGCCGGCGCCTCGCCGTTGGCTACTGCAGGTGCCGCCTGCGCGGCTGCCTGTTGCGGTGTTGCATCGGCTGTCTGCGGTGGGGCCGCTTCTGGTTCGCTTGGTGCTTCGGGTTCTGTGGTTGTGTCCGCGGCGTCATCGCCGGCGGGTATCGCCATACCGATGAGATCGCCTTTCGAAACCTTATCGCCGACATTAACCGCAATCGACTCCATGGTGCCGGTGAAAGGAGCAGGCACTTCCATGGTGGCCTTGTCGCTCTCGAGCGTAATCAGAGAGGCCTCGGCCTCGACGCTGTCTCCTGGGGCAACCAAGACTTCGATAATCTCAACCGCATCGAAATCGCCGATATCAGGGACGCGGACTTCCTTGGGCTGTGACATGACGCGCGATCCTTTTGGCCTTAGAGAATGAGACGACGCAAATCAGCGAGTACGCCGGCGAGGTAAGTGGTAAAGCGCGCTGCCGCGGCACCATCAATCACTCGGTGATCGTAGGAGAGGCTTAGTGGCAGCATAAGCCGCGGCGCAAATTCACTGCCATTCCAAATCGGCTTCATGGACGATTTTGAGACCCCCAGGATGGCCACCTCGGGCGCGTTCACAATGGGGGTGAAAGCCGTCCCACCAATGCCGCCGAGGCTTGAGATGCTAAAGGTGCCGCCCTGCATATCGGCCGGCCCTAGCTTGCCGTCACGGGCTTTGCCGGAGAGTTCGGCAAGATCGGCCGCGATATCATAGATGCCCTTTTTGTCCGCATCCTTGATGACGGGGACAACGAGCCCATTGGGCGTGTCGACCGCAACGCCAACATTGACGTAGTGCTTGTAGATGAGCGCGGCTCCATCACTGCGCAGCGAACTGTTGAAGTCCGGAAACGCTTTGAGCGCCCGTGCCGAGGCCTTTACTAGGAAGGCCAGCGGTGTAAGTTTAACGCCGGCCTTCTCGGCGGCGGCCTTTTCAGCCTTGCGGAATGCCTCGAGCTCGGTGATATCCGCTTCATCGAACTGTGTGACATGGGGGATGTTCAGCCAGCTGCGATGCAGATGCGGGCCGGAGAGCTTTTTGATGCGGGGTAATTCGACTTCTTCGATCTCACCAAACTTGCTGAAATCTACCGTCGGAATCGGCGGAATGCCCATGCCGCTGCTGGCAGCGGGCGCGGCGGCTGCGCCGCCTTCCATAACCGATTTCACAAAGCCTTGGACATCCTCACGGGTGATACGTCCTTTGCGGCCGGTCCCAGTAACCTGGTCGAGTCGTACCCCCAGCTCACGGGCGAAGCGCCGCACAGAGGGGCTGGCATGCGCCAAGCGCTGTGTCTCGGCGTCAAGTGATGCCGAGGCACCAGTGTCTGCCGCCGGTGTCGTTGACGGCGCGGGCGCGGGTGCGGGTGCCGGCGTGGGCGACGATTCCTTGGCTGAGCTGGGTGGCTCGGGTTTCTCTTCTGGTGCTGGTGCCGACTCCGAAGGCGCCGCCGCGGCTTCTTCCTGAGGCTCGCTTGCGGCGGCCTCGCCACTGACTTCTACCTTAGCAACCAGCGTGCCTTCCGAGACTTTATCGCCCACGTTAATGAGCATTTCGGTGATGGTTCCGCTTACCGGAGCGGGGACTTCCATTGTGGCTTTGTCGCTTTCTAGCGTAATCAACGAGTCTTCGGCGTTGACGCTGTCGCCCGGGCCAACCAGGACTTCGATGACATCGACGGCATCAAAGTCGCCGATGTCGGGAACGGTGATTTCTTTGACCTCTGCCACGCAAATTCCTCCTGCGTCCTGGGCCGGGTTTAAACCGTGCTCGGGTTGGGGGCTTCGGTGTCGATGCCGTATTGCTTGATGGCCTTGGTGACCTGCTCGACTTTGATCGTGCCTTCATCGGCCAGTGCTTTAAGTGCGGCTACGGTGACGTAGTAGCGGTCAACCTCAAAGAACTGGCGCAGATTCTCGCGGGTATCGGAGCGGCCGTAGCCATCCGTGCCCAGCGTGATGAAGTCTCGATCAAGATACGGCCGGATCTGATCCGGGAAGCTGCGCATATAGTCCGTTGATGCCACGGCTGGGCCTTCAAAGCCCTCGAGGCACTGGCGAACATACGGTACACGCGGTTTTTCCTCAGGATGGAGCAGATTCCAGCGTTCACAGTCGATGCCGTCACGGCGCAGCTCAGTAAACGACGGGCAGCTCCAGACATCGCTGTCCACACCCCAGTCATTTTTCAGAAGCTCTGCTGCCGCTAGCACTTCCATCAGAATAGTGCCCGAGCCCATTAGCTGGACCCGCTTTTTGCCTCGGCCACCCTTCTGTAACAGATACATGCCACGACGAATGCCTTCCTCGGCGCCTTTTGGCATGGCGGGCTGATGATAGTTCTCGTTCATCATCGTGATGTAGTAGAAGACCGACTCTTGGTCTTCATACATCCGTCGCATGCCGTCCTGAATAATGACCGCCATCTCGTAGGCGAAGGTGGGGTCATACGAGACGCAGTTGGGAATAGTGGCGCTCATCAGATGGCTGTGGCCGTCCTCATGCTGCAGGCCTTCGCCATTGAGCGTGGTGCGCCCAGCCGTACCGCCCATGAGGAAGCCTTTGGCCTGCATATCGCCCGCCGCCCAAGCCAGATCGCCGATGCGCTGGAAGCCAAACATGGAGTAGTAGGCGTAGAAGGGGATCATTTCTACGCCGTGGTTGGCATAGGCCGTGGCCGCCGCGATCCAGCTTGACATGGCGCCGGCTTCGTTAATGCCCTCTTGCAGGATCTGACCTTTTTTATCCTCACGGTAGTACATGAGCTGGTCAGCGTCCTGCGGCTCGTAGAGCTGTCCCTTCGGCGAGTAGATACCGATCTGCCGGAATAGGCCTTCCATGCCAAAGGTACGCGCCTCGTCGGGGACGATGGGCACAAGCCGCGGAGCAAGGGCTTTGTCACGAGCGATGATCGACAGTGCACGGACATACGCCATGGTGGTCGACATCTCGCGCTCGCCACTGTCTTTGAGCAGCACATCAAAGGCGGAAAGGTCCGGGACTTTGATGGGGGCTGCGGTGACATGGCGCGACGGCAGATAACCGCCGAGCGCTTGGCGGCGCTCATGCAGGTATTTGATCTCTGGAGAGTCGTCTGCCGGTTTGTAGAACGGCGCATCGGCCACCTGCTCGTCCGGGACCGGGATATGGAAGCGGTCACGGAATTCCTTCAGTGCTGTCTCGGCCATCTTTTTCTGCTGGTGGGTGATGTTCTGGCCCTCACCGGCCTCACCCATACCATAGCCTTTCACCGTTTTAGCCAAGATGACGGTGGGCTGGCCCTCGTGCTCGGTGGCTGCCTTGTAGGCGTTGTAGACCTTGGCTGTGTCGTGGCCCCCACGCTTCAGCCGCCAGATATCCTCATCCGACATATTGGCGACCATGGCCTTGAGTTCGGGATATTTGCCAAAGAAATGCTCGCGGGTATACGCCCCACCCTTGGCTTTGAAGTTTTGGTATTCGCCGTCAACGGCCTCTTCCATGCGCCGACGCAGCAACCCGTCGTGATCTTTGGCAAAGAGTTTGTCCCAGGCCTCGCCCCAAATCACTTTAATGACGTTCCAGCCAGCGCCACGGAACTCACCCTCGAGTTCTTGGATGATTTTGCCGTTACCGCGTACTGGGCCGTCGAGACGCTGCAAATTACAGTTTACGACGAAAATAAGGTTGTCGAGGCCCTCACGGGCAGCGACACCGATGGCGCCAAGGCTCTCGGGTTCATCCATTTCGCCATCGCCACAGAACACCCAAACCTTGCGGTTGGACGTGTCAGCGATGCCGCGGTTGTGCAGGTACTTGAGGAACCGTGCCTGATACACGCCCATGATCGGGCCAAGCCCCATGGAAACAGTGGGCAGCTGCCAGAAATCCGGCATCAGCCATGGGTGCGGATACGATGAGAGCGGTTTGCCGTTTTTGGCAAGATCGGCGCGGAAGTTGTGCAGGTCTTCCTCGCTGAGTCGGCCTTCAAGAAATGCGCGGGCATACACACCCGGTGCAGAGTGTCCTTGGATAAAGACCAGATCGCCGCCATGGTCTTCGCTCGGCGCATGCCAGAAGTGATTAAAGCCCACTTCGTAAAGCGTGGCCGAAGAGGCAAAGGAAGCAATATGCCCGCCGATGCCGTCGCGATCACGGTTGGCCTGTACCACCATGGCCATGGCGTTCCAGCGAATAATCGAGCGAATGCGCGATTCCAGCGCCCGATCACCGGGAAAGGGCACTTCGTGGGCAGTGGCGATGGTGTTTTGATAAGCCGTGGTGGCTTTAAATGGCAGCTGTCCACCGCTGCGACGGGTCTCGTCGACCAAGCGCTCGAGCAAATATTGCGCTCGCTCTGGGCCGTCGTATTGCAAGACCGAGGCAATCGCCTCAATCCACTCTTGGGTCTCCTGCGGATCCGGGTCACCGGGGGTCGGCATGGGCTTCATTCTTGCTGCCATCGCTCACCTCTCCGTCGTCGACTACCTTCCAGACTAGCGATCGTAATCGCCAATGACCAGACCGGAAAGCAGCGTAGGTTATTGTTGCGCTGCGGAAAAATGGAGTTTCCAAAATCCGTCAGGGCGCTCAAACTACGCGAGCGAAACGCGGTTGTCGCCCCGTTATTTTAGAATGGCAGGCACAAGTACTATGACCTGAACAAGGTCAAATCCACTCGCGTGGCTGGAGGAAATCGCGGGTAAGAGCCGCCTCTGGGCTGCCTGGCGCGGGCTGGAAACCATACTCCCAGCGTGCCAAAGGTGGCATCGACATGAGGATGGATTCTGTTCGCCCGCCGGACTGAATGCCAAATTTGGTGCCGCGGTCGTGTAGCAGGTTGAACTCAACGTAGCGGCCGCGCCGATAGAGCTGAAACGCCCGTTCTCGCTCGCCATAGGGAGTGTCCTTACGGCGCTCGACAATAGGCAGATAAGCCTTGATGTAAGCATCGCCAACGGCTTGAGTCAGGGCAAAAGCATTGGCAAACCCGCCTTCATCATAGTCGTCAAAGAAAAGCCCGCCGATGCCACGTGCCTCTTCGCGGTGAGGTAAATAGAAATAGTCATCACACCAGCTCTTAAAGCGCGGATAAAGATCGCTTCCAAATGGTGAGACGGCGTCATGCGCCGTTTGATGCCAGTGCCGGCAGTCCTCGGCGAATGGATAGAATGGGGTGAGATCGAATCCGCCGCCAAACCACCAAACCGGCTCGGCATCCGGCGCTTCGGCCAAGAAAAAACGCACATTGGCATGGGATGTCGGGACGTAAGGGTTGCGTGGGTGGATGACCAGCGAAATGCCTAGCGCCTGAAACCCTCTCCCAGCCAGTTCTGGGCGCCGCGCCGTCGCCGTCGGGGGCAACCCGTCACCAAAGACATGCGAGAAATTGACCCCGGCCTGCTCAAATACGGCGCCATCGGCGAGGACGCGGCTGCGTCCACCACCGCCAGCCTCTCGTTGCCAGGCATCTTCGACAAAGGCATTGCCATCCAATTGAGCCAGCGCATCGCAAATAGCGTCTTGCAGGCCAAGGAAGTAATCACGAACAGCGTTGGCATCGATCTCAGTCATGGTGCGATGGCTTTGAAGAAGTCCTGCAGGGTTTGATCGGGTTGATTCCGCATATTGCCAGACTCGTCAATGGCGGCGAGGCCTCTTGCGCGCAGTGACTGACAGATCGCTGGCAGGCCATCGTCATGCCAGCGCTGCAGGCCATCCACTAAATAGCGCGCATAACGCTCAAGGGTCTCACCCGGGGTCGTCTCGGCGGTGGCATCGGCAATTAGTGAGGCGTATTCCCACCCTTCAATTGGTGGCGCCACGTTGAGCTGTGCGACGATGATCAGACCCTTTTCACCCGCTGGTTTCAGGGCAATACCGCCCACCTTGTGGCCATTGATCAGCACATCATTAGGCCAGCGATAATCAAGCCCGGTGAGCGGAGGCACAAGTTCTGAAACTGTGGTGCCGAGCGCCAGTAAGGCCACCAGCGCAGTTTCCGGCCACTGGGCACGTTCAAAATCGGGCTCAAGCAGGACGCCGCAATAGAGCCCTCCGGGCGGTGAAGTCCAGGGACCATGCTGGCCCTCGCCATGGTTTTGTTGCTCGGCCCACACCAGCAGGCCTTCCTCGGCACCCGCTTCGGCACGTCGCTGGATTTCAGCGACGACGCTGTCCACTTCAGAAATGAAAACCGGTTCATAGACCGGTGGCAGCAGTGCCTGGAGTCGTGGATCCTGCGGCTGTTCGCTCATGTCAGTCCTCCTTCGGCGGCCTTGCGCAGGCCATCAAGATGACGCCGGAGTTTCTGCATGGCCGGCGAGAGTACCCGAGTGGTGCCGGCGGCTCGTTCATACGCCTGCTGCAGCAATGTAATGCCATCGTTCATGCGACCCTGTCGGCGCAGCACCATGGCTAGGCGGCAAAGACTGTCGACGTGCAAGCTGTTGTCGACGCCGAGCATACGCTCTAGACGGCCGACGGCATCGCGTAACAACGGTTCGGCGAGTTCCGGGCGATTGTCATCAGCATAAAGCCCACCCAGTTCGGCGGCAGTCATTGCTGTGTTGGGATGATCGTCCCCGTAGAGATTGCGCCACAGCGTGAGATTTTCCTGATAAAGCGGCTCGGCCTCTTCAAGACGGCCCGATTCGCGCAATAGGTCGGCCAAATTGTTGATGCTCGTGGCGGTGGCCGGATGATCATTGCCAACAACCGCGCGCCAGATGTCGATGGCTTCACGATAGAGCGTTTCCGCTTCTTCTCGTTGGCCAACCACATCCAGCACTCCGGCGAGATTATGCAGGCTGGTGGCGGTTTCGGCATGCTCACGACCCAGCGCGGCGGTGCGAATTTCTACCGCTTTACGGAAACAGCGTTGCGCCTCGGTGAACTGCTCTCGGGCATCCAGTGCGGTGCCCAAGTTGTGAATAGCAGCCGCTGTCGCCGAATGTCCTGGACCAAAGAGTTGCTGGGTAATATCCACCGCCTCACGATAGCGGCTCTCTGCGCCTTCATAGTCGTGACCGGAATAAAGTAGCCCCGCCAAGTTGTCGAGCGCCGCGGCCAGTGCCGGAGAGTCGTCAGGGCTGGCGCTACGAGCAAGCTTTACGCAACGCTCAAACGGCCCCCGGGCACGCTCAAGTTGGTTGGCCGCGCGTAGTGCTGCGCCCAAATTGCTCAACAGGGGAATCAGGGCGGGATCGTCGCGGCCAAGCGTTTTTTCGCGCTCGGCAACGACCTGGGCATACACGGCGATCGCCGCATCCAATTCTCCCGCGGCTTCCAGTGCCGCAGCCCGGGCATGACGGGTTGAGCGCGTGTCAGCGGCATCGGCGCCGAGCTGGTGCTCACGAATCTCAAGCGCGGTTTCGAGCAATTCAGCAGCGGCGGCCGGATCTTCATCACTGAGATCGCTGGCGGCGTAATGATGCGCGGCGGTTGCGGCGGCTAGGCTGCCCGCTGCGCGTTGCGACAGATGTTGATGTGCGGCCCGTCGTATGGCGCCTGCGGCATCCCCGGCATCAAGCTGATCAAGAATGCGGGAGGCATTGATATGGCAGCGGGCGAGCTTATCTGCGGGATAACTAGCGCTCTCTCGCAATGTCTGCAGCCTGGCGATTAAATGGCTGACGGCGGTATCGCGGGCGGGTAACTCACGCCAGAGGCTTTGCCAGAAAAATGGGGCTTCACTCCATTGCAGCAGCTGTTCGGGTTCCGCCAGAGTCTCTAGCAGACCGGCCCAGTCGGCAGCTCGAGCCAGCCAACGGCAGCGCGTTTCCGGTTCCTCGGTCACGGCGGCAATGGCTGCGTTAAGGCTGCGCTCATCCATGCTGCCTTCGATGAGTTGGTTTTTTGCAGCTTCTCGAAGCAAAGGATGGGCAAAGGTGATTGGTTCGTTGGCGGTCTGGACCAGCTCAGCGTTGAGCCCATCGAGGGTAAGGCCAAGGGCGTCTAGGGTATTTTTGGCCAATCCGGCTGGCGCTACCGCCAGATGCCGTAATGTGCTGCGGGTTGTCTGTGTTGCCGCAGTCTCGATGATGCCGGCTAATGCCGCGCTATCCCATTCCGCGGGCCGATTCATATCAATCACTTCCCAGCCGAGGGCCCGCAGCCGCTCGGAAAGCAGGCCGCGCTCTGTGGAGGCAACCAAGGTTAGGCCTGGGGGTAAATACGCGGGTAGCCAGTCTGGCTCGCCGGTGAGATCGCTGCCGGTGATGCGATCGAGATTATCGATGACCACCAACGCGGGTTGCCCGCAAAGTCGCGCCAACCAGCCAGCGAGGGCTTCGCGCAGACCGGACTCTTCGAGGGGCAAGGCATCGGTTGCATCGATATGCCTACGAATAGCCTGCAGCAGCCCATCAATAACGCCGGCCGGATGATCGTATTCCGGATAATGGCCAGCAACATGTAGGTGGCAGAAGCTGTTGTGGTCTGCCGTCTCTAGCCAGCGTTGTAACGTTGAACTGCGTCCACTGCCGGCAGCCCCCGTTAGCAATATCCGGCGCCCGGGCTGAGCGCTGCGCCGCAGATGTTCAACAACGTTGTCGGCGGGCGCAATTGCATCACTACCCCATTGGAACGCTGGACAGGAGAGGTCGGAGACCGGCATCTTGTTGCACTCACCTATATTGATAACAGCATTATAGTGTGCGATTAAAGGCGCAAGTCGCCAAGGTCTATTGAGGAAGAGAGACATGACAGAGCGCGTCGACAGCACCGCTATTGATATTGACCGCTTACTCGATGAGACGGATTCTCCCGACGCTGGCGCCCTCGTGGTGTTCGGCGGCACGGTTCGGCGGCACCATGATGGTAAGTCCGTCACAGCCATCGAATACTCTGCCTATGAGCCGCTTGCGGAAAAAGCATTGGCTGACGTCGAGGCCGAGGCCATGGAACGCTTCGACATCCTCTCCTGCGCGATTCGTCATCGGACGGGTAAGCTGGAGGTCGGTGAGTTAAGCGTGGTGGTGGTAGTGCGCGCGGCCCACCGGGCCGACGCCTTCGAGGCGGGACGCTTTGCAATCGATACGCTGAAAAAAACGGCACCGGTGTGGAAGCGCGAGGCTTACAGCGATGGCACTGAGGTATATCTGCAAGGCGAGACCTTGCCAGGAGCCGGTGCGTAATGGCAGCCGAGGCACTCACGGATAGCTTGGGACGGCCACTGCGAGATTTAAGAATCTCGCTAACAGACCGTTGCAACTTTCGCTGTGCTTATTGCATGCCCAAGGCGTTGTTCGGTGCCAACCACGCCTTCATGCCCCGTAGCGAGCTGCTGAGCTTCGAAGAGATAGAGCAGTTAGCGCGTCTGTTTGTGCAGCTGGGTGTGCGCAAGCTGCGACTGACGGGTGGAGAGCCGCTGATTCGACGTGATCTGGATCGACTGATTGCGATGTTGGCGGCAATCGATGGCGTTGAAGATATCAGCCTCACCACCAATGCCTCATTGCTCACTCTGGATAAAGCCAAATCCCTGAAAGCGGCCGGGCTGAATCGAATTACCGTCAGCCTAGATGGCATTGATGATGCAACCTTCAAGGCAATGAATGACGTTGGATTCCCGGTGGCTAAGGTGCTTGAGGGTATCGATAACGCCGAAGCCGCGGGTCTGTCGCCCATTAAGATCAATATGGTGGTACAGCGGGGCGTGAATGATCACGATATCGTGCCCATGGCCGGCCATTTTCGCGGCACCCCACATATTGTCCGTTTCATTGAATATATGGATGTGGGCAACACCAATGGTTGGCGGCTGGATGAGGTGATTCCGTCAAAAGAAGTGGTTGAGCGCATTCATGCCAGCTGGCCGGTTGAGCCGCTGGAGGCCAATTATCGCGGCGAGGTGGCAGAGCGTTATCGGTATACCGATGGGGGCGGCGAGATTGGCATGATCAGTTCGGTCTCCCAGCCATTCTGCGGCGACTGCAGCCGGGCCAGACTCTCTGCCGAAGGCAAGCTTTACACTTGTCTTTTTGCTGGGGTAGGCCATGATTTGCGCGATCGTCTGCGTGCGGGCGCCACCGAGGCAGAGCTGATGGAATTTTTAACGGGAATCTGGCGGCGGCGTGCCGATCGTTACTCAGAGTTGCGCACCCATGAGACCAAGGTGGTCGATACGCGCAAAATTGAAATGTCTTACATCGGAGGTTAAGCGGATGAACGAAGAAGCACTGAATATCAGCGTGCGTAAATTTTTGAAAAAAGTGGGTGTCACGGCCCAACGCGAGATCGAGGCTTCGGTTCGAGAGGCGGTAGAAAGTGGCAAACTCAAGGGCAATGAAACCCTTGATGCCGTCGTAACTTTGAAAGTCGACGGTGTTGAGCTCAGCCACACCATTGATGGGCAGCTTGAGCTGGAATAATCGGTCCTAATCCATCGCCGCCGCTCACACGAGCGGCGCGCGAAATGGCTCCACTTCCACCCAATCGCCTTCAGCGACATCCCCACTGTCGGCGGGCAAGACGATAAAACAGTCCGCCTCGCTCATTGAACGTAAAATTCCAGAACCCTGGCGGCCGACACTCTCTACGGCCAATGTGCCGTCTTTTTCGCGCACGAGCCGTGCTCGTTGAAATTCCTGGCGGCCAGGTTTTTTCCGCAGTTTGCTGAGGCACTTGAGTTGAAAACGCGGCGTGGGTTGCGGGTTCTCGCCGGCAAGTTGACGCAAAGCCGGGGTGACAACCTGTGTGAAGGTGGCCATGACCGAGACCGGATTACCGGGCAGTCCGAAGTACCAAGCGTTACCGTAGCGGCCAAATGTCATGGGCCGTCCGGGTTTCATGGCAATGCTCCAAAAATGGGCTTCACTATGGGTCATGAGTAGCTTGCCCATAAAGTCGGCTTCGCCCACCGATACGCCGCCGGAGGTAAGGATGACATCTGCCTGCTGTGACGCCGCCTCCAAGGTGTTGTGCAGCGCCTGTTCATCATCAGCAACGACGCCCATATCAAGCAGATCAACGCCTAGCAGGCTGAGCATGCCGTGCAAGGTGTAGCGGTTGCTGTCGTATATCTCGCCGGGGCCCAGGGTCTCGCCCAGGCTGCGTAGTTCATCGCCGGTCGAGAAAAAGGCCACTCGCAATGGACGTAAGACAGCGACTTCGGCCAATCCCATCGAAGCAATCACGCCCAAGTCGGCGGCCGTGATTCGACGGCCAGCCGGGAGCACCGTATCCCCTGGGCTGAGATCTTCGCCCGCGCGACGAATATTGCTGCCCGGATCTGGCGCTTTGGTGACGCTGATTTGCTGGCCGTTGGTTTCAACACGCTCTTGCATGACCACGGTATCGGCTCCGGGTGGGACGACGCCGCCGGTCATAATACGAACGCATTCACCGGGCCCAATCTCGCCAGCAAAGGGATGGCCGGCGAAGGCGGACCCCACCTGTTCCAATGCACCCGCTGCGATATCAGCGTGACGCAGGGCATAGCCGTCCATGGCCGAGTTGTCATGCGCAGGTACGGCTGCGGTGGCCTTGACCGGTTCGGCAAGCACGTGGCCAAGGGCGCTGCGCAGTGCCAGACGACGCTGGCCTGTGATCGGTGCAAGCGTATTCGTCAGCCTTGTCAGGACCTCTGCCAATGGCAGCGAGGGTCCATCATGGCCACAGCCAGCAGCCGCTTGGGGATTGCTCATGACAAACCTCTTTGTTGTTCTAGGCGGCGGGTCATCGCGGCCTGCTCTTCGGGGGTGTTGACGTTAATAAAAAGATCCGCCCGATTGCTTAGATCGGCGATTCGGCAGTCGAGCTGGGCATACCAGCGGTCAATTTTGCGCTCACCCGATGAAAGGAAATCTTGCAGACTTGGCAGGCAGTGTTTTGCTAGCAAAGCATGCACGGGTTGCAGGCGTTCACCGTCATGGGCGACCGCCACATCGCCATCAGCCAGTACTGATTGCAGTCGATCGGCCAGGTCCTCCGGCACCAATGGGCCGTCACAGGGCAGTGTGAGCAGGCGATCGCTGGGGCACCATGCTAGTGCCGCCGCCATACCAGCCAGTGGCCCCTGAAAATCCGCTAGCTCGTCGCTAATAACCGGATAGCCAAGGGCCTCATACTCAGTCAGGCTACGATTGGCATTAATCGCGATGGCGTCAACCTGCGGCGTGATGGCGCGTAGGACATGACGGATCATAGGCTCACCGGCGACTTCCACGAGCCCCTTGTCCATGCCGCCCATGCGGCGCGCTCGTCCGCCGGCTAGAATGACTGCACTGATGCCTTCAGTCATTGCTCAACCTCCGGCCACCGAGGGGACGATTACCAGACGTTGACGCCCATCAATAGGGGTCTGAAGGCCATCGAGTTGCCGGATATCTTCTTCGTCGATGAAAACATGCACATGGGGCCGCAGCTCACCGCCGCGAGTGAGTACTCGCTGGCCGACGGCCTGATGCATGGCTTGTAGCGCCTGCAGGATTTCGCCTACCGAGTTGCCCTCAAGCACTAGCGCATTGGTGTGATTAGCCAAGGGCTGCAGGGCAGCGGGTAGTTCAACAGTAATCTTTGCCATATCAATTAGTCTGCATGGCTAGGGGCTGGCCCGACAATCTCAATCACAGCATCTTGTGATTGCATGCTGCCCAGCACAACGCGCAGTGGCGGAGCATCACCCTGCATTGCCACCTGTGCGGCCTCGCGCGCGAGTTCGGCCGTTGCCCGATTATCCACCTGGTTGATGAGGGCGATACGCCTTGAGCCCTCAGCGCCTTGTGCGCCTCCCTGTGGGTGACTGATGAGCTGTCCCAGGTGGGTCGGCGTAATTCGGTCGCCAGGTTTGGCATTGAGCAACTGGCAGAGCTCCGGCAGGCGATGCGCGGTTGCCTCGTCCAATGCCTTGCCAATGACGCCCGCGGAGACAACGTAGATCACCGTTGTGCTGCCGGGCACGATCACCGGTTCATCATCCCGGGGTGCTTTTATGCCTCGCATTCGCGCACCATCTGCCTTGACCAGGGTGAGATCAAAGCCAGCTTTTGCATGCAGCTCGGCAATGAGTGTTGGCGGCAACCCAGCGACTCGCCCGGATTTTTCACTGGCCAGTGCGAAGGCGATTCGTCGATGGGCGCTTGCCGCCGCTGGTAGCTGTTGTTTCAGCGCATCGGGGCTGGTTGTGAAAAACCGCTGATCGACGCGTCTTGCAGACGGCGGTGCGGTCATGACTGATGCGGTTAGCCCAATGCGACCGGAATGCGCCTCGAGCAGGCGGTAGAGAGTACTTTTCTTGCCGCCTGCACCGACGGCACAAACGATGCCTTGCCGGGCAGCCAGTGCATCAAGCAGGTTCATTGATCCGCCTCGATCACAGCGGCCCGAATACAGAGTATGCCGGGCAGAAAGCCGGCGATGAGTGACCAGTGCTCGCCGGCGTCGCGGGTCGCAAAAAGATGTCCGCTGGAGGTGCCCAAATACAGTCCTAGGGGGTCAAGCTGGTCGGCCTCCAGGCCGTCGCGCAGGATAGTGACGAAGACGTTTTCCTGGGGCAGGCCTTCAGTGAGCGCCGTCCAGCTGACTCCTGCATCGCGACTGCGGTAAACCCGTAATTTACCGCCGACGGTGGCACGAAATTGGCTGCTCTCCTCGGGGACGCAATAGATCACATCCGGGTCTGTGGCATCGGTGGCGAGGGCATAACCAAAGTCACTGGGCAGGCCCTCGGTGATCTCATGCCAATGCTGGCCATTATCATTCGTGCGATAAATGCCGTGATGGCTTTGTTGGTAGGCCCTGCCCGGCTGCTTGGGATGGAGCAGCAGACGATGGACGCAATGGCCGCAAGTCGGTTTGCTCTCCGGCAGATAGGGCGCTCGGATGCCCGTATTGTAGGCATGCCAATGGTTGCCGGCGTCGTCGGAACGATAAATTCCCCCTGCGGACATCGCCGCAAATAAACGTCCGGGTGTTGTGGGATCGACTTGCACTGAATGAACGGCCAGCCCGCCTTTTGCCGGGCTCCAACGTGCGCGGTCCGGGTGTTCATTAAAACCATTCAGCCCCTGCCAGTGCTCTCCACCATCATCACTCATAAAAATCCCGGGCGGCTCGATGCCCGCGTAGAGCGTATCGGGCGAATCGGCCGGGCCTGGCGCCAGTGACCAAATCATTTTCAGGCTGTTAGGGTCTTGGTCATCGATGCCATGGCGCGGCACCTCAGCCAACGGCGTCCAGCTTTGACCCGCGTCATCGCTGCGATAAATATGAATGCCCCAAACCGGATGATGGGCGGCTGCATAACCCCGTTTTGGGTTGCGCGGGTCAAGAAAGGCCGCTTGAATTTCGTAGCCAGCGATATGCGGACCTTCAACAGCCCAACTGCCGCGATCCGCATCACTGCGGGCGATGAAAAGACCTTTGCGGGTGCCAACGAGGACCGCGATAGCCGTCATGCTCTCTCCTGGCTTCTGTTATGAGTTGTCTTACTATAACTTAGAGTCAAATTGGATCAGTTTCGCTTAAGGAGGAGAAGGCGTGCGATTCTTGCGTGCGTTGCGTCTCGATGACAGTGACGATGCCGTCTACCCGCGTGCAGCCAAAGCTGGCGAGTGGGTGGTCCCGGGTACTTTTGTCTATACCTTTGGCGAACGTGACCCGGCGCAGCTCGACACCGGCGAGCGAGCGGCGTTTCGGCATGGCTTCCTAGGCTTGGACTCCTTTGGCTGGAGCACGCTGGCCGTGGTCGTTGATATGCCAGCTGACGACCGGCGCCGTGTGTTAGAGCGCCTGGCCCGGCATTTTGTGGAACAGTACGGTGCCCCCGATCTCGAGGCGGCAATGGTAGAGGCCCGACGCGAAGTCGAGTTTTGCGAGTCGCTATGTACACCCGATGTGAATACCGTACTTTCTTTGCAACGCGATATTGAAGACGGCGAAGTGCGAGAGGCATTCCGCGTGCATCGGCCTCGCAGCGACTGGGAATCAGCGCCAGTGTTTCGCATCGAACCGGAGCAATCGGAGTGAGTCGTCATGACTGATCGCATGGTTCAACCGCCTGAACAAACCCATTGGCCGGTCACGGTTGTTTTGCGCCGGGCCATGAAAGAGATGAAAGGCTGGCAGTATCCCGCCTGGTCGCTGGCCGCCATTGAACAGGGTGCCAGTCCGCAGGGCGTGGAGGAGCAGCGCGTTGATGAAGGCGTTCGCGATTTCCGCTGGGGTGGGATGGTGCTGTTACTGCGCCGTTCTGATGCCGAGACCTATTGGTACAACCTCACTAGTCAGCGGCCCTCTGTTTTTGTGATTTGTCGTGAAGATCCGCAGTACGGATTGATGCCAGCGATGGTGACACTGGATCAGGACGAGTCTGCCCGGCAGCAGGAAAGCGAGAACGAGATATTTGCCGCGCCTATTCCGTCTTGGTTGATTGCTGAGGTAGAGCGTTTTGTTTTGGCGCACTTCAAGCCAGAGGACAAGCGCGGTAAGCGTCGCCGCAAGCCACAGGAGTCGAATGATGAGTTCGGAGGATAAAACCCCGCCGGCCTCAAGCGAGGCGGAGCCTTTTCTGGCACGGTGGGCCCGCCGCAAAGAGGCAGTGCGGCAGGCCGAGGACTTAGAAGAGACCTCGCTGGACACGGCTGCCCAGGATGAAGCGCAGGCGCTGACGCCCGCAGAAGAAGCCTCAGCCGTCGAATCGGAGCCTGAGCGGGTCCTGACAGATGAGGATATGCCCGATATTGAATCGCTCACCCCAGATAGTGATGTCAGTGGGTTCTTTTCCCCGGGTGTTAGCGAGGCGCTGCGCAAAAAAGCATTGCGCAAGCTATTCCATACGTCGCGGTTTAATGTCAAAGACGGATTGGATGACTACGACGACGACTACACCCTGTTGCAGCCTCTGGGTGATACGGTGCCCTGGGATATGAAAAAACAGCAGGAGCGCTTGGAAGAGCGTCGCCGCCGTGCTGCAGAAGCCGCTAATGATGATGATATCGAGCGGCTGGAAGAGGCCTCGGAGACGGATTCCGAGCTCGACACGCCAGCGGATGAAGCCGAGGCACTGGACGCCCCGCAAGCCGCGATTGATGACCCGGCCGAGGAGGCCGATCAAAGCGAGGAGTCAGACGACCGTGCTTGATATCCAGCATCCGCCCTTGCAAGACCTGCCAGCCACCTCATCTTTGGGTGCAGCCCGCGCAGCGGCGCTGGCGGCATTGGCCGAAGCCAATATGGGCACGGCCGGTTTTGTTGAATACCGTTCTGGCTCAAATGTGTTGATTTTTGGGCCGATTGAACGGGCTTTGCCCGCGGCCCGCGTGCTCGCTGATTCTTTGAATTGCTTGCTTGTCACCGAAGACGATACGGATGATGAACCGGATTTGCGTCAGTACTTGCTGGCGCGCGGGCGTCCTTCCCTGCAAGGGCATCTCGGTGCATTTGAGGCTACGCTCGACACCGACAAGGGTCGGGTCAATTTGGCCGCTATGGCTGCAGGTAAGTTTGAGCGGTTCGATCAGGTCCTCGATCTCTCCGATGCGCCCCTAATATCAGTGGAGAAGCCACCGATTGGTTATCAGCGCGTTGGTGCGGATGCCGAAGCGCTGACAGAGGCATTGGCTCTGATACCCGAGATGGTGGGGGAGTTTCAAAAGCCCAAGTTTTTCGCCTATGACGAGCATATTTGTGCCCATGGCGCACGGGGTATCTCGGGCTGTACCCGCTGTCTGGATGCTTGTGCCACCGGTGCCATTCTCTCGCGTGGCGAGGGTATCGAAGTCGACCCATACCTTTGCCAGGGCTGCGGCAGCTGCGCCACTGTTTGTCCAAGCGGCGCGATTAGCTATGCCTTTCCGCATGCCCGCGATTTGTTGGGTGGGTTGCGACGGGCCTTGCGTGTCTTCGCCGAAGCCGGGGCGCAGACGCCGCCAGCGTTGCTTTTCCATGGGGATGAGGCGGGTGCCGAGGCGGTTGCCGCGGTTGCCGACCAGCTGCCGGAGCAATTATTGCCGGTGGCGGTGGAGGATGTCGGCAGCATTGGCCCCGATATTTGGTTAACCGCGTTTGCGATGGGTGCGTCAGATGTTCTGGTTCTGCTGGGCGACGACGCGGAGCCCGCGTTGGTCGCGGCAACCGAGACTCAGCATGCGTTGTTCTCACCGGTGCTTGAGGCATTGCAGTTGGCAGCGGATCGCGTTCGCTTGCTGCACGGCCAGCAGGCTTTGACGGCATTTGCCACAAGCCAGGAATTGCACGCCGATCATGGTCGCAAGGCGGGTAATTTCAGTATCGCTGGCGGTAAGCGTGAACGGCTGCAAGTGGCTTTCAGTGAGCTCTACCGGCCGAATCGCGATGAAGCCACTACGCCGCTCGCCAAAGGCGCGCCCTTTGGTCAGATCATCGTTGATCGCGAGGCTTGCACCCTGTGTATGGCTTGTGCGGCGGTCTGTCCTGCTGAGGCGGTAACCAGCGGTGGCGGTGAACCAAGACTGCTTTTCGATGAGTCTGCATGCCTGCAGTGTGGGCTCTGCGAGAAAGCTTGTCCTGAGGATGCTATTTCACTGGAGGCAAGGCTGCACCTGCCCGCTTTTGCCAAGCCGGAAACCCGTGTGTTGAACGAAGAAGTGCCTTTTCATTGCATTGGTTGCGGCAAGGCGTTTGCGACCGAAAAGATGATCGGACGGGTGGCCGAACAGCTCGCGGGGCACTGGATGTTCCAGGACGACCGGGCACGGCGGCGACTTGAAATGTGCGAGGACTGCCGAGTTAAAGATTTGTTTGATGAGGAGAACAGCAGCCTTCGTCATTAGTGGGTGTGAAGCGGCAAAAATGCTGCGCCGCACCACAAAAACTTTTTGGCATTGGTGCGATTCCAAGTTATAAGAGAGGCTCGGAGGAGAAACAGATTTATGCAGGAAAACAGCATAACGTCAGTTGACCAGCGTCAAGATCGCGGCGAGTCGATGGTGCCGGACACCGAAGACTGGCTGCGTTCGCGCGTCTATGGCCTGCTGGCACGGCTGTTTGCTGATATCCCCTCTCAGGATGTTATCGACTCGTTAGCCGCCGTTCAGGTGGACGATGACACCTCGCCGCTGGCGATTGCGTGGCGCGATCTGGCCGCCGCTGCTGAGGCAAGTGATCCCGAGTCGCTGGACATTGAATTCCATGCGCTATTCATCGGGCTCGGCCGGGGCGAAGTGATGCCCTATGGCAGCTGGTACCAGACCGGATTTTTAATGGGCCGTCCGTTGGTCAAGTTACGCGACGATCTACGCGAATTCGGCCTTGAGCGCGATTCCGGCATGCACGAGCCGGAAGATCATGTGGGTGCGCTGTTCGAATCAATGGCGTTACTCAGTGGACCTGAAGGTGTTCACCTGGCAGGTCAGAGAGCATTTTTTAGTGCACATCTGGCTACCTGGATTGAGCGCTTCATGCAGGATGTTCAGCAGGCAAAATCTGCTGACTTTTATCGTGCCGTGGGCGCTTTTGCCGAGCGTTTCGTGGTAACCGAGAAACAGTATCTGGAGATGGTCTAACGACCGCAGAGAGAATGGAGGAGTCAGCCGTGAGTGCCAAAAATCCTCAACAGGATGCAAGCCGTCGCCGCTTCTTAAAGGGAATGGTGATCGGTGGCAGTGTCGCGTCGGTAGCGGGCGGAAGCTCGGTGCTGGCGGCAACCCATTCACCCGCGCCTGCCAAGGCTGAGGGTGACGACTTGACCAAGCGTAAGGGCTATCAGGAAACGGCGCATGTGCGTCGCTTCTATGATTTGGCTCGCAGCTAGGGGGAGAGGGCGTCATGAAGCTCATTAAAAAGAATGTAGGCGCTGAGAAGGGAAGCGGTTCCGTTTCCTCCTTCCCCAGCGTCTTCTACACCGCAATGGATCGACGCACTTTCTTGCGTCGGACCGGTCTGACGGCAGGTGCCGCTGTGGTCGGGTCGGGTTTGGCCCCGGGCATGATGCGCCGGGCACAGGCTGTTGAAGGCACGCATGCTCGCAAACAGGGTGTGCCGGTTGAAATCCGTCGCTCGGTTTGTAGTCACTGCTCTGTTGGCTGTGGCGTTGTTGCCGAGGTGCAGAACGGTGTCTGGACGGGTCAAGAGCCAGACTTTGATTCTCCGTTCAACCTGGGATCGCATTGCGCCAAAGGCGCGTCGCTGCGTGACCACGGTATCGGTGAGAAGCGCGTCAAGTACCCGATGAAGCTGGAAGGTGGCCGCTGGCGCCGGATTAGCTGGGATGATGCGATCAACGAGATCAGCACCAAATTCACTCAGATCCGTGAAGAAAGCGGTCCAGATAGTGTTTGGTGGTGTGGTTCTTCCAAGGCCAACAACGAAGGTGCTTACCTTCAGCGCAAGTTTGTGGCTTTCTGGGGCACCAACAACATCGACCATCAGGCCCGTATTTGCCACTCCACCACGGTGGCCGGTGTGGCAAACACTTGGGGCTACGGGGCGATGACCAACAGCTACAACGACATGCACAACGCCAAGTGCATGTTCTTTATTGGCAGTAACGCTGCTGAGGCCCACCCGGTCTCGATGCAGCACATCCTGCGCGCCAAAGAAAATGGCGCCAAGATGATCGTGGTGGATCCGCGCTTCACCCGCACGGCCGCCCATGCCGATCAGCACATCAGCATTCGTGCCGGCACCGACGTCCCATTCATCTGGGGCATGCTCTGGCACATCTTTGAAAACGGCTGGCAGGACGATGAGTACATCCGCCAGCGCGTCTATGGTTTGGATAAGGTTCGTGCCGAAGTCGCCAACTGGACCCCTGATGTCGTCGAAGACGTTACGGGTGTGCCAGAGGCGCAGGTTCGCCAGGCCGCTCAGACCATGGCGGAGAACCGCCCCGGCACCATCGTCTGGTGCATGGGTGGCACGCAGCACCATATTGGTAACAACAACACCCGCGCCTACTGCATCCTGCAGCTAGCACTGGGTAACATCGGTGTCTCCGGTGGTGGTGCCAATATCTTCCGCGGCCACTGCAACGTGCAGGGCGCTACAGATGTTGGCCCGAACTGCCACACGCTCCCGGCCTACTACGGCCTTTCCGAGGGCGCATGGCGGCATTGGAGCCGCGTCTGGGATGTGGACTTCGACTACATCAAGGGGCGCTTTGACGATGGCCAGTACGATGCCGGTGGCGGCCGGATGTCGCATCCAATGAATATCCCGGGTATCCCGGTCTCGCGTTGGATTGACGGCATCCTCGAGGACCCGGCCAACTTGAGTCAGCGTGATAACACGCGTGCAGTGTTCTTCCAGGGCCATGCGGTTAACTCGCAGTCTCGCGGTACGGACATGAAAGAAGCCATCGAAAAGCTCGAGATGGTGGTCATCTCTGATCCGTATCCGACCCACCTGGCGGTGATGAGTGAGCGCACCGATGGGGTTTACCTGTTGCCCACCTGTACGCAGTTTGAGCAGCGTGGTTCCATTACCGCTTCCAACCGCTCCATCCAGTGGCGCGAGCAGATCGTTGAGCCGCTGTTTGAGTCGAAGACGGATTCGCAGATTCTTTACGCGCTGGCGCAGAAGTTCGGCTTTGCCGATGAGATGTTCAAGAACATCGCCATCGAAGAAGACGGCCTGCCCAGCCCAGAAGATACGCTGCGCGAGATCAACCGCGGCACCTGGACGATCGGTTACACCGGTCAGAGCCCAGAGCGCCTGAAGCTGCATCTCGAGAATAAGCACACCTTCGACACCACCACGCTGCGTGCGGTGGGTGGTCCATGCGACGGCGATTACTACGGCTTGCCGTGGCCATGCTGGGGTACGCCCGAGATGAAACATCCGGGTACGCATGTCTTGTACGACCCAAGCCAGCCGGTGAAAGATGGTGGCCTGACGTTCCGCGCTCGCTTCGGTGTTGAGCGTGAGGGCGAGAGCCTCCTGGCCGATGGGTCCTACTCGGTCGACTCTGAGCTCACTGATGGTTATCCGGAGTTTACTTTCGGCATCCTGCGTCAGCTTGGTTGGCATACCGACCTGACTCGTGAGGAGCTGGAAGTGATTGCGGGTGTCGCTGGCGTCAATGCTTCAGAGCTGCCAAGCAACATTCGCATGGCCAGCAACGATGTGCTTGAGCGTATGGACGGCATCAACTGGAAGACGGATCTTTCCGGCGGTATCCAGCGTGTGGTCATCGACCATGGCTGCGCACCGTTCGGTAACGCCAAAGCGCGTTGTGAGGTCTGGCAGTTCCCGGATCCGATCCCGGTCCACCGTGAGCCGTTGTACACACCGCGCTACGACTTGGTTGCGCAGTACCCGACTTACGAGGACGTCAAAGCCTCCTACCGGCTGCCAACTCGGTACGCCTCGGTGCAGGCTGAAGATTACTCCAAGGACTTCCCGCTGGTATTCACCAGTGGCCGTCTGGTTGAGTACGAGGGTGGCGGTGAAGAGACCCGCTCCAACCCATGGCTTGCTGAGTTGCAGCAGGACATGTTCGTCGAGATCCATCCTGCCGATGCCAATGATCGCGGCATTCAGGACGGTCAGACGGTCTGGTTGGACGGCCCCGAGGGCGGCAGCATCAAGATTCAGGCCATGGTGACCGAGCGGGTACCGCGCGGCACGGTCTGGACGCCGTTCCACTTCGGTGGGCACTTCCAGGGTGAGGATCTGTTGGATCGTTATCCGGAAGGAACTGCACCGTATGTTCGGGGTGAGGCCTGTAACACGGCTACCACCTATGGGTACGACTCGGTCACGCAGATGCAAGAGACCAAGTCGACGTTGTGCCAGATCCGCGCCGCCTAAGGCGGGATAATTTCTGAAGGAGAGCCAAAATGGCCCGAATGAAATTCCTGTGCGACGCTGAGCGGTGTATTGAGTGCAACGCCTGCGTTACCGCATGTAAAAACGAGAACGAGGTGCCATGGGGCGTCAACCGTCGCCGTGTGGTCACCCTGAACGATGGTGTCCCGGGCGAGAAGTCGATCTCGGTGGCTTGCATGCACTGTACAGACGCGCCCTGTGCGGCCGTCTGTCCGGTGGACTGCTTCTACACCACCGACGATGGCATCGTGCTTCACGACAAAGACCTTTGCATTGGTTGTGGCTATTGCTTCTATGCTTGCCCGTTCGGCGCGCCGCAGTACCCGCAGCAAGAGGCCTTTGGCGTCCGCGGCAAGATGGATAAATGCACCTTCTGTGCCGGTGGTCCGACCGAGGACCTCGCCGATGCTGAGTACGCCAAGTACGGTGCCAACCGTGTGGCCGAGGGTAAGCTGCCTGCCTGTGCCGAGATGTGCTCGACCAAGGCGTTGCTTGCCGGTGATGGCGACATGGTCGCGGATATCTACCGCGAGCGCATTATGCGTCGGTCCGGACGGCCCCAGACTTGGGGTTGGGATAAGGCCTATGGTGGTGGCGTTTAACGCCACCACGATTTATTCAAGGAGGTCGTTATGATTACGTCCCGCACACGCTTGTCGCGGTGGCGGATGGTGATCGGGCTGGCATTCACGGCAGTGTTGCTGGTCGGGTGCTACGAAGATCCCAAAGACGTCACGCTCTATGATCCGGGCGTCTACAAGGGCGATGAAGATCCGTTGATGTCACGCTCGGGTACCGAGGAACTGGAGAGCACGCTGCACGATCGCTTCCAGGCGGTGCAAACAGACCGCTGAGGCGGCCTTCATTGAAGGAGGATGCAGAGATGAAAACAAAAGAGCAGAAAAAAGCCAGAGGCAAGCGCGCTCACGTGCGCATCATGCTCTGGAGCTTGCTCGTCATCGCGGTTGGCGCCATGGTGGCACCGCTCGGTGGCTATTTGTTCGTGGAAATTGCCGAAGCGCAAAGCTTTGAGCAGACCAATCCGCGTTCAGAGACCACTTGGCGCGATGTTCGAGTGGGGAACGAAGGCATTACTACCGTACGTGGTGATGAAACCGGAGTCCTGATCCAGAACGGCGGTGAAAACTGGCGCCAGCTGCGCAATGGTATCGTGGCGGCCATCATGCCATGGGTGATGGGCATTGCCCTGGTGGGCATTTCACTGGTTTATTTCATCGGCGGCAAACACCGTTTGGACGAGCGTCCATCCGGTCGCGTTGTCCCCCGATGGAAGTTGTGGGAGCGCGTTCTTCACTGGTCGACGGCGACGATGTTTATCGTGCTGTCAATTACCGGTCTTAGCCTCTTGTTCGGGCGAGCAGTGATGATTCCGCTACTTGGGCCGGAAGGCTTCGCTGCCTACGCCGGGGTGGCCATGATGACGCACAACTACGTGGGTCCTTTTTTCGCCGCTTGCGTTGGGTTAATGGCGCTAGCGTGGACATGGCACAACATTCCCAACCGCACCGACCTAGCATGGTTCAAAGCAGGCGGGGGATTCCTCAAGGGTAAGCACCCGTCTGCTGGTCGCATGAATGGCGGTGAGAAGGTCTGGTTCTGGTTCATCGTCCTCGTTGGCGGCATGGTTTGCGTCTCAGGGGTGGTGATGAACTTCCCGATTTGGGGCCAGACCCGCGAGCTGATGCAACAAGCCAACCTGGTTCATGCGGTGGCAGCCATCCTTTGGATTGGTCTTTTCTTCGGGCATGCCTACATCGGTACGGTTGGTACCGAGGGTGCGATCGATGGTATGAAGACCGGCTATGTCAGCGTCGAGTGGGCCAAGCAGCATCATGATCTCTGGTACGAGGAAGTCAAAGATCAAGAGATTGATGCAAGCGAAATTGGTTTGGAGTCTGGGGTGGCGGTGCAAACCGACCGCCCGGCATCGACCTGATAGCGCTTAGGCTTATATAGAAGCCTGAATCAGGAGCCGGCAGCTGGACGTAATATTCGTCCACTGCCGGCTTCTCTTATTTCAGAGGGGCCTTTTTGGCGGCCTAGCGGCCCGGGTAACAACCAGTCCAAACGATTACCGAAGACGCGCTTTACACGCCAGCCGCTGCGACAAGCTGGATGCCCACTGCGATTCGCACTGGTGGAGACGAGTGGCAGGTCGGCCGCATGGCAGAGGTCAATCACTGGCTGGTGATTGGTGACGCGAACGGCAACGGTCGGTCGTCCGCCGGTGAGTAGACTCGGTACATCGGGATTGGCGCGCATCACCCAAGTAAAGGGACCTGGCCAGGTGGAGAGGATTTCCTGTTTAGCTTTTGCGTCCTGCGGCCACTCGACGAGCCCGTCAAGCTGCTCTGCGCTCGCGGCGATGACGATTAAGCCTTTCTCACTTCCCCGCCCTTTCAGGGCAATGAGTCGTGCTAGTGCGTCTTCGTTCCAGGGATTACAGCCAAGGCCCCAAACGCCCTCGGTGGGATACGCACCCACCCCGCCAGACAGGATTTGATCGCGAATCTGTCGAAGTCGGGGTGTTGGCGCCTTCATGATCCCTTGGCGCTACTCGCTTTTTTGCGGGTGGTCGTTTTGGCTTTGCTCTTGGTTTTTGCCCCACGGGCTTTGGGCTCTGGCGCCTCAGCAAGCAGTGTCAGGCATTGCTCGTGCGTCAGCTCAGCGGCATCCGTGTCCTTAGGAACGCGTGCCCGTTTTTTGCCATCGGTGATATAGGGGCCAAAACGCCCCCGCATGATAGTGACGGCGCCGTCATCGAAGCTTTGAATGGTTCGCTTGGCGACGTTCTCTTTTTTCTCTTCCACCAGCTCTAGGGCCCGATCGCGCTCAATGGTGTAGGGATCGTCGTCTTTTTTAAGCGATGCAAACTGATCACCAAACCGCACATAAGGGCCAAAGCGGCCAATATTCACGCTTAGAGGCAGACCATCCGGCGTCTCGCCCAGATCTCGGGGCAGAGTAAACAGCGCAAGGGCTTCATCCAAGGTGATGGTATCGATGCTCTGCCCAGGTCGTAGGCTGGCAAACTTGGGCTTCTCCTCATCTTCACGCGTGCCGATTTGGACGAAAGGTCCGTAGCGTCCGAGTCTTGCCGTAACCGGCTTGCCCGTTTTTGGATCGTCGCCCAGTTCGCGGGCTTTCATCACTTCACCACGCGAGACTTGCTGTTTTGCCTCAACCTGTTCTTGGAAGGGCTCCCAGAATTCATGTAACACCGGCACCCAATCGATCTCTCCCCGGGAGATATCATCCAGCCGGTCTTCTAAGCGCGCGGTAAATTCGTAGTCGACGTAACGATCGAAATGCTCAGTCAGAAACTTCGTGACAACCCGACCCGTATCGGTGGGTTTGAAGCGCCGGTTCTCGAGTGTGACGTAATTACGGGCCTGCAGCGTCGAGATAATCGAGGCGTAAGTGGAGGGGCGGCCGATACCGTATTCCTCTAATGCGCGAACGAGGCTCGCCTCGGAATAGCGTGGTGGTGGTTCGGTAAAATGCTGTTCTGGCCGCACCGCGAGCAGGGGAATGCGGTCGCCCTCTGACAGCGGCGGGAGGATGCGCTCGCTGCCATCCCCGGCTTCGTCATCGCGATCTTCCTGATAAACCGCCATAAATCCGGGGTCACGGATGGTTGAACCCGTTGCCCGGAAGTTAGCGATATCACCAGCCGCCAAGTCCACTGAAACCGTATCAATGGTTGCATGAATCATCTGGCAGGCGACCGTGCGCTTCCAGATCAAGTCATACAGCCGGTACTGATCATCCGAAAGATGCCCTTTTAGGCTCTCTGGCGTGCGCTGTGCATCAGTGGGGCGAATGCCCTCATGCGCTTCCTGTGCGTTTTTGGCGCGGGTTCGGTAGTGATGCGGTTGGGCCGGTAGTTTGTCCTGCCCAAAGCGCTTGGCGATCAGCCCGCGCAAACTTTCAATCGCTTCGGCCGACAAATTCACCGAGTCGGTTCGCATGTACGTGATCAGACCGACCGTGCCGTTGCCGGTGTCGACACCCTCATACAGCTGCTGGGCAATGCGCATGGTCTGCTGCGCGGAGAAACGCAGTTTGCGAGAGGCCTCTTGCTGCAGTGTTGAGGTGATAAAGGGCGCGGAAGGGTTGCGACGGCGTTGTTTTTTCTCAACGCGGGCAACGCGCAGTTCACCTTGACCGGTTTCCGGGAGCGGCTCACCAAGCGGTGAACCGCGATCCGCGCCGGCAGCCTCAAGAATACGTCGTGTAGCCTGCTCGGCCGTCTCGCCGCTGGTGAGGGTGAACTGCTCCACTTTCTCGCCGTCGAGCTGCTGCAGACGGCCTACGAACCCTTGGCCAGACTTGTTCAGGTCGGCCTCAATGCTCCAATATTCCTGCGGCACAAAGGCTTCGATTTCCAGTTCACGCTCAACAATCATGCGTAGCGCTGGTGACTGCACCCGCCCAGCCGATAGCCCGCTGGTGATTTTGCGCCACAGCAGCGGAGAGAGATTGAAGCCAACCAAATAGTCGAGCGCGCGGCGGGCCTGTTGGGCGTTGACTAAGTCGGTAGAAAGCCCACGCGGATGATCGATAGCCTCTTTAATCGCGTCTTTGGTGATTTCGTAGAAAACCACTCGGTGGACAGGCTTGTCATCAAGCACTTTGCGCTCGCGCAGTAATTCCAGAAGATGCCAGGAGATGGCCTCGCCTTCGCGATCGGGGTCAGTGGCCAGATAGACCGCATCCGCTTTGCGCGTGGCCTTGGCAATCGCATCAACATGCTTGGCGTTGCGCTCAATTAGGCTGTAGCGCATGGCAAAGTCATGCTCGGTATCAACAGCGCCTTCCTTCGCCACCAAATCCCGAACATGGCCGTATGAGGCCATTACCTCGAAATCCTTGCCGAGGTATTTGTTGATGGTGCGCGCCTTGGCAGGCGATTCGACAATAACGAGATGCTGGCTCATGAACGCTTAGTGTGTCATCCGATCGGGTTGTTCAAACAAAAGGTTTTCCATCCATGCACAGGCCTCTTCTTGGCCCGGGCGACTGAAGAGCACCATGAGAACGACCCACTTGAGTTTGTCGAGTTCAATGAAGTCTTCTTCTAGCGCCATTAGACGCTCGATGACGATCTCACGATGACTGGCATCCAAAATGCCGGTTTGCTCCAGAAAGAGTAGAAAACCGCGACATTCGGCATCCAGCCTGCTGGCTTCCTCGGGGGTGAAGACGCGCATGGACCCATGCGCATTACACGTTGGCAGCAGCTCGCGATTTTCAGCGAGCGCGTCAATCCAGTTCAGTGCCTTGTGAATTTGGTCATCGTTAAAGCCCGCTCCCTGGAGTTCGGTTTCGATCTCCGAGCGGCTGGGATCAATGTCGCCTGGCTCATGAAAATAATGCTCAAACAGGTACATCAGGATGTCGAATACGTTTTCTTTCATCCACCTGTCCGATTGTTGATTTGCATGTATCGACCGCCGTTGCAGGGTGCAACATAGCCCTTAAGTTCCAGGCTCAGGAGCATGGAGGAAAGGATATCAGGCGTCAATGACAGACGCGCCGCGAGCGCATCGAAGCTAATGGGGTCATGCCCCATGGCGTCTAGTAGCGCTTGGTAATCGGCATCCAATCCGTCATTGGGTTGGGCGTCGATATTGTCCATGCCGGTCGGATGCGCGCCTGTCAGATGGAGCGATTGCTGCAGGGCCGGTGTTTTGACGGCTTCGATGACATCGTCCACCGTCTCCACCAGTGTGGCGCCGCGGCGAATGAGGGCATGGCAGCCGCGAGCGAGTGGATTATGAATGGAGCCTGGAATAGCCATCACTTCCCGATGCTGCTCAAGCGCGGAATAGGCGGTGCTAAGGGCGCCGCTGCGTCGACCGGCTTCGACGACCAACACGCCTAGGGAGAGCCCACTGACGATGCGGTTCCGTCGCGGGAATAGCCCACGGTTCATCGGTGCCCCAGTAGCCATCTCACTAATGATGGCGCCTTGGCGCATCATTTCGTTGGCTAGTTGTTGGTTCTCTCGCGGGTAAATCTGTTCAGGGCCCGTTGCCATCACAGCAATGGTGTTGCCTTTGACGGCCATTGCGCCTTCATGCGCTGCAGTATCGATGCCAAGAGCAAGTCCACTGGTAATGGTGAGACCGGTTGCCGCCAAATGAGCAGCAAAATCCTCGGCTAGCCGAATGCCGTTGGTGGAGGCATGCCGTGCGCCCACGATCGCCACTTGTGGTTCGTTAAGGATGGCCGGATCGCCCTGCACAAATAGCAGCGGTGGTGGATCGTCAATATTGCGAAGACTCGCTGGGTAGCGTGGGTCATTGAGCACAATAATGTGGTGATGTTCGCCACGGGCAAGCCAGGCGAGGTCTGCTGCCACGCCGGCTTCAACGGTAGGGGCCTGTCTTGGCGCAAGACAGCTTTTCGTTGCCAGCCCGCGCGTCTTGCGGTCAGCTTCACTGGCATCCAGAAAAGCAGCTGGGCTTTCATAATGCTCAAGGATCTCGCCGAATGCCCTCGGACCGATGCCATCAAGCCGCCAGACGGTAAGCCAGGCTTTGAGTTGTTGTTTATCCATCGTGATTGGCGCCGGCCTCTGCAATTGGCATTAAAAAATCGCCCGGACGGATCTCCCGCCGCGCTTGTTCAACCCGCAAAACCGCTGGATTGCCCCCATGCAGTAATGCTGCCTTACCCAAGTAGATACTACCGCGGACGGGGTTGTCGGTTGTGTCGGCATGGGTAATAGCAGGACCGGGACGCAGCAAATAGTAGTGAGAGGCCGGCGGACTGCCGAGTGGTTCGGTGTAGAGCTTGTCTCCAGCCGCCATCAGTACCCGACCCTCTTCGCCCTGGATGATGCGCGGGAGTGCGGTGTGTTGTGGAAATAGAGTAGGTGGTGTGGCGCTGGCCGATGGCAGCGCAATGGCGCAAACAAAAAAGAGAATAAAGGCATTAGCCTGAACTTTGCTTGGTCTCATGCTCAAGGAACATCCGTGTTGCCGTGCAAGTTGACTGGCCGCCAATAGACGGCCTTCGTTATACTGATCAAAACATCATTGATGAGGCTAGCAACGTCTGTTTGCGGCGCTCAACGGAAAATCCATGGCCATACGCGAAATTCTTCAATATCCCGACCCGCGGCTGCGAATAACGGCCAAGCGGGTTGATGTCATTGATGATCGCATTCGGGCATTAGTCGATGACATGTTCGAGACCATGTACGAGGCGCCGGGCATTGGCTTGGCCGCAACGCAGATCGATATTCACGAGCGCATCGTCGTAATGGATGTCAGCGAATCAGGCGATGAGCCACAGGTGTTGATTAACCCCGAGATCGTCGAGCGGGCAGCCAGCTGCGATATCGCCGAGGAAGGTTGCCTTTCTATTCCCGGCTACGCCGATAATGTTGAGCGGCCGGATGCGCTTTTGTTGCGCGCCCAAGATCTGGACGGCGAGGTTTTCGAGCTGCGGGCCGAGGGGCTATTAGCACGCTGCATTCAGCATGAAATCGATCATCTCGACGGCCGGCTTTTTATTGATTATCTCTCCGATCTCAAGCGCAAACGGCTGCGGCGGCGCTATGAGAAGACGGCTCGACAGCGCGCTGACCGGGCCGGTCAAACGGGCGCCGTCTGATCGGGGTGGCCGAACAGTCACGGCTGCGGGTGGTTTATGCCGGCACCCCGGAATTCGCAGTGCCGGCATTACAAGCGCTGATCGATGGCCCTTTTGATGTGGTGGCTGTCTACACTCAGCCGGATCGCCCCGCCGGCCGTGGACGGCAACTGCGCGCCTCGGCCGTTAAACAGCTCGCACAACAGTATCAGCTGCCGCTGGAGCAGCCCGCTTCGCTGCGCACCGCCGAGGCGCAGGCGCAACTGGGTGCCTACGCGCCAGATGTCATGGTGGTGGCCGCCTACGGGCTGATTCTGCCGCAGGCCGTGCTGGATACCCCGAGATATGGCTGCGTCAATATTCATGCCTCGCTGCTACCGCGCTGGCGCGGTGCTGCACCTATTCAACGGGCGATTGAAGCGGGTGACACCAAGACCGGTGTCTGTCTCATGGAAATGGCCGCGGGACTGGACACGGGGCCGGTCATCGCCTGTCGTGAGACGCCCATCGACGATCAGGACACAGCGGCCACGGTGCATGACCGATTGGCTGTTTTGGGTGCGCAGGTGATGCAGGAATCGCTTATTCAGTGGACTGAAGGCGCGCTAGTGGCAACGCCGCAGCCGGCGCAGGGTGTGGTGTATGCCGATAAGATTAGTGCTGACGAGGCGCAAATTGACTGGCAGGCCAGTGCGTTGGCGCTGGGCGCGCCAGGTACGTGCATTCAACCCCTGGCCGGTTGCTCGCACCCAATATGCAGGGGATCGGCTACGCATTTGGCTGGCCGAGGCATTACCCGGCCAGGTTGAAACAAAGCCCGGGACGGTCGTCGCGGTGTCCGAGCAGGGCATTGATGTGCAAACCGGCGATGGCCTGTTGCGCCTGTTGCAAGTGCAGGCGCCGGGACGACGGGCACAGCCTGTGGCGGATTTCCTGCGCGGACATCAGATGGAAGTGGGGCTGCGTTTTGAATAACGCCCGTGCTGCGGCACTGGAAATTCTTCTTGATGTGTTTCAGCACGGCCGGTCGGCGGATCTGGGCCTGGGCGCAGCTTAGTGAGCGTCTGACGGACTCGCGCGATGTCGGTTTTTGCCGCGCTTTGGTTTATGGCGTGTTGCGTGAACATCGGCGCTTGGCGGCGTTACGCGATCAGTTGCTGCGCAGTCCGCTGAAAAAACGCGATCAAGATATTGCGATCGCCATTGAGCTTGGCTTGCTGCAGTTGCTGCAGTTAGACGTCAAACCCCATGCGGCGGTCTCCGAGACCGTGACATTAGCGCGCAGCCGTGGAAAGGCCTGGGCCGCAAAGTTAATCAATGCTGTTTTGCGGCGCTTTCAGCGCGAACAACAGGCTTTGCTAGCAGCGGTTGACGAGCAGCCGGGCGTGCGCTGGTCGGTGCCGGATTGGTTGCTGGCGCAATTTAAGCAGGATTGGCCCTCGCAATGGCAAGCGCTGTTGGCCGCACAAAACACCCGCGCCGCGATGATGCTGCGGGTTAATCAACGACAGACCCGCGTCGCGGACTATCAAGCAGAGCTGGCAGCGGCCGGCATTGCCGCGGCGCCGTTGCCGGGGTTTGCCGATGCATTGGTATTAGCCGAGGCGGTGGCCATCGATCAGTTGCCAGGCTTTGATACGGGGCGATGTTCTGTTCAGGATGGCGCAGCCCAGCTGGCGGCCCACCTTCTGGCTCCAAAGCCAGCAGCTCGGGTGTTGGATGCCTGCGCCGCCCCGGGTGGCAAAAGCGCGCATTTGTTGGAGTCGTCAGATATTGAGTTGTTGGCGCTTGACCAGGACGCCGAGCGTTTAGAGAAGGTGGCCGAGACGCTATCCCGCCTGCAGTTGACCGCACACACACAGGTGGCGGATGCCGGAAACCCCGCGGATTGGTGGGATGGACGTCCGTTTGATGCAATTTTGTTGGATGCCCCTTGCTCGGGTACCGGTGTGATTCGGCGTCATCCGGATATTAAGTGGCTACGACGGCCGGAGGATCCAGGCAAGCTGCAGGCAGCGCAAAAACGTTTATTGGACTCGCTATGGCCGTTGTTGGCGCAGGGCGGCCGGCTCCTGTACGCCACGTGTTCGGTGCTGTGGCAAGAGAACGAGGGCGTGGTAAGCGGGTTTATGGCCGATCATGATGACGCCCATGCGATGACGCTGACGCTTCCCGTTGGCCGTCGGGTCGGTTACGGTCATCAAATCCTCACCGGTGAGGCCGGGGTTGACGGTTTTTACTATGCCTGCCTTGAGAAAACAGATTAATGCCTGGCTGGCGGCTTGCCTGTTACTAGCAGCTGGATGGGCGCTGGCGCAGTCTGACGCCTTTCGTGTGCAAACGCTCTCGGGGCTTGTTGAAGGCGAGCTGCTGTACGCCGAAGCACGCATCGACTATACGCTTACGCCAACCGTGCAACAGGCCCTGGAAAATGGCGTCGCGCTGGTCATTTCGCAGAATGTGCGGCTGGAGAAGCCGCGCTGGTGGTGGCGGAACGCCCGGTTGGTGGATCTTACTCGCAGTTATCGGCTGCAGTATCACGCCATTAGTCGGCGTTATGTGATGACCTGGCTAGCGACCGAGGAAAGCCGAAGTTTTCGTAGTCTTGATGCATTGTTGCTGGAGCTTGGCCGGATTGAGGCCTGGCCCGTGGCGCGTATTGCCCGGCTGACACCGGATGTGGACTATCAGCTCAGATTGCAGAGCCGCCTTGAGACGGAATCGCTGCCGCGGCTTTTACGCACCGTGGCGCTGACTGATCCAGATTGGCAGCTAGAGAGCCAGCCGTGGACGGCGGTGGTTGGCCGATGAGCGACTCGACACGCCAAGGATTTGTGCGGGTTGGGCTGAGCTTGCTGCTGATTCTCTCGCTCTATTTGCTCAGTGCCGCCACCGAGAATACCGCGCGCTTTGGCCGGCTTTATCTTTGGTTGTTGTTGCTCAACGGCGTGGTGCTCGTTGCGCTGGTTGCGGTCATTATTAACAACCTGCGACGCCTGATTCGCTCGGTGCGCTCGCGCGAAGCCGGCAGTCGCCTGACCTTGCGGTTGATGGGGCTTTTTGTCGTGATGGCCGTATTGCCGGGGCTGGTTGTCTACGGCTTTTCTATGCAATTCCTGCAGCGTGGCGTGGATAGTTGGTTTGACGTGCGGGTGGAAAATGCCCTGGATGATGCACTTGCGCTGTCTCAAGCCTCCCTTGATCAGCGTATGCGGGATATGCAGCAGCGCCTGCAGGAGGCAGCGCTTGATCTCTCGGATGTCGATGAGGGGATGGCGCCCATTGCGCTCGGGGATTTGAGAGCCCGCACGGGCGCCTCCGAGTTGGCGCTTTTGGGTGAAAACGGTCGGATTATTGCCGCTAGCAGTATCGATACGGCGGATATTCTCCCGCATCGGCCGGAGGAGAGTATCTTGCTGCAGCTGCGCCAAGGCCGGCCCTATGTGGGACTGGATCCCATTGAGAATGCCGGTTTGCATATTCGCGCGCTCGTCCCAGCACCAGGCCCTGAGGGGCCAAGCGGCAACCGGGTCCTGCAGGGCCTGTTTCAAGTCTCGCCGCGTGTTAATGACCTGGCCGAAGAGGTTGAGGCTGCCTTTAGCGAATATCGTGAGCTTGCCTATTTGCGCGGCCCGCTCAAGGACAGCTTTAGTTTGACGCTCTCCTTGGTTTTGCTGGTCTCGTTATTGTTTGCCGTCTGGTCGGCTTTTTATCTGGCCAGGCGTTTGGTGGCACCCGTCAGCCGTCTTGCCGAGGGTACACGGGCAATGGCGGCTGGGGAGTACGGCAAGCAGTTGCCACCCGGTGGCAATGATGAGCTGGGATTTTTGGTGCGCTCATTTAACGACATGAGCCGTCGAGTGGCGGAAGTGCGTGATGCCGCGCGTCAGAGTCAGGAGTTGGTCGAGGCCCAGCGTGCCTATTTAGAGACGGTGCTCGGGCGGCTGTCTTCCGGGGTGCTCGCTCTCGCGCCCGACGGCTCTTTGCGTACCTTCAATCAAGCCGCTAGTGCCATTCTTTCGGTGCCATTGGCCGAAGGGGTGGATCGTCCCTTGTCCGCTTTGGCCGAGCGTTATCCGGATTTCGCACCATTTGCCGACTTGGTGGCCCGCCATCGGCAGACACCGGGCGCGGAATGGCGTGCTGAACTGGGGTTGGATACCAGTGAGGGGCGGCGCTCATTGATTTGCAGTGGGGCGGTTTTGCCCGGAGAGGGTGACCGCGGGGGCGAGGTGATCGTCTTTGATGATGTCACGACACTCATTCAAGCCCAGCGGGACGCTGCTTGGGGAGAGGTGGCGCGACGGCTTGCGCACGAGATTCGTAACCCACTCACACCGATTCAACTCTCTGCAGAGCGCCTACAGCACAAAGTCTCCGGACATTTGCAGGGCGAAGAAGCAGCGGTACTGGCGCGGTCAACCGATACCATCATCCATCAGGTTGAGGCCATGAAAGAGATGGTGCAGGCATTTTCGGAATATGCTCGCCCACCGGTGTTACGGCCAGAGTCCGTCGATCTGAACGCGTTGGTGGGCGAGGTGGTAGAGCTTTATCGGGGTGAGCCCGAGCAGCCGGAGTTTCGGCTGGAGCTGGCTGCGGATCTGCCAAGACTTGAGGCCGATCCGGGCCGTCTTCGGCAGCTTTTGAATAACCTGTTGCGCAATGCCCTTGAGGCGGCCGATTCCGGGCATTGTGTGGTGACCGTCTCCACCGCAAGAGGCAGCGGTCGTCATGCCGATATGATTGAGTTGCATTTGCAGGATAACGGTCCCGGCTTTGCCGATTCGATGCTCGATCAACTTTTTGAGCCCTATGTCAGTACAAAACCGCGCGGGTCCGGACTGGGGCTTGCCATCGTCAAGAAGATTGTCGAGGAGCACAATGGCATCATAGGTGCGCGCAATACGGATGATGGGGCGAAAATATCCGTGCGCTTACCCCGTGTAGCAGCAACCGACGCCCGAATCAGGGAGAGCTAATGACCAAGGCCCATGTGCTGGTAGTCGATGATGAGCCGGATATTCGGGAGCTTGTCAGAGAGATCCTGGAGGACGAAGGCTATTCGGTTACTACAGCCGAAAGTGCGGCGCAGGCCCGTGCTGCTCGGGCCAATCAACAGCCGGATCTGGCGCTGTTGGATATTTGGATGCCTGGTGAAGACGGTATCTCGTTGCTAAAGGACTGGGCATCGGGAGGTGGGCCAGGTTTTCCGGTGGTCATGATCTCCGGTCATGGCACGGTGGAAACCGCCGTCGAAGCCACCCGCCAGGGTGCTGTCGATTTTGTGGAAAAGCCCCTGTCCATGGGGCGGCTGTTGGCCACGGTAGAGCAAGCACTCAGCCATGCTGATGCGGGGCCATCGGCTGTCGCAGGGTTGGATTTTATTGAGCCAGTGGGCCGCAGCACACAAATGCGCGAGCTGCGAGAGCAGGCGGAACGTGTGGCCGCCAGTGATAGCTGGATATTGCTCACTGGCGAGGCCGGCAGCGGGCGGAAATGCCTAGCCCGGTATATTCATGGATTAAGCCCGCGTCGTCACGGGCCATTGGTGGAAGTCTCCGCAGGAGCAATTGCTGGCCAGACGGCTGCCGAGGAGCTTTTCGGACAGGAGCACGGCGGCCGCATTCTGCCGGGGCGGCTTGAGGCCGCTGCTGGCGGCACCCTGGTGTTGGATGAAGCCTCCGAGCTCGATGCCGAAGCACAGACGCGGCTTGCTTCTGCTATTGACGCGGGTGGGTTTCAGCGAGTGGGTGGCAGCGCCTGGGTGAATCTTGATGCCCGCATCATTTCAACGGCTCGCCATGAGCTCACCGCATCGGTTGCTACGGGGCATTTTCGGCAAGATCTTTGTTACGCCTTGAGTGTTATCCCCATCAGCGTGCCGGCGTTGCGTGAGCATGCCGAGGATATCCCCGAGTTGGTGGGTTTTTATGTTGATCGGTTGGTGGAGTCCGAGCGCTTGGCCTATCGCCGGTTTACCGTGGCGGCACAAAATCGCCTGCGCAACCATGACTGGCCGGGAAATGTTCGCGAGTTACGCAATCTTATTCAACGTTTGCTGGTGCTCGGCGATGGGCTTGATATCGAAGTGGCCGAGGTAGAGTCAGCGCTTGCAGTGGCTCAAGATGGCGGCGCTGCAGAGGATTGGTCGCCGGCGCTGGCGCTGGATTTACCCTTGCGCGAGGCACGCGAGCAGTTTGAGCGGGCTTATCTGCAGCAACAATTGCTTCGTGCCGGTGGCAGTGTGGCGCAACTCGCCCGGTTAGCCGGCATGGAGCGCACCCATCTGTATCGGAAATTGCGCGCGCTAGGGATTGACCCGCGCGACGGCGGTGATGCCGCTGGGGGACAGGCATGAAGATCATTATTCTGGGCGCTGGGCAAGTTGGTGGCACGGTGGCCGCCAACCTGACCAGTGAAGACAATGACATTACCGTGGTAGATCGCGATGCGGCCATTTTGCAGGGCCTGCAGGACCGGCTTGATCTGCGCACGATTGCCGGCAATGCGACTTACCCCGATGTGTTAGAGCGTGCGGGTGCGGCGGATGCCGATATGGTGATCGCTGTGACCGACTCGGATGAGGCCAATATGGTGGCCTGCCAGGTCGCGGCAACCCTCTTTCATACCCCTACCAAAATTGCTCGTGTGCGGGCGGTTGAGTATCTCTCGCATCCACAAATATTTACCCCCGATGCCCTGCCGATTGATGTGCTCATCAGCCCTGAGCAGCTCGTTACACAGTACGTTGAACGCTTAATTGAGCACCCGGGTGCTCTGCAGGTCATGGATTTTGCCGATGGCCGTGTGCGCCTGGTGGGGGTGCGTGCCTACTACGGCGGGCCGTTGGTGGGTCAAGAACTGCGGGCATTGCGCGAACATATGCCGGGCATCGATACCCGAGTGGCCGCCGTTTATCGGCGCGGTAGTGCGATCATTCCCGAGGGCGATACGTTGATCGAGGCCGGTGACGAGGTGTTCTTCCTCGCTGCGAGCAAGAATATTCGCACGGTGATGGGTGAGCTGCGGCGACTCGATAAACCGGTCAAACGCATTATGCTCGCCGGCGGCGGCAATATCGGCATGCGCCTTGCTCAGGCGCTGGAGACCAAGTATCAGGTCAAACTGATTGAGCATAATGCGGGACGCTGCCGGGCCATTGCCGATGATTTGAAAAAGACCATCGTCCTGCATGGTGATGCGGCGGATGAGGATTTGCTGTTAGAAGAGAACATTGAGAATACCGATGTCTTCTGTGCACTGACCAACGATGATGAGGCCAATATCCTCTCGGCGATGCTCGCCAAGCGGCGCGGCGCGCGAACGGTGATGGCGCTCATTAATCGCGCGGCCTATGTCGATTTAATTCAGTCCAGCGTTGATATTGATGTGGCGATCTCGCCCCAGCAGGCGACCATTGGTAGCTTGCTCGCCCATATTCGTCGCGGCGATGTGGCCGCGGTGCATAGTCTGCGTCGCGGTGCGGCGGAGGCGATTGAGGCAGTCGCACATGGCGATGCTGGCAGCTCTGAGGTGGTCGGTAAGCGCATCGATCAAATTCGTCTGCCACGGGGCACGACCATCGGCGCCATTGTCCGGGGGGAAGAAGTGGTGATGGCCCATCACGACACGGTGATCGAGCCCGAGGATCACGTGATTCTGTTTTTGGTCGATAAGAGTCGCCTGGCTGATGTCGAGAAGCTCTTCTCGGTCGGCGTGACCTTTATCTAGAGGGTTAGCAAACGCATGCATCCTGATGCTGTCCAGCGTGTGCTAGGTGCCCTGCTCATGGTCTTTAGTGTGACCATGTTGCCGCCGGCCCTGTTAGCGGTGTTTGCCGCTGATGGCACTGCGACGGCATTCTTTTTTACCTTTGTTTTGCTATTGGCAGTTGGCGGATTGCTCTGGCTGCCGGTGCGACGCTCACGTCGTGAGCTTAGAACGCGTGATGGCTTTTTCGTCGTGGCCATGTTCTGGGTGGTGCTAGGGGTGGCGGGGGCTTTGCCTCTCGCCATTCAAACGGTCTCGCCTTTCACGCTTGTCGATGCGCTGTTTGAGAGTGTCTCCGGGTTGACCACGACCGGGGCAACGGCGGTGGTTGGCATTAATGAGCTGCCGATTAGCATTCAATACTATCGCCAACAGCTACAGTGGCTTGGCGGCATGGGCATTATCGTGTTGGCGGTTGCCATCCTGCCGATGCTGGGTATCGGTGGTATGCAGCTTTATCGTGCCGAGTTACCAGGCCCGGTGAAGGACGCCAAAATCACACCGCGTATTGCCGAGACCGCGAAAGCGCTCTGGTATATCTATCTTGGCCTAACGGTGGTTTGTGCGATTGCCTATTGGCTGGCTGGCATGAGTGTCTTCGATGCCATCAGTCATGCCTTCTCAACGATTGCCACCGGCGGCTTCTCCACGCATGACCAAAGCATCGGTTATTTCGACAGTGCGCTGATCGAGATGATTGCGGTCGTCTTTATGATCATCTCGGCGCTGAACTACTCCCTACATTTTATGGCCTGGCGGCGCATGAGCATTGAGCCTTGGCGTACCGATCCAGAGCTCAGGGCTTTTATGTTGGTGATGGTGGTCGTCACGGTGTTGGTCATGGGCGGCTTGTTTGTCTATCAAGCAGCACATGATCTGCCTCATGGCGAGACCTGGCATCACGCGATTTTTCAGGTGGTGTCTTTTGCCACGACGACCGGATACACCACCGCGTCGTATTATGTGTGGCCCGCTTTTCTGCCGGTGTTGCTGTTGTTTGTTGCTGTGGTGGGCGGTTGTGCAAACTCCACCTCGGGTGGGCTCAAAGTGGTGCGTGTCTTGCTGCTTTGGCGTCAGGGCGGGCGGGAGATTTTGCGGCTGATTCACCCGCAGGCGCAGATTCCCGTCAAGATGGGTGACCGGCCGGTGAATGAGCGAGTGATTGATGCCGTCTGGGGGTTCTTTGCCGCCTATGTGGTGCTGTTTGCCCTGTTAATGCTCACCCTGCTGGCAATGGGTTTGGATCAGATTACCGCGTTCTCGGCGGTGGCCTCCGGCCTCGCCAATCTTGGCCCGGCGCTCGGTGAGGTGGCAGCAAATTTCGCGACGGTTGGCGATGGCCCGAAACTGGTGATGTGTATTGCCATGATTATGGGCCGGCTGGAGATCTTCACCCTGCTGGTGCTCTTTACACCGGCTTTCTGGCGCCGCTAGGACGGATTGATGATTGGTCTGCTCCAACGGGTTACGCACGCGGAAGTGCGGGTGGAATCCCAGCAGATTGGCGCCATACAGCGTGGTTTGCTGGTCTTGGTCGGCATTGAGCAGGGTGATACGGCGGCTACCGCGGCGCGTCTGCTTGAGCGCTTGCTTGGCTATCGAGTTTTTCCCCGATGACCAAGGCCGCATGAACCACAGTCTGGTCGACATTCAGGGCGGGCTTTTGTTGGTCCCGCAATTTACGCTAGCGGCGGACACCCACAAAGGCACTCGTCCGGGTTTTTCCAACGCCGCCGAACCCGCGGTGGCCGACGAGCTTTTTGCTGTCATGCTCACCCAAGCTCGGGCCCGCCACCCGGTGGTTGCTGCCGGCAAATTTGGTGCTGATATGCAGGTGAGCCTTTGCAATGACGGGCCGGTCACCTTTTGGCTGCAGGTGCCCGCCGGCTCACGATAACAGCCTTTGCATGCTATTCTGCGCGGCGTTAGTGGTCGGGGGCGGTATTCATCCATGAGTGAACGCAAAGCCAGCATTGAGCGTAAAACGCTAGAGACACAGATTGCGGTGTCGGTGAACCTTGATGGCAGTAGTGCCGGCGAGCGTGTCACCGGTGTTGGATTTTTTGATCACATGCTCGATCAGTTAGCCCGTCATGGGCTTTTTGATATCGATGTGAAAGCCAATGGTGATCTGCATATTGACGCGCATCACACCGTTGAGGATGTGGGTATCACATTGGGTCAGGCGTTTGCTCAAGCACTGGGCGAGAAGCGCGGCCTGGTGCGTTATGGCCATGCCTTCTGTCCGCTCGATGAGGCACTTTCGCGTGTGGTGGTCGATCTGTCGGGCCGGCCGGGGCTTTACATGCGTGCGGATTTTACTGCCGAGCGCATTGGTGAGTTCGAGACCGAACTGGTTGAGGAGTTTTGGCAAGGTTTCGTGAACCACGCTGGCGTGACGCTGCATTTGGATGTGCTGGAAGGGCGCAATGCGCATCACATGGTGGAGAGCCTGTTCAAAGCGGCAGGCCGAGCATTGCGCATGGCCTGTGAATATGACCCGAGACGCGGCGACAGTCTGCCGTCGACGAAGGGGGCCCTCTGAGCATCGCGGTGATTGATTACGGCATGGGTAACCTGCGATCGGTTGCCCGTGCCTTGGAGCATGTCGGGGCCGAGTCCGTTCAGGTGACTGACAACCCAAGCGTCATTCGTGATTGTGCTCGGGTTGTGTTCCCCGGACAGGGGGCGGTGCGTGATTGTATGAGCGCCCTGCAGGCTCATGACTTGCTGGATGTGTTGGCGCAAGTGATGGCCGATCGCCCGTTTCTGGGTATTTGCATGGGAATGCAGGCACTTATGGAGCGCAGTGAGGAGAATCAAGGCGTCACGGCGCTTGGGCGTTTTGCCGGCAGCGTGAGACATTTTAGTGCGCTCACCGCAGGTGATAGTGCGCTAAAAATTCCGCATATGGGTTGGAATCGCGTGCGCCAGTCTCAGCGCCATCCGCTATGGCAGGGCATTGCGGATGATGAGCGCTTTTATTTTGTCCACAGCTATTTTGTTGATCCCGACTCGCGTGACATCGTTTATGGCGAGAGTGAATACGGTGGGCGCTTTGCCGCTGCGATTGGCGCCGGTAATGTATTTGCTACGCAATTTCACCCCGAAAAAAGTCAGCAGCCGGGGCTACGGCTGCTACAGAATTTCCTCTCTTGGGATGGGCAAGCATGCAACTGATACCTGCCATTGATCTGAAGAACGGCAAATGTGTTCGTCTGCGTCAGGGACGCATGGATGACGAGACGGTATTCAGTGAAGATCCGGTGGCGGTGGCCAGCCGCTGGATTGAAGCCGGTGCCCGACGCATCCATTTGGTTGATCTGGACGGTGCTGTGGCCGGATTTCCGATTAATGCCGACATTATCGGCCGGATCGCAGAGGCTCATCCCCAAATCGGCATTCAGGTCGGTGGTGGCATTCGCAGCAAAGATGTCATTCAAACCTACCTCGATGTTGGGGTGAATCAGGTCATTATTGGTACTCAGGCTGTGCGAGCGCCCCATTTTGTCGATGACGCGTGTTTGGAGTTTCCTGGACATATCATCGTCGGGCTTGATGCGCGTGATGGCCGGGTGGCAACGAATGGCTGGGAAGAAGTCTCGGACATAGCGGCGAGTGAGCTTGCCAAACGATTTGAAGATGCTGGCGTGGAGTCGATTATTTTTACGGACATCGGCCGCGACGGCATGATGAACGGCGTCAATGTTGATGCCACCGCCGCCCTCGCACAGGCCATTAGTATTCCCGTTATTGCCTCAGGTGGAGTGACCAATGTGGATGATGTGCGTGCGCTCTGCCAGGTGGCGGATAGCGGGATTAGTGGTGCGATCGTCGGTCGCGCGCTTTACGAGGGCACATTGGACCTGGCGGCCGCACAGCAGTTAGCCGATGAGCTGGTGAGCGCCTGAGATGGGATTGGCCGTTCGCATCATTCCTTGTCTGGACATTGACGACGGCCGCGTTGTGAAAGGCGTTAAATTTATCGATATCCGCGATGCGGGCGATCCGGTGGAGATCGCGCGGCGCTACGATCGGGCTGGCGCTGATGAAATTACGTTCCTTGATATTACGGCTAGCCACGAAGACCGCGAGACATTGGTGCATATGGTCGAGGCGGTAGCCGCCGAAGTCTTTATTCCGTTAACGGTTGGTGGCGGCATTCGCTCGATTGCCGACATTCGGCGCATGCTTAATGCGGGCGCCGACAAAGTAGCCATTAACACGGCTGCGCTACACAATCCCGACTTGGTGCGCGAGGCCGCGGAGCGGTTTTGGCTCGCAATGTATTGTGGTGGCGGTAGATGCCAAGCGCAGCGGTGGCGATGAAAACCACCCGCGTTGGGAGGTATTCACCCATGGTGGCCGCAAGCCCACCGGTATTGATGCCGTCGAATGGGCAAAGCGGATGGCCGATGCCGGGGCCGGTGAGCTGCTGGTCACCAGTATGGATCGTGATGGCACAAAGATTGGGTTTGATAATGCACTTAATCGGGCGATATCCGAACAGGCCGGTGTGCCTTTGATTGCCTCCGGCGGGGTGGGGCAACTTGCAGGATCTGGTGGATGGCGTGCAGCAGGGCAAGGCCGATGCCGTACTCGCAGCCCAGCATTTTCCATTTTGGTGAATACAGCATTAAAGAAGCCAAAAGACTATATGGCGGCAGCGGGCATCGAGGTGCGGCAGTGAGCTGGCTGGATGCAGTGCGTTGGAACGCTGATGGCCTAGTGCCAGTCATTGCGCAGGACGCTGAGGATGGTCGCGTGCTAATGATGGCCTGGATGAATCGGGAAGCACTTGCCGAGACAGTCGCTCGAGGCGAGGCTGTGTACTGGTCTCGCTCGCGTGGCAGACTTTGGCCTAAGGGGCGAGTCGTCTGGACATGTGCAACGGATTCGAGATATTGCGCTTGATTGTGATGGCGATACGATTCTGCTTCAGGTTGAGCAGGTCGGTGGCGTTGCCTGCCACACTGGCCGGCGGAGTTGTTTTTATCAGCACCTGGATGCGGACGAATGGCAGATCGGCGAGCCAGTCGTTAAAGACCCCGCAGCGGTCTATGGAGAAGGGCAGTGATGAGTGATGAAATTCTGCAACGACTGGATGCCGTGCTCGCTGAGCGCCGTGCTGCCGACCCCGAAGAGTCCTATGTTGCAGGGCTTCATGCCCGCCGGTTTAGATCGCATTTTGCGCAAGCTCGGCGAGGAATGTACCGAAGCGGTGGTGGCTGCTAAAAACGGTGAGCGCGAGAAGATCGTTTATGAAACCGCGGATCTGTGGTTCCATAGCCTAGTGATGCTGTCACACTGCGGCTTGAGTGCTGCAGATGTGCTCCACTGAGCTCGAACGGCGCTTTGGTTTTGTCCGGGCTGGATGAGAAAGCTTCAAGACAATAACG
>CBDEUE010000006.1:0-2817 GCA_965243155.1 Spiribacter sp. | reverse complement strand
TTATCCTGCTTCGTGTAGTAATCCGGCCACAAACATACCGATCGCGTCGCGCCCATGCGCGACAAAGAACAACTTATCGGCCCAGGGGTTCCACGCCATCGCCACGACATTGCGGGTGCCGGTGATGTAGCGCTCGCCATCGCGCACCTGATCCTGATGGACTTTGTCGTCTCTGAACCGCCAGATGCCGCCGGAACGGTCCAGGAACGGGCACGGATCGATGCCGGGCGAAGCTCGCGACATGCGTTTGGCCTCGCAGTTGTTGGTTGGCACGCCGGAATTCACGTACATCCAGCCATCATTATCAAACGCCAGCGTTTTGCTGCCGTGGGATGCGGTCATCGGAAAGCCGCCGGCCAGCGGTTCGGCAACCGTCTGTGGCACGAGGTTGTCGTCGAGCGGCATGCGATAAACGACCTGGTCGGATGAGAAATATAGGAAGTCGTCGTGTATGCGGACGGAATCACCCGTATCGGTTGGGCCGAACGGTTCAACAATGTCGGCAACACCGTCACCGTCTTCATCACGCATCGCTACCAGCGAACCCCAGGCGGCTTCCTGACCGAACATCTTGCGTTTCAATGCGAAATTCCCGCGCAACGTAAACATCACCATTGTCGCGCACGGCTATGTGACGCGTCGCGCCGAGCGCGGGGTGAAACACGCTGGCCTCGAAGCCATCGGCAACTTTAATGGGCGGCAACTCGGGTACGTCATCGACGACCGTTGTCGTGGTGCAAGAGGCCAGCATCGCTAGCCCTGTAACTAGAAAAAATGTCCGCATAACAGTCTCTCTATACGCTCCACTCACGGGGCCAGACCCCGGTAAGGCTATTGTTTAAAGGTGTTTCACGGGGTCAGACCCCGCCAAAGCCAATATTTACAAGTGTTTCACGGGGTCAGACCCCGGCAAGGCTTGCCAGACAGGTTTCCGCATCGATTACATTGATGCCAATGCTGCGCAGCTCCTGCCAACCGTGTTCGGTGAAATTCGAAATACCATTCGTAATTGCAGCGACTCTGAAATCGCGCTCGCTGGCCTCATAGACGGTCGCGCGTATGCAATTCGGATAGTTGCATCCGGCTAATACGATTGTGGTCACGCCCAGCGAGTGCAGATGCTCTTCCAGGCAGCTCTTATAAAAGGCGCCCCAGCGTGACTTGTACACATACCACTCCGCCGGCCCGATCTGTTGCGGCACATTGGTTAGCAAGAGCTCATCATTCGGTTCAGGCGCGTCTCGGGGCAGTAACTCCGGCGCAATAGTTCGGCCGGGGTGACCGGCCAGAAACATTTGTGCACCGTTCGCGAGCGCGTCGCGGCGGCACAACTCAGCATTGGAACCGTCCGGCAAATAGAGCCGCAAAATATGCACGATCGGCCGACCGGCCTCACGAAAGCCTTCACAAAGGCGCACCATTTGCGGTAACGCTTCCGACGTACCGGAAATCTCAAACGGCTGACCGTCAAGGGTATCGCGCTGCACGTCAATGGTGACCAGCGCGGCGCGGTCAAACTCGGGCTCAGTCCATCGGTCCACAAAGCTACTCGCTGTCAGCAGGGCCTGCGCCCCGAGCTAAAAATCAGCCGGTAACTCGCACACCCAGACGTCGTTGTCCTGCGGCCACGGCGAAAAAACGTTCGCGGTCGCCACCAAAGGTCCAGACTTTATTATTGCGGACCTCAATCATGAAATCGCTTTTGCCCTGACAACCGCGGTCCGCACAGTTCCACACGTTGTCCGTCGCGAGCGTCCAGCCTTCCATGCCCTCGCCGCTCGCCCTGCGGATCCCAGATCCACATGTCGTGGGCGAGGTCCTGTATGTATTTGCCTTTGCCTTTCTTGTGGCCGCCTATCAGGATCACTTTGCCATTGTGCGCCAGTGCCTGATGACCCGTGCGCGCCGCCCAGGGCGCATGCCCCAGCAGTTCCCAAGTTTCGCCGTTGTCGTCCGATTTCCATACGTCGTTGCGGCGGCCATTCCAGTTCGCCTGCCAGACCGGGTTGTCATGATCGCCGCCCATGAAATATATGGTGCCGTTGATCACCATCACCTGCATGCCGGCGCGACCCATGTCTTCCGGCAACTCTGCTCGCAGCTCCCAGGTTTCCCCGAGATCTTTGCTTACCCATAGCTCCGGATAAAACACTCGACCGGTGGAGTTGCGCCCACCGCAGAACAAATAGATGTCACCATCTATGACATGGCTGTGATGCCCGGCGCGAACATCCCATGGCGCCTGCGCGCATACCTGCTTCCACGTGCGACCCTGATCGGCCGACCGCCAGACATCGTTATAAAAGGTTTTGAGACTCTGACCGCCGGTTAAAACAAGATGGTCAGCAACGCAATCAACTTCCGGATAGCAGCGCACGCCCCAACCGGTTTTGTCCGACATCTTTTCCCAGCTAAGTCCATCACGACTGCGCCAGGTGTCGCCATAAATTTTGACCATCCCTTTGCGACCGCTGACGACGTAAAAGAAGTCGCCCAGCTGCCCGCCGCGCGGCATGGCGCGAACGCCCCACGGCGCTTTCGCGATCAGTTGTTCCCAATGCATGGTGTGGCTCCCCGCTCTGGAGCATCACCATAGCACAACACCATGTAATTACATCTATCGGGGTCAGGCCCCATTGCGAGCCAGCTCCAGATCTTCGTCACTGAGCCGGTTCTGGAACCAGTTTTGATAGCGTGACTGTCGTGTGGATGCGTCATTGCCCAAAGACAAATACGCAGCATGAAATGAAACCAGTGGGTCCTTTTCGCCTTGCGCGTGGCAGCGGTGACTAGACCATGAATAGTAGGCCGGATGAC
>CBDEUE010000005.1:0-75519 GCA_965243155.1 Spiribacter sp. | reverse complement strand
AAATTGCGAGAAGGCCCGCACCACGGGGACGATCAGCTCATCCGGAAGATCTCCCAAGCGCTTCTCAAGCGCGCGCGCAGCCTCGGTATCGCCGGCGCGGGCGTCCTTCGCTAAGCTGCGGATCTCTTCGATGGTTCATAAACATGCTCGCCGGCCTGCTCGTGAATCGTACTGCCGAGCAGCCCACCGAGCTGCCGAATATCTTCGCGCAATGGCGCGTCACTGCGGTTTTCACTCATGGCGGCATTCTGACCAAGCCGCAGGGTCAGGCAAACCTCAGACTTGCCCGATACAGTCGCATAGTCGAGGATGCCAACATGGAGAACATGCCTGCAAAGCGCAGCTGGCGAGAAGTGATCACCGTCTATGGCCGCCCCAGTGCCATTACGATGCTATTCCTTGGATTTTCTGCTGGCCTGCCTTTTATGCTGGTGTTCGCCACTCTGAGCGCTTGGCTGCGCGATGTGGATATCAGCCGAACAGCGATTGGGTTTTTTAGCTGGATTGGCATCACCTACTCGATTAAGTTTATTTGGTCACCGGTTGTCGATCGGATGCCACTGCCTGGACTCACCCGTTGGTTGGGGCGTCGACGAGCCTGGATCCTTCTGGGCCAATGCGGAATCATTATTGGCTTACTCGGCATGGCAACGACGGACCCGCAGGCAGCCTTGCTGCCCGTTGCCCTTTTTGCGCTCTTGGTCGCTTTTTCCTCGGCCACCCAAGATGTCGCCATTGACGCTTTTCGTATTGAATCGGACATCGATCGCTATCAAGGCGCGCTCGCTGCCACTTATCAAATGGGCTATCGCCTGGCGATTTTGGCTTCCTATACTGGAGCGCTCTACCTGGCGGAATTCGCTAGCTGGAGTACGGCCTACTTAGTGATGGCTGCGTTGATGAGCGTGGGTGTGCTCACCGTGTTACTGCGCCCGGAACCTGCCGGCAATGGCGACCGCGTTCATGCGCTGAACGAGCCGCGTGCTATGGCCTTTATCGAACGACATCGAAACTGGCCGCGGCCGCTGCAGCAAACCGGCGCCTGGCTGATCGGTGCCGTGGTCTGTCCGCTCACCGATTTCTTTGGCCGGTTTGGCTGGTTTGCGCTGGTCATCCTGGGGCTTGTGGCGAGTTTTCGCATTACCGACATCGCCATGGCCAGCATGGCCAATCCGTTGTACATCGATCTTGGCTATAGCAAGGCGGTCATCGCCAACATTAGCGGTGCTTATGGGCTAGCCATGACCATGATTGGCGCGGTGCTCGGGGGTGCGCTTGCCGCCCGTTATGGGTTGTTGCGTCCTCTATTGGCCGGCGCGATCCTGGCTGCCGGCACCAATCTGCTGTTCGCTTGGATGGCAGGACAAGACGGCGCCACTTGGGCACTGGTGCTCACTATTAGCGCGGATAACCTTTCTGGAGGGCTGGCCGGGTCGGTGTTTATCGCTTGGCTGTCCAGCTTGACTAACACCACCTATACCGCCACTCAATACGCGCTATTCAGCTCGCTCATGACCCTACCCGGTAAGTTTTTAAGCGGTTTTGGCGGCATTGTGGTGGATGCGCTCAATTACCCAACGTTCTTTGTTATCTCGGCCGTGATGGGGCTGCCGGCCGTGCTGCTGATCATCTGGCTGATGCGCCGCCAAGGTATTCATTAACGCCTCACGGTGGACGATGCATCAACACCCAAGGACAATGGGGAGATCACTCTAGAGGAGTCCAAAATGTCCGATGCTCGTCACTGCCGCTTACTGATTTTGGGGTCTGGCCCTGCCGGCTACACTGCCGCGGTTTACGCCGCCCGCGCTAACTTAGAGCCCGTCCTGGTTACAGGCCTTGAAATGGGCGGCCAACTTACCACCACTACCGACGTGGATAACTGGCCGGGGGATGTCTCGGGCCTTCAGGGGCCGGATTTGATGGAGCGGATGCGCCAGCATGCCGAGCGCTTTGGCACTGACATCGTGTTTGATCATATTCACACAGCAGAACTGACCAACCGGCCCTTCCGGCTTGTTGGCGACAGTGGTGAGTACACCGCCGATGCACTGATTATCGCCACCGGCGCCTCGGCGATGTATTTGGGTCTTGAGTCGGAGACTGCCTTTATGGGCAAGGGCGTTTCTGCCTGTGCCACCTGTGATGGCTTTTTCTACCGTGGCCAAGATGTCGCCGTAATCGGTGGCGGCAACACGGCCTTAGAAGAAGCGCTATATCTATCCAACATCGCCCGCCATGTCACCGTCGTCCACCGGCGCGATCAGTTCCGCGGCGAGAAGATCCTGCAGGATCAGGTCAAACAGCGTGCCGAGAACGGCAATATCACGATTCGCTGGAATGCGACTTTGGATGAAGTGCTGGGTGATGAGACGGGCGTGACTGGTGCGCGGCTTAAAAGCACCGTGGATGGCAGCACGGACGATATTGAACTGGCCGGCGTATTCATCGCCATCGGCCATCGTCCGAATACTGAGCTGTTTGTCGGCCAGCTTGAGATGGAAGGCGGCTATATCAAGGTACGCAGCGGGCTAGAAGGTAATGCCACCGCCACCAGCATCCCCGGTGTCTTTGCCGCCGGCGATGTTATGGATCATGTCTACCGTCAGGCCATCACCTCGGCCGGCAGCGGCTGCATGGCAGCGCTGGATGCCGAAAAATACCTGGATGCCAAACAATGAGTGAAGCGCTGGAAAAACCGAGCCATCTGGCTTTGTATGAGCACGAGCTCTGCCCGTTTTGCAGCATGGTGCGTCAGGCCACGGAAGACCTGCCGCTTACCATTGAATCGCGCAACATCCTGCGCGAGCCCGGCCGGCAGCAAGAGCTGGTCGAAGGCGGCGGCCGCGGCATGGTGCCCTGTCTTTACATCGAATACCCAGACGGGCGAAGCGAGTGGCTGTACGAGTCGGCAGATATTATCGATTATCTGCGCCGGTTGGCGGCCAAATAGTTAACCCCAGTCATAAGTGATAGTCAGTGGGGCGTGATCGGAGAAGCGGTCAGCGCGATGGACGGAGGCACTTTGCACGGTCGCGCCGATGCCTGGCGTGGTGACGTGATAGTCGATGCGCCACCCGGTGTTGTTGGCCCAAGCCTGGCCGCGAAATGACCACCAAGTGTATTGATCGGGCTCGTCATTGACCTGGCGAAACGCATCCACATAGCCGGCCTCGCCAAACAGCCGGTCCATCCATTCACGCTCATGCGGCAGAAAGCCGGAGTTTTTCTGATTGGATCGCCAGTTCTTCAGATCGCGCCAGGTATGCGCGATATTCCAATCCCCGCAAATCACGTACTCCCGGCCATCCTTAGCCATCGCCTTGAGACGATCCATCAGCGGTTCAAGAAAAGCATCTTTAATCGCCTGGCGATGCTCACCGGAACTGCCCGAGGGCATGTACAGCGAGATCACGCTTAGATTGCCGAAACGCGCTTCCAGCCAGCGGCCTTCCGAGTCAATCTCGGGAATGCCAATACCACGAATATACTCATCAGGCTGGTGCCGGCTATACACGGCGACACCGCTATAGCCCTTTTTCTCGGCATCGACGAACTCCGCATGATAGCCCTCAGGGAAATAAGGCCCACCTTCGAGCTGCTCAAATTGCGCCTTGGTCTCTTGAATGCACAGCACATCCGGCTTTTCACCCTCGAGCCAGTCAAAAAACCCCTTGCGCTGGGCCGAGCGAATACCATTGAGATTGGCGGTCATGATCGAAATACTCATGCCGGGTAGGATAGCGGAATCAAAACCGAGCGTGGCGTAGGACGCGCAGCGGCTGAAAAATCAGGCCATCGCCACCCTCAGAGAGATGCGCCTCAATGCCAAAAATTTGTGCCAGATGATCGGCGGTGAGCACTTCATCCGGCCGGCCATCGGCGATCATTTGCTGCTCACCAATTAAAATCAGCCGACTGCAGTAGCGCGCCGCCAATCCTAGATCATGAATAGAGAGCAGCACCGAACGGCCATCGCCAGCCAACTCGGCAAAGGTTTGCATCGTGCTCATCTGATGGGCTGGATCAAGCCCAGCGATGGGTTCATCGGCCAAGATAAGCGGTGTCTGCTGCGCAAGCGCCCGGGCAATTAACGCCCGCGTGCGCTCACCGGCAGACAGCGCCGTGGCCGGTCTTTGTTCAAAGCCGGCTAGCCCGACCTGTTGCAGCGCCTCGGTGGTAGCCTGTTGATCGGCGCGGCTCACTGAAGCACCCCAAGCCCGATGGGGCAGACGCCCAAGCATCACCAGCGCCTCCACTGCAATCGGCCAGGCGATGTGGCGCTCCTGCGGCATCCAGGCCACCGCTTTGGCACGATCGCGCTGATTGAGATGGGCCAATGAGCTTTGCCCACGAGCCGGCAGCAAGCCTAAAACCGCACGCATTAATGTCGTTTTGCCAGCACCATTCGGCCCGATCAGTCCAATGAGCTCGCCCGGGGCAACTTCAAAATCCACATCCCGGATTACCTCACACTCACCGAGTGAGACCGAAAGCCCATTGACGCTCAGCAGGCTCATGCCAATGTCCTGCGAGTTTGGTAGATGAGATGCAGGAAGAGCGGCGCGCCAATTAATGCCGTGAGCACGCCGAGCTTCAGATCGGCCTGCGGCAAAATCACGCGCACCAAAATATCAGCAAGCAGCACCATGATCGCGCCACCTAGCGCACTCGCAGGCAACAGGCGCCCGGGCATGGCGCCAACAAAAGGCCGCAACAGATGCGGCACAACTAATCCAACAAAGCCAATGGTGCCGGCCACCGCCGTGCTGGCACCCACCACCAGCGCAGCGCCAATAATCAGACGGCGCCGAACGCGCGCCACCCCCATACCCAGCGCCTCGGCCGCATCCTCACCCAGCGTCATCGCATCCAACCCGCGCCCCAGGGTGAGCAGCATCACCCCGCCAATCGCCACAAACGGCAGCGCGAGTAATACATGCTCCATGGAACGATCAGCGAGCGAGCCCATCATCCAAAAGACAATTTCACTGGTGGCAAAGGGATTGGGTGAGAGATTCAGCACCAGCGAGACCATCGCGCTGGCCAATGCTGAGATAGCGATGCCGGCCAAAATGAGGCTTAACGTTCCGCCCTGCTTACCAGCGAGAAACGTAATCAACATCACACCCATCAGCGCACCGCCCAAAGCAGCAGATGGCAGGCCCAATGGAAAGGCAGCAGCCATGCCTGATTGAATCGCAAGGACGGCACCCAGCGCTGCCGAGCCAGAAATGCCTAGCAATCCAGGCTCGGCCAGAGGATTACGCAAATAGCCCTGCATGGCCGCGCCAGCCAAACCAAGGCTTGCGCCCACCATTAAGGCGAGAATAGCCCGCGGCAGGCGGATTTCCCGCATCACTAGCGCCAGCGGCGTGTTTGAGGGCGCCACCATGGCCTTGAGGCTTTCCATCGGCCCAATCGCCGCCGGGCCAATTAGCAGGGACGCCGTAAAAAGACCCAGCGTCAGCAGCCCCAGTAGGGAAAGCAACCGCGTCATCGCGCGCCCATCAGCGTCCCACGCAGCGCGCCGATGCGCTCAACAGCGGCGAGCGCCTGCGGTGTGCCGCAGACCCAGTCACTCGTGTTCAACTCATGCGAGGACTGCCACTGTGCGGCCTCAGTTAGCACCGGATGCTGCAGGATATTCTCCGAGCGTGATTTACCATCATGCCGACTGCCCGTAATGATGACATCCGGCGTGGCCATGACCAGACGCTCCAGCGGCATATGCGCACCAGTCTGCACGCCCGCTTCCATCGCAATATTGGCGAACCCGGCCTGCCGCACAATATCACCCAGCAGCGTCTGCTCACCCCGGGTGTAACCATTGGGAAAATAGAGTGCGGCACGCGGCGGGTTGACGGCAGGCTCGGCTAACATCGCGAGGCGTTGATCGAAATCGGCAACAACCTGTGCGGCGCGGTCCGGCTGGCCAAGCACCTCACCCATACGCAGAAGATTGCTGCGAATATCCGTCAACGAGTTAGCCGGATCAAAGATCACGACGGGAATGCCCAGCCGCTTGAGCATATCCACCGTTGGCCCGGCATTAAAGCGCCCAGCAATCACCAAATCGGGCTCGAGCAAATGAATCTCCTCAGCCCGGCCGTGGTTGAGTGGATAGCCCTGCGCCTGCTCGGCCATCGCTGAGTTGAGCGGATCAGCGGCCAACGCCGAGACTGAAATCAGCTGCTCCTCATCAGCAATCAACATGGCCAGCTGATCGGTGCACAGATTCATGGAGACCACGCGCTGAGGAGCGGCAGTCGCAACAACCGAGAACAACGCACTGAAGAACAGAGAAAGTATCAACGCGCTTGTCCTATTCACCAAGCGTCTAGCCCGCTCGCGCATTCGTTGTCGTGTCATTCCGCGCCCGGTTTCCACTCAAGCGTGAATAATGCTGTCCGTTCAGGGGCCGGAAATCCGGGGTTGGTCTCGTATTGCTTGTCAAAAACATTATCAACATTCAAACGAACCGACCACTCTTCTCCCAACGAACGTTGCAACGATAATCCCGCCACAGCATAGCTGGGCACGGCTGAGAACTGACCGCCCCCGGTTTCTCCAACATAGCGGTAGTCAACTTGTAATGCCCAATGACCCACCATGGTTGAGGCACTCAAATTGGCGAGCCTCTCTGATCGTTTTGCCAAAATACTCCCGTCAGACAGGTCCTCCGGGTCTTGAGCCGTCACCGAAGCGGTAAGATCCCAATTGTGTATACGAACTGATAGCGCTGTCTCGATACCGCGGATCCTCGCTTGGTCAATATTCTGCGGCTTGCTCACACTACCGACGGTTTGATTGTTAATGAGATCGTCGATTTTTGTGTAGAAAACAGATACCGACGATTCAATCTGATTATCACTCCAACTAAAGCCGAGCTCCGTAGAGCGTGATTTTTCTGGATCCAAGTCGGGATTGCTGGAGAATGTCGTGCCACCAAATGTTAGATCTGGACTGTACAAATCATTGAAAGAGGGCGCCTTGAAGGCCGTACCATGACTGAGGAATACCCTTGCATTGCTGCCAAGCGACCGGCCCACTGCGGCGCTCCCCGTCGTCTCCGTGCCAAACGCCTCGTTATCATCATAGCGAGCAGCCAACTGCAGGTCCCACGGGCCTAAGAAGCGCTGGTATTGACCAAAAATACCGTAGTTATAACGGCTGGTCTCGGCAAAATCATCGTCGGTATCCAGATCATCATCATAATAATCAACGCCAACCGAAGCCCTAGAGAAAGGACTGCCGAGAGACCCAACGGCTGACAATTCACGTCGAATTGTACGATCGTACGACCCCCCGAGAGAGTCATCTGTATCGCGCTCATCGACTGACTGGCCTACTCTTAGATTCATATTGCCATTCGCCGACAGCTGATGCTTTAGCCCGGTCGATAGGCTCTGATTCACAAAATCGGTGACCCCGTCATCGAACTCAACCTCACCTTGGCTTCGAAGCCCACGAAACTCGAGGGACGTCGATTGCGATAACCGCTTGCCGCCATTCACAGCAAGGCTTTTCTCCTCATACCCGTCATCGTCTGAATTCCCTCCTGTTCGCGTATCGTAGCCATCGGTCGATTTTTCAGATGCTGCCAAATTGACATTACCAACACCGAAGCCGATACCGAGGTTTCTCGTGTTCTGGCTGCCATATCCCGCGCTTGCGATTGTCCCTTCATCACGAGTGAAAATTTGGATGACACCACCAACCGCATCAGCCCCATATAAGGACGCCCTCGGCCCCCGGACCACCTCAATGCGCTCAATCTGGCTCACCGGGAGATGCTGCAAGTTAGTACTGCCATTAGAGGCTTCATTAAATCTCAGGCCATCTACCAAAATCAGCGTGTGATCGGAGTTGGTACCACGCAGGAAAAGGCTGACAGGCTGCCCATCACCACCACTGTTCGTTAAGTGGACCCCGGAAATCCCGGCGATTAGGTCTGGAAGATTCCGCGGATTACGGCGCTCGATTTCTTCACGCGTAATGACTGTTGTGCTTGCCATCGTATCTTTGGCTGCGAGATCGACACGGTTTGGTGTCACTAGGATGGTATCGAGCTGTGTGGTTGGCTCTATTTGCGCGAGCGCGCTCGTCGACACGCTGGCCGCAAGGGCTAGCGAAGTGCATGCGAGTAATTTTTTCATGTTGGCTGAGGCCTTTCTTCCATGGCGGGATTGCTCCCACCGACAGACACACGGGGTCTGCGAAGGCCCTCATCAGACAGCCCACCGCAGACCGGCGACTGTCACCTCTGCGGTATGCCGCTTCCCTGGCGCGCCCCGCACCGGAAATGGGTGATCACATCGGCAGGTCTCCTGGCTCACGGGTCATCGCTTGGCCCCGCCTTCCCGCCGCTCATGCGACAGTGGCATCTAGGGGCTTCGCTCGCCGCTTACAGTTGCGGGGGCAGCCGCAGCTTTGCACTGCGTTCCCTTTTCATCCGATGCCGTAACATCGGAACCGAAGCATGAGTGAGTCTGCCGAGATCGCCTGAGAAGTTCAAGAAGACAAAGTCAGCGTTATCGGATGCAACCGATAACATCGTTCTATCGGAAAAAAACCGATAGCGATAACGCTGATTAAACCCGCTCCAGCATCAAATCGAACACTGCATGGCCTTTGCGCAGGCCGCGGCGTTCGAACCGGGTATTGGGACGCTCGCCCGCGTCGGGGGCAAAGCCGCCGTGCAGGTTTTCCAATAGCGGCTCAGCATTAGTGAGCTCGAGCATCCAGTCCGCGTATTCCGCCCAGTCGGTTGCCATATGCAGAAAACCGCCTTGCTCAAGTCGATCGGCCACCAGCGAGAGCCAGGCCGGCTGCACCATGCGGCGTTTATGATGACGTTTCTTTGGCCAAGGATCGGGGAAGAAAAGCTGCAGCCCCGCCAGCGATCCGGAAGGAATACCCTCGCGCAGTAACTCAGCGGCATCGGCAAGCATGACTTTGAGGTTGGTGATGCCGCGCGTCTCAATATGCCGCAGCAGCTGTCCCGTGCCGGCGCGATAGACCTCAACGCCTAGATAATTGCGCTCCGGGTGCGCGGGCGCCATCGCAGCAAGCGCCTCACCATCGCCAAAACCAATATCGAGCACCAGCGGCGCAGGCCGGTCAAATAGCGTGTTCAGTGCCAGCGGACCAGATCGCCAATCCACGCCATAGACTGGATATAGCGAGTCAAGTGCGCGCTGCTGGCCGTCGGTTAGACGGCCCTCACGACGGACAAAGCTGCGGATGGGTCGAAGGATTCGCTCGCTCACGAGCCGCCTTGCCAGAAAGTCCCTTCCAATGGGGAGCTGGCCGAAGCAAAACGGCGCATTGGCATACGCCCGGCAAGAAACGCCTCGCGGCCTGCTTCAATGCCTTTGCGCATGGCTGAGGCCATTAACACCGGATCTTTGGCCGCCGCAATCGCGGTATTCATCAATACGCCATCGCAGCCTAATTCCATAGCGACGGCGGCGTCAGACGCGGTCCCCACCCCAGCATCAACGATGATTGGCACCTCGGCATTCTCGATGATGGTCATGAGGTTATAACGGTTCTGAATCCCAAGCCCCGACCCAATGGGGGAAGCCAGCGGCATGACTGCGACACAACCGATCTCCTCCAGACGCTTGGCAGCGATCGGGTCGTCGCTGGTGTAGACCATCACTTCAAAACCATCCGCCACCAATTGCTCAGCTGCCTCAAGCGTTGCCGGCACATCGGGGTAGAGTGTTTTTTGATCGCCCAGCACTTCGAGTTTAACCAGCGTGTGGCCATCGAGCAGTTCACGCGCCAATCGGCAAACCCGCACGGCATCCTCTGCCGTATAGCAACCGGCGGTGTTGGGCAGGATCGTAAATTCGCTTGGCGGGATCACATCGAGCAGATTTTCCTCGTCCGGGTTCTGGCCAATATTGGTCCGCCGAATGGCAACGGTGACAATCTCTGCACCCGACTCGCGAATAGCCCGGCCGGTCTCATCCATGTCGCGATATTTACCGGTACCCACCAGAAGCCGTGAGTGAAAATCACGACCCGCAATCGTCAGAATATCCTGAGTGCTCATAAAGCCTCTTTTTTAACCGCCCCCGATCGCACGAATGATCTCTACGCGATCACCTTCCTGTAGGAGGGTCTCGGTGTATTCGCTGCGGGGGACAACATTTGCATTCACTTCGATGGCAACGCGCTGATTGGCAAGCTCAAGAGATGCCAGCAGACTGGCAACGGATTGCCCGCCAGGTATGGAATGCGGACTGCCATTCAGCTGAATCGTAATATCGCGCATCTGCGTGTTCATGACGCAATTGTAACGCAGGCCACGGTTCATCGGGCATTAGTGGACTTGCCGAATTGGCACAAAACCGGATACTAGAAGCTGAAATTGCGGCTGTAGCTCAATGGTAGAGCGCTGCCCTCCCAAGGCAGTGATGCCGGTTCGATCCCGGTCAGCCGCTCCAATTCACTGGGGTCGCAGAATCACCTGATCAGACTCGGCACTAGCCAGCCGGTAGGGCATGGCGCTGCAGGCAAAACGCTGGATGATTCGTTGCGCTTCTTCGCGCGCTTCACGAATCGGACCGCTAATCACGATCTCTTTCGCGCGATACTCCACTCGACAGTTACGACGCATGGTGGCTGCCATCGATTGACCCCCGATCAATGGTTTTGCTGCACTGCGGAAGCGCGGATTGTGACGCCAAGATGACAGCGAGTAAAGGCCTTATTCTTGCGCCAAATCAATCGTTGAGCCCGAGGACGCGTGGCCTTATCAATGCATGAACCCGACGGCCCGGTTTTAGCCGCAGCGAAGCCGCGGTCTGCCGAGTAATTTCCGTCCACATTGGCGCTCCGCGACCCGCGTTTAAACGCACTCGCAAGACGCCTCCGCCCTGATTATCGATGGCCTCAACCGTAACGGACAGACCGTTGAGCAACCCGGAGGCAGCCGGTGGCTCCGACAGTAGAACCACATCACGAGCCGCAATACGCAAGCGGAGTGTCTCCCCATGCAGGGCACTTAATCCTCCCAGGCGCAATCGACCCGCGTTGGTAGCCAGCGTGGTCAAGCCCCAGTCATTATCCCGAGCGACAACTCGTCCTTCCCAGACCACCATGGGCTCAAGGCCGCCGAGTGCCTCCCAATAATCTTCGGAGGAAAACACATGCCCAACGGTGTCATCCGCAATAATCGATCCTTGATCCATCAGCAGGACCCGGTCGGCAAGCTCAAGCACCTCATATCGTGCATGGGTGACATAAAGCACCGGCAGTGAAAACCGCTCTGGAATCGCTTGGATGAGCGGCATGATCTGACGACGCCGACGATAATCCAGTGCCGCCAGCGGCTCATCCATCAACAGCAGACGGGGCGCCGCCAGCAACGCCCGACCCAAAGCCACGCGCTGTGCCTCGCCACCAGAAAGCTCAGCCGGCGAGCGATTGAGTAGCGCTTCAAGCCCCAGTGTCGAAATCACCTCTTGGCGATCGGGCCCCTCACTGCGGCGGCGCCTTAAACCATAATCAAGGTTCTGCGCCACACTCAGATGCGCGAAAAGCCGCGTGTCCTGAAAGACCATGCCCACGCCACGCCGATGCGGCGGCAGTGCCATATCCTGATCCAGCCATACCTGCTCACTTTGCTGTATCCGGCCTTGAACGTCTGGCTCAAGACCGGCGAGGCAGCGGAGCAGTGTTGTCTTACCGCAGCCAGAATGACCAAATAATGCGGTGACACCGGGCTGCAGATGCCCCTTGGCGGCCAGTAAAAAATCCTGCCGCCGCAGCGTGATATCGAAATCTAAGAGCGAGCTACTCATGCGCTCACCCCTGGACGTGTCCGCGCATTCAGCCGATACACAACCACCAGTACCGCGAATGAGAACAATAAAAGCCCGGCAGATAAGCTGTGTGCCGCGCCGTACTCCAGCCGCTCGACATGTTCGTAGATGGCGATTGCCACGACCCGTGTCTCACCAGGAATGCTGCCGCCGACCATGAGAACGGCGCCAAACTCACCCAGCGTATGGGCAAAGCCCAACACCGCGGCAGTCAAAAAGCCACGTCCCGCCAGCGGACAGGCCACGGTAAAGAAAGCATCAACGCGTCCGGCACCTAGCATGGCGGCCGCCTCGATCGGCTGCGGGCCGACAGCCCGAAATGCATCCCGCAGCGGTTGGACAACAAAAGGCAGCGAGTAGAGCACCGAGGTGATCACCAGACCGGTGAAACTAAACGTCAGCGTCGACCCGGTCACCGCAAACCAAGGCCCGCCGACCGGGCCATTCGGGCCCAACAACATCAACATGTAGAACCCTAGGACAGTCGATGGCAGCACAAGCGGCAACGCAACCAGCGCATCGATCGGTATGCGCCAACGACTTTGGCTAACCGCAAGCCACCAGGCCAACGGCGTACCAAGGAGCAGTAATACCACTACCGTGACGGCGGCAAGCTGCAAGCTGATCCACACCGGCATCCAATCCATCAGCCATCCCCCGCCGGTAGATAGAAAAACTGCTCAAGGATGGCCCTGGACTCTGGCCCCTGTAGAAATTTTAGAAAGGCGCGCGCGGCAACCGGATCCGATGCACTCTGCAAAATCACTGCGTCTTGACGAATCGGGTCATGTAGCGCCGGATCAACCCTCCTCCAACGACCAGCTGGGCGATTATCAGAGTTGACAAATGACGCCGCAATTAAGGCGTGGCTAGCATTCCCAGTAGCGAGGAACTGAAGCGCCTGCGCGACGTTTTTTCCCTCAACAACCACCCCATCCAGCGCTTCCCACTGCCCGGTTGCAATCAGCGCCTGCTTGGCAGCCTGCCCATAAGGGGCAAGACGCGGGTTCGCGATCGCAAGACGCCTTGGTTTGGCGTCGGTCAACCCGTGAACACCATCTTGGGGTAGAAGGGCCTCTGGCGCAGCCCACAGCACTAAACTGCCTTGCGCATAGGTTATTTTGCTGTCGCTGAGTGCGAAGCCCTGTTTAACGAGACGCTGAGGTCGCAGCTGGTCGGCTGCCAGAAAGACATCAAACGGCGCGCCATTGACGATCTGCGCATAATGCTGGCCGGTGGAGCCCGCGCTAATGCGGAGCTCAATACCCGTCTTCTGGTGATAGGCCTCCGCAATGGCCTCAAGCGGTATAAGAAAATTGGAGGCCACGGCAATCCGCAACGAAGTGGCCAGCACTGGGCCGCTAATAAGCAGAAGCGCAAAAAGCGCTAAGCCACGTAACATTCAATATCACCCTCTATGCCTTAGAGGGCTATGCTCTATCGCCGCAGGCAGGGCGTCAATTGATAGGGTTAGCCACCTGGCGGTCGTCGCTCCGGAATCAGGCCTTCACTCGCCAGCCAAACCTGCAAATCACGGGCGACAAAATGCGTCAGATCCTTGGGCACTTCGGTGATTGGAGGGGATGGAATTTGATCCAGCGCTTTGCGCAGAAAGCCGAGCATCTGCGGCTCGGCGCAGAGAATACACTCGTCCGCACCGCGCTTTCCCAGCTCAACGACAATATCGCGGACAAAGCGTCGCTCCACTTCATCATCGTGGGCGCCCCGATGCTCGTCATAATCGTGGGTGCCACTGCCCAATGTGCGATTTCTGCCAGTTAGACCCTCGGTATAAAGGGCACTATCCGGCGCATCATGGGCCGGTGCAGCCAGCGTTGTCTGCTCCACTAAATCCGGGCCGCTCTCAAATTCCGGCTGCTGTGGCCATTCAATGGTAAAAAAGCGGGCTCGAGCGCCGTCAGCAACGACGATGCAGATATTGCGCATTCGTGTTCTCCTAGCAGCATGAAAGAGATAAGTCTTGCCACTGCCTCTGCGACCACCCATCGACCGGCCACGTTCAATGGGCTAAGCGATACGACTGATTTCGCATACCGCATATTGCGGTGGTTTGAACAAAACGGTCGTCATGACCTGCCTTGGCAGCATCCAGCGACGCCCTATCGGGTATGGATATCCGAGGTGATGTTGCAACAAACGCAAGTCACCACAGTAATCCCCTATTTCGAGCGCTTCCTTGCCCGTTTCCCGGACGTCCAAACACTCGCGCGGGCAGATTTGGATGACGTCCTCGCGCTATGGGCAGGGCTTGGCTATTACGCTCGCGCCCGGAACCTCCATGCATGCGCGAAAAGGCTCGTCGAAGAACATGAAGGCGATTTCCCAGAGACACTGGAAGCCGTTGCCGCGTTGCCCGGTATTGGCCGATCCACGGCCGGCGCCATTCTTTCTCTATCTCGTAATGCACCGCATCCGATCTTAGACGGCAACGTCAAACGCGTCTTAGCGCGCTATTTTGCGGTACCCGGATGGCCCGGACAGGCTACGGTCAACAAAAACCTTTGGGCATTAAGCGAGGCGGTAACGCCAACCGAGAAAACACGGGACTTTAATCAAGCCATGATGGACCTGGGCGCAACCGTATGCACTCGGCAGCCCCAGTGCCGGGAGTGTCCACTGCATCCGAGCTGCCAGGCATTCGCACAAGGAAATCCGCAGGACTACCCCGGACGCAAACCCAAACGCGAGAAGCCTAGGCGACAGGCCAACATGCTGCTCATCACAAGTCCGGAAGGCGTTTTATTAGTGCGGCGGCCATCACGGGGAATCTGGGCGGGGCTTTGGTCGCTGCCGGAATGCCCAATTAACGAAGACCCTGTGGACTGGGCACGCAGCACCCTCGGCATTGCCATTAAGATTGTCGGGCATGCAGAGACCCTAAGGCATGAGTTCACGCACTTCTCGCTCGATATCCATCCTGTCTATGCCCAGCTAGAACACACCCATGGGATGCGGGATGCGGACTGGGTTTGGTATAACCCTGAGTTATCGCCTAGCCGGGGTCTTCCTGCTCCGGTGAAACAGCTGATTGCAAACAAGGAGACCCGGTCATGACCGAGACCGTTCACTGCATCAAGGCCGGCCGCGAGGGCCCAAAACTAAAGCGCATGCCCTACCCCGGAGAGCTTGGCCAGCGCATCTATGACAACGTCAGCCAAGAGGGTTGGCAGATGTGGCTGGGTCACCAGACGATGTTAATCAATGAATACCGGCTCTCGCCCATCGACCCGAAGGCGCGCGAATTCCTTGAGCAGGAGATGGAGAAGTTTTTCTTCGGTGAAGGCTCCGCGCCGCCGCCGGATTTTAAACCCCAGGACTAACTGTCCCTAGGAGGATGCTGATAAAGGTGGACTTCGCGCTGCGGGAACGGAATGGCAATGCCCGCTTCATCCAGACGTCGTTTACTATTCTCAACAAGGTCCCAGTAGACCGCCCACTGATCCTCGGTCTTAGCCCAGACTCGCAGCGTCCATTCCACAGCCGAGTCACCATGCCGCGTCATACGCACAAACGGCTCAGGGTCTTTCAAAATGCGTGAGTCTTCTTCAACCAACTGTGTTAACACCTGCCGTACGGTCTCGCTATCGGCGGCGTAATCTACCCCAACCGTCAGATCCACACGCCGAGTCGCGTGAGCGGAATGGTTCGTTATGGTGCCGTTCATCATCTGCCCGTTGGGAATAATGACCTGCCGGTTATCCGGTGTTGTGAGCACGGTCGTAAAAAGCTGCAAATCATCTACCGTCCCGGCAGCGCCTGCCGCTTCGATATAGTCGCCGATCCGATAGGGGCGGAACGTCATAATGAGCACGCCGGCGGCAAAATTGGCGAGCGACCCCTGTAGCGCCAGCCCCACGGCCAGGCCAGCTGCACCCAGAAGAGCGATCAACGAGGTTGTTTGCACACCCAGCTGGTTAACCGCGGCCAGCACAGCTGCCACCAGCACCAGAATACGCACGATGTTAGCGACAAACCGCTCAACCAGCGCATCTGCTTTCATTCGTTGCAGCGCCCGATGCGTTAGTCGATCCGCCAGCTTCGACAGCCAACGTCCCAACACAAGAATGACGATGGCGGCCAGCAGATTACCGGCGAAACTCACAATGAGCGGCTGAAAGCGTTCAAACATGGCTGATGCGTCCATGCGCGCTATGACATCACCCAAATCGACGCAAAGCAATCATCCATATCAACGATCCAACTTGACCCTGAGGAGCGCATCGGTTTGAATACCGCTTCCCTTCTGGGGCCAGGTAGCTCAGTCGGTAGAGCAGTGGACTGAAAATCCTCGTGTCGGCAGTTCGATTCTGCCCCTGGCCACCATCTCCTATCTAAGCATCTTTCACAAAACCGCTTTCCCCCTAAAGAAGCCCTTCCCTAACGGAGCAACCGGCGGTAGGCTCAGGAATTTAGGCCGAATACAAAGGGGAGGAGCTATGCAGCGACGGGGCTTTATCAAGGCATGCGGTGCCGGCATTGGCTGTGCGGCTGTTAGCACGCAGCTCCCCAAAGTGATCACCGAGGCAACCGCCAGCCCTCGTCACTACCCCAGGGTCAGACTGGTCGATGGGGGCGGTAATCCGCTGCGGGCAGCCGACCTGCAAGCCGAGAAGCAGTGGGTGTTTGCCTACCCGTTCAAGTCAACGCCTGCCTTTTTAATCTGTCTGAACGAATCTGTGGATCCCGTGGATGGGCTTTTGACCGAAAATGGGGAAACCTACCAATGGCCGGGTGGAGTCGGCGCTGGCCGCTGCATCGTGGCCTACTCGGCAATTTGTGCTCACAAGCTGGCCTATCCCACACCAATGCTTAGCTATATCAGCTATCGACCAGCCATCCCCGGCGAAGAACGGCCCAACGGCACGATCACCTGCTGCGCGGAGAACAGCCGTTACGATCCCGCACGTGGTGCCGCCGTCGTCAATGGCCCGGCGCGGCAGCCTTTGGCAACAATTTTGCTAGAGCATGATGGCGACAGCGACATGCTCTATGCCACCGGCACGCTGGGCGGAGAGCTTTTTAATCGCTTCTTCAGCGAGTACTCATCACGGCTTGATCTTGAATATCCACGCGGTGATGCACAGCAAACCGTGAGCCAGGATGTTCAGGCCGTGCCGCTGGAGGAATATAGCGGCAATATTATGGGCTGCTGATCGCCGCCTGCGCGCCTTCAGGGTCAGCAGCTTTCAATCGATTCGCAAACCAAGGGTCAGCCTGGTCGGCGGCAACGGTATGCGCGTTGTTGCCACTCTGATCTGTTGCACTCGGCGAGACGCCTAATTCGAGCAGCCGCTCGACCATCGCTCTTTCCCCGCGATCCACCGCTCGCATTAACAATGTCCAGCCGTACACATCGCGAACCTGCACATCGCCGCCAGCATCAACTAACGCATTAAGCACATCAATATGGCCTTTCACCGTTGCCAGTAGCAGCGGCGACCAGCCGTGCCGCACCTGAACATTCGGATCAGCACCAGCATCCAATAGATGCTCCAGCGCCACCCGCTCACCCGCCACGGCGGCATACATCAACGCTGTCCCACTTTTATTGTTGGGGCGGTCGACCTCTGCACCGGCGGCCAATAAGGCATCCAAAACCTCAACATCGCCAGTCTCGGCCGCCCACATCAATGCCGTTTTGCTCTCAAACTCACCGTCAGGTGTTGTCGCCTCCGGCGAGGCACCACGATCCAGCATTGCAAGAGCCCCGGCCGAGTCACCATCTCGAATCGCCTGAATTAACGGCGGGTCAGCGGCTAGGACAACGCCGCTTAACAAAAGCCAAAGGCCGATGAGAACTTTGTTGGCTCGTCTGAACATGCAATCAATCTATGCGACACTGCGCCCCCATGCAAAACGTGCTTCCCATTCTCGGAATCTTTGCGGTCTTCTCACCCGCTTTGATGCTTCCGGGGCCTGACTTTGTCGCCGTTGTCCGCAACACGGTTGCACGCGGCAAGCGCGCAGGCTTGTTAACCGCATTAGGGGTCAGCATGGGCATTAGTTTCTATGCCGCACTCAGTGCATTAGGGCTGGCAACGCTGCTCAACCGTATCGACTGGTTTGAGATGGCTGTGCGCACTGCCGGTGCCCTATTCCTTGCTTATCTAGGGATACGACTACTACTGACACATGCGCCAACTCGTCATCTTGAAAATGAAGCACCCAAACCGCCGGCAGGCCCGCGCAACCCCTTTTTATTGGGGGTCTTGGTGAACCTCACCAACCCCAAAGCCATTATCTTTTTTGCCAGCATTTTTGGCACCGCAATCCGGCCACAGACACCACTATGGGTAATTACCACCGTTATCGCAGTGGTTGGCTTCAGCGGCTTTGTCTGGTTTTCAACGGTTAGCCTGTTGACGGCTTCTACCGGCTGGTTGATTCGACTCGAAGACCATCAGCATTGGATTGAACGGCTCGCCGGTATCGCTTTTCTCGGTTTTGCCACGAAAATCGCGTTCACGCTGCTGACTTGAGCGCCACCGTTAAAGGACATCAAACGATGAGCACACAAGACGCCAAAGTCATTCTGGTTACCGGCGCCACCCAGGGCATTGGGCAGGCTGTTGCCGAGGCCATGCTGGATGACGGCCACCACGTGATACTGGCCGCAAGACGCGCCGATGCACTCGATGAGATTGCTGGGCGGTATCCGGACCAGGCCCTGCCCGTGCCAACGAATGTCGCCAATCCCGAAGCCGTTGGCGCACTTTTTGCCCGAATTCGCGACGTCTACGGACGGATTGATGTGGTGTTTAACAACGCCGGCGCGTTCATGGCCTCTAGCGAGATCAGCGAAGTCAGCTGGGAGGACTGGCGCCGAGTGATGTCAGTTAACCTGGACGGGGCTTTTCTAATCGCTCAAACGTCCTTTCAGTTGATGCGCGAGCAAAGTCCACAGGGTGGGCGGATCATTAATAATGGCTCCATTTCCGCTCATGCCCCAAGGGTAGGTTCAGTGGCCTATACCACCTCTAAGCATGCAATTACGGGCCTGACGAAATCCATCTCACTCGACGGACGGCCATACAACATCGCCTGCAGTCAGATTGACATCGGCAATGCGGAAACACCCATGACGGCCCCCATGAAAGCGGGCATCCCGCAGCCGGATGGCAGCATCCGGCGTGAGCCTGTCATGGATGTTCAGCATGTTGCCGACGCCATTCGCTACATTAGCAATCTACCGCTTGAGGCCAATGTGCAGTTTATGACGCTCATGGCCACTCAAATGCCGTATCTGGGCCGCGGTTAGATATCGATACAAATTTTGCCGAAATGCGCGCCGCTCTCCTCATGGCGGAAGGCATCAATCAACTGCTCAAGTGGGAAATGTCGGTCGATGACAGGCCGAATATCCGTTGCCTCGAGCGCGGCGACCATTTCCTGCTGATCACGTCGAGTGCCCACCAGCACGCCCTGCAGACGAAGCTGCCGGAAAAGCGCAGGCCCCATTAGGAAATCGCCCTTCACGCCGGTTAACACACCAATCAGCGAGACGTGCCCACCCACTGCCGTCGCAATCATTGATTGCGGCAGCGTGCCTGGGCCGCCGACTTCCACCACATGGTCCACGCCGCGTCCATTAGTGAGCTTGCGTACTGTTTTGCCCCAGTCCGGATCATCTTTGTAATTGATGACGGCCTCTGCACCCATGGCCTGCAGTCGCTCCAGCTTGGCATCACTGGAGGACGTGCTGATCACCCTCGCGCCGGCCGCGACAGCCAACTGCAGCGCAAAAATAGAAACGCCACCGGTGCCTAACGTAAGGATGGTCTGCCCGGGTTTTAGGCCGCCGTTGACGAACAATGACCGCCAAGCCGTAACACCCGCGGTGGTCAACGTGGCTGCCTCGGCATGGCTCCATCCCGATGGGGCGCGAGTAAATGCCGTTGCCGGTCGCGTCACCCACTCACGGGCGTAGCCATCCACGCCATCGCCAGGCGTTGAGCCAAAACCTTCATTAACCGGCTCACCAGCAGGCCAATCGAGGAAGAAAGTACTCACCACCGAATCACCAACGGCGAACTCGTCTACGCCCTCACCGACCGCGGTCACCTCACCCGCGCCATCAGAGAGCGGAATCCGCGATTCATTCTTTGGTGCCATCGGCCCCTTCACAACACCATAGTCATGATAATTCAGTGAGCTCGCGTGAAGACGAACGGTGATCTCGCCACGGCCGGGCGCAGCCGGCTGGCCGCTGTCGATCATCTGGATATGGTCAAATCCACCACCCGGCGGCAACTGCATCGTACGATTTTGCATGGAACATCACTCCGAAAGACTTCGCTTGATTGCGCTGATGCCATGCTGTGGATGCTATGACTCAATTGCAAGAGGAGACAGACCGCAGGAACTCCTCGCGAACCTGAGCAAAGGCCTCGGCGACCCGCTCGGATGGCACAAGATGGACCAAACGGCGGTCATCAGAATGTCTAACCTTGGTAATCCAACCATCGGCAATAAGCTGGGCCAGGTTGTAGCGAATGCCCGTGGCTGAATAGGGCAGCACCACCATCAGCTCTTTCATGGAAAGTGGCTGGCCGGCGTGATGCGCAGTCGCCACCACAACCAAAATATCCAACGGTATCAAGGAAGGGCCATAAGGCAGCACCGGCTCCAGCGCCTTTCGTAGACGCTCGGTTAATTCGGTGTCGGTTAGATTCTCCTGCCGCTCCATGGCGTTATCTCTTCTCAAACCTATAACCCCGTCGAAGCTAGCCACGCAGAACGGGACTCGCAATGAAATTCGTGTTTTAAATTAGTATCTAATTGGCCTAGCGAACCGTGACCAAATAGACGTTCACAGGAGAGAATCAGCCAAGGACGTCACGCAGTAGTGGATTGGGAAAACGCCGCTCAAGCGTGACGGCGTAAAAGGTCTCGCTGAGTGCAGGGAGGCGATCTGCCTCAACCAGATCGCCCCGGTCTAGCTCGTCACGAACCACAATCGGTGGAATCACGGCCAGCCCCACACCCTCACGGGTAAGCAGCCGCATCATCGCCATGTCATCAATCTCGGCTGCAATCTGTGGTTGGACATCAAGCTGCGCAAGCACGCCATCGATACCGATGCGAAGGGCGCTAGAGCGGGTTGGCAGAATCAAAGGTGCCTGGGCCAGTCGTTCCGCCAAGGACTCACCCAGCGCGACTAGGGATGGGGTGCCAATGAGGCTGACCGGTTGTTCATCAATACGATGGACATGATAAGGCTGCAAAGCATCTGCCTGTGGCGGTTCGTTGGTCAGCACCACATCAAGCTGGAGCGCGCTGAGTGCGGTGAATAGCTCAGCGACCCCACCTGCCCGCAGTACCACTTCAACATCCGAGCGGTTGAGCACTGGTTGCAGGAAAGTCAGCTGAAAATTTCGCGAAAGTGTGGCGAGCGCTCCGACGCGCAAAGCCTGTCGGGCGAGGCCAGTTTGCTGCAGAGTGGCAATGAGTTCATCGCCGGTGGTGAAAATGGTATCGGCATAGTCCAGCGCAATCCGACCCGCTTCGGTCAGTTGCAGCGATCGGCCTTGCCGTTCAAAAAGTGACTGACCCAGACGGTCTTCTAACTGTTTGATCTGCGCTGAGAGCGCCGACTGGGAGACATTAAGACGCTGGGCGGCACGTGTGAGATGCCCCTCATGCGCCACTTCCCGGAAGTAGCGCAAATGATGATAGTTCAGTGCCGCCACAGCGTCTGCCGGGATTAAAGCCCGTACTGCTCCCGGGCGTAATCACCCAGCCCCACCGCATCCAACTTGGCAAGCGGCGCGAGGAAGGTCACCTGAATTACCCCAGGCGCCCGACCAATTTCAATTGCACCGTTGACGGTTGCACGGTTACGGACTTCCGCAACAGTCATATCCAACAGCTTAGCCGCCCGTTCGAGGCCATTATCGATCGCTTCATTGAGGTTGGCCGCGGTACCGATCACTGAAATTGGTGCCGTCGCCTCTAATGCCCCCAAGCCCCAACGCTTTGCGAGACGCTCTCCCTTAGCGGTCTCCTCGGCAGTGAAAGGCTTGGCTAACGGCGGCAGATCCTCCACCAAGGGGAACAGTACCGGGCCATCGATGGGGTAGTTCTTAACCACCTCGACCTGCAGTGTCACGCTGCCTGCCACGTCCATGGTGTGTCCGGCAATTTCGCCATCACCCTGACCGGCATGCATGTCACCCAAGTAGACACCGCCACCTGCCACTTTGACAGGCGCCACGAGAATCGCACCAGCGCGAACAGCATCGATGTCCATATGCCCATCAGTCTTATGCTCGGCGAGCTGTTCAGCATTAACCGCATAATCATGCGGCGCACCCACCAAAAAGGCGCCAAAATCGCCGGCGTTGTGACTATCCGGCATCGGCATGGACGGACAGCTGCCCAGCTGCCCCAAGAACGGACGCATGCGAATCAGCGTCCGCGGCATATCTGAAGGCGCGTAGTGAAGAATAGAGTGCTGATGGCTGCCATCCGGCAGCGCAGCGTAATGATCCGCCTCATGGCCAATCTTTTCGGCAGCTGCCTGATCCATGGTCACGCCAACACTGCGGGTGTCGTCAAAGCTGACGGTATAACCATGGACAATCGAAAACGGCGTCACCGGATTGCCACAGGTGTCACAACGCACCGACTCCTGCCCAATTCCTTCAACATGCGTCTCTGGCCAGAGCGTGTCGCAAGTGGGGCAACGCGCCGCAACATAGGGATCCCCAAGACAGAAACCTTCGGGGGAGGAGTCATGACCAGAAGCGGTCGCGAGTGCCGTCACGGTGATATCGCGAATGCGAATAGCCATACCGTCACCCACCTCGGCACCAACCACCTCAACTGGCTTGGTAACCTCATGCCCACCGCGCAGGCTGGGGGTAATCATTGGCCCCCAACAGCCAGGCGCGGTGTTCGCAATAATGGTGCCGCCATTTTCAATGGGGCCAAGCATCGCTTCATTGGGATCAAGCACCGAGTTGGTGAATTCATTGACGACGAGACTTCTCTGCGCAGTGCGTTTGGCTTTATCGAGCATCATCAACCTCCGGCGTGAATGGTCAGTTGAGTATAACGGCTGAGTTCGCCCCCGCCAGCAGGGGATAACATTTGGCCTACGGCAGGTCATAATGGACAGATAGCAACGGCCAGGAGTGGCATACCATGAAGCAGATCGTCTACCTACCAAAATTCCTCACACCACTACTGTTGGCGCTCGTCATTACCGCCTGCGCCTCGGTAAGCGGTAGCGGGCAGTACAACCAAACCTATGATTTCAACCTCATCGAGCGCACGGCCGTGGTCTCGGTAGAGGGCATTGGTGGTGATGCCGCACGCGATCAGATCGCCAGCATGTTCAATCAAGCGCTGCTGGGGCTTGGCTTCAGTCCAATCGAGCGTAGTCAGATCAATGCGGTGCTTGAGGAACAGGACTTCTCGCGATCCGCTGTGACCAGTGCATCCGGGGCCGCACAGGCGGGCCGGATACTCAATGTCGATAGCGTTATTCTTATTAATCTACCGGAATTTGGCGACACCATGAGCATGAGCGCGCAGATGATCGACGTTGAGGACGGGACCATCCTCTGGTCAGCCTCTGGCAGTGCGCGCACAGGCGCTGATATGACCCGCCGGGCCGGAATGCTCTTGGGCGCTATCGGTGGCGGCATCATTGGCGCAGAAGTGGGCGGCGATTCCACCGGCACGGTTGTCGGCGGCGTTGGCGGCGCCATGGGTGGCGATATTCTTGGTGAGGCGCTGTCACGCCAGCGCCAGGAGCAGGCGGCGGTTCTCATCGACCAGCTCACACAAAGTCTACCGATGCGCTAACCAATCTCGTTTTGCACGGCCCAAACCGCGGCCTCAACCCGGGAGCGGAGTTTCATTTTGCGCAGTAAATTGCGCACATGGACCTTAGCGGTGCCTTCGGTGATATCAAGCGCTCTGGCAATTAACTTGTTGCTACAGCCGCGGGCCAGCAATGACAGAATTTCCTGCTCTCGAGCGGTTATACGTGAACGGCTCAGCGCCGAGCCGGGGTGATGATTCTGCATCGCTCGGCAGAGCGTGGACGTAAGCGCTGGGCTGATCACAATCTCGCCGTTGGCCGCCCGGCTCAATGCCGCTAGCAGCTGCTCTGGCTCCATGTCTTTTAGCAGATAACCATTGGCGCCAGCTTTAAGGGTTTCGGCAATATCCTCGTCCCGATCAGAGACTGTCAGAATGACAACCGCCGCCTCGCAGCCTCCCTCGCGCAGTGCCTGTAGTGTCTGAGCACCATTCATCTTCGGCATATCGAGATCGAGGATGATCAGATCCGGCGCCAACGATTCAGCAAGCCGGACTCCCTCCGCTGGGTCTCCCGTCTCACCAATCAGTTCCAGTTCGCGCTCCGGCTCAAGTGCCAGCAGTTGTGACAGACCTCTTCGGAGCAGCGGATGATCATCAATGATGAGTACTCTATGCGTCATGCCAGCGGCACCCCCACTTCAATTCTTGTTCCACCTGCATCAAGCCGGGCAATGGACCAGCTCCCTCCCAGCCGCCATGCACGCTCGCGCATGATTTTCAGCCCAAAGTGCCCCTGCATGCCCTGCGTACCCGACACATCAAACCCTGTCCCATTGTCATCAACACGAATGACCAGCCGGGTGGCATCTTCAATCGACGCAACGGTAATGCTCACTCGACTCGCCTGCGCATGCCGAAGTGCATTCGATAGTGCTTCGCGGACAATGTGTACTAGGTGGATACGCTGGTCGGCAGATAGCATCGGGATCTCACTAGCCATCACCAAATCGATGTCCACGTTGGGCACCCGATTGGCGAACTCCTCAACGGTTGCCTGTAGCGCAGAGCAAAAGTCAGGTTGATCCAGCTGCAGACGAAATGTCACCAAAAGCTCACGCAGGTGCTGATAGGCGGTATTTAAACCATCCCGAAGCTCATTTAGCGCATCGTCAATCGTGGTGCGATCGCCCGCCGGTGAGCCCATTTGAGACTGCAGCCGCGCTACCTGAATCTTTAAATAAGAAAGTGATTGCGCAATGGAGTCATGCAATTCGCGCGCGATGATTCCGCGCTCCTCGGTCAAGATGCGTAATTGGTCCTCATTAGACTCACGGGCCAGTGCTTCATTGCGACGTCGCAGCGCCTCTGTTTTGGCTTCAACCTCCGCCTCCAAACTATCCTGCAGCTCGGCGAGTGTCTGCGCCATTAGGTTGAACTGTTCGCTCACTCGACCGATTTCGTTATTCGGCGAATTAATGATGCGCACATCACGCTCTCCAGCGGACAGCCGATCGATACCTGCCAACAATTGCGTCAACGGGTTGGTCAATCCAGCACGTATTCGACGGACCGCAGCAAAAGCGAGGCCTATGGTCAGAAGGATGGCGCCGGATTGCGTGAACCGGAGCAGTTGAATTCTGCCTTCAGCTTTTGCCTGTAGGTCATCCACCAACAGATCAATGCGCCCGAGTAACGGGCCAATATCGGAAAGCTGGCTCGGAATGTTGTACGTGGCGACGCCCGAAACGGCTGGGTCTAGAAGCAAGCGCATCTGCCGATGCCAAATGCGAACAACCTCGGAATGCCGGGCAACAGTCAGAGCACCGTCCCGCTTGATAGCGCGTAACAATGCAGGCGCCTGTAATGTCTTGGTGAGGCCGGCACTGGCAGTCTGTAACTGGTAGACCGGCGCTTGTTCCTGCGCCAGAAGAGCGAGCCGGAAGACTTGGGCTCGCAGTGACGCGGCCAGATTGACTGCCGCTGCATCATCGCGGGCGGCCTGCGCGACAAAAAGCGACGAGCCCATAGTGAACATGGCAAGCGCCACGATACTCGTTAGCGTCAACGTGATTTGTTGCCGCAGTGATTGTGAGACATTCCGCGTCTCAGGCACTTTTGTGAGCAGGCATGCCGACTTGCTGCATGTCGCCCCCTCCCCTTTCCCTCCAGGAACAGGTGAATTAAGCGTAGCACTAAATCAATTGGGGCAATAGCAATAGCCTAAAGCTATTAATCCGTGCAGGCCGTTGAATTTTCACTTCAACCCGATAGGGCCTATCATTGGCGCAGCATTTCAATTCATTACCAGCAGGGACATCGACATGCCGATGTACAGCGCCAAACCCAACGCCCGCCATGACGATATTCCTCGTCTGGGGATTCTGATTACCAATCTGGGCACACCCGATGCCCCGACAACGCCCGCACTTCGTCGCTATCTGGCGGAGTTCTTGGGTGACCCACGCGTGGTCGAGATTAACCGTCCGCTCTGGTGGCTATTGCTTCATGGCGTCATTCTGCGCACCCGACCAAAAAAATCAGCGGCAGCCTACGCTGAAGTCTGGGAAGAGGAAGGCTCCCCGCTACTGACCATCGCCAAAGCTCAGGTGGCCGGTATCGAAAAGCGCCTTGCCGATAAAATGGACGGACCCTTTAGCGTTGAACTCGCGATGCGCTACGGCAACCCGTCTATTCGCGATGGACTGCGCAAACTGCGAGAAAAAGGCGCTGAGCGAATTCTTGTTCTGCCACTCTATCCACAGTATTCCGCAACCACCGTTGGCTCTACCTATGACGCGGTATTCGATGAGCTTAAGAAGTGGCGGTTTATCCCTGAGCTTCGTCTCATCGGCCAGTATGCCGACGATCCGGACTATATTAAGGCGCTTGCCAACACGATCCGCGAACATTGGGAAGAACACGGCAAAGCCGAGAAGATGCTCTTCTCATTTCATGGCATGCCGCGCCGGTATCTGCTCAATGGCGATCATTATCATTGTCAGTGCCAGAAGACTGCCCGTCTGGTGGCCGAGCACCTAGAGCTGCCGGACGATTACTGGCAGGTCACTTTCCAATCACTGTTCGGCAAAGAAGTTTGGCTACAACCCTACACCGATGAAACGGTTGAGGGTCTCGCCAAATCCGGCATGAAAAAGTTGGATGTCATTTGCCCTGGCTTCTCTGCTGACTGCCTAGAGACGCTAGAAGAAATTGAAGGGGAGAACGCTGAGATCTTTGAAGAGCATGGTGGTGAATCGCTACGCTACATTCGTGCGCTAAACGATCGAGATGACCACCTCGATATGCTCACTCAGCTGGTGCTGGACCACGTTCAGGGCTGGCCCGAGGCAAGCCCCGAGATCAAACGCAGCCGCCGTGACCCGAAAGCCACTGGCGAACGGGCCAAGGCAATGGGCTGCGATCACTGAGCATTACCGGGCTTCTTTTATAGCTGCAGCCAGTAGGCGCGCCTGTCAGAGAGGTGATCAGTGATGAAGTCACAAAGGATTGGACAGACTGCAGAGCAACATGATCTTCATCATGTTGAGCGAGATATTCACCCCGCACTGCGCGCGGTTGAGCCAACCACTCGCGAAGCAATAGACCAGCATGGGCAGCGCATGGAAATCCCAGCCGGTACGCGCATTTTTGGCCCGGGCGACCCATGCAATGGCCTGCCGCTGGTGCTTAAGGGTGAGGTTCGTGTGCAGATGACCGGTGCATCCGGGAACGAAATCGTTCTCTACCGCATCAAAGGTGGAGAGATGTGTCCGATGTCGCTGGCTTGTCTACTTGCCGATGGCAATCACCAATCGGAGGCGATCGTCGATGAAGACAGCGAGGTGCTTGTCATTCCAGCTTCCCTCACTGATCGCTTAATGGATGAGGATAAGCGCTTTCGCAACGTTGTACTCGAGAGTTATGGGCAGCGACTCACCTCGCTGCTGATGGTTATCGAAGAGGTCGCATTCCGCCGCTTAGACCAAAGGCTGGCCGAGCGATTGATTGAGCGACAACGCGAGGGCCGAATTAACGCAACACATCAAGACTTGGCAGTTGAACTCGGTACGGCGAGAGAGGTGATTAGCCGGCTTCTGAAAGAATTCGAGCGCAGAGAGTTAGTGAGGTTGGAGCGAGGTTTAATTACCTTGCTCGACATCAAGGCATTACGGCAGCTCAGCTGCCAGAATGAAACGATGGCTGCATCGGCCTAAGTTTAATGAGGCATAGTTAATGGAATTCGATCCCATTCTCCTGTCACGGATACAGTTCGCATTTGTGGTGTCTTTCCACGCGATCTTTCCGGTATTCACCATCGGGCTGGCGTCGTACATCGCGCTGCTCGAAGGGCTTCACTTTAAAACCGGCAATCCGCAATGGGCCCAGCTATCGAAATTCTGGACCAAAGTCTTTGCCGTCACCTTCGGTATGGGGGTGGTCTCCGGCATCGTGATGTCATTCCAGTTCGGGACCAACTGGAGCAACTTCGCGCAGATGTCGGCCAACTTCCTTGGCCCGATTCTCAGTTACGAAGTAGTCACCGCATTCTTCTTGGAAGCGGCCTTTTTGGGCGTGCTGCTGTTCGGGCGCGACAAAGTGCCGAAGGGCACGCATCTGTTTGCCGCCATTATGGTGGCGCTGGGCACCTTTATTTCTTCGTTCTGGATTCTGGTCGCCAACAGCTGGATGCATACTCCGGCCGGCGTTGAGTTCCAGGATGGCATGTTGCACGTGCGCAGCTGGGCCGAGGCAATTTTCAATCCCTCCTTCCCTTACCGCTTCACACATATGGCTGTCGCCAGCTTCCTGACAGGCAGCTTTGTAGTGGCGGGTGTAAGTGCCTGGTACCTGCTGAAAGGGCATATGGTTGAGGCGAACAAAAAAGCCCTTTCGATGTGCCTGTGGATGATTCTTTTCCTAGCGCCGGCGCAGGCCGTTATTGGTGACTTCCACGGCCTGAACACGCTTGAGTATCAGCCTACCAAGGTGGCTGCGATGGAAGGCAACTGGGAGCGTCAGGCTGGCGCCCCGCTGCTGTTATTTGCGCTGCCCGACCAGACCGCACAGGAAAACCACTTCGAGATTGGCATTCCCAATCTTGCCAGCATCATTCTTACGCACAGCGCCGATGGCGAAATCCCGGGCATTAATGAAGTGCCACTGGCGGAGCAACCACCTGTCGCGATCGTCTTCTGGTCATTCCGAATCATGGTTGGCATTGGCCTGGTGATGATCGCAGTCGGTATTTGGGGATTGGTGCTGCGGCTCCGTGGCAAGCTTTATGAACCCGGTGCGCTGCATCGCTTCCTGCCGATTATGATTGCTGCGCCATTCGTTGCTGTAGTGGCCGGCTGGTTTACCACAGAGGCTGGTCGAGCACCCTGGCTGGTCTACGGCATGATCAGCTTTGCTGAAGGTGTCACACCCTCCCTGACAGGCTGGATGGCTTTGATTAGCCTCATCGGCTACATGAGTGTCTATGCGGTGGTTTATGCCTCAGGCGGCTATTACCTGTGGCGTATTGTGCAGGGTGGCATGACCGCTCCGGCACAGCCTACCGATGAGACTGGCGCACACCCGAAAACGTCCGCTCTCCGCGGGTGGCCCGATTGGCGACGCCGCTCCGGCCGCGCCACTTAAGGGAGATTGGACATGATTGATTTCACAATGATTTGGGCCGTCATCATCGCCTTCGGCGTCATTATGTACGTGCTCATGGACGGGTTCGACCTAGGGGTCGGCATTCTCTATCCCTTTGCTCCGGACGAAGGTTTCCCGCGATGTCATGATGAACTCGGTGGCACCTGTCTGGGACGGTAACGAGACCTGGCTGGTGCTTGGTGGTGCCGGCCTGCTCGGAGCCTTCCCGCTGGTCTACTCAGTCCTCCTGCCAGCACTCTACCTAGGCGTCTTCCTGCTCTTGGCAGGGTTGATATTCCGTGGCGTGGCGTTCGAGTTCCGTTTCAAGGCAAAGCCCTGCCAGCAAAGGCTACTGGAGTGCTGCTTTTGCCGGTGGCTCAACGGTGGCAGCGCTGGCACAAGGCATCGTCGTTGGTGCTTATATCCAAGGGTTTGAAACCGAGAACTTCACCTATGTTGGTGGCGCCTTCGGACTGGCTTACGCCGTTCACCGTCGTCACCGGCATCGGCCTAGTCCTTGGCTATGCATTGCTGGGCAGCACTTGGTTGATCATGAAAACCGAGGGCGAAATCCAGGAATGGGCCTATCGGGTGACACCCAAACTGCTCGCCGGCGTGCTGGGAGTATTCCTGATCATTAGCTTCTGGACCCCGCTAGTGGATAGCTTTGTGAGGGATCGCTGGTTTAACAACCTGTTCTCAATCTGGCTGTTACCCGCAGGCGCCCTAGGCTGTGCGTACCTAATTTTTCGCTCGGCCGCCAAGCGCAGCGAGGGTTTGCCGTTTGTTGCAACGATGGGGCTGTTTATCTTCACCTACCTCGGCCTGCTAGCGAGCAAGTGGCCCTATGTGGTGCCGCCCGCCTACACCCTGTACGACGCTGCATCAGCGCGCGAATCCCAGATGTTCCTGCTGCTTGGCGTGCTGTTCGTTATCCCGGTGGTGCTGGGGTATACGGCCTGGACCTATTGGGTGTTCCGGGGCAAAGTCCGCGCTGGCGAAGGCTATCACTAACGAATGACCGCCACGCAGTGGCTCGCCCAAGAGCGGGCGGCCGTCGCAGCGCCGCTGCGTATTGCCGCTGCCTGCGGCATTATCGAAGGACTGCTGATCATCAGCCAGGCGGGATTCATCGCCTGGCTGGTGCATCAGGTCGTCATGCAGTCCGCTGCGCTTTCCACTCTGACCATTACCGCCGCCTGCCTAATCGCAGCGGTCTCCCTAAGGCCCTTATTCCAGTGGTTGCGGGCAAAATACGGCATTCAGGCATCAGACCAGGTACGCACCCGCATTCGCGAGCGCCTGCTACGTCGGATTGAAACCGTCGGCCCAGCCGGTTTTCAGGATAAAAGCCGGGGCGAGCTTGCCAGCCAACTGACCGACCAGATCAATGCCCTAGATGGCTACTTTGCGCGCTATCTGCCACAGATGGTGATTGCGGTTTCCGTGCCAGCTGCAATTGCAGTGACCGCTTTTACCCAGGACTGGCTTGCTGCAGGGTTTCTTCTGCTTGCTGCCCCGCTCATTCCGCTCTTTATGGCACTAGTCGGCATGGGCGCCGAGCGACTTAATCGGGACCAGTTCACGGCATTGGCAAGACTCTCCGGTCAGTTTCTCGACCGCGTCCGGGGCCTGACCACCCTTCGGCTTTTTGGCCGAATTGATGATGCGGCCGACGGCATTAGCGAAGGCTCAGACGAATATCGAAAGCGCAGTATGCGCGTACTGAGCGTTGCCTTTCTCTCATCAGCCGTGCTGGAGTTTTTTGCCTCGGTAGCGATTGCGGTCATCGCCATCTATGTCGGCTTTGGGCTGCTTGGCTATATTGATTTCGGCCCGGCGCCAGCATTAACGCTGTTTAGCGGGCTTTTTGTCCTGCTGCTGGCGCCCGAGTTCTTCCAACCACTTCGCACGCTTGCTCAGCACTATCATGACCGGGCAACGGCCATCGGTGCCGCCGAGCTATTGATGAGCTTGGATGCAACTGCACCAGAGGCGCCCTCGCAACCCATTGAGTTACCCGCAAGCTCATCCCAACTGGAGGGTGTTGGAATTAATGGCCTGGATATCGAGCGCCCGGGCCGCGGCACAGTACTGAGCGTTCCTTGTTTTCGTGCAAACCGCGGCGAGCGCATCCTCATCGAAGGGCCTTCCGGCAGCGGCAAGACATCACTGCTGCTTGCCATCGCCGGTCTTTTGCCCATTGATGGCAAAAAAATCCGGCATGGATTTACCAGCGAGCGGATCGGCTGGCTTGGATCACCGACCTTTCTTGCCAACACCAGCATTCGAGAGAACATTCAACTCGGCAATCCCAGCGCCGATGATCAGGCGATTAAGGCAGCGGCACGGGATGCCGGTGTTGATGAATTTCTCAGTCGACTCCCCCATGGATTAGACACTGTGGTGGGCGAACGAGGCCTCTCGCTATCGGGTGGCCAGGCGCAGCGTGTGGCCTTGGCCCGCGCGCTCGTCGCCAATGCGCCGCTCATCATTCTTGATGAGCCAACCAATGCACTCGATGCGGTCACTGAAGCCCATGTACTGACGGCCATCGACGGTTTTGCCAAGGCTGGTGCCACCGTCATCATCGCCAGCCACGACAAGGCATTGCGCGAGCATGCTGATCACATCTATCGCATCGAAAATAGCCGATTGGAGGCCGTTCAAGATGCGTGAACTCGCACCCTACGTTCAGATGCTCAGGCAATACCGAGGCCGGCTTGGACTGGGTGCCCTCTTGATGTTTGTCACTGCCGCCAGTGGTGTGGGTCTACTGGCGCTGTCCGGCTGGTTTATCACCGCAACGGCCGTCACGGGGGCACTCATTGCCGCCGGTGTTACCGCAACACTCAATATCTACATCCCTGGTGGTGGCATTCGCACGTTTGCCGTCACACGAACAGCAGCGCGTTATTTTGAGCGCTTGGTCAACCATGACACGGTTCTACGACTGCTGAGTGATCTGAGAACACGCATCTTTCGTGATCTGGCAGGTCTACCGGTCATCCGTATGACGAAACTTCGCGGCGGAGAACTGCTCAATCGGCTCACCACCGATATTGACCGATTGGATGGCCTATTCCTCAGGAGCCTCGCCCCGACCCTCATCGCCGCACTGAGTCTGGTGTTAGTCACTCTATTGCTGATGATCGGCTCAATGACAGTGGGTCTTGCCACAGGCCTGACATTATTGATACTCAGCGTCAGCGTCGCCCTTCTAGCATGGCATCGCGGATGCACGATAACCGGCGATTTGGCCGAAGCCAGTGCCAACCTGCGGGCGGGTGCCGTCGACCACCTGCAGGGGCTAGCTGAGCTAAAAGCCTTTGGCAGTCTTGATCATCATCGGCAGCGGTTACTGCATAGAGCTGATCAGGCACAACGCATCGAGTCTCGGATGAATACCCAGATTGCAGCGGGCGAGGCCGCCATGACCGGCGGCATTCATCTGGCGGCGGCACTGGTTCTACTAGCCGCACTGATGCTCTACAGCAACGGTGCAATCAGTGGCGCCATTGCCGTGATGATGCCGCTCGCCGTAATGGCGCTACTTGAGCCTCTTGGCGTGCTCCCCGGCGCCGGCTGGCATTTGGCACGCGCACGAGCGTCAGCGATACGCCTCCAACAAGATATTTCGGTCAGTCAGCATGAGACGCAGGACTGTACTGAGGTGCCGCTCACCACAGCGAAGGGTGCAGCAATAGTACTAAACCAGGTCATGCTGACTCGTGGGGCCGGTAGCAGAGTGCTGGATGATCTCACGCTACAGATTGCGCCAGGCGAGTGCGTGGGCATTCTTGGGCCTTCAGGGGCCGGCAAATCCAGCATCGCTGCACTTTTATCGAAGCAGATAGCCGCAGATAGTGGCAATATCCTGCTCGATAACCAACCAATCGAGACTTTTTCTGAGATCAACCTCTATCGCCGTCTCGCTTATCTGACACAGCAAACGGACCTTTTCAGCAGCACGGTGGCGGGTAATCTGCGTATCGCAAAGCGCGAGGCCACAACCGACGAACTGTGGCACGTGCTCAAGGCTGTTGCCCTCGACCAGTTTGTGGCCGGCTGCGAGCAGGGCCTTGATACTTGGCTGGGCGAATCCGGCACTGAGCTCTCAGCCGGTCAGGCAAGACGCCTTGCTTTGGCGCGACTCATGCTGCGTGACCCGCAGATTGTCATTCTGGATGAGCCTTTTGCCGGGCTTGATGCAGAAACGGCGCAGCATGTCGCGGAACCGTTAACCGCCTGGCGCCAAGGGCGGACTACGATATTCCTTGGGCATGATCGCGAGGCGCTGCCAAGCGCTGATCGCTGGTTAATTCTGCGTGGAGGCCAGCTTGCGCTAGACTAGAGGGCTTCCGCTCTCATTAACGTCCTGAGGAAGCCCATGACAACCCATCGCATTGCACTCATCCCTGGCGACGGCATTGGCCGTGAAGTCACTCCGGCCGGTGTTCGCTGCCTTGAAGCGCTGGCGAAACGCCCCGGCCTTGATTTTGACTTTACCGAGTTCCCCTACTCCTGCGAATACTACGCAGAGCATGGCGAGATGATGCCCGAAGATGGTATCGAAAAGCTCCGGGCACATGATGCGATCCTGCTCGGTGCCGTCGGCTTTCCGGGTGTCCCCGACCATGTCTCGCTCTGGGGGCTATTGCTGCCCATCCGCCGTGAATTCCAACAGTACGTTAATCTGCGCCCGGTGCGCCTACTCAAGGGTCTGACCTCTGCATTGCGCGACCGTGGCCCGGAAGATATCAACTACTTGGTCGTGCGCGAAAACAACGAGGGTGAATACTCCGATATCGGTGGACGGCTTTATGATGGCCTGCCCGAGGCCATGGCGATTCAGGCTAACGTCATCACCCGCAAAGGCAGTGAGCGAATTCTGGATTTTGCCTTCAAAACGGCCCAGTCGCGTGCACGCAAAAAACTGGCCTACGCCACCAAATCCAACGGTATCAAACACAGCATGCCGTTCTGGGATGAGCAGGTGGCTGCCATGGCCGGGCATTTTCCGGACGTTGCGGTTGAGCAGTATCACGTGGATATTCTGGCTGCCAACTTCGTTACTCATCCGGACTGGTTTGACGTGGTTGTGGGCACCAACCTCTTCGGCGATATCCTCTCCGACCTCGGGCCAGCCACGGCCGGCGGCATTGGTGTTGCGCCATCTGCCAATATCAATCCCGACCCAAGCGTGCCTTCGATGTTTGAGCCGGTTCATGGCTCTGCCCCTGATATCGCTGGGCAGAACATCGCCAACCCAATCGCCATGATTTGGACCGTTGTGATGATGCTGGAAGACCTCGGCGAACAGGCGGCTGCCGATGATTTGATGGGCGCGCTGGAGGCAGTCACCGGTGAAGGCAGAGTGCTCACCCGCGACCTTGGCGGCAACGCCGGTACCACGGATTTCACCGATCGGCTGCTGGCTGAACTCAAGGGCTAATCGCGCATGAAAATCACCGAGATCCGTGAAGCTCGCGTCTCCATTGCCTCAGAGATTGCCAACGCCTACATCGATTTCTCGAAAATGGATGTCTCCGTGGTCGCGATTCACACCGATGTGATTCGTGATGGGAAACCCGTTGTTGGTTATGGCTTTAACTCCAATGGCCGCTATGCCCAAAGTGGGCTTCTCAATGAACGGTTTATCCCCCGGCTCAAAGAAGCCGACCCTAAAACCCTGATCGATGACAGCGGCGATAACCTCGACCCCCATCGAATTTGGGATGTGCTCATGGCCAATGAGAAGCCCGGTGGTCATGGTGAGCGGTCCGTGGCAGTTGGCGTTATCGACATGGCGCTTTGGGACATCGTGGCCAAAGTAGAGGAGCGGCCGCTGGCCAACGTCCTAGCGGATCGATTTGGCGATGGAACAACGGACGAGAGTGTCTCGGTCTATGCAGCAGGCGGGTATTACTACCCCAATGATGATCTCGATCGGCTAAAGGCAGAGATGCGCCACTATCTGGATCTTGGTTATACCGAGACCAAGATGAAAATCGGCGGCGCGCCGCTTGCAGAAGACCAGCGCCGTATCGAAGCGGCGCTAGAGGTGGTCGGCGACCCGCAATGTCTTGCCGTTGATGCCAATGGCCGCTTTGATCACGACCTGACTGTGGCGTACGCCGAGGGACTCGCCCCCTATCATCTACGCTGGTTTGAAGAGGCCGGTGATCCATTGGATTACGCTATTCAGCAGCGGCTCTGCGAGATCTATCCACTACCAAGCGCCACCGGAGAGAACCTATTTTCCCATCAGGACGTTCGTAACCTGCTGCGCTACGGCGGTATGCGTGCCGATCGCGATATCCTGCAAATGGACCCTGTGCTCTCCTATGGGCTGGTGGAATATCTGCGCATGCTCGATGAGCTACGCATTCATGGCTTCAGCCCCTGTAACTGTATTCCTCATGGTGGCCATCAGTTTGCCCTGAACATCGCAGCAGGCCTAAAGCTAGGCGGCAACGAGAGCTACCCCCAAGTTTTCGCACCTTTTGGTGGCTTTGCCGATTCAACACCTATCGAAAATGGTCGCGTAAGACTTCCGGACATCCCCGGCATTGGGTTCGAGGACAAATCCGCCCTCATGGATACGCTGAGGGCACACTTGGGTTAGTGGGGGTTATCGAAGGGTCCGCGTTACACTCGCGGCCCGCCCCGACGATGCTTAATGCGTCGAAGCAACTGTTTGCAATCAATGCTGATGACACCGTCGCGGTTAAAAAAATGACGCGTGACAAAGGCATCCAAATCAGCTTCCGTGTCGGTCAGGGTGTGGATATGCAGACTCTGCATGTCGCTCATTAAATAAAGGCTGACCACCTCGGGGGTGGCGCCAAGACGTTCGGCGAATGTTTCAATCACATCTGGCCGCATGCGGGCATCAATAAAAGCCGAAACCGCACGACCCATCTTGGCCGGGTTCACAACAGCGGTAAATTTCTCGATGACTCCTTCATCCAATAGATGCTGAATACGCTCACGCGTATAGGCCCGGGAAATCCCAACCTTACGACCAATCTCAGCAAAACTCATGCGACTGTCTTCGATGAGCAGATCAAGGATCATTCGATCCATCTCGTCCATAGAAGCCTCCTGATTGATGCGCCGATAAGGCGCAGAAGCGCTGATACGGTGCTTACCTGACGGATGACGGCAACCACTCGGTTATTCATGCAAGAAGCCGACCAAAACCTACAGCGCCACTGACAACTGACACAAAAACTCGGTTTTCACGATCAATTGTCAGTTATGGAGCGCCCGCAATAGCACCACGCTGGTGCGCCTGCACCATAGACAAACAACTACCTATTAATACCCCTTAACCCCTCGCAAACCCTTTGAAATCGGCGTTTTTGCTGCAATACAGCAAAGTTGGCACGAGTATTGCGATGCATTCACTGCCAATGGGGCATAAGCGCCCCGAAACATTGCAGTGAGGTAAGCAAAATGAGCATGAAACGACGCGAATTTCTGAAAGCCGGCGCGAGTGTTGCGGCAGGTGCTGGAGTCCTCGGCGCGCCAATGGTCGCCAAATCACAGTCATCACAGTCTTTCACCTGGCGTATGACCAATGCCTACCCGCCCGAGGCACCCTTTTACGTGGCTGGCCCAGGCAGCCCAGAAGACTTTTGCGCGAAAGTCGAAGCCATGTCCGGTGGACGCCTGAGGATTCAGCACTTCGCCGCTGGCGAACTTATTCCCGCGCTCGAGGGTTTTGAAGCCGTGTCCGCAGGAACCGTCGAAACTAACGCCGCCAATGCCTATTTTTGGGCCGGCCAGATTCCTGCCGCGCAGTATTTTACGACCGTGCCATTCGGCATGAATTTCCAAGGCATGAACGCCTGGCTTTATCATGGTGGTGGCCTAGAACTCTGGCACGAGCTCTATGCGTCTCGCGGTCTGGTCGCATTTCCAATGGGCAACACTGGTGTTCAGATGACGGGCTGGTTCCGCGAGCCGATTACCTCCGTTGATGACTTCAACGGACTGAACATGAGAATCCCTGGCCTCGCCGGCAAAGTGTATGCCGAGCTTGGCGTTAACGTCAGACTCTTACCGGGTGGAGAAATCTTCCCAGCGCTTGAGCGCGGCGTTTTGGATGCTGCCGAGTTTGTCGGTCCCTATCAGGATCGCCGTCTCGGCCTGCATCAGGCCGCCAAGTATTACTACACCACCGGCTGGCATGAGCCGAGCAATGCGACCGAGCTGCTCATTAATGCCGATGTTTGGGCCGAACTTCCGGATGATCTCAAGGCAATCGTGCAAACGGCGGCTATGGCCTGCAATCTCGAAAGCCACACCTGGTCTGAGGCCAACAACTCGGATGCATTAACCGATTTGGTTGAGAACGAAGGTGTCATCGCGGGCACGCTGCCTGATTCGGTCGTCGCAAAACTGCGCGAAGTGACGATGGATGTCCTTGAACAGGGTGCAAATGCTGACCCGGAAACCCGCAAGGTGCACGACGCCTACTTTGCGTTCCTGAGTAAGCACGCATCCTGGGCCGGTCTGAGTGAAGCGCCGGTGCAGCAGTTCCTCAGCATGGGCTGAGCTGCGTCCAAGACTGCAAATTCCCGGCAACCCGTGTTGGTTGCCGGGCCTCTTGCCCTTTAACTCAAAACAGCAGACAACCACCTATGACGGCCATCACTCGACTCATTGGACGATTGTTGGAGGCAAGCGGATCGCTCGCCAAAGCCTGCGCCCTGATTCTGGTTGCCCTGGTGACCGCCAATGTCTTTGCCCGTTATTTCTTTAGCGCCGGCAACGTAGGCCTACAGGAACTTGAATGGCATCTCATCTCACCGATAGCACTGCTCGGTATGTCCTATGCGCTACACCACGGCGAGCATGTGCGAGTTGATGTGTTCTACGAGCGCATGAGTCAGCGGACAAAAGCGCTGGTGGACATCGCCACCGCCTTTCTCACCATGGGAGTGGGGCTTTACCTGGCCTGGCTGGCTCTTTCTTATGTGACCGCCTCTTATTCAATGGGTCAGGGATCCCCCGACCCCGGCGGCCTGCCCCATCGGTTTTTACTCAAAGCCTTCATTCCCATTGGCTTTACCTTGCTAGCCCTGCAAGCGCTCGGCGCGCTCATTAAGACAATGCAAAAGATCCGCGCCCAAGGAGAGACGGCATGAGCCCTCAAGAGATTCTTGCACTGCTCATGCTGGCCGGATTCATGGGGATGATTTTCGTCGGCATCCCGGTTGGGATTTCACTGGCGGTCTCAGGCCTTTTTTTCGGTTTTCTTGGCTTTGGCGATAGCTTGTTCAGCCTGCTGCCCTCTCGTATCTACGGGGTTGTCACCAATTACACCCTACTGGCCATCCCGCTTTTTGTTTTTATGGGAGTGATGCTCGAGAAATCCCGAATCGCGGACACTTTACTCGAGACCATGGGCCATGCGATGGGGGGATTACGGGGTGGCATGGGTATTGCCATTGTCTTGGTCGGCGTACTGATGGGTGCCGCGACCGGCATTGTTGGTGCCACGGTGGTTACCGTTGGCCTGCTTACGCTGCCTGTACTAATGCGCCGCGGCTACAACAGCGGGCTTGCCTGCGGGACGATCTGCGCTTCCGGTACGTTGGGGCAGATACTGCCCCCAAGCCTCGTCCTGATCCTGCTGTCGGATATTCTTGGCGAGTCGGTGGGCAGCTTGTTTGCTGCCGCTTTGATGCCAGGACTCATGCTCGCGGGTGTGTATGTGATTTATTTGATCGGGCTCGGCTGGCTGCGTCCGGAGATGGCACCGGCCATACCCGCTGCCGAACGTGCCGAGATCAACAAAAAAGAGCTACTGCTTAGAATTGCCAAGTCAGTTGCACCGACGCTCCTACTGGTCTTCGCCGTGCTCGGTTCAATTATTGGGGGCGTTGCCGCACCAACCGAAGCAGCCTCAATGGGCGCGGCTGGTAGTCTGCTGATCGCCGGCGTAGGCCGCCGCCTTAACTGGCAAGTGCTCTCCGAGACACTCAAGGGCACAGTCAGTATCTCGGCCATGGTCTTCTTCATTTTGATGTGCGCGCAGCCATTTGCCCTGGCTTTCCGCGGACTGGGCGGTGAACATTTGGTCGAAGCACTCTTCGCCATGGTCCCCGGCGGCATCACCGCAGAGCTGCTCTTTATGATGCTGCTGCTGTTTATTCTCGGCTTTTTCCTAGAATGGATTGAGATTTCATACATCGCTCTGCCGATGTTCTTGCCACTTTTTGTCAGCGCCGATGTCGACATGGTTTGGCTTGGGATTCTAGTTGCGATGAATCTGCAGGCTTCGTTTCTAACACCTCCCTTTGGATGGGCCTTGTTCTTTTTAAAGGGCGTAGCGCCTCCGGGCATCACAACCCGTGACATCTATATCGGAGTGCTGCCTTTTATTGGCCTGCAGATCATTGCGCTGGGCCTACTTTTCATATTCCCCGAGATGGCAACTTGGCTGCCGGAAGCAATAGGCTGGTAACTCATGGAAATGCTCGCAGCTTACGATCCGCTTTGGCTGGCAGGCCTTGCCTTGGCACTGATGGCCACCGGCATCATCGCAGGAATCATGGCCGGGCTGCTTGGTGTTGGCGGGGGTATTGTCATCGTACCCGTGCTCTACCACCTCTTCTCGCTGCTAGAGATTGATCCAGCTGTGCGCATGCATATGGCGGTAGGCACCTCTCTTGCCACGATCATCCCCACCTCGATTGTCTCGGCACGATCACACTATGCAAAAGGCAGCATGGATATTGACCTGCTTCGCACTCTAGGCCCATTCGTTCTAGTCGGTGCGATTGCGGGTGGCTTCGCCGGCAGTCTGTTTGACGGTGCGGTTTTAAGTACCGTCTTCGCAACCGTCGCTTTGCTAGTCGCTGCGAACATGGCGTTCCGGCCAGAGGGCAGCTCACTGCGGGATGGCCTGCCTAAAAAAGCCGGTCAAACCCTGATTGGTGGTCTGATTGGTGCAGTCTCTGCAGTGATGGGCATTGGCGGGGGTACGCTTGGTGTGCCGGTGCTGTCAGCTTGCAATTACCCTATTCGCCGCGCGGTTGGCACCGCATCAGCACTTGGGGTGATTATTGGCATACCGGGAGCCATCGGCTTTATCGCGGCCGGGATTGGTGTTGCCGCAAGACCACCCGGGAGTATCGGCTATATCAATCTGATCGGATTTGCCCTCATCGTGCCGCTTACTATGCGCATGGCACCCGTTGGGGCCAGCATTGCCCATCGAATCAACCCCAAGAGCCTTAGGCTAGCGTTTGCTATTTTCCTAGCACTGACAGCCGCAAGAATGTTTTCGGACTTAGTGAGTTAACCCATGATCAACAACACACTTGGCCATCGCGGCATGGTAACCGCACCCCATCACTTAGCTGCCGATGCAGGCCGAGACGTATTGCGGGAGGGCGGAAGTGCGGTGGAGGCCATGGTTGCTGCCGCCGCCGTCATCGCAGTGGTCTATCCGCATATGAATGCCATTGGTGGCGATGGATTTTGGCTCATTAGTAAGCCGGGGCAAAAACCCATTGGCATCGATGCATGCGGGCCAGCGGCCAAGGCTGCGGATCGGTCTTGGTACGCCGAGCGACAGCTGGCCTCCGTCCCCGCAAGAGGGGCAGCTGCGGCACTCACCGTCCCCGGCACCGTTAGCGGATGGGCAACCGCGCTGGCTCATGCACAATCCGATGCGCGACGGTTATCGCTATCTAGGTTACTCGAACCCGCCATTGCCCTCGCCCGCGAGGGGGTCGCGGTTACCGCAGGACAGGCTGAGCTGACAGCGAATAAGCTCGACGAGCTTGCAGACATCCCCGGGTTTCGCGAGACCTTCCTGCGCGAGACTGGATCTGCGCTGGATACAGGCGCGAGGCTGAAACAGGGCCGCCTGGCAGAGACACTTGAGCAGCTAGCGAAAGCGGGGCTGGATGACTTCTACCGTGGCGCGCTTGCTGAGAACATGGCCGCTGAGGCATCCAACCTAGGAAGCCCTCTGGCTCTCTCAGACTTTCAGGAATTCAACGCACTAACCGTCACGCCATTATCACTGCGGATCGATGGGGCAGGAGCGGAAGTTTTCAACATGCCGCCACCCACCCAAGGGTTAGCATCCCTTTTTATTCTGGGCTGCTTCGATCGTCTGGGTATCCAGCAGGCTGAGGGGTTTGAGCATGTACATGGACTTGTCGAGGCTACTAAACAAGCGTTCTTGGTCAGAGATGCGGAAGTAACCGATCCAAAATGGATGCAAACACCAGCGCAGACCTTGTTAGCGCCGCAGCACCTTGATCAAGCGGCTAGTCGCATCGATCCAAAGCAAGCAGCCCCATGGCCGTATCCCGCCCAACCCGGCGATACCGTCTGGATGGGCGCAATCGATGCCGAAGGACGGGCAGTCAGTTTTATTCAGTCCATCTACTGGGAATATGGCAGTGGCGTTGTGCTCCCAACCACCGGGGTGCTGTTACAAAACCGGGGCATGAGCTTTGGTCTAGATCCTAATCATCCCCAGGCGCTGGAGCCGGGACGCCGCCCCTTCCATACGCTCAATCCGGCGATGGCGCAGTTTGATGATGACCGGCAGATGGTCTACGGGACGATGGGTGGAGAGGGACAGCCACAAACTCAGGCCGCGGTATTCAGCCGCTATGGCATGTTCAACACACCCATTCAGCAGGCTGTCACTGCTCCTCGCTGGCTGCTAGGCAGAACTTGGGGCGAATCAAGCACCACGCTAAAACTAGAATCACGCCTTAGCCCCGAGTTAATAGAGGCGCTTCGGCAAGCAGGCCATGACATTGAAATACTTGGCGAATACGAAAGCACCATGGGCCATGCGGGTGCGATTATTCGTCATCCCGATGGACTTCAGGAGGGGGCGGCAGACCCGCGCAGTGATGGTCATGTAGCTGCGGTCTGAAATCGCTTTTAGCGCTGACAATTCGGGCAGTAGACAGTAGCGCGTTGGCCGAGGCGGATCAGTTTTAAACTGCGCGCGCATCGCTTGCAGGGCAAGCCTTCGCGACCGTAGACATTGAGCGTTTGCTGAAAATAGCCTGGCTCACCCTGGCTGTTAGTGAAATCTCGCAAGGTGGTACCACCTATTTCGATGGCTTCGCTCAGCACATCACGAATATGGCCTACCAGGTTTTCATAACGGGGGCTTGCAATGCGACCAGCGGCGCGCGACGGATGGATGCCTGCCCGGTAGAGAGACTCCGCGGCATAAATATTGCCAACTCCCACCACCACATGAGAATCCATGATGAAAGGCTTAACGGCTGAGCGACGGCCCCGGCTCAGTTGCCATAGATAGTCACCCGTAAATGCATCAGACAGGGGCTCCGGTCCCAGCGTGCGCAATAAACGATGATTCTCGATATCAGCGGCGGCGTAGTGCAGGCTGCCAAAACGGCGCGGGTCGTGAAAACGCAGCAGCTTGTCATTATCCAGCGCGATATCGATGTGATCGTGACGAAGTGGAGGGCGGTCGGGCGAGACGACACGAACACTACCGGACATCCCCAGATGCATGAGCATGGCGGCACCGTCGCTCAGGCGGAAAATTAGATATTTACCCCGCCGATCTAGCCGCTCAATGGATCGGCCCGCAACGCTGGCCGGCATTTCGGCGCCCACGGGCCAGCGTAGCCGGGGCTCCCGTACTTTAAGCCGCACCACGCGAGCGCCCTCGCAATGGGGCGCCAGCCCGCGGCGAGTGGTTTCAACCTCGGGGAGCTCGGGCATGGTTTAGCCCACAAAAAAGCCCGCTCGACGGCGGGCTTTTTGGTATCTGCCAGCGGCGTGCATTACTTGATCTTGGCTTCCTTGTAGATTACGTGCTTACGTACCACCGGATCGTACTTACGAAACTCAAGCTTGTGTGGCGTGTTTTTGCGGTTTTTATCGGTCGTATAGAAATGACCGGTACCGGCAGACGAAACGAGCTTAATCTTATCGCGCATGACTTAACCTCAGACTTTTTCGCCGCGGCCGCGCAGATCGGAAACAACCTGCTCGATGCCTAGCTTGTCGATAATGCGCATGCCCTTGGATGAGACACGCAGGCGCACCCAACGGCTTTCGCTATCCAACCAAAAGCGATGGTAGCGCAGGTTGGGCAGAAACCGACGCCGCGTTTTGTTGTTGGCGTGCGATACGTTGTTACCAGTCATCGGCCGCTTGCCGGTGACCTGACAGACCTTGGCCATTGGGGCCTCCCGAATTCTGTGTCCGAATTACGCGCTCTGATGCCGCGTTCAGGAAACCGTGCTTTATACCAGTCTCACTTCATGGCTGCAAGGCACGACAGTCTGAAAGGTGGGCCAGCCATCGGCCCGGGGAAGAAGGTAGCGTCCTTGCCGCCATCACCGCTAGGGCCGACGACTGACCTAAATGAATTATCTCCGAGTCCATGCCGGCGAACCATCCCCCATATGGTGGGGATAGACCGCGAAATCCTTGTCGCTCTGGGGCAAACCCCGTAATCTTCTGGGTATATCCAGCCCCTTTTGTATAGAGCCACAGACATGACGGATTTGGACCTGACCGCTGCCAGAGAAAATATGGTCGAGCAGCAACTTCGAACGTGGGAAGTTCTTAACGGCGAGATACTTGAGACCCTCGACTCCATTCCACGTGAGCATTTCACGCCCCAGGCCTACCGAAATCTTGCCTATGCCGATATGCAAATTCCGATTGGACATGGCGAGATAATGCTCGAGCCCAAGGTTGAAGGTCGACTCCTTCAAGCGGTGGATCCACAGTCACAAGATCGGGTCCTTGAGATTGGCACGGGAACCGGCTATCTCACCGCTTGTTTGGCAAAAATGGCTGGTCACGTGACAAGCGTCGACCTTTACCCTGAATTCATTGAGGCGGCCCAGGCGCACCTCCATCGTGAGGGTGTTAAGAATGTGCATCTTGAAACCGGTGATGCCGCCACGGGCTGGAACGATGGTAACCACTACGATGTCATTATCGTGACCGGATCACTACCGGAGCTTCATCAAGGCTTTCATCAGCGCTTAACCGATGGTGGACGGCTTTTTCTGATCACCGGACAAGCACCGATTATGGAAGCGTTGCTGGTAACGCGGGTTGGTGAGCATCAGTACTCGACCGAGAGCCTTTTCGATACGTTTGCACCAGCATTGGTGGGCGCCCCGATCACCCGACACTTCAGCCTTTAGGCCGAGACAGGATTTAAACACTATGGCAAGCCTAGTAAGAAAGCCGGCGGCAGTTGCTATTTGGCTTGGGCTGAGCGTTTTTACCGCTTCAATGAGCGCACAGGCTGAGAATCTGCTTCAGATCTACGAGCTGGCCAAGACCACGGACCCCACCTTTCAGCAGGCCGTTGCCAACCGTCAGGCCGAAGAAGAGGCATTACCCCAGGCACGCGCCGCACTCCGTCCGGATGTATCGCTCAATGGCGCCTACAACGTGATCGACAGCGAAAGCAACCTCAGTGGGGCGGACAGTGATGATCAATACCGACAGTTAAGCTACGGCGTGTCGCTCTCTCAGCCGCTTTATCGCTCAGCAACCCGCAGCGCGGTGAGCGTTGCCAACGCCCGGGTTGAACAAGCCAGAGCCGAATTTGCCTTGGCCGAGCAGGACCTCATTGTGCGTGTAGCCGAGCGTTACTTTGCCGTGCTGGATGCCAGGGAGGCGGTTGAAGCAGCTGAAGCCAGCCTGGCTGCCATCGAAAGGCAGCTGGAGCAGGCCGAACAGCGTTTTGAGGTTGGCGTTATCGCCCGCACCGACGTTGAAGAGGCGCGCGCTCAATCGGACCTCGCTCGGGCCGAGCTTCTGCAGGCTGAGGATGATCTTGAGAACCGGCGTGAAGAGTTGCGCGAACTAACTGACCAAGCGCCCGGGATGCTCCAGGCTGTTCGTACTGAGATCGAACTGACGCGGCCGGAGCCAGCAGACATCGACCAGTGGCGCGAGCGTGCCGAGGCTGAAAACCGTGAATTAGCGGCCGCACGGCTGGCTGCAGAAGCTGCAATGCAGACCATCGACGTGGAACGCGGCGGACGCCACCCCACTTTGGATCTGGTGGCCGGTTATGACGGTATCGATCGATATGGCGCGGGCGGCAGGGACCCCAGCTCTGACCAGCTCAGCGCAGGTATTGAACTTAGCCTTCCGCTTTATCAAGGCGGCGGCCTATCCTCACAAATTCGTGAAGCACAGTTTCGCTACACCGCGGCGCGTGAAGCGCTCGAGAGCACACGTCGGGCCATCAGCCGTAACACCGCCAATGCCTATCGCGGCGTTGTAACTGCACTGGAGCGAGTCCGGGCGCTGGATCAGGCTCGCATCTCAACGCAGGCTGCTTTGGATGCCACCGAGGCAGGATTTGAGGTTGGCACACGCACCATTGTTGATGTGCTGAATGCCCAGCGTGAGTTGTTCAATGCCGAGCGTGATTATGAACAGGCCCGGCACGCGTATCTGCTCAACACATTGGTTCTTCAGCAGGCAGCAGGCTCGCTAACCGTAGAGGATCTAATGCGGGTGAATAACCTGCTTGATGAGTAAATCGAGGGTGCGCTCACACGCGCCCTGATGATCAGCAACCACGGCACGGCCCTTGGCACCCATCGTCTCTCGACGCGCTACATCGGCAAAAAGCGCGATTAAAGAGTCAGCCAACGTCTTGGCATCTTTAACCTGCACTCTGGCGCCAGCCTCAGCCAGCAGGGCATCAACCCGCTCGAAATTAGTCACCGATGGCCCCATCAGAACCGGCAGACCAAGTGATGCAGGCTCTAGGGGATTATGCCCACCAACATCCACCAGACTGCCGCCAACAAAGGCGATATCCGCTGCCGCCAAAAACCTTGGTAGCTCCCCGGTAACATCGGCGAGCAGTACCGACGTTGAATCAAGCACAGTGGTTTGTGCTGACCATCGCAACACATCGCCAGCATCAGTTGGCAGCGAAAACTGCTGCGGATGGCGGGGCACTAAGATCAAGAGCGCATCGGGGCACTCACGGCGCAGTTTCTGATGTGCGGCAATAACCGTCTCAGCCTCACCTTCACGCACACTGGCCGCCACCCACACGGACCGCTCAGCACCCATCCGAGCGCGCAGCTCACGTCCACACTCAACCAGCTCGGCATCGAGTGTCTGATCAAACTTTAAATTTCCGGTCACGGTTAGCCGGCTGGCCGTGACACCAAGCTGCTGGAAACGCTCAGCATCCGGCGCCGTCTGTGCGGCCACCGTGGCAACGGCTTGCAGCGCATCCTGCAGCACTCGGCCAAGCCGTTGATAGCGTCTCAGGCTCCGCTCACTTAACCGCGCATTGACAATGGCCGTTGGGATACCGCGTTGCGCCAGCGCCAGAAACCGCTGCGGCCAGAGCTCAAGCTCAACAAATACAGCGGCTTTGGGATTTAGCTGATCGAGGAAGCGGTTAATGGCGGACGGGGTGTCGAGGGGGGCGTAGCTAATGCCTACGCGGTCGGCAAAAACGCTCACTGCCGTGTCCCGTCCGGCCGGGGTGTTCGTCGTTAAATGCACAGGCTCACCGGCCTTGAGCAGGGCCCGAATGAGTGGCGCCACCGCGCGCACCTCCCCCATGGAAGCCGCATGCACCCAGATTGGGGATGCGCCGGAACTCGGCGCTGTCAGCCGTCCCAACCGCTCCGGGATCTGCTCGCGATAGGCGGGCTCGCGCCTGCTGCGCCACCACAAATAGCCCAGCACGGCCGGGGCAAATGCCTGCGCTAAAACGCGGTAGGCAGCGGCGTTCATGGGGTAGGCTCCGTGAAGAATTTCTCTCGATGATGCCACTCCAGCCCGGGCATCAAGCGATCTTCCGGAGCAGTTGCCATTAAAGCGTCCAGCTTTGCATTGACTTGCTCAGGCGTAATTAACTCCATCGCCCACGGCTCACCAATACGTCGCCCCCAACGCTGCCCTCTCACATCGGTCGCGAATGCTCGTCGCACCGCTTCAGGATAGGCATTCACAACCCACTGGCGGCATAGAATTGGGGCGGCTCGATCGGGATTGGTCTCGGCAAATAGTCCGATGGCAGGTGTACCGGCCGCCATCGCCATATGAACAGGTCCGGAATCAGGCGCAACGACCACCGAAGACAACTTCATTATTGCCAGCAATGTCTTGAGGTCTGTTTGCCCAGCCAGGTTCTTTACCTTCGACGAATCGCCCAATTCATCGGAGATGGCGCGGGCATAATCCTGCTCAACCGGGCTGCGGCCACCGGTAATCAGCACCTGCATGCCATGCGCTTCAATGGCATGTCGCGCCACTGCAGCATAGCCGGACACATACCAATTTCTCACTGGCCGGCTGCTGCAAGGACTTAATACCAGAGCCGGCTGTTTGCGCTTCACCAATGATTCAGCCTGCTGCATCGCGCTATCTGGAATCGGTATGTCCCAATGGGGAATTCGGCGGTTTATCCCAAGCGCTTCACAAAACCCAAAAAAACCATCGACAACATGTCGCGGCCCAAGATCTGCAATCCGTTCGTTAATAAAAAGCCCATGACAATCCTTGGAACGGCTGCGATCAAATCCCAGTCTAGTCGGTGCTTTGACGCCCAATGACGTCACTCCCGCTCGCAGAGAGAGCTGCATCAACAACAAAAGATCGAACTGGCGGCCTGCCAGTTGGCGGCGTAGCGCCAGCGGGCCTTTGCGTTTGTCATGAACAATCAGCTCAACCCCATCCAACCCGGCAAGTAGCTGTGATTCGGCCTGCCCGATGACCCAGCTGATTTCAGTCTCGGGCCAAGCTGCCTGTAAAGTCCGGACAACCGGTACCATGTTGCAGCAGTCACCAATGGCGGAGAGCCTGAAAATACACAGGCGCCGTGGTGGGTTGTCCTTAAAGGTATTTAGTGAATGAACCACTTGCAGATCCAGCGTCAGCAACATCGCTACTTTATCAGCCATCCTAAGTGGGTGGGTGATCTGCCGCATTGGCTGTTCGAACCAAAGGCACTCGCCGATCAGGGTTGCCTAGAGGGCGAAGCCACTGGGCGGGGTGCGGCACAATTTATTCGTTATCAAGATCATGCCTTGGTGCTGCGGCATTACTGGCGCGGCGGGCTGCCAGCGCGCTTCACGGCCGATCGCTTCGTCTGGCAGGGCATTAAGCGCAGTCGGGTGTGGCGGGAGCTAACGCTCTTGGAAGCAATGCGGCAGAGGGAACTGCCGGTCCCCGAGCCTATCGGCGGGCGCATTGAACGCCGGGGCTTACTGTATCGGGCGGATTTACTCACCCGGCGCATCGAGGGCGTCGAGTCATTCGCCGGCCGATTGCAGCGCAGTCCCGCAGAAACCCCTTGGCAAGCTGTTGGCAAGACGATTGCGCGTTTTCATGCGGCAGGCGCAGGCCACGCAGATTTGAATGTGCGCAACATTCTGATCGATCAGGAGGATCAGATCTGGCTGATTGACTGGGACCAGGGATTCCTAGGCGCCGATGAGACGCATCAAACACGGAGCTTAGAGCGGCTGCAGCGCTCGATTAAAAAGGAACCGGCGCTTGCCCAGCATTTTGCAGCCGGTTGGCCCCTGCTCGCGCAAGGTTATGAAGAGGCACTCTGAATACGCTGGATGATCGCGCTGGTGGACTCGCCCTCAACAAAATCCAACACCCGCACCTCACCACCGGCTGCAGTGACCGCCTCGAAGCCCGCAATCTCGTGCGGCTGGTAATCGCCCCCCTTCACCAGCACATCCGGCAGGATATCGGCGATCAAATCAGCCGGCGTATCCTCGCCAAAGGGCACAACCCAGTCCACTGAATTCAATGCGGCCAACACCGACATACGCTGGGCGAGCGGCATAATCGGCCTACCCGTACCCTTCAACCGCTTCACCGAGGCATCATCATTTACGGCCACGATCAATCGATCGCCTAGTGCACGCGCTTGTGCCAAATAATGCACATGCCCGGCATGCAACAAATCAAAGCAACCATTGGTCATCACAATGCGCTCGCCCCGGGCGCGAACCGGCGCAACTAATGTCTTCAGCGCTGCGCGATCCACAATCTGCTCATCCCCGCCCTGCAGTCCGACTGCCGCCTCAAGCTCTGGGACGGTCACGGAGGCCGTGCCAACTTTAGCGACAACCAGCGAGGCCGCTAGGTTGGCAAGTGCAGTGGCCGTCTCAAGGCCCTCGCCGGTCGCAAGCACAGCAGCGAGCGTGGCGATCACCGTATCGCCCGCACCCGTGACGTCGTAGACCTCCCGCGCATGCGCCGGCAGGCTAAAGGCGTCCTGCCCCGTGCGGATTAGGCTCATGCCCTGCTCACCGCGGGTGACCAACAAAGCCTGGAGCTGAAGCGATTGAATGAGCGCCTGCGCCGCATCCTGCAACGCGGTGTTATCCTCGGCCGGATCAGCGGTGACTTGCCGGAACTCCGGCAAATTTGGCGTCAATAGCGTGGCGCCGCGATACCGGGCCCAGTCGGTGCCTTTCGGATCAACCAGCACGGGGATATCCGCTGCGCAAGCTCGAGCGATCAGTGATTCCACTTCGCAAAGCGTGCCCTTGGCGTAGTCAGAAATGACCACCACATCTTTATCGGCGAGTGCCGCATCAAAGGCCTCAGTCAGCCCTGCTGTCTCGGCCGGTGTGAATGGACGTTCGAAATCAAGCCGCATCAGCTGTTGGCGCTGGCTGAGAACTCGTAGCTTGCAGATGGTTGGATGGGTGGAGACTCGGCGCATCAGCGGCTCCACACCACCTTCACGCAGCTTTTGTTCAAGCAGCTCGCCGTGCTCATCATCACCGATAAGCCCGACAATACTCACCTGCGCGCCCAATGCGCCCAAGTTCATCGCCACATTGGCCGCACCGCCGGGGCGCATATCCTCGTCATCAACGCGCAGGACGGGCACCGGGGCCTCTGGCGAGATGCGGCCTGTGGGCCCCTGCCAGTAGCGATCGAGCATGACATCGCCCACCACCAGAACGCGGGCTGCACCAAGATCAGGGACTTTAAGCTGCATTGACGGCCTCAAAACGGTAAATTGTGGCCAGAAGTATCGACGAGCACTCACCAACGTGTCCAATCCCCAAACTCGACCGCCCTATCATCCGTTGAATGCTGGCCAGTGGATCATGCTCTCACTGCTGTGGCTGGTAGGTCATCTGCCGCCCCGAATTGCCTTTGAATTCGGCAAGTTTGTTGGCCGCCGGCTGCCAAGCATCTCAAGGCGTCGCCGGGGCATTGCCCTACGCAACATGCAACTCTGCATGCCCGAGCTCACTCCCGATGAGCGTGAGGCTTTGATGCGTCGCAATCTGCAATACATGGGCCGAGCCGGCGCGGAGACAGCGCTTGCCTGGTTTGGCGGCAAAAACGTTGACCAGATCCCCTGCCAGGTCACAGGCCTTGAGCATCTGCGTGCCGCCCAAGCTGATGGCCGACCGGTCATCCTGCTCTCAGGACATTTTCTATGTATTGAGCTGGCCGCACGGCTGATCGGCCAACAGGTCGATATGGCGGTAATTTATAAACCGCTGCGCAAAAAGCCGCTCATGGATCGGGTGATGCTGCGCAACCGCCGCCGGACACTGGTGGACGCGCTGCCACGCAATGACCTGCGCGGGATTGTGCGGACGCTGAAAAAAGGGGTGCCGGTTTGGTATGCGGGGGATCAGGACTACGGGGTGGATAACAGCGTTTTCGTACCATTCATGGGCGTTCCTGCTGCGACGGTAACCGGTCTCACTCGTCTTGCGCGGCTGAGCAAAGCACGCGTTGTCCCGATATTTTTTAATGCCAATGAAGCGGGCAATGGCTATGAAGTTGCCTTTGAGCCGGCGCTGGAGGGCTTCCCCACCGGTTCGGACGTGCTTGATGCGCAGTGGATGAACGGCGTTATTGAACGAGGTATTCGTTCACGCCCTGAACAGTATCTGTGGGTGCATCGACGTTTCAAACATCCGCCACCCGGCGAGCGACCCGCTTACCGCAACTCGTTGCAAAAGCGCCATAATCGTGTCGAGGGAATGCCTTGGTAGCCCATCGCAGCTTGGCCAACTCAGTGCTCGTCGTCGGCCCCGCCTGGGTTGGCGATATGGTGATGGCGCAGAGCCTGTTCAAAGCATTGAAGCGCGAAGACTCTAGTAGCCAGATTGATGTGATTGCACCAGGCTGGAGTGAACCGCTGCTGGCGCGAATGCCCGAGGTGCGCCGGGCTATTACCCTACCCGTAGCGCACGGAGAGCTCGGCCTTGCCAAGCGCTGGCGACTGGGCAGAAAGCTGCGCGATGCCGGTTATAACCAAGCAATCATCCTACCGCGCTCAGCCAAGGCAGCCGTCGTGCCGTGGGTAGCGGGCATCCCGGTCCGGACGGGTTATCGAGGTGAACATCGCTACGGACTTTTGAATGATATTCGGCCGCTGGATAAAAACCGCCTATACCGCACCGTCGACCGGTTTGTTGCCCTGGCCACCGATACTCAACGCACCGCCATCGGCGTTGAGAAACCCGAGATTATTCCACCGCAACTCACCAGCACGCCGGCACAACAAGCATCCGCTATGCAGGCGCATGGCCTTATAACGAACACGCCTGCTCTAGCGCTTTGCCCCGGTGCCGAATACGGCCCTGCCAAACGCTGGCCCGCTGAGTATTTCGCTGCACTGGCCCGCGATTATCTGGCCGCAGACTGGCAAGTTTGGTTGCTGGGATCGGGCAAAGACACCGAATTCACTCGGAATATCAGTGAACAAGCGAAGGGGGTGATGGATCTGGCTGGTAAAACCAGCCTCGCGCAAGCCATCGACCTGCTCGCCGCCAGTGATGCGGTGGTCAGCAATGACTCCGGATTAATGCACATCGCCGCCGCCACCGGCACGCCGCTGGTTGCGGTATACGGGTCTTCAGATCCTCAATATACTCCGCCACTTAGCGACCAAGCCAAGGTGCTGTATCTTAATCTTGAGTGCAGCCCCTGCTTTGAGCGGGAATGTCCGCTGGGGCATTTAAACTGCTTACGGGAATTGACGCCCACCAAAGTCAGCACTGCGCTTGCAACGCTGGTCAAAACGGAACACTGATCTTATGTCGATTCGCAATCATTACCGCAAAACTTGGCTTGTCACCGGTGGGGCCGGCTTTATCGGCTCGCACCTTTGCGAGCGATTGCTCGAGGCCGGCCACGCGGTGCTTTGCGTCGACAATTACCTAACCGGCAGCCGCGACAATATCGCCCATCTGCTTGATCATCCGCATTTTGAAGTCATGCGACATGATGTGACCTTCCCGCTGTTCGTCGAGGTGGATGGCATCTATAACCTAGCCTGCCCGGCGTCACCCATTCATTATCAGCGCGACCCGGTGCAGACCACCAAAACCAGCGTGCATGGCGCGATCAATATGCTGGGTCTAGCCAAGCGGCTGGGTGTACCCATCCTGCAGGCCTCCACCAGCGAGGTTTACGGGGATCCCGAGATTCATCCACAAACCGAGGACTATTGGGGTCACGTAAACCCTATTGGTACCCGAGCCTGTTATGACGAGGGCAAGCGCTGTGCGGAGACGCTATTTTTTGACTATCACCGCGAGCACAACCTCGAGATCAAGGTAGCGCGGATCTTTAATACTTACGGCCCGCGCATGCATCCCAACGACGGACGCGTGGTTTCAAATTTTATCGTTCAGGCACTGAAGGGCGAAAACATCACCCTTTATGGCGATGGTGAGCAGACCCGGTCATTCTGCTTTGTGGATGATCTGGTTGAGGGCCTGATCCGGCTGATGAACACACCGGCTGAGGTCACCGGCCCGATTAATCTGGGCAACCCGGGTGAATTCACCATGCGAGAACTCGCCCAAAAAGTGCTGGCCGAGACCGGCTCAGCCAGCGAGCTGATTCACCATCCATTGCCTGCCGATGACCCCCGTCAGCGCCAGCCGAATATTGATCGGGCTAAGGCAGAGCTCGACTGGGCACCTACAGTGCCTTTGGTAGAGGGCCTGAAGCCGACGGTGGCGTATTTCCGCAACCTGATTGAACAAGGGCTCGCCTGACTTGGCTGCCTCAACGCTGCCGCTGTCTGTTGCCATCATTACGAAGAATGAGGCCGAGAATTTGCCGCGGTTGCTTGAAAGCCTCAAACCGCTTCAGCCTGCCGAAATTGTGGTTATCGACTCCGGCTCCACCGATAAGACCGTCGCGATTGGTAGAGCACACGGGGCCCGGGTCATCGAAACTGACTGGCCTGGGCATGTTGCACAGAAAAATCGTGCACTGGATGCCTGCGAACAGCCGTGGATTCTGTCGCTCGATGCCGATGAGCCAATCAGCCCGGACTTAGCCGAAAGTATTCGCGTGCTTTTTACCGAAGCTGGGCCCGAGAAGGACGGCTATGAAATCAGCCGCCGCACCTGGTATCTCGGAGACTGGCTGCGTCACACCTGGTATCCGGAATGGCGACTGCGACTGATACGCAAAGGTGCCGGCCGTTGGGCAGGTGATGACCCCCACGACCGGCTAGAGATCAATGGCAGCGTTGGACGGCTTGATGGTGATATCCATCATTACAGCTATCGGGATATTGAAGACCATTTTCGGCGCAGTATCAGCTATGCCAAGGTCAGTGCTGAGGCACTGTCGGCTCGCGGCAAACCCTTTCGATGGCACAAGCTGGTGCTCGCGCCATTAGTGCGTTTTTTCCGTTTATTAATTGTTCAACAGGGCTGGCGGGATGGCTGGCGAGGCTGGATTATTGCCTGGTCCTCCATGTTCTCTGGCTTTTTAAAATACGCATTTCTCTATGAAATAGAGCGCAGCCGACACCGAAATGCCTGAAGAAAAAGCACCCAAAGTGCTAATCGCCGGTGGTGGTGGTCATGTGACTGAAGTGGAGATGATTGTCGGGCTCCACAAGCTTGGCCTGAACATTCACGCGGCCTTTGAGAGTCATTCCGATCAACTTGATCGTCTTCGTGATGCAGGTGTGCCCGTTCGGATTTTGGATCTACGCGGCCCAGTCGATATCGCAAACATTCGTCGCATTCGCAGTTGGATCAGAGATGAAGGCTTCACCATCCTGCATGCGCTTGCCAACTGGCAGGTTGCCAACTTTTTATCGGCAAGTTACGGCATGCCGAATAAGGTTATTGCCTATCGAGGCGCTGTGGGTCATGTCTCGCGTTGGGATCCGAGCTGTTATCTGAAATGGTTAAACCCTCGACTAGACAAAATTATTTGCGTATCGAAGGCCGTTGAACGCGACTTGGCTGCGAGCGGCGTCAGCCCCGATATGCTCGTCACAATCTACAAAGGTCATGATCTAAGCTGGTACGAGAATCTCGACCGAGCGACAGCCAGAGCCAAGGTAGAAAAAGAGTTTGCTATTCCTGCAGACGCGGTCCTTGTTGGCATGGCGGCTAACATGCGACCCGTGAAGGGAGCAGATCTTCTCTTAAGAGCACTGATGGAGTTTCCGGATAATGTGCATGGACTTTTCATAGGTGAGGTCCGAGACCCAGAATTACCAAAGCTAGCGGCTGATCCCCGCATTGCTCAACGAGTACACTTTACGGGCTTTCGAAAAAATGCCGCCGCTTTAATTGGCGCGCTCGATGTCAACGTGGCGCCGTCTCGCGGCCGCGAGGGGCTCACCAAAACCATCATCGAGGGCATGGTGCAGGGTGTGCCCAGTGTCGTTTCCACCGCAGGCGGACTTCCGGAGATGGTCGAGCATGCTGAAAGCGGATTTATATTCCCTACTGATGACGTGACTGCCCTCAAACAGCATCTGGAAATACTTTTACCGTCATCAGAGCAACGTGATGCCATGGGACAGCGCGGCAAAGGAATTGCCAAACATCGATTCTCAGTGGATCAGACAATTGAGAAGACAGCGGCGCTCTACCGCTCACTCTCCTGATAATAAGCAATCAACCGCTGAACATGTTTATCCAGCCCAAAATGCGCATGAACCCAGTTGGCTGCGCTTTTGCCAAGGGCACTTCTCAAGCCGTGATTGACTAAAAGCTCATCCATAGCATTGGCCCAAGCGTCCGAATCATAAGCATCTGCCCTGCGCCCTCGGTCGGCGCTAACCAACTCAGGGATAGCGCCAGCATCGGAGCCGATAACCGGACAACCAGCGGCCATTGCCTCAATCACAGAAAGCCCGAACGCTTCATTCGCAGAGGGTATGCAAACCACATCCACCGCTTTGAGGCATGCGGGAAGGTCACGACGAAAACCCGAAAAAATGATCTTGTCGGTTAAGCCCAATTCATTGATTTTTGCCTTAAGTTGATCAGCAAACTCTCCCGGACCGGCTTCGCGCCCACCGGCTTCACCGATTACCACACCGCACCATTTCACATCCAAATTTTTAGACTGGAGGGCCGCCAGCGCTTCGACCCAGACCTCATGACCCTTCGCCCGGCTGATACGCCCGGGCAGCGCAATGGCAATGGTATTGGCTGGGATATTCAAAGACTGTCTGACCTCAGCCCTTTGAGCATCCGTCAGGGGATCAACGTACGCGGAAAGATCGATCCCATAGTAGAGCTGGGCAATACGCTCACTTGCCAGAGGGAAGGCTGTCAAATTGCGCCGATAGGTTGCCTGACTAATCGAGAAAAGACGCGTTAGCTTTGAGTAGGCCCACCGATGATAGAGGTCTTTTTTGGGCTTTTTCACGCCCATGTGATCGGTAAAGAACAAACGCAGCGCAGGCCATAAAGTCGCTAAAAGAGCGCCTAGGCGCATGTCACTTGATTTGTGAGCATGTAACACTTGAATGTTGTGCTCTTTCAAATAGCGCAGCACCGACAAGACGTTAACTAGCGCAGCGGTGCGAGAGCGGAAAACAAGCGGGTCAACCCCCGCCTCTTGAAAGCTTTTTGCTACGCGGGAACCTGCCAGGGCTAAGCCATGCACTTCCCAACCTTGCCGCTGAAATTCCGGCGGCACCCGCCCGGGGTACATCTCAAGGCCGCCCCAGCTCTCGGATAGGCAAATATGCATAACCTTTTTTGGCGGTACTTGCTCAGTCACGGTGGGCGTCTAAAAAATGTTGGCTGGCGATTGCTGCGGCTTGAGAGACATCGATCGACTGCATATCAAGCTCGTCAGCCGTATCCGGGGGACTGAATGCGAGACGACGATCGGCTTCATTAGTCGTCTGCCAGCGCAGAGACGTCGATGATCGACGGCGCGGATAAAAGGCCAGTGTCGGCACGTCTAATGCACCTGCCATGTGCAACGGCCCAGTCGAGCCACTCACATAAAGTGCTGCCTGAGCAAGTACGTGGGCAAATGCGACAAGCCCTTCTTTAGACTCATAGACGGCAGCAGAATGCTGGGTAATCGCTGCTTTTAGCACATGCGCTAAATGGGCTTCGCCAGGCCCTGCGGTCACCAAAATAAACAGGGGCCGTTTACTTCTAAGCTGATTCGCAAGGAGCGCATATTGTTCAATGCTGAGATTGCGCGCCGACCCACCACTGCCCGGGTGGATGATGATCAATTGGGCGTCATTAGGGATGCCATACGTGGCACGCAGATTGTCCGCTGTTTTATTGAGATCGCCTGGATCTAACCGCCAGAATGGTGGACTAGGCCGCTCCTCCGGCTCCGCTACAGTATGATCGACTAGCAACTGCCTGATGAGATCTCGGTTGTATTCATACTCCGGCTTAGTCGATCGGGACCGCCGCTGCTTCAAACGTTGATTAAAAAACAGCTGATGCAATTTAGTAGCCGGGGCAAGACGATATGGAATGCCCGCGCCCCACAACGCCTGCGCCACTCGAGCCGTACTAAACAGAGCGACTGCCGAATCGTAGCTGCGCTCGCGCAGCTTAGTCCGCAGCCGCAGCAGCGATCCGCCAGCATCAACAATCACATCATCAATAAAGGGGCAGGCTCGCGCGACGGCTTCAACGGCCGGCGCCACTAAAACATCAATCTGTGCATCAGGCAGCGCGGCTCTCGCATCAGCCAGCGCTGGCCAAGTCAGCATGAAGTCACCGAGCTTATCCGTGCGAGTAATCAGCAAACGATGGATCGCCATTACCAGACCTCACCAGCCATAGCGCGACGATAGCATTCCTCAATTCCCGCCGCTGTGCGCTCGATGGTGAAGTTATTGGCGACGTGTTCGCGACACGCGGCACGATCAAGTTCACAAATTCTCTCAACCGCTGCACACATCTCTTCAAAGCTATCGACAACAAAGCCCGTTACGCCGTCCCTGATGATCTCCGGCGCCGCGCCCCGATTGAACGCGATGACAGGCACCCCGCAGGCCATCGCCTCAATCAGCACAAGACCAAAAGGCTCTTCCCACCGAATCGGGAAGAGCAGGGCCCGCGCTTTACTCAGTGTGGATTTTTTATCGTCGCCTGAGAGCACACCCAGTGCAGAGATTCTTCGGTCTATGGGTAGCCAGGTCTCTGGTATCGAGAATTTTCTTCCGCCAATCAGGCACAGGTGCTGATTCACCGCCTTGGCAACAGAAACTGCTATATCTGCACCTTTTTTAGAGCGGCGCACCTTGCCAAGGAAAACCAAATAATCCTCGGGGACTGCCTCAAATGGCTGCTCAGCCAAATCGATACCATTATGGACATATACTGCGCCCCCACTGCGTTGCGCATGGCTTTTCGACACATAGATACAGTTGCAACAATTGGCGGCAGCGCCCTTGGAATCGCCATGGACATGCGATACCGATGCTATACCCGCTTCAGTCAAAGCCGGTTGCAAAACTTCAGCGTATGCGTGGAAATGCACCACATCGACAGCATTATTTCTGCAAGAAGCAATTATCTGTGCAGTGAGATCGGTATCAGCATTCAAGGACAGTGTTCGCGGACCAGAAATAGTCGAAGTTGATGCCACAAAAGGCTCATGCCCCTTTCCATGCTGAGCTGCTGCGAGATACGCAACAAACTGTGGCGAACCGCCGTCATCCGCAGACGGCGGGATCTGCTTGTCGGTGACATGGAGAACCCGCAAGGGACTAATAGTATGATTCAGCGAAGTATTCAGTTGGCCAGCCATTCCATGTAGGCACGAACCCCTTCAGCCACACTCAGAAACGGCGCTTCATAACCCGCTTCCCGCAACTTCGACGTATCCGCCTGCGTGTAGCTCTGATAGCTCCCCACCAGATGCTCCGGAAATGGGATGTACTTCACCTCGCCGCGATCGAAGTAGTTGATAACGCCATTGGCGATCTCGTTAAACGGCTCGGCCCGACCAGTGCCACAGTTGAAAACGCCGCTCACGCTGGGATTATCCAGCAGCCATAGTTTCACCTTGACCGTATCGCCGACATAAACAAAGTCCCGGACTTGTTCACCGTCTCCGTAGCCATCACAGCCCTCAAACAGCTTAACCACGCCGTCGGATAACAACTGTTGATAATGATGGTAGGCAACGCTAGCCATGCTGCCTTTATGCTGCTCACGCGGCCCGTAAACATTGAAATACCTGAGCCCAACAACTTGAGACTCGGCTTCAGGCAGCGTACGAGCAACGTATTGATCAAAAAGCCCCTTTGAATATCCATAGACGTTCAGCGGGCGCTCTTCGCCGATTCGTTCACGGAAGTCTGTGCCACCGCCATAAACCGCCGCGGAAGAGGCATAGATCAGCGGAACACGGTATGCCAAGCAGATGTTAAGTACTTCTTTCGAGTACTCGTAGTTGTTATCCATCATGTAACGCCCATCCCACTCGGTGGTATCCGAGCAGGCGCCAAGATGAAAAACTGCGTCCACACCATCCGACCCGTTCTCGACCAACCAGTCTAGAAACTCATCTTGATCGAGATAATCAGCGATGCTGGCGTCGCTAATATTGCGGAACTTCCTCCCGTCCGTCAGGTTATCGACGACAACGATATCTACACGTCCCCTATCGTTGAGGCCGTGAACGAGATTACTGCCAATAAAGCCGGCTCCCCCGGTTACAATGATCACAAATGAACACCTTTACCTTCTCTCTTGCCTTGTGAGTATACGGCGAACACAATTGGAAACAACCGCATCCCTCAGAAACTATAGCAGCGCCCCCAAAAAACTAACAGATACAATAACTTTCAAGAGGGTAGAAATGGGAAAAACAGGAATCGCAAACAAGTTACTAAACAAGCCTGCAAGAATCCTTGCGCGGCTTGGCTACATTTACATGGCGGAAAAGATAACCTTCCCTACGCACGAATATGTTTCGAATAAATTTGAAATCAGAACCACTCAAGCTTTATTAAAATCGCGAAAAATACAACTAGTTAAAAAGAGCGAAAAGCAAGAAAAAGAAGAAAAGGCTGTAAAAATAATCTTTCCTTATTCATTTTTTGGCCCCCAAAACAGAAAAAGTCGAATAAACGAACAGAGAACTTTATTGAAATTTCTCAAGATATTGATTGACGTATTTTCAAATACTAATTATTCTATCAAAATCTGCAATGATAATGAAAAAACAAAGCACTCAGTCCCAACGTTATCTATCAGCTACCATACACATGGCGCAGCAGATAAAACATTGCATTACAAGGTGGCAGACTTACCAGACTACGTAATCCTAGATAGATTGGGTTATTCTGGCTGGAGCAGCTTACGAAAAATAGATTTCTCAGAAATATCTAAAATAGATGCAAAAAAAGCGGAAATTTGGCATAGGCAATCACTCGAGAAAATAAAATTGAGCGGCATATCAAAATATGCACAAAAAATAGAAGAAAAAAAACAACTTCCGAATAAATATGTTTTCGTTGCACTACAAATTCCCGACGACAGCACCCAGGAGCATGCGAATATAGAAATGCTCGAAATGCTGAAAATGGTAAGAGACCACTTCTATCGAACAGACTACTCCGTGGTAGTGAAACGTCATCCTCTTTGCACCAACGAAAGAGTAGAAAAAGCATTAAAATCTTTATGCAAAGACAATAGCATAATATTAAGCGATGACTCGATCCATAGGCTAATTGAAAGTAGCTCTGCGGTATTTACTGTTAATTCCGGCGTAGGCTCGGAAGCGCTTACTTTCATGAAGCCTGTTTACACGTTTGGGGATTGTGACTATGAAATGGTGACGCATAAAATTAAAAACAGGGAGGACTTGAAAGAGAAAGCAGCGCCCCCTACCCTTCCAACACGCGAAGAAAACATAAAGAAGTTTCTTTATTATTACAGAAAAGTCTACCTTATAGACTGCATTGATGCAATCCAAGCTCAAAAGAACATCAAAAACAAAATCAGGGGCGTAATTGAAGACCCTGATTTTTAGAAGTTTGACAAGGTCACAACCGGGCAGTCGATTCGATTTCGGCGAAAACTTACCGAATATATCGCATAATTTTCCTCAAATTTTTTTGAATTTCTCCAACCACTGAAGAGGACTCATAACTGTTAAATGAGAATGCCCGTCATCATAACAAGCAATTTTATGCCATCCTAGCTTGGCGGCCCTAGTAACTTTTTCTATAACGTGATCGATCGTTTCGACAGGAAGATGCTCAAAGAAATCAGCGCTGCACGAGAGGTCAGCGTTAGGCAGATCATCATTAATTACATCAGCCCGGCGAAAAAATAAATTTTCTGGCATTGGAGGCTCTGGCGTGATATCCGCCCAATCAACCGCATAAACTTTTTTTACGTTCCTTGCCAATAACTTAGAACAGGCAAGATTCCCAGCGCCAATTTCCAAAACCGTCCCTGAAGTGGCGGATAACAATTCAGAAATATCCTCGACTAGCCAATTATTATTTCTATAGCCCTCGTCGGAGAAATGGAGACTTGTATAATACTCGGGATTATGAATATTAATATCTCGCCTATTGGCTTCGTGATAGGGGACAAATAGGGCGTTGACATATCGCTCAACATCTCGAGTCGCATAAAGTCGCTCGCCCTTTACAAGAAAATTTAATGATTTTATATATTCTTTTAATTTTGGCATCCTGCAACCTTTTTTTAGTTAGGAGCGATCATACGGATTCTTTTTTCCTTTCTCCCTGCGCGAAAACCGCCGGTAGGTCCATTGATACTGCTCGGGGCGCTGCAATACAACTTGCTCGATTTCACGATTCAAAGCTGCTGCAGCCGCTTCCGGGTCTTTATCATCCACTGACTCGGTTACCCGATGCCAGTGCACAGTGTAACCGCTGCCTTCAGGTAGCCGCTCTGCCCAGCCGATAACCACCGGCGCGTCAGTTCTGGCAGCCAGCTTACCAAACAGGGGTCATCGTCTTCGCCGGATGGCCAAAAAAACGGCACAAACACACCTTCGCCGGGTGGAGACTGATCGGGGAGCACGCCGACGGCCTCACCGGCCTGCAGGGCTTTGAATAGTGCCCGAATACCCGAGGGCTTGGCGGGCCAAAATGTTGCACCACTTCGGGAACGGCCACGATTGAGCAGTGCTTCCAGCTCTTTCCACCGGGGGCGGTCGATACAGAGCATGCAGTGACACGCGCTGCGCCAGCCACATTTGCAACACTTCCCAAGCACCATGATGCGGGGGCGATGACCAGCAGACCCTTACCTTCAGCGAGTGCCTCGTCAATCACCTCGGTGCCATCAACCGATTTGATCAACCGCAGCACCTTCGACACAGGCCATTGCCATAGGGCGGCCAACTCAACCAGTCCCTTCGCGTTCTCACGAAGTGCTTCACGCGCTAGCCATTCGCGGCGCTCGGCCGGCCATTCCGGGAAACACAGATCCGCGTTCACCCGGGCAACATGCCATTCCTCTCGCTTTAGACGAGTACTGACCCAGGCCAAGAATTGCCCAATACGATGCAGTGCAGACAGCGGCAAGAAAGAAAAAACGCGCAGCAGCGCGTTAATCCACCAGGCCCGACCCCTTAGCGGCGCCTCGGCGCCGATATTGCCGCTGCTATTCGCGGCGGTGGTGCTCGGCGAGGGCCGGGTCATTGGGGTCGAAGTTGTGGATGAAATACTCAGCACCGCAGTAGGGGCATTTGCCCTCACCGGTTTTGTGGACGGGGATGTAGACCTTGGGGTGGCTGTTCCAGAGGTACATGCCGGGCATCGGGCAGGAAAGCGGCAGATCGTCTGCCGTTACTTCGTAGCGGTTCTCGGCATTCGGTTTAATTAGATCAGGACTGTCATGCGTTTGCGGATCCGGCACGATGATCTCCTTCAAGCAACCGGGGTCAGCCATTCATGATGGGCATCGGCGCGCCCTTCCACCAGAGCAAAGAACCGGCTCTGGATATCTGTGGTAATCGGCCCGCGTTTGCCCTCACCAATCACACGCCCATCCAGCTCGCGAATCGGCGTCACCTCAGCCGCAGTGCCAGTAAAGAAGGCCTCGTCACAAACATAGACCTCATCACGAGTAATGCGCCGTTCACGCACCTCATAGCCGGCCTCATTAGCGAGGGTCATGATGGCATCGCGGGTCACGCCGGCTAGTGCTGAATGCAGCTCTGGCGTGTGAATTACCCCGTCACGAATCAAAAAGAAGTTCTCGCCGGAGCCCTCGGCCACAAAGCCTTCGGGGTCGAGCAGCAGCGCTTCATCATAGCCACAGGCCACGGCCTCCTGCAGCGCCATCATCGAGTTGATGTACTGCCCATTGGCCTTTGCGCGGCACATAGCGATATTAACATGATGGCGGGTGAACGAAGAGGTGCGCACGCGAATGCCGCGCTCCATATTCTCCTCACCCATGTACGAGCCCCAGCTCCAGGCAGCCACAATCAGGTGCGTCTGCAGATTATCGGCGCGCAATCCCATGCTCTCGGCGCCATAAAAGGCCATTGGGCGGATATAGCCGCTCTCTAGGTTGTTCTCGCGGACCGCGGCACGGCAGGCCTCGATGACTTCATCCTGAGACCAGGGCAGCTGCATACCGAGGATCTTGGCCGAGTCAAAAAGCCGGCGCACATGTTCCGGCAGGCGGAAAATGCAGGCGCCTTTATCGGTCTTGTAGGCACGAATGCCCTCAAAAACCCCCATGCCGTAATGCAGGGTGTGGGTGAGCACATGCACCTGAGCATCCCGCCAGGGCACCAACTCACCATCCATCCAGATCAATCCATCCCGATCGGCCATGCTCATGTGCCGCTCTCCTCGCCTTTTTGGTTTGCCCCCAACTCCATCACCGCACTCCAGACCCCCGTCACGGCGTCTCGCTGCTCGGCCACCTGAGACTGATCAACCCGGGCTGAGCGCTCCTGCAGCGTCAGTCGATGCACAAGCCCGCGATAATGTCGGTACGCGTCAGCCAGTGTTTGGGCCTGGTCAGCTGTGTATTCGCCCGAACGCTCGAGCTCATCCAGCAGCCGAATATTATCCGTGTAGCGCAACAAGCCGGGATAGCTCCCGGCGCCCGCCAACACGCCGTATTGAACCATGAATTCAATATCGGCGATACCGCCGCGGGCCTGCTTCAAGTCAAACTCATCCGCGCTACCGCTGGTGAGTTCCTTGCGCATACGCTCGCGCATGTGACGGACTTCTTCCCGCAGTTCTTCGCGATCACGCTCGCGCATCAGCACCTGACGGCGCACGGCGGCGAAGCCCTCGCGCAGCGCCTCACCGCCCACCACCATGCGGGCGCGCACCAGCGCCTGATGCTCCCAGGTCCAGGCGCGCTCATGCTGATATTCAGCAAACGCTTCGACGCTGGTCGTCAAAAGCCCCGAAGCGCCACTCGGCCGCAACCGCGTATCCACCTCATACAAAATGCCGCCCGGCGTTGGGGTGTTCAGAATATGAATCACGCGCTGAGCAAGACGGGCAAAAAACACCGCGGGCTCAACGGGTTTCTCACCGGTGGTTGCGGCGACGGCCGGCACCGGATCATGCAGAAAAACCACATCCAGATCCGAGCCGTAACCAAGCTCAAGCGACCCCAGCTTGCCATAGGCCACAATGCCAAAGTCCGCCACCTCCCCATCGGCCCGAAGCGGTTCGCCATAGCGGCTGCTGACCTGATGCCAAGCGAGTTTTAATACCCGCTCAAGAATCACCTCGGCAATATCAGTCAAATAATCACTCACCAACATCACCGGGATAGCGCCAGCCAGATCAGCCGCCGCCACCCGGAGCACCTGCGTTTGTTTGAACTGCCTTAGGATCTCCATCTGCTGCTCGAGATCCTCAAAGTCAGCGGCGCGCATGCGCTCATCAATGTCCGCCGCCAGTGCTGAGCGACTCAGCGGTGCATAAAGCGTGCGAGGGTCCAGCAGCTCATCCAGCAACATCGGATGCAACGAGAGATATCGAGCAATCCAAGGACTACCTTCCACAAGGCGCACCAGCTGCGAGACCGCCATGGGGTGTTCATTTAAAAGCGCTAAATAGGCCGTCCGCCGAACGATGCCATCGAGCAACGTAACCAGTCGCTCCAGCCCGGTATCAGGCGCATCCGATGCGGCAACGGCCGAGAGCAGCATTGGCATCAGTCGATCAAGCCGCACACGGCCCTGTTCAGAAAGCGCCCGCACCCGAGCACCATCGCGAAAGCGCTCAATGAGTTGGCGAGCCGAGACGGCCTGCGCAAAACCGGCGGCAGTCAGCACCTCATCGGCAATATCCTCATCCAAAACCCCGTGCCAGAGATCCGAAAAGTCCGGCTCATCACTGGTCTCGGCTTCATCTTCCTGCTGCGGGGCCACGAAGACCTGATCAAAATGCCCCTGCACCCGGCGGCGCCAGCCGTTGAGCTCATCACAAAGTGCTTCCCAGCTCTCAGCACCCATGGCAAGGGTTAGCCGCGCCTGATCCACTGGGTCTGTCGGCAGGTCATGGGCCTGGCGGTCATGCAGCGCCTGAATACGATTTTCGATCACCCGCAGGTAGCGATAAGCCTCCGTCAGCTCCAGACTTGCGTGCTCGGGTAGCAGCTGATGTTCGGCCAGATACGCCAGCACGGGCTGCAGACTGCGCATCCGCAAACCCGGCTCCTGCCCGCCACGAATCAGCTGAAACGCCTGAGCGATAAACTCAATCTCACGAATGCCGCCCCGGCCAAGTTTCACGTTATCGGCCAATCGCCGGCGTTTGACCTCCCGCGCGATCATTGCCTTCATGTCCCGCAGTGATTCAAGCGCACCGTAGTCTAGGTATTTGCGGTAGATAAACGGGGTGAGGGTCTCGAGCAGTGCTTCCCCTTCGGTTCTATCACCGGCCACCACGCGGGCTTTTATGAGCGCATACCGCTCCCACTCCCGGCCCTGCTCCAAAAAATACAGCTCCATGGCCGGCACACTCATGGCCAGCGGGCCGCTGTCACCATAAGGCCGAAGCCGCATATCCACGCGGAAACACTGCCCATCGGCGGTCTGTTGATCGAGTGCCGCAATCAACGACCGGCCCAGACGAATGAAAAACTCTTCGTTGGTGCGCGGGCGCTCAGCATCCGTGAATCCCGGTTCGGGAAAGGCAAAAATTAGATCGATATCAGAGGAGAAATTCAGCTCCTGGCCGCCGAGCTTGCCCATCCCCAGCACAATCATCCGCTCAGCATTGCCCTCGCTATCGCGCGGCGTGCCCCATTGGGCACAAAGCCGCTCGTATAACCAAGACAAGGCCTCATCGATAATCGCATCGGCAAGGGTTGAAAGATCGGCAAGCGTCTCATCCAACAGAGCCCGGCCACTGAGGTCGCGCCAGGCGATGCGGAGCATCTCGCGGCTGCGAAATTGTCGCAGCACTTGATGCAGGCTGAGCTCGTCGGTAACCGACTTAAGTTTTTGAGTCAAGTCGATCGCACAGCGCACCCGGGCCGTAGACCGTCTCAAGATCACCGCTTTCGGCAAGATCCGGCAGCACCTGCGGGTTTCTTGCAACCACACGAGCAGCGAACTCACTCATGGCAAAAAGCCGCGGTAGCTCCGCTGTCAGCGCCTCGTCAATGCCCAGCTCGGCAGCGCTTGGTAAGCGCTCGAGCGCGTTATTCACCGCAGTCTGAAGCTCGGCCGGGAGTGCGTTCATATTCATAAGGATAAAGCTTAGCTGCCGGCTATACGCTGTGCCAATTAAGGATGCGTTAAGCCTTTACCGGCAAGCTCTGGGTCATGCTCGAGCAAATCGCAAAATTTCTAGCCTCAGGAGTGGCCGCAACTCTACTGCATTGGGGTGTCATGGCTGGCCTCATCCAATCGGGCACTCGGGCAATCACCGCCACAGCGATTGGTGCACTGGCAGGAATGGGGCTGAATTACATCACTCATCATCGGCTTACTTTTCGCTCCAACCGCCGTCATCGAGAAGCACTGCCTCGCTATTGCATCACGGCTATTGGGCTCTGGCTGATCAACCTCATCGTGTTCTCCTCAGCCCATGCCGGTGGCATCGGCATGACGTCTTCTCAAGTTTTGGCAACGGCCATGATTACCGCGACCCACTTTCTCACCGCCCGGAGGTTTGTCTTCAATGACCGCAAATCCCCATCTGCCCATACCGCGCCTGACCATCATCATCCCCATTCATAATGAGGCAGAGGTCATCCCTTTGCTCCTGCGTCGTTTGGCTCGAGTAATGACATCAATCGAAGGCCAGACAGAGCTGTTATTCGTCGATGACGGCAGTAAAGATCACTCCGTCGGCTTACTAATGGCCGCACGCGCGCGTCATTCGCAGATTCGCGTCTTAAAACTTTCGCGCAACTTCGGCAAAGAAGCCGCGGTTTCGGCGGGCCTTGCCCATGCCCGCGGCGCGGCTGTCGTTTTGCTGGATGCCGACCTGCAGGATCCCCCTGAGTTGATTCCACAGATGCTGGATGCCCATGTGGCCGGTGCGGACGTGGTGCTGATGCGACGACGCACCCGTGCCGGTGAATCTTGGCTAAAGCGCACGAGCGCAAGTTTGTTCTACCGCCTGCTTAATCGAATCAGCGATGCACACATCCCCGTTGATGTCGGTGATTTCAGATTAATGAGCCGGCGCACGGTTGATGCACTCAACACATTACCCGAGCGAAATCGCTATATGAAAGGCCTGTTCGCTTGGGTTGGCATGAAAACCGTCACGCTTGAATTTGACCGAGCAACTCGGGCTGCTGGGCGCAGCAAATGGGGTTATCTGAAACTATTAGGATTCGCCATGGATGGCATCAGCTCATTTTCAACAAAACCACTGCGCATTGCCCTAGCACTGGGGGTGATCACTGCCGGCCTTGGCGGTGCGTTCGGACTATGGGAAGTCGCCCGTACGCTGCTGTTTGGCATTACAACTCCCGGCTATGCCTCGATCATTACGCTGACCACTTTTTTATGCGGCGTTCAGCTGCTGTGTTTAGGCGTACTCGGCGAGTACATCGGCCGTATCTATATCGAGTCCAAACAACGCCCGATTTTTTTGGTGGCAGAGGACAGCGCGCAGTCTGCGCAATCCAAGCAATATCCAGATGAGCAGGCACTAAGACTGATTTGAACCCTCCTAAGAGTTTCTTAAGAAATGCGCTTTAGCCTTATCACTAAGGCCCTCTGAAGGAGACCACAATGGAAGCCATTCAATACCCGCGCGCTGTAAGCTCTCGGCCCGCTCCAACCATGACCCGTCGAGTCTATGCATTCGATCTGCTCAGCGATGCGCACAATGGATACACCCAAGCCTGCGACTACATTCGCCGCCGCTTTGCCAGCCAATACGAAGCCGAAATTCATCACTTCATGCCCCGAATCGCGATCATGCATCGTGATGGTGTGATCAAAGCGGCAGCGGGCCTACGCCGAGCCGATACCAAGACACCCTTGTTTGTCGAACATTATCTGGATGAGCCTATTGAACAAGTGCTCGGCAACCGTTGGAAGCGCGCGCGTATCGAGCGCGCAGACATTGCTGAAATTGGCAATCTAGCGGCCACCGGCCCGGGCGCCATTCCTGGTCTATTTGCCCACTATGCCGCTGTACTTGAGGCCTTCGGCATTGAGTATCTGGGCTGTAATGCAACGCCACAGGTGCAAGCGATTATCGCGCACCTGGGCCTGCCCTTTGAGGGGCTGATTCGTGCCGATCGCAGCCGTATTCCTAACCCCGGGCAATGGGGCCATTACTACGATACCCCTTCTCATGTCATGGCCGCCCCGGTAGCCGGGATCCTGGCTGCGCTTGAGAACAACTACGGCGCAGCGCTTGCGCATGCGCGTAAATCTGGGAGTTACCAATGATCACCGAATCCTCATTGTTTGGCGGCCGCGAGTTGCTGATGCAAAGCGATGGCTGCGAGGCCTTGACCCAGGCTTTTAACGCCACTGAGCTTAAATACCGCCTTGCCAATCATGGTGTTATTTTGCTTCGGGGCTTCACGGCTGATGTCGGGCAGTTCTCGGATCTAATTCAGCAGTGCAGCACACGAGTGACACTGGATCCGGCTCGGCGCTACACCGCTGCTAATACACAATTGGTTGACGCCGGCACCGATGCCATTGGGCTGCATCTGGAAAACGGCAATGCCCCTTTGTTACCAGATATTATTTGGTTCTACTGCGAGCAAGCAGCCACCGCAGGCTCCCAAACTACGATCTGTGATGGCGAGGCAGCATTAAAAGCGTTGCCCGCCGCGGCAGCGATGACTTTGGAAAAGCCTGTCGCTTTCGAACGCCGTGTGCCCGATGGGGCCTGGCAGCGCTATGTCATCAAAGAGCTGGGGCTTGAAGTCAGCCCGGATGTCGTCGGCATTGAGCATATTCGTCAAATTGAGGCGCTCTCCCCCAACACTCGGTTGACGCTGCTTGATGATGGAGCGATTCGCTACCGCTTCGAGACGCACGCCATCCATCCCACCCAGTTCTCGGAGACACCGGCTTTTTGCCAACAGCCTGCTTGGCCCCTCGAATGGCTATGAACCACCGCTCATTGAGTTCGCCGATAGGACCCCCATCTCCGAGTCGTTATGGGCTGTTATGGCCGAGGCCACCGAATCGGTTACCAATGATGTGGACTGGGTGAGCGGCGATGTCGTGGTTATCGATAACACCCGCTACATGCACGGCCGCCGCGCGATTCTTGATAACCGGCGAATTATTCACAATGCCCAGTCATATCTCTGAGCTTATCGCGCGACTTGAGCGGTCTCTGGCAGCAAAGCCTGCCCGTTCGGTGTTGGCCGGTGAGGAAACGCTGGCAGCCGGTGAACTGCTCTCGCGCGCCCGGGCGCTGGCCAAGACAATAGCGGGCACTCAAGCACCGATTGTGGCCTGGACTCTAGATAACTCATGGCGCTGGGTAGTCACCGACTTGGCCTGTCTGATGGTAGGGCGCATTGCGGTGCCAATACCTGATTTTTTTACTCCGGCACAGTGCTCAGCGGTGATCCGACAGCTGGGCCCTACGCTTTGGATCGGTACCAACGCCCGGGAATTACCCACCGACTTATCGCCTTCGCTGCCGCCCATCGAGACACCGATTGCCGGACTTCGGGGGTTCTCGCTCAATGAATCCACTGCCCCGCCGTCTATCCCGCCCGGCACCACAAAGATCACCTTCACCTCAGGCTCAACGGGGGAACCCAAAGGCGTGTGCCTAGATGAAGCCCTCCTCCTTCAGGTGGCAGATAGCATCAATCAGCGCCTGGGCACAGATCTGAACCGGCAATCGCAATTGGCCGTCACTCCGCTTGCCGTGCTGCTTGAAAATATTGCCGGGCTCTATCGCACCCTGCTAGCCGGTGGCACTTACATTCTTCCGGCCGCAGCCCAAAGGCCAGTTTCAGGTAGCTCCGGGTTGGATACCGCACGACTTGCTCAAGCGCTCATCGACCATCAGCCCGGCCTAATGATTGCCGCACCGCGCATGCTCCCAGCGCTGAGCGCTATGGGGGGAGGCCGTGCATTAACCAGCCTAAATTATATTGCCGTTGGCGGTGCTCCCGTGCCTGCCGGATCAATTCAAGCGGCACGGGATGCCGGCATCCCCGTCTATCAAGGCTATGGCTTATCTGAATGCGGGTCAGTGGTATCGCTCAATACACCGGATGATGATGACCCGCAGAGTGTTGGACGTCCGCTTGCGCACATCCGGACAAACTTAAGCGCCAACGGCACCCTCCAAATTCATGGAGCGGCGTATCGCGGGTATTTAGGACAACACCCGCAGGGCAACGACCTAATTGAAACCGGAGACCAAGCTACTATCGATAAAGCCGGACGCATTCATTTCAAAGGCCGATTGGGACAGCGCATCATCACGGATATGGGACGCAATGTCTCACCAGAGTGGGTCGAGGCCACTCTAGAGCGTGAGGCTCCGGGTCTTATCGCCTGCGTTATCGAGCATTCAGGCGGTGTTGCGGCGCTGATCGGCAATGATGGCCCCGCTGACCGGGATCTAACCCAGGCAATCCAAGCAGCCAACCGTGCGCTACCGGACTATGCTCGGATCCGATCATGGGCCCGCGCCCCCGAGCCTTTCACCGTGAACAACGGGTGTCTGACCGGTACTGGCCGACCACGTCGAGCTCGAATTGCCGAGTGCTACGCCCATTACTTAGAACCCGCCCAACAGGAGCAAACATGCATTCCATCCTGATAACAGGTGCCAGCCGTGGCATCGGCCAGGCCCTCGCTCGTCGACTGGCAGCACCGGAGCGCCGCTTGCTGCTGACCGGGCGCGATTCGGAAGGATTGCGCGCCACTGCAGAGGGGTTGGCCGGAGAGATCACGCTGCTGAGCGCAGATCTGCAGGAGCCTGAGGATCGTCGACGATTGGTAAACACTGCCATAGAACAAAGCGTTGAGGTTTTAATCAACAATGCCGGCACAGGGGCCTTTAGCCGAATAGATGATGTACATGATCGGGCACTGCAGGACCTGATCGAGACCAATTTGCTTGCCCCGATGCGCCTGACGCGCGATTTACTGCCTCATTTGCGACATCGCCCTCATGCACAGATAGTCAATATCGGATCGACCTTCGGGAGCATCGGCTTTCCCGGCCAGGCCACTTACTGTGCCAGCAAATTCGCGCTCAAAGGGTTCACGCAAGCCTTGAGGCGAGAGGTCGCGGGTGATGGCATCACAGTGCAGTACATCGCACCGCGCGCAACGCAAACCACATTTAACTCAGCCGCGGTCGATCAACTCAACCGCGCTCTCGGCAATCGCTCTGATACACCGAAAGCGGTTGCTGAGGCTATTGCCAGGTACCTTAAAAAGCCGGCAGGAGACTACTATCTGGGATGGCCGGAGAAGATGTTTGTTCGGCTCAACGCAATGATGCCCGGGATCTTGGATCGCTATTTCCGCAAACAGCAGGCAGTGATAGAAAGAGCCTTAAGGGCGGGAGAGCAATGATGGGTGATAAGAGCAGACTGCTGTTAGTTGAAGATGATCGGCTCATTGGTGAAGGCATCCGTCAAGCACTCGAGTCCGAAGGCTACACGGTGAGCTGGTATCGGGATGGACCCCGAGCGCGTGTTATCTCGCCTGACAGTGGATTCGATATTTGCATCCTGGATCTAGGCCTGCCGGGGATCGACGGCCTAGATATTCTCAAAGGCTGGCGCAGCCGGGGCATAGCCTTCCCGGTACTTATCCTGACCGCCCGGGACACACTGCGCGATAAGATTTCTGGATTGGATCTGGGTGGGGATGATTTCCTGACCAAGCCCTTCGAACTCGAAGAACTGCTCGCACGACTGCGAGCCCTACAGCGACGTCACAGCAGCACTCGCACCATCAGTCATGGCAAGCTGCGAGTCGACCCCGAGGATCGGCAGGCATACCTTGACGGCGAGCCGCTAAGCCTGTCTCTAAGAGAATTCGAGCTGCTGCGCATGCTTATCGAATATCCCGGCCAGATCCGCAGTCGCTCTCAGCTAGAAACCGCCATTTTCGGCGAAGACCATGATGTCAGCAGTAATGCCATTGAAGTCCATATCCACAATCTACGACGCAAGCTAGGCCATGAGCGTGTTGAGACGGTCCGTGGCATAGGCTATCGGCTGCGGAGAATGGAATGAAGTCCTTGCGACGGTTTTTACTGGCAACCTCGCTACCCGCTGTCACCTTTCTAGCCCTGAGCGCTGCTTACATTGGCTATGATGGCAGCCGCCATGAAGCCGATGAGGTCTTCGATGCAAGACTCTTGCAATATGCTGCATTGATCGCCCAGGCACATGCCGAGGAGCGCGTCTCTGGCGTCATCGGACCAACCCATGCTCAGGTCTTGTCGGCGCAATCGGGAGAAGAACCCGATTACCAGACACTGGAGACATTCCAGATTTGGCGTGATAACGAGCGTGTTTTGCACTCAGGCCCCTTGCCCCGGTGATCGCGCCGGCGAGCGTTCAGCCAGGTTTTCAGAACCTCAACATCAACGGCGCAGACTGGCGGGTATATGCCATGCAGCCCGAACCTAACATTTGGGTGATCGTCAGTGAATCACTGCATATTCGCGATGAGCTTGCGCTTGCGATTGCTGGGGCTGCCTTGCTGCCCCTGCTCATCGGCATTCCGATCATCGGCGCGTTGTTGTGGTGGACGGTGACGTATGCACTGCGACGCATCGACCGGGTCGCTCAAGCAGTCGAGACGCGAACACCTAGGGAGCTATCGCCAGTTTCCACTGACGGTACACCGCGTGAACTGGGTGGGCTACTCAATGCCATCAATGGATTGCTTGAGCGGCTGCGTGCCGGAATCGAGCGCGAGAAACGCTTCGCCGCCGACGCAGCCCATGAACTGCGGACACCTATTACCGGCGCGCAAATTCATCTGGATAATGCCCGCAGAGCCCCAGAACTCAGTCAAATCACTCGGCAGTCGCTTGGCCAGGCTCGCGAGGGTCTCGACCGCATGGCGCATATCGTCGAGCAGCTGCTGCAACTAAGCCGTGCGGTCAGCGGCGATGAACGGCTTGACCAGGAGACCTTTGATCTGGCCGCACTGCTTGAGTCGGTTGCCCGAAGTCATCAACCCATGCTCCAGGCGCGCAATCAGACACTCAAGACCCGTCTTCAGACGGTCATGGTGCATGGCCACGCGCCATTACTTGAAATCGCTTTTGGCAATTTACTCTCCAATGCCAGTCAGTACACGCCGCAAGGCGGCAACATTTATCTTTGCTGCCAGTCAATCGACACCGGCGCACTGGCTTGTCTCGAAGACAGCGGGCCAGGGATGGATCCATCATTCATTGCCCATGCCACCGAGCGCTTTCAGCGTGGCGCAAGCAGCCCGCATAGCGATGCACTGGAGGGTTGCGGCTTAGGGTTGGCCATCGCCCAGCGTATTTGTGAACAACATGATTCAACCCTTGAGCTCTCACGCTCGACTGATCTCGGTGGGCTGCGCGCCTGCATCCGGCTGAACGCGGCCACACACGCTAACTGACCCCCTTGGGAGCTTTTTTGTCTCGCCCAACACTGCGATTGCTGCTGCTCATCGCCGCAGTACTGATGATGCGACTGCTGTGGATGGCGACTCTGCCACTCGCTGACACCACAGAGCCTCGCTATGCTGAAATTGCTCGCCTGATGGCGGTTACCGGGGACTGGATTACGCCCTGGTTTGAGCCTGGCGTGCCGTTTTGGGGCAAACCACCCGCGTCATTCTGGGCTCAAGCCATCAGCTTCCGACTGCTGGATATCTCGGCATTCTCCGCACGACTTCCGGCATGGATCGCCAGCCTTCTTACTGTGTTGCTGATCGCCAGACTGCGCCCGGGCTATCAAGGCGTGCTGGCAGCAGCGATTTACTTAACCATGGCCCTGCCCTATGTCAGCGCGGGCACAGTGATGACCGATACCTTTCTGACCTTGGGCACCACGCTCGCAATGAGCGCCGTCATCATTTGTCTACGTGATGGCGCATCGCTATGGGGCTGGGCGTTTTTTATCGGGCTTGCCATCGGTCTGCTGGCCAAAGGCCCTTTAACCCTAGTGCTGGTCGGCATCCCACTGCTGGGCTGGCTCGCTGCCACTCGGGATTGGCGCAGGCTTTGGCTTGCGCTGCCCTGGGTAAGCGGGATACTGCTTTTGGCGCTACTCGTCATCCCCTGGTATTTATTGGCCGAGCTCAAAACGCCGGGATTTCTGAATTACTTTTTAATCGGCGAGCATTTCAAACGCTTTGTAGTAAGTGAGTGGGCAGGCGATCTATATGGCAGTGCTCATGATTATCCCCGCGGGACGATTTGGCTGCATTGGGTACTGGCAAGCTTTCCTTGGAGCATCATCGCTTTCGCCATTGCGGCCAGGCGCTGGCTGAGACGCTGGCCAATATTCGCCGGGCTTAGACCGGATCCTGACCGACTGAGATGGCTGCTACTGGCTGCTGCACTAACACCACCATTTTTCTTTACCTTTGCCGGGAATATTCTATGGACCTATGTGCTGCCCGGCCTGCCATTCGCTGCACTACTCATTGCTGAGTGGCTGCAGCCCAAACGCCTGCGCGCAAAAGCGCCATCGGCATTAATAATCAGCTTACTAATCACGCCGCTTATTGCTGGTGCTGCCGGGGCCTGGTTTTCTTTTCATCCAGAGGCGCTAAAAACCGAAGGCCCAATGATTACCAGGATCAACGCCAACTATCATGGAGAGGATGAAGCGCTCACCTATATCGGGCAGCTTCCCTTCTCCGCCCGCTTCTATAGCCGGGGACAGGCTCAGGGCATGGAGCGCGATGAACTGGTCGCGCTGATCGCCAAAGGCGATCGGGAATTGCCGGCATGGTTAGCCATCCGTCGCAATGATGATTCATTGATCCGTCAATTACCCAAAGCCTATCGGCGCGTGGATGAAAACCTTCGCCATCAGCTGTTCTCCCGCGTACCGCTACCATAAAAAAAACCCCGCCGAAGCGGGGCTTTGATGGGCAACCGGCCCGTGATTGGGCCGGCGGGTGCCGGCGGCTGATTACATCATGCCGCCCATGCCACCCATGCCGTCCATTCCACCCATGCCGGCACCAGCGTCATCCTTGTCCTCAGGATGATCGGCGACCATGCACTCGGTGGTGATCATCAGGCCAGAGACCGATGCAGCGTTCTGCAGGGCCGTACGGGTGACCTTGGTCGGATCGAGGATACCCATCTCGACCATGTCGCCGTATTCCTCGGCCTGGGCGTTGTAGCCAAAGTTGCCCTCACCGGCTTCGACCTTGTTGACCACAACTGAGGCATCTTCGCCGCAGTTGTAGACGATCTGGCGCAGCGGCTCTTCGAGTGCACGACGAACAATGTTCACGCCCACATCCTGGTCGTGGTTGTCGCCGCTAACCCCTTCAAGGCCCTTAAGCGTGCGTAGCAGGGCCACGCCACCGCCAGGGACGA
>CBDEUE010000004.1:0-3840 GCA_965243155.1 Spiribacter sp. | reverse complement strand
ACCAGCAACGCGTAGATTGCTGAACCCATGCGCGCGGGGTTGTGCAGGCCGGCAAGCAAAAAGACGGTACCGAGGGCAATAATCGCAACGCGCTGAAACACACACAACGGACAAGGTGCGAGCTCGAGCACGTACTGAGCGAACAGCGCGTAAGCCATCAGGCCAACGCAGGCGCAAAAGCCCAGCAGATTGAGCTGCCTCTTCGTCAGGTGGGTAAGTTTTGTCAGCCAGTCCATAGCGTCAGAATACTACTGTATGAGGTTGCTACTGAGTAACGTCATCGCGCACATAGTTCGGCAGGGCTTCCGCCGCAGCGACCGCCTCGCCCCGCCGCAAATTTCTGCTCGGCGAGCGTCAGCATGCTCAGTGCTGCAGGTTGCGCATCCGCGCGCACTTCGCCGGTGAAGCCTTCCAGCATCTCTGGAAACTCTGCCCAGCCGCCACCCGCTGCCGCAGCGTCGCGCGCATGGTCAACAAGACGAAATTCGTTCGGTTGTACGAGCCGATCACTAAGCTCATTCGTAACGGTACCGTTCGTAAAACGATACACGCCAACATAGGCTTCCCCCATGCGCGCATCCAGACTGGCGGCTATCGTTGCATCGCTCGTCGTCGCGCCCGCGGCTAGTGTTGCCAGCGTCGATACAGTCACCACCGGGACGTTGGCCGCATAGGCCAGCCCCTGTGCGGCACTTACTGCGACGCGCACGCCTGTGAATCCGCCGGGCCCGCAACCGCAGGCAATGCAATCAAGTTCGGCGGCCGTGAGACCAAGCTCATCCAGCAGGCTCGCGACTTCCGCAAACAACGCACGCGAACTGGTCTGGCCATCCGCAAACTGCCGTACCAGTCGCCGCTCGCCAATGCATGCGGCAACCGAACCCTGCGGTGTCGCCGTTTCTATCGCCAGGCACTTAAAGCTTGTCATCAGGCTGCTGAACGCCCCGTCATCGTCGTTAAGAAGTGGGTAACTTCCGCATCATCAGCGGTTACGCGAAACGGCGGCAGGCTAGCCAGAAAGCGCTTGCCGTAACCCTTGCCTGTTACACGCGGATCGCAGATTACCACCGCGCCAAAATCCGTGTGGTCACGCATCAATCGACCCACCCCCTGCTTGAGCGCCAGGGCGGCCTGAGGCAACTGAAAATCCGCGAACGGATCACCGCCGGCATTCCGAATCGCCGCCAGCCGCGCCTTCACCATCGGATCCCCCGGCGACGCAAACGGCAACCGATCAATTACGACCAGTACCAGCCCGTCGCCGCGTATATCCACGCCTTCCCAGAAACTTGCTGTACCCAGCAGTACGGGATTATCGAGCCGGGCAAATTGCTCCAGTAATTTTGAGCGCGAATCTTCGCCCTGCACGAGCAACGGGTAGTCGAAACTACCGCTGGCGCGCAGATGCTCAGCCGCTTCACGTAACGCGCGATGACTGGTAAATAACAAGAACGCGCGCCCGTTACTGGCATCAATCAGCGGTCGCACCCTGTCGAGCGCTGCTACTGTGAAGCCATTATCGGCCGGCTGAGGCAGACCGCCCGGCAACCACAAGACGCCGCGTTCCGCGTAGTCGAAGGGACTGGGTATCGACAACGTGCGCGGATCCTCAAGTCCGATGCGCATCAGAAAATGCCGGAACTCGCCTGCCACGGCCAGCGTCGCCGACGTAAATATCCAGCTACAGTGCTGAGCATCCAGCAAGCTTCGCAACCCCCGCAGCGACTTCGACCGGCGTGTAGTTCAGCGCAAACCCCGAGTCGGGTCAGTCCGGCCCAGCGCAGGCCCGTGGTGTCATCAGCGACGCGTATTTGCTCAATCGTATCGACCGCCTTGCAGGCGCGCTCCCGACAGCGCAACAGACCGACATGTCCTTCCTCATTACATTGCAGCCAGTCGATCATTTCATCCAGCAGTTCAATTAACCCGTCGGTGCGCGCGGCAAAGTCGGTCGGGAAATCCTCCCCAATAGACGCTGCCTTCGCCGCGCCCGAAGGCCAGCCGTAAATCCTGTAATTGCTTCAGTAAACGATCCGCCAGTTCACCGGGTTCTTTGTCACCCGGCGCACCGGTAAGTGCTTCGGCGCGCAAATCATTGACCAGTTCGGTCAGCATGCGACTGCTCAGACTGACATTGAAAAAGTTCTGCGCGACTTCCGGAAACTGATGCGCCTCATCAATGATGACGGCTTCAGATCCGGGTAACAGCTCACCGAAACCCTCTTCCTTCAATACCATGTCGGCCAGCAACAGATGATGATTAATAACGACGACAATGTCAGCAACGAGCGCCGCCTGACGTGCGTTAACGACATGGCAGTTTTCGTAGAAGTCACACTGACTGCCCAGGCAGTTGTCCTGGGTGGGAGGTCACCTTTGGCCAGACAGGCGATTTCTCCGGCACACCGTCAACCTCCGCGATGTCGCCGGTGCGAGTACCGACCATCCCACTGCTGCAGCACTCGCAAATGTTTCGCGACCTCGCGCCCTCCCGTTGGCTGATCGACGGCGCTGCGAAACCGATGCAGGCACAGATAATTGGAGCGACCCTTGAGCAACACGACTTTGGCGGGTCGGCCGAGCGCCGCTGTCACAGTCGGGAGATCCCGATGAAACAGTTGGTCCTGCAGTGTTTTGGTGCCCGTGGAGAGTATCGCCCGGCGACCCGACAGCAGGACCGGCACAAGGTACGCCAGCGTTTTACCGGTGCCGGTGCCCGCCTCGACTACGAGGTTGTCAGCGTCCTCAATCGCGGTCGCAATCCGCCGCCGCCATTTGCGCCTGGCCGGCCCGCGGCGCAAAACCATCCAGGCTCGCGGCCAGGGAGCTGCCGGCAGCGAACAGGCTATCGATAGAATCGGGTGACCATTGAACAGAAGAATAGACCCTGGTTAACTTACGAAAACAATTACTTATCAGCTTATCTTCAAACTTGTTGCACGACCGGACTGTGCTTTTCCAAGGCCGGTTTTTGCCCCGTCTGGCTCGCCGCAAAGCCGGGCACACAGTGATAAGGATATGCCCTAAAAGCACTTTAACTGTATTGCAACGAAAACACCGGCCGTCTGTATAATACGCACTCCCCGGACCCCGGGGTCAAAGAAAAACACGACAGAATTCGTATACCCTCCGAAGTTAGACAGATAAGCCGGGCAGCCGGCCGAGGAACATTGATGAGCACGCAAAACGAAGCTCTCCAGAAATGGGTAGATGAGGTCAGGGAGTTGACCCAGCCGGACCGAGTGCATTGGTGCGACGGATCGGAAGAAGAATATAACCAGCTGGTTCAGGAAATGCTGAACAGTGGTGACTTGCTGGAACTGAATCAGGAAAACTATCCCAATTGCTTCCTGCATCGCTCGGACCCCAGCGATGTGGCCCGTGTGGAACACCTGACCTTCGTTTGCACGGAAAACAAAGATGACGTCGGTCCCAACAATCACTGGATGGAACCGAAAGAAGCTCATGCCAAGATGCAGGAGCTGTATGACGGCTGCATGAAAGGCCGCACCATGTATGTAGTTTCCCTACTGCATGGGCCCGATTAAATCCCCCTACGCACGCTGCTGGTGTCGAACTGACTGACAGTCCGTACGTAGCGGTAAAACATGCGCCTGATGACGCGTATGGGTAAAGAAGCACTGGAACGCATCGAACGCGAAGGCCATTTTGTTAAGGGTCTGCATTCCATTGGCGAACTCGATCCGGAGCGGGCGTTTCATCATGCATTTCCCTGAGGAACTGCAAATTCAGAGTTTCGGCTCCGGCTATGGCGGCAACGCACTGCTGGGCAAGAAGTGTCACGCGCTGCGCATCGCTAGCTGGCAGGCCCGCCAGGAA
>CBDEUE010000003.1:407500-542312 GCA_965243155.1 Spiribacter sp. | reverse complement strand
CCATGGCCATCGGGATGGCGGTCCTCGAGACCGCGGGGGGTGGCCTCGGTGATGCCGTTTCTCTCGGTGCTGGGGAATCCGGGCATCATTGAAACCAACCCGGTGCTCGCCACCTCCTACAGCTGGGGTGGATTCACCAGCGTCGATAGCTTTCTCATGGCCCTAGGCCTCGCGGCCTTTGCACTCATTGTGACCTCGGCGGTCTTCCGCGCGGTCACACTCTATGCGATTAGCCGCTGGTCGATCATGCGCATGCATAGCCTCTCTGAACGACTGCTTGAGACCTTTCTGCGCCAGCCCTATGCGTATTTCTTGGATCGGCACACTGGGGATATGTCGAAGGGAATCCTGAGTGAAGCCGGCAGCTTGGTAGGAGGGGTCGTCCAACCTCTTATTAACCTGATTGCTAATAGTTTGATTCTGATCGCTATCGTCACCCTGCTCATCATCGTCGACCCCATCCTCGCCCTAGGCGTAGCCTTGGTAATCGGCGGCGCTTATGCGTTCATTTACGCCGTAGTGCGTAACTTCCTAGGTCGCATTGGCAAGGACCGCGTGCGCGCCAACCAACAGCGCTTTACCGCCGCCGGTGAGGCCCTCGGCGGCATTAAGGATGTCAAGCTCCTTGGCCGCGAGCACGCCTATCTTTCACGCTTTCGCGGGCCCTCCGTGCGCTTTGCCCGCCACCAGGCGGCCATTACGGTGATTGGTCATGTGCCAAAGTTCCTCATCGAGGCTGTGGGCTTTGGCGGCATCATTCTGCTTACGTTGGTGCTGATGCGTACCCACGGCGGTGTTGGCGCCGGCGGGCTCGGTGGGGTGCTGCCGGTGCTGGGGCTTTACGCCTTTGCCGGCTATCGGATGCTGCCCGCGGCGCAAAACGTCTATCAGGGCTTCTCGCAACTGCGCTTTGGCAGCGCTACGGTGGATACCGTGTATGACGATCTGCATCGACGCGAGTCACTCGCTGAGATCCACCAAACCGCCCCGGTGCCGCTCACCCCGCAACACCAAATCGCGCTGGATGCCGTCACCTATCACTACCCCCGCACTGACAAGCCCGCGCTGCAAGACATTAACCTCACCATCCCAGTGGGTAGTTCGGTGGGACTGGTCGGCAGTACCGGCGCCGGCAAAACCACGCTGGTGGATGTGCTCTTGGGCCTGCTGCGCCCAGCCCACGGTGCGATTACCGTGGATGGAGAACCCGTCACTGACGCCACCCTGCGCGCTTGGCAGGCGAGCCTTGGCTACGTGCCCCAGGATATCTTTCTGACCGACGCCACGGTCACCGAAAACATCGCCTTTGGCATCGACCCGCAACACATTGACCGTGAACAGGTCGAATACTGCGCGCGTCTCGCGCAGGTGCATGAGTTCGTCACCCACGAAATGCCCCAAGGCTATGACACCATCGTTGGCGAACGCGGCGTGCGCCTGTCCGGCGGACAGCGCCAGCGCATTGGCATTGCCCGGGCGCTTTACCACAACCCGAGCGTGCTCGTCTTTGATGAGGCCACCAGTGCGCTCGACACCGTCACCGAGCGCGCCGTGATGCAGGCCATTGATGCCCTGCACCACCAAAAGACCATCATTCTCATCGCCCATCGCCTGACCACCGTCGAGCGCTGTGATCAGGTCGTGCTGCTGGATCAGGGCAGGGTCGAGGCGCGAGGAGAGTATGAGGCGCTTAAGGCGGAGAGTGAGCGGTTTCGAAAGATGGCGGTGGGGGCCGCCGCAAGCACAAAATTAGGACAACATGGAAAATACCCAAGGCATTCTTATCACCGGCGGTACAGGCTCCTTTGGCAAGGCGTTCGTGGGCACCATCCTAGAGCGTTATCCGAAGATTCGGCGGCTGGTGATCTACTCCCGCGATGAGTTAAAGCAGTTCGAGATGGAGCAGGTGTTCTCGCGGCGCGGCTATTCGGGGCTCCGGTATTTCATTGGGGATGTGCGGGATGCGGACCGTCTCACGCGCGCCATGGAAGGGGTTGATACGGTGATTCACGCCGCGGCGCTCAAGCAGGTGCCGGCTGCCGAGTACAACCCCCTTCGAGGCCATTAAGACCAACATCATGGGCGCGCAGAATGTGGTGGAGGCGTGTCTGAACAATGGTGTGAGGCGCGTGGTTGCGCTCCTCCACGGATAAGGCTGCCGCACCCATTAACCTTTATGGCGCACACCAAGCTTTGGCTCGGACAAGCTCTTTACCGCTGCCAACAACATCAAGGGCGGACGGGATATCCGCTTCTCGGTGGTGCGCTACGGGCAACGTGATGGGGACGTCGCGGTTCGGTGATCCCGTTTTTTCCTCGAAAAGCGAAAGACCGGTGTCCCTGCCGATCACCGACCCGCAGATGACGCGCTTTAACATCAGCCTGCAGGAAGGCGTGGAGATGGTGCTGTGGGCCCTGGATAACGCCGCCGGCGGCGAGATCTTTGTCCCCAAAATCCCGAGCTATCGCATCACCGATGTGGCTCCAAGCTATCGCGCCGGGACTGTGAGCACCCGGTGGTGGGAATCCGCCCGGGTGAAAAGATCCATGAGGAGATGATCACGGCCAGCGACAGCTTCAACACCGTGGACTTGGGCGACTACTTCGCGGTCCTGCCCACCAACGGCCATGACGGGGTGGATGGCTACATCGCGCGCCACGGGGGGCAGCCGGTGGAGTCTGGATACGCCTACAACAGCGGTTCCCAACGATCACTTCCTAACGGTTGATGAGCTGCGCGACCTCATACGGCAACACATCGAACCGGCGCTGTGATCCAACCGACCACATTTATCCCCCTATGGTCGCCAGGACATCACCGAGGCCGATATCGAGGCGGTGGTCTCGGTGTTGCGCTCAGAGATGATCACCCAGGGTCCGATGGTCCCGCGCTTTGAACAGGCGGTGGCGGACTACTGCGGCGCAGCATATGGCGTGGCGGCCAATAGCGCGACCAGCGCGCTGCACATTGCCTGTCAGGCACTAGATGTGGGCCCCGGTTGACTGCGTGTGGACCTCGCCCAACACGTTTGTAGCAAGTGCCAACTGCGCGCGCTATTGCGGGGCGGATGTCGATTTTGTGGATATTGATCCGCGCAGTTATAACCTCAGCATTGAAGCGCTTACCGCTAAGCTAGAGTGGGCCGAGCGCGAGGGTCGTCTGCCCAAGGTAGTCATCCCTGTGCACTTCGCTGGCCAGCCCTGCGACATGCCGGCCATTGGGGAGCTCGCCCGGCAGTATGGATTTCGGGTGATCGAGGATGCCTCGCATGCCATTGGCGCACACTGTCGAGGTGCCCAAGTCGGTCGCTGCGATCACAGCGATATCACGGTCTTTAGCTTCCACCCGGTCAAGATCATTACTACCGGCGAAGGCGGCATGGCGATGACCCATAACGCCCACCTTGCCGAGCGGGTCCAGCGCCTGCGTACGCATGGCATTACCCGAGAGCCCGAGGCCATGAGCAAGACGCCCGACGGACCCTGGTACTACGAGCAGGTAGAACTGGGCGAGAACTACCGCATGACGGATATCGCCGCTGCCCTCGGTGTTAGCCAGTTTTCCCGGATTGGGGCGATGATCGCGCGGCGTCATGAGATCGCCGAGCGCTACGACGAGGCGCTAGCGGATCTCCCCGTGATCATTCCCTGGCGGGATCCGCAGGACCGCTCTGCGCTGCACCTCTATCCGATCCAGATCACTCATGATGCCCCCAAAGGCCGACGCGAAGTCTTCGAAACGCTGCGAGCCGAAGGCATTGGTGTGAACGTGCACTACATACCCGTGCACTTGCAGCCCGACTATCAGCGATTGAGTTTTCAGGCAGGCGCTTTCCCCGCCGCCGAGCGGTATTACCAGCGGGCGATCAGTTTGCCGATGTACGCGGGGTTGACGGACAGGCAACAAGAACGAGTTTGCCAAGTCCTGCGTCAGATCATTGGGGCACGGAGTGTCAGCCAATGAGTGCGATAGCGATTATTCAAGCCCGGATGTCATCAACCCGGCTTCCCGGTAAAGTACTCAAGCCACTGGCCGGGCAGCCGATGATCTGGCACATCGTGCAGCGCGCCCGAGCCTGTCAGCGGGTGGAGCAAGTCGTTGTCGCCACCTCCATCGAGCCCAGCGATGATCCCCTCGCGGCTTTTTGCGCCGGGGCCGGCATCGACTGCCATCGCGGCAGCCTGCGCAAGGTCCTTAGCCGATACCTGGAGGTGCTGGATGCGCACCCGCACCCCTACTGCGTGCGCATCACCGGCGACTGCCCGCTGATCGATCCCGACTTCGTCGACAAACAGATCCAGGCGCTGCAGGCCCATGACGGCGACCTGACCTGGCTGTCGGCGCCAGCCCCTGTGCTGGGCGGGCAGGGTGTCCATTCCACCCGCTCGCTCAAGGCCATCGCTGAGCATTCCAATCACCCGGACGACCTAGAGCATGTCGGCTCGCGCTACCTGGCCGAGCACCCTGAGCAATTCCGCATCATCGGCCTGCACCCGCCCGAGGCCCTCATCCAGGCCAATTGGCGCGTCACCGTCGACGAAGCCGCCGACTACGAGATGATGCAGCACCTCTACACCATGCTCTGGCAGGGCGAGCCGATTCCGCTCGAAGACGCGCTGGCCTGGATGGCGAAACATCCCGACCTGGCCGGCCACAACCAGGCCGTGCCACACTCGGCCATCAATCAGGAACTCGCAGCCAAGCGCCAGGCCTGGGCGCGGCACGTGGACCTGTACTGGGACTGGGATGACCCGAGTCAATCCGTCACAGCCTCGTCGGACCTCAAGCCCAAGGCACAGCACGCATGACCCAATTCATCGCCGAAGTCTCCAGCAACCACCACCGCGACCTCGCGCGCTGCTTCGACTTCATCGACACCGCCGCGCGCATCGGCTGCGACGCGGTCAAGTTCCAGCTGTTCAAGATCGACCAGCTCTTCGCCCCCGAGATCCTGGCCAAGAGCGAGACCCACAGCCAACGCAAGGGCTGGGAACTGCCGCTGGACTTCCTGCCGGAACTCGCCCGGCGCAGCCACGATCAGGGCATCCAGTTCTCCTGCACCCCCTTTTACCTCGATGCCGTCGCCGAGCTCGAGCCCCATGTCGACTTCTACAAGATCGCCTCCTACGAACTGCTCTGGGACGACCTCATCCGCGCCTGCGCCCGCACCGGCAAACCGCTGATCCTCTCCACCGGCATGGCCACGCTGCCCGAGATTCAGCACGCCGTCGCCACCGCGCGCGACGCCAACTGTGCCGAGCTGACCGTGCTACACTGCATCTCCGGATACCCTACGCCGCAGGGCGAATGCAACCTAGCCGCCATCGACACCCTGCGCACCGCCTGCGGCAGCGCGGTGGGCTGGTCCGATCACAGCGTCAGTTCCGCCGTGCTCTATCGCGCCATCCACGCCTGGAGCGCGAGCACCATCGAGTTCCACCTGGATCTGGACGGCGAGGGCGAGGAGTTCGCCACCGGCCACTGCTGGTTGCCAGCACAGATGCAAACGGTCATCGACAATGTCCGGCTTGGCCGCAGCGCCGACGGCAACGGCGACAAGCAACCGGCGCCGAGCGAGTTGCCGGATCGCGACTGGCGCGCCGATCCGACGGATGGATTGAGACCGCTACGCAAGATTCGCGCTGACTGGAGTCCGAGCTGATATGAGTTCCAGCAAATCAGGCTACTTCCACCAGCGCATCGCGACGCTCGCTACTCGCAATGACCGGGAGGCGCTCGGTGAGCGCGAAGTCCGCACCCTCATGGCCATGCTCCAAGTCGGAGCGGATTCGGGCTACTTTGCCGGCAAAGCCATCGTTGACCTGGGTTGTGGTGACCAGTACATCCGCAAGCCATTCGAACAGCGCGGCGCGTCCTATCGCGGAATCGACATCGATGAATGCAATCTGGAGACTCAGGATTTCCCGGCAGAATCTGCTGTTTATGACATCGCGGTCTGCCTGGCGCTCATTGAGCACCTGAGCGATTCCGGGCATTTTCTGGCCGAGACAAAGCGTATTCTCAAGCCCGGCGGCGTGCTTTGGATGTCGACGCCGGATATCGCAGCCTGTGGTGCGGCATTCTGGAACGACCCCACCCATGTGCATCCCTACACGCGCTCCTCGTTTCGCATGCTCCTGAGGATGAACGGATTCACGGATGTGTTGGTTACGCCAAATTATCGTTGCAAGCCAGCGCATCTCTACCGGGACACTGATTTCAATTTCTTTCGTGCTCGCCATCTGATGCCCTTTGCGGGTATTAGTCGCATTCCTGTTCCTGAGTGGTTAAAGGGGCAATGCACGGGCTTGTTTGCATTGGCTCGGAGACCAGCATGACGTTGCAAGGCACGGGTGAGCCGATCAAGCGCGTCCTTGTACGTTGTGACGGTGCGCCTGAGATCGGCTTTGGCCACGTTGTCCGCTGCCTCGCGCTGGCTGATGAACTCCGCGACCAGCACGGTTGCGAGGTGGCCTTTGCGATGCTGCAAGGGCCGCAAGGGGTGGAGCAAATTCAAGCTAAGGGGTTTACGGTCCATCAGCCTGTGTGGGCATCCTCGTCTTGCCTTGATGAAGGCGAATGGTTGCGGAGCCTGACCCACCAAACCAACGCGCAAGTCTTGGTGCTGGATGTCAGAACCGATCTATCGGTAGACGCTATTCAACACATCCGGGCCACGGGTGTCCTGATCGTCATCATTGATGACGGCTCGGAGCGGCGTCTGGCTGCGGATCTGGCGTTCTATCCGCCGGTGCCACAAGTGGAACGACTCGACTGGACCGGGTTTACCGGTAAGCGTTTTGTGGGTTGGGAGTGGGTCTTGCTACGGCCTGAATTTGCTCGACTCAGGCAACGGATGGACAGACAGCGTGCAGACGGAGAAACAGAAACAAATGCGCCGCAGCCGCTGAACATCCTGGTAACCATGGGAGGGAGCGATCCAGCCAGGTTCACGCTGATGGCATTAAAGGCGCTGGATCAGATCGAACAAGACATCCAGGTCGAGGTGGTTCTTGGGTCGGGCTATATGCATGAGGCCGCGTTGCAGCGGTGGTTGGCGCAAGCACGGCGAAACTACGAGATCCGACGGGATGTACAGAACATGCCAGCTGTGATGGCTGAGGCGGATCTGGCGATTGCATCATTTGGTACTACAGCATATGAATTAGCAGTGATGGGAGTCCCAAGTATCCTCTATAGTTTGTCGGAGGATCATGAAATATCTGCTAAGGCGTTTGTGCAGGCGGGTTTTGGCATTAGCCTAGGCTATTATGTGACAATGCCCGCCCGCCAAGACATTGAACAGATCAATCGATTTCTCCAAGACCTATACTCCTTTTTTCCCAAGAAAGAATTTTTTTTTGATGGCTTCGGGGTTGTACGCATAGCTAATATAATAGAAAGAGTATCTCTTGATATAGGTGACATTTAGATGATACGCGAAAGTTTTCTTGGCGGTCCTACTGAACAGATCTGTCGTTACGTTTGGCCTATCACAGCGTTAGGTGATTGTGAGATTATTTTTGGGGTATGTGAGGCATCTGGATTAGTAATGCAGACAACTACAGTCCCGCGTGCTAGCATGCTCGAACATTACACAGATACAGCTACTTATATTAATCCGAATCTCAAGGGTAATCCGATGCCGGCCAAAGTACCGGATTTGGACTGACTCCTGCAGGCTGTGCTATGGCAGCGCGACGAAATCCCTGATAGCGTCCTTCAGATTGGAAGTTCAGATGGCTATACACTTTCTCGATTTAAGTCGGCCGGGGCATCACGTGTTACCGGTGTAGAGCCAGGTATGAGTGCCAGAAGGTTCGCAAAAAATCACTACGGTATTGAATGCGTTTCTGGGACGGCTGAAGATTACGATTTAGATGAAAGATTTGAATTAATCGTTCTTACACACATTCTTGAACACTTATATGATCCACTCTGCGTGCTAAATAAACTTCACGCTAATCTTGTGGCAGATGGCTTGCTTCTCATTGAGGTCCCGTTGTGGGAGCGCTTGGATAAACAACCTGTCGGAGTACTAAGCTTTGAACATGTGAACTATTTTAGCGAGGATGCATTGATTGCTACGTTGTATGGTGCGAATTAAGCACCCATTTCTATCTCAAAGTTTTACAATGTAAATCAGTACCTGGTGGTAACAATAATCGCCAAGCCTAAGCGAGTTGATTATGAATATTCAAGCTCCTTCGCGGAATCTAAGCTTTTGCTTCAACAGTACTTGAAAAAGGAAAGTGAATTTTGGGTTACGGCTGAGGCAACGATTCGTAAAGCTCTTGATAAAGATAAGCCAAATTATATCTATGGGGCAGGTATTCACAGAAGCCAGATGCTGGCAAATACAGGGCTCTTCCGGGTAACACTGTAGACGGAATAATTGATTCAAGTGAAACAAAATGGGGCAAGGAAATTTACGGCTGTGTGGTTGACTCGCCAAGTATTGTTGATCAAATCCCGGTGGGAAGCAATATTATAATTTCGTCAGCCGCCTCTGAAGGTTACATCTACAAATATCTGACTAAGAAACGCCAGAACCATAATCTAATAAGAATTTATCAGTAGTGCTCTCCGAAATAAGTATTGACTGTATGAACCACGTGCCGAACCAGCACGCAGTCGTTATAATTGGCGGCGGTATCTCTCAGCTCCCCTTTATTTTAGCCACTAAAGATGCTGGTTTTACGGTTATTGTTTTTGACAGAAACCCAGAGAGTCCGTCAAGAAAATACGCTGATTTTTTTTTTCCATTAAGCACTCACGATACAGATGAAATTGTTGAAGCGCTTAAGCCTTATCGGAAAAAAATAATTAGCGCTTTTACGTATTCATCTTATTTTGCCGCATTAAGAACTGTTGCGACGATTAATGATTATTTTGACCTTATTGGGTTGCGTTCGCTTCCGTTGAGCATCGGGTCAAACAAGGCAATATTGAAAGCTAAATTATCCAGTGACGGGCTTCTAGCACCAAAATCTTTATTAGTTGACGAAATCGTAGACCTAAATGTCGAGGTATCAGTAGATCGTAAGTTTATTGTCAAGCCGTCAATGGGAGCTTGCGGCTCTGCAGGCGTTAACATCATTTCAGACTTAAGTTTGGAGAGTAAAGAAAAAATCCGCGAGGCGTGTTTACTGTCCTCTGATTCGCTTGCTCTTACAGAAGAGTTTGTCGATGGCGTAGAGTATAGCGTTGATGGGTATGTTGATGATTATTTTGTTCACATACTCCTAGTTTCTCGGAAAAAAACACTTGGGCCGGCTTACGGGTTTGCGATTGATGGTTTTTTTTATGATCCAATCGTTATGAAAGAATTTCTTGATATACATCTCGAAGAGATTAGTAGGGCTGTACGCATTGTAGGATTGAAAAATTCTTTCTTTAGTTTCGATATCATTAAGTCGGATAAGAACTTATTTTACATAGACTTCGGCTTTTTGCTTGATGCTAAAGTTGATCTATTATTACAACGTGCAGGCGTTTCGATTTACAGGGTGCCTGCATTGATTGCGGCAGGTGATGTTGCTAAGTGGGAACCGCGGATTTGCATGCAAACTATCGCTTCATCAAGATTTGTTTATATAAAAGATGATTTCAGTGAAAGTGACGGTTTAAAAACCAAATCAATTTCTGGCGGATCAGAATTCGAATTTATATTCTTCGATAACATCAAAACCACTAACAAACCGCCACAGGCAGTTTCAGATGCAATAGGGTTATTTTTGTCCTCCGGTAAATCAGCTATTTCGTTGTGGGATAAACCATGGGCATTAGATTTGCTTAATTCGGGTGGGGCTTAATGAAAAACCTATTAATGATCGGTGGTGGTTACCAGCAGGTACGCGCTGTAGAAATTGCCAGAAACAACGGCTACACGGTCATTGTGGTTGACCGTAACAAAAACTGTCCGTGCTCAAAGAGTGCGAACGAAGTCTATCAAATTGATGGGCGTGATGTGGAATCACTTGTGTCTCTCGGAATCTGGCTGAAAAGTCGTTCCAGCTTGGATGGGGTCTTCACTTTCACCGAGCTCGTGACTAGTGTTGCGGCAGTTGCTGAAGCCTGTGGGTTGGTAGGGGCAGGATTATCTGCAGCCGTTAAGTGCCAAGATAAGGGGCTGTCAAAGGATATTTGGATGAAAAATGGCATAGCCACGCCGAAGGGTATCACTCACTATGGTCAATTGAACATCGACGAAATTCTCTCGGAGGTGAAATGCCCCTTGATTGTAAAGCCTGTTACGGGTTCCGGTGGCTTCGGTATGCTTAGCTTCGTTGCGGAGGAGCACTTTCGTGAGTGGTGGTCTGATTTTGGTAGGAAAATAAATTATCAGTCTAGGGTTGTGATTGAGGAGTTGGTGGTTGGGTCAAGCCATGATGTCAATGGGCTCTTTGATGAAGACGGTAAGTTCTATCCGTATGGTATTGTCGACAGAGATTTTGTGCCTGGAACTTACATCGAAAACTCAATTTTGGCGCCATCGTTATTGAATGAAGATGATCAGGCTAAGTTATATATTCTGCTGGAGGAGTCGGCGCGTGCCCTAGGGTTAAATTATGGGCCAGTTAAAGGTGATGGGGTGCTAGTTGATGGTGAATTTAAAATGTTGGAAGTTGCCCCGCGACTACATGGACCAAAGTTTAGTCTCTATGCTATGCCTGCAGTTTGCGAAGACTACTTATCAGGTTTTTTTCAGCTAATAAGCGGGCAAAATCAAAGCAAAAATTTTACGTTTAATTACAATGGAGACTTTTTCAAAAGTCACGTAATCAGAGTTAATCCCGGGAAAATATACTCTATAGGTGATTTCTCGACTCTTTCGCACTCGTCTCGTGAGAAGTATGAGATTTTGCAATTCAAAACTGTTAACGACGTCATAGTAGAAGCCAAATCTTCTCATGATGCGTTCGGTTATGTCTTGGCGACTGGGAAGTCTCGTTCTGATGTCAACGAGACCGTAAACAACGTGCTTTCCTCAGCTGATGTTCGCACTGTTCCTTTTTCTGACGGGGTCAGTTCTAAATGACACCATCAATCTATTCAACACGTTTACGAGTTAACTCGATAGCATCTATCTATATGGCTGGCTCTGGTCACCCCGGCGGTAGCCTCTCTTGTTGTGATCTTTTAGCCTCGTTGTTCGGTCATGCGTCGATTTTTGAAGGCTTTGAATCTGATAGAGATCGGTTCGTGCTTTCCAAGGGCCATGCCGCGCCAGCAATCTATGCGGTCGCCGTTGAGCGAGGTTGGATTTCGCGCGACGAGATTCCACGGTTACGGAAGCTCGGTAGCCCACTGCAAGGCCACCCGCACATTGGAACAACACCTTGGGTTGAAACCAGTACAGGTTCACTGGGCCAAGGCTTTTCGGTCGCCCTTGGCATGGCGATGGGCTTTCGCCATCAGGATGATCCTGCCCGTGTTTACGTCATGCTCGGAGACGGTGAGCTACAAGAAGGTGAAATCTGGGAAGCGGCCATGTGCGCAGCCCACTATAAGCTCGACAATCTCTGCGCCATCGTCGACTACAACAAACTGCAGAGCGATGACTACAACAAGAACATCATGGGTCTTGAGCCGTTACGGGCGAAGTGGGAGGCGTTCAATTGGAACACGCTGGAAATCGATGGGCACGATTTTGGGCAGATCGAGCAAGCGTTTCTGACTGCCCATGAGACAAAGAATTGTCCAACGGTAATCATTGCGCATACCGTAAAGGGTAAAGGCGTTACCTTTATGGAAGAGGCACCAGCTTGGCACGGCAGCGTCAAGTTGCGCCCTGAGGAGTTAGAACAAGCGCTGCGCGATCTTGGCACACCAGTCGAAGACATCCCCGCTTATCTCGACGGTAGCATCTGGAGTCGGCAGTCATGATGGAACAATCACAGGGCGGTCCTTCCCTGATTGGGACCAGCGGCGATTCCTTGCGCGAGGCCTTCGGCAAGACTCTGGTGGAACTTGCCGAGCATTACCCCAGGTTTGTTGTTTTCGATGCGGATGTTGCCGGCGGAACCGGGACGCATCACTTCCTCAAGGCATGCCCAGACAGGTTTTACCAGTTCGGCATCGCGGAGCAGAATATGATGGCTGCCGCTGGTGGCTTCGCGAATACCGGGATTGTGCCCTTTGTTACAACTTTCGCGGTCTTCTGCTTGCGGGCAACGGAACAAGTCCGCTTGTCGATTGCTTACGCACAACGCAATGTCAAGATTGTGGCGAGTCATCCGGGTCTTGATGTGGGACCTGATGGTGCGTCAGCCCAAGCCCTCGAAGACATGGCGGTGTTTCGTGCTATCCCGAATATGGTCGTTGTTTCGCCCGCGGATGCGCTGGAGGTTGCGCAAGCGACTGAAGCTATTTTGATCTATGAAGGGCCGGTTTATATGCGCACCGGTCGAAGCCCAGCGCCTCGGGTGCTTGGCAGGGACTATCAATTCGCACTTGGCAAGGGGAAGATCCTGCGAGAAGGGTCGGATGTCACTTTGGTTGCCTGTGGTGTTGAGGTTGCTCGCGCTTTGGATGCTGCTGACATCCTCCGCGAAGAGGGGGTTTCGGCGCGCGTCGTCAACATGTCGACGATTAAACCAATTGACGGTGATTTGCTTGAACGCTGTGCCGAAGAGACTGGATGCCTCGTGACAGCAGAGGACCATAACATTCTCGGTGGGCTCGGCAGTGCGGTGGCAGAGTCTTTAACACAGACAATGCCCGTGCCAATTGAATTCGTGGGAGTCCGGGACACCTTCGGTGAGTCCGGTGAACCGGAAGAACTGGCAGAAAAGTACGGACTGACTGGTCCACATATCGCGAAGGCGGCTCGGCGCGCGATCGCACGTAAGGGCGGGAGATAGCTTGATACTTCAAGGCAAGGTTGCGTTCGTGACGGGCGGGAGTCGAGGGATTGGTCGAGAGATTGCTATCAGGCTTGCACAGTGTGGCTGTAAGGTAGCGTTTAGTTTTGAGTCACAAATTAACAAGGCTGAGTTAGTTCAAAAAGAGATCCGTTCATTGGATGGGCGTGCACTCGCAGTCAAAATGTCGGTTGAAGATAGGGAAAGCGTCCAATCAGCACTGGCGCAAGTGAATGAGCAATGGGGCGCTGTCGACATCTTGGTCAATAACGCAGCCATTGCTCAGGAAAAGCCCTTCGAGACCATCACGGACGATGACTGGAACCATATGCTGGCCGTGAATCTACGCGGACCTTTTATCTGCTCACAGGAATGTCTGCCCGCGATGATCGAGCGCCGGTGGGGACGCATCATCAACATCACCTCCATCGGTGGGCAGTGGGGTGGTTACAACCAGGTTCACTATGCAGCCTCAAAGGCGGGGCTGATCAATCTCACCCGCTCGCTGGCCAAACTCTACAGTCATCAGGGTGTGACTACGAACGCTGTTGCCATTGGTTTGGTTCAAACCGATATGTCGGCTGGTGAACTGTCATCGAACGCAGGGCAGGGGAAAGTGCGCGCAATCCCAAGAGCACGGATCGGGACTGTGCAAGACATTGCTGATACGGTTGCATTTCTTGCAAGTGACCAATCGGACTACATCACGGGGCAGACCATCAATCTCAATGGTGGGATGTATTTTGACTGACTTGTTTGTCCGTTTTTTTATTGTTGGTTAATTTTATGCCTTGGCAATTCAAAACTTTTGAGTTGTAGCGATTCTGTACATTGTTTTGGGGGGTCTTGTATGGTTTTAATGAATGGATTTGTAAAATCCGGAAATTACTTGTTATGGAATGTATTGAGAGAGTTGATGGTTTGCGGGGGGGGGGTATAGGTCTTACCGATTTGACATTGCTAGATGGATGCCGGAAGAGGTCCCGTTGTTTGAATCTTATGAAACCGTTGATGTGGTCAAATATGACAACAAGAATGACGCGGTGCATTTGGCAAGTGGTCCCGCGCGTCTTGCCGTTGGGCGAGAAGCTTTGCTCTCTTATAGCTCTATCATTTGGACACATGACTGTCTTTCGGCATCCCTAAGGGGGTTCTTGGAAGCCGATCCAAAAAATGCTCCAAAAAATCGATACTATCTAATTCGTGATCCTCGGGCAGTTTATTTGAGTCTCTGTCATCACGTGACGAGGCCTGAATACTTTAAGATTTTTTCAAATGCTCGGATCAAAAGTCCTGAGGGCATCATGGAGGATGATACCTTCGTCACGAAATGGATGATTCAATGGAAAAGTCACGTCGAAGGCTACTTGAATAATCAGGATTGGTTCGCCTTGGTCAGGTTTGAAGATTTGGTATCGAAGAAAAAAGAAACGGTGCGCTACATAGCAAATCAGGTGTTGGGTGATAGCCCAAAAGTAGATGCAGCAGTTTGTGATGTGTTAAAGAAAACCGGCTTTAATGTCATGAAGTCGAAAAGCCCGACACACGTACGGAGTGGGCGGGCTGATGATTTCCGATCAGAATTGCCTGAAAGGGTCCTGACGCTAATCAATGCGATGGTTCAGCCTGAGCTGGATACCTTTGGTTACAGCATTTAATGCGTCTTAAAGCGTGGAGTTGGAGTCAGTGGTGGCAATGAAGACCCTTTTGGTTGTGAGCGCCGGAATTGAGGCGGTGCCAGGTATAGAACTTGCCAAGTCCATGGGCCTGCATCTCATCGCCAGCGACGCCAACCCCGAGGCCCCTGGCTTCGCGCTCGCTGACGATCATCTCATCGCTAGTACCTACGACGTCGAGGCAACTGTCGCCGCCGCATCTCGCTATCACCACAACATCCGCCCCATCGACGGTGTCATGTGCATCGCTTCCGATGTACCGCTCACGGTCGCCAGCGTCGTCGCAGAACTTAATCTACCCGGCATCCCACTCGAGTCCGCCCAGCTGGCGACCGACAAGTTAGCGATGAAACAGCGCTTCGCAGCTGATGCGGTACCCATTCCCTGGTTTCACGCCGTCGACTCTGCAGACCATCTCAAGTCCCTGGTGAGCACCCAGGGCCTGCCGCTGGTGATCAAGCCTGTCGATAGCCGAGGCTCGCGCGGCGTTTTGCGCCTGTTGCCCGAGACCGATCTGGACTGGGCCTATGCCACGGCCAGGGACCACTCGCCAACGGGTCGCGTGATGCTGGAGCGCTTCCTGCCGGGCCCGCAGGTCAGCACCGAGTCGCTGATGATCGACGGCGTGGCCTACACCCCCGGTTTTTCGGACCGCAATTATCAGTACCTGGAGCGTTACGCCCCGCACATCATCGAGAACGGCGGCCAGTTGCCGAGCCACCTCGACGACGCCACCCAGCAGGCCGTTCGGGTTCTGGTGCAGCAGGCGGCCCTGAGCATGGGCATCCGCAACGGCGTGGTCAAAGGCGACATCGTGGTCACCGACGGCAAGCCGCACGTGATCGAACTGGCCGCCCGCCTCAGCGGCGGTTATTTCTGCACCCACGAGATCCCCCTCAACACCGGCGTCGATCTGGTCGGCGCCGCCATCCGCCAGGCCCTGGGCGAGCCCGTGGACCCAGCGGACCTGCAGCCCAGGTTCAACCGGCCGGTGGCGCAGCGGTACTTCTTCCCGGAACCGGGCGTGGTGACGGCGGTAGAGGGCGCCGACGCCTTCGCCGAGCATCCCGATGTCGCTTATCTGGAACTACGCGCCAAGCCCGGCGATCGCATCGGCCCGGTAGACAGCCACCCGGCGCGAGCCGGGGTGGTGATCACCACCGGTGCGACGCGCGGGGCGGCGGTCGCCCTGGCGGAAGCGGTTGTTGCTGGTATTGAGATTAAGGTTGAAACCCCGTAACCAGTGACTCTTCATCTTTATAACTTCTTTCATCTCAATTTGGCTTATTCGGCCATTGAGGAAGAAGACCGTGCGAAGGTTGTCGAACGTTGCTACTGGCCACTGTTGCGCCTGGCCCGAGAGCGCAATTTGCCATTCGGTATAGAATTATCCGGGTACACGCTTGAGTGTATTGCGGAGCTCGACCCGGAGTGGGTGATGGAGCTCCGTTCCCTCATCCATGAGGGTCCGTGTGAGTTGATCGGCTGTGGGTATGCACAGGTGATTGGACCACTGGTTCCATCCAAAGTTACTGCCGCAAACCTACGCATCGGGCATGAGGTCTACGAGCGATTGCTCGGCCTTCGGCCTGAGATTGCACTGCTCAACGAGCAGGCTTTTTCCGGCGGGATGGTGCCGCTCTATCGAGACGCAGATTACCGAGCCATCATCATGGAGTGGAACAACCCGGCCCATGGCCACGCGGACTGGGACCCGGAGTGGCGGTATCTGCCGCAGCGGGCGCAGGGGGTTGGCGATTCTGAAATTCAATTGATTTGGAACAAATCTATCGCTTTTCAGAAATTCCAGCGCTATGTGCATGGCGAGCTCGAACTCGACGAGATCCTAGATTACGTGAGAAGCCATTGTGTGGAGCATCAACGGGCTTTGCCGCTGTATGGCAATGATGTTGAGGTGTTTGATTTTCGTCCGGGGCGCTATATGACCGAAGCGCCTTTGCATGGTGACGGTGAATGGGCTCGCGTTGAACGGCTCTATGCTTCACTACAAGCAGAGCCCGGAATAACCTTCATTCGCCCAAGTGAAGTCCTAACTTTGGCGGATCAAAGCGGGGCGGATGAGCTGCTGCGTTTGGAATCTTCCGCTCAGCCGATTCCTGTAAAAAAACAGAGTAAATACAACGTCGTTCGTTGGGCGGTGACGGGCCGTGATGATCTAGATATAAATACGAGATGCTGGCGAATTTTCTCGAGGCTAAATGATAGTGTGGATGCGCAGGAGTCAGATTGGCGCGAGCTTTGTTACCTCTGGAGCAGTGACTTTCGCACGCACATTACTAAGGGACGCTGGAGTGCTTACTTGGAGCGATTCAAGGGTTTTGAGTCTAAGTGGTCGTGGAGTGGCAAAAATTCAGATTGGGCGCAGTTGAAGGCACAGCCTGCTCAAGGTGATTCCAATCCATCTCACTTGAGCAGCGGCATTTCGGGAGTTTCCGTTTTGAGGAATGGCCGTATGCTGGAAATCGAGGGTAAGCGCCTGAATGTAAGACTCAATTGCTTGCGCGGTCTAGCCTTGGACATGCTAATGGATCGAGAAGTCTGTGAGGTTCCGCTGTGCGGCACGCTTCATCATGGCTACTTCGATGATATTCGCTACGGCGCGGACTACTACAGCGGCCATCTTGTGCTGGAGAGTCCTGGTCGGCCAAAGGTGACTGATCTGAACGAAGTAGAACCGGTCATCAGCGAAGAGGCAGGAGGAATGGTGCGTATCGGCGCACGAGTTCAGACCGCGATCGGTCCAGTCGATAAGCAATGGTTGATTGACGATGCAACAGGAGTTGTTCGTTTACGTTATCGGCTGGATTGGTCTGAACCATTCCTTGGATCGCTTCGTCTTGGGCATCTCACCTTAATGCCAGAGGCTTTTGAGCGATTAGCGATGGAGTATCGCACCCATAATGGTGGCACTGTCGAGGAGCGGTATGCCCTAGACGATCAAGAGATCAATCATGGGTCGCCCGTTTCATTTTTGGTGTCAGCGAGTCAAGCGCTCGGAGTGACCGAAGGTCTAGTCTGCATGGGCGACGGAAAGAAACAGCTTCGTGCCCGCTTCGATAAAAACCAAGCGGCTCTGATCGGTCTTATGTCCCATCACAAAGTCAAAGACTCCTCTTTTACTCGCCTTGCTTTTACCGCAAGAGAAATGGACGACTCCAGTCATCCGGCGTGCATTGGGCCGTTGGATATTGAGTTAGAGATTTTAGCCGAGTGCTTGACGGGGCAGGGTGGTTGATGGATTGGTCTTGGGACAAGGTGCTTGGTCGGCTGCGAGGTGGGGCTGTCGGACCACACCATGGGCGTGGGTGCGGCGGTGGCGGCGGTCGCCCACGGTGCGACGGTCATCGAAAAGCACTTCACCCTGGCGCGCGCCGACGGCGGCGTTGACTCGATCTTCTCCCTGGAGCCTGCGGAGCTCGCTGCACTGGTCACCGAAACCGAACGTGCCTGGCAGTCCCTCGGCCGCGTCCAGTACGGCCCGACCGACGCCGAACAGGCCTCACGGCGATTCCGCCGCTCACTCTACATCGCCAAAGACATGAAGGCTGGAGACGTATTAAGCCCAGAGAACCGGCGCGTGATTCGGCCGGGGCATGGACTGGTGCCGCGGTATTATAACTTCCTGCTAGGACGGCGGATGCATCGATATATGACGGCTGGGACGGCTGTGGAGTGGGAAATTTTGGGTTGATCGTTTACGCCTTTGTTTCAGGATTCAGGTTGGGTATTGAAACATCCTGAGAACTAGCTTTATCGCTATGGCATGGAGGGGCTGCCCTCTCTCGATGCTGTCTGGCTCCTCGGGTTGATTGTGCTCAGGGTTCAACATGAGCACGAGTATACGCATCAACACGGTGACTTGAATCGCGAGCACCGTGTAATCCATCAGGCTGTGCTGACTGCATGCCCTCCTCTGCCGGGCAGTAGCATTCGCGAGATTCTGGTGTTTTTAGTGACGTACAGCAGCGAGTAGGCTACGCCCCGGCTTGCGGCTTTTATGCCTATGCTTTTGTGGATATAAGCAGATATTTGCCGAAGAAGCTTGAAGCGCCTGCCGCGTATGAGCTGGAAATGTACCAAGACTCGCATTCGCGAAGTATTGAAAATGTTGTAGCGCTTGCGCGACATCGAGGAAATATTGTGTGCTTGAAGTGGCAGCAGGGCTTGAGTTCGCGAGGATCGTGGAGTGCGAAAAATTTTTCCTGTTTCGTTAAAGGCGCTTAGCGGAATTACCGTTTTAGCTGTTTCTGCCTTTGCAACGTATAAGACAAGAACGATTGGTTACAAGCGCCAGCACAATCAAAAGTAACTCTTTTCAGCACTGTAAGACCTTCCGTGAGTAGGAGATTAAAAAATTTTTAACAGAGACATCACAGAGAAATGAGAGCAGAACTAGTGAATGATTTTGCTAAATACAAGAAAAAAGCAGGAGAAATTCTTCGTCGCGATGGAGTGCTCGCACTTCTCACAAGTGCTGCTACTTTGATTATAACCATTCTGCGCGACCAGAATCTAATACATACTAATAAAAAAACCGTCGATTTTAATTTTCGGGCGAATCAACGACGAATAGAGTTGTCAGAAACCCTCTACTCATTAACGAGCGGTATCGTGAGCTATGGGCCATTGAGTGGCTTTAAATTGAACCGTGATTCGAACTGGGGAAAGGCAGACATCGGAGGGATGTTGCTAGGCCTATATGAGTGTGAAGTGCAAGCTGCTCTGTTAAACGCTTCGCAGAGAAGAAAATTTTTTGTGGATCTGGGCGCAGCAGACGGTTTTTATGGTGTTGGCGTAGTTGCCGCGGGACTTTTTAAAAAATCCTACTGTTTTGAAATCGATGAAGAGGCCAGAGCTGCGTTAATTGAAACAGCACGTATTAATAGTGTCCTCGATAGCGTTGTAATCAAGAGCGGGGCTGAATCTAATTTCTATGAAGACATCTACTCCGACGGTATCACTTCTGATGATTTAGTCATTTTGTCCGACGTTGAAGGTTATGAATTCAATATTTTCAACGCCGACACCTTGGCTGCTCTATCTAAAGCGATAATTATAATTGAGATTCATGACTGGAACGGAAGAAATCAAAGTTACGAAAAATTGAAGAAAGATTCAGAGCCTTATTTTACAATCTCGGAGATACGGACGGGTGTGCGTGACTTATCTCACATCAAAGAGCTGCGAGGATTCTATGACTGCGACAGATGGATTCTTTGTTCAGAAGGTAGAGGAGATTTCGGAAAGTGGCTCATGCTTAGTCCAAAAGCGTAGGAGCCGCAGTCGGGGAACGTTGCGGAACGCAGAATGTCTAGATTCATTGCTAAAAGAGCAGACAGTTGAATTCTTGGATTTTAAGCCCTAGATGTACACGACAAATAAACCTGATAACAATTATCATTCGTGTACGATTAAAAAATTCGAGCACTCGGAATCGCCTCAACCTATATTGCAATATGGATGAGATATATGTATAAATTCTCTTTTATGTTAAAAACATATTCGGGTGATTTCTTTTATGCTCAAAGACTAATTAAATCTTTCAACAAGCATAACCAAGATTGCCTGCCGATGCATATTGTCGTCCCAGCACGAGACTATGAGTTATTTAAAAATAGTTTTAAATCGGTAAATATTCATGTTTTAAATGAAGAAAAAATGGGCTTTGATTTTGTGCATGATGACTCAATACGAGGTATTAGGCCGGGATATATAAACCAAGAAATTGTAAAGCTTCAATTTTGGGAACATAATCTCTCACAAAATTATTTTTGCATTGATTCTGATTCAGAATTTATCCGCGACTTCGGAATAAACGATTTCATGTTTGATGAAACAATTCCATATTCGGTTCTTGTTGAAGATAAAGAATTACACGTTGATCCGCTTTATTACAAAAAATACTGGATAGGTCGCGAGCTCCTGTTAAATGTAATTAAAAAGGAACTCGGCATTGCTAATTATAAAACGCTTACCTGCCACAACAATACTGTTCTAAATGCAAATGTTTTGCGAGATTTTAAAGAGAATTTTATGGCGAAGAGATCATTTCGCTATCAAGATTTGATGAAAATATCACCATATGAATTTAGTTGGTATAACTTTTGGTTGCAGCTCTCTGGCATCATTGAGATTCGCATCTGTGAGCCGCATTTTAAAATGTTCCATACCCGTGAGCAGCATGAAGACTACCTTAACCGAGGTATTACATTAAAAGACATATCGAGGGCGTATATAGGCGTGGTTATAAACAGCAATTATTCCCGAGGGTACGGTTTGGTTGGATATGAAGATGGGCATTTATATCGACGACCGTTGCTGCAACGAATCAAAGCTAAGTTGAGAAGAATCATTACTAGCTTCCTGAAAAAATGATCATTTTGATTGAGCCCTTGTGTAGAGGCGCGAGCCATGAGGTATTTAACGCTGGTTTTGTTGAGCTTTTCTGCATGGCATTCCCTTCTGAGAGAATTGTATATTGCGCCGAGAAGACGCAGATCGATTGCGTAAGAAATGTTTTAGGTGAAACACTAAGTGATACTGCTCAAATTGAATGGAGGCCAATAGATTGGCCAAGAAATTGGATATGGTGGGGAGCTTTAAAAGGGTATTTTAAATTACAAGGGCTTGCTCGTTCAGTAGGAAATAGAGATGATATAAAAATAGTCTTCCTTTCATTTGACAATATCATCCTTAGCCTTGTGAAAGTTCTTTTCGATAATAAAATCTCCCCTGTCTTCCCAGTTTTGCTAGTCGTTCATGGAATTCTTGAGCAGTGTAACACACTGGGATTGTCGAAATGTCAAATCAATCCAAGAGACAAAGGAGTAGGAAAAAAACATCTCATTGATGCGTTTCGTAAATTGCTCATCATTGCGCGTAAACATAGGTCTTCGCCACTACTGATGGTTAGAACAACAGGCCAACGTGCAACCAATGGGCTATCAAATTTTATCTCCCAAAAATTTAATTCCATCCACAAAAAAATGGTGCCTAGTTTTTGCATCAATTTGAAACCAAATAAGTCTAATAATTTCATATATATCGCACTTTCTGAGCATATCTTGACGACTGCCAAACGTATCGACTATTTGAAGGATCTGCCGTGGCGAACTATACCACTACCTCGGAAAATGATTGAATCCAGAGTCCCTCACACTAACAGTGAGAGAGTCATTTTTTCTGTATTTGGATATGGTCTACCTATTAGCCTAGAAGAGATCTTGATGCATCTTCAGGAAAAAGATATTAATGCACCTTACGAGATTCGCTTAATCGGCAATATGCCTTCGAAGCTTCGCCACTACCGGAATGTGCTTGGCCCCTCAAAACCAGGGAAGATTTCTCGAAAAGAAATGGACACGATGAATCAGCCGGTTCATTACCAATTAATCCTTTATCCCGAAGACAGTTATCAGTTAAGTGCCTCTGGTTCTATTTTTGAAGCCATATGTTGCTCAAAACCCATTATCCATTTGAACAATCCGTGTATAAATTACTACAATTCTGATCGCTTACCCATTGGTTATTGCGAACGTGATCTTAAATCTATTGCCCAGAGGATGATCGATATTATTCAGAATAACCTTCATCAAACCGAGCAGTATCAAGAATTTCATCAGAACATAAAAACCTTACAGCGGCAGTATTCGGGTAGAGCTAATTCCGATCGGTTAAGTGATATCTATAGGGCCAAAAGTTATTCTTCATCGCCAGGGCGAGTTTTATAAATTTATATGGTAAAAAAATGAAAAATAAAATCTCCAAAATTACATCTTGCCGGATAAGCGGCTCGACAAATCTGCTCAAGGTATTAACTCTAGGCGACTCAGCTTTGACCGGTGTTTTTCCACCGAGCACAAATCAGGAGGTCACCGTAGGTCCACTTGATTTGGTCTGGTGTCCAGATTCTGGACTTCTTCAATTAGGTCATTCATATGACTTAAATGAAATGTACGGTGATAACTATGGATATCGATCGGGACTTAATCGGTCGATGGTTAACCATCTCGCTACTAAGGTTCAGAATCTAACCAAATTCTGTCCTTTAGAAAATAATGACCTTGTCGTTGATATTGGAAGTAATGATGGGACGCTTCTAAATAGCTACCATCTGAAAGGCCTCCGTCGTGTTGGTATCGATCCGACAGGTCTTAAATTTAAAGATTATTACGCAAATGATGTAGAATTGATTCCAGATTTCTTCAGTGCTGAACTTCTGCAAAATATTTATCCAAAAGCAAAATGTAAAATTATTACATCAATATCAATGTTTTATGATCTGGAGAATCCACTTGATTTTGTGGAAAATATATCTCAAGTATTAGATAAAGACGGAATCTGGCATTTTGAGCAAAGCTACATGCCGGCTATGCTGAGGCAAAACGCATACGATACGATTTGTCATGAACATTTGGAATATTACTCGCTGAGAGTGGTAAAAAACCTTCTGGAGCGAGTTGGGCTGAGAATTATTGATATACAGATGAACAGCGTAAATGGAGGTAGCTTTGCTGTCACTGCGAGCCATTCAAAATCGAAATACCAAGAAAATATTCCTGTGATTGACTGGTTGCTTGGTCAGGAAGAGCGAATGGAGTTGCACACCCCAAAGCCATATGAATATTTTTATCAAAGAATATTTAAACATAGGGAAGACCTAGTAAGACTGATAGAAAGCCTCAAAAATGCAGGAAAGAGAATCTGTGGGTATGGGGCTTCAACAAAAGGAAATGTTTTGCTTCAGTTCTGCGGTTTTTCAAAAAATCATATTGACGCGATCGCGGAAGTGAATGAACAAAAATTCGGATGTTTTACGCCAGGTAGCTTGATCCCAATAATGTCAGAACATGAGGTTAAATCAATGAAGCCTGACTATATGTTAGTTTTGCCGTGGCATTTTAAAGATTCGATTATTAAGCGAGAGGCGGAATATTTGGCTGCTGGTGGAAAATTGATTTTCCCATTGCCTGAAATAGAAATTATATAAATAAACATGAAGAAGGTCTTGATCGTCGGAGAATCCGGCCAGGATGGCCGAATTCTTCAGGAGGTATTACGGTATAAAGGAGTTGAGGTCATTGGTGTCAACTCGCGATTTGTGATCCGAAATGGGGAAAGACGCGAATTTACGATTTTTGATCCGAACCAAGTGCAAGATTTAATCGCCGACGTACAACCCGATGAAATTTATTATCTAGCTGCACATCATGCTTCTTCCGAGGAAGGCTCAATTGAGGATTTGGCCGAATACGATTTATTCGACCGAATACATGTAAAATCATATTTGTATTTTCTTCAATCTGTTATGCGCTTTTCACCAAGTTCTCGTGTCTTCTACGCGGGCTCATCCCTTCTTTACGATGGGTCTGATGGTCCTAGGCAAAATGAAAAGACTTCATATAGTCCGGTAGGGTTCTATGGGCTGACTAAGTTGCAAGGGCTTTACCTAGGCAGGTACTTCAGAGAGAAGCATAATTTATTTATTTCAACTGGGATTATGTATAGTCATGAGTCTGCATATCGGAAGATAAATTTTTTATCAAAAAAACTAATCACAGCCGCATATGAAATCTCTACAGGCAATAGACAACTATTGGTGCTTGGTGACCTCGACGCACATAACGATTGGGGTTATGCGTATGATCACGTTAACGCAATGATATCGTTATTGTCAGCAGATGTTTCTGGAGAATTTATAATCGGTACTGGCAAAGCTCATTCCGTTCGAGAATTTGCAAATGCCGTGTTTAGAAAGTTCGGTCTAAACTATGTGGATCATGTCTCTGTTGATGCCTCGTTATTGCTCAGAAAGTCCCCAGTTAAAATAGCGGATATAGGAAAAATCACGTCGGTAACAGGATGGAAGCCGGCATTTGATTTCGATCAAATGGTCTCTGCGCTTGTTAAAGATTTCTTAGATAATTTATGATTTTTTTGGCGAGTTAAGTTTCAAATGCACCAGAGCGGAGGATCTGAGCGTTTTGAAATCACAGGTCGGTTTGCTCGTAGATTAAGGGTGGGTTTGGTTGTCGGTACGATGCGCGGTCGTCTACAGCGTAGTACCAGATAATACTGTGCTGCTGATAAAGTGAAATGAAGCTCAAGGAATTAATCGAAGTGGGTTGGGAAGAAGAAATCCTAGTCAGGGTCCAAGAGATTACTGAATTGGTTGGCGTTGATGGCTGTTTGGTGGAGGAAAGATGAGAGTAATTTTGTTTGAAACTACAAATGCGACGCCGCATCTTGAAACGTCACTGGAGCTTGCAAAAATTCATTTAGATCGAGACGATATTGTTGAGTATCACTTTCTAGGTCATTCCCTGGACTACTGTGAGTTTGTGAATTCGGGCATAGGCAGCTGGGTGTCTTTTTGTTCGCCTGAAGTGATTGGCTCCAAATTGATAGCTAATCAAAATTACAAGTTTCTGGCGCCGCGAAAATCTGATGTCATGCATAGGGTGAATCTGCCAGATTTTTCTGATATGGAAAACCTGCGACTGTTTCGGTATAAGGGTTATAATGCCGGATTGTCTGCTCTATCGTCATTAATATCTTTCACCCGAAACTCAAAACCAGATCTGGATGAGCATCGTGTCGTGCTAAGAAGAATTCTTGAGAGTGGAATATCAGTGTATGAGTATTGCCTTGGCATTCTTAGGCATAACGCTGTGCATTGTGTTTATTTATTTAACGGTAGATTTGCTAATAACCGGGCTATTCTTGATGCTGCGATTGAAACAAAAACCCCTTATTTGATTCACGAGAGAGGCGCGACTAAGGACTTATTTACTGCGAATCCACACATGCCGCATGACTTTGAAAAAGTTAAGCATAGGATGGCGGAGGCTTGGGTAAATAGATCGGTCGGTTCTGTCGATTTGGCTAAAACGTTTTTTCAGAAAAAAAGAGATGGTTTTGCCGATGGGCGGAAATCATTTACTTTAAATCAAAGAAAAGGTCATTTGGATTTTGCGAAAAAGGAAAAAAAGTTGATTGCATATTTTTCATCAAGTGATGATGAGTATGCTTCTGTTGGTGATATTGTTAAATGGGAACGCTGGCCTGATCAGCTCTCAGCGGTGAGAGCATTAATTGACATTGTTCGTAATTCTGCTGAAATGGAGTTGGTGATTCGTATTCATCCGAACATGGCTCAAATACATGCAGATGAACTGAGCCAATGGATTAATTTGGACTTGCCAATAAATGCAAATTTATTATTGCCAGATGACCAAACTGATAGTTATGAGTTAATCGATCGAGCGGATGTCGTTGTTACATGCGGCTCCACGGTTGGAATTGAGGCAGTTTATTGGGGAACGCCATCAATTTGTTTGGGGCCTTGTTTGTATTCCCATCTCAATGCTGTTTATTTGCCGAATGACGACGGTGAATTGGAAAGCTTGCTCTTAGCTACTGATCTGATTGCTTTGCCTGAATATTCTTTTCCATATGGTTATTTTATGAGCACGTTTGGAGAGCCGTTTGTTTATTACCAACCGGAAACCCCCTTTCGTGGTCGTTTTATGAGTATGGATTTGCAGCGATCCGGGCTATGTGGATTGGTTCGTCGAGGTTTCTCTTTTGGGAAGCGATTAATGTTGGCGGGTCGAAAAAGTATTGGACGCTTGATGGTGCCTTGAATGAAAAACGATAACCCCGCACTTGCACACTGATCACCGGCGGCGCTGTCTTCCTAGGCTCGCATCTCTGTGGACGCCTGCTGAACGATGGGCACGATGTCATCAGTCTCGACAATTTCTTAATCGGCACCAAGGACAATCTTGCCCCTATGCCCGATAAACCGTATTTCTAACTGATGCGCCATGATGTGACCTTTCCGCTCTGTGTTGAGGTGGGCGAGGTTTTCAACGGGGCGTACCCGTCCTCGCCGATTCACTACCAATTGATGCGTGCAAACCAGAAAGACCAGCTTGCATGGCGCGACTAGCATGCGGGTAATGGCCTAGCGCACTGGCGCGCGGATCCTTCAGGCCTCTCTCAGCAAGGTGCATGGCAACGCTGAAATGCATCCACAGCCGGAAAGTTACAGGGGCAAGGTGAACTCGATTGGCCCGCGCTCCCGCAATGACGAAGACTTACGCTGCGCCGAGACGCTGTTCTTGGGGTACAGCCGCGTGCACGGCATGGACATCAAGGTGGCGCGCATCTTTAAAACCTACGGCTAGCGCATACACGCCAACGACAGCCGCGTGATCTCCAACTTCATCGTCCAGGTCCTGCGCAACGAGCCCATCATCCTATGCGGCGATGGCCCCCAGCAGCGCCCGTTCTGCTATGTGGATGACCTTATCGAGGCCTCGTGCGGCTCCTACAGCATACATAATATTTCACTGGGTTGGTCAACCTTGGCAATCCCGGCAAGTTCAGCACGATTGGACTGGCAAAGCAGGTGAAAACACTTACCGGCTACCGATCGGAGCTGATTCACAAGCCGCTGCCCACCGACGACCCCGAAACAGCACCACCTGGATATCAGCCTCCCGCAGGAGGTCATGGGTTGGGAGCCGGCTGTCGAGCTTGAAGAAGGCGTGAAGCCGACAATTGAGTGTTTTTAGTAGTTGCTGACTGGTAAAACTACATGAAAGAGAAATTTACTCCATCCGCGCCGCTACGAACCGCGGTGCTGTTCCTCGTCTTTAACCGTCCCGATACAACCGCGCAAGTGCTGGAGGCCATCCGCAAGGCCAAGCCGCCGCGGCTTTATGTCGCCGCGGATGGCCCAAGGGCAAATCGCGAAGGCGAGGCCGCGCGCGTTGCGCGGGTGCGTGAGATCGCAACGGCCGTCGATTGGCCGTGCGAGGTGAAGACGCTGTTTCGGGAGGAAAACCTTGGGTGTAAGTATGGTCTACAAACAGGCATTACATGGTTTTTCAAGCATGAGGAGCAGGGAATTATTCTGGAAGATGATTGTTTGCCGCATCCAGATTTCTTCCGCTACTGCGAATGGGCGCTTGAAGAATTTAAGAATGTTCCAGAAGTTTGGCATATAAATGGCAATAATTTTGGGGCGGACGCAAAGCTCTTTAACGGTGACTCGATTGGTTTCTCGTCTTTGCCTCAGGTGTGGGGATGGGCTAGTTGGTCTAATCGATGGCGTTATTATCAAGGGAATCCGTTTTATTTGAGTGAGGTGGCGTCAGCTCGGGCGCCGGATTGGTTGTTATCTTTGCACGCTCGCACAATTAAATTGGCGCATATTCGAAAGCTGAAAAAAGGGCTTGATACCTGGGATTACCAATGGCAAGTGGCAGTGCTCAATGCTAATGGATTAGCAGTATGTCCTTCATCGAATCTAATTTCTAATCTGGGCGATGGTCCCGATGCTACGCATACAGAAAATGATCGGAAAAGGGTTCGATTGCCTGTCTCATCTCTTGAAAAATTTGATTATTCAGCGATTAGGAATAGCGTGCCTCTTACGAATTGGTATGAGGGTAACATGGGGTTGCGCAGCACGCGTACCTTTCTACGAATATTTATTTATCAAGTCCAGTCATGCATGAAGGCGAAAATTAGATCGCTAGTGGTTCGTTTACTGTTTTTGGGTCAAAAGAAAATTGTAATAGCAAGCACAGGCAGGTCCGGGAGTACGATGCTCACAAATGAGGTAGCTCGCTCTTTGATTATGTCTCGATTTTCGAAGCTTCCTAAAGGCCTTCAATCTCTACTTTTAAGGCTGTCAAGGGATTATGTAGATAGGCTTTGCAAGATCAGGCAAAAGAAGGCTCCGATCTTGAAAACGCACGATACTTATGATGAGAAGTATCGGTCCGATGCAAAATACATATTTGTTTATGGCGACCCTCTAGAGTCTGCTATGTCTGTCTCTTTAATGGGAGAGAAGTACGGAACACATTGGGTTGAAGAGCATATTTTTCATTTGCGTGGTAATGGCTCTACCTTCGACATCTTCGAAAGCGACGTGTTAAATTACGAACAGCAAATTGCCTCATGGGACTCTGCTCCGGATGCTTTGCTTCTGCATTACGAAGATCTGTGGGATCGGGTGGATGAAATAAGCAAATTTATAGGTTTTCGGGTGGCTTTACCGAGGCGATTCTCGCGCAGAGATAAACAGCAGCCGGATTCGCACAACATCGAAATGTTTCAGCGATTGCGTAGGTTGTCTGAGGACCTACGGTTGCAGAGGCTGTCCGGCGGCTAGTTGGCCAGCTTTGACTAAGTTCGTCAACGCATCGTAATCCAAGCCCTCGCGGCCTGGAGTTGGTCGTCTTCGGTCAGCGTGTGCCGCTTTCGCCGCCGTCGCTCGTTTCCCCGATCCAATATACTGGCCACCTGCACGACGGCCTAATCCTGCACGTGCTCTACAGTGCCGCCGATGCGATGGTGGTCTTTTCGCGGCAGGAGGCATTTGGCCAAACGGCATCCGAGGCCCACGCCTGTGGCACGCCGGTGGTCGATTTCAACACCGGCGGATTGCCCAGCATCGTGGAGTGCCACCGCACCGGCTATCTGGCCAAGGCGTTTGAGACTGAGGATCTCGTGCAAGGCACCGACTGGGTGCTGGCGCAACGCGCGTTTGGGGCAGCTTGGGCAGCAGGCCCGCAAGCGGGCGGCGGTGCAGTATCCAGCGGTGTACCGACAGATTGTTTCTTCAGCTCCGTCGACAAAAAATATAACTCACAATGAGTCGTATTTAGAGGTTTTTCCATGTCTCTGAGTTTTGAAACCCGTATTAGGGCCGCTGCAGCCGCCAAAGAGCCGAAACAAATGCGGCAGGAGTTTTCACGCGTGTTGCATGTGACGGCAGAGGCCGATGGGCACAAGCGCCATCGTCTGGGTTTTCGTGATGTCGTGTACTTCAGGCCTAAGGGTTCTTTGGAAGCCGAAGGCGTGCAGTTGAATCGGGTAGATCGTCGTGATGTGAATGCGGTGTTAAGTACCAAAAAACGTTCGGAGGGGGCTGGCAGCGAAGGGGGCTGAAGCTAATCCGCACTGGGGATGTGCCGGTGTAATTAGACCTGACGAAGATTGTGCGCAGCACGCAGAGCGCCATGCCCATTGCCAAGCGCGGCGCCGCTATGGTCGAGCGGCGGGCCGAAGTGTTTTCAGGTGTGCCGGTTTTCAAAGAAAGTCGCGTGCCGTTGGTACAGGTTGATGAGCAGTTTCGTGTAGGGGTGCCGTTTTAGCAGATCGCCGAGGATGAGCCGCAGCTTTCAGAAAAAGCATTGCGCTACGCGCAGTTAAGCGCTCGCATGGGCCAGGCACCGGGTAGCCCTGCCAAAGCGTTGACATTGCGACGGACCGCAATTGAGCCTGCTGATTGATGAGAATCTATCGCCGCTACTCGCTCGTTGAGCGAATGATCATGGCGTCGAAGCCAGTGCTGCTATTTATGTCGGCTTGTAGGGGAAGTCGGATTTTGAAGTTTGGCGGCACGCTTTCGAGTACAGTTTGATTGTGGCCGTAAGCTCCCTCACAAACAGGATGTATGCCGATATGGCGCTCGGGAACCAAGGCATAAAGGATCTTCTGGGAAAATTCTAAGGCCGTCTGACGGGCGTTCGGCGGCTGAGTACCTGATCTGGGTTTGGGCGCTTGCGATTGTTGTTGATACATCACTGCCTGCGGCAGCAGGTGTCGTTTGAGGATTCGAGTAGATAAAATCTGCGCGCGGCATGGTTAATCAGTTACAACGAAGAGCGACCACATGATTCGCTCGGATGGATACCGCCGGCAGACTTCTGTCGGCAATTGACCGGCGAAGTGCCTACTTTCAAAGTGTGCGCTTGATGGGGAGTATACGCGATATCTTAATGAGTTTTTCTGCTTATAATATTGCTGAAAGAAAAGAATGAAAATTTTTTTGTTAGGGGCCCAGGGTCAGGTGGGGTCAGAGCTTAAAAAGCTCTTTTCTTTACCCAACGACACATCAATTTTTATAAACATTGACACAATTGGTCAGCAAGCGGACTTGCGCTATGTTAATTCGCTTCGGTCGCGACTCTGCGAGGCTTCACCAGACATTATTATTAACGCCGCCGCATACACCGCCGTCGACCAAGCCGAGTCGGAGCCCGATCAAGCCGAAGCAGTCAACGCCATTGCGCCCGGTGTCCTGGCCGAGGAAGCTAAACGGGTTGATGCTTGGCTGATTCATTATTCAACGGACTATGTTTTTGACGGCAGTGGTATTCAGCCTTGGCGAGAGTCCGACACGCCCGCCCCGCTCAATATCTACGGTCGCACGAAACTCACCGGTGAGCAGGCGATTCAGGCAAGCGGCTGCAAGCACCTGATATTCCGAACGAGCTGGGTGCATTCGGCGAGGCGGCAAAATTTTATTCGCACGATGCTCCGTTTGGGCGCAGAGCGCGATCAACTGGCAGTCATCAAAGATCAGCGTGGCGCACCAACGAGCGCGGCGCTAATCGCTGATGTCACAGCTAAAGCGATCCAGCAGGCGCTTGAGCAGCCTGAGAAAGGTGGTCTGTATCACCTGACGGCGAGCGGGGAGACCACGTGGTACGCCTATGCCAGGCGGGTGCTCGAGAAAGCGCGCGAGGGCGGCTGGCCTGTGAAAGTGGCGGATGAGGCCATCAAACCCGTCTCCACCTCGGAGTTCCCAACACCGGCTAAGCGTCCACTGAACTCCCGCCTCGACACCACACGCTTGCAGTCCACTTTCGGTGTTCGTCTGCCGCCCTGGGAAGAAGATGTCGACCGCGTGGTCGCTGAAATCCTCGAAAACGAATTGCCCATCGAACCATCATGAGTCAACGCAAAGGCATTATCCTCGCCGGCGGTAGCGGCACCCGGCTCTACCCAGTCACCCATAGCCTGTCAAAGCAGCTCCTGCCGGTCTTTGATAAACCCATGGTTTACTACCCGCTCTGCACACTCATGATGGCAGGGATACGTGAGATCCTAGTGATCTCCACACCGGCGCACACCCCGTTGTTCCAGGAGCTCCTTGGTGACGGCAGTCAGTGGGGGATCGGCATTGACTATGCCGTGCAAGCAGAGCCGCGCGGATTGGCTGAGGCGTTGATCATTGCCGAGGACTTTCTTGATGGTGACGCTAGCGCTCTAGTGCTGGGAGATAATATTTTCCACGGCCATGATTTGATCGATCTGCTGCAATCCGCGGCTCGGCAGGCAACGGGGGCTACCATCTTTGCCTATCCGGTCACTGACCCTGAGCGCTATGGAGTGGTGAGCTTCAACGCCGAGGGCACTGCCACGCATCTGGAAGAAAAACCCGCAAAGCCGCAGTCGCGCTACGCAGTCACCGGCCTTTATTTCTATGACGCGGATGCGCCAGCCATTGCGCGGGAGGTCAAGCCCTCGGGGCGGGGTGAGCTTGAGATCACCGACGTAAACCTGGCCTATCTGCAGCAGGGCCGGCTGAGTGTTGAAGTCATGGGCCGAGGTATGGCCTGGCTCGATACCGGCACGCACGAGTCGCTGCTTGAGGCCGCTACCTTTATCGAAACGGTCGAAAAGCGCCAGGGCCTCAAGGTCTGCTCACCGGAGGAGACCGCCTATCGGCTGGGGTTCATCACTGCTGAGGCCGTCCGCATACTGGCTAAGCGGCTTGAGAAAACCAGCTACGGGAAGTATCTCCTGCGCATGCTCGATGAGCGGGTGTTCTGAGCATGGAAGTCATCCCGCAGTCCATTCCCCACGTGCTTAAGATCATCCCGAGAGTCTACGTTGACGAGCGCGGGTACTTTATGGAGAGCTGGAACCGCGAGACTTTTCGCGCCCACGGCATCGACGTAGACTTCGTTCAGGACAACCACAGTCGCTCTGCACAGGGCACGCTGCGCGGCCTTCACTACCAGATGTCGCCCCATGCTCAAGGCAAGCTCGTGCGCGTGACCCTAGGGGAAGTCTTTGACGTAGCGGTGGACATCCGACCGCAATCGCCCACCTACGGCCAATGGGTAGGGGAGTACTTGTCCGCTGAAAACAAATCTATGCTCTGGATCCCGCCAGGATTCGCGCACGGGTTTTACGTGACTAGCGACGTCGCGGAGTTCCATTACAAGTGCACCGACTACTATGCCCCACAGGCCGAGCGGACAATTCGCTGGAATGATCCGGCGATCGGTATTATGTGGCCGTTGATTGGCGGGGAACCGCCGCGATTGTCGGAGAAGGATGGGGGAGCAATGTCCTTGAAGGGCCGCTGTTGTAAGTGATGTTAACGATACGTTACCCCATAGGATTCTTAAGCTTCCCCACATAGCGTACAGGTCATAAGTAGTCGGCCCTGAACAATACCAACCCTCTGATCATGCTGCATAAACCGGTGACTTTGGCTCGCAGTGATTGCAAGAAATTGGGACAATATGACCAGCTTTCTTGCAAAATCGGATGGGTTTTTGATGCGCCATCGACCTTCGCCGAGTGATGAGCAGCAACACCGTAGCGACGATCTGTTTCGGGCTCGTCGGGATCAGATTATTCGGCACAACCATCCGCTGGTCCGGCTTGTGGATGCGATGCCCTAGGAAGGCATGGTCGGAGCAGGTCTCTGACTTGCTGCAGCCGAGACCGGAAGGTGCGGGGCGAGCCTCACTGCCGGTTCGCATGATGGTGGGGCTGCTGTACCTGAAGTGCGCCTACAACCTCTCCGATGACCAAGTCCTCGAGAGGTGGCTGGAGTCGCCGTAAATGCAGTATTTCACCGGCGAGATTTACTTCCAGCATGAACTACCATGCAACCCCTCACCGCTCACGCGCTGACGCGACTGGTTGGATGAAGCCGGCGCAGAAGAACTGCTCGCCCAGACCATTGAAGCGGCAAAAACCTTAAAGGCCATCCGACCCCGCGAACTGCGAGCGGTCTCCATTGACACCACGGTGCAGGAGAAGAACGTCGCGCATTCTACCGACAGCCGACTGCTGGAGGTCGCAAGAGCGAAGCTGGCCGAGCGTGCCGCCGAGGCGGGCATTAAGCTGCGTCAGGGTTATGCCCGCACCGGCCCGCGGCTCAATCGCCAGGCCGGGCACTATGCCCACGCCCGGCAGTACAAGCGCATGCGCCGCGTGATCATGCGCCAGCGCACCCTCGTTGGACAGTTGCTGCGTGACATCGACCGCAAGGCCACCCTGGGTCAGATCCCAGCTTGCCGAGACCATGCGCCGCGCCCGGCGCCTGAAAGAGCAAAAGATGAAGAGCAAGAACAAGCGCTACGCCTTCCACGCCCCGGAGGTGGAGTGCATCAGCAAGGGCAAGGCCCGCCAGCCCTATGAGTTCGGCGTGAAGGCGAGCTTCGCGGTGACTGCCCACAAAAGCCTGATCGGTGGCGCCCGCTCGTTCCGGGGCAACCCGTATGCCGGTTAAGACCGCCCTCGTCGATCTGGGCTACCGTGGCAGGGAAGTTGACGGCATCCGCATCCTCCACCGCGGCAACCCCAAGTGCATGAGCAAGGCGGAGAAGCGGCTGCTCAAGCGCCGCCAAGCGGTCGAGCCCAGCATTGGCCACGCGAAGGTTGACTACTGAATGCGTCGGAACTTCCTCAAAGGCGCCCTAGGCAACGCCATGAACCCGATACTGGCCGCCGCCGGGTTCAACATCCGCTGGCTGATGCGGTGGCTGGTGGTTTTTTGGCGCTGGATATTATTCGCCTTTCTGCGACTGCTGGATCAGGGTGGTACGGATGCCTGCTCAAACCTCAAGCCAGCAACCGTATAACTGAATGTTCAGGATCGAATAAAGAAGATGTATGTCGATATGGCGCTTGAGAACCGAGCCATAAAGGATCTTCTGGGAAAATTCTAAGGCCGTTTGACAGGCGTTGGGCGGCTCAGTACATGATCCGGGTTTGGACACTTGCGATTGTTGTTGATACATGACTGCCTGCAGCAGCACGTGTCGTTTGAGGATTCGAGTAGATAAAATCTGTGCGCGGCAAACCAAAACGTATCCGGGTCGATAATGGCCCGGAAATGCTGGCTCAAGTCTTCATCGACTGGTGCCAGGTTAATCATATTGAGTTGGTTTATATCCAACCGAGAACACCCAATCAGAACGCCTACATCGAGCGGTTAAAGCGCTCCTACCGAACCGAATTATTGAACCCGTATCTGTTCATCACTGTAAGCCAGGTAGGAGGGCTGAGCGCGGCATGGTTGATCAGTTACAATGAAGAGTGACCACATGATTCGCTCGGACGGAAACCGCCGGCGGAGTTCCGGCGACAGATAACCGCTGAAATTTCTACTTTCAAACTGTGCGCTTGATGGGAAAGCTTTCGTGACCATGTCACAAGTTCCGAAGGATGTCGTAATTTTTCACCGCTATGGGGATGAGTCTCATTTTCTGGCCGTTTCTAAGCGGGTATGTGCCCATCTTGTTTGTGATCCATTATTTATGGTGGGACAGGCGGTAAAGCGAAAAGATAAGCTAGGTACCGTATTTGCGAGGCTTTGGTCCATTTTACGAGGCTATATTCATCACCCACAGGCTAGCGTATACATATATGGCTTTCCTCCAGAGAGCACTTATTTCGTCTTGCTGTGTTTATTTTGGTGGCGACGAGGACGTCGAGTGCTTTTCACTTCCTACTCGGTCCCAGTCGAGACATTGAGGTCGCCGATGCGCCTCTTGGTGAAAACTAATCTACGTTTTGCGAGCCTATTCTTTGATGTAGCCGGCGTGGTTTCACTCTCAGCAGAGCGAAACCTCTCAAAACATCTTCCGACGGTGTTAGTTGAGCATGCCATAGATGTGGACTCCTACATTAGGACTGCCAAGCGGCAAGGACTTATATACCTCGGGCGGCCTGCACCCTACAAAAATGTCAACCAAATTATAGATGCTGCTAAGGCTACGGACTTTGAGCTGGACCTCGTCGGCCCTTTTAAGATGGATCCGCGTCAAGTCGGCGAAGACCTGACATCCTTTCGCTGTCTTGGACCACAAAGCAAGTGCTGGATAAAGAGAAATTTAGGAAAATATCGTGCTCTAATCCTTGCCAGCGATGCATTCGAACCTTTTGGAATTGTCCTGTTAGAGGCTATGGCAGCCGGTGTATTGATCGTAGCTACTCGAACCTATGGAACTGAGACAATTTTCCGTAGTTGGCCGGAATATCCTCTTCTCTACAATGTCGACGAAGGAGTTGACGGTCTGAAAGGGGCGCTTTTCCATCTTCGCAATCTTAAACTTGAGGAAGAGAGGCGATTGCGAGGGCGTCTAATTGAAATGGCTGAAAAATATCGCCCTGAGGTACGAGCAACGCTTTGGGAAGGTTTGCTGGATTGATTCTAGAAAGTGCCAGAAACGGCCACCGGATCGGCTATTGCACCTATTTCTCAGGGGTAAGGGTCGATCCACACGTCTTATATCTGGCTGAAATTGGCAGGGTCTCAGCTTTTTTGCGGGGTATAAAAGCGAGCCGGCTTCTTATGTCCACTGCCGATGACTACTTAATTTTTGCAACCTTTCTGGCCATCATGCGGGCCTTGATTCTGCGCCGTACTTTAGTTGTCACGATTCGTGCTGAACACGTGCTGGATCGTTCTGGTGTGAAGGCGTCGGCGCGGTTCTTTTTTTATCGATTTTTGCGGGATGCGCCCCTAATCAAAACCTTCTCTATTATGCCGCACGAAGTCGAGGAACGCCTAGCTTGGCTCACTAATGCGAGCATACATGACCCTGCATTTTTCGAGCTCCAAACACTAGATTGCTATAACGGTTATAGCAACCGGGGCGTGCTCCCACCAGGCCGTTTGCCAGATCAGGTCGTCTTCCTTGGGGCTTTCTCCGAGTCTCGCAACATCAGAACCTTTATCAACCTATTTAGTTCTAGAAATGACATAATTGCGATAGCCAAAGGTCGTCGTTCGAGAGACTTGCCAGATGACGCGTTATGGAATTCTGGACGTGTCCATGTTGTGGAGGGCCATCTGAGTAATTCTGATTTTAAGCGTGCCCTAGTGACGGCACAATCTGTTTGGTGCGCGTTTCGGCCTGAATACGACAATTTCTCAGGTGTTTTCTGTAATGCAGTGCGCTTTGGGATACCGGTTTGGGTGACGAGGGGATCGCGTCTTTCTCGATTTGCGGAACTGCATGAAGGCAAAGAAGTATGCAGGCTCTATGACAACAGAGGTCAAGTTTATATTTTATACCAAAATATTTCCTTAAAAATTGCTGAATTAAAACAGGAAAATTATGCTGCACTTAAGTAATGTTGCATTTTTTATTATTCTGTATTGCTCTTCGCTGTTCGTTTTATTTCAAGCAGAATGGATAGCTGTCTTAGGTCACGGGGCAACAAGTATTTCGCGGGCTGCGTTATTACTATTAATGACCTTGATTTTTGCCGTGCACGGCATAAATAAAAATTCAACCTACGTTAATATTCGCTATCTATCTCTATACGCTTTATTTTTTTTAGGTCTGATGGCAAATTATTTATTTCATTTGCAGAAATTAGAGTATCCAGAAAAATATTATATGGCTTTCTTTTGTGTTATAATTAGCGCGATAATTGCATGTAAAAGAATTCATCCAAATGTAACATTACCTGTATGGCTCGGGCCCTTGGTGGCTACATACTTCTTCGTCACGGTGCTCCAGCGAGTGTTTTCTTCGAACTTTGGCAGTATGGGGCGCATTTCCCTTGACAATGAGTTAACAAGCAGCTTGAATTACCTCCCAATCGCCGCATTCCTCCTCGCTGTCTACTTTCATACGATGAGCAGACGAGTCTTGGTGCTTATTAGTGCGACAACTGTAATATTGCTGATTTTATTAACTCAATCACGAAGTGCATTCATAGGTATTGGGGCAGCCGTATTTTTTTTATTTCTAAAAGATTCAGGGTCGGCCTTGAGAAAGACGCTGTTTCTTTTTATTTTTGCGTCCACGGCTGGATTGCTTCTAAGTATAAACAATCTCTACCACCGATTTTATTTTGAAATAATTGAGGTTTTTTCTGAGAGGACAAACCGAATTTCTATAATCTTAGATCTTTTCGCAGGCTTTGTTTCGTCACCGCTTTTCGGTTCTGGATTCGCAACTCATCAAAGCCTTCGGTATGATCCCCATAACATGTTTTTGGAAGTCAGTTTGCAAGGTGGGGTGATTGGTGTGATTACGATGGTCCCGATCCTAGCGATCGGCATTCGTTCAGCATTCCGTGTTTACGGATCGAGTCCTCTTGGAAATATGGCATCAGTGGGCTGTATATGTCTAATGGTTTATGGACAGTTTACAGGTAGTTTGTTGTTGGATATACCTCTTTGGTTGTTCATTGGTCTATGTCTTTCTTTGGAAAGAAAAAGGTATATTGGTCTCGCATAAATTTCTTGATTCGATTATGGAAAAAATTGTTAATTAGTGTGTGGGTAACAATGCTCAAGATTGGTATGGACCTAGGTTGAAGGGCGTTTGATAGCGAATTCCCTCACGAGAGGAGTTACGTATATTGATCGAAAGCGATACAGAAGGAACTTTAAAGTCGAGGCGGTTCGCCAATTCACTGAAGCCGGTCACGGGGTTTAAGATGTGGCCAGTCGACTTAGGATCAGCAACAAAAGTTTGTATTACTGGATCAAGACTTTTAGGGCCCGGGGTCCGGAGCGATTCAGGCTGCAAGAGCCGGTCAGGAAGAGCTCAGGAAGCTAAAGACGGAGCTTAAAAGTGTCACGCAGGAGCGCGACATATTAAAGGTGGCCGCTCGGTACGTCGCGCAAGAGTCGAAGCGAGGTGCCGGTTCATTGAGTCTCGACAGCATAAGTATCACATAACCACGATGTGCCGCATTCTCGAAGTTCATCGCAGCGGGTTTTATGTCTGGCTGTAATGACCCCCAGGTTTATGCTCACCTGCTGATGGTAACGCAGGGAGTGCACTGGGTGCCGCATAGCCCAAAGACTGATGCGGCCGTTCGTTGGTGTAGACGCGGATCCATTGCCCGACGACATGCCTGGCATGAGCCAGCGATTCGAACCGATACTGCCAGATGCACTCCTCCTTCAGTGATCGGAAGAACCGCTCCATCAGGCCATTCTGCTCCGCCGTGTAGGGCGGGATGAACTCCTGGTTCAAGCCATACGCCCTGAGGGAATTGTTGTAGTGCTTCGAGGAAAACACAGCCCCTTGTTCGGTCGCAGCATCAGCGGCCCCTCAACGCGCTGCAAGTGCCCCAAGCGGCTAATCAGTGCTTCCTCGAGCGCGGCCTCCGCGGTGGCCGTAGCGCCGCTGCCAGATAAGTGCCAGCCGAGGATCTCGCGCATACAACAATCGATCACGGCAGCCAATGCACTCCGCCGGTCCTGACCGCACCAGACATGGCAGATATCCGTCGCCCAATGCTCATCGGGCCGTTGGTCACCGATGACAGCGCCTTGGCCCGGGGCCTAAAACCTTGGGGCCGCTTGCGCCCCTGCCTACCCGTAATCTGCAAGCTGTGCTTGATCGGTGACCTTTGACCGGGCCTTTGGTTTCTAGTAAGTCGACGGCCTGGGGACCCCCAGCCAGCCACAGAGCTTGCTGGGCGAGACGAGATGACCTTCGGCCAGAAGCTCTGCCTGCAGCGATCTCACGAGTTCTCCTTGTCGTCGAGCAGGCGCCAATACTTTTGTAGCGCGTAGATCTGAAGATGAGCATCCCCGAGCGCCTCCCGGGTCTCCTCCAGCTCCTTCTCATATTGCTCGCGCACGTCCTTGGGTCGGGGGCGAAAGCCGTTTTCCATTTTTCACTCGGCTTCCTCGACCCAACGCTCGACCTTGGCAACGGTGAGGTCATGCTGCCGGCCGATCTCAACAGGCGTGGTCTTGCCCTTCAAGATATCGATTACCACTGTTGACTTGCGCTTGGCGGTCCAGCGTTTGACGGGTGGTTCGTTGCTCATGAGACCCTCCTGGCCTCTGCACTCTAACCTGTGCAGTTCTGAAAGGGGTCACTCCAGAAATAGTGAGTAACGGCCTTTTAGCGTTGCTCCGCGGTCTAGCGAGGCCACCGCCGCCCCAAGCTTAGGAATTTCGTTGTGCTCGAGAAAATAACGGTTCCAACGACGAAGCTGCTTGATGGACGGATACGCCAATCCTCGAACCGTCGCTGCCACTCGGCCACCGAATTGGCACCACAGCTCGACTGCGACCCGACGCTCTTCGTAGGAATACATGAACTACCTCCAGAGTAGTCCAAGATTTTTGCCGCACCCCCAAAACGGTCAAACTAGGTTTGCGGTGACAAGTTATTCTAACCACGGGGTGCAATATACAGCCCGAGACTGGCTAGACATTCTCAAGGCGCATTAGTTAGAAGTTAGCATGAGCGGGCGACGTAACTGCCGTGATAATGCGGTGGCGGAATCATTTTTCTCAAGCCTGAAGCTTGAGTGAGTCAAAAAGAAAATCTATTTCACATGCGCAGAAGCTAGACTGGATCTAGTGCAGTACATTGAGGGTTACTGCAGTCATTTGGGGCGATACAGCGACAACAGGAACTTGTCGCCAAAAAAGATCAATGACAACTACCTTTGGAAGCTTTCGAGATTTAAGAGAGCTGTGCTCGTACCATAGGTCGATACAACAGCATTTCAATAACATCTATATATTGTGGAATTTGCAGAACTACGGTACGTTTGAGTATATTCGACCAAAAAATTTTAGTACTACGCTACCAATGGATCTGCGGCCAATGGCAATTGAGTACTACAATCGTAGACGCGCCTAGCAACAGGAGTCATTATTGCTGCCTGATGGATCAATTTAAATCTTCTTTCAATAATTATGAGCTCAGTTTGACTCTATAAATCGGCGGAATCAGATTCATGCCTCTAGTTCGTCCCCTACTTCTTGCTTGTTAAAAGTAACATGATGAGAACTAACGTGGTGCTGACATGCATTAAGACCGGCCAGCATTTAGTGCAGACTTTAGAGTCTATTTTCACTAGTGCGGCCACAGCCAAGCAGCCTGTCACGGTCTTTATTCTTACGCAAATACCTGCTGAGGTTGCCTCCACGATTCCAAAGGATCCGACCTGTAGGGTGCCGGTTCGAATTGTGCCGATGGAGGGGTCTACCGGGATAATGCTTAGATTCGACCGATTTCTATATGCATATGAGGCCGCAGATGATGATGAAATTTACGTCTTTAGCAATGACGATGTGATCTTTGCACGGGATTTTATTCCTAAACTTATTGAAATTCCATTAGATGACCGAATTGTCGGTCCAATGATCCGAACACCAAATGGTAGTTGGCAGGCCTCTTTGTTTCGGAAGCGCTTCAGTTTCTTACGCCTTATGTTCCGTATACATGACGGAGGTCTTTATTCAAAATTCTTCCCATTTGCGGCACCAATAGAAAAAATTAACTACGACCGTTTTACCGTAGACGCGTGCTGTTTCGTTATGACTGAGCGGACGTTACGCCGGTTTGGACGGCAATTTGATTTTGTATCATTTATCTACATGGAAGAGGTTTTGTTTCAATTCCTTCATGATCGCCTCAATATAAGATCGGAGGTAAACGCCAACCTTCTAATAACACACCTTGGAGGTGCCTCGCTTCCTCATAAATGGAGCGCAGAGAGATCGAAGAGGCAGCTCGAAAGTCTGACGGCAGTTAGCAGCACTTATCTGAACCATACAAAGTGGCAGACACTGGGTTTGCGCAGTTGGTTTAAGCTGGAGGGCTTAGTGCGGAGAGTAATAAGTCGCGACTGGGCATGAAGATATTAATTCAGTGTAATTACGATCCACGTTCCGTTGGTGGCATCGAAGCAGTGACGCGAAACTTGCTTGATGTCCTTTCGAATCGGGATTATGAGGTCACTGTAATCGCAGCAGCCAGCGAAAGTCGCCGTGAACCGAGGGAGATCTACAAGTTTTTGGGGCTGAAAATGCTGTTTAAAGTACGTGGAGCCCCGGTTCTCCATTTTGGTAACTGGTACTTTTTTCGCGCCGGTCTTCGCGCAGACGTAATCCTTTTTCAGGAGCCGTTCCCGACGTTACTCCCGGCACTTTTCTTATTAAGATTTCTTTTTCGCAAGCGGGTCGTTGTTTTAGTTCACGCCATCCCAGCTATGCCGCGGGTGGTATCGAAGCTGTATGACGGTATTCGGCGTATGATTCTGGGGCGTGTTTCTGTTGTGGCGACAACACCAGTTTTGCTCGAACAGTTGAAGTTAACTCCGCACAGCCAACATGCTAGAGATGTGATCTCACTCTGCGTTAAGCGTGATTTCCCTGATCTTAAACCGTCTACGACTGCCCACAATTTTGAGTTGGCACCAGTTTTGCCGTCACGCTACATGTTGTTTCTCGGACGTTTGGCAAACTACAAGGGAATCGAAGTTTTATTGCATGCGATCCGAGAAGTGCCAGACGTTCAATTCGTTATATCTGGTGCAGGGCAGTTGAGCGGAGACGTTAGGGACCATATCGAGAAGCATGCGCTTCGGAATGTATCTTTTATTAACCGTCAGGTCAGTGATGCGGAGAAATATTATTTGCTGGCTTTTTGTGAGGCGTTTATTTTGCCCTCAACCACCTCTTCAGAGGCTTTTGCTATTACCCAAGTTGAAGCAATGCATTTTGCGAAGCCTATAATAAATACGCAGCTAAAAAATGGCGTTAACTTTGTAGCGCCGGCGAACGAAGTTGCGCTGACAGTTCCTCCAGGAGATTCCGTTGCATTAGCAGCCGCTATCCGGAGGATGTGGGATGAAGAATCTCTTAGGCGTTATCTTGGATGTAATGGTAAGCGCCGTAAAGAGGCGCTTTTTTCTTGGAACGTTTTTCACCGAAAATGGCTGGCTTATTTCGACCGGATTTCTTCCTCATTATGAAAGAATGAAGTGAATTAGCTTAGTTCGTGAAATTATTGACATGATAAATAAATAAATTTTTATGAGTACAGGATTCTCTATGTTTCCGCCTTAAGTTTGATTAAAGATAGATTGAAATTATAGCGCTATTCAATTTGCTTGAAACGGGGATTGAGGCCTCAGATACTATTTTTTCGCGGATGTTGCATGGGCTTGTAAGACAGTAAAAAATTTTTTGGGGATACTTCCAATTTAATTTGCTTGCGTGTATGTGTGAATTTGTAAGTAAAATCCATGGCTGGAGGATTCGGTGTAGGGATCAGTGTAATAGTCATGTCAACATTTAATTTTATTACCGTTGGAGAAAAGGGTGCGAGCTTTGTTATCTGTGATCGGCGGCAGTGGTTTTATAGGTACTCGTCTCTGCGAGCGTCTTGTTTGCTCGGATATAAACTTTCAAATTCTTGACAAGGCTTCTAGTTCAGCGTTTCCTTCGCAAACGGTGTTAGTCGATGTTCGTTGTCTAGAAGAACTACGTTCCCATGTTGCCGAGGGCGCAGCATTGATTAATCTGGCGGCAGAACACCGTGACGATGTTCTGCCTGTAAGTCTTTACGACGAGGTAAACGTGGTGGGTGCACGAAATCTGTGTACTGTTGCGCGTGAAAAAAACGTGCGCACAATTGTTTTCACCAGTACAGTTGCAGTATACGGCTTCGCACCAATAGGGACGGTTGAGTCTGGTGAGATCGGACCGTTTAACGATTATGGTCGATCCAAGTATGAAGCCGAGCAGGTGTTTCGGGAGTGGCAGGCTGAGGCGCCGGAGCAGCACACCCTAGTAATCATTCGTCCGACAGTGGTGTTCGGTGAGCAGAATCGAGGGAATGTTTTTAGTCTGCTGCGACAGATTGCTTCAGGGCACTTTGTGATGGTGGGTCAAGGCGAGAATCGCAAGTCGATAGCGTATGTCGAGAACGTGGCAGCGTTTATTGAGCATAGCCTTTCATTTGAACCGGGGGTGCATATTTACAACTATGTGGACAATCCTGATTTCACAATGAATCAATTGGTGGGAATCGTGAAACGAGTCTTGGGGCAGTCTGAAAAAATTAGGATTCGACTGCCTTACCTAGTGGGGTACTCGATTGGTAAGGCTTTTGATGTTGTCGCTGCGATGACGGGAAAGCGCTTCGCGATCAGTTCAATACGCGTCAAGAAGTTTTGTGCAAATTCAGTTTATGGCAGTGCGGTAGAAGATACTGGTTTTGTTCCGCCCGTATCATTAGAAAAGGCGCTTGAGCAGACGGTTCGCCATGAGTTTATTGAAGATCATTCCAAAGAATCCGTTTTCTACAGTGAATGATTCTGCTGGCAGCCGACGGTAGCCCTAGGATTTCGCTTAACTAACCCCATGAAAAAAGCACTTATCACTGGTATCACTGGCCAAGACGGCTCCTATCTCGCTGAGTTCCTGCTCGAGCAGGGCTATGAGGTGCACGGCATCAAGCGCCGTGCCTCACAGTTTAATACTCAGCGCATTGAGCATATCTATCAGGACCCGCACGAGCCTGACCCCCGCCTCAAACTGCACTATGGCGATCTGACCGATACCTCGAACTTGACTCGCATTCTCTGCGAGGTCGAGCCCGATGAGGTGTATAACCTCGGCGCGCAAAGCCATGTGGCAGTCAGCTTTGAGGCCCCGGAGTACACGGCCGATGTCGATGGGCTGGGCACGCTGCGTTTGCTCGAGGCGATTCGCTTTTTAGGCCGTGAGGAGAAGACCCGGTTTTATCAGGCCTCCACCTCCGAGCTCTATGGCCTGGTGCAAGAAACCCCACAGTCCGAGACCACGCCCTTCTACCCGCGCTCACCCTATGCCGCCGCGAAGCTCTACTCCTACTGGATTACGGTGAACTACCGCGAGGCCTACGGGCTATATGCCTGCAACGGGATTCTCTTTAACCACGAGTCCCCGCGCCGTGGCGAGACCTTTGTTACGCGTAAGATCACCCGGGGCCTCGCGCATATCGCCCAAGGCCTCGAGGACTGCCTGTACATGGGCAATATCGATGCGCTGCGAGACTGGGGGCATGCCCGTGACTATGTGCGTATGCAGTGGCTGATGCTGCAGCAGGAGGCCGCGCAGGACTTTGTGATTGCCACTGGTCAGCAGCATTCGGTGCGTGATTTTGTCCGCTGGGCGGCTGAGGATCTGGGGATTGCACTGCGGTTTGAAGGTAAGGGGCTTGAGGAACAGGCGGTGGTGGAGTCGGTAACCGGTGACGATGCGCCGGCCGTGAAGCCCGGCGATGTCATCATGCGTATCGACCCGCGTTATTTTCGCCCCGCCGAGGTTGAGACTCTATTAGGAGATCCCGGAAAAGCTGCGCGCGAACTCGGCTGGACGCCGGAGACCACTGCCCGTGAAATGTGCACCGAAATGGTCGCCGAGGATCTGAAAATCGCCCAGCGCCATGCGCTGCTCAAAGCGCACGGCCTGGATGTGCCGGTATCGGTGGAGGGGTAGGCGGCCGATGACCCGCATTTATGTCGCCGGCCATCGCGGCATGGTCGGCTCGGCGATTGTTAGGCAGCTTGAGGCCCGGCAGGCCGCCGGCGAGGCTACCGAGCTTATCACCCGCACGCACGCCGAGCTGGATCTCACCGATCAGGCGGCGGTGCGTGACTTTATGGCCGCCGAGGCGCCGGATGTCGTCATTTTGGGCGCCGCCAAAGTGGGCGGCATTCACGCCAATAACACCTACCCCGCTGAGTTCATCTACGACAACCTGATGATGCAGGCCAATGTCATCCATCAGGCGTTTGCCGCTAGGGTGAAGCGGCTGCTGTTTTTGGGTAGCTCTTGCATTTACCCGCGCGAGACCCCTCAGCCGATGGCCGAAGAGGCCTTGCTGACCGGCGTGCTGGAGCCCACCAACGAGCCTTACGCCATCGCCAAGATCGCCGGCATTAAGCTTTGTGAGAGCTACAACCGCCAGTACGGCCAGAGCCACGGCATCGATTACCGCAGCGTGATGCCGACGAATCTTTACGGCCCTGGCGATAACTTCCGCCCACAGCATTCTCATGTGCTGCCGGCGCTGATCCGGCGCTTTCACGAGGCGGCCGAGGCCGGCGCTAAAGAAGTGGTAATCTGGGGCACCGGCACCCCGCGTCGTGAGTTCCTGCATGTCGATGACATGGCCGAGGCGGCTTTGTTTGTGCTGGACTTACCGGCGGATGTCTATGCCGCCAATACTCAGCCGATGCCCAGTCATATCAATGTGGGTGTGGGTGAGGATATTTCCATACTCGAGTTGGCCGAGTTGGTCGCCGAGGTCACGGGCTTCAAAGGCCGTATTGTCACGGACCCTAGCAAGCCCGACGGCACCCCGCAAAAGTTATTGGATGTCTCACGCCTAGCCGCCATGGGCTGGCGCGCGCGTATCGGCCTGCGCGAGGGGATCGAGTCAACATACCAGTGGTATTTGGATAACCCGGAAGCAGTTCGCGGTTAATCCGCTCGTGTATCTTTTCGTATATACAAGGGCTGGCAGCCTCAGGTTGCCGGCCCTTTTTTGTGGCCGATGATGACGTTTTAATGACCTTCGGGTTTGCCGGTCCTAATCACTTGCAACAAGGCAAAAGCATTACGCCTTCATGCCTTGCAGGGGCGCCTGGCAGGATTGCATTCGGTCTCGATTAATCTCGCCTACCGCATCACGCTTGAGCTGTTGATTGAAGAGGAAAAGATCATTCCGGTGAATGTAGGCAGCCATGATGGGGCGTATCGCTAGCGAACGGATTAGTGCCTTAGCGACTTAGTGGTTCAGCGCGGTTCGCAGTTTTGGCCGCGAATCCGCCAGGCCGCCCAGCGGTTGTAGGCGAAATTGGCAATATGAAAGAGGCCAGGGAGTCTGAAGACTGTTGCGATGGTTTTTAGGGTGGGCCCGCCCAGGCGCCAGTAGGCGAGCGTTGCCGGAAAGCCGATCAGCATTTCTTGCCCGTCGTGGAAATGGATGCGCTCCATCATGGCGGCTAGGGTATAGCCGGCAGGCGGTTTGAACTCTGGCCCACTGATGTCAGTGAGAGTGACCCCTGCGGCGGTCAGACGTGGGCGGAGGTGGTCAATCTCGCGCCGGCACAGGCCGCAAGAGGCGTCGTAGTAAAGCGTCCGGTTTGGCATAGCGCTTAGCGTAGCGCGTTTTGGCGGGGAGCGTTATCGCCGACTGGCTCTTATGCTAACTCCGACCAGCGCCACCGTCATGAACGCGTACATCATCGCCCCGCTATTGTGGGTGAAGTTGACCTGGCCGACCCCGGCGGCGAGGAAAGCCGCTGGCATGGTGATGCCAGCCGCGGCATGGCCGATGGTTTCTAGGTGCTGGTTGCGTGTTGTTGCCTTGCTGCTCGGGTCGCCGGGGCCCCGCCCTGCACCCCACATTCCCCTCGCATACCCAAAAAACCAAACCATGGGCAGCGTGTAAACGGCGAATAGAATCACCGCCCCGAGTAGCCCGCGCTCGGCCAGTACATCAAACCAGTCATTGTGCATTTGGGTAAATCGCGAGGCGCCTCTCTCGATCACGCCCTCGTCACCCAGTTCCTTCAGCCGCTCGAGGGTCGCGATCTCGCCATGGCCGATGAGCGGGCTTTCGGTAAAGATAATCCACGCGCCTTTCCACATCTCAAGGCGATAGGGCACCGAGCCGCTTTTCTGTCCGTCGACGAAGTAACCTCGGATTTCGGAAACGGCAGTATCAAAGCGGCTTTGGATGCCAGTCTCTGGGATGTTGTATAGCGCGGTGAAAAAACCGGCCAGCAGTACAGGCGCAATCAGTAAGTAACGCCGGGCTTGGCGCAGTTCAATGGCGGCCCAGAGCCCGACCAGCAGCGCCGCTGGCAGCGCAAACCATGATCCGCGCGTGCCGGAGAGCAAACCCGCCAGCACCCCGCCCAGCCCGCCGATGAGCATCCCAAACGCCCATCCGGCTTTAGCCCGCCGCGAAGCCCGCGCAAACGCCCAGGGCAGTCCGGCTAAGCAGGTTAGCCCTACCGCCATGCTGAGGTTGCCGTACTGCACCGTTTGCGTCATGCCGGTGGCGCGAGCGGCGCCCTCAATCAATTTCTGCCAGATAGCGAGCGCCCCAGTCCCCAGCCCGCCAACGGCAAGCCCGGCCCACAGCCAAGCGGCATGAACGCGGGCATGCGCGATGATCAACAGGCAAAAGGCCGCGAACAAAAACCGACTGGGCCGGTCCATGTCGCGCACGCCCTCGCCTCGGATGAGTCCGTCGGTCATCCAGACGATGGCGTAAGTGGCCATGGCGACAACGATCAACTGCACCGGCGTTGGTAAATCCGCCCACCAGCGGTGCTGACCGCGATGAACAACCAGATAGGCGATCGCACCGATCAACAGCAGCACGGGGCCAACCGAGTAGCCGGTCGGGAACAAAAATGCGATTGCTGGCAACAGAAAAATGGCAAAGCCTAAGGTGTGCTCAAGCCACCGCTGCGAATGATCGGTTGTCACGAAAGTCCGGCCCCCAAGATCCGTTTGGACCGTGCGATTGTAGCGGATGTGGGTGATTTGTGTCGGCGGTTAAGCGAACCGCCTGATTCCCTAGCAACCGGGCTCTGATACGCTGAGAGCCAGTTTGAAAGGAAGCAAAACACGCCAATGAAACTACTGGTCACCGGTGCCACCGGTTATATCGGCTCTCATACGGTCCTTGAGCTGCTTGCGGCAGGTCACGACGTGGTGGGTGTGGATAACCTCAGCAACAGTTCGCCTGAGTCGTTGCATCGGGTGGAGGGGCTGACTGGCCGCTCGGTGTCGTTTGTCGAAGCCGACATCAGGGATGAGGCTGCGATGCGCTCGGTTCTCCAGGGTGACGGCGACGCGCTCTTTGATGCCGTTATCCACTTCGCCGGCCTGAAAGCCGTTGGCGAGAGCACTGAAAAACCGCTGGCCTACTACGAAAACAACGTGGCCGGTACGCTGGCGCTGCTGCGCGCGATGGAGGCCGCGAGCGTGCGGCGGATGATTTTTAGTTCCTCGGCCACCGTCTATGGTGACCCGGTGTCTGTACCGATTCCCGAGACAGCACCGGTCGGCTCGCCATCCAACCCCTACGGCTATTCCAAGCTCATGATCGAGCAGATTTTGCGCGATCTGGCCGCCGCCGACCCGCGCTGGTCGGTCGCGTTGCTGCGCTATTTCAACCCCGTGGGGGCGCATCCTAGCGGGCAGATCGGCGAGGACCCGCAGGGTATTCCTAATAACTTGGTGCCGTTCATCAGTCAGGTGGCAGTGGGCCGGCGTCGGGCTCTGTCGATCTTTGGCGATGACTACCCAACGCCCGATGGCACCGGTGTGCGTGACTACATTCATGTGGTGGACCTGGCGCGCGGGCATTTGGCGGCGTTGGATTATTTGGTGGGGGCAGGGGCTGAGCGCGCTGCTGGCACCGGCTGCCATGTTTGGAATCTCGGTACTGGCCGCGGCTACTCGGTCTACGAGGCCGTCGCGGCGTTTGAAAAAGCCGCCGACCGCGAAATCCCCGTGCAGGTCGTCCCCCGCCGCCCCGGCGATATCGCCACCTGCTACGCCGACCCCACCCTCGCCCGCGAGCAGCTCGGCTGGCAGGCCGAACACAACCTCGATGCCATGATGCGCGATGCTTGGAACTGGCAGCAACAGAACCCGAATGGGTACGATATGCATGACTCTGGTCGTGTGTGACCTACCGAGTCAAGGAAAAGACTTGCGATGAAAATTTTGATCACCGGTGGCGCGGGATTTATCGGGTCAGCGCTGGTGCGCTATTTGACCGCACGCGGGTCGGCCAGCGTGGTTAATGTGGATGCACTGACCTACGCCGGCAATTTGGATTCATTGCCGGGGCTGCACGGATGCGGAGCCTCGGCCGGGTCGGGCGCCGCTAAGGCCGCTGGCGCAGTGGCAAGCGATGTACGCGATGCCACGGTAGCAGCCTCCAGTCGTTACGCATTCGAGCACGTCGATATTCGCGACCGCGCTGCGCTTGAGCGGGTATTCCGCGAGCACCAGCCCGATGCCGTCATGCACTTGGCTGCCGAAAGCCACGTTGACCGTTCGATTCTGGGGCCGGAGATTTTTGTCGAAACGAATGTGGTCGGGACGCAGAACCTGTTGGAGGTCTCGCGGGCCTACTGGCAGGAGCTAGACAGCGATCGCCGGCGGGATCAATTCCGCTTCCACCATATTTCCACGGACGAGGTCTTCGGCGATCTGCCGCTCGATGCGCCGGCTTTTACCGAGACCACGCCCTACGCGCCCAGCTCGCCCTATGCAGCCAGCAAAGCGGCCAGCGATCATTTGGTCCGCGCCTGGCATCGCACCTACGGCCTGCCGGTGGTGATCACGAATTGCTCGAATAACTATGGGCCGTATCAGTTTCCGGAAAAACTGATCCCGCTGATGATCTTGAATGCCATCGCCGGCAAGCCGCTGCCGGTCTACGGCGATGGCGGGCAGATCCGCGACTGGCTGCATGTGGAGGATCACGCCCAGGCGTTGTGGTTAGTGCTGCAGCAGGGTGAGATTGGCCGCACCTATAACATTGGTGGCAACGCCGAGCGCACCAACCGCGAGGTGGTTGCAGCGATCTGCGAGATCCTCGCCGAGCTGCGGCCGCAGGGGCCAGAACATGTGGCCGCCACGGCCACCGGCGCTGGCGCCAACAATCGCTTTGACTATCAAACCCTCATCCAGTCGGTCACCGACCGCCCCGGCCACGACCGCCGCTACGCCATCGACACAACCCGCATCAGCACCGAACTGGGCTGGCGCCCGGCGCACACTTTTGAGCAGGGTCTGCGCGAGACCGTGCAGTGGTACCTGGACAATCCCGAGTGGGTGTCGCGCGCGCAGTCGGGCGCTTATCGCGCGTGGCTAGACGCGAACTACGCCACCCGCTAAACCGCTAAGCGCTTTCCTGCACCAACAACCGAAACCCAATATCCCGCGCTTTCTGCGGTAACGTCTCGCCGCGAATGCGCGCCAGCAGCATTTCGGCAGCACGTCGTCCCATCCGCAGCCGCGGTGAAACAATTGTGGTCAACCGCGGCATCACATGATTGCCGATGCTAAGCCCGTTAAACCCCGCCACCGCGACATCATCCGGCACCCGAATCCCCGCCCGCTGCGCGCCCAGGATCGCGCCCACCGCGAGGTCATCATTGGCAAAGAAAACGGCATCCGCCTGGGGATGTTCAGCGACGACATCGCGAATCGCCCGGCTGCCCAGCGCCACGTTTGAAGTACCGTCGTAGCGCTTCACAAAATCCAGCCCTACTCCCGCCTGATCCAGCGCGGCCTGGAAGCCATCCAGCCGTTGCCCCGCCCGATAATCCATCTCAAGACGAGTCCCGACAAACCCTACTCGCCGATAGCCGCGCGCCAGAAAATGCCGAGCCATGGCGGTGCCCGCCGCCTCGTGGGAAAGCCCCACGGCAAGATCAATATTTGGCTCGCCGTATTCCATAATCTCCACGCAAGGCCCGCCCCAGCGCCGCAGCATGTTGATGGTGCCCTCGCTGTGCCGCAGGCCCGCGATAATCGCGCCGACGGGCGACCAGCCAAGCAGTGTCTGCATCAGATTCTGCTCGCGGGTGATGTCGTAGTCGGTATTGCCCAGCAGCAGCTCATAGCCTTCGGTCTCGAGCACACTTTGCGCCCCGCGAATGACCTCGAGGAACACGGCGTTCGACAGCGAGGGCACAATCAGCGGCACCATCGAGCTGGTGGCCGAGGCCAAGCTGCCGGCATGGCGGTTGGGTACGTAGCCCAGCTGGCTGACCGCGGCATCAATGCGTTTGCGCAGATCGGGCGAGACCGTGCCGGGGTCATTCAGCGCCCGCGAGACGGTGATGCGCGCAACGCCGGCGGCCTGGGCGACATCGGTGATGGTGGCGCGGCCGGAGTTACGCCGGCGGCGTCCAGCGCCGTTGTTTGGCGGGGTTGACGGTTCCATGTCGACTCGGCGTTTATTCATGGTTTGCATTATTGCCGAGCAATGGTACCGTTACCACCAATGAGATGGTACCGGTACCATTTCAGTATCAAGCATAAACAAAAAGAACACGAGGGGAGTGATGACGGAGATTCAGCCGACTCAGGACGAGACGGGCCAGAGCGCGACGCCAAAGATCGCGGTGATTGGTCTGGGTGCCATGGGTATGGGCACGGCGAAAGCGCTGCTCGACGCGGGGCTGTCGGTCACAGGCTGTGACATCAACCCCGATGCGCTCGCAGAATTCGAGGCCGCGGGCGGCCATACCGTCCAGACGCCAGCCGACGCGGCCAAAGGTGCCAACATCGTGCTGCTGGTGGTGGTGAATGCCGATCAGGTAGAGACCGTACTTTTTGGGGAAAATGGGGTGCTGGCGACACCAGATGACGCTGATGCCTCCGGCCACGCCCTTGGACACAACCCCGTCATCCTGCAAAACGCCACCGTCCCGCCGGCCTATGCTGAAGTGCTCGCCACTCGCATGCCTGATGGCGTGGAAATCCTCGATGCCCCGATTAGCGGCGGCGCCGTGAAAGCCCGCGCCGGTGAGCTCTCCGTGATGGCCTCAGGCACCGATGAGGCATTTCGCCGGGCTCAGCCTGCCCTCGATGCCATGGCAGCCACTGTGCACAACCTAGGCGACCGCTGCGGCCCAGGTTCCAGCGTGAAGCTGGTGAATCAACTGCTTGCCGGTGTGCATATCGCGACCGCCGCCGAGGCCATGGCGCTGGGCCTGCGCATGGGGCTTGATGCAAACACCATCTACAAGGTGATTACCGCCTCGGCCGGGAATTCCTGGATGTTCGAAAACCGCATGGCGCATGTGCTGGAGGGCGACTACACACCGCGCTCGGCGGTTGAGATCTTCGTCAAAGACCTAGGCATCGTCACGCAAACCGGCCGGGATCTGCGCTTTCCCCTACCGCTTTCAGCCGCCGCACAGCAGCAGTTCACTGCCGCCGCCGCCGCCGGCTACGGCCGGCAAGATGACTCGGCCGTGATTAAAGTCTACGAACGCCTAGCCGGCATCAAGCTGCCGGCGGCCGCGAACGATGAGGCGGGCCACTGATATGGCGCTTTTGGGCTGCATTGCCGACGACTTCACCGGGGCGACGGATCTCGCCAACAACCTGGTGCGCGAGGGCATGCGTACGGTTCAGGTGATTGGGGTGCCAAGCGCTGGCGCGAATGCTGCCGTGGCGGATGACAACCCGCTGGTTAACCCCGACAGCGTCGATGCCATTGTGGTGGCGCTCAAATCCCGCACGGCCCCGGTTGAGCAGGCCGTCGCCGAATCCCGCGCGGCCTTGGAATGGCTGCGCCAGACAGGCTGTCAGCGATTCTTTTTTAAATACTGCTCCACCTTTGATTCGACGCCCCAGGGTAATATCGGGCCGGTAGCCGAGGCGCTGATGCAGGACTTGGGTGCCGACTTCGCGATTGCCGCCCCGGCCTTTCCAACAACCGGCCGGACGGTTTATCAGGGCCTGCTTTTTGTCAACGGCGTGCCGCTGAATGAATCCGGCATGCAGGACCATCCGCTCACGCCAATGACCGATGCCAATTTGGTGCGCTGGTTGGCGGCACAAAGCAAAAGCGCGGTGGGGCTGATTCCGTATGAGGCCATTGAGCAAGGTGCGGATGCCGTTCGCAAAGCGAAAGACGCCCTGCAACAGGACGGCAAACGATTGGCCATCGTCGATACGCTGAATGATGGGCACTTAATGACGCTGGGCGAAGCCTTGGCCGACAGCCCGCTGATCACCGGTGGCTCGGGCATCGCGCTGGGCCTGCCGGCGGCGTACCGCGCCGCGGGATTGCTTGAGCAGCAAAGTAACGCCTCAGAACTTGGCAGTTTTGGCGGGCATACGGCGATTGTCTCTGGCAGCTGCTCGGTGCGCACCCGTGAGCAGGTGGCCGCCTTTGCCGCCCAGGGCCCCGCGCGGCAGCTCGATCCTCAAGCCGTCGCCGAGGATATCGATAGAGAAGTGCAGGCTGCGCTTGAATGGGCGACACCGCAGCTTGCCCAAGGACCGGTGCTAATTTATTCCACCGCCGAGCCCGATGCCGTGGCGGCGGCTCAGACGGCGTTTGGTCGTGAACAGGCCGGCGCACTGCTGGAATCGGCGCTGGCGAAAATTAGCCAGGGTTTGGTCGAGGTGGGTGTCAAACGATTGGTTGTCGCTGGCGGCGAGACTTCAGGCGCAGTGGTGAGCGCCCTTGGCATTCAGGCCCTTCGCATTGGCGCGCAGATTGATCCCGGCGTGCCGTGGACGGCCTGTGATGCCAGGGGCCTGGCCCTTGCGCTTAAGTCCGGAAATTTCGGTAATGTGGATTTCTTCACGCGAGCCTTTGAGGTGTGTGCATGAGTAACGAATCCGCATTGCGCGAACAGATCTGTTTGCTGGGGAAATCGCTCTTTGACCGCGGGCTGACGATGGGCTCCAGCGGCAATATCTCTGTGCGGCTGGATGAGGGCTGGCTGATGACGCCCACCAATGCCTGCCTAGGGCGGCTTGATCCCGCGCACTTGACCCGCTTGGATGCCGCCGGCCGCCATATCGACGGCGATGCCCCGACCAAAGAGCAGTTTCTGCATACGGCGATGTACGAGGAACGGCCGCAGTCCGGTGCGATTGTGCATTTGCACTCCACTCATTCGGTGGCGGTCTCCTGCCTGCCCGATGTCGACCCGCATAACTGTATCCCGCCGCTCACCGCCTACTACATCATGCGGGTGGGCAAGCTACCGCTGGTGCCGTATCACATGCCGGGCGACCCAGCCGTTGGCGATGCCGTGCGCGGGCTAGCTGGTCAGCACTCCGCCGTGTTGCTGGCCAATCATGGGCCCATCGTGGCCGGTAAAAATCTGGAGGCGGCGGTTTATGCCACCGAGGAGCTTGAAGAGACCGCCAAGCTTTATCTGCTGCTCCACGGCCATAACCCGCGCACCCTAAACGCCGATCAAATCGCGGCGCTGGAAGAACGCTGGGGGAGGCCCTAATGCCAAAGCTTGCCGCCAATCTCTCGATGCTCTTTACCGAGCGGCCGTTCTTGGAGCGCTTCGGCGCGGCAGCGGACGCCGGGTTCCAGGCCGTGGAATATCTCTTCCCGTATGACTTTGCCCCGGATCAGGTCGCGGCGGCCCTTAATCAGCACAATCTGACCCAGGCGTTGTTCAACCTGCCGCCGGGTGACTGGGAAGCGGGTGAGCGCGGCATGGCCTGCCTGCCGGGGCGTGAAGAAGATTTTCGTGCCAGTGTTGAACAGGCGTTGGTCTATGCTGAGGCGCTGGATTGTGAGCGCCTCCACATGATGGCGGGGCTGATGCCCGAAAATGCGAATCCGGAAGCGGCCGAGCAGACTTATCTGCAAAACCTCATCCATGCCGCGGGTGAGCTCGAGACAGGGGGCCGGACGCTGCTCATTGAGCCGATTAACCCCATCGATATGCCAGGGTATTTCCTGCAGACAGCGGGCCAAGCGCGGGCGCTGATTGCCAAGGCGCGTGCCATATCGGGCAAGCCGCTTGCCAATGTCGCCATCCAGCTCGATCTATATCACCGGCAGATGTTGGAAGGCCGGGTGGCCGATGCCATTGATGAATTTATGGCCGAGAGCGCCCATGTGCAGATCGCCGGTGTCCCTGGCCGCCATGAGCCCGATGCCAATGGTGAGGTGAACTGGGACTGGGTGCTGCAACGACTGGATGCGGCGGGCTTTATTGGTTATGTGGGTTGCGAATACCGTCCCGCGGGTCTTACCGAAGATGGACTCGGTTGGGCCGAGCCTTGGCTGGCCGGGCCAGCGGGCAGCATCCGGGAGGCAAGCGCATGAAGATCGCGATCACGGGCGCGGCCGGTTTTATCGGCCAAAAGTTGGTTCAGCAGTTCCTTGCCCATCCTGTGGTGGCAACGCCAACGGGCGAGCAGACGGTCACCGAGCTGCGGCTTTTTGATGTCGCACAGCCGCCGCTGCCCAGCCAACGCGGCGAGGTTAGCGTGCATTGCCAGACTGGGGATATCACCAACACGGCCGATCTCAATGCGCTGTTTGCCGGCAGCGTCGATGCGGTCATTCATCTGGCCGCCGTGGTCAGCTCAGCCGCAGAGGCGGATTTGGATCTGGGCCTGCGCGTTAATTTGGACGGTACCCGGGCGGTGCTCGAGGCCTGTCGCGAGCTGCCAACTCCGCCGTTGTTCCTATTTGCCAGCTCCGTGGCGGTCTATGGCGGCGATCTGCCCGAGGTGGTGCAGGATGACACGGCACTCACTCCGCAGAGCAGCTACGGCGCGCAAAAGGTGATCGGTGAGCAGCTGATTAATGATTTCTCGCGCCGCGGGGTTATTGATGGTCGGGTGCTGCGGCTGCCCACCATTGCAGTGCGCCCGGGCCGGCCCAACGCGGCGGCCTCGAGCTTTGCCAGCAGCATTATTCGCGAGCCGCTGCAGGGCGAAGAGGCGCTGTTGCCGGTCCCGGAGGAATTGGCTGTGTATCTGCTCAGCCCCCGCGGTGTGGTGCGCAACCTGGTTCATGCACTGAGCATCCCCGGGGAGCAGCTTGGCGCCTCGCGCAGTCTGATGTTGCCCGGCATTTCGGTGACCGTGGCGCAGATGCTTGCGGCATTAGAGCGTGCGGGTGGCGCTGAAGCGCGAGCACGGGTGCGGGCAGAGCCCGACCCGCGCATTGAGGCGATTGTCGGTAGCTGGCCCGCGCAGTTTGCAACGGACAAGGCCCATCGTCTGGGTTTTACGGCCGATGCCGATATGGACGAGATCGTCACGGCCTTTATTGAGGATGACCGCATTATCGATGGATGATGCGCAACCGAGCATTGGAGGCCTGCCCACTGGGCGGGTCGCAACGCATCGCCACATGGGTGGCCAACAAGTAACCTTCTGGAGGAGACCATGAAGTTTAAAAATCTAACTGCTGCAGCCTGCGGGCTGCTGATTCTGGGCGGTGTCGCTGAGGCCCGCGAAATTCAGCTCGGCCACACGCTCTCAGATGACTCGCACTACAGCGTGGGCGCCGATGCATTTAAAGAGACGCTGGAGCGCGTAAGTGGCGGCGAGTTCACTGTGCGTGAGCATGTGGCCGGATCGCTCGGTGGCGAGCGCGACATGATCGAGGGCCTGCAGATCGGTACCGTCGATGTGGTGATCACATCCACTGGCCCGCTCGGCAACTTCGTCCCGGATACTTATGTGCTCGATCTGCCGTTTTTGTTCACCGACTATGATCATGCCCGCTCGGTGCTCGACAGCGAGATCGGACAGGATCTGCTCGATGAAATGGAGCCACACGGCATCATCGGCCTGGCCTGGTCGGAGAACGGTTTCCGTCATATGACCAACTCGCGCAACGAGGTGCACGAGCCGGCCGATGTCGAGGGCATCAAAATCCGCACCATGGAAAATCAGGTGCATATGAATGCCTTCCGCGAGCTGGGCGCAAGCCCGACGCCGATGGCGTTCCCGGAGCTTTTCACCGCCCTGCAGCAGGGTACGGTGGATGCTCAGGAAAACCCGGTGACCGTGATTGTGGCCACCAAGTTCTGGGAAGTGCAGGATCATGTCTCGCTGACTGGTCATGTCTACTCGCCGGCTGCCGTGCTGGGTTCCTCCGTACTTTGGGGTGAGCTGAGCGAGGAAGAGAAGGGCTGGTTCCGCGAGGCCGCACGGGCCTCTGCGCAGGCCACCCGTGACGAGGTGCTGCGCCTTGAGACCGAGGGTCTTGATCTGCTGCGCGAAAACGGTATGACCGTGATCGAGGAAGTGGATAAGGCACCTTTCCAGGCTCAGATTCAGCCTGTTTACGAGGCCTTTAAGGAAGAGTACGGCAGCGAGATGCTGGAGCGTATTCAGAACTTCTGAGTCGGAAGTTCTTCTGCGATGATTGGCCCAGAGGGGGATGGTTCATCCCCCTTGGGTTTTCCAGACCGGATAATGGGAGTGCTGCATGAGCGCGCAATGGCTTGAGAAAAGCCGCAATGGATTTTTGGCTGTCGAGCGGGTGACCACCCGGACAGCGTTAATCCTCTCGGTCAGCTTTCTGGCACTCGCCGCCGTTTTGGCGTTTTATCAGGTTGTGACTCGGTTTGTTTTTAATGAGCCTTCGGCCTGGTCCGAAGTGGCTTCGCGATCATTAATCATTTGGTGCGTGTTCTTAGGCGCAGCGCATGTTTTTCGGCAGAACGAGATGATGCGTGTCGAGGTGATCTTCTCCGTGCTGCCGCGGCGCTGGCATGTGGTGCTGGAATATTTGGTCGCCGGGCTTTGTCTGCTTTTTTTCGTTTTATTGACTTACTACAGCTATCACATGGGCCTGCGCGTGCGCTCTCAGCGCCTCGCGGGCATGGATATCTCCATTGCCTGGGCCTACAGCGCCCTGCCCGTGGGCTCGGCCTTTGCGGTGTTGGCGTTGGTGGGCCGGCTGTTGGATCCAGCCATGCGTGAACGCGCAGAGGCGGCACCCGCGGCAGAGCCTGCGGTCAAGCCGGAGGCACGCTCATGAATGCCGCGATTGCGCTATCGCTGATTGTCTTTTTTGTTCTGGGGGTGCCGATTGCGGTGTCAATCGCGCTCGCCTCGATGTTTGGGGTGCATTTTTTCTCCCCGTTGCCTTTGATCGTTTCGGCCCAGCGGCTTTTTGTGAGCATCGATCATTACCCGTTGATGGCGATTCCGTTTTTTATCCTGGCCGGTAATTTGATGTCCGGTGGCGGCATCTCGCGGCGGCTGGTGGATTTGGCGAAGGCCCTGATTGGCGGTATTCAAGGTGGGTTGGCTTGCTCCTGTGTGCTGACCTGTATGTTTTTTGCCTCGGTCTCTGGCTCTAGCGTGGCAACGACTTACGCCATCGGCGCGATTTTGATTCCGGCGATGGTCCGGCATCAGTATCCGAAGCCGCTGGCTGCCTCCATTCAGGCCTCCTCGGCCGAGCTGGGGGTGCTGTTGCCGCCGTCCATTCCGCTGATCCTCTATGGCGTGAGTACCGATACCTCGATCGGCCAGCTATTTATCGCCGGTATCGGCCCGGGGCTGCTCTTTGCAACGGCGATGATTTTGTTCATCTACGTCCTCTGCAAGGTCAAGGGCCTTGGCAAATCCGATGGTGATGAGCGTGAGCCGCTATTGCGGGCTATTCGTGGCGCCTGGGCTGCCCTGCTGATGCCGGTGGTGGTGATTGGCGGTATTTACGGTGGGGTTTTTACGCCCACCGAGGCAGCGGCCGTGGCGGTGGTCTATGCCTTTATTGTCGGGATGTTCGTCTATCGTGAGCTGAAATGGGCCGATCTGTGGCCAGTTTTCGTGAAAAGCGTAAAAGGCACGGTGGCGATTATGCTGATTATCTCAGCAGCAGGGTTGTTTAGCTTTTTGATCAGTCGCTCTGGGCTGCCGGCCGATGTGGGCGAGTGGATTAACGCCAATTTTAATTCCGTGTGGACCTTCTTGCTGGCGGTGAATCTGCTGCTGCTGTTCGTCGGTATGTTTATTGAGACCTCGGCCGCTATTCTGGTGCTAGCGCCGATTTTGACGCCGGTAGCCATCGCTTTTGGCGTTGATCCGGTGCATTTCGGGTTGATTATGGTGGTGAATCTGGCCATCGGTATGTTCACCCCACCCTTGGGTGTGAATTTGTTTGCCGCTTGTGCCATCGCCAATCTCTCCCTCGAGAAGATGATTCCGTGGTTGATTCAGTTTGTGTTGGTGGCCATTGGTTGCCTGCTGCTGGTGACTTATTTCCCGGTGATTAGTCTGGGGCTTGTGGATTTGATGTATCGATGACTGCAAAAGGCTGTTTTATTCAAGGCCAATGGGTGGGCGCCGAGCGCGGCACACTGGAGGCGTTGGACCCCTCAACCGGCGCGGTGATCACCGAGATCGCCCGCGGCGGACCGACCGAGGTTGACGCGGCCGTTGCGGCGGCGCGCCAGGCCATGAACAGCGAATGGGGCCGTTGGCCGGCGGTGGAGCGCGGCCGAGTGCTCACGCGACTGGCAGCCCTGATTGCCGAGCATCATGAGGCGCTTGCCGAAATTGAGTGCCGCGACACCGGTAAGCCGCTGACCCAAGCGCGCAATGATATGACCGCCACAGCCCGCTATTTTGAATACTACGGCGGCGCTGCGGATAAGCTTCATGGTGAAGTGATTCCGTATCAGGACGGCACCACGGTGATGGTCCAGCGTGAGCCCTATGGCGTCTGCGGGGTGATCATTCCGTGGAATTATCCCGCGCAGATTTTTGGCCGCACGGTGGGTGGCGCACTGGCGGCGGGGAATACGATTGTGTTGAAGCCCGCGGAAGAGGCCTGCCTGAGTGTGCTGCGGCTTACGGAGCTGGCCGCCGAGGCCGGCGTCCCGGCTGGGGTGCTCAATGTGGTGCCCGGACTGGGCAGTGAGGCGGGCGCGGCCCTGGCGGGGCATCCAGATATTGATCATTTGTCCTTCACCGGCTCGCCGGCGACTGGCACGGCGGTTTCGCGTGCGGCCTCGGGACGGCATGTGCGCCTGACCATGGAGCTGGGTGGCAAATCGGCACAAGTTGTTTTTGCCGATGCCGATCTGGATGCCGCGGCCGATACCGCGGTGCGAGCGATTGTGCAAAACGCGGGCCAGACCTGCTCGGCGGGTAGCCGGTTGTTGGTGGAGGCCTCGGCCCGCGAGGCGATAGTGTCGCGCTTGGTTGAACGGTTTTCGGCATTAGTCGTCGCGCCGGGTGTCGAGGATCGGGACTGCGGGCCGCTAATTAACGCAGCGCAGAAGACGCGGCTTGAGGGAATGCTGGAGCGCGGCCGTGAGTCCGGGATGCAGGTGCTGGCCCAAGGGCAGATTGCACCCGATGCGCCGGCCACCGGGCATTTTGTGCCGCCGATGTTAGTCACTGGCGTGCCAGCTGATCACGAGGTGGCCTGCGAAGAGCTGTTCGGCCCGGTTCTGACACTTTTTGAGTTTGCTAATGAAGATGGGGCGGTGGCTTTAGCCAACGGCACAGATTTTGGTTTGGTGACGGGGTTGTGGACCCGCGATGCGGGCCGGGCGCTGGCGCTGCCGCGTCGGCTGCAGAGTGGTCAGGTGTTTGTGAATAACTACGGTGCCGGTGGCGGGGTGGAGCTGCCGTTTGGCGGGGTGAAGCGTTCCGGTTATGGGCGCGAGAAAGGTTTTGAGGGCATGAAGAGCTTTACCACGGTAAAGACGGTGGTGCTCAAGCATTAAGGTTAGGAGGAGCGGGAATGCGCTTGGCGGGGAAAGTAGCGGTAGTCACCGGGGCAAGCTCGGGATTTGGTGAGGCAATCGCGCGGCGGTATGCCGAAGAGGGCGCGCGGGTCGTGCTGGCCGATATTAATGACAGCGCCGGCGAGCAGGTCGCCGATGGTATTCGCGCCGCCGGTGGCGATGCCATTTATGTCCACGCCGATGTCTCCGATGCCGATTCCGTTCAGGCGCTGGTTGATCACACCATCGAGCATTACGGCGATCTGGATATCATCGTGAATAACGCTGGTATCACCCATCGCAATGGTCCGATGCTGGATGTCGATGAAGCGATGTTCGACAAGATTTACGCGGTGAATGTGAAATCGCTGTTCCACACTGCCAAGGCCGCCGTGCCTTTGTTTCGAAAGCGCGGCGGCGGTTGCTTTGTGAACGTGGCCTCAACCGCGGGCGTGCGCCCGCGACCCGGGCTGACTTGGTACAACGGCAGCAAGGGCGCGGCGATTATTACGGGTAAGTCGATGGCCGTGGAGCTGGCGCCGGATAATATTCGCGTGAATACCATCAACCCGGTGATGGGCGAGACCGGGCTGATTGACGAGTTCCTCGGCGATAATAGCCGCGAGAAGATTATTGCCGGCATCCCTATGGGGCGCCTCAGCCAGCCGATGGATATCGCCAACGCGGCGCTCTATCTGGCAAGCGACGAGGCCTCCTTCGTTACCGGTGCCTGCCTAGAGGTGGACGGCGGGCGCTGCGTTTAAGCCGCCAAGACTAAGCTGTCTTCAGCGGCTTAATCGATGAGGTATCCGACTAGAGCAAATTTTCAATGGCCCGGCGCAAGCGGCCGGAATCAGGGCCGGTGAGGGCGCCGTAGACCTCGGCGACGGTGCCGTCTGGCGTGACCAGATACTTATTGAAATTCCAGCGCGGCGCACGTGTCTGACGGGCAAGTTCGGCAAAGATCGGATGGGCGTTAGCACCGCGAACCGGTACGGTCGCCATCATGTCGAAAGTGACGCCAAAATTGACAAAGCAGGTCTCAGCGGCCTTCGCCTCATCGGCCTCTTGGTTAAACGAATCGGATGAGAATCCGATCACCTTAAGCCCCCGGTCACGATAGCGTTGGTGCAGGGCCTCAAGGCCCTCGAACTGGCCCGTGAAACCGCAGTGACTAGCGGTGTTCACCAATAAAACGGCCGGAGCATCGGCGGCCAGATCGCGGATGTTGACGGTTTCGCTTGAATGCAGCCGACGCATTTCATGATCAAGCCAGCCGTAGTGTCCCGCACCGGCACCCGCCTCGGCGTTTGCTGACCCTTCACTGCTTCCAGAATTCGTCGCCATCGCTATCACTCCTGCTCCTGAAAGACCGAGCACAAGGAGGATCCCGAATACCGTGAACATTCGTCGCATTGATTCATCCCCCAGCTTCAGTCTCTGTATTACGCCGCGGTAAAACGCTGTACGCCTGTATCGGTGCCGACCAGTAGTTCATCGGCTGGCCGCAGGGCAAATAGCCCGTTGGTGACGACACCGGCAATGTTATTGAGCTGACGCTCCATGCCGATGGGCTCAGAAAGATCCATGCCGCGCACATCAAGGATGATATTGCCATTATCAGTGGTAAAACCTTCGCGTAGCTCCGGGCGGCCGCCGAGTTTCACCAATTGCCGGCCGACATAAGACCGCGCCATCGGAATGACTTCCACCGGCAGCGGGAAATCGCCTAGTGCGGTGACCTGTTTGCTGGCATCAACAATGCAGACAAACTGCTTGGAGAGCGCGGCGACGATTTTCTCGCGCGTGAGCGCGCCGCCGCCACCTTTAATCATCTGTAGGTGGCGGTTGATTTCGTCGGCGCCGTCTACATAAACCGCCAGCTCAGTAACGCTGTTGGCGTCCAGCACATCAATGCCATGACCCCGAAGGCGCTCGGCGCTGGCCTCCGAGGCGGCCACCGCAGCTTCCACAGTAATATCTGCTGCGGCTAACGCATCAATAAAATGATTCACCGTCGACCCACTGCCCACGCCAATAATGCTGCCGGATTGGACTTTTTCGACCGCGGCCTCGGCGGCGGCGCGTTTTTGCGCATCAGCGCTCATGGTGTCTCCTTTATCTATGTCCGATAAACTGCGTTTATGAAATCGTATCTGCAACGCATCCTCACCGCGAGTGTCTACGACGTCGCCGAGCAGACGCCGCTGACCAAAGCGGTCAATCTGTCGCGCCGGCTCGACAATCACATCCTGCTTAAACGGGAAGACATGCAGCCGGTCTTTTCGTTCAAGATCCGTGGTGCCTATAACAAAATCGCAAAGCTCACCGAGGCTCAGCGCGAGCGTGGTGTGATCTGCTCCTCGGCCGGCAACCATGCCCAGGGTGTCGCGCTTTCGGCGCAGAAGCTTGGCATTAAGGCCACCATCGTCATGCCGCGAACAACGCCCAGCATCAAGGTGGATGCGGTGCGCAATTTTGGGGGCCGTGTGGTGCTGCATGGTGATAACTACGATGCGGCCAAGGCCCATGCCGAAAAGCTCGTCGAAGAGCGCGGGCTAACCTATATCCCGCCCTATGACGACCCGGATGTGATTGCCGGGCAGGGCACGGTGGGGATGGAGATCCTCTCGCAGCATCCAGGCCCGATTGATGCGGTGTTCGTGCCGGTCGGTGGTGGCGGGCTGATTGCGGGGATCGCGGCCTACATCAAGCAGCTGCGCCCGGATATTAAGATTATTGCGGTGGAGCCCGAAGACGCGCCGACTCTGGCGCGTGCCATGGAGGCCGGCCGTCGGGTCACGCTGGATGAGGTGGGGATTTTTGCCGATGGCGTGGCGGTCAAGCAGATCGGCAAAGAAACGTTTCGCATTGCCCGCGAGTTGGTCGATGAATGTCTGCTGGTCTCCACCGATGAGATCTGTGCGGGCATTAAGGATATTTTTGAAGACACGCGGACGGTGATGGAGCCGGCGGGTGCGTTGGCGGTCGCGGGGATTAAAAAATACGTTGAGCGCGAGGGGGTGACCGGTCAGACGCTGATTGGCATTAACTGCGGCGCCAACATGAATTTCTCGCGCCTGGCCCATGTGGCCGAGCGCGCGGAGCTTGGCGAGCACCGCGAGGCCGTGCTGGCGGTCACCATTCCGGAGCGCCCGGGCAGCTTTCGCGAATTCTGCGAGACCATCGGCAATCGGGCGATTACCGAGTTTAATTACCGCTATTCATCAGCCGAAGAGGCGCATGTGTTTGCCGGAATCGGATTGAGCGACGGCCTGGCCGAGCGCGATGAAGTCGTCGCCGCGCTGGAGTCTCGGGGCTACCCGGTGTTGGACCTGACCGAGGATGAGATGTCCAAGGTGCATGTGCGCCATATGGTGGGTGGGCATGGGCATAATGTGGATGACGAGGTGCTCTACCACGTGAGCTTCCCCGAGCGGCCGGGCGCATTGCTGAATTTCCTCAAACGCCTAGGCCGGCGCTGGAATATTTCGCTTTTCCACTACCGTAATCACGGCGCTGACTATGGCCGGGTGCTGGTTGGCATCCAGGTGCCGCCGGAGCAGCGCGAGAAGTTTGAAGAAAGCCTCGATAAGCTGGGATATCCGTATCGCAATGAATCGGATAACCCGGCTTACGCACTTTTCCTGAGTTAGCTTCACGCCTACATCGTCGGCATCACGAACTGACTGCCGCTTGGCTGGCCGCCCTCACGGACGCCACCACCCGGCCAACGCACCGTCATGGTCTTGAGCTGCGTGTAAAAGCGCACGGCGTCGGGGCCGTGGGCATGGAGAACGCCGAAGCGGCTGTTTTTCCAGCCGCCGAAGCTGTGGAAGGCCATGGGCACCGGGATTGGGACATTGACGCCTACCATGCCGGCCGCCACGCGGTCGCTGAAGGTGCGGGCCGCGTCGCCATCGCGCGTGAAGATGGCGGTGCCATTGCCAAACTCATGCTCATTGACGATCTGCAGCGCCTCGTCAAAGTCGGCAGCGCGGACAACGCTGAGCACCGGGCCGAAGATTTCTTCGGCATGAACCCGCATGCCGGGACGGACGTGGTCAAACAAAGACCCGCCAATAAAAAAGCCATTGCCATCAGGGATCGCACCCTGCCGGCCATCCACCACGAGCTCGGCGCCCTCTGCGGTGCCGATATCCAGATAACCGGCCACTTTGTCGCGATGCTCGGCAGTGACGAGTGGACCCATCTCCGGCTCTGGGCTGCTTAAGCCATCACCCACGGTGAGTGTCTCCAGCCGCTGGCGCAGACCGGCCACGAGTCGTTCTGCCGTCTCTTCACCAACGGGAACGGCTACCGAAATGGCCATGCAGCGCTCACCCGCCGAGCCGTAGGCGGCCCCCATCAGGGCGTCCACCGTCTGCTCCATATCGGCATCGGGCATAACCACGGCGTGGTTCTTCGCACCACCCAGCGCCTGTACGCGCTTGCCGTGGGCGGCACCGGTTTCGTAGATGTATTTCGCAATTGGGGTAGAACCGACAAAGCTAATCGCACCGACGCGCTCGTCGGTTAAGAGGGTATCGACCGCTTCTTTGTCGCCGTTAACAACGTTAAATACTCCATCCGGCAGGCCGGCTTCGCGCAGCAGTTCGGCCAGCAGTAGCCCGGCAGAGGGATCCTTTTCGGAGGGTTTCAAAATAAAGCTGTTGCCGCAGGCTAGCGCGACTGGGGCCATCCACAGCGGCACCATCACGGGGAAGTTAAATGGCGTAATACCGGCGCAGACACCGACGGGCTGATACATCGAGTGGCTGTCGACACCGGTGCCCACGCTGGGTGAGTACTCCCCTTTGATTAAGTGGGGGATGCCGCAGGCGAATTCCACCACCTCTAGACCGCGGATGACTTCGCCCTTGGCATCCGAGAAGGTTTTGCCATGTTCTCGGGTGATGCACTCGGCCAGCCGGTCGTGATTCTCTTCGATAAGCGCTTTAAATCGGAACATCACGCGGGCGCGCCGCAGCGGTGGCGTCGCGCCCCAGGCAGCTTGGGCCTCGGCGGCGTTGGCGATGACAGCGCGCACTTCGTCGGCTGAGGCTAGCGCGACGGCCGCGCTCTGTTCGCCAGTTGCCGGGTTGTAGACCGGTGCCGTTCGGCTGTCGGCTGCGCCCTCGACGGCGGTGCCGCCAATAAAATGTCCAATGCGTGGTATCGCCATGATGTCCCCTCCTCTGGTCAGACCAAAGATGATAGCGTCTTTCAGATGATGCCGCATTGTCCGATGGGTAGGGTCTCTGGTACAACAGCACCACAACATCTAGTGGAGGTCCCGTGGCAGATCCAAAGATTTCTTCCCCCTGCGTGAGTATTTGCGAGGTCGAGAACGACCGTTGCATTGGTTGTGGCCGCACCCAAACCGAAATCTCGGATTGGCGTGAGTACAGCGAACAGCAACGGCTCGCCATTATGGACCGGCTGGAGCAGGAGGCCGCCAACGGTGGTTGGTTTGCTGCCGATGCGTTTGACGCGGCCCCTGCCGCCACCATGCCTGCCGCGGAGCCGAAGCCGAGTGCCTGAACACGAGCACAAAGCCTGTCCGCGCTGTGGCGGCGGGTTTGAGTGCCGGCAGGGCAGCATTCATCGCTGCCAATGTGTGGATGTGATGCTCTCGGATTCTCTGCGCGAGGCAATTGCCTTGCGCTATGACGACTGTCTGTGCCGCGATTGTCTGCTGGAATTGACCGGGGCGACGACTCTATCATCAGCTTATGAGGTAAAGCGGGTGAAGGGAGGTCAACCATGGAAGGCGTCTTCAGGCCAATGACGGCGCCGGCTGACGGCCGGCTGTGTGATGCGATTGCCGAGGAGATCGAGCGGCAGATTGTTGAGGGTCGACTGCATGCCGGTGATGCGTTGCCCGCCGAACGTGAACTCGCCAAACAAATGGAAGTCTCGCGGGCGTCGATGCGCGAGGCCCTGCTGATCTTGGTATCGCGCGAGCTGCTCACCGTCCGGCGTAATGCCGGCTATACCGTCGCTGAAGTGGCCGCACCCAGCCTGACCGATCCCCTGCTTCGCTTAATGGATACCCAGCCCAAGGCAGTGGCCGATGTGCTGGAGCTGCGTCAGGGCGTGGAAACCATGGGGGCAGAGCTTGCCGCTAGCCGGGCCACCGCGGGTGATCTGGCCGATATTCGTGAAGCGTTGGAGCGCATGGAAGCTGCTCAAGCCAATGGCCGCGCCGAGGAGGCGGCCGATTGGGATGCGCGGCTGCATTTGGCGATTGCCGAGGCTTCACACAATGTCGCGCTGGTGACGATGATGCGCGGGCTTTTCACCGTGTTGCGCGAGCATGTGCGGCGGGCCAGGGCCGCGATGCTGGTAAGTCGCGATGGCGAAGAGGCGCTGCGGCGTCAGCATCATGCCCTGGTCGAGGCGATTACCGCGGGTGATCCAGAAACCGCCATGGCCGCGGCCGAGACGCATTTGCAGTATCTGCGCGACGGGTTGGTCCACAAGCGCACCGATGCCGCATAATAAGCGCTGATTTAATCAGGAGATCACTTGCTCATGAGCGCTGCCATTGAGGATCCTGCTGCGGCCCTTGCCACGGTCAAAGGACTGATCCGCGATATTCCCGATTTCCCCAAGCCGGGTATTCTCTTCAAGGACATCACGCCGTTGCTGGGTGATGCCGAGGGCTTTGGCCTGGCAATTGATCTGCTCGCCGATTCCATTGAAGGCCCTGCACCTGAGTACATTGTGGGCACCGAATCGCGAGGGTTTATTTTTGGCGCGGCCCTGGCCTATCGCCTGGGTGCGGGATTTATCCCGGTGCGCAAGCCCGGCAAGCTGCCCTCGGAAGTTCACTCCTGTGAATACGAGCTGGAATACGGCACGGATGCGCTCGAAGTACATCGCGATGCCCTACATCATGGGGCGACGACGCTCATTGTCGATGATCTGCTTGCCACGGGCGGGACGGCCAAGGCCACGGGTGATCTGCTGCGGCGGCTGGGCGCGCAGATGCTGGGCTATCGGTTTGTGATTGAGCTTACCTTCCTCAATGCCCGCGAGCATATGACCGACGCCCCGGTTGAGTCGCTGATTCAGTACTGAGCTAGCGCACCAAACGCCGGCGCGCGAGGGCGGCGGCAATCCAGTAGGTGGCAACGGCGTAGCCGGCCACCACCGCGATATGCAGCAGCGGCCACTCAATCACTCCGCCGGTCATCAACGGGCGCACCAGCATCACCACATGCGCAAGCGGTAGGAACTGCGCGCCGATGGCGACCGCATCGGGTAGCCCCGAGAGCGGGAAAAACACGCCCGATAAGAGCAGCATGGGCGTCATCACTAGCGTGAAGTAGTAGAGAAAGAAGTCATAGCTTGGCGAGATGGCCGTGATGATCATGGCAAGGCCGGCAAAGGCGAAGCCCGCCAGCAAGATGACCGGCAGCACCAACAAGGTCTGTGGCCCAGCGACCAGCCCCAATAATGCCGCCACCACCACAATGGCGCTTGCGTTGATGAGTGCTTTGGTGGCTGCCCAGGCGATCTCACCCAACACCACATCATCGACGTTCATGGGTGCGGCCAGCATGGCCGCCCAGGTCTGCTGGGTGGTAAGCCGAGTAAACGCCGAGTAAAGCGCCTCAAAGGTCGCACCGGTCATCGCTGCAGAGCAGACAATGCCGCTTGCCAGAAAGACCATATAGCGCATGCCGTCGATCTCGCCCACAAACTGGCCAAGCCCGTAGCCAAGTGCGATGAGATACAGCACGGGCTCGCCAAAATTACCGAGCAACGAGGGCAGCATCAGCTTGCGCCAGACTTTGAGGTTGCGCAGCCACACGGCGATAAATCGCATGCTTAATTGTGGCGGCTGGCGCAGATGGTCGGATACGCGCATTAGTCTCTAAGGTCCCGGCCGGTGAGTCGCAGAAATACATCTTCAAGGCTTGCCGGGCGGTAGAGGTAACCCGGGCCGATGAGGGCATCGACTTCGCGCAGCAGGGCCTCACGCTCGTTGCCGTAAATCAGTACGGTCTCCCCCACCGGTTCGATGCGAAAGCCAGCAAGCGCCAGCGGCTGTAGCCAATCATCCTGTGCTGCGCTCACGCCCTTGCCGGCATCATGGCGTTGGCGTGCGGCTTCATCAAAGGCAAGCCGGCCCATCCACTGCATCGCTAGGTCACCGCGAAGCTCGACCACATGCGGTTCTATATGCGCCTCTATCAAACGCCGAGGGCTGTCGCAGGCCACAATGCGGCCATGGTCTATAATCGCCGCTCGGTCGCAGAGCCGCTCGGCCTCTTCCATGTAATGCGTGGTCAAAAGCAGTGTCTTGCCGGCGCGACGCAGGGCATGCAGACGCTCCCAGATATGCTGTCGGGCCTGCGGATCGAGGCCCGTGCTGGGTTCATCGAGGGCGACCAATTCTGGGTCATTCACGAGGGCCCGAGCGATGGTCAGTCGGCGTTTCATGCCGCCAGAAAGCCCCTGAATGGGATCATCCGCACGCTCGGTAAGCTCGGCGAAAGCCAGCAGGTCATCCATGCGGGCCTCGACCTGACGCCGGCCGGCACCGTAGTAGGCACCGTAGGTGATCAGGTTTTCGCGCACGCTGAAATCCGGGTCGAGATTGTCGAACTGCGGGACGATGCCCGCGCGCTCGCGCATGGCTCGGGCCCGTGCCGGGATCGGCTCGCCCAGTACGCGAATTGTGCCGCTGCTTGGTGGTGTCAGGCCCAGCAGCATTCGTAGCGTTGTGGTTTTGCCCGCACCATTAGGGCCCAGCAGGGCAAAGCATTCGCCCGCAGCAATTTCGAGGTCAATGCCGTCGACCACGTTCACCCCGTCGTACGCTTGGGTGAGGCCGTGGGCCATCACCGCAGGCTGAGTCTGCGACATCAGGCGGCCCCAGCCTGCCCGGGTGCGTTGTGATCGCGGGCCAGGAGCAGATAAAACGCCGGCAATACATACAACGTGAAGATGGTGCCAATGCCTAGCCCGGTGGCAATCACCAAACCGATATGAAAGCGGCTAACCGCACCGGGTCCGCTTGCGATGAGCAGCGGCACCATGGCCATGATCAATGCCAGTGAGGTCATGATAATCGGCCGCAGACGAATGGCCGCCGCCTCTTCCACCGCGGTGCGCTTATCGAGGCCTTTTTTAATCTGCAGATTGTTTGCGAACTCCACGATCAGAATGCCGTTTTTCGCCACCACACCAATCAGGGTGATCAACCCCACCTGGGTGTAGATATTCACCGTGGCGAAGCCCAGCGTGATAAAAATCAGCGCCCCGGCAATACTCAGTGGCACCGAGACCAAAATGATGGCTGGGTCACGCCAGCTTTCAAACTGTGCGGCGAGCACCAGGTAAATCACCACAATGGAGAGGAAAAAGGTCAGCACCAGGGCGCTGCCTTGATTGGCGAACTGCCGCGACTGCCCGGTGTAATCGGTGGTGGTGCTTGCTGGAAGCGTCTGGGCGGCGAGCCCTTCCAATGTGGCCAGTGCCTCACCCAGCGGCACCCCGGGTGCCGGAATCCCCTCCAGTGTGACCGCATTAAGCTGCTGGAATTGATCCCGCGAGCTGGGGACCACCGAATCGTTAAAGCGGACAATACTTGAGAGCAGCACCGACTCGCCGCTAGCGGTTTCGATGGTGTAGTCCTCGAGCATGCGGGCATCAAGCCGGAATGGCCGGTCAACCTGTGGGATGACCTTGTAGCTGCGACCGTCCAGGTTGAACCGATTGACGTAACCACCGCCCAACATGCCAGAGAGGGCTCGGCCGAGGCTCTCCATGCTAATACCAAGATCGGCGGCGCGGTCGCGGTCGACCTCGACGGTAGTCGTGGGCCGGTCGAATTCCACCGATTTTTTCAAAAACATGAACTGACCACTGCCCATGGCCTGACCGATCATTTGGTTGGCCATGGCATCGAGTGCCTCGTAGCTCTCGGAGGTGGTGAGTACAAATTGCACGGGCAGCCCGCCCCCGGAGCCGGGTAGGCTCGGACGCGGGAAGACGGCGGTGCTAAAGCCCGGATTAGGACTGAATTTGGCGCTTATTTCCCCCTGGACTTGGCTCTGGCTGCGCTCACGCTCGGCTGGGGGGGTGAGTTTGACGCCGCCGAAGACCGTATCGGGTGAGAAGCCACCCAGAATCATAAAGGTGGCGTCGTACTCGTTAATGCTCTCTGCCGCGGTCTGGTATTGCTCGGCAAAGGTTGCCAGGTAGTCGAAGGTGGCTGTCCGTGGCGCCGAGCCCTGGAAGAACAGAATGCTCTGGTCCTCGGTAGGCGCAAGCTCATTCTCGCTGGTAACGAACATAAAGTAGTTGGAAGCCAGCACAGCAATACCAAAAAAGATGAGTACACTTTTGGCATCCAGCAGCTGGTGCAGGCTGCCCTGATAACCCCCGGCAAGGCGGTTGAAGGCGCGCTCTACAAATGCCTCGAACCGGCCCGGGTTGCCATGCGGCTTTAACACCTTGGCCGAGAGCATGGGCGAGAATGTGAGCGCTACTACGCCCGAGATCAGCACGGCACCGGCCAGCGTGAAAGCAAACTCGGTAAAAAGCGTGCCAACGAGCCCACCCATAAAGCCAATCGGCGCATAGACGGCCAGCAGTGTTGTCGTCATGGCGATAATCGGCACGGCAAGCTCCCGCGCGCCGGTAATCGCGGCATCAAAGCGCGACATGCCGTCTTCGATATGCCGGTGGATGTTCTCCACCACGATAATCGCATCATCCACCACCAGTCCGATGGCCAGCACCATGGAGAGCAGGGTCAGTAGGTTTAGGGAATAGCCAAGCGCCAGCATGATGGTCGCCGCGCCCACCAGCGACAGCGGCACTGCAATGGATGGCACGATGGCCGCGCGCAGCGAGCCGATGGTGAGAAAGATCACCAGCAGGACGATGCCAACGGCCTCGATAATGGTTTTAAAGACCTCGTTAATTGAGTCTTCAATAAACTCGCTGGCGTCATAGGGCAGCGCCAGCGAGATGCCCTCGGGCAGCTGAGCGCGCAGCGCTGGTAGCTCGTCGGTAACAGCGCCGGCCACGTCTAGCGGGTTGGCGCCGGGGGCTTGCTCAACGGCAATAAATACAGAGGGCTGGCCTTTGTACCAGGCGGCCGAGCTATAGGTCTCGGCACCGAACTCGCTCTCGGCGATGTCCTCAAGCCGGACCACGGTGCCATTCTCTTCTCGCACGACCAGCCGATGGAACTGTTCGGGGTCGTTCACATCGGTGGTGATGGCCAGATTAATCTGCGTATACGGCCCTTTCGTATTGCCGATACCGGCTTGGTAGTTATTTGCCCGCAGCACCTGCTGCACTTCCGCGGCGGTAACATTGAGCGCGGCCATCCGGTCGGGATCGAGCCAGATCCGCATGGCCGGTGAGCGGCCGAAAACCCGGGCTTTGGCAACGCCAGGCAGCGCCTGGACCTGCGGTTGAATGACGCGATTGACGAAATCGGTAATCTCCGGCACCGGCACGGTCTGGCTGTAGATGGCCATGTACATCAATGCGGTCTGATCCCCGGTGCTGGCCTCAATCACCGGATCCTGCGCCTCGGCCGGCAGGACATTGCGTTGACTGGCTACCTTGGCCTGAATCTCCGAGACCGCTGCATTCGCATCGTAGTTAAGCTGCATGTTCACTTCGATGGTGGACAGGCCCTGACGCGACTCCGAGGTGATGAAGTCAATGCCATTGGCCTCGGCGATCGCCTGTTGCAACGGCTGGGTGATAAAGCCCTGCACCAGTTCGCTGTCGGCACCCGGGAAGCTGGTGGTGACGCTCACCACGGTGTTTTCGGTGGAGGGGTACTGGCGGACTTCCAGTAGATCAAGCGAGCGAACACCGGCCAGCAGAATTAGCAAGCTGACCACCGTCGCCAATACTGGCCGGTGGATAAAGATGTCGGTGAACTTCATCGCCCGGTCACCCCGGTCGGATCGAGGTTGCTCGTCTCATCCAGTGTCACAGGCTGGCCGGGTCTTACCTTCACCAGCCCGGCGGCGACGACCTGCTCACCAGCGGCAAGCCCGCGAACCACCTCTACACGGCCATCGCGGACTTCGCCGGTCTCAATCTGTACCTGTTCGCTGACCAGTCCTTGTTCGGTCTGGTTAATACGCAGGACAAAGTCGCCGTAGGTATTAAAGCTCACTGCGGTCTGCGGGATGGTGAGCACTTCCCGCGCCTGTGGCTCGAGGACTCGAACGCGCGCGAACATGCCGGGCCGCAGCAGGCCATCGGGGTTATCCAGCGTCGCCCGCACGGAAACGGATCGGGTCTGCTCATTAACGCCGGTGTCGATGGCCGTGATGGAACCGCGGAAAGTCTGATCATAGGCGCTGGTGCTAATCTCAACCGCTTGGCCTTGAGTAAGCCCTGGCAGAAACCGCTCGGGCAGCGTGAAATCAGCGTAGATCGGGTTGAGCCGCCGTAGCGCCACAATATCGGCGCCTGGCGCTAGAAACTGACCGGGGCTGACCGTGCGCAGGCCCAGCACACCATCAAACGGCGCGCGGATGGTCTTCTGCCGGATGCGGGCTTCTTGTGTGCTGACGGCGGCCACTGCGCTATCCAGTCGGGCTCGGGCCTCATCGAATTGAGACTGAGAGATGGCTCGACGCGGCAGCAGATCCTCGGCCCGAGCAAACTCAATACGGGCGAGTTCGGCCTGAGCTTCAAGCCCGGCAAGCTCGGCCTCGTCCACCGTTTTATCGAGTGTGATGAGCACATCGCCGGCGGCAACGGTCTGGCCCGATTCAAAGGCGATGCGATCGATGATGCCGGCCACCTCCGTGGTTACCGCCACTCGATCGACGGCGGTGAGGCTGCCAACGGTGCGCCGCTCACCCTGCCACTGTTCAGTCTCGACGCTGGCGGCCATCACATTGGCTGGTCGCGGGCCGCCACCCATGCCGCCCCCGGGGCCTTGGTCGAGAAATTTGTAGGCAAAAATTCCGCCAAAGATCAGACCGAGAATGAGTAGGGCGATGAGTGAGCGGACTAAAACTTTCATGAATGCGCGCGTCCTGGTTGCCGAATGTGGCCTCAGACACAAGGGCCAGCATAAAGTTGCCATTGTATCAGTGCTTGGTGGGTTTTCATGGCGGCGATGTTACGGGCATGCTGAAGGCAACAGCCGGCAGACGGAGATTGCGTGATGATTCGTGACATCCTGCTTTACCTGCATGACGACGGACATGAATCGGCCCATGCCGCGGTGGCGGCGGAGCTGGCCGAGGCGCAGGGCGCGCATCTCACGGGCTTGGCGGTGGCCGAGCCCTTGGCCGCTCACGCCGAGTACCTGCCACCGGAGGCGCTGGACCGGTATCGCGAAGCCTGGGCGGTGCGCAATGCGCGTCTGGCGAATGTCTTTGCCGAGGCCACGGCGCATCATGACGTCAGCACGGAGTGGCGTGCTGTCGAGGATATGCGGATTGATCGTACCACCGTGGATGTCATCGCGATGCAGGCGCGTTATGCCGATTGGCTGGTGATGGGGCAGGTGGATCCGGAGCGCCCCGCCGATCTGGTGCCGGCGGATCTGCCTGGTCAGGCTGCGGTGATGGCAGGCCGGCCCGTGCTTACCCTGCCCTATGCCTGGACGCCGCGGCCGATTGGCCAACGCGTGGTCATTGGCTGGGATGGTGAACGGGAATCCACCCGCGCCATCCATGACGCACTGCCGCTGCTGACGAAAGCCGACTGGGTGCAGGTGCTTATGGTCGGCGGCCAGGGCAGCCTGCAAAGCCGGCATGGGGATCTGCCCGGTGCCGATATCGCCACCCATTTGGCGCGCCACGGCGTGCCGGTGGAGGCCGCAACGCCCAGCGCCAGCGATATTCCGGTGGCGGATGCGCTGCTTTCAGCGGCCGCGGATGCCGATGCCGATTTGCTGGTGATGGGGGCCTATGGCCGGTCACGTTTTCGCGAGATGGTCTTGGGCGGCACGACCCGACGCATACTGGCCGAAATGACCCTGCCGGTGCTGCTCTCGCATTAACCCAGCACTGAGGCGGCGGTGGTGAGTGCCAACATCACCAGTGCTGCCCCCGTAAGCCGTTCAATCCAAATGCCATGATCGCGTAGCCAGTGCGCGATGCGGCCGGCCGAGAGACCGGTTGCCACCAAGGCATACCAAAGCGCATCGACTAAGGTGGCCGTGCCCGCGAGGATAATGACCTCGCTGGCGCCGGCATCGCGGGGAATGAATTGGCTGAAAAGCGCCAAAAAGAACAGGGCGATCTTGGGGTTGAGAAAAGCAATGGCAAAGCCATCGCGGGCAGCTTCAATGATACTGCGGCTCGCCACAAAGCCTGCTGCCGCCGGTGGATTGAAGCGATCGCCCCCGCGCAATGCGTTGGCGCCTAGCCAAAGCAAATAGGCCGCCCCGGCTAAGGTTAAGCTGGTAAAAAGCGTGGCCTGCGTGGCCAGAACAGCCGCAAGACCAAGGGCGGTGGCCAAGGCATAAACACCAACGCCCAGGCCATGGGCGGTCGCGGTGGCCACGCCAGCACTGCGGCCATGGCGCACTGTGTTACGCACGACAACCGCGAGACTAGGACCCGGTGACATCGCCCCTAGTGCGCAGACTGCCAGCAGTGAAAGCCAGGCGGTCAGGCTCACGAGCTGAGGTCACTGCCCCGCACGGCCGACATCGTCAATGACACCGAGTCTGAAAAGCGCAAGGCATGAGGCTTGTCCACCTCGACCTCGACGGCTTCGGCAGCCTGATGCGCCATCACCATCTCGACCAGGTCGTTAACCAGTTTCTCGAGCAGCAGAAACCGGTTTTCTTCGATGTGGGCGATAACCTGTTTGGTTATGGTTTTGTAGTCGAGCGCTTCATCGACCACATCGCCGCGGGCAGCGGCCAGCGCATCGTAGTCAATCCAGATATTCACCACCACATCCTGGCGTTTTTTCTGCTCTTCTTCGTTAAAACCAATAAAGGTACGAAGCCGCAGATCCTTGATATGGATGCGTGAGAGCGGCCGTTGAATGGCCTCGCCGCTCACAGGGCCCGCCGGCGGATTAACTGCAGGAATTCGTTACGCGTTGACTCGGAATTGCGAAATGCTCCGAGCATGACCGAGGAGCTCATCTCGGCATTCTGCTTGCTGACTCCGCGCATCATCATGCACATGTGCCGGGCATCCATCTGCACCGCGACACCCTTGGCGCCGGTAACCGATTGCAGGGCATCGGCAATCTCGCGGGCCAGATTTTCTTGGATTTGAAGCCGCCGCGCGAACATGTCGACGATACGTGCGACTTTGGAGAGCCCAATCACCCGTCCGTTGGGAATATATCCCACCTGCGCATGTCCGAAAAACGGCAGTACATGGTGTTCGCAGAGCGAATAAAATTCGATGTCGCGAACAATTACCATCTCGTCGTTGTCGGATTCGAACATGGCATCGTTGACCAGTTCTTCGAGCGACTGCTGATAACCATGGGTGAGGAATTCCATGGCCCGGGCGGCGCGATAGGGCGTTTTCTGCAGGCCTTCACGGGTGACGTCTTCGCCAAGTCCGGTAATGATCTGCTCGAAGTGATGGTCTAGATCGGGATTCATCCATCGATCTCCAATAAAAAATGAATCCCGAATTTTACACGGGTGTGACAGTAAATAGCATCCACCAATGTCGTTGGCGGGCGTCTGCTAACGCAGTTTTTGCTGCAGGGGGCTTGCGGGCTTATCCTGTGGGGTTTCCGGGAGGTTTTTATGGGTTTGTTGGTTGATGGTGTCTGGCATGATCAGTGGTACGACACCGAATCCACCGGAGGGCGTTTTGAGCGGCCTGAGACGGTATTTCGCCGGTCGGTTGAGCCGGACGGCGAATTCCCCCCGCTTTCAGGGCGTTACCATTTATATGTCTCATTGGCATGCCCGTGGGCGCATCGCACGCTGATTGTGCGGGCACTGAAGGGCCTTGAGCCGCATATCGGTGTCTCCGTGGTGCATCCCTACATGGATGAGGGTGGCTGGCATTTTGATGGCAGCTACCCAGATGCGACTGACGAGCCTTTTTACGGGCTTGATTACCTGCATGCGCTCTACCAAAAAGCCGACCCGCACTACACCGGTCGGGTGACCGTGCCGGTACTTTGGGACCGCGAGCGCGAGACCATCGTAAATAACGAATCAAGCGATTTGGTGCGGCTTTTAAACCGCGCTTTCAATGATCTGCCCGGCGTGAATGCCGAGCTTGATCTTTATCCTGCCGCGCTGGCCGATGAAATTGATGCAATCAACGAAACGGTCTATCACAACGTGAATAACGGCGTGTACAAGGCGGGATTTGCGACAACGCAGGCGGCCTATGAAGAGGCAGTGACGGCGCTTTTTGACGCGCTTGATGAGCTGGAAGCCCGCCTTGGTGAGCGACGCTATCTCATGGGTGACGCGATCACGGAAGCCGATTGGCGACTGTTCACCACTTTGGTGCGTTTTGATGCGGTTTATGTGGGGCATTTTAAATGCAACCTACGGCGCATTGATGACTATCCGCATCTATCCGGCTATTTGCGTGATCTGTATCAGCAGCCGGGCATCGCCGAGACCGTGAGCCTGGATCACATCAAGCGCCACTACTACACCAGCCATCCGATGATTAATCCAACCGGTGTGATCCCGGCCGGCCCTATCCTTGATCTGGATGCGCCTCACGGCAGGGAGCGCGTGATAACCTCATGACCACTATGTCGAGTACACCAAAAATAACACCGGTGACCGCCCGGGCGACGGGGGATGCCCGCTTGCCCACGCAGTGGGGCGAGTTTCGTATTCACGGCTTCGAGACAGCCAATGGTCAAGAGCATGTGGCCCTTGTGATGGGTAGCCCAGAGAGCAGCGACGCCCCACTGGTGCGAGTACATTCCGAATGCCTGACCGGCGATGCCTTGTTTAGTCAGCGCTGTGACTGCGGCCCGCAGCTGGAGGCGGCGATGAAGCGCATTGGCGAGGCCGGCGAAGGCATTATTTTGTATCTGCGCCAGGAAGGCCGCGGTATTGGGCTTTTAAACAAAATCCGCGCCTACGCCGTGCAGGACCAGGAAGGGGCGGACACGGTGGAGGCCAACGAGGCCCTTGGCTTTGCGCCCGATGCGCGGGACTACGGGGTGGCAGCGGCGATGCTCTCGGCGCTCGGGATTACCCGTCTACGGCTGATGACGAACAACCCGCAGAAGGTGGCTGGGCTGCAGGCCGCCGGCGTGACGGTGACCGAGCGACTGCCGATCTATGCCGGCCGCAATCCCCATAATCATGCCTATCTGCAGACCAAGGCAGCGAAATTTGGTCATCAGTTTGATGACGATCAGACGCCCTAGCAGGAGGCTGCGGTGAACCTAAAATCCTATCTCATCGCACTCGCCATTGCGCTGGTGCTGGCCGCCTGGATGCTGAGTGGGCAGTTTGGCAGCGATGAGGCAGGTGCAGAGAACGCTGAGCAACCGGTTAAAGCGGCTGTCATGGATGTTCAGGTCCGCCGTGTCCAGGCCGAGACGGTGCAGCGGTTTCTGGAGAATCAGGGCGATACCCGCGCCGATCAAGACATCGAGCTGCGCGCCGAGACCGCCGGTCAGGTGGCCGAAGTTAACGCCGAGGAGGGCGAGCGCGTAGAAACTGGCGAGGTGATTGTTCGGCTGGCCCTAGGTGATCGCGAGGCGCGCCGGACCGAAGCCGAGGCCTTAGTCGCGCAGCGAGAAGCCAATTTCACCGCGGCCGAGGGGCTGATGGCGGAGGGATATCAGTCGGATATTGCCGTGCGTGAGGCGCGTGCGGCATTAGCCTCGGCTCGTGCCCAGCTTGCGGCAATCGAAGAAGAAATTGAGAACAGCGTTATTGTGGCACCGATCTCGGCAATGCTCGAGTCCCGCCCGGCGGCGGTGGGGGATTATTTGGGCGTGGGTGAAGTGGTGGCCCGACTGCTTGATACCGACCCGATGATTGCCACGGCATATGTGGCCCAGCAGGATATTCGCAAAGTGAGGCTGGGCAGCGAGGCAGAGATTGAGCTGGCCACCGGTGACCGACTGACTGGTCAGGTCAGTTATATCAGTGCCGCCGCCGAGTCTGGCTCGCGAACTTTCCGCGTTGAGGTCCAAGCGCCTAATCCAAACGCTTTGCCTGCGGGCGTCAGTGCCACTATTCGCATACCCCTTGAGCCGGTGCAGGCACATTTCCTAAGCCCTGCCTGGTTGTCGCTGGATGAACGCGGCGAAGTTGGCGTGAAGGGCGTTGATGGGAACAACACGGTGGTCTTTCACCCGGTGGAGATCGTCCGGGCCGAGCGTGACGGCGTGTGGGTGACCGGGCTTGCCGATGAGACGCGTCTGATTACCGTGGGTCAGGGGTTTGTTCGCGCCGGTGAGCGAGTCAACCCGGTGCCGGCTGCCGAGGGCTAGACGATGCGCTCGTTGATCGCAGCGGTATTCTCGCGCAGCCGCTCGGTGACGCTGATCCTCTTATTGGTGATTGGCCTGGGGGTGATTTCGTATATCGATATCCCCAAAGAAGCCGAACCTGACGTCAATATTCCGATTATCTACGTCTCCATGGCCTACGAAGGCATCTCACCAGAGGATGCCGAGCGACTTCTGGTCAGGCCCATGGAGCGTGAGCTCTCCAGCATCGAGGGCCTTGCCGAGATTAAGGGCACAGCCACTGAGGGCTTTGCCTCGGTCCTGTTGGAGTTTGATGCCGGATTTGACGCCGATCGGGCGCTGGATGACGTCCGTGAAGGCGTGGACATTGCGAAGTCCGAGCTGCCACAGGGCGCGGAAGAGCCGCGGGTGAGTGAGGTGAATGTTGCCCTCTTCCCCGTGCTCACCGTCGCACTCTCCGGCCCAGTGCCCGAGCGCACCCTCATTGACGCCGCCGAGTCGCTGCAGGATCGCATTGAGACCCTGCCCGGCGTGCTCGAGGCCGATATTGGCGGTAACCGTGAAGAGTTGCTGGAGGTGGCCGTTGATGACCGGGTCATGCAGACCTATGGCATCAGCTATGCCGACCTTTTCAACCTGGTTAGCCGGAATAATCGGCTGATCGCCGCCGGAGCGCTGGATACCGGGGCCGGGCGCCTGTCGGTGAAAGTCCCGGGTGTGATTGAGGATATGGAGGATGTCCTCTCGCTGCCAGTGAAGGTGGTCGACGACCGGGTTGTCACCTTTGGTGATGTGGCGGATGTGCGACGGACATTCAAAGACCCAAACGAGTTTGCCCGCATTAATGGCCAACCGGCAGTGACGCTGGAGGTTTCTAAGCGGGTTGGCGCCAATATTATTGCTGTGAATGACCAAGTGCGGGCATTGGTCGAGGCGATGCGGGCGGAGTGGCCGGCGTCCATGGAGGTTACCTACCTGCAGGATCGCTCCGAAGATATCCGCACCATGCTGCGCGATTTGCAAAACAATGTGGTCACGGCCGTGGTGCTGGTGATGATCGTGGTGGTGGCGGCCATGGGTTGGCGGCCGGCGCTGCTGGTCGGGCTCGCTATCCCGGGTGCTTTCCTCACCGGCATCCTCGCGGTGCATGCCATGGGCTATACGATGAATATCGTCGTGCTCTTTAGTCTGATTTTGGTGGTGGGCATGCTGGTGGATGCCGCCATCGTGGTGGTGGAGCTTGCCGAGCGGCGAATGACCGAGGGCTGGTCTGCCGTGGATGCCTACCGCTATGGGGCGCAGCGGATGAGCTGGCCGATTATCGCGGCGACGGTTACCACACTCGCGGTATTTGTCCCCCTACTTTTCTGGGGCGGAATTGTCGGGCAGTTCATGAAGTATCTGCCGATCACCGTCATCGTCACGCTGGCCGCATCACTGGCGATGGCGCTGATTTTTATTCCGGTGTTGGGGGGTTGGTTTGCCCGCTCCAGCACAGAGACGGGAGCGCATCATCGTCGCATCATGATTGCCGAGTCGGGTGATCTGGCGACGCTGGATGGGTTTAGTGGCGCTTATGTGCGTTTCCTGCGCCGGGCGCTGCAGATGCCGGGGACGGTGTTTTTGGTAATGATCGCCGCCGTGGTGGCTACCTATATTGCTTATGGGCGATTTGGCGTCGGGGTGGAGTTCTTCCCCTCCACCGAGCCGGATTATGCCCGCATTCAGATCCAGGCCCGCGGTGATCTTTCGGTGTACGAAAAAGACGAACTGGTGCGGGCTGTGGAGGCGCGGATTGAGCGCTTTGATGAGATTGATTTCTCGTATGCGCGGACATTTGCGGATCCCACGCGGACGGGCGGTCAATCGCTGGCGCGCGACGCCATTGGCGTGGTGCAGCTGGATTTCGTGGATTGGACTAAGCGTCGGCCGGCATCACAGATCATTACAGACATTCGCCAGTCAATGGCCGATATCTCAGGGATTCGGGTGCAAATTACCGAGCAGCAGGAGGGGCCGGGCCAGGCCAAGCCCGTGGAGCTGCAGGTCTCCGGTCAGCCAGATCAATTAGCTGCGGGGGTTGATGCGCTGCGAGCGCGGATGCAGTCACTCGGCGGCTTTGCCGATGTTGAGGACAATCGCCCGCTGCCAGGGATTGAATGGTCCCTGCGGGTCGACCGGGAGATGGCGGCGCGATACGGGGCCGATGTGCAGTTGGTGGGTAATGCCGTACAGCTTGTCACCAATGGGGTGTTGATTGCCGACTACCGCCCGGATGACGCCGATGATGAACTCGATATACGCGTGCGCTTTCCGGTGGAGGCGCGCAGTCTCGATAGCCTTGGCCAGCTGCGCGTGCCGACGCGTTATGGTCAGGTGCCGGTGAGCAATTTTGTCGATTTTGTCCCCGCCCCAAAAACCGGGACGCTGGAGCGAATCAATGGCGAGCGGGTGCTCACGGTAAACGCCGATGTCGAGTCCGGGCGGCTGGTCGATGAGCGCGTGCAGGCGCTGCGGGCCTCTTTGGCTGAGAATCCCCTGCCGGCGGGGCTGAATGTGCAGTTTAAGGGCGAGGACGAAGACCAGCGCGAGGCGCAGTCTTTCTTGAGCCGTGCTTTTGTCATCGCCATCGCGCTGATGGGCATTATCCTGGTGACACAGTTCAATAGCGTTTATCAGTCGCTGTTGGTTCTCTCGGCCATTGTGCTGTCCACCGCTGGGGTGCTGTTGGGTTTGATGCTCACGCAACGCCCATTTGGGATTGTGATGGGTGGTGTGGGGATGATTGCGCTGGCCGGTATTGTGGTGAACAACAATATTGTTTTGATCGACACCTACAATGCATTGCGCGCCGAGGGCATGCCGGTGCCTGAGGCCATCTTGCGTACCGCTGCCCAGCGCCTGCGCCCAGTGCTGCTCACCTCGATTACCACGGTGCTCGGGCTGATGCCCATGGTGCTCAAACTCAATATTGACCTCATTGCGCGCACCATCGAATTCAACGCCCCATCCACCCAGTGGTGGGCGCAGCTCTCAGCAACGATTGCCGGTGGGCTGAGCTTTGCCACGGTGCTTACCTTGATCCTGACGCCCTGCCTGCTCATGCTAGGCGCCAATATGAGCGAGGCGATTGGGCGCTGGCGCCCGCGTATCAGCGGAAGTGAGGCTTCAGGGGGAACTAGATGAAGCTCTTTGCATCACCAACATCACCCTACGCGCGTTTGGTGCGCGTGATTTTGATCGAAAAAGAGCTCAGCGAGCGGGTTGAGTATGTCTTTGTCGATCCGTGGTCGAGCCCGGCTGAACTGCAGGCCGTGAACCCGGCCTGCCGGGTGCCAACTCTAGTGACCGATCATCAGGCCGTGCTGACGGAGGCGGGCGTTATCGCGCTTTATCTTGAACACCGCTATCCGGAGCCTCGACTCATGGCGCGCGACAACGTCGAGCGGGTGCATGCGCAGTTGGGCTTGGCGCTCGGTTGCCTTAACTCTGGTGTGGGTGCATTCCTGCAGCGTCGGTTCGGAGAGCCCGGCTCAACCCTCGAGACGCGGTGGGCGGCTTCCCTGCAGCGGGGAGCAAAAGGCCTGGTTGAAACGGTGGATGCCGGTCGTACTGGTGATCCTGATTTGGGTGACCTTGCGATCGCCGTCGCGCTGGATTGGTTGGACTATCGCTTTGCCGAAGAGGTGAACTGGCGCGCCGGAGCCGCCGACGTTGCTGCCTGGGTAGATCGCCTGCTGGCGCGTCCAGCATTTGCCGACACCCAACCCCCACCCGCCTGATATGCCGCAGCGCCGTCGCGCCGTTGCCCAGGGTCTGCGTGCCGTCGCACCCATGGTCGCGGCGATTATCCCCTTTGGTATGACCGCCGGCGTGGCGGGGCTAGATGCTGGGCTGGGATATGCCCTGACCCAGGCGATGTCCATTATTATCTTTGCTGGTGCCTCACAGATTGCGGCGATTCAGCTTTTGGATGCCGGGGCGGTGATGCCCATTGTGGTGGTCACTGCGCTACTCATTAATCTGCGGATGCTGATGTATAGCGCGCATCTTGCGCCGCATTTTCATCACCTGCCCGCGGGCTGGCGGGCAGTCATTGCGCACATTCTCACTGATCAGGCCTATGCGCTGGCCTTGCCTCGGGTGATGGGCGATGAGGCGCCCGCGTATAACCACTGGTTCTATTTGGGCGTAGCGTTGCCGCTTTTCGGGGTCTGGCAACTCGCCACGGCCTTTGGTTACTGGGCTGGTGCGGCCGTGCCGCCGAGTTGGGAGCTGGGTTTCATTGTCCCGCTGATATTTCTGGCTTTGCTGGTGATGTCGATTAAAAGTCGGCCAGCCCTCGTAGCCGCATTGGTGGCGGGCAGCCTTTCAGTGCTGGGGCGCGGCTTGCCGGCCGGGCTTGGGCTGACGCTGGGTGCGCTGGCTGGAATTGCCGCTGGGGTGATTGCTGAGCGGGGATGGCGTCATGATTGATCCACTTTGGTGGGTGGTCATTGCCATCGGGGCCGGCACATTTTTCTGGCGAGGCTCGTTTCTGCTATTTGGTCGCAGCCTGCGTATGCCGGATTGGGTACGTCGGGCGCTTAATTATGTGCCGCCGGCCGTATTTGCAGCACTTGTGCTGCCGGGGCTGGTGCAGTGGCAGGTCGATGGTTCAGTCGATAGTGCACGGCTTGCCGCGGGCTTGTTGGCGGGTGCCGTTGCCTGGAAGACCCAAGGCACCGTAGCCACCTTGGTAGCCGGGATGCTGGGTCTTTGGGGGCTTCGAGCGCTAGGCCTTTAGACCTGGCTGGCCAGTCCGTGGCGGGCGGTCTGACGATCTGCGACACCCTCACGAATTCGTTTGACCATCGATTTGCAGGCGCCGGCAATGTAAGCGCTGCGAATCATTTCGGCTTGTTCGAGGGCAGCATCAATTTGAGTTCGGCTAATTTCTCGTGTTGGCATGGTCTATCTCCTAGATTGGCTTTCATTGGATACAGAGCCTACTCTGTTCCTTAGGAGAGATAATCCGCATGATCGGAACATTTTTGATGACCAGCTGTCACAGGTAATACTATGGATCGTGCTGCTGAAATGCATATGTTTGTGCGTGCCGTTGAGAAGGGTAGCTTCTCGGCAGCGGCGCGTGATCTCGATCTCACCCCCTCGGCGGTCAGTAAACAGATTCGGCGGCTGGAAGATCGGCTTGGGGTGCGGCTTTTTAACCGCACCACCCGCCGCGTCAGCCTGACCGAGGTCGGCCATGCCTACTACGAGCGCTCTGCGCGCATTATCCAAGAGATTGAAGAGGCCGAAGAGGCCGTTACCGCGCTCAACGAAAACCCTCGGGGGACGCTGCGGGTAGCGGCGACCGTCGCCTTTGGGCGGGTTGAGGTGCTGCCGCGCATCAATGAGTTTTTGGCGCGCTATCCGGACCTCAACATCGAGTTTGAGCTCACCGATCGGCATGTTGATCTGATTGAAGAAGGCATTGACGTGGCCATTCAATGGCGCGAGCAAATGGAAGATCCCTCGGTGATTGCTCGCCGCCTGTGCGTGAATCGTCGGATTATCTGCGCCTCTCCTAGCTACATCGAACAATACGGCAAGCCAAAAACGCCGGAGGCGCTGCTGGATCACAATTGCCTGACTTTGTACGAGGTTTCACAGTTTAATGACTGGGCTTTTGAGGATGCCGAGCACGGTCATCGGGTGCTGCATGTAAAGGGAAATTTCCGGGCTAATACGGCGGATGCGTTGTATGAGGCGGCGCTTGCCGGCGTGGGGCTGGCGCGGCTTTCCACCTGGCTGGTGATGCCGGCCATTCGTCGCGGTGATCTGGTGCCGGTGCTACCTCAGTATCCGCATGAGTCCTCGGCCTATTTCCTCATTTATCCGCACCGACGGCACTTATCTCGCAAAGTGCGTGCCTTTGTGGATTTTCTGGTCGAAGTGTTCACACCTGTGCCGCCATGGGAGCGCGAGGGGCTGGAGTTCTCCGAGGCCGAGTGGCAGGAGCGAATTGAGAAAGGCTAGGCCGGGTGGCGGTCTAGCCCGGTGGTGCCGGGCCGTTTAAGAGAATAATGCCGATATTCAAATACGCCGCGTAGCCGATCCAGAAAAGATACGGCAGCAGAAGCCAAGCAGCCGGTGGGTAGACGGTGCGAAACCGCAGCAGCGTGAGCCCAACCAACGTCCACAGAACAACCAGATCTACGAGCGCCAAGTCCGGGCGATGCCACTGGAAGAATAAAATACTCCACAGGCCATTTGCGCCTAGCTGGGCGACAAATGGCAGTAGCACGGGCAGTCCTGTTCGCAGGCCTATGCGCCGCCAGACCTGCCAGGCCGCCGCGATCATTAGGCCATACAACAGCGTCCAAGCAATCGGGAAGACAATATTAGGCGGTGTCAGCGGCGGCTTGGTTAGGCCCGCGTACCATTCCCCTGGTGGGCTGAGGATGCCGCCCATGGCAGCAATCACGACCAGCAGCGTCCAGCCGCCGAGCCCAATCAGGTCGGCCCGGCGGTTATCCATCGGTCGACTGCCCACGGCCCCCATTACCAACTCCCCGTGTTCTGCATTGAAAGCCAGGGTTCTTGCGGCGGGAGCGGATCACCTTTTTGCAAAAGCTCAATGGAGATGCCATCCGGGGATTTCACAAAGGCCATATGGCCATCGCGCGGCGGCCGATTGATGGTGACGCCGTTATCCATTAGGCGCTGGCAGAGCCCGTAGATATCGTTAACGCGATAGGCAAGATGGCCGAAGTTGCGCCCGCCGCTGTAGGTTTCCGGATCCCAGTTGTAGGTGAGCTCCAGCATCGGGGCGCGATCCTCAGAGCGTGCGCGGTCAGTGTCAGCAGGTGCTGCCAGAAAGATCAGGGTGAAACGGCCTTGCTCGCTATCGCGACGGCTGATTTCTTCCATACCGAGCAGGCCGCAATAGAAACGCAGCGAGGCATCGATATTGCTAATGCGCACCATGGTGTGCAGGTATTGCATGAGCTCCTCCTATCAAAACGCCATCATAGCTTGCCGCTGCCGGCACTGGCCATGCATAGCCCTTTATTGCTGCGGCGTCGTCAGTGTCCGGCGTACTGCGTCGTGCCAGCCCTCGACAATATGCTCGCGGGACGAGCGGGAAATGGCCGGCTCGAATCGGGCATCCAACGACCACTGGGTCTGCAGGTCTTCCAAAGAGTTGTAAAGCCCTTGTTGCAGGCCAGCAAGATAAGCGGCACCCAGCGCCGTTGTTTCAATCACTTCCGGCCGCTCGACGGCCAGGCCAGTGAGGTCGGCCAGGCGCTGCAACAACCAGTTATTGGCCACCATGCCGCCATCAACGCGAAGCGTCTCTTGCGCCGTGCCCGAGTCGCCGGCCATAGCCTCGAGCAGATCGCCGGTCTGCAAACAAACCGAATCCAGTGCCGCATGCACGAACTCCGCGACACCGGTGTTGCGCGTCAGACCAAAAATGGCACCGCGGGCGTTGGGATCCCACCAAGGCGCCCCCAGCCCGGTGAAAGCGGGGACCAGATAGAGGCCCTCCGCTTCGGCATCGTTGGCGAGCCCCTCGCTCTGTGAAGCGTGGGCGATGATGCCAAGCTCATCCCGCAGCCACTGAATGGCGGCGCCGGCAATAAAAATGGCACCTTCGAGTGCATAGGTGGCTTTGCCATTAACGCGATAGGCGGTGGTGGTGAGCAGCCGATGACTGGATGGCACGGCTTCGCTGCCGGTATTCATGAGGGCAAAGCAGCCCGTGCCGTAGGTGCTTTTAATCATGCCGGGGGCAAAGCAGCATTGTCCGACCATGGCGGCATGCTGATCGCCGGCGACACCGCCGATGGGAATGGCTTGGCCGAGTGTCTCGGTCTGCGTGGTGCCAAAATCATCGGCACTGTCGAGCACCGTGGGCAGGATGGCGGCGGGGATATTAAATAGCGCGAGCAGCTCGTCGTCCCAGGTCTGGCGATGAATATCAAAGAGCAGCGTGCGACTGGCGTTGGTGGCGTCAGTGGCATGCGTGCTGCCACCCGTCAGATTCCACAAAATCCAGGTGTCCACGGTGCCGAAGGCCAATTCTCCACGCTCGGCATGCTCGCGAGCCCCACTCACGTTATCCAGAATCCAAGCAATTTTCGTGGCCGAGAAATAAGGGTCGAGGAGCAGTCCGGTGCGCTCGGCCACCATCGCCTCATGACCGGCTGATTTCAGGGCGGCACAGCGCTCGGCGGTGCGTCGGTCCTGCCAAACAATCGCGTTATGGATCGGCTCGCCGGTGTGGCGGTCCCAGACGATGGTGGTCTCGCGCTGATTGGTGATGCCAATGGTGCGCGCATGAACGCCGGCTGCTTTAGCCGCTTTCAGGGCCTTGGTGCTGGTCTCGATCGTCGTGTCGAGCAGGTCTTTGGGATCGTGCTCTACCCATCCGCTCTGTGGGTAATGCTGCGGGAATTCGCGCTGAGCCGTGGCAATAATTTTGCCGTCGAGATCGAAAACGATCGCCCTTGAGCTGGTTGTACCCTGATCAATGGCCAGAATGCCGTCGCGCTCAGCCATGCCGCTACCCTCCTCCGGTGTTTATTGCGTCATCATTCTAAGCCGGTATGATCGAATTGCGATAAAAAAAGTCAAGCAAGATGTTCGTATCCGAAAAAGAAGAGGGGAGGCGGCGATGGTGGATGACGCCGATTCAATTGCACTGAATCGCCGGCAGCAGGCGATGTTAAGCCTGGTCCAAGAGAAGGGGTTTGTTGCTGTTGAGGAGCTAACCCAGCATTTTTCGGTGACCGCCCAAACGATCCGTCGCGATATCAATGCGCTATGTGACGCGGGCTTCCTGCGCCGCTATCACGGTGGCGCCGGGTTACCCTCCAGCGTTGAGAACGTTGCCTATCAGGCGCGACAGATTCTCTACCCCGAAGCCAAGGAGCGCATCGCCGCCGCGATTGCCGAGCGCATTCCCAATCAGGCTTCGCTTTATATCACTTTGGGGACGACCACCGAGGCCGTCGCTCGCGCACTGCGTGATCATCACGGGCTGCGAGTGATCACCAATAACCTCAATGTCGCCGGCATTTTGGCTGAGAACCCCAACTGTGAGGTGATCGTCGCCGGCGGCGTGGTACGACATCGAGACCGCGGCATCACCGGTGAGGCGACGATTGATTTCATGAATCAATTTAAGGTCGATTATGCGGTGATGGGTATCTCTGGGATCGATCCGGATGGCACCTTGCTTGATTTTGACTACCGCGAAGTGCGCGTGCTGCAAATTATTATGGGCAATGCTCGATCGGTAATTTTGGGCGCGGATCACAGCAAATTTGGCCGCAATGCATTGGTACGTGTGGCCGATCTCTCGCAGATCACCGAACTTTATACCGACGCCGAGCCACCGGCGCCGATTCGTCGTCTCATGGCTGAGCATGGTGGCCGTTTAGTTGTCACCGCAGACTAATGCGCGAAAATGTTCGCTTGACTCCATAAAACCGGGTGGTATGTTTGAAAACGAACATCAGGAAGCGGCAGGATAGTCGCCACCCTGGCAAATGGAGGAGAGCGCCCGTGACAGCAAAGGGCCAGCAGAACGATCTATATGATGTCGTCGTTGTCGGCGGCGGGATTAATGGTGCAGGCATTGCGCGCGATGCAGCGGGCCGCGGCCTGCGTGTGCTGCTTTGCGAGCAGGGCGATCTTGCCAACTACACCTCCTCGGCCAGCACGAAGCTTGTCCACGGCGGCCTACGCTACCTCGAGTACTACGAATTTCGTCTTGTGCAAAAGGCACTGGCCGAACGCGAAGTGCTGATGGGCATCGCGCCGCATATCATTTGGCCGCTGCGTTTTGTCATGCCGCATGTCAAAGATTTGCGTCCGGCCTGGATGATCCGGCTTGGGCTGTTTCTCTACGATCATCTGGGCGGACGCAAGAAACTGCCTGGCTCCAAGGGCATCAACCTGCGCAATCACGAAGCCGGCAAACCGCTTAAAGATACGCTTGGCAAAGCCTTTATTTACTCTGATTGCTGGGTGCAGGACTCTCGTCTGGTGGTGCTGAACTGCATGGATGTGGTGAAGCGCAAGGGCGCCGTAATGCCGCGGACTCGCTGCACCGGTGCCGAGCGCAGTGACGACGGTTGGTCCGTCGAGCTCACCGATGTTTGGAGCGGGCAGAAACAGACCGTACAGGCACGCTCGATCGTCAACGCCGCAGGCCCTTGGGTGGCGAAGTTTTTGGGCGAGTCGATGCATCGGGATGACGATAAAGATGTGCACCTGGTGAAAGGCAGTCACATCGTCGTGCCGAAAATGTTCGATCACGAAGATTCTTATCTGTTCCAGAACAACGACGGCCGTGTGATTTTCGCCATCCCCTACGAGAAAGATTTCACGCTCATTGGTACCACCGATGTGGCGTATGAGGGCAACCCGGCGGACGCCGAGGCAAGCCCGGAAGAGATCCAGTACCTTTGCGATGCGCTTAACCGCTACTTTAAAAAGCCGATCGCTCCGGCCGATGTTGTCTGGACCTACTCCGGCGTGCGGGCACTCTATGATGAGAGTGACGAAGAGAATGTCTCGGCGGTAAGCCGTGACTACAGCCTTGATCTGGATGACAGCGCAGCACCCTTGTTGTCGGTATTCGGGGGCAAGATCACGACCTACCGGACGTTGGCGCGAGAGGCGGTGGATCGCATCGCACCGCTGCTGGATGCCCCAGTGACCGACTGGACTGGTGATGAGGCGCTGCCGGGCGGCGATATGGCCGAGGGTGATTTTGAGCGTTATGTCAGTGAGCTTCAGGCCCAGCGGCCCTGGCTGCCAACGGAGATGGCCTGGCGGCTTGCGCGCAACTACGGCACCTGCACCGAGACGCTGTTGGGTGGTGCCCAGTCCCTAGATGCTCTTGGTGAGCACTTTGGCGCTGATCTCTATGAGGCGGAATTGCGGTATCTTGCCGATGCGGAATGGGCGATGACGGCCGAAGACGCCATTTGGCGACGCAGTAAGCTGGGTTTGGTGCTGGATGACAATGCGCGGGCCCGGGTAGAGGCCTGGTTTGCGGGGCAGGATAAGAAGAGGGCAAGCGCATAATGAGTCTGATGCTGGAGGGGATTCACCGCAGCGTTGGCGGTGAAATGTTCCTAGAAGACATCAACCTGACCTTTGAGCGGGGCGAGTTCAACGTACTGCTAGGCCTAACGGAGGCCGGCAAAACCACGCTAATGCGGATTATGGCGGGGCTTGAGCCGCCTAACAGTGGTCGGGTGGTCGAAGACGGTGTGGATGTGACCAAAACCCCGGTGCGTAAGCGCTCGGTGGGTATGGTCTACCAGCAGTTCATTAACTACCCGTCACTCACGGTCTACGACAATATTGCCTCGCCGCTAAAACTCGCGGGATTGTCCAAAAGCGAGATCGATCAGCGCGTACGTACCGAGGCCGAGCGCCTTGGTATAGACCATCTCATCGACCGTCTGCCCTCTGAACTTTCGGGTGGCCAGCAGCAGCGCTGCGCCATGGCCCGAGCGCTGGTGCGCGAGGCCAAGCTCGTTCTGCTTGATGAGCCGCTGGTGAACCTCGACTACAAACTGCGCGAGGGCCTGCGCTCGGAACTGCGTAACCTTTTTGCCGATCGTGACACCGTGGTGGTCTATGCCACCACCGAGCCGGAAGAGGCATTAATACTCGGTGGCAAGACGACCGTTCTGCATGAAGGTCGCGTTATCCAGCATGGGGTGACGGCGGAGTGCTATCGCCAGCCGGCGAATACCACGGTAACTCAGGTTTTTGCCGACCCGCCGATGAACCTAATGCCGGTAGAGGTCATCGATGGCCAGCTCCTGGTTGAGGGGCTGATGCGCGCGCCATTGCCTGCGCACATGCAGGATCTGGCGCCTGGGCGCTACACCCTCGGTATTCGCCCGCATCATCTTTTTGTGCAGGCGGCAGATGGATTGATCCCGCTGCATGGGCAGGTGGAAGTAGCAGAGATTGCCGGTTCTGTGACCTATATCCATGTTGAAGTGAACGGACGCGATTGGGTGATTGAAGAGCGCGGCGTCCACGCCGTTCATCCCGGCGAGCAGTTTGATCTCTATCTTGACCCGGCCCGGGCCTACGCTTTTGACAGCGCGAATCAGCTGGCCGCGGCACCGATGACTCAGAGCGAATAAAACGATGGCGCGAATCGAACTTAATAACTTGGCCCATCAGTATGCCCCGGGCGGTGAGTACGCCCTGCAGCCGATGCAGCATGTCTGGGAGGATGGCGGTGCCTATGCGCTGTTAGGGCCCTCCGGCTGCGGCAAGACGACGTTGCTGAATATTATCTCCGGGCTGCTCACTCCATCGCAGGGCCAGGTGCTCTTTGGTGACCGCGATGTCACGCAGTTGCCGCCCGAGCAGCGCAATATCGGCCAGGTTTTTCAGTTTCCCGTGATCTACGACACCATGAGTGTCTTCGATAACCTTGCCTTCCCGCTGCGTAATCGCAAACTGGGCGAGGATTATGTCGAGCGTCGGGTGAAACAGATTGCCGGCATGTTGGGTCTGGATGAGGTGCTTAAGCGCCGCGCCAAAAACCTGACCGCCGATGCGAAACAGAAGATCTCGCTCGGCCGGGGTCTAGTCCGCGAAGACGTGGCGGCGGTGCTCTTTGATGAGCCGCTTACCGTCATCGACCCACATCTTAAATGGCAGCTCCGACGCAAGCTGCGCGAGGTGCATGAGCAGCTCAACCTCACTCTGGTGTATGTCACCCACGATCAGACCGAGGCCCTGACCTTCGCCGACAAGGTGGTGGTGATGCTGGCCGGCCAGGTGCTGCAAGTCGGCACGCCGCAGGCGCTCTTCGAACGGCCGGAACACACCTTTGTGGGCTATTTCATTGGCAGCCCTGGCATGAACTTCATGGACTGCAGCATCGAGGGGAATGAGGCCATTGTCGAAGGAAACCGAATTGCGGTTGATCCGGCGATGGCCGCTGCCGCGAGGGATGCCGGAGGGGCTTTGCAGCTTGGCATTCGACCGGGGTTAATTCGCCCTGCTGCGGCCGGCGAAGCGGGGCTCATGCTGAAAGTGGACAAGGTCGAGGACCTGGGTGATTACGAACTGGTGACTGGGCATCTGGGCGAACACCAGATCCATGTGCGTCTGCAGGAATCCGAGAAGATTGGCAGTGACGGGCTCGAGGTGGTGTTCCCCGCTGAGCACTCGCTGCTGTATGCCGATGATCGGCTCGTCGGCGGAGGGGCTTGAGAATGGATAAGCGTGAATATCAATGGGCCTGGCTAATGGTGCTGCCCGTGGTATTGATTGTGGCCTTCAGCGCGATCATGCCGCTGATGACCGTGGTGAACTACTCGGTACAGGATATTTTCGGTCCCGGATCGCGGTTTTTTGTTGGCACGGAATGGTTCAAGGAAGTCCTGCGTGACCCCGCCCTGCACGGCGCGCTGATTCGGCAGATCATCTTCTCCGCCGCTGTGCTTTGCATTCAAATCCCGCTCGGAATTGCCCTGGCACTTTGCATGCCCAAGAAAGGCCCATGGGTGTCGGTGGCGCTCGTGCTGTTGGCGCTGCCATTGTTGGTGCCGTGGAATGTGGTGGGCACCATCTGGCAGGTGTTTGCCCGCCCGGACGTGGGCCTTGCCGGTGTGGCCATCAACAGCTTGGGTTTTGATTACAACTACACCGGGGATCCCATTGATGCCTGGTTTACCGTGCTGATTATGGATGTCTGGCACTGGACATCGCTGGTTATCCTGCTGTGCTATGCGGGGCTGCAGGCGATTCCGGATGCGTTCTATCAAGCAGCCCGTATTGACGGTGCCTCGCGCTGGGCGGTGTTCCGCTACATTGAGCTACCCAAGTTAAAAGGTGTGTTGCTAATTGCGATACTGCTGCGGTTTATCTTCAGCTTCCGCATTTATGCCGAGCCTTTTGTGCTGACAGGCGGTGGGCCTGGCAATTCAACGACCTTTCTCAGTCAGAGTCTCACGACGATGGCGGTCGGGCAGTTTGATCTGGGGCCAGCCGCGGCATTCTCACTGATCTACTTCCTGATCATTCTGCTTTTCAGCTACGTGTTCTATCTGACCATTCTCAACATGGACCGGGAGGGTTAAGCCGTGGGTTCCAATCGCCGCTATATCTTCCTGGGGCTTTGGCTGGTCTTTTTGATGCTGCCGATCTACTGGCTGTTGATGATGTCGCTAAAGACCAATCAGGAAATTCTGTCCACTTTCTCGCTGTGGCCGCAGAACCTGACGGTGGATAACTACATTAAGATTTTCACCGACCCCACTTGGTACCCGGGCTATCTCAACTCCACGCTTTATGTGCTGATGAATGTGGTCATCTCACTCACCGTGGCGTTGCCGGCCGCTTATGCCTTCTCGCGCTATAACTTCCTGGGTGACAAGCATCTTTTCTTCTGGTTGCTCACCAATATCATGGCGCCGCCGGCGGTGTTCCTGCTGCCGTTCTTCGAGCTTTATCAGAGCGTCGGGCTTTATGACACGCATATCGCTGTGGCACTGGCGCATACGCTGTTCACCGTGCCGCTGGCGGTCTGGATCTTAGAAGGATTTATGTCGGGTGTGCCCAAGGAGATCGACGAGACCGCCTATCTGGATGGTTACTCCTGGCCGCGGTTTTTCATCACCATCTTCTTGCCGCTGATTCGCTCGGGCGTGGGTGTGACTGCGTTCTTCTGCTTTATGTTCTCGTGGGTGGAGCTGTTGCTGGCGCGGACGCTGACCTCGGTTGGGAGGCGAAGCCGATTGCCGTGACCATGACGCGGACGGTAGGCGCCTCGGGACTTGATTGGGGGCTGCTTGCGACTGCCGGTGTGCTCACGTTGGTCCCGGGCACGCTGGTGATTTGGTTTGTGCGCAAGCACATCGCCCGCGGCTTTGCCCTCGGCCGGGTCTGATCGGGAGGCGGATGCAATGAACGATAGTGGTTTCAGTCTCGAGTGGATGGCCTGGACACAACCGGTGGCCATTTTCTTTGCCAGCATCGCGATCATGCTGGTGGTCTTTGGCATCTTGCAGTTTGTCTATCCCACTCACGAACGTCGGGGTTTTTTGCCGGTGCCGACCACGCGCGGTGACCGACTCTTTATGAGCCTGCTAGGAGCGGCTTATATCCATCTCATCTGGCTGGCGTTTAGCGACGGCAGCCTTTTGATTGCCTCGGGCATCAGCGTTGTTTATGCAGCGGTGATGATGCGCTGGGGCTAACCGAATGGCAGGTGACGTTGCGCCTTGCCTGTTTTGGAATCAGACAAGCACCGGATGGGCCGGCGCCGCTGTCTGCAAAGCAACGGGATGACTCATCCCTCCAGGAGGAGAACGAAATGACAATGCATAAAAACGCCATGCGGCCATGGACTGCACTGGCAGTTGCTGCTGCGCTGGGTGTCGGTGGGCTGGGCAGTGCTCAGGCAGCGACCGCAGAGCAGATGGCCGCCGCTGAGAAATGGGTGGAAGAATTCCAGCCCTCAACCCTAAGCCGTGAAGAGCAGCTGGAGCAGCTCGAGTGGTTTATTGATGCCGCTGAGCCTTTCCGGGGCATGGATATCTCGGTGGTCTCCGAGACCATCGCCACGCATGAGTACGAAGCCAGCGTGTTGGCCGAGGCTTTCTCGGAGATGACCGGCATTAACCTCACCCACAACCTGATCGGTGAGGGTGATGTCATCGAGGCCCTACAGACCGAGATGCAGTCGGGCGAGAGCATTTACGACGGTTACGTCAACGATGCGGATCTCATCGGTACGCATTATCGCTATGGTCAGGTCATCCCGCTGTCCGATTACATGGAGGGTGAAGGCGCCGATGTGACCTCACCGTACATTGATCTGGATGATTTCATTGGTCTGGACGCGGTGACCGCACCGGATGGCAAGCTGTATCAGCTGCCTGACCAGCAGTTCGCCAACCTGTACTGGTTCCGTTACGACTGGTTCCAGCGCGAAGACCTGCAGACTCAGTTCGAGGACATCTATGGCTATGAGCTGGGTGTGCCGGTGAACTGGTCGGCTTATGAGGATATCGCTGAGTTCTTCACCGAGCATGTTGGCGAGATTGATGGCCAGACCGTTTACGGCCATATGGACTACGGCAAGAAAGACCCTTCCCTCGGTTGGCGCTTTACCGATGCCTGGCTGTCGATGGCTGGTGCCGGTGATACGGGGCTGCCGAACGGCCTGCCTGTTGATGAGTGGGGCATTCGCGTAGAAGACTGCCATCCGGTGGGCTCCAGCGTGACCCGCGGTGGTGCGGTGAACGGCCCGGCGGCTGTCTATGCACTGACCAAGTACATCGACTGGCTGGGTGCTTATGCACCGCCGGAGGCTTCGGGCATGACCTTCTCAGAGGCCGGACCGGTCCCTGCACAGGGTCAGATCGCGCAGCAGATCTTCTGGTACACCGCTTTCACCGCCTCAATGGTGGAAGAGGGGCTGCCGGTGGTGAATGCCGATGGCACGCCGAAATGGCGCATGGCGCCTTCGCCGCATGGGCCTTACTGGGAAGATGGGATGAAAGTGGGTTATCAGGATATTGGTTCCTGGACCTTCTTCGAGCATGCCGACCCGGATCGCCGCAAAGCAGCCTGGCTGTATGCGCAGTTCGTGACCTCCAAAGTGGTCTCGCTGAAGAAGTTCCACGAGGGTCTCACCCCAATCCGTCAGTCCGACATCATGCATGAGTCGATGACGGAGCGGGCGCCTGAGCTGGGTGGTCTGGTTGAGTTCTATCGCAGCCCCGATCGGGTGATGTGGACGGATACAGGCACCAACGTGCCGGATTATCCGCGTCTCGCCCAGCTGTGGTGGTCCAACGTGGCAGCGGCTGTGACCGGTGAGGTGACTCCGCAGGAGGCCATGGACAATCTTGCCCGTGAGCAGGATCGTGTTATGGAGCGTCTGGAACGCGCCGGTGTTCAGGATATCTGCGGACCGCGTCTGAACGACGAGCGTGATGCCGAGTACTGGTTTAACCAGCCGGGTGCGCCGAAGCCACCGCTCGACAACGAGAAGCCGCAGGGTCAGACCGTGCCCTACGACGATCTTGTTGCTAGCTGGCGGGCGAGCATGTAACGAACTTCTCTCTCCAGAAGTGAACCAAAAGGGGCCTGCGGGCCCCTTTTTTTATGTGCTCTATCCTATTGACCTACCCCCCTGGGGGAGGGGTAGGCTGCAGCTATGAATGATCAAACTGCAAAAACGGACGAAATCACCCTCACCCTGAGTGGTGTTACCTGTGGTGGCTGTGTCTCGCGCGTGGAGAAGGCGCTTAACAGCGTTGAGGGCGTGGAGACTGCCAGCGTTAACCTGAGCATGGGAACCGCTCGCGTGGCCTATCGGCCAGAAGCCGCTGATGCGAATGCCCTGATCGAGGCCGTCAAAGCGGCCGGCTATGGCGCCCAGGCGCCAGATGAGACCCGCGATGAACGCGAAGACGAGGCCGCCGCGCCGGATGCTGAGCGGCAGTCACTACGCCGACAGGTACTCATTGCTGCAGCCTTTACCCTGCCTTTGGTGATCATCGCCATGGGTCGTCATGTGCCCGGAGGTCATGACTGGTTTCACCAGTGGCTGCCCGAGCGTGCCTGGATTGGCATCGAGTGGCTGCTCGCTACCCCGGTGGTGTTCTGGGCCGGACGACGTTTTTTCACGGCGGGCTTTGCCGAGATGCGCCATTGGGCGCCGGCGATGAACAGTTTGGTGATGATTGGTGCCGGGGCCGCATACCTCTACTCGCTGCTGGTGCTGATAGTGCCCGCCATCTTTCCTGAGGGTACGGCAGGGAGTTACTTCGAAGCCTCTGGCGTCATCATTACGTTAATTTTGCTGGGGCGTTACCTCGAGCAAATTGCTCGCGGCCGGACCTCTCAGGCCATTAAGCGCCTGCTGCGCCTGCAATCGCGTACCGCTCGGGTATTACGTGATGGCGAGGCCGTTGAGGTGGATATCGACAGCGTGTGCACGGGTGATCAGGTGCTGGTCCGGCCCGGTGAGCGCATTCCCCTCGATGGGGAGGTGATGGAGGGGCAGTCCCGTGTGGATGAGTCCATGATCTCCGGTGAACCGGTGCCTGTTGCCAAATCCGCTGGCGATGAATTGGTTGCCGGGACGGTGAATGGTCAGGGGTCGCTCACCTTTATCGTCACCCGCACCGGCAAGGACACCGTGCTCTCGCAAATCATCGATATGGTCGAGCGGGCCCAAGCCGAGAAGCCTCCGATTCAGCAACTGGCCGATCGCATTGCCGGGGTATTTGTCCCGATGGTGCTGGCGGTCGCGGTGATCACGGCGATTGTGTGGCTGGTGATCGGGCCAGATCCGGTGCTCTCTTATGCGTTTGTTGCCACGGTGAGTGTTTTGCTGATTGCTTGTCCTTGTGCCATGGGGCTTGCTACGCCAACAGCCGTCATGGTGGCAACCGGTAAAGGCGCGGAGAACGGCATCTTGTTGCGTCGGGGTGCCGCGCTGGAGTCACTGGCGCGCGCCGATACGGTGGTGTTGGATAAAACTGGGACGCTCACGCTGGGGAAACCTCGCCTGACCGATCTTGAAGTGGCTATGGGTAGCGAGGATGAGACGCTGGCCCTCATGGCTGCGGTGGAGTCGCATAGTGAGCATCCGATCGCTCTGGCCATCGTCGATGCGGCACGTGAGCGTGAACTCCATATCCCGGCTGTGCATGAGTTTGATTCCATCACCGGCCATGGCGTCACCGGCCAAGTGGATGGGCGTTATGTGCATGTGGGCACAGCGCGCTACATGGAGTGGCTAGGCGTAGACACCACGGCAGTTGCCGATACCGTTGAGCGTCTGGCCGCCGAAGCCAAAAGCCCCATCTACATCTCCGCCGATGGACAGCTCCTGGGTGTAGCGGCTGTCGCCGACCCGGCGCGTACCGAGAGCGCCGCGGTGATTGCCGAGCTCAAGCGTCTGGGCCTGCGCGTGGCAATGGTGACTGGCGATCAACAGGCGACGGCCGAGGCGCTGGCTGCCCAGTTGGGTATCGATGAGGTCATGGCGGGGGTCCTGCCTGAGGGCAAGGCGCGTGAAGTCGAGCGTTTGCAGTCTCAGAACGAACGCGTTGTCTTTGTGGGCGATGGCATTAACGATGCCCCTGCGCTGGCGCGCGCGGATGTGGGCATCGCCATCGGCACGGGCACGGATGTTGCCATCGAAGCTGGAGATACCGTTTTAATGCGGGCCGATCTGCAGGGCTTGTTGGATGCCGTGGTGCTGGCGCGGCGCACGCATCGCACCATTCAGGGCAACTTCGTCTGGGCGTATGGCTACAACGTGTTGTTAATCCCGGTGGCGGCGGGCGTGCTCTTTCCCTTCACGGGCTGGCTGCTCAACCCCATGGCAGCGGCCGGCGCGATGAGTCTCTCGAGTTTGTTTGTTCTCACCAATTCACTCAGGCTGCGGCGGTTTCAGCCACGGCAGCACCGCAAGGAGATTGCTCATGGCTGATACCGCTTTGGATTGTCATCTGGCTTTGGACCCGAGTGTCCGCGACGCCGCCCGTCAGCGGCTTGCTTCTATTCGTGGCCATATCGAAGGCATTGTCCGCATGTTAGAGCGAGAGGACATCTACTGTGTTGATGTCCTGCGCCAAATTAAAGCCGTGGACGGCGCACTTGCCAAAGTGGGCGATGCGGTCCTGCGCAGCCATCTTCATCATCATGTCACCAACGCCCAAGCGCGCGGTGACGCCGATCAGATCGTCGATGAACTGATGGAGATTTTGAAGTATCGCTAAGGCCAGCTATCCGCTTGCGGTCGCGCGGTCTAGCGGCAACAAAACCCGAATGATGTCGCGGTCCTCGGGGTCGACATGCTCCTCGAATCCCAGCTGCTGGCAGAGTGCGAGCATGGGCTGATTTTCGCGCAGGACATCGCCGACGATCCTTTGGATCCCGCGGTCGCGGGCATAGTCGATGACCCGCTCCATAAGAATACGGCCCAAGCCTTGGCGGGTTAGGTCGTTGCGCACGACGATGGAATACTCGCCCACCTCGCCATCGGGGTCGGCGTGCAGATGGACAGCGCCGTAGAGTTCGGCCTCGCCCGGCACTTTATCGGCATCGGTGATAATGAGTGCCATCTCACGGTGATAGTCGATCTGAGTAAATCGCGCCGCTGCCATGTGACTGAGCTGCTTCATGGGTGCGAAAAAGCGCAGCCGAATCTGCTCGGGTGTGAGATGAGCAAAGGCCCTGTGCAGTGCTGGTTCATCCTCCGGCAGGATAGGCCGCAGCAGGTACTGCGTGCCGTCATCGGCGGTCACAGTAGCCTCTAGCTCGCGTGGATAGGGACGAATGGCGAGTCGCTGACTCCCCTCGCCGTTCTTGCCGATGCGTACTCGGGCATCAAGTGCGACCACGCCCTCGGCCGAGGCCAGTAGCGGATTAATGTCGAGCTCTTTCACCGCCGAGAGGTCTGCGGCGATTTGGGCAATGCGCGTGAGCGTGAGTTGGATGGCCTCCAGATCGGCTGCTTCCCGATCACGATAGCCCTTGAGTTGCCGATAGACGCGGGTCTGCACAATCATGTCGCGGGCGAGCTTAAGATTAAGCGGTGGCAGACCAAGCGCCTTGTCTTTAATCACTTCCACTGCCGTGCCGCCTTGGCCAAACAGCACCACGGGGCCAAATTGTGCGTCTTCGGTGAACCCGGCGATGAGCTCCCAAGCGCCGGCGCGCTTGACCATGGGCTGGACACTAAATCCCTGCAGAACGGCATTGGGGTAGGTTTCGGCCACGCGACGTTGCATGGCCTCGGCGGCGTTATGAACCGCATCGGCATCTTCCAGATCCAGTGCAACGCCACCCACATCACTTTTATGGGTGATATCGGGCGAGAGGATTTTAATGGCGGCGGGATAGCCGAGCCGATCGGCAGCGGCCGCCGCGGCTTCCGGTGTGTCAGCGACTTCGGTGGGCACAGTATCAATGCCATAGGCCGCCAGCAGTTGCTTGGCTTCCGGCTCACTGAGTATCTCTCGGCCCTCTGCGCGCGCTTTGTCGATGAGAGCGTTCGCGCTGTCGTAGTCTGGCGTAAAGCGCTCGGGTACTGACGGTGGTGTTTCCAGCAACTGCTCTTGGTTCCGACGATAGGTGACCATGTGCATAAAGGCGCGCACAGCAGCCTCTGGCGTGCTGTAACTTGGGATGCGTGCTTCGGCAAAGCGCTGTCGCGCGTGTTGCGCGGTGTAGTCGCCCACCCAGCTGGTGAGCAGCGTTGGCCGATGCGTATAGCCAGACTGGCTGCGTTCATGCTCGGCAATCACCGCTTCAGCGGCATCCATACTATCGGCTACCGCCGTGGGGCAGTTCAGCACCAAAATGGCATCGGCGTGCTCGGTCTCGGTGAGTATCGATAATGCGTCTGCATAGCGTTTGCCAGGGGCATCACCAATGATGTCCACCGGATTGCCGTGCGACCAGGTCACCGGCAAAACCTCATTCAGGGTATCAACCGTCTCATCGGAGAGCTGAGCCAGTTTGCCGCCATGGCCAATCAGTGCATCCGTTGCCAGTACGCCAATCCCCCCGCCATTGGTGAGGATGGTCAGTCGGCTGCCGGGAGGAGGCTCGGTGGTGGCTAGCGTTTCTACCGCGGCGAACAGTTCGCCGAGCGTATCCACCCGCAGCATGCCGGCGCGTTTAAAGGCCGTGTCATAAACATCATCTGCCCCCGCTAGGGCGCCAGTATGTGAGGCGGCTGCCTGCGCGCTCTCGGCATGCCGACCGGCTTTGACCACGATCACCGGCTTCATGCGCGCGGCGGCCCGGGCGGCGGACATAAATTTGCGCGCATCGGTAATCGCTTCCATATACAGCAGGATGGCGCGGGTATCGGGATCATTGGCGAGATAGTCGAGCATATCGCCAAAATCGACATCGGCCATATCGCCCAGCGAGATCATGTGGGAAAAGCCGATATCCCGACGCTCGGCCCAATCCAACACCGAGGTCACAATGGCACCGGACTGTGTGACAAAGGCAAGCCGGCCGGCGGGCGGCGCGATATGGGCGAAACTGGCATTCACGCCCATCCCCGGGATTAACGTGCCCAAGCAGTTGGGGCCGATAATCCGTGTGAGATGGGGCCTGGCCGCCTCCAGCATGGACTGGCGCAAAGCCATGCCCGCTTCATCATCGCCCTCGCCAAAACCGGCGGTGATCACAACAATGCCATGGGTGCCGCGCTTGGCCAGTTGATCAACGAGGCCCGGGACCGTTGGCGGTGGCGTGCAGATGACCGCTAAATCCGGTGTGATGGGGAGCTCATCGATATCGGCATAGCAGAGGACGCCCTCTACGGCCTGATGTTTGGGGTTGACCGGCATGATGGGGCCATCAAATCCCCCCTGAAAGAGGTTGCGGGCGAGGACTGCACCCACGGATCCAGGGCGTCGGCTGGCGCCAATAATGGCAATAGAGCGAGGCTTGAACAGGGCGTCTAAATTGCGAACGGTCATGTCAGGCTCTCCTTGCGAGCGCCGATATGTTGCATAGCAGCATTGTAGCGCATCATCGCGTCAAACTTGTGACCGAACGGACTACCCTGCTTGGCTGGCGAGCAAGGCCAGTATGAATGGCAGGGTGATGGCGGCAGCGGCTGTTTGCAGGGTCAGCATGCGGGCGATAAGCCTATGATCACCCCCCATTTGCCGGGCCAGAATATAGGCCGAGGTGGCTGTGGGCAGCGCGGCGAAAACCACCAATACTTGCGTCTCCAAACCATTGAGACCAACCTGATGCGCGATCCACCAGGCCGCCACCGGCAGGGCCAGCAATTTAATAATGCCGGCGACTAACTGCGGCGCTGCCTCGGACTGCCATCGGCCCAGCCGGAGGCCTGCGCCGACACTCATTAGCCCCAGTGGCACAGCCGCGCTCCCGGCAATGTCCAAGCCAGAGACCAACCAGTCATGCAATCCGATCCCGGTAAGGTTCAGCAATAAACCCGTTACGCAGGCGATGATGAGCGGGTTTTGCGCAAGGCTAAGGGTCATTTGGCGCCAGTTGGATTCCGCATTCGCAAAGCGGCTTAGGACCAGCACGCAGCCGACGTTAATTAACGGGATCATTAGTGCGATGGTCAGGGCCGTTACAGCGACCGCGCTGTCGCCAAACACCGCGATCACCACGGCAATCCCTAAATAGGTGTTAAACCGAATCGCACCTTGGTACAGCGAGCTAAAACCGGGCCCATCAAGTCGCAGCAGTGGTTTGGCAGCAAACACCAGCACACTGCCAGTCGCCAGCGTGGCCAGCACCGCGATGAACACCGGGAGGATGCGGTTTGCATCAAGGTTTGCCGTGGCAAGCCCCTCGATCAGCAGCGCTGGAAAGAGGACAAAATAAATAAAGCGCTCAAGCCGTGGCCAAAAATCCTCTCCGGGAAAGCCGGCTCGGGCGAGAACGGCGCCGACGATAATCAGCCCAAATAGCGGGACCAGCGCACTGAGGATGGCGCTTAATGGTGTCACGTGAGCAACGAGCGGCTAGCGCTGGCCGGCCAGAAAGCGGGCGAATTCCTCGTCAATCAGCTGGCCAAGCGCACGCGTGATAGCCGCTTCGATGGCTTCGGCATTGGTATTGGCGTTGGGCGGCAAGGCGCGCTGATTGCTAAGTGTGGTGCGGGCACGGCCGGTGAACCGCTCGTTGCCGGCCCAACCGGTGGCGGCCAATGCGATTTCCGTCTCAAGTGTGTAGGGCACCCCGGCGCTGACCTGATGTTCCAATGCTTCAATGCGAATCTCGAGCCTTGGCACGCTCGCGTTATCCCAAAGGGCGGGTGCAAAGTCATAACCACGCAGTGCTTCGGCCGCGGCGAGCTGCACGGCATAGGCAACATCCTGCGCGGCCATCAGGCGCACAACGGTGCCATCCAAATTCTCGAGCATGCCCAGATCGCGGTCATTGCGCTGGTCCACCACCTGCAAGCCGATGGCCTGGCCACCACCCAGCAAAGGCCCGGTGTTGGGCGCTTCGGGATTAAGGCGCAGGTTCTGCGTGCCTTGGGCGCAGGCGCTTAGGATGATGGTGAAGGCAAATAACAGGACGACTCGGGTTAAGCGCATGGTTTTTTCCTCGCTGGTCAATGCGCTAAAGACTATCACTTAAACTTGACGCCATGCGCTGGCCGCCGGAGACTGCTGGGCCTTTTGACTGTATACGCCACAGGATAAGCATACCGTGAGAACCATTTTGGAGGCCGTCCCACCCGAGCTGCATCGCGGCCAGGCGGCTGTCGAGGCAGTGATCGAAAAGGTCGCCGCCGTGAGCGCGGGCTGCCAGCTCGATGCCATCAATATCCCCGAGATTCATGAGGAGCCTTCCCGCAGCAGCAAGGGAGAACGGCGTCAGCCCTTTGCGCCGCGCATGGCGCCGCGTGAGTTAGCACGGGTGGTACGGGATCGTTTGGGCCTTGAGTGCATGATCAATCACGTTGTTGTGCACCACGACAGCCCGGCATCGCTGTGCGATTGGGCGCAGCAGACTTGGGAAGAATACGGTGTTCAAGAGTTTGTCTTGGTTGGTGGTGGTCGGCATGACATAGCCTACCCGGGCCCGGCGGTGCCGCAGGCCAATCAGCTGTTGCGTGAGAAAACGAACATTCCAAAGCTGCGCATTGGCAATATCTGCATCCCCTCCCGGGATGACGAGGCCAGCCGTATGGCGACTAAGGTGCAGGCCGGCGCCGATTTCTTTACCACCCAGATTCTCTACGAGCCGGATCACTTTATCCGCACACTAGACGGGCTACAGCAGGAGTCCGCTTTGCCCGAAGAAGTATTGGTGGCCGTTTGCCCGGCCCAGACCGAGCGCAATATTCGCTTTTTACTCTGGTTGGGGGTGAGTATTCCCGAGACGCTCCAGCAGTGGCTGACCGAGGCCGATGTGCCCGCCCGCTCCATCGAACAGATCAGCCGGACCTGGGCGGCGATTCTCGACCGCCGAATGGCCAGCGCCGATATGCGACCGCAGATTGGGGTTAATCTGGCACCCATCGGTGCGATTACCGCGCAGACCACGATTGCGCTGGCGGCGGATTTGGCCGCGATGCATGCAAAGCGCCTGAACACGGTATGATGTTCCTATGAATGATTTGGCCCGTGTATTTCGCATTCTTGGTTGGGTATTTCTGGCCATTGCCGTGAATATTGTTGGCATTGGCATTGGTGCGCTTTGGATGAAAATTGGTCCAGAGACGATTAATTTGCTGCTCGACCCAAGCAACGCAGTCATTTGGCTCACCACGCTGTTAACGTTTACCCCGGCAGTGGGCAGTTTCTATGCCTCTTGGCTTATTCGTCGACGCGAGGCAAAAGCTTCCCAGGATTAAGCTGACCCGCCGGGTCTAGGGCCTGTTTAATCGCGCTTAATAAATCCTGCTCCACCGGGTCTTTTAGGCGCGCCATTTCACCGGGTTTTAGCTGCCCTACCCCATGTTCAGCGGCAAACGAGCCGCGGTAGTCCATCACCACATCATGGACGATGCCGGTGAGTGTCTCCCACTGCGCCAGGAACTCGGCATCGGCCATTTCGTGTGGTCGGGTGAGGTTGAAGTGAATATTGCCATCACCAATATGACCGAACGCACAAACTCTCACCCCGGGGCAGGCTGCGGTGACGGCTGCGCTTGCCTGGTCAATAAAATCGGGCATGCGTGAGACCGGCACGGAGATGTCGTTTTTAATGCTGGCGCCTTCATGCCCCTGGGCACCGGGGATGGAATTACGCAGCCGCCAGATATCGGCGGCTTGTGCGGGCGTCTCGGCCACCCGGTAATCGATGCCAAACTGCGTGTTGGCCAGACTTTGCTTCAGGCGCTGCTTAAGCCCCGCTGACTCGGCACTGCTACTCAGCTCTACCAATAAATACCACGCATGGTTGCTATCCAGCGGCTCTCTGCAACCTTCGGCATGACGAATGGCGTAGCTAAGCGGCCGGCGTGCCATTAATTCGCAACTGGTGATGGTATCGCCGCTGTCGGCCCGCAATTGGGCAAAAAGGTGAACGGCATCGTGGGCAGAGGCGAGGCCAACGATTGCCGTGACGCGTTCGCGAATGGCGGGGAAGAGCTTCAAGGTGGCCGCCGTGATAATGCCAAGCGTGCCTTCGGCGCCGATAAAAAGATCTCGCAGATCATAGCCACTATTATCTTTGCGCAGCCCTCGCAACCCGTCCCAGATGCGCCCGTCCGCCAGTACCACCTCCAGGCCGAGGGCAAGTTCGCGGGCATTGCCATAACGCAGCACGTTCATACCGCCGGCATTGGTGGCCAGATTGCCACCGATCTGGCAGTCATCCTCGGCGGCATAACTGAGTGGGAAAAGACGGTCGGCGCCGGCTGCTGCCGCTTGCACCGCGCTTAGCCGACAGCCGGCCTCTGCGGTGAGGGTGAAGTTCTCGGCATCGATTTCACGAATACGGTTAAGTCGCTCAAGCGAGAGGATGAGCGCAGGAGCGGCATCCAGTCCTGCCGCACCACCGACCAATCCGGTGTTGCCGCCCTGGGGAATGATGGCGACACCAGCCTCCGCACAGCAGCGAATGACTTCCGAGACAGCTTGAGTGCTATCTGGTCGCGCCACCGCCAAAGCCGGGCGATCGGCAAAAAGCCCCCGGCGCTCGCTGAGATAGCGCGGCATCTCCGCGGGTTCGGTGACAATGGTCTCCGGCCCGAGCCGTTGGATGAGTAATTCGGTGATGGACTGCATGGTCATAGTTTAGCGCTGATGGCATCGAGGCGTGTATCATCCCGTCTAACGCTTAACGCATGCTTTCGAAGGAGTCTTTGGCCATGAAATTGCGTCAATCGATTGGGTTGCTGCCGCTCGCTTTGCTTGTATCGCTGCCCGCCGGAGCGGATACGCTCGATATCAATTTAAGTGGCGATGCTGCCAAGTTCTCCTATATTCGGCCGCTGCCGCCGGAGGGGCTTGAGGCCGGTGCGGGTCTGCTCCATCACGATGATGACGGCGATATTCTCGAGGCCGATCTGCATTTGGTGGATCGCCCGGAACCCGGCCGCGATGCCCTGGTGCTGGGTATTGGCGGCAAGTTGCCGATCGTAAGCGATGACGAACGTAATGCCGACGGCGCTGCGGTGGCTATCGGCGGTAAGCTGCGTTGGACGCTGCCTCATTACAACCGCGCGGCGGTGGCCGGTAATCTTTACTACGCGCCATCGGCGACCTCCCTTAGTGACCTTGATGGCTACGAGGAATACAGCCTGCGCGGTGAGTTCCAGATTCTTGAGGATGCCAACGTCTATCTTGGTTATCGGCATATTGAGCTGAGCTACGACGGAGACGGTTTTGGCGCCGATCGCGAATTTGAAGATGGCATCTACGCCGGTTTTAACCTCGATTTCTAGTCGTTATCGGTGCATTCAGGCGGGTCTGCTGGCAGCGCTGCTGATGCTGCCAGCGCTAGCCTGGTCTGTAGCACCACAGGCGGTGGTGCTCATGTATCACCGCGTCGGCAACTCGGATTACCCCAGCACCAACGTTACGGTGGAGCAGTTTCGGGCGCACCTCGACTATCTGGCCGAGAACGATTTCAACGTCCTGCCGCTGGAGCGCATTGTCGAGGCGCTGCGTACCCGCGAACCGCTGCCGGCGCGCAGTGTCGCCATCACCTTTGACGATGGTTATGCCAGTGTCGGTGAGGTCGCTCATCCGCTGCTGGCCGAGCGTGGCTGGCCCTATACCGTTTTTGTGAATACCGGCCCGGTCGACTCGGGTTACAACGGCTATTTGAGTTGGGATGCGATGCGGGCACTTGCCGATGAGGGCGCGCGCTTTGGTAACCACTCCGAGTCACATAGGCCGCTTTTTGAGCGCGACGCCGGTGAAACCCGTTCGCTCTGGCGCGAGCGGGTGCGCGCGGATCTGGCGCGGGCGCAGACCAGACTGGCCGAGGAGTTGGGGGCTGCGGCCCATCAATCCCCAGCGCTGCTCGCCTATCCCTTTGGTGAATACAGCATTGAGCTGATGGATTTAGCCGCCGAGATGGGGTTTGTGGCCTTTGGCCAGCAATCGGGTGCGGTGGGTGAGCATGCCAATACCCTCGCCTTGCCGCGCTATGCCATGAACGAGCGATTCGCTGAGATGGACGGGTTTATCACCAAAGTCCACTCCGCGCCCATGCCGGTGGTGGATCAGTCGCCGCTTGATCCGGTCCGTACCGAGGCACGGGCGCCTCAGCTCACCGTAACGCTGGCGGCCGATGCGGATATTACGCCGGCACAGGTCACCTGTTTTTACGGCGCTGAGGTGTTGCAGCCGCAGGTGGCGGCCAACGGGCAGGCGTTTTCAGTGCAGGGTGAAGCCGACCTGCCAATCGGACGCAGCCGCTACAACTGCACGGCACCCAACCCCGCGGGCGGCTTCTATTGGTTTTCCCATCTCTGGATTTTTGGGCCCGGAGGCAGTTAACCATGCCTATGCCGGCAGCAGACCGTGTTCGGCTTCTCCACTTGACTGACACCCACCTTCTGGCCGATCCGCAGACGCCGCAAGGCGGGGTTAATGTTGAGGCCCGCTTTCGTGCTGTGCTCGAGGCGATGCGTCCCTGGGCCGAGACTGCACACGGGCTGATCCATACCGGAGACATGGTTCATGACGAGAGTAGCGCGGCCTATCAGCGGCTGCAGGCGGCGCTGACAACACTCAGCCTGCCGGGGCTGGTGATGCCCGGAAATCATGATGACCGCCATCTGCTGGCGAGTACATTTGACGATGATCCATTGCGCGCCGGTCGCGAAATGCGCTTGGGTGCCTGGTCGGTGATTGCCCTCGATACGTTGGTGCCGGGTGAAGTGGGCGGGCATTTGTCGGCCGCTGAGCTACAAGGCCTTGCCCAGACTATGGCGGAGAGCACCGCCGAGCATATTCTCGTTGCCCTGCACCACCCGCCGCTGCCGGTGGGAACGGCTTGGCTGGATGCGATCGGTCTGGACAATCCGCAGGCACTGCAGGCGCAGTTGGCTGCCGATGCGCGTGTCGCGGGTGTGGTCTTTGGTCATGTGCACATGGCTTTTGATGGGCAATGGAACGGTCTGCGCGCGTTGGCGACACCGGCAACGGCGGTGGAGTTTGTTGCTGGGGCCGAGCAGTTTGCGCGGGGGGATGGCCCGCCGGCCTTTCGCTGGATCGACCTAACCAGCGATGGCGCAATTACGACCGGCGTGGTGCAAGTGCCACTCGATTGATAGGGTATCGGTCACTACCAACTAACTGGAGGCAAATGCGATGGAATATCGCTCGTGGATGTGTGTGGTTTGCGGCTGGATTTATGAAGAAGAGGACGGCCTGCCCGATGATGGCATTGCCCCCGGTACCAAATGGGAAGACATCCCGGATGATTTTGTCTGCCCAGAGTGTGGGGCCGGTAAAGCCGACTTCGAGATGATCGAGATTTAAATATGAAAGCGCCTGTGGTGGGGCTTTATGTCATCACCGCCGCCTCGCGCACCCGTTCGCTAGAGCAGAGTGTTGCCGAGGCCATTGCCGGTGGTGCTCGCGTGGTGCAGTACCGCGATAAGACGCAGGATGCTGCCCGACGCAAGCTCGAGGCGCTTGCCTTGGCGGCCCTGTGCCGAGAGCAGGATGTCACTTTTATCGTCAACGATGACGTGGACTTGGCCGCTGCCGTCGGTGCCGACGGTGTGCATATTGGCCAGGATGATGCGGCGGTGGCGCAGGCCCGCGCGGCGCTGGGTGAACAGGCGCTCATCGGGGTCTCCTGTTACAACGATTTGGCGCGTGCCGAACGCGCTTTGGCTGCCGGGGCGGATTATTTGGCATTTGGCAGTGTCTATCGTTCGGCGACCAAACCACAGGCGCCGACGGCGCCTTTATCCATTTTTGCCGAGGCGCGAGCACTCACGGATAAACCTCTGGTGGCCATCGGTGGTATTTACGCAACCAATATCGCCGAGGTCACGGCGGCCGGGGCGGATGCCGTGGCGGTTATTGATGCCGTGTTTGCTGCGCCGGATATTCGTAGCGCCGCCGCTGAACTGGTTTATAACGGCTTTGACAGCCAACGAGGATAAGAGCAACAACCATGAGCAACCGATCCGAGACACTTTTTGCCCAAGCCCAAGAGCACCTGGTTGGTGGTGTGAATTCCGCCGTACGCGCTTTTCGCTCTGTGGGTGGAACGCCGGTGTTTATGCGGCGTGGCAGCGGCGCTTGGATCGAGGATGTTGATGGCAAGCAGTACGTTGACTATGTCCTTTCGTTTGGGCCGCTGGCGATCGGTCATGCCCATCCCGCGGTGGTCTCAGCGATTGCTGAGACGGCCGCCAGTGGCACCAGCTTTGGCGCCCCCACCGAGCTTGAGACCGAACTGGCGCTGCGCGTGAAATCGCTCATGCCATCGATTGAGCGCATTCGTATGGTCAACTCCGGTACCGAGGCCTGCATGAGTGCGGTGCGCCTCGCCCGCGGCTATACCGGGCGCGATCGGATTTTGAAATTCCGGGGTAACTACCATGGTCATGTTGATGCGCTATTGGTCGAGGCTGGCTCGGGTGTGCTGACCTTGGGCATCCCGGGGTCGCCGGGTGTGCCTGCTTCGGTCACCGAGACCACACTGACGGCGCCGTTTAATGATATCGAGGGTGTGCGTGAGCTGTTCGCTCAGTACGGCGATAGCATCGCCGCGGTATTGGTCGAGCCGGTGGCAGGCAATATGAACTGCGTGCCGGCCAATCAAGATTTCCTTGCCGGTCTGCGGGCACTTTGTGATGAGTCCGGTGCTTTGCTGGTGTTTGACGAGGTGATGAGTGGTTTTCGGGCCGCCTTGGGGGGTGCCCAAGCGCACTATGGGATTCATCCCGACTTGACCTGCCTCGGCAAGGTGATCGGTGGCGGTCTGCCGGTGGGGGCGCTGGGTGGTCGCGCCGAGGTGATGGACTATCTGGCCCCCACGGGCCCCGTCTATCAGGCCGGTACGTTATCGGGCAATCCGCTCGCCATGGCCAGTGGGCTTGCTACGTTAAATGAGCTGGCCAAGAGCGATGTGCATGCCAACGCCGAGGCGTGGACCACCCGGTTGCTTGAGGGCATGCGTGCCCGGGCACAGGCTGCCGGCGTTGCGCTGCGCACGCATCAGGTGGGTACGATGTTTGGTGTCTTTTTCACCGATGCCGAGCGCGTTGAGCGTTTTGAAGATGTCGCCGACTGTGACGCCGAGCGATTCGTACGCTTTTTCCACGGCATGCTGGAGGCGGGTGTCTATCTAGCACCCTCGGCTTTTGAAGCCGGGTTTGTCTCCACCGCCCATGATGAGGCTGCACTCAGTCATACCCTCGATGCGGCCGAGCGAGTGTTTGCCGATCTGTGAGCGGGTTCGAGGCGGCGATTGGCCCCTTTTTTGACTGGCTAGCCGCCAATCCGGCCTGGGCCGGCGTCGTCATCGGCCTAATTGCCTTTTTTGAATCCCTTGCGCTCGTTGGGCTGCTGGTGCCCGGTGCGGTGCTCATGCTGATGGCCGGTGCCATCGTCGGCGCCAGCAATCTGGCGCTGATCCCCATTCTGCTCTGGGCCATGGCCGGTGCGATTGCTGGTGATGGGCTCAGTTACTGGCTGGGCCGGCATTTTCGTGATCGCCTGCGCGACTTTCCCGTTATTCGTCAGTATCCCGGGGCAATTGACCAGGCCGAGCAGCTTTTCTACCGCCATGGCGGCAAAAGTGTGGTTATTGGTCGCTTCGTTGGCCCAGTCAGGCCGGTGATTCCGGCGGTTGTAGGCATGCTGGGGATGCCGCCGGGACGGTTTTTGTTGGCCAATGTGGGCTCGGCCGTGGCCTGGGCGCCCGCTTATCTGTTGCCGGGTGTTGTCTTTGGAGCTTCCATCATGCTCGCTATGGAGGTGATGGGCCGGCTCATGGCTTGGCTGCTGATTGCCGTTGGTGGTTTTTTGTTTTTGCGTTGGCTGTTGCCGCGGCTTGATCGGCCGCTGCGTCTAGCGGGTTCGCGGCTTGCTCGGGCCGTTGGCCGGCAGCCACCGCGCGGCGTGCAATGGGCCTGGTTGCGACCGCCGCATGCCGCGCTACGCTCCCTGCGGCATCGTGAGGGATGGCTGTGGTGGTTGGCACTGGTTTTGGTGCCAGTCACCTGGATTGAGGCCATTATCCAGCCGGGCCCACAAGACTGGGAACGGGGGTTGCTGGCGCTGGCTCATGCCGAGCGGACGGCGCTGGTGCAGGAGATGGCTTGGCGGGTCACCCAGCTTGGCGGAATTGTGCCGGTGGCCGTGGCTACCTTGGCCTTGGCGGTGGCGCTTTGGTGGCGCGGACAAACACGGCGGGCCATGCTCGTTGTGGTGGCAGTCGGGCTTGCCAAGGCATCGGCTTATGCGGGCAAAGCATGGCTTGTAACACCCCGCCCGCTTGGCCTCACGCAGGGGATGGATTTTGCGGGTGCCTTCCCCAGCGCACATGCCGCCGGCATGGCGGCACTCGTCACCGCTTGGGTGGTGGTTCTGCCGCAGCGTGAGCGGTATACGCGCTTATTTGTTTTGCTGTTGGGCACGGTGCTGGCACTGACCGTGTCGATCAGTCGGTTAGTGTTAGGTGTGCATTGGCCACTTGATGTGATCGGCGGGCTGGCGCTGGGAGTAACTTTGGGTGCCTTGCCCGGCGTGTTGGCGATGCAAGGGCAGCGCATGCGCCGGCAATCGCTGGCGGTATTGGCCTCGGCGGTGGTGTTAACGGCCACGGCGGGTGTTGTGGAAACATTAAATTGGCCGGATCACCGCAGTGCCTATCCGGGGCGTGGGCAGATTGCCGAGATGTCTCTGGCCGATTGGCGCGAAGATGTAGCGAGTTTGCCGGTCCGCCGGTTGGGGCTATTGGGTGTCGAGGAGCCTTTTGCCGCGCAGTGGTTTAGCGCGGGCGCCAATTTTGCGGCCCTCACAACCGGTGATTGGATGCCAACTCGGCGTTGGGGCTGGCGCGGTTTTCTGCGCTGGATCAGCCCACAACCATCGGGCGCGCGATTGCCGGTATTGCCGCGCTTTCATGACGGCCGTCGGCCGCAGCAGGTCTTTTTGCAGTTAATTCCGAACAGTCGCGACCGCTGGGTATTGCGCGCCTGGCGGGGTGCGGAGACGGCAGCCGGCCCAATTTGGCTGTTGCAACTGGAGTACGAACAGATACGAGGCGGGATTCTGCTGCCACGTCTAGAGCGACGTTTTGCGACTCGAGAGGAAGTGCGCGAACTGTTATCGGCGGCCGCTAAAAAAAGCGAGTTAATTCGCGTGGAGACGCCGCGGGTGCCGCGTTATTCGCCCGGCTCGCTGCCCCAGGGCGCTACCAGCCCCTGATCGATGTCCAGTCGATCGAGGATGCGGGCGATCACAAAATCCACCACTCCCGCCAGATCGTTCGGGCGGTGATAAAAGCCCGGGTTGGCTGGCAGCATGACGGCACCCATACGCGTCAGTCGCAGCATGTTCTCCAAATGAATTTCCGAGAGCGGGGTCTCGCGCGGCACCAGAATGAGTTGGCCGCGTTCTTTGAGCACCACATCAGCGGCGCGCTCGATGAGTGCCTCGCTGCTGCCACTGGCGATCCGCCCAAGTGTGCCGGTGGTGCAGGGGCAGACCACCATTTGCCGTGGTGCACCCGAGCCAGAGGCAACCGGAGCCGTCCAAGCTTTCGCACCAAAGACCTGAAGCTGTTCTTGCTCGGCGGCAAATCGCTCGGAAAGCGTGCTTGCAATATCAGCAGGTCGAGCGGGTAGGGAAAGATCATGCTCCATTTTGAGCACCAAGCGTCCGGCTTCAGAAATGAGTAAATAAACGGGCCGGCCCGCCTGTAGTAGGCATTCCAGCAGGCGAAGTCCGTAAATTCCGCCGGAGGCACCGGTGATCGCCAAAGTAATAGGTGCGCCGTTCATTGCGTCTCTCCGCTGGGCTGCCAAATGGCCGCTAATTCGGCCAATAATTGCGTGTGAATGCCGCCAAAAGCGCCGTTGCTCATCACCACAATCGTATCGCCTGGGCGGGCTGCTGTCGCGATGCTAGCGCTAAGCGTGGCGACTGAGGTGGCCGTGACTAAGCGTTCGCCCAGACTGGCAAGTGTGCGAGTTGCCTCCCAGTTCAAGTTCGGCTCGGTCAGCAGGTAAATGGCATCGGCCGGATTCAGTGCATCGGCCAGCGCGTGGCCATGGACGCCGGCGCGCATGGTATTGGAGCGCGGCTCCACCACCGCGATGAGCCGGCGCTTCGGTTCAGATTCTTTTAGCGCGGTTAGCGTTGCGTGAATGGCCGTGGGGTGATGGGCAAAGTCGTCCAACACTCGGATGTCGTTCACTTCACCGCGCTGCTCCAGTCGACGGCGTACGCCGGCAAAACGCGGCAGCTCAGCGATGCCATCCGCCATCGGTAGGCCGGCATGACGCGCTGCGAGTAGCGCTGCTGCCGTATTCATCGCGTTGTGGCGGCCGGGTAGCGGTGGAGTGAAGTGATGATTGGCGATCTGCCAGCCGGCTGCGGTTTGTTGGAGGTGTCCGTCACCGGAGGCCGTCTCACCAAAGGCGATTTGATCGCTCCAGCAGCCTTCATCGAGCACGCGACGCAGCGCCGGGTCATCGACATTAACAATAATTGCCCCGCGCCCGGGGACGGTGCGGACTAAATGGTGAAATTGTCGTTCGATCGCCGCAAGATCGGGGAAGATGTCGGCATGATCGAACTCTAAATTGTTCAAAACCAGTGTCTGCGGGCAGAAATGGACAAATTTTGACCGCTTGTCAAAAAACGCCGTGTCGTACTCATCGGCTTCGATCACAAAAAAAGGCTCGTGGCCCAGTCTTGCGGAGCCGTTGAAATTGCCCGGCAGGCCACCGATGAGAAAGCCGGGATTCAGCCCAGCGGCTTCCAGCAGCCAAGTAATCAGGCTGGCCGTTGTGGTTTTGCCATGGGTGCCGGCAACGGCAATGACCCACCGCCCCGGTAGGATGTTTTCGGCAAGCCAGGCCGGGCCGCTGGTATAGGTTTGACCTCGATTGAGGATGGCCTCGACCACGGCATGACCTCGACTCAGGGCATTACCAATGATCACCGTATCGGCAGACTCCGCGGCCGTGCAGTCGTCATAGCCGGTGATGACTTCAATGCCCGCCTCGGCGAGGACGTCGCTCATGGGCGGGTAAAGTGGGTCATCCTGACCGGTGACGCGGTGCCCGGCCTCGCGGGCGATTACGGCCAGCCCGGCCATAAAGGTCCCGCCGATCCCCAGAATGTGTATGTGGCTCATGCGCCGATGACCGCCTGAACAAACGCGCTGGCGCCAAAGATGTAAACCAGCGTGATGCCAAGCGTGATGCCTCGGCTTAGATCTAACGCCGAGCGCAGGATGTGGCTGACCACGGCGATATTCCAGATGATCAAGACAAGAAAGCTGATCGCCGCCATGGCGTTGGCGTCGTTGGGGCTGCCGATGACAAGAAGAACGGGCAGTGCGACGGTCGAGATAATGAGATCCGTGCCGAAGATAGCCGTTGCCGTTTGCACAAAGCGTGCTCCGTGGCCACGAATCCATAGTGCAGCGCCAAGGAAACCTAAGTTGTAGACCAGCAACAGCAAGATTTGGGGGATCGGGGCAGCTTCTGGGGTATAGCGGGCGATGACCGGGTAATTGATCGCGGCAGTGAGTGCGATCACCACGCCCATTAGGCCGGTGGAGAAAGGAAGGTCCTGCGGCCCTGCGCGCAGTAGGGCAATGCGAACCAAGGTCTCAGGTGTGCTGCGTTGAGTCATAGTCGGCATGGTAACGATTCAGTGGCTTCGCGTCGCCTGCTAGAATCAGCGCCTGCCAAGGGGAAGGGAGCCACCATGCCAGTCAAAAACGCCTTTTATGCCCAGTCCGGCGGCGTCACCGCCGTAATTAATGCCAGCGCCTGCGGAGTCATCGAAGCTGCTCGTGAACACCCGGAGCGCATCGGTACGGTCTATGCCGGTGCCAACGGCATCCTGGGTGCGCTGCACGAAGAATTAATCGATACCGCCAAGGAATCGGCCGAGACGATTGCCGCACTCCGTCATACGCCGGCGGGCGCTTTCGGCTCGGCACGCTACAAGCTAAAAGGACTGGAGGAAAACCGGGCTGAGTACGAGCGGCTGATCGAAGTCTTTAAAGCGCATGATATTGGCTACTTCTTCTACAACGGCGGTGGAGATTCTCAGGACACCGCGCACAAGGTCTCTCAGCTTGGCGAAGCCATGGGCTATCCAGTGACCTGCATTGGCGTGCCCAAAACGGTGGATAACGACTTGCCCGTTACCGACACCTGCCCAGGTTTTGGCTCGGTGGCCAAGTACATTGCCGTGGCAACCCGCGAGGCCGGACTGGATGTCGCCTCCATGGCCGAGACGTCCACCAAGGTGTTCATCCTCGAGACCATGGGTCGGCATGCGGGCTGGATTGCGGCGGCCTCAGCGCTTGCTCGTGAGGCCGACGGCGATCCGCCGCATGTCATCCTGCTGCCGGAAGTCCCGCTGGACGAACAGCGCTTCCTCGATCGTGTCCGTCAGAGTGTCGAGCAGTTTGGCTACTGCGTGGTGGTGGTCTCGGAAGGGGTGAAAACCGCCGATGGCCAATTCCTGGCCGACCAGGGCACGCGAGATGCCTTTGGTCATGTCCAGCTAGGCGGTGTCGCGCCCACTGTGGCGGCCATGATTAAAAATGCGCTGGGCTATAAGTATCACTATGCGATCGCTGACTATCTCCAGCGCGCAGCCCGTCACATCGCCTCGGCCACCGATGTGGAACAAGCCTATGCGCTGGGCCGGGCGGCAGTGGAATACGCGCTGGATGGCCGCAACGCGATTATGCCCACCATCGTACGGGAGTCCGACGAACCCTATCGCTGGCGGATCGGTGAGGTGCCGTTGGCCGAGGTGGCCAATGTCGAGGCGAAAATGCCGGCCGACTACATTGATGAGAGCGGGTTTTTTGTCACCGAGGCCTGCCTGCGGTATCTGCGTCCGCTCATCGCTGGCGAGGACTATCCGCCCTATCGCAATGGACTGCCGGATTACGCGCGTTTGCGTGCCGAGAAGGTGGGTAAGCGACTGCCGCCATTCGGGGACTGACCCGGGGCGGGCGGCTGCGTATAATCCGCCCCAGATCAACCTATTGACTGACCAGGGAGAGAAGCATGGCCTACGAAGGCATTAACGCAGGCAAAAAGCTGCCGGACGATCTCAACATCATTATCGAGATTCCGGCCAATGCCGACCCGATTAAGTACGAAGTGGATAAGGACTCCGGTGCGATCATGGTGGATCGCTTCATGGGTACGGCCATGCACTATCCGGCTAACTACGGCTATATGCCGGACACGCTCTGCGGCGATGGTGACCCCTTAGACGCGCTGGTTATTACGCCTTTCCCACTTGCCGTGGGCTCGGTGATCCGCTGCCGCCCAATTGGCGTGCTCGAGATGACGGATGAAAGCGGCGAGGACGCCAAGCTGCTCTGCGTGCCGATTAGCAAGCTCACCCCGATCTATGACCATGTCAAAGCACCAGAGGATCTGCCGCCTCTGCTACTTGAGCAGATCACGCATTTCTTCGAGCGTTACAAAGATCTGGAGCCAGGCAAGTGGGTGAAAACCAACGGCTGGAAAGGCTATGACGCGGCCGTTGCCGAGATTAACGACTCCGTGAAGCGCTTCGGCGGCTGATTGGGGGTGGTTAAGCTCACCAAAATCTATACACGAACGGGTGATAGCGGCCAGACCGCGCTCGGTGACGGCTCACGCGTGGCCAAAACCGATGCGCGGGTGACCGCGTTCGGCACGGTAGACGAGCTCAATGCCCTGCTTGGCATTTGCCGGTTGCATGCCGGTGGTGAGCTCGATGCCTCGCTTGCCCGCATTCAAAATGATCTTTTCGATGTCGGCGCTGATCTGTGCACGCCGGAACAGGAAGACCCACCCTTCGAGCCACTGCGGGTAGTGTCCACGCAAGTGGAGTGGCTTGAGGCACAGATCGATCAGGTCAATGCCGGTCTTGAGACACTGCGATCGTTTGTGTTGCCGGCCGGTAGTCCCGCGGCAGCGCATTTGCATCATGCCCGCACCGTTGCCCGTCGGGCCGAGCGGGATACCGCTGAGCTTGCCGCGCATACACCGATTAATGAAGACGTTTTGCGCTATTTAAATCGCCTCTCTGACTATTTGTTTGTCCTAGCTCGTGATGCCAATCGCGAGGCGGGTGGCGATGTGCTCTGGCAGCCCGGCGAAAATCGCTAGTCATGGCCTGGTGCCAGGTCGTCTTTGAGCTGGAAGCGGCCCGTACCGGGCTCGCCGAAGCCGCACTCGAGGCCCTAGGGGCGGTATCAGTGACCTGGGGCGAAGCCGAGAACTGCGAGGCGGTCCTCGAGCCGGGGCCGGGGGAGACCAAGCTCTGGGACCGTGTTCGAGTGACGGCCCTATTTGAAGCGGATGCCAATCCACAGTCCATCCATGACTCGCTTAGCGCCGCGCTGGATAGCCCCCTGGTTGACTGGCAGGTCCAGCGCTTGGCTGACCAAGCTTGGGAGCGGGCCTGGCTTGAACATTTTCAGCCGCTGCATTGCGGCGGTCAGCTTTGGGTGATTCCGTCTGATCAAACACCCCCTGATCCCGATGCGGTGAATATTCGTCTGGACCCTGGGCTTGCCTTTGGTACCGGCACCCACCCCACTACCGCGCTCTGTCTTCAGGCGTTGGCCGCCAATCCGCCGGTGGGTGAGACGGTGATCGATTATGGTTGCGGATCGGGACTGCTGGCGATCGCCGCGCTCAAGCTTGGTGCCAAGCAGGTGATTGCCATCGATAATGACCCCCAAGCGCTGGTCGCCACCCGGGAGAACGCCCGGCGCAATGACCTGCAGACAGGCTTGGTGGTTGCTGGCCCGGATTACGCGCTGCCGGCGGCCGATCGGGTGCTGGCCAATATCCTTGCAGGAATTTTGCAGGCGCTGGCGCCCAAGTTGATTGATGCACTCGTCCCCGGCGGTCAGCTGACGCTGGCCGGACTGCTTGATGCGCAATCGCAGGCGGTGAAAAGCGCCTATGAGACAGCGATTGAATTTACCGGCGCAGCGCAGCGCGAGGGTTGGGTTCGGTTAGATGGTGTGCGCCACAGCCTTTAACCCCTCGGGTGTTGCGGTTATGATTCGGGGCTTTCCCGTTGAGGTTGGATCGTATGGCAAATCACCCCGTCGATGACTGTCCCGGCGTAGGCCCCATTGGCGCCTGTGTGCAGGAGACAGTGAGCGCTTATTTTGAGCAGCTCGACGGGCATGCCTGCAACGATCTTTATCGCATGGTCATCGAGCAGGCCGAGGCGCCTTTGTTTGAGGTGGTCATGCGGGAATGCGCGGGCAACCAAACCCGGGCGGCAGAAGCCCTTGGCATCAATCGCGGCACCCTGCGCAAAAAACTGCGCCAGTACGGCCTCGATAACTGATTGATAGTAAACGGAGTCCCTCATGACGGCTGCGGCCAGTGTAATGCCGGTACGCCGGGCATTAATCAGTGTTTCCGATAAAAACGGCATCCAGCCACTCGCTCAGGCTTTGGCTGACCAAGGCGTGGAGATTCTCTCGACGGGCGGGACGGCAAAACTGCTGATCGAGGCGGGCATCGCTGTTACCGAAGTTGGCGATTACACCGGTTTCCCAGAGATCATGGCCGGCCGGGTCAAAACATTGCATCCGCGTATTCACGGGGGATTGTTAGGCCGTCGCGGCGAAGATGAGGCGGTGATGACTCAACACGACATCCCGCCGATTGACCTGCTGGTCGTGAATCTCTACCCATTTGAACAGACCGTGGCGCGAGCTGACTGCACCCTGGCCGAGGCCATTGAGAATATCGACATTGGCGGCCCAGCGATGCTTCGGGCTGCGGCCAAAAATTACGCCGGCGTTGGGGTGGTGACGGATCCCGCGCAGTACCCCCGGGTGATTGAGGCCGTGAACAGTGCCGGCGAGCTGGAACCCGAGCTGCGTTTTGAGTTGGCGGTGGCAGCCTTTGACCATGTTGCCCGCTATGACGCGGCCATTAGCAACTACCTCTCGGCGCGCACCGCGGCAGGCGAGCCGGGCGAAAGCGCCTATCCGGGTCAGTACAACGGCACGTGGGTCAAGGCCGCCGACTTGCGCTACGGCGAGAACCCGCATCAACGCGCGGCGTATTATCGAGAGCTCAATCCAACCCCCGGCAGCTTTGCCACCTATACCCAGCGTCAGGGCAAAGCATTGTCTTATAACAATCTGGCAGATGCCGATGCCGCTTGGAGCTGTGTGGGCGCCTTTGAGTCGCCCGCCTGTGTGATCGTCAAGCATGCCAACCCTTGCGGTGTGGCCATGGCAGCAAATATCACCGATGCCTATGATGCGGCCTTTGCCACCGATTCCACCTCGGCGTTCGGCGGCATTATTGCCTTTAATCGGCCGCTGGATGAGGCGGCCGCTCAGGCCATTATTGACCGGCAGTTTGTTGAGGTGATCCTGGCGCCGGCGGTCTCGCCGACAGCGTTGGAAGTGACCGCCACCAAGCCCAATGTTCGTGTGCTGGAGATTCCGCAGGGGCCAATTGCGCCACAGGGATGGCGGTTGCAGCCGATTGGCGGGGGGCTGCTGGTGCAGGATCAGGATGCGGCGCTAATGAGTGATGAAGGCCTGCGTCTAGTCACGCAGACGCCGCTCGATGCGGCACTTGAGGCCGATCTGGATTTTGTCTGGCGGGTGGCTAAGTTTGTGAAGTCCAATGCCATTGTCTATGGCCGTGATGGCCGCACGCTGGGTATTGGGGCCGGGCAGATGAGCCGCGTGGACAGTGCACGTATTGGTGTGCGCAAAGCGCAGGATGCCGGTTTGTCGTTGCAGGGCGCAGTGCTTGCCTCGGATGCGTTTTTCCCGTTTCGTGATGGGATTGATCAGGCCGCCGAGGCGGGAGTCGCTGCGATTATTCAGCCCGGTGGGTCGATGCGCGATGATGAAGTGATCGCGGCCGCTGACGAGCACGGTATTGCAATGGTCTTCACCGGCATGCGGCATTTCCGTCACTAATTGCTGGGGGATGGCATGAAGATATTGGTGGTTGGTAACGGGGGGCGTGAACATGCCCTCGCCTGGCGTCTGGCGCGCTCGCCGCGCACAAGCCATGTTTATGTGGCGCCAGGCAATGCAGGCACCGCACTCGAGCCAGGCGTGAGCAACGTCAATGTGGGCGCCGAAGATATCACCGGGCTTTGCGATATCGCCCGTCAGCTTGAGGTAGAAATGACCATTGTTGGGCCCGAGGCGCCACTCGCCGCGGGTATCGTTGATGCCTTTTCTGACGCTGGACTTGCCTGCTTGGGCCCGGGCAAAGCGGGTGCCGAGCTCGAGGCTTCCAAGGCCTTTGCCAAGGATTTTTTTGCCCGCCACAACATCCCCTCGGCCGCCTATCGCACATTTGATGATCTGGATGCCGCCAGCGCCTACATCCATGAGCGCGGCGCACCGCTGGTGATTAAGGCCGACGGTCTAGCCGCCGGCAAGGGTGTCACGGTGGCGCGCACGCTGGATGAAGCCCTACTCGCGGCCGAGGAAATGCTTGGCGGGGCGTTTGGCGAGGCCAGTGCACGCATCGTCGTGGAAGATTTCCTCGAGGGCGAAGAGGCCAGCTTTATCGCCCTAGTCGATGGCGAGACCGTACTGCCGTTGGCTACCTCACAGGATCACAAGGCACGCGATGCCGGTGACCAGGGGCCGAACACTGGTGGGATGGGTGCGTACTCGCCGGCGCCTGTGGTCACCAACTCGGTGCATGCGCATATTCTTGAGACCGTCATCCGGCCCACCCTGCGCGGGCTAGTGGCGGAAGGCCGGGGTTATAAAGGCTTTTTATACGCGGGCTTGATGATCGACGCCACCGGTGAGGCCAAGGTGCTCGAATTTAACGTGCGCCTCGGCGATCCAGAGACGCAGCCCATTCTCATGCGCCTTGCCAGTGATCCGGTTGACCTGTTTGAGGCAACACTGGCCGGGCGGCTTGGGCAGACGCAGGTGGAATGGGATGTCCGGCCCTGCCTTGGGGTTGTGCTTGCCGCCGGCGGTTATCCAGGGGCTTACGACCGCGGTCATGTGATTTCGGGATTGCCGGCGCAGGATCCGGTTGACGCCAAGATTTTTCATGCGGGCACTGCATTGGACGATGATGGCCAGGTGATCACGGCCGGTGGGCGGGTGCTCTGCGCCTGTGCGTTGGGTAGCGATATTCTCGCCGCGCAGAAGGCCGCTTATGATCTGGCCGCGCAGGTGAGTTGGGAAGGTATGTTTATGCGCTCAGATATTGGTCATCGAGCCGTGCACGCGCAGCTAGAGGGGGCCAAGTCATGACGGTTGCTTATTGGTGCGTGCTGGTGATGGTTTTCCTGCCGTTTGTCTTTGCTGGGTTGGCCAAGAGTGCCGGTCAGTTCGATAACGCGCGGCCACGACTGTGGTTGGAGCAGCAGCAAGGCTGGCGGCTGCGTTCGCATTGGGCGCAGCTCAATACTTTCGAATCATTCGCGCCTTTTGCCGCGGCGGTCATTATTGCCCATCAATTAGGTGCCACGCAGTCGGTTGTGGACACGCTCGCCGTGTTTTTTGTGCTTTTTCGGATTGCCTTTGGGGTGGCTTATATTGCCGACCGGCCGATGATTCGCAGCCTAGTCTGGACGGCGGCGTTTGCTTGCACCGTGGGGCTATTTATCGTCGCCGCCCTCGCCTGAGGGGCGCGGCCCGCTCGGGCGGCTGGCCAGAAATACGACCACACAGGCCATTACGGCACTGGCTGAAAGCCTTGCATAAAGTGGCTCAACGCTCACCCACATCCAGATCCAACTGGCCGCCACCAATAACAACGCGGTGATTTTTGCTCGCGGCCGAATGGCACGATGATCGCGCCAGTCGCGCAGTAAGGGCCCAAATCGTGGATGGCTATACAGCCAAGCATGCAGGGCGGGAGAGCTGCGCGAGGCGCAGTAAACCGCCAGCAACAAAAACGGTGTGGTGGGGAGTAGCGGCAGGACGGCGCCAACGCTGCCGAGTCCAACAAAAAAAAGTCCCAGGCCAAGCCAAAGTCGGCGTTTGAGCGCCTCGCGCAGTGTTTTGGGCGGCGCATTCAGCGCGGGATCCCACTGCTTGTCATCCCCGTGCTTTTCTTTATCCAACGCCTGTCTTCTCGTTGCTGGGTGATCCACATCAACCACCCGGTGATCAATGCCCGCTATGGTACAGGCATTCACGCTTAATGGAGGTTGGCTGCGATGGCCGACAACCTGTTACTCGACCGCGAACTGCTGCGTCAGTATGACGTCACCGGTCCGCGCTACACTTCGTACCCCACGGCGGCCCAGTTTACCGAGGTCTTTGACGCGCAGCGATACCGTCAGCGTGTGGCCTGGAGCAATGAAGACCCACTGCCGCGGCCGCTGTCGCTGTACGTGCATGTCCCCTTTTGCCGTACCGTCTGTTTTTACTGTGCCTGCAATAAGGTCATCACGGCTAATTACCGCCGGGCCGAGCGCTACCTCGAGCGCCTGATCCAGGAGCTCGACCTCCAAGCCGCGCTATTTGACGACGATCGTCCCGTAGAGCAGCTTCATCTGGGCGGCGGTACGCCCACCTACTTCACCGATGAAGACCTTGCGACACTCATTCAGGCCATTGCCGATCGCTTTCCGTTGGCCGAGGGGCCGGAGCGTGAGTTCTCCATTGAGGTGGATCCGCGCACGGTAAACCGCGAGCGTATCGCTGGCCTTGCCGCGCTTGGTTTTAATCGCCTGAGCTTGGGCGTGCAGGACTTTGACCCCGATGTGCAAAAGGCCATTAACCGGATTCAAAGCGTTGAGGATACGGCGGCGGTGGTGGATGAGGCGCGTCGTCAGGGCTTTCATTCCATTAATTTGGATTTGATGTACGGCCTGCCGTACCAAACCCCAGAGCGCCTGGCGCGCACCCTCGATGCGGTCATGGCGATCCGTCCCGATCGGATTGCGCTGTATAACTACGCGCATATGCCGCAGATGTTCCGCATCCAGCGTCAGATTAACGACGAGAGCCTGCCGCCGGCAGAAACCAAACTCACGTTACTCATCGAGGCCATGCAACGCCTGTCCGCGGACGGCTATCAATACATTGGCATGGATCACTTTGCGCTACCCAATGACGAGCTGGCTCAGGCCGCCAACAACGGCACCCTGCATCGTAATTTCCAGGGCTACGCCACACGGCCCGATCTTGATTTGATTGGTCTGGGTGCGTCGTCAATCGGCCAGATTGGTGATGCCTACATGCAGAACAAACGTGATCCCGAAGGCCATGCCGAGGCCGTTTCCGCGGGTCGCCTGCCGATCTGGCGTGGGGTAGAGTTGTCGGCTGATGACCGTCTACGACGCGATGTGATTCAGGCGGTTATGTGTCAGGGCGGCGTGGATTTTTCTGCCGTTGAAGAGCGTCACGGCATTATGTTCCGGCAGTATTTTGCGCCGGCACTGGATGAGCTCAGCCCGCTGGTGGATGACGGGCTGGTGGAGATTGGTCGTGAGTCCTTGCGGGTGACGGAGCGCGGGCGGTTCTTTTTGCGCAATGTCGCGATGCCGTTTGATGCTTATCTGGCCGAGGCCCGCGGCGAACGCCGCTTCTCTCGGGTCATTTAATCCTCACGCTTTCAGTGTCGTGCTCAGGCGACTCCTGCTGGCTTTATTGGGATCACTTAACCGGGTTCATCCAATGCCGTGCGGTGCCGCTTTTGGTTACTTAACCGGGCTCATGAGATCCGCCGGCAACTTCACCACCGTCTAGCGAATGAAAGGCGGATCAAAATCGCCCGGTGTAAGCAACCAAAATCGGCAATGCCACCGCCGTGCTTTCCGCGGAATAGCCACCGCGGTCTCTAGGCGGATCCTGCTGCCTTTATCGGGCGATTTTGATTTGCCAGTGGGCTGCTAGACGCTCGGGAAGTTGCCGGCAAATCTCATGAGCCCGATGAAGGTAGCAGGAGTCGCCTTGGCACGGCACGGGTGATTTTAGTGATTCATGTGCCCGTGATCGTCGCCCATCGCTGTGGCGGCACGGACGGTGACATTTACCGTGATATCACCGGCGCGCTCCAGCTCCAACACGATATCGTAGGTCTCGCCCTCAACCAGTGAGTTCTGCAGACCCATAAACATCACATGACGCCCGCCGGGCTCGAAGATAAGCTCGCCATTGGCCGGTACGCGGACCTCGGGGGTGTGGACCATGCGGGCATTGCCGCCCTCTTCGATGGTTTGGTGCAGCTCAACACGCGGTGCGCGGTCGCTGCGCACGCCGATGAGTCGATCGCCGCGGTCGCTGTCATTGACCAGCTTGAAGTAAACGGCACCGGTCGGGTGTCCCGGCGGGGTGGCGCGGGACCAGGCATCGTGGATAGTGACCTCGGCGCTGGCCGCTGTCATGCCGATCATCAAGGCGATCATCACCGCCCAGCGGCTCGCGGTGATCAACTTCGTTATAGACATTGCTTATCTCCCAGTCGCGATTGTCTAGATGATAGTTCATCCAGTCGCGACGGATGATTGATTCTGCCGATGGTGATGATCAGATGGGTTGCGGCAAATCGCCCTGGCGTAGCGTGTAGACAGGCCAGCCGCGGGATCGTGCCTCGGCCTCAAGCTCAGGATCGGGGTCCACCGCAACCGGGTGGTCAACATGCTCTAGCAGTGGCAGATCGTTCTGCGAGTCGCTGTAGAAGTGGATGGCCTCGACCAGCTTGCTCTCGGCATCCAGCCACTGTTGCAGCGCGGTGATCTTGCCCTCGCGAAAGGTGGGTATGCCGGTGTGCCGCCCAGTGTAGTGGCCATTATGGATTTCCGGCTCGGTCGCCAGCAGGATCGGGATGTTGAAAAGCTCCGCGATCGGCTCGGTCACAAAGCGATTGGTGGCGGTGATAATCATCAACCCATGGCCCTGTTCGCGATGCCCCTCAACGAGCGCCTTCGCCGCGGGTAGGACAATGGGCTTGATATGGGTGGCAATGAAATCTTCCCGCCACTTTGCCAGGGTGGCCGCATCATTGTCGGCGAGCGGCCCAAGGGCAAAGGCTAAATAGGCATCGATATCCAGCTGACCGGCCTCATAGGCCTCCATGAACGCCTGGTTTTTTTGCGCATGGACTTCCTTTGAGACCGCCCCACATTGGATGAGGTACTGGCCCCAGAGGTAGTCGCTATCACCGCCGAGGAGGGTGTTGTCGAGGTCGAAAATCGCCAGTTGCACGAGGTTTGTCCTTGGTCTGCGTTGCCGGTTGATTGTCCTATGTGGAAGAATGAACAACAAGAAAGTTACAACCTTGGTGTCATAGGTGATTGATTCAAAAGGATTTCGTCCGAATGTTGGCATTATTTTGGCCAATGATGTCGGCGAGCTGCTCTGGGCGCGCCGTATCGGCCAAGATGCCTGGCAGTTTCCGCAGGGCGGTATCCAGCGCGATGAGAGCCCCGAGGCGGCGCTTTATCGTGAGCTCAACGAGGAAATCGGGCTGGGTCCGGCCGATGTGGCGGTTTTGGGTGCCACACAGGGTTGGCTGCACTATCGCCTGCCGCCGCATTTAATTCGCCGGCGGCAGAAGCCCACCTGCATCGGTCAGAAGCAGGTTTGGTTTTTGTTGCGGCTGGTCAGTGAAGAGTCGCGGGTGCGCTTTGACACCACCGATCAGCCAGAATTTGATGATTGGAGCTGGGTGTCCTACTGGCATCCCTTGTCTGAGGTGGTGTCGTTCAAGCGCGATGTCTATGAACGTGCCCTCGAACAGCTCGCCCCGCTGCTCTTCCCTGACGGCCCGCCACTGCGTCCCGAGACCCTCGGCCCCGGCCAGCCGCCCCTCGTGCAACCTCGGCAGCGGGGCTGAGTAGCCGTGCTTGAGACGCTCCACCGTGTTGTCCAGAGCGTCAATGCGGCGGGCGATTTTCGTGAAGCGCTGGATATTATTGTCGATGAGGTGGCGCAGGCGACGCAGGCTGATGTCTGCTCGGTGTATCTGCTTGAGACGGATTACACGCATCTTCGCCTGATGGCCACTCATGGCCTAAATCCCGATGCCGTCGGCCAGGTACGGCTGGACCTCAACGAGGGTCTAGTCGGGCTTGTGGCCGAGCGTGAGGAATCGATCAACCTCGAGAACGCCGATCAGCACCCGCGTTTTCGTTACTTCCCCGAAACCGGTGAGGAGCATTTCCACTCATTCTTAGGTGTCCCCATCATCCACTATCAGGCGCGGCTGGGCGTGCTGGTGGTCCAGCGTCAGGCCCGTGAACGCTTTAATGACGCCGAAGTCGCTTTTCTGGTGACGATGGCGGCGCAGCTTGCCGGCGTCATCGCTCATGCCCGGGTTCGTGGGGAACTTGCCGGCATGGAAGGCGCTGCCGATAGCGAAGCGCTGGCGCTCAGCGGTATTGCAGGCTCGAGCGGTGTGGCGATGGGTGAGGGTTATGTTAGCCCGGCGCAGATTAGCCTGCGCAGTATTCCTGATCGGCGCATCACGGACACCGGTGCGGAGATTGCGGCGTTCCAAGCTGCCGTGGCCGAGGTACGAGCCGATTTATTAGGCCTTGCCGAGCGCATGCGCGACCAGCTACCCCCCTCAGAACAGCTGCTCTTTGATGTTTATCTGCAGATGCTGGATGGCGAAAGCCTGAACCAACGGGTATTAGATCGTATTGGTGAAGGGCACTGGGCGCCATTCGCACTGCGCCAGACGATCGCCGAGCATGCCCGGCGATTTGAGGCCATGGAGGATGACTACCTACGCGAGCGGGCCAGCGATTTGCGTGATGTGGGCCGACGCTTGCTGGCGTGCTTACTGAGTACCGGGGAACAGACTAAGCCCTTGCCGGAGAAGCTGGTGCTGGTGGGTGAGGAGGTGAGTGCCTCACAGCTCATGGAAATCCCACCGGAGCGTTTGGTCGCGGTTGTCAGTGCTGGTGGCTCTGCCAACTCGCATATTGCGATTCTGGCGCGGGCCCTGGGTGTGCCGGCGGTGATGGGTGTGCGTGATCTGCCGGTGCATGGCCTGCATGGTCGGGCTTTGATTGTGGATGGTTATCGCGGCCGGGTGGAAGTGGATGCCGCGCCCGGGCTCCGTGCTGAATATGCAAGGCTGCAGCGCGAGGAAGATGAGTTAACTGCCGAGCTATCCGCGTTGGCCACAGAGCCTGCCTGCACCCCGGACGGCCATGTCATCAGTCTTTATGTGAACACCGGGTTGGCCGCCGAGATTGAACGGGCGCTTGAGAGCGGTTGTGCCGGGGTTGGGCTGCATCGCACGGAATTCCCTTTTATGGTCCGCGACCGCTTCCCGGGCGAAGAGGAACAGGCCGCACTTTATCGCGAAGTGCTGGCGGCATTCTCGCCACTGCCGGTGACGCTGCGCACGCTGGATGTAGGCGGGGATAAGCCACTGCCTTATTTCCCCATGCAGGACGAAAACCCCTTCCTGGGTTGGCGTGGCCTGCGTATGACGCTTGATCATCCCGAGATTTTCTTAACCCAATTGCGGGCAATGCTTCGCGCCTCAGTAGGGTATGACAATTTGCAGTTAATGTTCCCGATGGTCAGTCGGGTAGAAGAGGCGGAACAGGCCGCGGCGCTGGTTGAGCGGGCGCGGGCTGAGCTTGCCGAAGAGGGTATCGTCACGGCGCAGCCCCGAGTTGGCGCCATGATCGAGGTGCCGGCCGCGGTCTATCAGGCCGAGAGTCTGGCCAGGCGGTTAGATTTTCTCTCCATTGGTAGCAATGACCTGGCGCAGTATTTGTTAGCCGTGGATCGCAACAATGCCCGTGTCGCCTCGCTTTATGATGAGTTGCATCCAGCGGTGCTGCGGGCGGTGAGTGAGGTGGCCACTGCCGGTCAGCGGCTAGGTAAGCCGGTCTCTGTCTGCGGCAGTATGGCCGGTGAGCCGGCAATCGCCCCACTTTTGCTGGCGATGGGGTTGGAAGGTCTTTCTATGAGTAGTGGCCGGCTGCTGCGGGTGAAATGGGTGATTCGAACGATCAGCTTGGCCGAGTCACGCTCGCTACTGGAGCAGGCGCTTGCCTGCGAGACGCCGTCCGAAGTAAGAACGCTGGTGAATGCGGCAATGGACCGGCACGGCCTCGGCGGTCTGATTCGTGCCGGCCGGCACTAAATCAGACTTTCAATGGGCGCGTGAGCTCCGCACCCGCACGATCACATCGACACCCTCGATCATCTTGCCCGCCGGTGGTGTGGGCAGCCCCATCACGGAGACGCTATCCATGGGGATGTCTTCCATCTCGCCGGTGTCTTCATCAAGGAAGTGGTGATGCGGGTCGACATTGGTATCGAAATAAATTCGGCGTGGATCCGCCAAAATCTCGCGTAGCAGCCCTGCCTCTGTGAACTGATGCAGGGTGTTGTAAACCGTTGTCTGGGACAGCCGCATACCGGCCTGAATGGCTTCGCCATAGAGCTCTTCGGCGGTCAGATGGCGTTCGCCGCGACCAAAAATGAGCTCCGCAAGGCCGAGGCGCTGACGCGTCGCGCGCAGCCCCGCCTGCTGTAACAAATCACGCAGATAGTCATCGTGACGATGGGTGATGGCTTGCCCAGTCATTGTTTCAACCTATTCAGGACCTTTTTAGTACAGATTAGACTAGCATGAAAAATTCGCCGGTCAAAACCCTTGTGCCCAAGGTTTTAGTTCAACCAGCAGCACCGCGGCAATCAACACGATGACCGGTAATTCGTTAAACCAGCGATACCAAACATGACTGTGGATATTGCGGTCCTCGGCAAAGGCGCGCAAAAGCCGTCCGCAGTAGAGGTGATACCCAATCAAAGCCACCACCAGCAGAATTTTTAGGTGTAGCCAACCCTGCTGCAGCCAAAACGGCTGAATGACGATCAATGTAACGCCAAGGCCCACTGCTACCACTGCACTGGGATTCATGATGCCGCGATAGAGCTTGCGCTCCATGATCTTAAACCGCTCCCGGCTGGGCTCATCATCGGCCATGGCGTGATAGACGAACAGCCTGGGCAGATAAAACAACGCGGCAAACCAGGTCACCACGCTAATAATGTGAAAGGACTTAATCCAGAGCGCCATCATGCGGATGCTGCCTCGTTCAACATACCCATCACCTGCTCGCGAATGGCCGGGAAGTTAAGATGCCCAATGCGTTGCCAGACAACGCCGCCATCGGGGTCAATTAAAACGGTGGTTGGAGTGACGCGGACATTGTTGAAGGCGCTTGCGATGTTGCCGCCGTCATCAATAACAATGGTGTAGGGCAGTTGTTTGCGCTCCACCAGGGCTTCCACCCGGTCAACCGGATCGTAGTCCATGGCCACACCCAGCACATCGAACCCCTGCTGTCCGAGCTCTTGATACAGCTCGACAATCTGCGGCATTTCATCAATGCAGGTGGGACAGCTTGTGGCCCAGAACACCACCATCACGGGCGCGCCTCGATAGTCAGCCAACGCCTTGGTCTCGCCATCGAGCAGTGGCAAGGCGACGTCGGGAGCGGGTTCTCGAGCCGGTGGAGCAAACCAGACATAACCAACAGCGGCCAGAACAATTAGGGCTAATGCACCAGCAAACCACTCTTTGCGCATCGTTATGACTCTCCATGCGGGGGATACGCCTAGTGTAGCAACGCCGGGCGGTTCTGGCATGATAGGGCGTAGTCTGTAGTGTTAGGAGATGGCTAGTGGCGATTACCGCCGGGATTGTAGGCGGCACCGGATACACCGGGGTGGAGCTTTTGCGGCTGTTGGCCGGGCATCCTCAGGTCTCGCTTGAAGTAATTACCTCGCGGGGTCAAGCCGGCACAGCCGTCAGTACGCTCTTCCCCAATCTGCGGGGCCGTGTCGATTTGGCGTTTAGCGAGCCGGATGTGGCAACGCTTGGACAATGCGACGTGGTGTTCTTTGCCACGCCCAACGGAACGGCCATGGAGATGGCGCCGTCGCTGATCGAACAAGGCGCTCGCGTCATCGACTTGGGCGCTGACTTTAGGATTCGCGACCTTGATACCTGGTCGCAGTGGTATGGGATGACGCATGCCTGTCCGGACCTAGCCGCCGAGGCGGTCTATGGACTGCCCGAGCGCTATCGCGATGCCATCCGCGGCGCGCGTTTGGTGGCCAATCCCGGCTGTTATCCCACGGCGGTGCAGTTGGGGGCTAATTCCATTGCTAGAAGCGGGCGTCGTTGATACGCAGCGGCTGGTAGCTGATGCCAAATCCGGCGCGAGTGGCGCGGGCCGTCAACCGCAACAGCACACCCTTCTGTGCGAGGCCGGCGAGAATTTTAAAGCCTACGGTGCAAGCGGGCATCGGCATCTGCCAGAGATTCGCCAAGGTCTTGCCGAGGCCGCCGGTGCTCCGGTGGGGCTCACCTTTGTGCCACATTTGCTGCCGATGATTCGTGGCATTCATGCCACGCTCTATGCACCGCTGCTTGACCCATCGACAGACTTGCAGGCGCTTTATGTCGATCGCTATGCAGACGAGCCATTTGTCGATCTGTTGCCGCCGGGTAGCCACCCCGAAACGCGCACAGTGCGCGGCAGCAATATGGTGCGTATTGCGGTGCACCGGCCCGTCGACAGCGATATGGCCTTGGTGCTGGCTGTTGAAGATAACTTGGTGAAAGGCGCCGCGGGGCAGGCCGTTCAGAACATGAACTTAATGTTCGACTTGCCAGAGACGGCTGGCTTGCGGGATTTGCCGGTGCTTCCCTAGAATGAACAGCCCGAATACATGCCTGTTGGCTGGAGGATGCAAAACATGAGCGCAGTAATGGATCAAGAAGACCTGTTGGTCTTCACCGATAGTGCCGCAACGAAAGTCCGCCAGCTTCTGGAGCAAGAAGACAATCAGTCACTCAAGCTGCGTGTTTACATTACCGGCGGTGGATGCTCGGGCTTTCAGTACGGCTTTATGTTTGATGAAAACGAAGAGCCGGGCGATGCCGTGGTAGAGAACGGCGGCGTCACGCTATTGGTTGACCCTATGAGCAGCGCCTATCTGGAAGGCGCGGAAATCGACTACGTCGAGGGCCTGGAAGGGGCGCAGTTCGTGATACGCAATCCCAACGCCACCACTACTTGTGGTTGCGGATCGTCGTTCGGCGTCTAGCTTTTCGCTGTCTTAGGCCGGATAAATGCCACCCGCAATCACCGGGTGCTTGGCGCCTGTCACCGCGGTCAGATCAATCGGCTTGCCCTGTAACGTCAGGCAAGCCAGACAGGCAAAGCCCGCGGCCTCAACGCTCTCCGGTGGCCATCCAAGAGCATCCGATATCATTATCTGATGTTCGGGCAGCGCAGCCTGAATACGGGTCAGCAAATCCAAATTGCCGGCCCCACCGCCACAGATCACCACCTCTTTAGCGGCATTCCCCCAATGCTCAATCGCGGCCGCCAGGCTCTGCGCCGTCAGCGCAGCCAGAGTAGCCTGAACATCCGCGGCATCCTCATAACCGGTTAACTGCTGTTCCAGCCAGTTTAGGTTAAATGCCTCCGGGCCAGTGCTTTTGGGTGGCGGGCGTTGAAAGTACGGATCGGCGAGCAGTCTTTTCAGTAGTTCGTTGTCTACTTGACCACTGGCCGCAAACTGACCTTTCTCGTCAAAAGCTTGCCCCTGCGTTTTTCGGATCCAGGCATCGAGCAGGGTATTGGCCGGGCCGCAGTCAAATCCCCCGCGAATGCGGCCACCGGCATCCAACAGACTTATATTGGCGATGCCACCCAAATTGACGATGATCCGCGCGGTATCGCCGCCAAAGATCAGAGCATGGAAATAGGGCGCGAAGGGTGCGCCTTCGCCGCCGGCTGCCATGTCCCGTTGCCGGAAGTCGGCGACAACAGTTATACCGGTTGCTTCAGCAAGCCGGCTTGGATCGCCAATCTGACAGGTCACCGGCGGGGTTGCTTTTGGGCCATGCCAAACCGTTTGTCCATGCAAACCGATGCAGGCGATTTGCTTGCGCTTGATGGTGTTCTGGGCCAGCAACGATTCAACCACGGCGGCATAGGTTGCTGCCAATTCGGCATCAAGCGCGAGTACGCTGCCGAGCTGCGTGTCGGCGTCAACTGCTCGTAGGCGGGATGCCAATTCGGTGTCGTAGGGTTGTGGATGATGGGCGATGAGCTGCGGCGAGGACGGTGCTGACCAGTCGATGATGACCGCGTCAATGCCATCAAGGCTGGTGCCGGACATCAGTCCGATAGCCAACATGGCGATGGCCGATTAGTCGCTCGCCTGGGCGAGCTGGGTGCCGCCCAGTGCGTCTAGGCGTGCAATCCAGCGTGCCGTGCTGCGCTCGAAATCGGCGCGGTAGCGCTCGGCAATGGGCTCGGCATCGGGTAGATCCACGGTGCGGGGGTTGCGATGGACGCCATCAACGCGAAATTCGTAATGCAGATGGGCGCCGGTCGACATGCCCGTGCTGCCCACATAGCCGATAATCTCCCCCTGCTTTACTCGGTCCCCCACGGAATGCCCGTTGGCAAAGCTGCGCATGTGCGCATAAAGCGTGGTGTAGCGAGTGCCATGCTGCAGTACCACAGTATTACCGTAGCCGCCTTTCCAGCCCCGCTCGATGATCTTGCCATCACCGGCTGCTTTAATTGGCGTGCCGGGCGGTGCAGCGTAATCCGTGCCGCGATGGGGTCGTTTCGTGCCCAGCACTGGGTGGATGCGGTTCGGATTGAAATCCGAACTCACCCGGGTGAAATCGGTAGGAGTACGCAAAAAGGCTTTGCGCATGCTGCGGCCATCGGGTGAGTAGTAATTGCTTTCATCGGCGGCGGTCTCATAACGCAGAGCGCGAAAGCGGTCGCCGCGATTGATGAATTCCGCGGCCAGGATATTGCCGTTGCGCACCTTCTCGCCGTCGCGATAGAGCTCTTCATAAATTACGACAAATCGGTCGTTGCGACGAATATCTAGTGCAAAATCGATATCCCAGGCAAAAATGGCCGCCAATTCCATCGTCAGTCCATGATCGAGGCCCGCATCAACAGCGGCATTAAACAGTGAGCTGCTGATGCGCCCTTCGGCCTCGACGATTCGGCGCTCGAGCGTGATGGTTTCGATATTCGTGGCGTAACCGGCATCCGCGTTGCGGCTAAGATGCAGCACCTCGGTTTCACTGACCTCGTAGCGAAGCGCCTGCAGTTGGCCGTCGGTATCAATCAGCAGTGCCAACTGGTCGCCAGGGTAAATGCGGGTTAGCTCGGCAGTGCGCGCATCCGTGTTAACAACGTCATGCACATCACGTGCCGTCAGGCCTGCTCGATTGAAGACCGCCGCCAGATTATCGCCATTGCGAACAGTCAGCGTTGTCCATTCCGCGTCGGGATCTGTTGGCGTTTGGTTGCTTACCGCCTCTGTGGGCGCTGGTCTTTTAGAGAGGTTGGCGGCCGGTTCAATGGGTGTGCGCTCGGTAACGCTAGATGGCGTGGGCAGTTCAAGCTGCTGGCTGCCGGTCGCAGATTCCAGTCCCACCGTCGCATCGGAGGGCGGCCAAGCAATCCCGGCTAAGATTAGGCTGAACCCAACGACAAGCAACCCGTTACGAAGTTTTCCGCCGCCAAAAAAAATCCGGCGGATTCGGGATGTTGCGCTTGCGAGTTCAACCTTTTTGCTCATGCGTCGAAACGATAGCCGGCCGCTGGTGCGGGGTCAACGGATGAAGATGCGCGGCGGCGGGATGCTTTGCGTTAGAATCGGCGTTTTATCGCAAGCCTGTCGATCAAGGGAGTGGGCATGAGTAGCGTGGATTCGGCGCTGGAGCTGTTGCGACGCGGCGCGGATGAAATTATCCAAGAGGAGGAGCTGCGTGAGCGGCTTGCCAGCGGTCGGCCGCTGCGGGTAAAGGCGGGTTTCGATCCGACGGCACCGGATCTGCATTTGGGGCATACCGTCCTTATTAATAAGCTGCGTCAGTTCCAGACACTGGGCCATCAGGTTGTTTTCTTAATTGGTGACTTCACCGGGATGATCGGTGATCCCACCGGGCGTAATAAAACCCGCCAGCCACTCACGCCAGAGGATGTGGCGCGCAATGCCGAGACCTATCGGGATCAAATCTTTCGCATCCTCGACCCAGATCTGACCGAAGTGGCGTTCAACTCCAGCTGGATGGGCAAGATGGGGGCCACCGACCTGATTCAGCTGGCTTCCCGCTACACCGTCGCCCGCATGCTCGAGCGGGATGATTTTCAAAAGCGCTATACCGCCAACCAGTCCATCGCCATCCACGAGTTTCTCTACCCGCTGGTACAGGGTTATGACTCGGTGGCGCTCAAAGCCGATGTTGAGCTTGGCGGCACCGACCAGAAATTTAATCTATTGGTGGGCCGTGAACTGCAGCGCGAATACGGGCAGCCTCCCCAGGTCATTCTGACCACGCCGGTGTTAGAAGGCCTCGATGGGGTGCAGAAGATGTCGAAGTCGCTAGGTAATTACGTGGGTATTCGAGAACCGGCCAACGAGATGTACGGAAAACTTATGTCCATCTCGGATGACCTGATGTGGCGCTATTTTGAACTGCTCAGTTTCCGGCTGATGGATGAGATCGATGGGTTGCGTCGTGAGGTTGAGACTGGGCGCAATCCACGCGACGTTAAATTCCTGCTGGCGAATGAGATTGTCGAGCGCTTCCACGATTC
>CBDEUE010000003.1:0-402500 GCA_965243155.1 Spiribacter sp. | reverse complement strand
CGAGCAGGGGCGAAAGCCGGCTTTAGTGATCCGGTGGTTCTGTATGGAAGGGCCATCGCTCAACGGATAAAAGGTACTCCGGGGATAACAGGCTGATTCCTCCCAAGAGTCCACATCGACGGGGGAGTTTGGCACCTCGATGTCGGCTCATCACATCCTGGGGCTGTAGCAGGTCCCAAGGGTATGGCTGTTCGCCATTTAAAGTGGTACGCGAGCTGGGTTTAGAACGTCGTGAGACAGTTCGGTCCCTATCTGCCGTGGGCGTCGGAGATTTGAGAAGATCTGCTCCTAGTACGAGAGGACCGGAGTGGACGAACCTCTGGTGTTCCGGTTGTCACGCCAGTGGCACTGCCGGGTAGCTACGTTCGGAAGGAATAACCGCTGAAAGCATCTAAGCGGGAAGTCCACTTCAAGATGAGATCTCCCCGAGGACTTGATCCTCCTGAAGAGCCGTAGAAGACGACTACGTTGATAGGCTGGGTGTGGAAGTGCAGTAATGTATGAAGCTAACCAGTACTAATTGCTCGTGAGGCTTGGCCATATAACCCCAAGCGGATTATGTGGCATCGGTTCTGCATGCCAACGACAACATTCCTGACCGGCGCTTTTTGAAAGCGTTGGTTGTAGCCGGTTTGCCTGGCGAAAATAGCACACGGGAACCACCCGACCCCATTCCGAACTCGGAAGTGAAACCGTGTAGCGCCGATGATAGTGCCGCCTCGCTGTGGTGCGAAAGTAGGTCATCGCCAGGTTTTTACACCCAAACCCCTGCGGTCTTTTAGGCTGCGGGGGTTTTTCTTTTTTGGGCCTTGGCGCATGCCATAATGCCCTTATGAAGATTCACCAAGAGACTTTGATCGCAGCGCTTGGGCGGCGTGCGGATGCGCTGCAGGTTCAGGTGTTTGATGTCATTGGCAGCACCTCCCAATGGCTGATGGCGCACCCGCCAACAGCGGCGACATTGGTTGTGGCGGCCCAGCAAACGGCGGGTAAGGGTCGTCGTGGTCGCGTGTGGCAGTCACCGGCAGGTGGGCTTTATTTGAGTATCGGGGTGCCACTGAGCGAGAGCTCCGCGGTTGGCCCAGCTTTGTCACCGGCGATTGCGATAGTCATCGCGGAAGCATTAGACGGCCTGGGGGTTGCTGGTGTCGGCGTTAAGTGGCCGAATGACATTGTTGCGAACGGCGCTAAACTGGCTGGGATCCTGCTGGAAAGAACGCCTAATTCCGTGATTTGCGGGATTGGGGTTAATTGGAGGGTCGAGGCGATAGCCGATTTACCTGACGATCGGTCTGCCGCTGGTCTGACGACGCTCATGCCCGATAATGACTCTCCCTCTCGTGAACAGGTAGCGGCCATGCTGGCAAGCACGGTCTTGGATGCTATGGCCCGCAGCGAAGCGGAGAATCAGGCCTATTTAACGAACCACTGGCGGCAATGGGATGTGCTGGCGGGGAAATCGATCGTCGTTGATTTGGCGGTTCAGGCCGCGGTGTCTGGGGTGGCGGCTGGCATTACCCCGGATGGTGCATTACGGCTGAAGACTGCCCAAGGCGAGCAGCCAATCCATAGCGGTGAGGCCCGCGTGCGCGGCGGCTGGGAGCGCAGCGCATGAATCTTTTTGGTCTCATTGATATCGGCAATAGTCGCATCAAGTGGGCGCTGGCTCAGGCGGGCCGGCTTGTCACAAAACCAAAAGCGATCCGGCATGATGCGGTTGCTGACCTTTTTAATCATTGGGAAGCACTGCCCGCTGCCCCGGATGCGGTCCGCCTTGTGAGCGTCATCGATCAGCCGGTTGTTCAGGCCATCGAAGCATGGGCGCAGCAACAGTGGGGCGTCGCGCCCCAACGGCTGCGCACACCTGCGCAGGGCGGCGGCATTACGATTGCGTATCATGACCCCAGTCAGCTAGGGACCGACCGTTGGTTGGCGATGGTGGGCGCCAGAGTGCAGGAGCTGCTGCCCTGTTGTCTCGTTGATAGTGGCAGCGCGATAACGCTCGATGCGGTCACCGCTGATGGCCAGCATCGCGGTGGGCTGATCTTGCCGGGTTTTGCCGCCCAGCAGGCGGGGTTGGCGCAAATTGCCCCGGCGTTGACCGCGCCTGACTTTGATGCCGCCGCACCGCTCTTGGCATTTAATACGGCCGACGCGGTGACTGCGGGGCTAATGCAAGGCACCGCGGCGGCGATCGAGCAACTCGCTGCGCGCATGTCGGCGGATATTGGTATGCCATTGCCGGTCGTGCTTACGGGTGGTGATGCCGCCAGGCTAAATGCCTATCTGCAGAAACCGGCCACTGTCGCCAACGATCTGGTGCTCGCTGGACTTGCCAGCCTGGATTAACTTACCCCATTGGATTGCCCAGCCGCCCCGGCCCGGGTACCCTTACCAACTTAGTCTTTAAGCTGGCGTAGCTCAGTTGGTAGAGCAGCTGATTTGTAATCAGCCGGTCGGGGGTTCGAATCCTCTCGCCAGCTCCATTCGTTAGATGAAACCCTCCCGTGTGACTGGAGACTGCTCGCATCTCTAACCACTCGGACGCTCAATCGCGAGTTGCTCTTTCCCGAACGCCTTTTTTCTAAAGGCATGTTGGCCTTTTTGTGCCCGTCGTAATACGCGCTCAGATTTGCAGATGCGCCTGCACAGACATCTGCGCATTAGCTGAGTAATCGGACCGGTGTCACAAATCTGAGCGCCTTTGAACTTCGGTCTGGGCGTGCGAGTCACAATAGTCAATGGAGATGCCCGTAGGAGATGGAAAATCCTCCAAGCAGGACTGCTAAGAGAGTGGATCCTCCTGATTGTTGCTTGTATCGCGACGGCATCAGTCATTATTTTTTGGATCTGTCAGACCGCTGCACACCAAAAACGGGTGCAGGCCATCAAGATACGGGTGCACGTCAATGGGATACGGGGCAAGTCGACCATCGTGCGCTACGTAGCCGGCGCGCTACGTGCACATGGTATTACAACCCTGGCAAAAACCACCGGGAGTGACACGCGCGTTATTTATCCTGACGGTTCGGAGGAGCCTGTCAATCGGCGCGGTGCGCCGACCATCCTTGAGCAAATAGATGTGCTTCGGTGGGCCAAGCAGCATGACTTGGAGGCAATCGTATTCGAGTGCATGGCCCTTCGGCCCGAATACCAGAGGGTGTCTGAGCGGAGGATGATCTGCGCAACAGACAGTGTCATCGCAAATATACGGCGAGACCATGTTGAACAACTGGGCGCTACGCCCGCGGAAATCGCGCTATCGCTCTCGGCAACCGTGCCTCTCGGTGCCCCTCTTTACACGGCTGAGGATGACCCCGACGTTCTGGCGGTTTTAGAGAATGAGGCTAAAAAGCGTGGTAGCTGGCTTGTCAGGGTTGCCCGTGACGAGGTCACCCATCGCGAATTGCGCGGGTTCAGTCCACTTGATTTTCCAGAGAATATTGCGCTTGCGCTCGCGATAGCCTGTGCAAACGGGGTGTCACGACAGGTCGCCCTTAAGGGGATGCGTGAGGCACGGCCAGACCCAGGCGCATCCAAAATTCACTTTCACGAGCTGAATTCCGGTACGTTGGTCTGGATAGACCTTTTTGGTGTCAATGACGTCCAAAGCGCCGAGGTCAACATTCGAGCGGTTACCAACTGGGTTGGCAATGAAGGCGAACTGGTCTTATTGATAAACAACCGAGAAGATCGGCAGGATCGCAGCGAAGATTTCGCACGAATGGTAGCCGATAACGGGATTGCCGCAAAGGCCTTCCTTGTTGGTGAAGCCCTTGCGCCCCTATCTCGCGCCATTCGTGGCCGTAATCCGGAAATGCACGTCGAAAAACTCAAGATTCCGTTAGAACCCGTGCCCGAAGATATCGCCACTCTGGTGAACGGGGATCCCAAGAACCTATTGGTACTTGTAGGGCTAGCGAATATTCACACTGAAGATGCAAGCCGTCTGAGACGGGCGCTTGAGACCCCACATACGGAATGGGTTCCGAGTGTCGCAGAGTATGAGCGCTGGTAATGACAGAGCACTATTATCATCCGGAGCTTGTCCGGTTTGCATTCGTGCTTGGCGTCGTTATAGCGATTTTATTCTACGAGCGGTTTCAACTGACTACCGGTGGTATTGCAGCCCCGGGATACTTAGCTTTCGCCTTGTTCGATCCACTTATTTTTCCGGGGCTTCTTCTGGTTGCCCTTGTAAGCCATGCGGTTGTTCATTGGGGGTTGGCGCGGATTTTCCTTATCCCTGCGGCGATCCAGTTCAGTCTATTAATTCTTGCTTCGGCGATGCTGCACTTTCTGTTTGAGTTGCTGTTGATTCACTACTCTGGGATCAGCTCAAGTTCAGAAGTGCTTCGCGGCATCGGTTATGTCATTCCTGGGCTCGTTGCGCATGATTTCGCCCGGCACGGCATAGCCCGAACTATTGGGAGCATCTCTGTCACAAGTCTTGTCGTGGCAGGGATGCTGGTGGTCGTGCTGATGTTCCTGCCAGAAACCGGGCGGCAGTGGGCTAGTCCAGGTGAGGATGTGATCACGATCGCGCTGCCTTACATGCCCGTGTTAATCCTGATTAGCCTAATCGGCTGGCTTGGCCTCGTGCGGCAACATCATTTGAGGTGCGGCGGCTTTCTGGGTGGGGCTTATCTTGCACTTTTGGTGCTTCAACCGGTTGAGTTGGCGCGCTTTGCCATCGCGATTTGTGCGACCCTGATCATCGTGAAAGGGTTTTTGCCCCGCGTAGCGATCCTTTTCGGTCGCCGCCGGTTTGCAGCGCATCTGCTCGTCGGGGCCTGTCTATACTGGATGATCGTTCGGATATCTGAATTGCATTTCCGTGGCGACACAGTGTCGGTTGTCACGCCATCTTTGGCGGTGGTTGGTGTGCTAGTGGTAGGGCTTCTGAGTAGGGATATCGACGTTGCTGGGATGACGAGAACCCTTCTGGGTACGGCTTTGAGCGTCGGTTTTTCACTTGCCGGCACGCTGTTGCTTTTGGAGACGTTGACACATCAGCGAACGCCTGTCGCCGTGCCGCTTTTCGCTGTTCTTCTGGCTGGTGGGCTGCTTATGGCCATTCCGCCTGACCGTCTGCACAGGGCCTGGCTTTACTTGTTCGGCAAAAGCGAGAGGTTGTGATTAATTCGTTCGCGACAAACAGGGTACCGCGAGATGCGGATTGCGGTGCTACGGGGGGGATATGGAGGTGCCCGCTATGAACGACGCAGATAGGATGGGATTTTCGATCTCTAAATTGGTTGTTTTTTTGCTTGTAACTCTGTTTCTCGTCATCGCGGCTCTCTGGATACGGAGCGGCGAGATGCTTGGACTGTCTTCCGGCCTCCATCTTGATGAAGCGCATGTGCATGGTGCGATCAGTAGTGTTGGCGCGCAGACCGATGGCCGTATTTCAAAGATGCATGTAGGGTTAGGAGACCGCGTCGAGGCAGGTGATATTCTGTTTACCCTCGAGACTAGTTCGCTTAGAGCACAAGTGGATGCAACGTATCCCATCCTAAATCAGCGTCGCTTAGAGCTAGAACGTGCAGAGATCGCCCATCAGATAGAAAAAGCACAGGCTGAACAGGCTCTGACACGTGCGTTGAATGAAGTCGATGCGGGGAAGGCCCGGCTCAGTGCAGCTCAGGCGCAACGAGACCTACGCCAAAGCGAACTGGAGCGGATGAGGCGGCTGGCGGCGAATGAAGTAGTGTCGCAAGCCGAGTTAGAAACGGCGAGAGAGGCGGCGAATGCTGCGGACGCATTGGTCGAGCGTCGCCAAGCCGAACTCAACGTCGATCGAGCGCAAGTGACCAGCCAGCGTATTCGATTGGACCGTGAAGCTTTGCGAACCTTGGATCTTGATATCCAGCGTCAGCAGGTCGCCGAGGTTGAGGCAACCCTGCGGCATCTCTACACACGTATCGGGCAATCCACAATTCGCGCTCTGGAGGATGGTGTTGTTTTGGCACTCGCGGCTCGGGTGGGAGACTCAGTGGTTGCTGGTGACACGAAACTGGAGATCTGGCGCACGGATAACATATGGATACGTGCGTGGGTTTCCGAAGATGATGTCCAGGTTATCGAGCGAGGTGATCCAGCGAAGGTTTGGATTAGCGCTGTTAGCGAGACACCTTTTAACGCAACTGTTCACCGGGTACTGGTCTCCCGCGATGGCAAGGCGAATACGTCGCCCGGTCAGCCGATATCGCCTGTGTTGCCTGATGACTCCGAGTTTGCAGTCCAACTGATACTGGACGCCGGCGCTACAGCAAGGCAGAGGGTATTGCCGGGCATGTCCGCAGAGGCTCGAATTCCAGTGCCCAAATAAACCCAGTTTAGAATGCCGAAGTTTCCGGTGACGGTAGCCATGACCACGCTTGACGTCAAATGCCCGAAACCGCAAACTAGGCGGCTTGGTTGCGGAGGGATACCCAAGCGGTCAACGGGGGCAGACTGTAAATCTGCTGGCTTAGCCTTCGGAGGTTCGAATCCTCCTCCCTCCACCAGAATTTTAGTTAGACGCCGTCCGGGCTCTGGCCCGAGCGGCGTTGTGTTCGTCTTAGATGGCGAACGTGGGTGCGCGGGTGTAGTTCAACGGTAGAACCTCAGCCTTCCAAGCTGATGATGTGGGTTCGATTCCCATCACCCGCTCCAGAGCGAGAGGCCCATGTAGCTCAGGGGTAGAGCACTTCCTTGGTAAGGAAGAGGTCCCCGGTTCAAATCCGGGCATGGGCTCCACTTAAATTAAATGGCAACGATTAACGAAGAGCGCAGGGGGTTCACACCGTGTCCAAGGAGAAGTTTGAGCGCACGAAGCCGCATGTCAACGTAGGCACGATTGGTCACGTTGACCATGGCAAGACGACGTTGACGGCGGCGCTGACGCGTGTATTGGCGGAGCAGTATGGTGGTGTGGCGCAGGCGTTTGATCAGATTGATAACGCCCCTGAGGAGCGCGAGCGTGGTATCACGATTGCGACGGCGCACGTGGAGTATGAGACGGACAAGCGTCACTACGCCCACGTTGACTGCCCGGGTCACGCTGACTATGTGAAGAACATGATCACGGGTGCCGCGCAGATGGACGGTGCCATTCTGGTGTGCTCGGCGGCTGATGGCCCGATGCCGCAGACGCGTGAGCACATTCTGTTGGCCCGCCAGGTGGGTGTGCCGGCGATGGTGGTGTTTTTGAACAAAGCCGACATGGTGGATGATGCCGAGCTGCTGGAGCTGGTGGAGATGGAAGTCCGCGAGCTGCTCTCGAGCTATGACTTCCCGGGTGATGATATTCCGATCGTCACGGGCTCGGCGCTGAAGGCGCTTGAGGGAGACACCTCGGATGTGGGCGCACCGGCGATCATCAAGCTGGTGGAGGCGATGGATGAGTACATTCCGGAGCCGGAGCGTGCCATTGATGGTGCGTTCTTGATGCCGATTGAGGATGTGTTCTCGATCTCCGGTCGCGGCACGGTGGTGACCGGTCGTGTGGAGCGCGGCATTGTGAAGACCGGCGAGGAAGTGGAGATCGTTGGCATCAAGGAGACGACCAAGACGGTGGTCACGGGTGTTGAGATGTTCCGCAAGCTCCTTGATGAGGGTCGCGCTGGGGATAACATTGGTGCGCTTCTGCGTGGTACCAAGCGTGATGAGGTGGAGCGTGGTCAGGTGCTGTGTGCGCCGGGCTCGATTCAGCCGCACACCAAGTTCGAGGCAGAGGTGTATGTGCTGTCCAAGGACGAGGGGGGTCGTCACACGCCGTTCTTTGATGGCTATCGCCCGCAGTTCTACTTCCGCACGACGGATGTCACGGGTGCCTGTGACCTGCCTTCGGGCACGGAGATGGTGATGCCGGGTGATAACGTGCAGATGACGGTGACGTTGATTGCGCCGATCGCCATGGAAGAGGGTCTGCGGTTTGCGGTGCGCGAAGGCGGCCGTACGGTCGGCGCCGGCGTCGTCGCCAAAATCCTCGAGTAATCCAAAAGCAGACTCGATAGGATGCGGGGCTTCCATTGCCCCGCGTCTTTGCGTAGACTGCCGGGCTCGCCGTTTGACGGCCGGTCAATCGCGAGAACTTAGGCCAGTAGCTCAATTGGCAGAGCAACGGTCTCCAAAACCGTAGGTTGGGGGTTCGAGTCCCTCCTGGCCTGCCATTTTATCCGGCCAACAACAGCGTTAACGGGTTCATGAGCGCAAACGACCAGACCGCGACCACAACGATAGACAAAGCCAAGTTGGCTTTGGCAGCTGGCGTATTTTTGGCCGGCGTTGTGGGGTTCTATCTGCTTGAAGGGCAGTCCGATCTGATCCGCGTGATTGGCATGGTGGCCGTGGCCGCTATCGCCATTGCCATTGCCATGACCAGTGAGCCGGGCAAGAACGCCTGGGCTTTTGCGCAGGAAGCGCGGCAGGAATTACGCCGTGTGGTGTGGCCAACACGGCAGGAATCGATTCAGACCACATTAATCGTGCTGGTGATGGTGTTTATCGTCGCCGTGCTGTTGTGGCTGATGGATATGTTTTTTATGTGGGGCGTTGGTGCCCTGGTAAGGCCTGGAGGCTGATCGCTCATGTCCAAACGCTGGTACGTCGTGCACGCGTACTCCGGTTTTGAAAACCAGGTGAAAAAAGCGCTCGAAGAGCGCATTAAGCGTGCCGATATGGAAGATCAGTTTGGCGACATCCTGGTCCCCACCGAAGAAGTGGTGGAGATGAAGGAGGGCCAGCAGCGTCGCAGCGAGCGTAAGTTTTTCCCTGGCTACGTGCTGGTGCAGATGGACCTTACCGACGACACCTGGCATTTGGTCAAGGAAGTGCCACGGGTGATGGGATTTATTGGCCCGTCTCGAGGTCGGCCATCGCCGATTTCCGATGCCGAGGCCGATCAAATTCTCAATCGCGTGCGCGAGGGCGTTGAGAAGCCACGGCCGAAAGTGCTGTTTGAGGTGGGCGAAGTGGTTCGCGTCACCGATGGCCCATTTAACGACTTCAACGGCGTGGTCGAGGAAGTGAATTACGAGAAAAGCCGGCTACGTGTGGCCGTGCTGATCTTTGGCCGATCCACTCCGGTGGAGCTCGACTTCAGTCAGGTCGAGAAGGCATAGCGACGGGGTTGCCCGTCCACGGGGAGCCAGGGTGAAAGCCCCTGGCGCTACCACCCACTTAAGGAGTCCATAGACAATGGCGAAAAAAGTCGAAGCTTATATCAAGCTGCAGGTCCCAGCGGGGGCCGCTAACCCAAGCCCACCGGTCGGCCCGGCACTGGGTCAGCATGGCGTAAACATCATGGAGTTCTGCAAGGCGTTCAACGCCCAGACCCAGGAGATGGAAAACGGCCTGCCGGTTCCGGTGGTCATTACGGTCTATTCCGATCGCAGCTTTACGTTTATTACCAAGACCCCGCCGGCTTCGGTGTTGCTGAAAAAGGCTGTCGGTATTAAGTCCGGCAGCGGCACGCCGAACACCCACAAGGTGGGTACCGTCAAGCGCGAGCAGCTCGAAGAGATTGCCAAGACCAAGTGGCCGGATCTCAACGCCGCCGATATGGATGCGGCTGTTCGTATTATTGCTGGTTCTGCCCGTAGCATGGGCCTTGACGTGGAGGGGGTCTAAGATCATGGCCAAACTCACTAAGCGTCAGAAAGTGTTCGCCGAGAAAGTGGACCAAGATCGGCTCTACAGCGCGGAAGAGGCCTTTGCCCTGCTCAAAGAGCTGGCAACGGCCAAATTCACCGAGTCGGTCGATGTAGCCGTCAATCTGGGTATTGACCCGCGCAAGGGCGATCAGATGGTTCGTGGCTCTACGGTACTGCCTCACGGCACCGGTAAGACCGTGCGCGTTGCGGTGTTTGCCCAAGGCGCAAATGCGGAAGCCGCTCAAGCGGCTGGCGCCGATGCCGTTGGCATAGACGATCTTGCCGAGCGCATGCAGGGCGGCGAGCTTGATTTTGATGTGGTGATCGCCAGCCCCGATGCCATGGGTGTTGTCGGTAAGCTCGGCCGAGTGCTTGGTCCCCGCGGCCTAATGCCCAACCCCCGCGTGGGAACGGTGACGGCGGATGTGGCCGAGGCAGTCAACAACGCCAAGGCCGGTCAGGTGCGCTACCGCGCCGACAAGGGCGGGCTCATTCATTGCAGCCTGGGCAAGGCCGATTTCGAGCCAAAGGCCCTGGCTGAGAACCTGCAAGCACTGATTAGTGATCTGCAGAAAGCAAAACCGGCATCCTCGAAAGGGGTTTATCTCAAGCGTGCCACGGTCTCGACGACCATGGGGCCGGGGGTGTCAGTAGATTTGAGCGCGCTGGCCTAAGGCTAGTTCGCTTAATGGAGTGACCGTGTCAAAGCGGTCACCGGCTGTCGTTAAGACGGCCGTCGAAGACCGTCTGGTGCAGCTTGCTGCATAAAGGCTCTTGAGCCGCCGACGGTAGACGGTGTGGCCAGGACAGGATGCGTTTCCTGCACGGGTTCACCGTAGAAGGGGGCAGACGGGCATTGTGCCCGGCTGTCGTTGCCAACCGCCGTTCCAGGAGGCATTTGGATGGGCGTAAGTCTGGAACAGAAAAAGCGGGTGGTGCAGGAAGTCGCTGAAGTGGCCAGTGGGGCTCACTCCGCACTTGCGGCGGAGTATCGAGGCCTTACCGCCGGCGAGATGGATAACCTGCGCGTGCAGGCCCGCGAAGCGGGTGTCTACGTTCGCGTGGTCAAGAATTCCTTGGCCAAGCGTGCTGTAGAAGGCACCGAGTTTGAATGCATGAGTGAGGGGCTTCAGGGCCCGTTGCTGCTGGCATTCTCGCAGGAAGACCCCGGCTCGGCCGCGCGTGTTCTGAAGGGTTTCTCCAAAGAACACGAGCAGCTGGTAGTGAAGATGTTGGCCGTGGGCGGGGAGACCTATCCCGGCACCGAGATCGACCGACTGGCTTCGCTGCCGACCTACGAGGAGGCATTGAGCACCCTCATGGCGACCATGCGGGCACCGGTACAGAAGCTTGCCACTACCTTGAACGAGGTGCCGAGCAAGCTGGTCCGTACTGTGGCCGCCGTGAAGGACGCCAAACAGTAGGCCGCTGCGACAACTGTCGCTGCCATTGACGATTTAGTGAACTAACGATTCGATTCAGGAGACCATAACGATGGCCGTTTCCAAGGAAGACATTCTCGAGACTATCTCCAACATGAGCGTGATGGAGGTCGTTGACCTCATCGAGGCCATGGAAGAAAAATTTGGTGTGACCGCTGCCGCTGCCGTTGCGGCTGCCCCGGCTGCTGCCGGCGGTGCTGGCGATGCCGGTGCTGCTGCTGAGCAGACCGAATTTGACGTTGTCCTCGCCAGCTTTGGCGACAACAAGGTCGGCGTCATCAAGGCAGTGCGCGGCGCCACTGGCCTTGGCCTGAAAGAGGCCAAAGAACTGGTGGAAGGTGCCCCGGCACCGGTCAAGGAAGGCGCGTCCAAGGACGAAGCCGAGGAGCTGAAGAAGCAGCTTGAAGAGGCAGGTGCCACGGTCGAGCTCAAGTAAGAGCTCGATGGCGACAGCGTCCGCGGGACGTTGCCGGGGCTGGTGGCCAAATGGCCATCGGCCCCTTGCCGTTTGCCAGCGCACGTGTCCAAGTCTGCGGGTGTTTGTCATGTCGACAAGCGTCCGAAGCCTTGCACACGGCGGAACCCAACCTGGTTGAGGAACCTCGATGGCCTATACGTTTACTGAAAAAAAGCGCATCCGCAACGATTTTGGCAAACAGCCGAAAATTCTGGATGTCCCGTACCTGCTGGCAACGCAGATTGAGTCCTACACCGACTTCCTGCAGCTTGACCAGGACCCTGACAGTCGCGACGCCAAAGGCCTGCACGCGGCTTTCGATTCGGTTTTCCCAATCGAGAGCTACTCGGGCAGCGCGCGACTGGAGTACGTGCGCTATCGCATCGGCGAGCCAGCGTTCGACGTTAAAGAGTGTCAGCTTCGTGGCTTGACCTACGCGGCTCCGCTGCGGGTTCTGGTGCGTCTGGTCATTAATGACAAAGATACCCGCACCGTCAAAGACATCCGTGAGCAGGAAGTCTACATGGGCGAAATGCCCCTGATGACTCGCAACGGTACTTTTGTGGTCAATGGCACCGAGCGTGTCATCGTCCAGCAGCTGCACCGCTCACCGGGCGTGTTCTTCGATCACGACAAGGGCAAGACCCATAGCTCGGGCAAGTTGCTTTTCTCGGCCCGGGTCATTCCGTATCGCGGCTCCTGGCTGGACTTTGAGTTTGATCCCAAGGATGCCATCTACGTGCGCATCGACCGCCGCCGCAAACTGCCGGCAACGGTCCTGCTGCGCGCGTTGGGCTACGACAACCAGCAGATCATTGATCTGTTCTTCGAGAAGAACACCTATCATTTGCGCAAGAAAGGCGCTGATCTCGAGCTGGTGCCGGAGCGCCTGCGCGGCGAGACGGCAAGCTTTGATATCAAAGACGGCGACGGCAACGTCATTGTCGAGTCGGGCCGGCGTATTACCGCCCGCCATATCCGGCAGATGGAGAAGGCTAAGCTTAGCAAGCTGCAGGTGCCGGATGATTATCTGGTGGGCCAGATGCTGGCTGAAGATCTGGTGGAAAAATCCACCGGAGAGCTGCTTGCCGCGGCCAACACCGAGATCACCGAGGAGCTGGTGCAGAGCCTGCGCGATGCCGGGGTGAAGACCTTCCGCGTGCTCTACATCAACGACCTTGATCAGGGCCCGTATATCTCCAACACGCTGGCGATTGACACCACCACTACGCAGCTCGAAGCGCTGGTGGAAATCTATCGCATGATGCGTCCAGGCGAGCCGCCAACCAAGGACGCCGCAGAGAATCTCTTCGGCAATCTGTTCTTTAGCGAAGATCGTTACGACCTGTCTGCGGTTGGTCGGATGAAGTTCAACCTGCGTGTTGGCCGGGATGAGGTCGAAGGCAGTGGGGTGCTCGATAACGACGATATCCTCGCGGTATTGAACGAGCTCATTAACATCCGCAACGGCAAGGGCACGGTTGATGACATCGACCATCTCGGCAACCGTCGGGTGCGCTGCGTTGGCGAGATGGCGGAGAACGTGTTCCGCGTTGGCCTAGTCCGCGTCGAACGTGCGGTGCGTGAGCGCCTGAGCCTTGCCGAGAGCGAAGGCCTGATGCCCCAGGAGCTGATTAACGCCAAGCCTGTGGCGGCGGCGATTAAAGAGTTCTTTGGCTCCTCGCAGCTCTCGCAGTTTATGGATCAGAACAACCCGCTCTCCGAGATCACGCATAAGCGGCGTGTCTCCGCGCTTGGCCCGGGTGGCCTTACGCGTGAGCGGGCCGGGTTTGAGGTGCGTGACGTGCACCCCACTCACTATGGTCGTGTCTGCCCCATCGAGACGCCAGAAGGCCCGAACATTGGCCTAATCAGCTCGCTGGCCTGTTATGCCCGGCTGAATAGTTATGGCTTCTTGGAGACGCCTTATCGCAAGGTGGTCGATGGTCGGGTAACCGATGAGGTGGAGTATCTCTCTGCCATCGAAGAAAGCCGTTACATCATTGCCCAGGCCAATGCTCGGGTGGATGAAAAGGGTGCATTGGTCGATTCGCTGATTTCGATTCGTCACCAGAACGAATTCGGTATGTCATCGCCCGATAAGGTCCAGTACATGGACGTCTCGCCAAAACAGATCGTTTCGGTGGCGGCCTCTTTGGTGCCCTTCCTTGAGCATGACGACGCCAACCGCGCGTTAATGGGCTCGAACATGCAGCGTCAGGCTGTGCCAACGCTGCGCGCCGAGAAGCCGCTGGTGGGTACCGGCATGGAGCGGGCGGTGGCTATTGACTCCGGTGTCACCGTGGTCGCCGATCGTGGCGGCGTGGTGGATCAGGTGGATGCCGCGCGCATCGTGGTGCGGGTGAATGATGATGAAACGCAGGCCGGTGAGCCGGGCGTGGATATCTACAACCTCACCAAGTACACGCGCTCCAACCAGAACACCTGCCAGAACCAGAAGCCGTTGGTGCGCCCCGGCGACAGCGTTGCCCGTGGCGACGTGTTGGCTGATGGGCCGTCGACCGATCTGGGTGAGCTGGCGCTGGGCCAGAACATGCGTGTCGCGTTCATGCCCTGGAATGGCTACAACTTCGAGGACTCCATCCTGCTCTCTGAGAAGGTGGTCGAAGAGGATCGCTACACGACCATTCACATCGAAGAGCTCACTGCCGTTGCCCGTGACACCAAACTGGGGCCGGAGGAGATTACCGCCGATATCCCCAACGTTGGGGAGAGCGCGCTCGCCAAGCTGGATGAGTCGGGCATCGTTTACGTCGGTGCCGAGGTCAAAGCAGGCGATATTCTGGTCGGCAAGGTCACGCCCAAGGGCGAGACTCAGCTCACACCCGAGGAAAAACTCCTGCGCGCCATCTTTGGTGAGAAGGCCTCGGATGTGAAAGACACCTCGCAGCGCGTGCCCTCGGGCATGGACGGTACGGTGGTCGACGTTCAGGTCTTCACCCGCGATGGGGTTGAGAAAGACGCCCGGGCGCTTTCCATCGAAGCGGATCAGCTGGCTGATGTGAAAAAAGACCTCGATGACCAGTACCGCATCTTTGAAGACGACGCCTTTGCACGTCTCGAGCAGTCGCTGATTGGCAAGGTGGCCGAGGGTGGCCCGGATAAGCTTAAGGCCGGCAGCAAGATCACCGCCGAGTATCTGGCGGGTGTTGATCGCCAGCGCTGGTTTGAGATTCGCTTGCGCGATGATGCCGCGATGACGCAGCTTGAGGCCGTGCAGGCACAGCTCAAGGCACAGCGTGAAGCCTTTGATGAGCGGTATGAAGAGAAGAAATCCAAGATTACCGCTGGTGATGATCTCGCCCCGGGCGTGCTCAAGATGGTCAAGGTATACCTGGCCGTGAAGCGGCGTATTCAGGCGGGCGACAAACTCGCTGGCCGTCACGGCAATAAGGGTGTGATCTCGCGCGTGGTGCCGGTGGAGGATATGCCTTTCTCCGCCGATGGCGAGCCGATTGACGTGGTGCTCTCACCGTTGGGTGTGCCTTCGCGCATGAATATCGGTCAGGTGTTGGAAGTCCATTTGGGCTGGGCGGCGAAGGGCCTGGGTCGGCGCATTGGTGAAATGCTCGATGCCAAGCGCAAAGTGGCCGACCTGCGCAAATTCCTAGCCGAGATCTATAACGGTAGCGGCCGCCAAGAAGATTTGGACAGCTTCAGCGATGAAGAAATCGTCGAGCTGGCCAGCAATCTGCGCGGTGGTGTGCCAATGGCCTCGCCGGTGTTTGACGGTGCCGACGAGACAGAGATTAAACGCATGCTGCGTCTGGCCGAGCTCCCTGAGAGCGGGCAGGCCCAGTTGTATGACGGCCGCACGGGAGATGCGTTTGATCGCCCCGTGACGGTGGGCTACATGCATATCCTCAAGCTCAACCACTTGGTGGATGACAAAGTGCATGCGCGCTCCACGGGTCCATACAGCCTGGTTACGCAGCAGCCGCTCGGCGGTAAGGCGCAGTTCGGCGGTCAGCGATTTGGCGAAATGGAAGTCTGGGCACTGCAGGCGTATGGCGCAGCCTACACGTTGCAGGAAATGCTCACGGTCAAATCCGATGACGTCGCCGGCCGGACCAAGATGTACAAAAACATCGTCGATAGCGAGCACCAGATGGAGGCGGGTATGCCCGAATCCTTCAACGTGTTGGTTAAAGAGATTCGCTCCCTCGGTATTGATATCGAGCTCGAGCAGGACTGAACGGGTAGCTATATGAAAGACCTACTGAATCTGTTCAAGCAGCCGGGCGCGCAGCTCGACGATTTCGACGGCATCCGCATTGGACTGGCGTCACCGGAGAAGATCCGCTCCTGGTCGTTTGGCGAGGTGAAAAAGCCCGAGACGATCAACTACCGGACCTTCAAGCCGGAACGCGATGGCCTCTTCTGCGCCAAGATTTTTGGCCCAGTGAAGGACTACGAATGCCTTTGCGGTAAATACAAGCGCCTCAAGCATCGCGGCGTGGTCTGCGAGAAATGCGGCGTCGAGGTGACGCTGGCCAAGGTGCGGCGTGAGCGGATGGGCCATATTGAGTTGGCTAGCCCCGCGGCCCATATCTGGTTCTTGAAATCGCTGCCATCGCGTATTGGCCTGTTGCTCGATATGACTCTGCGCGATATCGAGCGCATCCTCTATTTCGAGGCCTTTGTGGTGATCGAGCCCAACATGACGCCGCTCAAAGCGGGTCAGTTGCTCTCGGATGACCAGTACCTTGAAGCCATGGAGCAGTACGGTGATGAGTTCGATGCCCGCATGGGTGCCGAGGCCATTTACCACCTGCTGAAAAATCTGGACTTGCGCGAAGAGACCGAGAGTCTGCGCGAGCAGATGGATGCGACCAACTCCGAGACCAAGATTAAGCGCCTGTCCAAGCGCCTGAAGCTGGTGGAGTCATTCCTCGAGTCGGGTAACCGCCCCGAGTGGATGATTATGACCGTGCTGCCCGTGCTGCCGCCGGATCTGCGTCCGCTGGTGCCGCTTGATGGTGGCCGCTTCGCCACCTCCGATCTCAACGATCTTTATCGTCGGGTGATCAACCGGAACAACCGTCTGCGTCGCCTGCTCGACCTCTCGGCTCCGGACATCATCGTGCGCAACGAAAAGCGCATGCTGCAGGAGTCCGTGGATGCGCTGCTGGATAACGGCCGCCGCGGCCGGGCCATTACGGGCACCAACAAGCGTGCGCTGAAGTCGCTCGCCGACATGATCAAAGGCAAGCAGGGCCGCTTCCGGCAGAACCTGCTGGGCAAGCGCGTCGACTACTCCGGTCGTTCGGTGATCGTGGTGGGTCCAACGCTGCGCCTGCATCAGTGCGGCTTGCCCAAGCGCATGGCGCTTGAGCTGTTCAAACCCTTCATCTTCTCCAAGCTCCAGCGTCTGGGGCTCGCCACCACGATCAAGGCGGCGAAGAAGATGGTCGAGCGCGAGACCCCAGAGGTCTGGGACATCCTCGAAGATGTCATCCGCGAGCATCCGGTGATGCTCAACCGCGCGCCGACGCTGCACCGACTTGGCATTCAGGCCTTTGAGCCGGTGTTGATTGAGGGTAAAGCCATTCAGCTGCACCCACTTGTCTGTCCGGCCTTTAACGCCGACTTCGACGGCGACCAGATGGCCGTGCACGTGCCGCTGTCGCTAGAAGCGCAGCTCGAGGCTCGGGCGCTGATGATGGCCACGAATAACGTCCTCTCTCCAGCTTCCGGTGAGCCGATTATCGGTGCTTCGCAGGACGTGGTGTTGGGTCTCTATTACATGTCGTTAGCGCTCGAGGGGCGTCGCGGCGAAGGCATGCATTTCGCCGATGTCAACGAGGTCCGTCGGGCCTTTGAAAGCGGATCGGTTGATCTGCAGGCCCGGGCCAGTGTTCGCATCCACGAGATTGTGGTTGATGACGAAGGCAATCGGACCGAGGCCACCAAGCGCTTCGAGACCACCGTGGGCCGTGCGCTGATCTATGACATTGTCCCCGAGGGCTTGCCCTTCGAGCTCGTCGATCGCGACATGACCAAAAAAGCCATTTCGGTGCTGATCGATCAGTGCTATCGCCGGCTTGGTCTGAAGGCCACGGTGATTTTTGCCGATCAGCTCATGTACCTGGGCTTCCGCATGTCCACTCGCGCCGCGGTTTCCATCGGCATGGAAGATATGGTGGTGCCCGAGGAGAAAGAGCGGATTCTTGCCGAGGCTGAAGCCGAGGTGAAGGATATCGAAGAGCAGTACGCCTCGGGTCTGGTCACCAACGGCGAGCGCTACAACAAGGTGGTGGATATTTGGTCTCGGACCAATGACGAAGTCGCCACTGCCATGATGGACAAGCTGGGTAAAGAAACGGTCAAGGATCGTGAAGGCAAGGATGTGGTGCAGAAGTCCACCAACTCCATCTTCATGATGGCTGATTCCGGTGCTCGTGGCTCGCCGGCGCAGATTCGTCAGCTGGCGGGTATGCGAGGCCTGATGGCCAAGCCGGACGGCTCGATTATCGAGACGCCGATTACCGCCAACTTCCGTGAGGGACTGAACGTGCTGCAGTACTTCATCTCCACTCACGGTGCGCGTAAGGGCCTGGCGGATACCGCGCTGAAGACCGCCAACTCGGGTTATCTCACCCGTCGCCTGGTCGATGTCTCGCAGGATCTGGTGGTGGTCGAAGACGACTGCGGCACCCATCGCGGCCTGCGCATGACACCGCTTATTGAGGGCGGTGACGTGGTTGAGCCGCTTGGCGAGCGTGTGTTGGGCCGTGTCGTGGCCCAAGACGTGGTGCAGCCAGGTACCGGCGAGATCCTCATCGATCAGGGCACCCTGCTGGATGAGCGTTTGGTCGAACAGGTCGAGCGCGAAGGCGTGGACGAGATTTGGGTGCGCTCACCGATTACCTGTGAAACCCGCCATGGTGTTTGCTCGGCCTGTTATGGCCGTGATCTGGCGCGTGGCCACAAAGTGAACGTCGGTGAAGCCGTCGGCGTTATTGCCGCGCAGTCCATCGGTGAGCCGGGTACGCAGCTCACCATGCGGACCTTCCATATTGGTGGCGCTGCTTCGCGTGCCGCCGCGGTGAGCAACGTGCAGGTCAAGGGCGCCGGCAAGGTGCGCTTGCACAACCTCAAAACCGTGGCTCATCACTCCGGCAACCTGGTCGCCGTGTCTCGCTCGGGTGAGATTACGGTCATGGATGAGGCCGGCCGTGAGCGTGAGCGCTACAAAGTGCCTTACGGTGCCACCATTGCCGTGGCTGAGGATGAGGCCGTGGATGCCGGGCAGATCGTTGCCACTTGGGATCCGCATACCCATCCGATCATCACCGAGGTGAAGGGTCGACTGAAGTTTTATGACTTCGTCGAGGGCGTCACCGTGAATCGGGAAACCGATGAAGTCACCGGGCTGAGCAGCCTGGTCGTGACCGATCCGAAGACCCGCGGTAGCGGCGAGCATACCCGCCAGACCACCGGCGAGAAGGTCGCGTTCAAAGATCTGCGCCCGCTGATCAAGCTGGTGGACGAGAAGGGTAACGACCTGAACCTGGCCGGCACCGATATTCCGGCTAACTACTTCCTGCCGGCAGGGGCCATCGTCAGTGTCGAGGACAACGCCGAAGTGGATGTGGGTGATGTGATCGCCCGTATTCCGCAGGAGTCCTCTAAGACCCGTGACATCACCGGTGGTCTGCCGCGAGTGGCCGATCTCTTTGAGGCGCGTAAGCCGAAAGAGCCGTCCATTCTGGCCGAGGTCTCGGGTACCGTTTCCTTTGGTAAGGACACCAAGGGCAAACAGCGTCTGGTGATTACCACGCCCGAGGGTGAGCACTATGAAGAGCTCATTCCGAAGTGGCGCAATGTGACTGTGTTTGAGGGTGAGCATGTCGAGAAGGGTGAAGTGATCGCCGATGGCGAGCCCAACCCGCACGACATCCTGCGCCTGCTGGGCGTTGCCGAGCTGGCTGCCTACATGGTCAAGGAAATCCAGGACGTCTATCGCCTGCAGGGCGTGAAGATCAACGACAAGCACATCGAGGTGATTTCTCGCCAGATGCTGCGCAAGGTCGAGATCAAAGATGCCGGCGACAGCCGCTACCTGCGTGGCGAGCAGGCTGACTGGGCCCGAGTTGAAGAAGAGAACGAAACGCTCATCGAACAGGGCAAGCAGCCGGCACGTTACGAACGCCAGCTGCTGGGTATTACCAAGGCCTCGCTGGCGACCGACTCGTTTATTTCTGCGGCCTCCTTCCAGGAGACCACCCGCGTTCTGACCGACGCCGCAACCCGCGGTGCTCGGGACGATCTGCGCGGTCTCAAGGAGAACGTGATTGTGGGTCGTCTGATCCCGGCGGGTACGGGGTATGCCTATCATCAGGATCGTCAGCGTCAGCGCCGTGAAGGCCCGGCGCCGATGATTCCGATGGCACCTCAGTTTGGTCTGGGTGCACCGGCGCCGGCCCCCGATGCGGCGGATGTTTCGGAAAACTAATCGGAATGGGGCTTTTGGTTGACACCCAATCGCCCCGATTCTACACTTAACGGCTTTCCTCAGGCCGGGTAATCCGGCCTGATGTGTGTTGAAGGACTGGAGTCAAGCTCTATGGCCACAATTAATCAGCTGGTGCGCAAACCCCGTAAGCGGCCGCACGAGAAAAGTAACGTGCCGGCGCTGGAGGCCTGCCCCCAGCGACGTGGGGTTTGCACCCGCGTCTACACGACGACGCCGAAAAAGCCAAACTCGGCCCTGCGTAAGGTTGCCCGTGTGCGCCTGACCAACGGCTACGAGGTATCAAGTTACATCGGCGGTGAAGGCCACAACCTGCAGGAGCACTCAGTGGTGCTGATTCGCGGTGGCCGAGTGAAAGATTTGCCGGGTGTGCGCTACCACGTGGTGCGCGGTTCCCTGGATACGGCTGGCGTTGCCAACCGCCGACAGGGTCGTTCCAAGTACGGTGCCAAGCGGCCCAAGGGATAAGCGGATAGTCAGTCATGCCCAGAAGAAGAGAAGTTCCCAAGCGTAAAGTTCTTGCTGATCCGAAATACAACAGCGAGATGCTCACCCGCTTTGTCAACATGATCATGCGCGATGGCAAGCGAGCCGTCGCCGAGAAGATTGTCTACGGTGCGCTCGATCGCATCGCAGAAAAGAATCCAGGCGATCCAATGGATGTCCTCGAGACCGCTCTCGAGAACGTTCGTCCGGTTGTCGAGGTTAAGTCGCGTCGCGTCGGTGGCGCGACCTATCAGGTGCCGGTGGAAGTCCGCCCCCAGCGTCGTAACACGCTGGGAATGCGCTGGGTGATTGAGGCAGCGCGCAAGCGCAGCGAAGCCACCATGGGGCACCGTCTGGGCAACGAGCTGTTGGAGGCCGCTGAAGGCCGCGGCAGCGCCGTGAAGAAGCGCGAGGACACCCATCGCATGGCCGAGGCCAACAAGGCCTTCTCGCACTTCCGCTGGTAAGCATTTCCGTTAGGGGTATTCGTTTTGGCACGCAAGACACCGATTGAGCGCTATCGCAACATAGGCATCATGGCGCACATCGACGCCGGCAAGACTACGGTCACCGAGCGCATCCTGTTCTACACCGGTATCTCGCACAAAATGGGCGAGACCCATGAGGGTGCGTCGGTCATGGACTGGATGGAGCAGGAGCAGGAGCGGGGTATTACGATTACCTCCGCTGCCACCACCACGTTCTGGCGTGGTATGGACCAGCAGTACCCTGAGACTCGCATCAACATCATCGACACCCCGGGGCACGTGGATTTCACCATCGAGGTGGAGCGTTCCCTGCGTGTTCTGGACGGTGCCGTTTGTGTGCTCGACGCCAACGCCGGCGTAGAGCCGCAGACCGAGACCGTGTGGCGGCAGGCCGATCGCTACGGCGTTCCGCGCATGGTCTTCGTCAACAAAATGGACAAGCTGGGTGCCGATTTCTTCCGTTGTGTCGAAATGGTGCGTAAGCGTCTTGGCTGTAACGCCGTGCCGGTTCAGCTGCCCATTGGCGCCGAAGATGATTTCGCTGGCGTGGTCGACCTGATTCGTCAGAAAGCCATCTACTGGAACGAAGACGACATGGGCGCCACCTACAAAGAGGTGGATATCCCGGCCGAGCTGGTGGATCAGGCAGAAAGCTACCGCGAGAGTCTGGTCGAGGCAGCCGCCGAGGCCAGCGAAGAGCTCATGGATAAGTACATCGGCGGCGAAGCGCTGACGGTGGAAGAGATCAACGAAGGGCTTCGCGTGCAAACCATCGCCAACGAGGTGGTTCCGGTACTTTGCGGCTCGGCGTTCAAGAACAAAGGCGTTCAGGCCATGCTCGACGCCGTGGTCGAGTATATGCCTTCACCGGTTGACGTGCCGGCTATTGAAGGCGAGCTGGATGACGGTAGCGCGGTTAGCCGCAGTTCGTCCGATGAAGAGCCGTTTGCGGCATTGGCATTTAAGATCGCCACCGACCCTTATGTGGGTACGCTGACCTTCTTCCGTGTCTACTCCGGTGTGGTGAAAACGGGCGATACCATTTTCAACCCGGTCAAAGGCAAGAAAGAGCGCTTCGGTCGTATTGTGCAGATGCACTCGAAAGAGCGGAAAGAGATTGATGAGGTCCGCGCCGGTGACATCGCCGCGGCCATTGGTCTGAAAGATGTCACCACCGGTGACACGCTCTGCGCGAACGACAGCAAGGTCACGCTTGAGCGCATGGATTTCCCGGATCCGGTGATTTCCGTGGCTGTCGAGCCCAAGACCAAGGGCGACCAAGAGAAGATGGGTATTGCGCTGCAGAAGCTGGCGCAGGAAGACCCGTCTTTCCAGGTCCGCACCGACGAGGAGTCCGGCCAGACCATTATCTCCGGCATGGGTGAGCTCCACCTTGAGATCATCGTTGATCGCATGAAGCGTGAGTTCAAAGTGGAAGCCAACGTCGGTCAGCCTCAGGTGGCCTACCGCGAGGCTATTCGCAACCCGGTCGAGGTCGAAGGCAAGTTTGTCCGCCAGTCCGGTGGTCGCGGTCAGTACGGCCATGTCTGGATTCGTATGCGTCCGCGGGAGCGGGGTGAAGGCTACGAGTTCATTAACAAAATCGTCGGTGGTGTGGTTCCGCGTGAATACATCCCGTCTGTCGATAAGGGCATTCAGGAGCAGATGGAGAACGGCGTTCTGGCCGGCTTCCCAGTGGTCGACCTAGAGGTCGAGCTGTTCGATGGCTCTTATCATGACGTCGACTCTTCAGAAATGGCCTTTAAGATCGCCGGTTCGATGGCGTTTAAGGATGGTTTTATGAAGGGTGATCCGGTTCTGCTCGAGCCGATCATGAAGGTCGAAATCGTTACCCCTGAGGAGTTCATGGGTGATGTGATGGGCGATGTGAATCGTCGTCGGGGCACCGTGCAGGGGATGGAAGATGGCCCAGCCGGCAAGATTATCCGTGCCGAAGTCCCCCTCAAGGAAATGTTCGGGTATGCTACCGACCTCCGTTCGGCGACGCAGGGCCGTGCTGCCTACTCGATGGAGTTCGAGGGGTATAGCGAGGCACCGGCCAGCATTGCTGAAGAAGTGATTAAGAAGGCCGGTTGATCCAATCGGGTCGGCCGGGTTGTGGTTTTTTGTATTTGACGGTTAAGAGGTGAGTCGTGTCCAAGGAGAAGTTTGAGCGCACGAAGCCGCATGTCAACGTAGGCACGATTGGTCACGTTGACCATGGCAAGACGACGTTGACGGCGGCGCTGACGCGTGTATTGGCGGAGCAGTATGGTGGTGTGGCGCAGGCGTTTGATCAGATTGATAACGCCCCTGAGGAGCGCGAGCGTGGTATCACGATTGCGACGGCGCACGTGGAGTATGAGACGGACAAGCGTCATTACGCCCACGTTGACTGCCCGGGTCACGCTGACTATGTGAAGAACATGATCACGGGTGCCGCGCAGATGGACGGTGCCATTCTGGTGTGCTCGGCGGCTGATGGCCCGATGCCGCAGACGCGTGAGCACATTCTGTTGGCCCGCCAGGTGGGTGTGCCGGCGATGGTGGTGTTTTTGAACAAAGCCGACATGGTGGATGATGCCGAGCTGCTGGAGCTGGTGGAGATGGAAGTCCGCGAGCTGCTCTCGAGCTATGACTTCCCGGGTGATGATATTCCGATCGTCACGGGCTCGGCGCTGAAGGCGCTTGAGGGAGACACCTCGGATGTGGGCGCACCGGCGATCATCAAGCTGGTGGAGGCGATGGATGAGTACATTCCGGAGCCGGAGCGTGCCATTGATGGTGCGTTCTTGATGCCGATTGAGGATGTGTTCTCGATCTCCGGTCGCGGCACGGTGGTGACCGGTCGTGTGGAGCGCGGCATTGTGAAGACGGGCGAGGAAGTGGAGATCGTTGGCATCAAGGAGACGACCAAGACGGTGGTCACGGGTGTTGAGATGTTCCGCAAGCTCCTGGATGAGGGTCGCGCTGGGGATAACATTGGTGCGCTTCTGCGTGGTACCAAGCGTGATGAGGTGGAGCGTGGTCAGGTGCTGTGTGCGCCGGGCTCGATTCAGCCGCACACCAAGTTCGAGGCAGAGGTGTATGTGCTGTCCAAGGACGAGGGGGGTCGTCACACGCCGTTCTTTGATGGCTATCGCCCGCAGTTCTACTTCCGCACGACGGATGTCACGGGTGCCTGTGACCTGCCTTCGGGCACGGAGATGGTGATGCCGGGTGATAACGTGCAGATGACGGTGACGTTGATTGCGCCGATCGCCATGGAAGAGGGTCTGCGGTTTGCGGTGCGCGAAGGCGGCCGTACGGTCGGCGCCGGCGTCGTCGCCAAAATCCTCGAGTAATCTGGGATGGCGGCAGCAAATCAAAAAATCCGGATTCGCCTGAAGGCTTTCGATCATCGCTTGATCGACCAGTCTGCACGCGAGATCGTCGAGACGGCAAAACGCACCGGTGCCCAAGTTCGGGGCCCGGTGCCCTTGCCGACGAAGAAAGAAAGGTATACTGTGCTCATCTCTCCGCACGTTAATAAAGATGCGCGGGATCAGTACGAGATTCGGACTCACAAGCGGTTGATGGATATCGTCGACCCCACGGACAAAACGGTTGATGCGCTGATGAAGCTCGACCTGGCCGCGGGTGTAGACGTTCAGATCAAACTCTCCTGAGTTTCGGGGAACTACCTCGGCACTGGTCGTCAGACCAGACAGCCGGGGCGGGCCTCAATCAGCCAGCCTACGGGCTGGTGCCATGTGAACGAGACAATTCGGGTAGCTAGCGTCGATGCCGGGCGCAGGGGCGGTTTTCGCTTCGCAATCGGGTATCGATGAGGGTTAGCTGATAGAAGAGGACAGCGACGATGGCAATCGGAATCGTCGGCCGCAAATGCGGCATGACGCGAGTGTTTTTGGAGGATGGGACTTCGGTACCGGTCACGGTAATCGAGGCCACTCCCAATCGCGTCACCCAAATTAAGGCAGAAGCTTCGGATGGCTATCGTGCCATTCAGGTCACCGCCGGTACGCGTCGGCCCTCGCGGGTTAATCGCGCCGCTGCTGGGCACGTGGCCAAGGCCGGTGTCGAAATGGGGCGGGGTCTCTGGGAGTTTCGCCTGCGTGACGGGGTTGAGGCTGAGGTTGAGCCAGGCGGCGAGCTGACGGTAGAGCAGTTCGAAGCCGGGGCCATTGTCGATGTTGTCGGCACCTCCAAAGGTAAAGGCTTCGCCGGCACGGTCAAGCGGCATAACTTCCGCACCCAGGACAACACGCACGGCAACTCGCGTGCCCATCGCAAGCCCGGCTCCATTGGCCAGGCGCAGGATCCGGGTCGCGTGCTGCCGGGCAAGAAAATGGCCGGGCAGATGGGTAACGAGCGCAGCACCACGCAGAACCTTGAGATTGTGCGTGTCGATGCCGAGCGCAACCTGTTGCTCGTCCGTGGTGCTGTGCCAGGCAGCAAGGACGGCGATGTCATCGTGCGTCCGGCTGTCAAACAGCTGGCCGCGGCAGGAGGTAACTGATGGAAGTTAAAGTGCAGGGTAGCAAGACCCCGGTGGAGCTCTCCGATACCGCGTTTGGCGTGGAGTTTCGTGAGCCACTCGTCCATCAGGTCGTTGTCTCTTATCTTGCCGGCGCCCGCGCGGGTACCAAGGCTCAGAAGACGCGCTCCGAAGTGAGCGGTGGTGGCTCCAAGCCATGGCGCCAAAAAGGCACCGGCCGTGCCCGTGCTGGCACAATTCGTAGCCCGCTGTGGCGTAGCGGCGGTCGCGCGTTCGCGGCCAAGCCGCGGGATCATTCGGTCAAGGTGAATCGCAAAATGTACCGCGGTGCATTGCGCTCGATTCTCTCCGAGCTGCTAAGGCAAGAGCGCCTGCATGTGGTGAAGAGCTTTGATGTAAAAACACCAAAGACCAAGGATGCCCTCGCTGCGGTACAGAAGCTGGTGAAGAGCGATGATGCGCTCATAATTGGCGAGCAGATTAGTGAAAACCTCTATCTGGCGGTACGTAATTTGCCGCGGGTAGACGTCAGAGATACCGAGGCGCTTGATCCGGTCACATTGCTCACGCATGAGCATGTGGTCATTACGGTTGATGCGCTGCGTCGTGTCGAGGAGTGGCTGGCATGAATCAGGAGCGTATCTATCAAGTGCTTCGGGGGCCGCATGTCTCCGAGAAGAGCAGCATCATTGCTGATTCGGCCAACCAAGTTGTCTTTAAAGTGGCAACCGATGCTACCAAGCGCGAAGTGAAAGCAGCAGTGGAACAGCTCTTTGAGGTTAAAGTGCGCGACGTGCGCGTTGTTAACGTCAACGGTAAGCGCAAAAACTTCGGTCGTATTCGCGGCCGTCGCCCTGACTGGAAAAAAGCCTACGTGGCACTCGAAGCGGGCCAGGAGCTCGATTTCGTGGGCGGCGTTGAGTAAGGGAACAGGACGAGACGATCATGGCACTGCGTAAAGCAAAACCAACATCTCCGGGTCGGCGTTTCGTCGTCCAGACCTCGAAAGAGGGCCTGCATAAGGGTGAGCCGCATTCACCATTGGTGCGCAAGCTCAACAAAAGTGGCGGGCGAAACAACAAGGGTCGGATCACGACGCGTCACATCGGTGGCGGGCACAAGCGCCGGTACCGTGTGATTGATTTCCGTCGCAATAAAGACGGTGTGCCGGGTCGGGTTGAGCGGATTGAATATGATCCCAACCGTAGCGCTCACATCGCTCTCATTCTTTATCGTGACGGTGAGCGTCGCTACATCATCGCGCCGAAAGGCCTGAAAACGGGTGATGAGGTCCGCTCTGGTGTCGGTTCGCCGATTAAACCGGGCAATACACTGCCTCTGCGCAATGTTCCGCTCGGCACCCAGGTGCACTGCATTGAGTTGCGCCCGGGTAAAGGCGCGCAAATGGCGCGCTCCGCTGGTGCGGCCGTGCAGCTCGTTGCCCGTGAAGGGGCTTACGCAACGCTGCGCCTGCGCTCCGGTGAAATGCGCAAGGTTTTGAGTGAGTGCCGCGCCACGATTGGCGAGGTCAGCAACTCCGAGCATTCGCTGCGCTCTTTGGGCAAAGCGGGTGCCAGCCGCTGGACCGGTCGCCGTCCGACCGTCCGCGGTGTGGTGATGAACCCCGTCGACCATCCGCATGGTGGTGGTGAGGGTCGCACCTCGGGTGGCCGGCATCCGGTCACGCCCTGGGGTGTCCCAACCAAGGGGCACAAGACTCGCAGCAACAAGCGCACGGATCGTTTGATTGTGCGCCGTCGCAAACGCTAAAGAAGGGGTGGGTGAACAGTGCCACGCTCGATTCGTAAAGGCCCGTTTATCGATACCCACCTGCTGAAGAAGGTTCAGCAGGCGGTAGAGGCCAACAGCAAACGCCCGATTAAGACTTGGTCGCGGCGTTCCATGGTAGCGCCAGAGATGGTCGGTCTGACCATTGCGGTGCATAACGGACGCCAGCATGTGCCGGTGCTCGTTAACGAGAACATGGTCGGTCATAAGCTCGGAGAGTTCGCCCCGACGCGTACTTTCAAGGGCCACTTGGCTGACAAAAAGGCGAAGAGGTAAGGCATGGAAACTTCAGCCCGACTTCGTTTCGCGATCATCTCGCCACAGAAGGCTCGCCTTGTGGCAGACCAGATTCGTGGCTTGCCGGTGGGTCGTGCGCTCGAGATTCTCGAGTTTAGCCCGCGTAAAGCCGCTGCGGTCGTGCGCAAAGTAGTGGATTCGGCCATTGCCAATGCCGAGCACAATAACGGCGCCGATATTGACGAGCTTCGTATTGCCCGCATCCAGGTGGATGAAGGGCCGATGTACAAGCGTATCCAGCCCCGGGCGAAAGGCCGGGCCAATCGCATTCTCAAGCGCACCAGCCACATTACCGTGGCAGTGGCCGAGGAATAGGGGTTTAGGCATGGGTCATAAGGTTCATCCCACGGGTTTCCGGCTCGGTATCACCGAGGATTGGCGTTCTATGTGGTACGCCGACAGCAGCCGCTTTGGCGAGCAGCTGCACACCGACTTCCGGATTCGCGAATTCATTCGCAAGCGTCTGTCGCATGCGTCAGTCAGCCGCATCCGCATTGAGCGGCCGGCAAAGAACGCCCTCATCACGATTCATACGGCGCGGCCGGGGATTGTGATCGGCAAGAAAGGCGAAGACATTGACCGTCTGCGCCGTGAGCTGACTCAGCGCATGGGTATTCCGGTGCATGTGAACATCGAAGAAGTTCGCAAGCCCGAGCTCGATGCCCAGCTCGTTGCCGAGAGTGTTGCGCAACAGCTAGAGCGCCGCATTATGTTCCGGCGCGCCATGAAGCGGGCCGTCGGAAATGCCATGCGGCTCGGTGCGCAGGGCATCAAGATTCAGGTCGGTGGCCGGCTCAATGGTGCGGAGATCGCACGCAGCGAGCGCTACCACGAGGGCAGTGTGCCGCTGCATACCCTGCGCGCGGACATTGATTATGGCTTTGCCGAGGCGCACACCACCTACGGGGTGATTGGTGTGAAAGTCTGGGTCTTCAAGGGCGAGATCCTTGACGCAGATGCCGCCCCGAGCCAGCGGGCCGCCGCTAGCTAACGCGGCACCAAGGAGACAGTCATGCTGCAGCCAAAGCGTACAAGATTTAGGAAACAGCAGAAGGGCCGGAACACGGGTCTAGCAACCCGCGGCGACAAAGTGAGCTTCGGTGAGTTCGGTCTGAAGTCCACTACGCGTGGGCCGGTCACTGCTCGCCAGATCGAGGCAGGTCGTCGTGCCATCAACCGTCACGTCAAACGTGGTGGCAAGGTGTGGATTCGGATCTTCCCCGATACGCCGATTACCTCCAAGCCACTTGAAGTGCGCCAGGGTAAAGGTAAAGGCAATGTCGATCACTGGGCCGCCAAGGTGCAGCCTGGTCGGGTGATTTACGAGATCGAGGGTGTCTCTGAGGAGATGGCACGTGAGGCATTTCGCCGTGCGGCTGCCAAACTCCCGGTGCAGACCCGCTTCGTTGAACGGACGGCGATGTGATGAAAGCGACTGAACTTCGCGATAAAGACATGAAGGCCCTTGAGGCCGAGCTGCTCGAGCAGCGCAAGGAGCAGTTCAATCTGCGTATGCAGCAGGCCACTGGCCAGCTGGCGCGTCCCGATGAGATGACGCGTGTGCGGCGCGATATTGCGCGCATCAAAACCGTCATCAACGAAAAGATTAAGGCAGGCGAGACGTCATGAGCGAGAACAACAGCGTCAAGCGTACGGTCAATGGTCGCGTAGTCAGCGCTGCCATGGATAAGTCGATCACCGTGGCGGTTGAGCGTCGGGTACGTCATCCGCTGTACGGCAAAATCATCAGCCGCACCACCAAGCTGCACGTGCATGACGAAGAGAACGTCTGCCAGAAGGGCGACTGGGTGTCGGTCGAGGAATGTCGGCCGCTCTCCAAGCGCAAGTCTTGGCGCCTGGTGGAAGTTATTGAGCGCGCTGCGCAATAGGCAACGGATCAACATAGAGAGTCAATCACGATGATTCAGATGCAGACGCTGCTGGGCGCGGCGGATAACAGTGGAGCGCGAGAGGTTCAGTGCATCAAAGTACTGGGCGGATCAAAGCGCCGCTACGCCGGCATCGGCGACATCATCAAGGTGAGCGTCAAAGACGCCATCCCGCGGGGTCGTGTGAAAAAAGGCGAGGTTTACAACGCCGTCGTCGTTCGCACTCGTCACGGGGTGCGCCGTCCCGATGGGTCGGTGATTCGTTTTGACGGCAATGCCGCGGTACTGCTTAACAATAACCTGCAGCCCATCGGGACTCGTGTCTTCGGGCCGGTTACCCGCGAGCTGCGTACCGAGCGCTTCATGCGGATCATCTCGCTTGCTCCGGAGGTGCTGTAGTCATGCACAAGATTAAGACCGGTGACGAAGTCATGGTCATTGCCGGTAAAGACAAAGGCCGGCGCGGCCGAGTGACCCGAGTTATTCCTGAAAAGGATCGGCTCGTGGTCGAGAACGCGAACATGGTGAAAAAGCACAAGCGTGCCAATCCCCAAGCCAATGATGCCGGCGGCATCATTGAAAAGGAGATGCCGCTGCACCGCTCTAATGTCGCTATCTACAACCCCAATACCGGTAAGCCTGACCGGGTTGGTATTCGGGTTGAAGAAGATGGCAGCAAGGTGCGCTTTTTCAAATCCGACAACAATCTGATTGATTAGGGTGCCGTGATGGCCAGATTGCGGGAGCAATACAAAAACGAAATCGTCTCGGCGCTGTCGCAGCGTTTTGAGTACGCCAATCCCATGCAGGTGCCGCGGCTCGAGAAGATCGCGCTCAACATGGGGCTCGGTGAAGCCGTGCGTGACAAAAAAGTCATCGATCATGCCACCGGTGATATGGCGGCGCTAGCGGGGCAGAAGCCAATCGTCACGTACACGCGGAAAGCCGTTGCTGGCTTTAAGATCCGCGAGGACTGGCCGATCGGCTGTCGGGTCACCCTGCGGCGCGAGCGTATGTACGAATTTCTTGATCGTCTGATCAATATCGCGGCTCCGCGTATTCGTGACTTCCGTGGCTTCTCGCCCCGGTCGTTTGACGGGCGCGGAAACTACAACCTGGGCATTCGTGAACAGTTGGTCTTCCCCGAACTTGAGTTCGACAAGATTGACGCCATCCGCGGGATGGACATCGCGATTGCCACCACCGCAGAAACGGATGAGGAAGCCATGGCCCTGCTTGAGGGCTTTGGATTCCCCTTCCGCAAGTAGAGAGGGCAGGAAATGGCCAAGGTTTCCATGGTCCAGCGGGAGCTCAAGCGCGAGCGTACGCGGAATAAATACGCCGCTAAGCGCGCAGAGCTCAAAGAAATTATTCGCAGCCCCGGCTCCTCGGATGAGGAGCGGTTGGCGGCCCAGGAACAGCTACAGAAGCTGCCCCGGAACGCTAGCCCCGTGCGTGGGCGTAATCGGTGCAATGTATCGGGTCGGCCGCGCGGTTATTACCGCAAGTTCGGTCTCGCCCGAAACATGCTCCGCCAGGCCGCCATGCGCGGTGAGATCCCCGGCCTGAAGATGTCCAGCTGGTGAGTGGCATGGATATGAAGAATCAGGCAAGGAACCAGGTGACGCGAACATGAGCATGACCGATCCCATCGCGGATATGCTGACCCGCATTCGCAACGGTCAGTCCGCTGAGAAGACGGAGGTCTCGATCCCCTCCTCGAAGCTGAAAACAGCCATCGCCCGGGTGTTGAAGGACGAAGGCTATATTCAGGACTATCGAATTGAGGGTGACGAGAAGAAGCCCACATTGGTGGTGACGCTGAAATACCACGAAGGCCGGCCGGTCATCGCGGAAATTCAACGGATCAGCCGCCCTGGCCTGCGCCGCTTCGAAGGTAAGCGTGCGTTACCGCGTGTTCGCGGCGGGCTTGGCACTGCCATCATTTCCACATCGCAGGGTGTAATGACCGACCGAGCGGCGCGTGATGCGGGCCACGGCGGTGAAGTGCTCTGCGTGGTGTTCTAACGACGGGATAAACGGGTTATGTCCAGAGTAGCGAACAATCCGGTAGCGATCCCGAGCGGTGTCGAAATCACCATGGCCGAGGATCGTCAGATTAAGGTCAAGGGCAGCAAGGGCGAGCTTAGCCATACCATTCACGAGTGGGTGGATGTGAAGCAGGAAGAGCAGACGCTGACCTTTGCCGCGAATCGTGAGCGGCAGGATGCAGTGGCACTCGCCGGCACCACTCGCGCGGTCGTCAACAACATGGTCCACGGCGTCAGCCAGGGCTTTGAGCGTCGTCTGCAGTTGATTGGCGTGGGTTATCGCGCTCAAGCGCAGGGCCAAAAGCTCAATCTTGCCTTGGGTTTTTCGCATCCGGTGGATTTTCCGGTACCAGCCGGGATTACGGTTGAAACACCGTCCAACACCGAGATCGTGGTCAAAGGTATCGACAAGCAGCAAGTCGGCCAGGTGGCGGCCAATATCCGCGCCTACCGTCCGCCAGAGCCTTACAAAGGCAAAGGCGTTCGATATGCCGATGAGCGCGTCATCATGAAAGAAGCCAAGAAGAAGTAATGGCGATGGACAAGAAGTCAGCAAGATTACGTCGGGCCCGCAAGGCCCGCGCCAAGATGCGGGAGCTCGGAACGGTGAGGCTTACGATTCACCGGACGCCGCGGCATACCTATGCCCAGGTGATTTCCGGCGACGCCAGCCAGACGCTGGTGGCAGCCTCCACGCTCGAAAAAGACGTGCGCGGCAAATTAGCCACCGGTGGCAACATCGAGGCAGCCAAGGCCGTTGGCCGGGCGATCGCCGAGCGCGCTGCGGCGGCAGGAATCACCGAAGTGGCATTCGACCGCTCGGGCTTTAAATATCATGGGCGGGTACGGGCGATTGCTGATGCGGCCCGCGAAGCCGGACTCAAATTCTGAACAGAGGCACATAGGCGATGGCGACCAGTGATGTCAGCGGTGAGGGCCTTCGCGAGAAGCTCATCACCATCAACCGCGTAGCCAAAGTGGTAAAAGGCGGCCGTCAGTTCGGCTTTACCGCACTCACCGTCGTTGGCGATGGTGAGGGTTCGGTCGGATTCGGGTATGGCAAGGCGCGTGAAGTGCCGCTTGCTGTGCAAAAAGCCATGGAGAAAGCGCGGCAGAACATGCGTCCGGTTAACCTGAATGGTCCGACGTTGCAGTACCCGGCAACCGCCAATCACGGTTCGAGCAAAGTGTTCATGCAGCCGGCCTCCGAAGGTACGGGCATCATTGCCGGTGGCGCCATGCGTGCCGTCTTTGAGGTGGTGGGTGTGCAGGACGTGTTGGCCAAGGCCATCGGTTCGCGTAACCCGGTCAATGTGGTCCGTGCCACGATTAAGGCGCTCACTGATTACAGCTCCCCGGAGCAGGTAGCAGCTAAGCGCGGCAAGACCGTTGAAGAGATTCAGGGCTGATCATGGCAAAGAATAAACAGGTTCGTGTCACGCTGGTGCGCAGCACCTCCGGCCGACTGGCAGCGCACAAAGCGTGCGTGGCCGGGCTCGGGTTGCGGCGGATGCACCATAGCGTTGTGGTGGAAGACACCCCGGAGAATCGCGGGATGATCAACAAGGTCTCCTACATGCTCTCGGTCGAGGAGGTCTGAGCAATGCGACTGAATACACTGCGTCCAGCCCCTGGGTCACGTCGCGATGCAGAACGCGTCGGCCGTGGCGCCGGTTCGGGTATGGGCAAGACCGCAAGCCGCGGTCATAAAGGTCAGAAGTCCCGGAGTGGTGGTTTTCACAAAGTGGGCTTCGAAGGCGGCCAGATGCCGCTCCAGCGCCGGGTGCCCAAGGTTGGCTTCCGTTCGCGCAAGGGGTTATACGTTGCCGAAATTCGGCTCTCGGAGCTGGGCAAAGTCGAAGGCGATGTGGTCTCTCTGGAGACACTCAAAGCCGCAGGTATCGTGGCAAGAAACATCCGCGATGCCAAAGTGATTGCCTCGGGTGAGGTCAGCCGTGGAGTCACGCTGCAAGGGCTTCGGGCCACTGCAGGTGCACGGGCAGCCATTGAAAAAGCCGGCGGCAAGGTCGAGGGTTAAGTGGCACGCGCGCCCGGCAATATGGGTGCCCTTGGGGGCATGGGCCGGCTCACGGAGGTTCGCCAACGGCTAACTTTTGTGGTGCTGGCGCTGGTGATTTACCGGCTTGGTGCGCACATCACAATCCCCGGTATCGATCAGGCTGCGCTTGCACAGATGTTCGAGCAGCAGTCCGGCACCATCCTCGATATGTTCAACATGTTCTCTGGCGGCGCGCTGGGGCGGTTGTCTATTTTCGCGTTGGGTGTCATGCCGTACATCTCGGCCTCCATCATTATGCAGTTGTTGAGCGCGGTGATCCCGTCGCTGCAGCAGCTGCGTAAAGAGGGCGAGCAGGGCCGTCGGGTGATCACCAAATACACCCGCTACGGCACCCTAGGCCTGGCGCTGTTTCAGGGCATTGGAATCACGGTGGCCCTGCAAAATCAGGGTGTTGTGATAGCGCCTGGGCCAAGTTTTGTCTTTATCGGCACTGTTACGCTGGTCACGGGCACCATGTTTTTGATGTGGTTGGGCGAGCAGATCACCGAGCGTGGTATTGGTAACGGCATATCGCTGATTATTTTTGCCGGCATTGTGGCCGGGTTGCCGGCAGCGCTGGGCGGCACGCTCGAGCTATCGCGCACCGGTGAGCTTGCGATCGCAGCGGTGCTGTTGCTGTTGGTTCTGGCGTTGGCGGTGATTTGGTTTATCGTCTTCATGGAGCGTGGTCAGCGGCGAATCACGGTTAATTACGCGCGTCGCCAGCAAGGCCGGAAGATGTATGCCGGGCAGACCAGTCATCTGCCACTCAAGATCAACATGGCGGGCGTGATCCCGGCGATTTTCGCCTCCAGTATCATCCTTTTCCCGGCCACGCTCGGGCAGTGGTTTGGTGAGGTTGAGGGACTGTCGTGGATGCAGCGTTTGGGCCAGAGCCTAAGCCCGGGTCAGCCGCTGTACATCGCGTTCTACGCTGCGGCCATTATATTTTTCTGTTTCTTCTATACCGCGTTGGTCTTTAACTCGCGCGATACCGCCGACAACCTGAAGCGCTCCGGCGCGTTTATTCCAGGTGTGCGGCCGGGTGAGCAGACATCGCGGTATATCGACAAGGTGATGACGCGGCTGACGCTGGTGGGTGCGGCCTATATCACGGCGGTTTGTTTGCTGCCGGAGTTCCTCATCCTCTACTGGAACGTTCCGTTCTACTTCGGTGGCACATCGCTGCTGATTATTGTGGTGGTGGTGATGGACTTTATGTCGCAGCTGCAGGCTCATCTGGTCTCGCATCAGTACGAGCCGCTAATGAAGAAAGCGAATTTGCAGGCGCACGGCCGCGCGGGCGGCGGGCTCCTGCGCTAGCAGGAACAATTGGAGATGGGACGATGAAGGTACGTGCCTCGGTCAAAAAAATCTGTCGTAACTGCAAAATCATTCGACGCGGCGGGACCGTGCGCGTGATTTGCACCACTGACGCCCGACATAAACAGCGTCAGGGCTAAAGAGCGACTTGAATGAAACTCGGTTATCCAGCTAGACTAGTGGGTTTCCGTGAGCAACGAACAACTCGGAGTAACGGCTAATGGCCCGTATTGCTGGCGTTAACATTCCGGCCAATAAACACACGGTAATCGCCCTGACTGCGATCTACGGCATCGGCCGTACGCGGGCGGGAGAGATTTGCAAGGCAGCCGCTGTGGCGCCGGATCGCAAAGTGGGAGAGCTTTCGGAAGAAGAGCTGGAGCGCGTGCGGGCGGCCGTCAACGAGTATGCCGTCGAGGGTGATCTGCGTCGTCAGGTCGCTATGGATATTAAACGGCTGATGGACATGGGCTGCTATCGCGGCATCCGTCATCGCCGTGGCATGACGGTGCGGGGTCAGCGAACCCGTACTAACGCCCGCACCCGCAAGGGTCCGCGTCGCGCCGTCACCCGTTAACGCTTAAAAGCAGGACAGCATTCGAATGGCCAAGCCAACTACCCGTACTCGCAAACGCGTCAAGCGTACGGTTGTCGATGGAATCGCGCATATCAACGCGACATTCAACAACACGGTAATTACGATCACCGACCGCCAGGGCAATGCGCTTGCCTGGGCTAGCTCGGGTGGCAGTGGTTTCCGCGGCTCGCGAAAGAGCACACCGTTTGCCGCTCAGGTGGCATCTGAACGTGCCGGCGAAGCGGCTAAAGACTATGGCCTGAAAAATCTGGAAGTGCGCGTCAAGGGCCCTGGCCCGGGTCGTGAATCGGCTGTCCGCGCGCTCAACAATGTGGGTTACCGCATTACCAATATCGAGGACGTGACGCCCATCCCGCATAACGGATGCCGTCCGCCGAAGAAACGTCGCGTCTGATTAGGGGTTATTGAAATGGCACGTTATATCGGACCGACTTGTAAGCTTGCCCGCCGTGAGGGCACGGATCTTTACCTTAAAAGTGGCGTTCGCCCGCTTGACAGCAAGTGCAAGCTCGACACCCCGCCGGGCCAGCATGGCCAACGTCGCGGACGGTTGTCGGATTATGGCCTGCAGCTGCGTGAAAAGCAGAAAGTCCGTCGTATCTACGGCGTCCTTGAGCGGCAGTTTCGTCGCTATTACAAGGAAGCTGACCGCCGCAAGGGCAACACGGGTGAGAACCTGCTGCAGCTTCTTGAGTGTCGCTTGGATAATGTTGTGTATCGCATGGGCTTTGCCGCGACGCGGGCCGAAGCACGCCAGCTGGTCGCCCATCGCGCCATCATGCACAACGGCCGGGTGACCAACGTGGCATCGGCTGAGGTCAAGGCAGGGGATAGTGTAGCTATCCGCGAGAAGGCACAGAAGCAGCTTCGTGTGCAGGCCGCCATGGAAATGGCACAGCAAAACGGCTTGCCGGAGTGGGTGGAGGTCGATAACAAAGCGTTTCAGGGAATCTTTAAGCAGGTTCCGGATCGCTCTGAGCTTCCGGCCGAGATTAACGAGAATTTCATCGTCGAGCTTTATTCCAAGTAAGGGCGTTATTAGCGCACTTGCAACGCAGGAGTTTCATTCATGCAGGGTCAGTTTAAGGACTTCCTTAAACCGCGGGTGGTAGACGTTGATGCGGTGAGCGACAAACGCGCACGCATCACGCTTGAGCCGCTGGAGCGCGGCTTTGGACACACTCTCGGCAACGCACTGCGGCGCGTGCTGCTCTCCTCGATGCCCGGCTATGCCGTCACCGAGGTAGAGATTGAAGGCGTGCTCCATGAGTACACCGCCATCGAAGGGGTGCAGGAGGATGTCGTCGACATTCTGCTCAACCTCAAACAGCTTGCCGTGCGCCTGACCGGACGCGACGAAGCGGTTCTGCGCCTTCACAAAAAAGGCCCGGGTGTTGTCACCGCCGCGGACATCGCTGCCGAGCAGAACGTCGAGGTGAAAAACCCGGAGCTTGTGATCTGCAATCTCACCAAGGCTGGCGAGATCAGCATGGCGATTACGGTCTCGGGCGGTCGCGGCTATGAGCCGGCAACGGCCCGCGAAACAGAAGAAGAGCGCACGATTGGCCGTCTGGCCCTCGACGCTAGCTTTAGCCCAGTGCGGCGTGTCGCCTACAACGTGGAAAGCGCCCGTGTGGAGCAGCGGACCGATCTCGATAAACTCATCATGGATATCGAGACCAGTGGCGTCATCGAGCCAGAAGAGGCGATTCGTCTGGCGGCCAGCGTCCTGCGTGATCAGCTTGCGATCTTTGTGGATCTTGAGGGTGGTGAGAGCGAGATTGAGCCGCGCCGCAAAGAGCCAGAAGTTGATCCCATTCTGTTGCGGCCCATCGACGATCTTGAGCTCACGGTTCGCTCGGCGAACTGCCTGAAGGCCGAGGCCATCCATTTTGTGGGTGATCTGGTACAGAGGACCGAGGTAGAGCTTTTGAAAACGCCAAACCTCGGCAAGAAGTCGCTTAATGAAATTAAAGAAGTTCTAGCACAGCATGGACTTCAGCTTGGCATGCGTCTCGAGAACTGGCCACCGGCCGGTCTTGAAGAGCGCGGTCGGGCCACCGGCTAAGGGAACAGACAGATGCGTCATCGTAAATCCGGACGGAAACTGAATCGCAATAGCGCTCATCGTCAGGCGATGTTCCGCAATATGTCGGCGTCGCTGTTCGAGCACGAGGCCATTCGGACGACTTTGCCCAAGGCCAAAGAGTTGCGCCGTGTGGCTGAGCCGCTGATCACTATGGCTGGCAACGACACCGTGGCCAATCGCCGCCTGGCGTTTGCGCGGTTGCGCAACAAAGAAATCGTGACCAAATTATTCGAAGAGCTCGGCCCGCGTTACCGCGAGCGCCCGGGCGGCTATCTGAGAATCCTTAAAGCTGGGTTCCGCGCTGGCGACAATGCGCCGATGGCCTTTGTCGAGCTGGTCGATCGCCCGGTTGCCGACGAGGCAGAACAAGCACCTGTCGAAGAGACGGTCGCCGAAGCCTCCTGATCGTAGAACGGAGGGGTTTGCATGAAAGCACCCGTACGTGTTGCCGTGACCGGTGCTGCCGGTCAGATTGGATATAGCCTGCTCTTTCGTGTTGCTTCGGGCGACATGCTGGGGCCAGATCAGCCGGTGATTTTGCAGTTACTCGAAATCCCGCCCGCCATGGATGCCGTGCAAGGCGTCATTATGGAGCTGGAAGATTGCGCATTCCCGCTGTTGGCTGGCGTCTCTGCCACTGACAAAGCCGAAGAAGCTTTTAAAGATGCCGACTACATTCTGCTGGTGGGCGCTAAGCCACGTGGCCCGGGCATGGAGCGTAAAGACCTGCTCGAAGCCAATGCCGCCATCTTCTCGGCGCAGGGCAAAGCAATGAATGATGTCGCCAGGCGGAATGTTCGCGTTCTGGCAGTCGGCAATCCGGCCAACACCAACGCGCTCATTGCACAGCGCAATGCGCCCGACCTGGATCCGCGTTGCTTCACCGCGATGACCCGGCTCGATCACAACCGTGCCCTGGCGCAGCTGGCCAACCGTACCTCCAGTCATGTCACTGACATTCGTCAGATGACCATCTGGGGCAACCATTCCGCCACGCAGTACCCAGACATCAGCCATGCCAGCGTGAACGGCAAGGCAGCAAGCGATTTGGTCGACCAGGCATGGTTGGAAGAGGCTTTCATCCCAACGGTACAGCAGCGTGGTGCCGCGATTATTAAAGCCCGCGGTCAGTCAAGTGCTGCCTCCGCAGCCAGCGCAGCCATTGACCATATGCGTGACTGGACACTGGGTACGTCGAGCGACGATTGGGTCAGCATGGGTATTCCCTCCGACGGCAGCTATGGCATTGCGGAAGGCATTATTTATTCCTTCCCGGTGCGCTGTGTCGATGGGCGCTATGAGATTGTTCAAGGTCTAGAGATTAGTGATTTCTCTCGTGAGCGCATGCAGCTTACCGAGCAGGAGCTTATCGAAGAGCGCGACGCGGTAGAGCACCTGTTGCCCTAACACGTATTCCGTTTAGCCGGTCGTTACAAGAGGCTGATGACCCCTTGAGGGCATCGGCCTTTTTTTATGCTGATCTTTTCGATTTGAGTAGCGGTGCAAGATAGCGCCCAGTGTGTGACGCAGGGACCTGAGTGAGGGCCTCTGGTGTGCCGGCCGCAACCACCTGACCACCGCCATCACCGCCTTCCGGTCCCATATCGATGACCCAATCGCAGGTCTTAATCACATCCAGATTATGCTCGATGACCACCAGCGTATTGCCCTCATCGCGAAGCCGGTGTAAGACCCCCAACAATTGCGCGACATCATGAAAATGCAGACCGGTGGTCGGCTCATCGAGGATATAAAGCGTCTGCCCGGTACTGCGTCGGGAAAGCTCGCGGGCGAGCTTAACCCGCTGGGCTTCACCCCCAGAGAGCGTGACTGCATTTTGCCCAAGTTGGACGTAGCCAAGACCCACATCTATGAGGGTTTGCAGTTTGCGGGCAATGACCGGGATGCTAGAGAAGATGTCCAGCGCATCGGTGACGGTGAGCGCCAACACATCGGCAATGCTGTGGCCGCGGTAGCGGATTTCGAGCGTCTCGCGGTTGTAACGTGCCCCGCGGCATACATCGCAGGGGACATACACATCCGGTAGGAAGTGCATTGCAACCCGTATCATGCCCTCGCCTTGACAGGCCTCGCAGCGGCCGCCGCGGACATTAAAACTAAACCGTCCCGGGCCATAGCCGCGGGACCGGGCCTCGGGCGTGCCGGCAAATAACTCCCGAATGGGCGTAAAGAGGCCGGCGTAGGTGGCGGGGTTGGAACGGGGTGTCCGGCCAATCGGGCTCTGATCGATGTCGACCACCTTATCGAAATGATCGAGCCCTAGGATTTGATCATGGGTGGCCGCTTCCAAGCTGGCCCCGTTCAGCGCACTGGCAGCCGCTGGGTAGAGGGTGTCATTCACCAGGGTTGATTTGCCTGAGCCGGAGACGCCGGTCACACCGATCATCAAGCCCACAGGGAAATCGACATCCACGTGGCGTAAGTTGTGTCCGCTGGCACCGCTGATTCGGATCATACGGTCCGGATCGGGCGGAACACGTTGTTCCGGAATAGCGATGGCCCGACGTCCGGCCAAATAATCACCGGTGAGCGAGTCTGGATGACTGAGGATGGCTTGTAGCGCTCCTTCTGCAATAACCTGACCACCTTGGCTGCCTGCGCCTGGACCCATATCCACGATGTGATCGGCGGCCCTGATGGCTTCTTCATCGTGTTCAACCACAATCACGGTGTTATCAAGATCGCGCAGATGACGCAGGGTATCGAGCAGCCGATCGTTATCGCGCTGGTGGAGGCCAATGGAGGGTTCATCCAATACATACAGCACGCCAACCAGTCCGGCACCGATTTGGCTGGCTAGGCGGATGCGCTGGGCCTCCCCGCCAGAGAGCGTCTCGGCGCTGCGCGAGAGGTTGAGGTAGTTAAGCCCGACATTCACCAGGAATTGCAGGCGCTGCTGGATTTCTCGCAGGATGGGCTCAGCAATGGTGGCGCGGGCACCAGTGAGCGACAAATTCCCAGTCAGGTGGGCGGCATCGGCGATCGACAGGGCGTTAATCGCTGGCAAGGTCCAGTCCGCTACGCTGACATGGCGTGCCGCGTTGTTTAACCGACTGCCATCGCAGGCTGGACAGCGGCGACGGGTGAGATAACGGGCCAGCTCATCGCGCACCGCGGCCGAATCGGTCTCGCGGTAGCGCCGCGTCATATTGTTGACCACCCCTTCGAAAGGGTGCTCACTCACTCGGGTCTTGCTACCTCGGGCTCCGGCATAGTGAAACGGAATCTCCTCTTCGCCGCTGCCGTACAGGATGATCTCGCGAATAGGCTCGGGCAGTGCTTGCCACGGCGTCTCGACGTCAAAACCGTAGTAATCCGCCAAGTCGCGAATAATTTGGCCGTAGTAGGCATTGCGGCGATCCCAGCCGCGCACAGCGCCGGCGGCGAGTGATAGGTTGGGGTGCGTGACGATACGCGCGGGGTCAAAAAACTGCTCCACGCCAAGGCCATCACAAGTTGGGCAGGCACCCTGAGGGTTGTTAAAGGAAAAATGGCGGGGCTCGAGGGCGCTTACCGAATAGCCACATTCTGGGCAGGCATAGCGGGCTGAAAAGACGATTTCTTCCGCATCGTCTGCATCCATGTCTGCCAACTTGACGACGTCTTCGCCCAGCCGCAGACCCGTTTCAAGCGAATCAGCGAGTCGCGTGGCGATATCAGCACGGATGCGAAAGCGGTCGATGACGGCCTCGATGGTGTGTGGGCTTTTTGGGTTGAGCGCCGTCAGGGTGTCAAGCTCCACCACTTCGCCATCAACACGGGTCCGGACAAATCCCTGGCCGCGTAGGTTGTTAAAAACATCCCGATGCTCGCCTTTGCGATCGTTGACCAATGGGGCGAGGAGCATGACGCGATTGCCCTCAGGGAGCGCGAGGATGCGGTCAACCATCTCGCTTACGCTCTGTGCCGCCAATGCATGTCCATGTTCGGGGCAATGCGGGGTTCCGGCACGGGCAAAGAGCAGTCGCAGATAATCATGAATCTCTGTAACGGTGCCTACCGTCGAGCGAGGGTTATGCGATGTGGATTTTTGTTCGATGGCAATGGCGGGTGAGAGGCCTTCGATGTGGTCGACATCGGGCTTCTCCATCATCGACAGAAATTGCCGGGCATAGGCCGAGAGTGACTCGACATAGCGGCGCTGACCTTCGGCATAAAGGGTGTCGAAGGCGAGCGAGGACTTGCCCGAACCCGACAGCCCCGTGATCACGATGAGCTTGCCGCGGGGGAGTTGCAGGTGGACGTCACGCAGGTTGTGCGTGCGCGCCCCGCTGATGACGATGGCGTCCATGGGCTTCCCGGTCAAAACAATTTGTTAGTATACCGCCCTTGCAGCATTCAGACCGACAGGGGCAAGCGTGCACGGCAGAAAACGATCGGCATCCGGGCCGATGAACACCGCAGAGCGCCGGGCCACCGCAGGGCTCTCGCTGATCTTTGGCCTGCGTATGCTCGGGTTGTTCCTCATCCTGCCGGTATTCGCGCTCTATGGCGGTGAGCTTGATGGTGCTACACCGGCGCTAATTGGCCTGGCGATTGGCGCTTATGGGCTTACCCAAGCCTTGTTACAGATTCCTTTTGGCATGCTCTCGGATCGACTGGGGCGACGGCCCATTATTGTGTTTGGCTTGCTGATTTTTGCCCTAGGTAGTGGTGTGGCCGCCGATGCCGAGACCATTCAGGGCGTTATCCTTGGCCGTGCGCTTCAGGGCTGTGGTGCGATTGCGGCGGCCGTGATGGCGCTTGCGGCCGACCTCACACGAGATGAGCAGCGTACCAAGGCCATGGCATTCATTGGCGTCAGTGTGGGCGCGGCGTTTTTAGTGGCGTTAGTGGTGGGCCCGGCGGTTGCTGCCATGGCCGGGCTCTCAGCGCTCTTTTGGGCAACGGCTGTCTTAGCACTCTTGGCGGTGGCGCTTTTGTACTGGGTGGTGCCCGCTGGTGGTGAGAAAGCGTTTCGCCCCGAGGTGAATGCCCGCATTGGTGGATTGCCGGTGGTGTTGCGGCATCCGGATTTATTGCGACTCGATTTTGGTGTGCTGATTCTGCATCTGGTGCTCACCGCGAGTTTTGTGGTCCTGCCAGTGGTGCTTGAAGCCGAGCTTGGCATTGCTCGGGCTGATCACTGGATGGTTTATGTGCCCGTATTGTTGCTTTCGGTCGGCGGTATGGCACTGCTGATTAGCGTTGGCGAGCGTCGTCGGATTCTGCACCGCATGCTCGCAGGTGTGGCGGTGCTTGTGATTGCTGCGGATCTTCTGCTTTTTGCCTTTAACGACTGGCTGCCTTTAATGGTTGTGGGGTTGTGGCTTTTCTTTGTTGGCTTTAACACGTTGGAGGCCAGCCTGCCGTCTTTGCTCACGCGCTTTGCTCCGGATGGTTTGCGCGGAACCGCGTTGGGGGTGTACGCCACTGCGCAGTTTTTGGGTGCCTTTCTTGGTGGTGCGCTGGGCGGTGTGATTTATGGCGCCTTTGGCGTTGAGGGTGTGTTTGTTTTTTGCGCGCTGGCCGCTGGATTGTGGCTGGTGTCGGCGCTGGGCCTAAGTGCACCAGCATCTTACCTAGAAGCCGAGGAAACGGCAGCGGAGACCGTATGACGGATTTAATTGCCCCTTATGGTGGCACGCTCAAGGACTTGCGATTGGATGAAGCGGCCGCCGCTCAGGTGCGTGAGCAGGCCCTGGATTTGCCGAGTTGGGACCTGACCGAGCGTCAGCTTTGTGATCTGGAGCTGTTGGCTGTTGGTGGATTTTCGCCGTTAACGGGTTTTCTGGGCCAAGCCGATTACGAGCGGGTTGTCACGGAGATGCGACTGTCCGATGGCACGCTTTGGCCAATGCCGATTACGCTGGATGTCAGCGAAGCCTTTGCCGCAGACCGCAAGCCAGGTGATCGCATCGCGCTACGCGACCCAGAAGGGGTGTTATTGGCCATTTTGACGGTCTCGGATTGCTGGCGCCCTGATCGTGAGACCGAGGCGCAACAGGTATTCGGGACGGTGGATCGCGGACATCCGGGTGTCGCTTATCTGCTCGATCATAGCGGTCCGATGTATTTGGGCGGCTCGCTTGAGGTGGTGGCCTTACCCAGTCACTACGACTTTTCCCATTTGCGACTGACTCCGGGTGAATTGCGCGCGCGCTTCCAGCGAGATGGCTGGCGACGCATCGTGGCCTTTCAGACCCGCAATCCCATGCATCGCGCTCATGTAGAGCTGACTTTTTTGGCAGCCCGGCAGGCGGAGGCCAATCTGCTGATTCATCCGGTGGTCGGGATGACCAAGCCCGGAGACGTCGATCATTACTCGCGGGTACGCTGTTACGAGCATGTCCTGAAAAAATATCCCGAGCAGACCACCGCGCTGTCGTTGCTACCGCTTGCCATGCGCATGGGTGGGCCGCGCGAAGCGGTTTGGCATGCCATTATTCGGCGCAACTATGGCTGCACCCATCTTATTGTGGGCCGAGACCATGCCGGCCCTGGCAAAGACAGCCAGGGTGAAGAAATTTATGGGCCGTACGATGCTCAGGACCTGGTGACCCAGCATGCCGACGAGCTGGGCATTGAGATGGTGCCTTTCCGCATGATGGTGTACGTCCAGGAACGTGCGGGTTATGCGCCGGTCGATGAGGTGGATGAGAAAACCGAGACCGTCATGAATATCTCCGGCACCGAATTTCGGCGCCGTATGCGTGAAGGGCTAGAGATCCCGGAGTGGTTTGGCTACCCAGAGGTCGTCGCGGAGTTGCGCCGGACCTACCCCCCTCGTGCAAGACAGGGCTTTACCTTGTTTTTTACCGGGCTCTCCGGTTCGGGTAAATCCACCATGGCCAATGCCGTGATGGTCAAGCTGATGGAGCGAGGTGGGCGGCCGGTGACGTTGCTCGATGGAGATGTGGTGCGCAAGCATCTCTCTAGTGAGCTTGGCTTTAGCAAAGAACATCGCGATCTGAACATTCGCCGCATTGGCTTTGTCGCCGCAGAAATTACCCGTAACGGCGGTGTGGCGATTTGCGCGCCGATTGCGCCCTATGCCAGCACGCGTCGAGCCGTTCGTGAGATGGTAGAGGACGCTAACGGTGGGTTTATTGAGATTCATGTCGCCACCCCAATTGAAGAGTGTGAGCGGCGCGATCGCAAAGGGCTTTATGCCAAAGCCAGGGCGGGCCAAATCACCGGTTTTACGGGTATCGATGACCCGTATGAGGCGCCGGCGTCACCGGAGCTTCGCATCGATACCACCGATGTCAGCGTGGAAGAAGCGGCTCAGCAGGTGCTGCTTAAAATCGAGCAGATGGAATTCATCGATCTGCATTGACCGTTTGTCGGTTGTCGTTTGGCAATAGAGGCGGACGCGGTAGAGTGCAGGTTTCACGGTTAACGGAGAGGCAGAGTTATGGCGCGTGGAGTGAACAAGGTCATTTTGATTGGCAATCTCGGTGCAGACCCGGAGGTGCGTTACTCGGCATCGGGTAGTGCGATCACCAACGCCCGGCTTGCCACCAGTGATCAGTGGAAAGACAAGCAAACCGGTGAGCAGCAGGAGCGTACCGAATGGCATCGGGTGGTGTTTTTTGGCCGCCTCGCGGAGATTGCCGGTGAGTATTTGAAAAAGGGCTCCAAGGTGTTCGTGGAAGGCCGGCTACAAACCCGCAAATGGCAGGGTCAGGATGGCCAAGACCGTTACACCACCGAGATTGTGGTCAACGACATGCAGATGCTCGATGGCCCAGGCGGTGGCATGGGCGGTGGCGGTGGTATGGCCGCTGCGGCCGGTGCCGGCGCGGGAGCCGCTGCCGCCACGGCGGGTATGGATCAGTCAGCCGGCGCTAGCGCGCCTGAGTCGCAGCCACAGACCGCACCGGTTGATGATTTTGATGATGACATTCCGTTCTAAGCCAACACTCGCCTAATTAGGCGATGCAGTTCACCAACTAAAAGCGGCAGCAGGCTGGCAGCAATCACCAATGCCCAGCCGCTTGCCGCGATTTTTTCAGTCCCCAGGACATGATTAAGCCCTGGCAGATAGACGGCGGCTAGTAGTAATCCGGTACAGAGCCCTAAGGCCGCCCAGATCCATGGATTGCCTGCCACACTGCCTTGCCAAAGCAGCATCCCGCTCCCGCGCAGGCTAAAAACAAACCATAGCTTGGCAAAGCCTAAGGTAAGAAAAGACACGGTAACCGCGCTTTGTTCGCTCAATGCCAGCGGCATAAGCGCAATAAGCAGCGCGCCGAGAATGCTCAGCCCAATCAGTAGACTCCAGCCCCCAATGCGCAGCCAATGCCCTCGGGTAAGGATGGGTTGTGCCGGGGGCCGCGGAGGTTTTTCCATGACACCGGGGGCAGTACTACCAACCGCAAGCGCCAGGGCAGGAAAGACATCGGTCAGCAGATTGAGATACAGAATCTGCAACGGCAACAGTGGCAGCGGTATCCCCAGCAAGGTGGCACTGGCAACGCTCCCGACCTCGGCAAAATTGGTGCAAAGCATGAACAGAATGGCACGGCGGATATTCTCGTATATCCCGCGTCCCTGGCGAACCGCGGCCACGATGCTCTCGAATCGGTCATCCTGCAAAATGATATCGCCGACTTCGCGGGCTGCGTCTGTTCCTCTTTGTCCCATGGCGATGCCGATATCCGCCTGGCGCAGGGCTGGCGCATCGTTAACGCCGTCACCGGTCATGGCGACCACCGCACCGTTGGCTTGGTAGGCTTTAACGATGTCGAGTTTTTGTCCGGGCGTAACGCGAGCAAAAACCTGCGTGTTCTGGACGGTCTCGTCGGCTTTCGCCAGGGCCTCGCTTAATGTGCTGCCGTCAACGACACCGGTTGCTCGGTGATTGCCCGAGATAATGCCAACACGCTCGGCGATGGCCTGGGCCGTTGCTGGCTGATCGCCGGTGACCATGACCACTCGTATTCCTGCCCGCTGGCAGGCCTGAATGGCCTCAGCGACGCCTGGCCGCGGCGGGTCAAACAAACCGAGTAGCCCCCGCGGGATCAGTTGTTGATAGAACGCATCGTCGGCCTCAGGGAGGCTGTTGATTGATCGATCGGCCACCATCAAGGGGCGCAGTCCTTGGGCAGCCAGTCGATCGACTTCATTAACCCACCACTGCCGAGTTTCCTCGTCAATGTCACAGGCTTCGAGGACGGCCTCAGGTGCGCCTTTAACGGCGATATGGCTCCCCGAGGATAGCTGGTGGCCGGTGGCCATCATCATGCGCTCGGCGCTAAAGGGGATTTCGCGCGCCTCCGGTAGGCTCTGCAAGAGCTCGGAGCGTCTGAGGCCTGCGGCTTCGCCGGCTTCGAGCAGGGCGATTTCCATCGGGTCGCCGTGGTCATTGCCATCATCGCTGTCGGCGCTGAGTTCGGCGTTATTGCAAAGCACCGCCACCCGCAGGGCTTGTTCGCGAGCGCTCGCTTCCTCCTCGCCATTCGGCAGGATGAGGGTCTCGAGGTGCATGTGATTCGCGGTCAGCGTGCCCGTTTTGTCGGTGAGGATCACGCCCGTCGCCCCGAGGGTTTCCACGGCAGCCAGATGATGGATAAGGGCATTGCGTTGTGCCATTCGCCACATGCCACGAGCTAAGGCGAGGGTGGCCACAATGGGCAGCCCTTCCGGGACAGCGGCCACCCCCAGAGCAATCCCCGTCTCCAGCATCACAACCAGGTCACGTTGGGCCGCTAATCCGATGCCGACCAGCGCGAGCGTGATGGCTAATACAATCCAGGCAAGCCGGTGGCCAAGGCGATCGAGTCTGGCCTGCAGCGGAGTCGTGGTCGTCTGGGCGCTGGCGGTTAATTGCGCGATGCGGCCAAGCTCGGTCGACATGCCAGTGGCGACGACAATCGCGGTCACTGCGCCCTGAGTGATGGTTGTGCCTTTGTAGAGCATATCGCTGCGCTCGGCCAATACCGTATCGGCGTCCATGGTCTCGGCGCTTTTGGTGACTGAGATCGATTCGCCGGTGAGTCCGGCTTGATTGCATTGCACACCCTCGGCCTCGGCAACCCGGGCGTCGGCCGGCACTAAATCACCTTCTGCGAGCAGGATAATGTCGCCCGGTACAAGTTCTGGCGCCGTTATATTGACGCTCTGTCCATCGCGCCGGACTCGGATCTCATCGGGTTGTAGCTGGCGCAGGGCGTCCATGGTGCGGGCGGCGCGCCATTCGTACAGAAAACCCATCGAGGTATTAATGATGACGACCGTGAGGACGGCCGCGGCTTCTAAGTAATGGCCCAGTGCCAGGGCAAGCCCGCTGGCGATAGCGAGGACCAGAATGACGACGCTGCGAAACTGCCGCAGTAAGATGCGCAGGGGCCGGCGATGACTGTGTTGAGCGAGGCGATTCTCGCCATGGCGTCTGCGGCGTCTTGCCACCTCCGACTGACTGAGCCCTTGTTGGGGCTCTACCTTGAGCTGCCTGGCGACGGCGTCGGATTCGAGGCTGTGCCAGGTCGGTTCAGTCATTCGGTGTGGCGATCCTCGGGAGCCAGTGATTGCAACGCTGTGCTCACTGATTGAACGATTTTTCGCTGATCGTCGCCATACGCCGATGGTGGGATTGCCGCGCCAATTCGAATACGAATGACGCCACGGTGCGGCAGGATATGGCCAATTGGGAGGACCGTTTCACTGCCCTCAATCCACACCGGCACCACCGGTACCGGATGGGCGGCCAGCAGCAGGCCGATGCCGGGACGCAGTGGCTGTAGCCCATCGCCGCTGCCGCGACGGCCCTCAGGAAACCAAATTAATGCATGACCGCGCTCCAGGCAGGTGGCGGCAAGCGCCAAACTGCGTCGGGGTGCGGCACCAGGGTCAATCGGCAGAATGCGGGCGATGCGGCTGAACACGCGGCGTGGTGCGGAGGAGAATAAAAGTCCGGTCCAACCAGCCCAAAACACCGGTTCAAGCTGCCGGTGAGAGAAGCTGGCGGTCAGTGCGATGGGGTCGTAAGCACTAATATGTCGCGGTGTGATTAGGTACGGGCCGTTTTTCGGCCACTCACCTTCAATCTCAATGCGTACAAAAACGCGATTAATGAGTCTGACAACGCCAAGCGCAAAGGCAGCAGCTGCGTGGCGCAGCGGACCCCGAGGTGCCAGCGCCCGTCGATCGGCCTCATCGAGCATGGACTCCGGGGTCTGCAAGGCGGTGAGCAGGGTGTTCTCTGGAGCATCTCCGTCGGTAGCCACATGCGCTTCGGCCTGAATGGCCTCCTGCAGCAAATCCCGTACGGTCTCGACACGGCCGATGGCGTCATCGCTCAGCGTAATACCGGCGCGCTCGCTTAGGCTGACCCCCATCTCGACCCAACTCAGTGAGTCTAGGCCTAGGTCGCGGGCCAGTCGGGTATCGGGTGTGAGGCGGCGGTCCGAGTAGCGCTCGGCCAGGTAATACCAGGTTTTCGCTGCCGCTGGATCGCCCAGAAGAGATTGGTCTTCCGGCGCCATGGCTTCCGGGTCGATGGGCTCGCCAACGGCAACCGGTTCGCCGTCACGCAGTGCCTGGTAGAGGTCGCGTAGCCGGTGCCTGCGCAACTTCCCGAGACGGGTTCTTGGTAAAGGATCGGGGGTGAAACGCCAGTCGGATACGGCATGGTGTTGGGGTAGAGCTTGCATGGCGGTATGGAGTGCCGCCTCAGCCGCTTCTGCGCCCCCTTCGTCCATCGGTTGGTCTGGCAAGATGACCGCGGCTAATCGGCCATTCGCCTCAAGGACACCTGCCTCGCGAATCGCTGGCTCTGCGCTCAGCGCGCGCTCGATACGTTCCGGATCGATGTTCTCGCCGCCGGGTAGCACGATGGTGGCCGAGAGTCGGCCGCTGAGGTGCAGAAAACCCGCGCTGTCGAGGTGGCCGCCATCGCCGGTGCGAAACCAGCCGTCCTCGGTGAAGACGTCGTCGGTGGGAACGGCATCGTTCCAGTAACCGGCGAATACATTAGGCCCTTTCGCTTGAACTTCGCCGCCGGCGACACGCAGCGTCACCCCCGGTAGCGCCCGACCGGCCGTCTCAAGCCGTGCCTCCCCCGGGGCATTGAGCGCAAGAATGGGTGAAGTCTCCGTGAGGCCATAGCCGGTGGCAATGGTCCAGCCGAGCCCCTGCAGGCGCTGACCAATGACGGGATCGAGTGCAGCACCACCACTCACGGCAAGCCTTAATGCGGGGGCAAGGCGTTTCATAACTGGCCGGAAAACCCAGCGCCCGGCGTTAATCCCCGTTTTTGCGCGCAGTCGCTGGCATTGCTGCAACAGACCATGAAAGACACGCTGGCGGCTGGATTTTCCGGCCGTGATGCGCTGCTCAAGCCGTTGCCACAAGGCCTCATAAAGTCTTGGGACACCCAGGAGTATGGTGGCCTGACTGTCGCGCAGGGCCTCAGCAATCCTCGGGCCCACGAGTGAGCGCGGCATAATGAGGGTCGCGCCGGCGGCTAGTACGCTCAAAAGACCAATGCTAAACGGATAGACATGATGCAGTGGTAGCGGCAATAGGACCCGATCACTGGCATGGGCAATATCCTCGGCAAGCAGTGCCTCGACATTGCTGCTGAGGTTGCGATGGGTAAGCGGCACGCCCTTCGGCGGGCCTGTCGTGCCCGAGGTGTAGAAGATGGCGGCAAGCGTCTCGGGTGTTGGCGCTGGGTTGATGAGTGCAGCGGGCTCGCCGCTGGTATCCAGGTTGATTGACTCGAGGTCGATGACCTCAAGGCTGTGCGACTGTCCGGGCAAGCGCTCGCGCAGTGCCTCTGTGGTGTAAATACGCCAGGGCCTGGCATCTTCGATGACATGCGCAAGATCCGCGGCTCCCATTTGCGCATCCACAGGAACGATGGTCCCGCCGGCCGTCAGTGTTGCCAACGCCAGCACCACCCAACGCGGGCTGTTGGGTGCAAACAGCACGACACGCTCGCCATGACGGAGTCCAGCAATCTGCAGTTGATGGGCCAGCGCATCGATCGCGGTAAACAATGCTTTACGCGGCCATTCTTGCTTCCCCTGCTCATGAAACGCGACTAGCGCTACGCCATCCGGTGACGCTTTCGCCGCCTGCAGCAGGCTGGGGACTGTCTGCCCGCTCATTAGCGCAATCCTCGGTAAGTTGGATGATCGGCCAATGCCAGCATGGCGGTGTCGCCATCGGTATCGCCATAGGCGTAGATGGGCTGATAGTCAGTGGGATCCAATAGGTCTCGGAGTCGCCGTACTTTCTCTTCCCCGCGGCAGTTGGCTCCGGCAAGTTCCCCAGTAATGCGGCCATCGCGACGGACAAGCTCGCTGGCAAGCAGCTCGATGCCCAGCTGCTCTGTCCATGGGCGGATCCAGTCGCTGACGGAGGCCGAAATCACAATTACGCGATGCCCTTGTTGGATATGCCATTGCAAACGTGATCGCGCCTGCGGGCGCAGCAGGGCCTCGAGGTGTTGCTGGGCATAGTGCTTGCCAATCGCAAGAAATTCGCCCTCGTCCATCCCGCCAAAAAATGTTTTTAAAACCCGGACTTTTGCGGCATCGCGGGAGACCCATCCGCCGGGGACGCCGATAAGCCACGGCGCGAGAAGAACCCCGGCGGTCAGGCAGCGGCGCAGGCCAAAATGGCGCAGCAATAGATCAGACAGCGTGTCACGCCGGGTGAGCGTGCCGTCGAGATCAAACAATGCCAGCGTTTGGGGTTGAGCCATGCTTTCGCCTGTTGCTTTCTGCGGAATGCCCGCATTCTGCCGTGGCCATGCGGTGGATGCGAGTGCCAGCGCTCGCGACTGGCTAAAGCGCCCCCGGGTCAGTAAAGTTGCGGCTTTACTTGGACAAGGAGTCGAGGGCATGGCTACCCCGCATATTAGCGCCGAACCTGGTGATTTTGCCGAAACCGTTCTCATGCCGGGGGACCCCCTGCGCGCACAGGTGATTGCCCAGGAATACCTCGAGGATGTTCGCGAGGTCACCAATACCCGCAATATGCTGGGCTTCACCGGTCGCTATCATGGACAACCAGTGTCGGTGATGGGTTCAGGCATGGGCATCCCGTCGATGTCGATTTATGCCTTTGAGCTCTTCAACCAATATGGTGTTGAGAAGATTATTCGTGTGGGGACCTGCGGCGGGATCAGCCCGGATGTCGCGGTGCGCGACATTATTATCGCGATGGGAGCTTCCACCGACTCCAGCGTCAATCGGACGCGGTTTGGCGGCTATGATTTTGCTGCCATCGCGGATTACGGCCTGTTGGAAGCGCTGGTGGCGGCTGCACGCAACGCCAACGTTAATCCTCGAATTGGCAATGTTTTCTCCTCAGAGCTCTTCTACAACCCCAAGGCCGATATTTTCGAGATGATGAAAGCCCACGGTATTCTGGCCGTTGAGATGGAAGCGGCCGGGCTTTACGGAGCCGCTGCCGAGGCCGGCAAGCGAGCCGCGAGCATCTTGACGGTCAGTGACCACGTCGTCACTGGAGCTTCGACCAGCGCCGAAGAGCGGCAGAACAGCTTCCACGACATGATGAAGGTGGCCCTAGAGGCCGCCGTAGCGGCGGAATAGCAAGAAGGAATAGGGGACAAGGATGCGCGTCACCATTTTCGGTACCGGGTATGTCGGCTTGGTTACGGGGGCCTGCTTTGCCGAGGTTGGCAATGATGTGGTTTGTGTTGATGTCGATACCGCAAAAATCGAGCGCCTCAATCGGGGCGAGATCCCAATTTTTGAACCGGGACTGGAGGCGATTGTCCTGCGCAATCGTGAGGCTGGACGGTTGCAGTTCACCACCGATGCGGCCGCCGGCATCGAGCATGGAGAATTTCAGTTTATTGCGGTGGGGACGCCACCGGATGAGGACGGCTCGGCCGATCTAAAATATGTCTTGGCGGTGGCTGACACCATCGCCTCGCATATGCAGGAAGAAAAGATCGTGGTCGATAAGTCCACCGTCCCGGTGGGCACGGCAGATCGCGTGCGCGGCACCATGGCTGCGCGGCTCGCCAAGCGTGATGTCGATATTCCCTTTGCGGTTGTCTCGAACCCGGAGTTCCTTAAAGAGGGCGCGGCGGTTGAGGATTTTATGAAGCCAGAGCGGGTGATCGTTGGCAGTGATGACGAGCATGCCCGCGAGCGTTTACATGCCCTTTATGCGCCGTTTAACCGCAATCATGACCGTCTGATCAGCATGGATGTGCGCTCGGCAGAGCTCACCAAATACGCGGCCAATGCGATGCTTGCGACCAAGATTAGCTTTATGAACGAGCTGGCGAATATTGCTGATCGGGTGGGGGCAGATATCGAGCGGGTCCGCATTGGCATTGGTTCTGACCCAAGAATCGGCTATCACTTCATTTACCCGGGCGCCGGTTATGGTGGGTCGTGTTTTCCCAAGGACGTTCAGGCCTTGGCAAGAACCGCCCAGGATGTCGACTACACACCAGCGCTGCTTGAAGCGGTGGAAGCCGTGAATGACCGGCAGAAAGACTACGTGTTCGAGCGCATTCGTGAGCATTACAAGGGGGCGTTGTCGGGTCGGACCTTTGCCATTTGGGGATTGGCCTTTAAACCCAACACCGATGATATGCGCGAGGCAGCCAGCCGTCGCCTGCTCGAGTCCTTGTGGGCAGCGAGTGCGAGTGCGCGGGTGTTTGACCCTAAAGCCATGGAGGAGACTCGGCGCATTTACGGTGAGCGCTCAGATCTGGTCTATTGCGAGAGCCCCGAGGATGCACTGGTCGGTGCCGATGCCTTGGTGGTCATGACTGAATGGAACGTCTTCCGCAGCCCGGATTTCGCACAAATTCGCAGCCAACTTTCTGCGCCAGTGGTTTTTGACGGCCGCAATGTCTATGACCCAGAGATTCTCCGCGCTGCCGGATTTGACTACTACGCCATTGGCCGGCGCCCGGTATTTGCCGCTCCGCGGGGAGCCTCGGCATGACGGCTGCATTACCGCTTTATCCGGTCATTCTCTCAGGCGGGGTGGGCTCACGGCTCTGGCCACTGTCGCGGGAGTGCTATCCCAAGCAGTTTCTGGACGTGGCCGCCACCGGTCAAACCCTGGTGCAAGAGACGCTACACCGACTGGATGGCCTAGCGGGGCTGCAGGCGCCGCTCGTGGTCTGTAATGAAGCCCATCGTTTTTTGGTCGCCGAGCAGCTAAGGGAAAATCCTCTTGGCCCTGCGCGGATTCTGCTCGAGCCAGTTGGCCGTAACACCGCGCCCGCGGTTGCCGTTGCCGCCCTGCAAGCGCTGCGAGAGTCACCGGATGCGGTCTTGGCCATTTTCCCGGCCGATCATTTGGTGGCAGAGCCCGCGCGGCTGCGTGTGGCCATTGAACAGGCCGCAACGGCGGCGGCCGAGGGCTGGCTGGTGACCTTTGGTATTGTGCCCACCCATGCAGAGACCGGTTACGGCTATATCGAGGCCGGAGCACCCATCGATGGGGGGGCTGCCCTTCGCGTCACCCGGTTTGTGGAAAAACCCCAAGCAGAAGCGGCACGCGAATATCTAGCCGCCGGCGGGTTCTATTGGAATTCGGGGATGTTTGTGATGCGTGCCTCGGATTGCCTGCAGGCCCTGCAGCAGTTTGCGCCAAAAATTTTGCGCGCCTGCGAAGCCGCCATGGCAGAGGCCACTGAGGATCTCGACTTTATTCGCCTGGGTGAGGCCGGCTTTACGGCCTGCCCGGCCGATTCCATTGACTATGCCGTGATGGAGCATACGGAGGCGGCGGTGACCCTGCCGCTCGAGGCGGGCTGGAGTGATCTAGGATCGTGGGCCACGTTGATGGAGGCCGGTCAGGCCGATGCCGATGGCAATGTCATCATGGGCGATGTGCTCACCGAGGCCAGTCGTAATAACTACGTGCGTGCCGAAAGCCGGTTGGTTGCAACGGTTGGGCTGCAAGACCATGTGGTCGTGGAGACGGCGGATTCCGTGCTGGTAGCGCCGCGCGACCAGGTGCAGGCGGTGAAGCGAATTGTTGAGCGATTGCAGGCCGATGGCCGCTGCGAGGCCCAAGAGCACCGTCAGGTCCATCGGCCTTGGGGCAGCTATGAGGGGCTTGTCCAGGGCGAGCGCTTCCAGGTCAAACGCATTATCGTTAATCCGGGTTGTCAGCTCTCGCTGCAGAAACATCATCATCGTGCCGAGCATTGGATTGTGGTGAAGGGAACGGCCCGCGTAACGCGGGGCGATGAAACCTTCCTGCTGGGCGAGAACGAGTCCACCTACATCCCGCTGGGAACTGTGCATCGTCTTGATAATCCCGGCATGATCCCGCTTGAGCTGGTCGAAGTGCAGTCAGGCAGTTATTTGGGTGAAGATGACATTATTCGCATCGAAGATGTTTATGGCCGCTAATTGGCGGATTGTCCGCCTATCGCTGCCCTAGTATTCTGCCCAACATGACGCAAAAGGTTTACGTACGCACACACGGCTGTCAAATGAATGAGTACGATTCGGCCAAGATGGTCGATGTGCTCGCGGCTGAGGGCCAGTATGAACGAGTGACAACGCCGGAAGCAGCGGATGTCATTCTCCTCAACACCTGCTCGATTCGCGAAAAAGCTCAAGAGAAAGTCTTCTCCGAGTTGGGTCGCTGGCGCGAGCTGAAAGCTGAGAAACCAGAGCTTTTAATTGGCGTTGGCGGCTGTGTGGCAAGCCAAGAGGGCGCTGCTATTGTCGAGCGTGCCCCCTTTGTCGACATGGTCTTCGGTCCACAGACATTGCACCGGCTGCCGGATATGGTCACCCGCGCCCGGCAGACCGGCCGTTCGGTCGTCGATGTTAGCTTTCCTGAAATTGAAAAATTCGATCGCCTGCCTGAGCCCCGCGCCGAGGGGCCAACCGCGTTTGTCTCGATTATGGAAGGCTGTAGCAAATACTGCAGTTTCTGCGTGGTGCCCTATACCCGTGGCGAAGAGATTAGCCGGCCGTTTGCGGATGTTTTGGCTGAGTGCGCCGAGCTTGCTGAGCAGGGCGTACGCGAGATTACATTGCTGGGGCAGAACGTGAACGGCTATGCCGCCGAAGGCCCCGACGGTGAGCCGGCCGATCTGGCGCTGCTTATCCATTATGTCGCGGCGATCGATGGCATCGATCGTATCCGCTTTACCACCTCGCACCCGCTTGATTTCAATCAGTCGTTGGTGGATGCCTATGCCGAAGTCCCGGAGCTGGTGAACCATCTGCATCTGCCGGTACAGAGTGGGTCCGACAATGTGCTCACGCTCATGAAGCGCAATCATGGCCGCGATTATTTCCTCGATCTGGTCTCCCGCCTGAAAAAAGCGCGTCCAGATCTATCAATCTCCTCCGATTTCATCATTGGCTTCCCGGGGGAGATGAAAAAAGATTTCGAACAGACCATGGATCTCATTGAACAGGTCGGGTTTGACCAGTCATTTAGCTTCATCTATTCAAAGCGCCCCGGTACGCCGGCAGCCCAATTGCCGGATGCCACCTCGCGAGAGGAGAAAAAGGAACGGCTGCAGCGCTTGCAGGCACGCCTCGATCAAAATGCCCGCGCCATCAGTCAGTCGATGGTCGGGCAGGTGGAATCGGTGCTCGTCGATGGCGTCTCGCGTAAGGATGCCAATGAGATTAAGGGACGCACACAAAACAACCGCGTGGTGAACTTCCCCGGCCAGCAGCGATTGATTGGGCGCTTTGTCAAAGTGCGTATTACCGAGGCGTTATCCAACTCACTGCGTGGCGAAATGGTGGGTATTGATACCGATCTCGAGCCCGATCTGGCGGATATCTCGCAGGCATTTGCCGCGGAGGCTTCATGAGCCGGGTGAGCGCTTGAGCAGTCACCCACAGGCGGTGGACTTTACGCTGGCCCCGGCGGATAACGAGCGGCTGGCCAATCTCTGCGGCCAGTTTGATGAAAACCTTCGCCAGGTTGAACGCCGCTTGGGTGTTGAGATTGAAAACCGCGGGCATCGTTTTCGGATCATCGGACAAGACGCCGCCGCGCAGGTGGCGGGTGATGTCATTCGTACGCTCTATGACCATACCGCGCGAGAGGTGATCGGGGCTGAAAATGTGCATTTGCAGCTGCGCACGGCTGAGGCAGAGGCCAGCGCCGAACAGCCATCGTCAGCCGCGGCTGCGCCGTCTCCGGATGAAGTCAGTATCCATACCCGCAAGGGGCTGATTCGCGGGCGTGGGCCCAGTCAGCGCAATTATCTAAGCGCCATTGCTCGGCATGATCTGAATTTTGGTATCGGCCCCGCCGGAACGGGTAAAACCTATTTGGCGGTGGCCAGTGCCGTGGATGCTCTACAGCAGGAGCGGGTGCAGCGGTTGGTGCTAGTGCGCCCGGCGGTGGAGGCCGGCGAGCGGTTAGGGTTTTTGCCAGGCGATTTGGCGCAAAAGGTGGACCCCTATTTGCGTCCGCTCTACGACGCCTTGTTTGAAATGCTCGGTTTTGAACGCGTCAACAAACTGATTGAGCGCAATGTGATCGAAGTGGCGCCGCTTGCCTATATGCGTGGCCGGACGCTTAACGGCGCATTCATTATTCTGGATGAGGCGCAGAACACCACCGTCGAGCAGATGAAGATGTTTCTGACGCGACTGGGCTTTGGCTCAACGGCTGTCGTAACCGGCGATGTCACCCAGATTGATCTGCCCCCGGGCAAGACCTCGGGTTTGCGCGATGCCATTGATGTGCTGCATGGCCTTGATGGCGTGAGTTTTACCTTTTTCTCAGCACAAGATGTGGTCCGCCACGACCTCGTCCAGCGCATCGTCCGCGCCTATGATAGGCGTGAGGACGGCGGCGCCGCCGATTGATCCCATCGATGTCTGAATTACAGTTGCAGGTGGTCACCACCGCCCCGACGCCTGATGCCAGCGATTTTCAAGCTTGGGTGGGTGCGGTGCTGCAGGATCGGCAAGACAAGTGGGAGCTCACCATCCGTCTGGTCGATGAGGCCGAAAGTCAGACGTTAAACCGCGACTATCGTGGTAAGGATGCACCAACCAATGTCTTATCCTTTCCGGTGGAATTACCGGCCGGCGTGGACTTGCCGCTATTGGGTGATTTGGTGATCTGTGCCCCCGTTGTCGAGCGTGAGGCAGCCGATCAAGGCAAAAGCTCGGCTGCGCATTGGGCACATTTAAGTATTCATGGGGTCTTGCACTTACTAGGTTTTGACCATAAGACTGTGCAAGAGGCCACGGTGATGGAGGCAGAAGAGCGCCGCCTATTGGCGCAGTTGGGATATTCTGACCCTTATGCCTGAGGGGCGACACGGGGATCGATCGGTTAGGGCGCTGGGTACAGCGGTCTAACCCATCGACCGAACGGTCGCCAGTCGAGGCCAAAACGGAGCGGCATGAACGACGAACAATCTGGGAGTACCAGCGCCAGCCATAGACCATGGCTGGATCGGGTTAAACGCCTATTTGGGGGGCATGAGCCACGTGACCGAGAGGGCGTGGTACAGGTCCTGAGGGACTCGCAAAGACGCGGCATTCTCGATGCTGATGCGCTTTCCATGTGTGAAGGGGTTTTGCATGTGGCCGACCTGCAGGTGCGCGATGTGATGATTCCGCGCTCTCAGGTCTCACTGCTACATCGTTCAGAATCCGTTTGGGATCTCTTACCCACCATTATTGATAGCGGCCATTCGCGCTTCCCGGTCACCGGTGATAGCCGCGATGATGTGATTGGCATTCTCATTGCCAAGGATCTGCTGCCCTATCTCGACCCAACGCATGAGCGGGAATTTCATTTGCGCGAGCTGCTGCGCCCCGCGCTTTTTATTCCCGAGAGTAAACGTCTGGATGCCCTGCTCAAGCTGTTTCAGGAAAGCCGTAATCATCTTGCCATCGTCGTTGATGAATATGGGGGACTAGCCGGCATCGTGACCATCGAGGATGTCATCGAACAGATTGTGGGCGAGATCGATGATGAACATGATCTCGATGAATCGACCTGGATTCTCAATCGCGGCGAGGACGGACGGACGGTGGTGAAAGCCTTAACCCCAATTGAGATTTTTAACGAACACTTCGGCACCACGTTCAGTGACGATGAATTCGACACCATCGGGGGGCTGGTGGCCAATGGCTTTGGCCATCTACCGCGTCGAGGTGAAAAGCTCCAACTTGAGGGGCTGGATTTTGATGTCTTACGCGCCGACTCTCGTCGTTTGCATCTGTTGCTGGTCTCGCAGGCTGATGGCGATGAAAGCAGTGATGCGCACCAGCAGGACGAATAAGCTGCCATGCCCTGGCTGATTCTGCTGCCACTGTCGCTGGCAGCAGGTTTGCTACTGGCACTGGGTTTTGCTCCATATTCGTTTGCTTGGGCGCCCTTGCTGGCGCTCACCGCGATTTTTGCCCTGTTGTCGCGAGCCCGACACGGGGGTGTGGTCCTCCTCGCCGGCTATTGTTTTGGTTTGGGCTATGCCGGCTTAGGGGTCCATTGGATTTATTTCAGCATTGCCGATTATGGCGGTGGGCCGTTGGCGGCCGGCATTGCGACGGTAGTGCTCGTCGCGTTGTTTGCGCTCATCCCCATGACCGCTCTGTGGCTGGGTTGGTTGGTTGGACAGCGTCACCGACGATTGGCTGCATTGGTGAGTTTTCCGCTGGCTTGGATGTTCGTGGAATGGGTGCGCAGCTGGCTTTTTACCGGGGCCACTTGGCTGAGCATCGGCTACAGTCAAATTGATACGCCGTTAGCCTATTTTGCCCCGGTGTTCGGTGTTGCGGGCCCCGGGTTGGCGCTGGCCCTGTTGGCCGGTGCATTGGCCTGGTGGCTGCGACGTCCTTGGTCTTGGCGTTGGGTGCTACCACCGCTGATGGCCACGGCGTTAATCGGCAGCGGATTATTGCTCGATCGGGAGTGGAGTCGCGCCAGTGGTGAGCCACTGAGTGTTGCCTTATTGCAGGGCAATATCGATCAGGCACGAAAATGGAATCCCGCGGAGCGCGGCGCCATCTTTGCCGAGTACGTCCAGCTGACTCGCAGTCAGTGGGGTGAAGATCTCATCGTCTGGCCCGAAACGGCCCTACCGGTTTTCTATCATCAAGCCGAACCGCAGTTGCGGCAGCTTGCCGAACAGGCCGCCGCGCGTGGTAGTACTTTGGTGATGGGTGCCCCCGTGACGAATGAACAGGGGGCCTTCAATGCGGTGGTCATTCCCGGAGCGCCTGCACAGTTCTACTTCAAGCGTCACTTGGTGCCATTTGGAGAGTACGTGCCCTTTCGAGAATGGGCGGGTGGTCTGCTCGACTTTGTCGGTACTCCGCTGGGTGATTTTAATGCCGGTACTTCTGCCCAACCGCTACAGGCGGCCGGTCATGCGTTGGGCGTGAGTATTTGCTACGAGGTGACCTTTGGTGCTGAGCTCGCCGATGCCTTGCCGATGGCTGAGTTGTTGCTCAACGTCAGCAATGATGCTTGGTTTGGGCGCTCGGCAGCGCCTTGGCAGCACTTGCAAATGGCTCGGATGCGGGCGCTCGAAATGGCGCGACCAATGCTGCGTGCCACCAATACCGGTGTCTCCGCGATGATTGATCGCAATGGCAAAGTATTGGCGCAAACCTCGCTGTTTGAGTCTGCTGTGCTGAATGCCCAAGTGACACCGCATACCGGAGTGACGCCCTATATGCGTTGGCGCGACTGGCCGATTGCCGGATTGTCTTTAATTGGGCTGCTGCTCATGCTGATTTTTGGCCGGCGGGAGCTGACCCTCTTTCGCGACATTGGCTAGCCGGCGTTACACTGGCGTTATCACGGTTTAGGAGCATCGAGCGATGAGTGACGAGAAGAACAACGAATCGCGGGAAGTCCATGCCTACGAGCGAATGCTCAAGCGGCTGCGTGAACGCATGGAGCACACCGGTGAGGCCGTCGAGCACGGTTTCCACGAGGCACTTGATACGGTCCGTGAACGCAGTGTGGAGCTGGGTGAATTAACCCGGGATGAGGCTGAGCGTGTGGCCGCCTGGTTGCGCCGTGACCTACAGGATGCCGCGGAATATGTGGAAAAGGCACGCGGTACTTATGCCGACTGGTTGCATATGGATTTGCAGTTGGTGGAAAACTGGGTTTGGGATCAGTTTTCGTCGGTGGCCGACCAGACGCGACTGCAGTGGCAGGCGTTTAATGAAGAGCTGCAGGCCGCCGCCCGGTATCACACCGGTGAAATTACTGGCCCCGGTAGCTTGGTCTGTCAAAACTGCGGCGAGGTGCTGCATTTCAAGCGCGTAGGCCATATTCCACCTTGCCCGCGATGCCATGGCAGCGAATTTGAGCGGACCGTACGCCGGCAGTCGAACGCATCATAGGTGCAATCCCTGCCGGCGGCGGGGTATCCTCTCGCGCCATGGAAAAGCATTACAACCCCGCCCAAATCGAGACCGACGCCCAGAGTTACTGGGATGAAGCCGGCACCTTTGAAGTTAGCGAAGATCCCGGCGCCGAAAAATACTACTGCCTCAGCATGTTGCCGTACCCCAGTGGGCGGCTGCATATGGGGCATGTGCGTAATTACACCATTGGTGATGTCATTAGCCGCTTTCAGCGGATGCAGGGCCGAAATGTCTTGCAGCCTATGGGCTGGGATGCCTTTGGTCTGCCCGCGGAAAATGCCGCCATTAAACGCGGTGTTCCGCCAGCCAAGTGGACTTACGAGAATATCGACCATATGCGCCGACAGCTGCAGCGCATGGGGTACGGCTATGACTGGCGTCGGGAGGTAACCACCTGTCAGCCCGATTACTACCGCTGGGAGCAGCAGATGTTCACCCGGCTGTTTGAGAAAGGTCTGGTTTATCAGGCCAAGTCGGTGGTGAATTGGGATCCAGTCGATCAAACCGTACTGGCCAACGAGCAAGTGGTGGACGGCCGCGGTTGGCGCTCAGGCGCTGTGGTTGAGCGTCGTGAAATCCCGCAGTGGTTTTTACGCATTACCGATTATGCCGATGAGCTGTTGGAAGGCCTGGATAACCTGCCGGGCTGGCCCGATGCCGTCAAAATCATGCAGCGCAACTGGATTGGTCGTTCCGAAGGCGTAGAGCTGGATTTTGCGCTCGCCGATGGGGGTGAGCCGCTGCGTGTTTATACAACCCGGCCCGATACGCTATTTGGCGCCACCTACATGGCAGTGGCCGCCGACCACCCGCTGGCAGTCGCCGCCGGCGAAAAAGATCCGGCGATTGCCGCTTTCCTTGACGAGATCCGGCAAGGGGCAGTGACTGAAGAGGCCATGGAAAAACTCGAGAAAAAGGGAATGGCGCTGGGTGTCGATGCCATTAACCCGCTCTCGGGCGAGCATATTCCGGTTTGGGTGGCCAATTTTGTGCTCATGGGCTATGGCACCGGGGCGATTATGGCCGTGCCCGCCCATGATGCGCGTGACCATGAGTTTGCTCAGCGTTTTGGCCTGCCGATTCGCCAGTCGGTTGGGCCGGCGGATGGCACTGCCGTGGATGTTCAGGCCGAGCCCTGGAGCGCCAAGGAGAATTTGGTCACGGTTAACTCTGGCGAATTCACTGGCATGGATTTTCCGACTGCCTTCAATGCCATTGCCGATCATCTGGAGCAGCGCGGCATTGGCAAGCGCACCGTTAACTACCGATTGCGGGACTGGGGTGTTTCCCGTCAGCGCTACTGGGGCTGCCCGATTCCGATTATTCACTGCCCGGATTGCGGCGCGGTGCCGGTCCCCGATAGCGATTTGCCGGTAACGCTGCCCGAGCAGGTCACCTTTACCGGCGTGCAATCGCCACTAAAAACCGATCCCAGTTGGCGCCAGGTTGCCTGCCCGCAGTGTGGGGGCCGATGCCGAGCGTGAGACCGATACCTTTGACACCTTTGTTGAGTCGTCTTGGTATTACGCCCGCTACTGCAGCCCGACCGATCAGGCCATGCTGGATGATCGGGCCAATTACTGGCTGCCGGTGGATCAATATATTGGCGGCATCGAGCATGCCGTGATGCACCTGCTCTACTTCCGCTTTTGGCACAAACTGATGCGTGATCTGGGCCTGGTGGGCAGTGACGAACCGGCCACCAATTTGCTTTGTCAGGGCATGGTGCTGGCTGAGGCCTATTATCGCGACAGTGATGAGGCCGGCCGGGAGTGGATTGCACCGGCCGAGGTGGACGTCGAGCGAGACGGCAAAGGCCGCATTATTGGGGCGAAACGCCGCGCCGATGGGGCCGAGGTGGTGGCCACGGGCTGGACCACCATGTCGAAATCCAAAAACAACGGGGAAGATCCAGAAGCGCTGGTCGACCGTTTTGGTGCCGATACCGTTCGGCTTTTCACCATGTTTGCCGCACCGCCGGATCAAGCGCTTGAATGGCAGGACAGCGGTGTCGAGGGCGCTTCGCGCTTTTTGCGACGACTGTATGCACTTATCCATGACCATGTGCAGGCAGGGCCTGTGCCGGCGCCAGCGGTGGCGGCACTTGATGATGCCGGTGTGGCCCTGCGGCGCAAGCTGCACGAGACGATTGCCAAGGTCACCGACGATATTGGCCGGCGCTATACCTTTAATACGGCCATTGCCGCGATTATGGAGCTTTGTAACGCGCTGGCGCGTTATGAGTCGGTTGATGAAGCGGCCCGTGGCTTACGCCAAGAGGCGCTAGAGGCGGTGGTGTTGATGCTACAGCCTATTACGCCGCACCTCAGCCATGCCTTGTGGCAGTCGCTGGGCCGTGATGGGGTGGCGGTGGATCAACCCTGGCCGGTTGTCGATGAATCCGCCTTGGTGCAGGACGAAGTCGAGCTGGTTTTGCAGGTGAATGGCAAGCTGCGCAGCCGTTTGGTGATTGCCGCTGATGCCGATGAGCAGACGATACGCGAAGCAGCGCTGGCGGATGCCAATGTGCAGCGCTTTATTGAATCGGCAACGGTGCGTAAGGTCATTGTTGTACCCGGTAGGCTGGTAAACGTGGTGGCCAACTGATGGCAAAACTGAAACTTGGTGTGCTGCTTTTGCTGGTCATGCTGACAGCAGCCTGCGGCTGGCAGCTGCGAGGAGCAGCGGGCGGCGGATTCGCGGGTGTCCCCATTGCGCTGGAAGGCGCTGCAGGTAATCGCTTGCTGAATGAAATTGCCGTCGAGTTACGCAGTCTCGATGCCAATGTGGTGGCATCCGCAGCGCAGGCTGAGTGGGTAGTGAGCGTGAGCGCCCCAGACCGTAGCCGACGGACGGTGGCAACCGATGCACAGGGTTTTGCCAGTGAATATGAGCTGCGTTACCGATTGAGTTTTGTTCTGCGCCCCGGTGGCTTGGCCGATGCAGAGGCGCTGGGCGCTGAGCGGCAAAGCGTGCAAACCTCGGCGGCCTATCCGGCCAACACCGATGATCTGCAAGCGCAAGAAGCCGAGGAAGAGGCATTAACGCGCGAGCTGCGTGAGGATGCCATTCGCCTGTTGCTCGCCCGTATTGGCCGACGCCTCTAGGCGGCCGGATTATGCCGGAGCTACGCTTCGATGATCTCCCCCGCGCTGTCGCGAAAGGCCTAGCGCCGGTTTATCTAATTGGCGGCGAAGAGCCGCTACTCATTGAAGAGGCGCTGGATGCGCTGCGTGCCAGTGCGCGGGCTGCTGGCTATAGCGAGCGGGATGTCCTGCATGCGGATGCAAGTTTTGATTGGAATCGTCTAGCCGCCGCCAGCGATAACCTGTCGTTGTTCAGTGATCGCCGATTGCTTGAGCTGCGCTTGCCTGGTGGCAAACCTGGCCGCGATGGCGCTGCGGTCCTCAAAGCACAAGCTGAAGCGAGCCCTGAGGATACCTTGCTAGTGGTGATCACCGGACGACTCGAGGCTGCCCAGCGCAAATCTGCCTGGGTGCAGGCCTTTGCCAAGGCCGGTGTGATGAGCTATGCCTGGCCGCTGCGCCGGGGCCAGTTACCTACATGGATTGCCGCTCGCGGGCGTGAGCGCGGATTGCAGATTGCGCCGGACGTTGCCGAATTGCTCATCGATCATAATGAGGGAAACCTGCTCGCGCTTGCCCAAGAGATCGACAAATTGGTGCTGCTAACCGAGGGCAATGTGGTGGATAGGCAGGCGGCCCAGGCCGCTGTCACAGATAGCGCCCGTTTTGCTGTCTTTGACCTGCCAGATGCCGTTTTGGCCGGTGAGGTGGCGCGCAGTTTGCGAATCACCGAGCGTCTGCGGGCGGAGGGTGAACAGCCGGTCTTGGTGCTCTGGGGCTTGGCGCGGGAGTTGCGTGTGTTGGCGGATTTGCAGCAGACCGCCGCGGTAGGTGGGCCATTGCAAGCGGTCATGCAGCGGCATCGGGTCTGGAAACAGCGTCAAAACCGTTTGGAGCAGCTGGCTCGGCAGAGCCGTCGCGGCAGCTGGCCACGATTGCTGAACCAGGCCGCACGCGTTGATCGCATTATTAAAGGTGCTGAACCCGGGCGTCCCTGGGACGAGCTGGTAGTATTGACGAGTAAAGCGGCGCGTCTGGCCGCAGCGGCAAAAACCAAAGGAATGCGCTCATGATTGAGGATGTGAACGCCTATATGCGCGAGCTTGGTGAAGCGGCAAGGGCCGCGGGGCGCAAGCTCGCCGCGACCGAAAGTGGCCCCCGCAATGCGGCGCTGCGTGCGATGGCACAGCGCATTCGCGATGGCCGCGACCGACTGAAAGACGCCAATGCCAAGGATCTCGAAGCGGGTGAAGCTGCGGGGCTGGATGCCGCGCTGCTCGACCGGCTTGCTCTCACCGATGCCCGCATTGAGGCCATGGCTGAGGGCCTAGAGCAGATCGCGGCCTTACCCGATCCGGTGGGTGCGGTGACGGATCTGCTGCCTATGCCATCGGGCATTCGTGTGGGCCGTATGCGGGTGCCGTTGGGTGTCATTGGCATTATTTATGAGTCACGGCCCAACGTAACAGCAGATGCCGCGGGACTATGCCTGAAATCAGGTAATGCCTGCCTGCTGCGCGGTGGCTCTGAGGCCTTGCACTCCAATCAGGCCATTGCCGATTGCATTATCGAGGGCCTTGATGAGGCCGGTCTGCCGCGTGCGGCAGTGCAGGTGGTGGGTACCACCGATCGCGCCGCGGTGGGCGCAATGATCACCATGGATGATTACGTGGATGTGCTGGTGCCGCGCGGTGGCAAAGGACTGATCGCACGAATCATGCAGGAGGCGACGGTTCCGATGATTAAGCATCTGGATGGCATTTGTCATTGCTATGTGGATGCGGAGGCCGACCTCGCCATGGCCGAGCGTGTGGGTGGTCAATGCCAAGACGCAGCGCTATGGAACCTGCAATACGCTAGAGACGCTTTTGCTCGACGCCGGCATCGCCGAGGCGTTATTGCCGCGACTGAAAACAATATTCGATGAAATGGGCGTGGAGCTGCGCGGTTGCAGCCGCAGCTGCAGCCTGGTCGACGTGCTAACACCGGCAAGCCCGGAAGATTGGGACACCGAATACCTTGCCCCCATCCTTTCGGTCCGCGTGGTGGAGGGTATTGATGCGGCCATGGCCCATATTGCCCAACATAGCTCTGGTCATACCGAGGCGATTATTACCAATCATCATGCCCATGCTGAGCGGTTCCTGCGGGAGGTTGATTCAAGCTCGGTGATGGTTAACGCCTCAACGCGTTTTGCCGATGGTTTTGAATACGGTCTCGGCGCCGAGATTGGGATTAGCACCGATAAATTGCATGCCCGTGGCCCGGTGGGGCTCGAGGGGCTCACCACACAAAAATACATTGTCCTGGGTGAGGGGCATATTCGCGAATGACGGCAGCGGCGGCCGCGCCGGTGGCACTGCTGGGTGGGACGTTTGACCCCATCCACTACGGGCATTTGCGCCCGGCAATAGAATTGCTTGAGCAGCTCAATCTTGCTGAGCTGCGCTTGGTCCCCGGGCATGTGCCGCCACATCGGCCACAGCCAAGGCTTTCGGCAGCGCGACGTTGCGCGTTGCTGGAGGTGGCCGTTGCGGACATCCCAGGGTTGGTGGTCGATCAGCGTGAACTCTCCCGACCCGGGCCTTCCTACACGGTCGATACGCTGCGGGAGTTGCGCAAGGAAATCGGCAGCCAGCGGCCCAGCTGATTTTTATTATGGGTTCGGATGCCTTTCGCGGGTTGATGCAATGGCATCGTTGGCCGGAGCTAACCCACTACGCGCATTTGCTGGTAACCACGCGGGGCGGTGATGCTGGCGCAATGCCGCCGGCACTCGCTGCCTGGCTAGCTGACCATCAGGTTACTCACCGTCAGGCCTTGCGCCAGGCGCCGGCCGGCTCGGTTTTGTTCCAGTCAGTCTCGCGCTTAGAGATCTCCGCCACAGCCATTCGACGCTTGTTGGCTCGGGGCTATTCCGTGCGCGGCCTGATGCCGGATGCCGTCTGGCACGAGGTTCGGCAAGGTTTGTATGGCTATCCACAGAGTTAACGGGCCGTCTCGCCCGAGAGGATCAGGTGATTGATGACTGATACCGCTGTCTCCGCACGTAAGCTTCGCGATCAGGTGGCTGAAGCCTTGGATGATATGAAGGCGGTTGATCCGCGCATTATTGATGTGCAGGGTCGCACCGCTATTACCGATTATATGGCGTTCGCCACCGGCAACTCTCGCCGGCATGTGCGCTCGATTGCTGAGTCAGTGATTGAGGCGGCGCGTGAGTTGGAAATCCGTCCGTTGGGTGTTGAAGGCATGGATGGCAGCGAGTGGGTGCTGGTCGATCTGGGTGATGTGGTGGTGCATGTCATGCTTGAGGATGTGCGTGAGTTCTACCGCCTTGAGCGTATTTGGGGGGTGGATGAGGAGCGCATGGATGACAGCGAAGCGGATTGAGCGGTAATGCGTCTCGATATCGTGGCGGTTGGCCGACGGGCACCGGATTGGGTGCAAACGGGCTTTGAGACTTTTGCGGGCCGGATGCCCCGACATTTGCCGCTGGGCCTGAAGGTTGTGGACAGTGGGGCCGCACGGCGCAGTGGCGACATCGAGCGCGCCCGAGCCGAGGAGGCCGATGCCCTGTTAGCCGCCGCAGGCCCTTCACGGTTGATTGCACTGGATGAGCGCGGTAAATCCTGGTCAACGCAGGATCTGGCAGACTATTTGGAAGCGGCGATGCAACAGGGTCAGGCGCTCGCCTTTGTTGTTGGTGGTGCGGATGGCCTGCATCCGCGCTGCCTAGAGGCGGCCGAGCGGCGCTGGTCGTTATCCGCACTGACGCTACCGCATATGCTCGTCCGAGTGGTGGTGGCCGAGCAGCTCTACCGTGCCTGGACGCTGCTCTCGGGCCATCCCTATCATCGAGCGGGATAATATTCATGCAAAGGAGAAGGTCATGACCCAACTGTATTTGGCCTCCGGCTCTCCCAGGCGGCGAGAAATTCTCGAGCGTATGGGTGTGACGTTTGAAACGGTCGCACAAACAGCCAATGAGGACGTGCTGGCGGATGAGGCCCCAGAGGTGTTTGCTATTCGGTTGGCACTAGAGAAGGCGCGTGACGGGCTTGCGCAGCGGCCGCCGGGGGCAATAGCGCCGGTACTGGGTGCCGATACAGCGGTTGTGATTGATGAACAGATTCTTGGTAAACCCGCCGACCGCGCTGATGGGTTGGCGATGCTGGAGCAGCTCTCCGGCCAAACGCATCGGGTTTTAACCGGTGTCGCGCTGGTCGATGGCGAACGCGAGCTCACCCGCTTGTCGGTGAGTCTGGTGACATTCCGCGAGATTTCGCCGCGTGAGCAGGCGGCTTACTGGGACAGTGGCGAACCCGTCGGCAAAGCGGGTGGTTATGCCATTCAGGGGGCGGGAGGCGTGTTTGTCGAGCAACTTGAGGGCAGCTACTCCGGTGTCATGGGCCTGCCCATGTTTGAAACCCATGATCTGCTGACCGAGTTTGCCATCGACTATCAGGCCAACTGGTCGTACAAGGCGTGACCCAAGAACTGCTCATCAATATCACCCCGCAGGAGACGCGGGTGGCGATCCTGGATAATGGGAGCCTGCAGGAGATACATCTTGAGCGGGCCCGTGCCCGGGGTTTGGTGGGCAATATTTATCTGGGCCGTGTCTCGCGCGTCTTACCGGGGATGCAGGCAGCCTTTGTCGATGCCGGTTTGCAACGCACCGCCTTCTTGCATGCATCCGATATTAGCGCTGGCGAGGCCGTGGCGCGTGGCGAGCCGCTTGAGCAACCATCCATTCAGCGTCTGGTGCGTGAGCAGCAAACGTTGATGGTACAGGTGCTCAAGGACCCCCTCGGCAGCAAAGGTGCGCGCTTAACTACGCAGATCGCCATTCCATCACGGTATTTGGTGTTTTTGGCTAACAATCCAAGCGTTGGCGTCTCGGCGCGCATTGACGATGCCGCCGAGCGCGAGCGGCTGCGCGAACTGGGCGCTGCGTTTATGGCCGACGCTCCAGCCCATGGCTGTATTATTCGCACCGCCGCAGAAGGCGTGGCGCAGGCGGTATTGGAGCGTGAATGGCGGTTTCTTAATCGCCTGTGGGAAGCGATTGGCGAACGGGCCGACTCTGCCATGGCACCCGCGCTCTTGCACGAGGACTTGCCGCTGATGTTGCGGGTGCTGCGAGATCTGGTCGATGACAGTATCGAGCGGGTGCGCATCGACTCGCGCGAATGGTTTGATCGGATGGTCGAGTTTTGTGTGCATTTTCTTCCCGGCACTGAGGCCAAGCTCGAACATTACCCCGGGGAGCGGCCAATTTTTGACCTCTACGGTGTCGAAGACGAAATCCAGCGGGCGCTGCAGCGACGGGTGAATCTGAAATCCGGTGGTTATCTAGTGATCGATCAGACCGAGGCACTCACCGTGATCGATGTGAACACTGGTGGATACGTCGGCCACCGCACGCTGGAAGAGACAATTTTTAAGACCAACCTAGAGGCTGCGCAGGCCATTGTCCGTCAACTGCGACTGCGCAACATCGGCGGCATCATCATTATTGATTTCATCGATATGGCCGATGCAGGCCATCGGCACCAAGTGCTGCGTGCCCTCGAGAAAACGCTGCAACGGGATCATGCCCGCACGCAGGTGGGCGATATCTCGGCGCTAGGGTTGGTCGAGATTACCCGCAAACGCACCCGTGATTCATTACAGCATCTGCTCTGCGAGAACTGCCCGGTCTGTGGGGGGCGTGGTTATCTGAAAAGCGCCGAGACGGTCGTCCACGAAATTGCCCGCGAGATCCTGCGTGAATCGCGGCAGTTCGAGACAACGCGCTTTCGTGTGCTGGCTGGCCACGAGGTGGTCGATCGCGCGATGGAAGAGGAAAACGACACCTTCGCTGAGCTTGAGGCATTTATTGGTAAGCCGATCGAATTTCAGGTTGAGCCACTCTATAGCCCTGAACAATTTGATGTGGTGCTAATGTCAGAATGAGCCTAAGCCAACGCCTGCATCGCTGGATTTGGCCGCAACGCGGCGAACGCCTAAAGGCCGTTATCGTCTATGGGCTGGTCAGCGTGCTGATTGCCGCGGCCATTACCTTAACGGGGATACGACTGCTTTTTGCGGCCGCGCCGTCGCTGATGACCACGGTGGAATCAGCCGTCTCTGCCCGGCTACAGGTGCCTATCCGTATTGGTGGATTGGATGCGCGTTTGCATCAAATGCGCCCAGGACTTGTTTTACAGGATGTAGTGGTGGGGGATCCGCGGGCAGGGGTGCAGCCGGTCAAGCTCTCGCAGCTCACGCTGGCTATTGCGCCTTGGGCATCAATTGAAGCCGGTGGCCTGCGATTGCATGCGCTAGAGGCCTCGGGGCTTACGGTGTCCGCGCGTCATACAGAGGCTGAAGGCTGGCAGTTCTCCGGTTTGCTCCCCTTGGCAACGGAGGCTACGCCCAATCGGTTTCTTGACGCGCTGCGTGGCCTGCCAGTCGATCAGCTGCTATTACGCGATGCCCAAGTGCGCATTGAACATGGCCGTGCGCAATCGCCGCTGGTGCTTGACCCGGTGACACTGCGTTGGCGTCGAGAGGAGACTGGCGAGTGGCGATTTGCGCTGGATGCCCGCCGGGGCGATGAGCAATTACAGGGGCGGTTATCCGTCCCCAGTGCGAGTCAGGACAGCGCAAAAGGCTTTATTCAACTGGATGGCGTGAGCGGCACCACCATTGCGCCTTATCTGCCTGCGCCAACAACGTCGCTGGCGGAGACGGCCGAGATGGATGCCAGTGCTTGGCTGACGCTTGATAACCGTGGTTTGCAGAGCGCGACGGTTACTTTTGACGGGCGCAGTTTGGGATTGCTGGATGGCGAGCTCAGTGCAGCCGTCGTTGGCGCGCGCCTGATGCGCACTGAGGCGGGTTGGACTGGCCGGATTGTTCCGGAACGCATCCGCGGGCGAAATGCCGCTCCGCTTCAGGTCGGGCCGTTGGCGTGGGCTTTTGACAGCGAAGGCGGTGAATGGCGCTGGGCGGCTGGGCGCCTGCCACTGGCGCTGATGAAGGGGGCCTTGACCGAGCCCATGCTGGGCGGTGCCACGCTGGTACCCGCTGGGGTTATTGAACGACTGCGGGGTCGGTGGGCGGATGCCAGCGATTGGCGGATAAAAGCTGCCGTCTCTGCGGTGTCTATACAAAGCGAACCGCCATGGCCGGTCATTAGCGCCGGTGATATTGATCTGCAGTTTGGCCCCCGTGGGGGTGCTGCCAGTCTGCAGGACTTCACCGTGACAACAGGTCTGCCGACTTTGCTGCGAGCCCCGGTGCGGCTTGATGAGCTTGGCGGTGAATTACTGTGGTGGCGTAGTGAAGGCGAGGAGTCGGAATGGCGCGTTCAGGCGCAAGATGTGATGGCTACCTGGCAGGGTGTTCCTGTAAAGGTGACCGGCCAGTACTGGCGCCCCGCCACCGGCAAGCCGATGATCGATCTTCGCGCTAGTGTGGGGGGCGCCCCCCTCAACACGGTGATAGCCCATTTGCCCGTGGGCGTCATGCATCCCAAGTTGGTGGAGTATTTGGATCGCGCCGTGCTGGATGGCCAGATGGATTCACTGGCATTGCGCCTGCGGGGTAGTCCTACGGACTTCCCGTTCGATGCGGGGAGCGGCGTCTTTGATCTATCCATACCGCTGCGTGGCGTGGATTTTCAGTTCAATCGCAATTGGCCCGCGTTGCGCGCGGTGGATGCACAACTGCGTTTTTATAACCGCGGTTTGCAAATTCAGGCACAGGACGGCCAGATCGCGGACGTTGCTTTAAATGCCGCTGAGGCCCGCATTGAGGACCTTTGGCAGCCGCAGCTGCAGATTGATGGCAATCTGAGCGGTCAGCTGCCGGCCATGCATAATCTCGTGCTGGCCTCACCCTTGCTCTCGCCGCAAAGCCCGTTGGCTGGGTTTGACTGGGAAGGAGCAGGCGATTTAGCGCTTTCACTCGAGTTTCCATTTCAGCAACAGCCGCCCCGGGTGAGTGGTGCTTTGCGCGTGGATGGCGCCACCCTCAGCCTGCCGACCCCAGCGATTCGCCTGACCGAGCTGCGCGGGCAGGTTAATTTTGATGGCGATGGTCTGCGTTGGGATGGGTTGCGCGGTCAATTTAAGGATCGACCGCTGGTTTCTCGTGCGGTGACCGTGCGCTCGGAGAACCGGCCACGTACACGAATTGAGGCCGACACCCGAATGGCATTAACCGACTGGCCTGAGTTGGCAGATTGGGCAGGCCAGGCTAGCGGCGAGACGGCCTGGCGTGTGACCTGGGAGGGGCCTGGCTTTGAAGATGGCCGTCTGGTGAGCGGGCCAACGCAGCTGCGCGTCGCATCGTCTTTGCAGGGCCTGACACTGAATTGGCCATTGCAGCTGGGTAAGACCGCAGAGCAGCGCATACCCACGCAATTTGATTGGCGCTGGCTCGCCGGTGGGGAGCAGCGTATGCGGCTTACCTATGGCGATCGTCTGCAGGCGGCAGCAAGACAAGATACGCAGGCAGCGCTTGGGGTGGCTGTGCATCTGGGCCCGGAACCCGCACCGACGCCAAAGCCGGGGATGACACGAGTAACCGGCGTCCTGCCTCGGGTCACGTTGGCGGAGTTAACGGCCTTGGCGCCGAAGGCGCCGGGCTCTGCCTCCGATGACCAGACCAGCTTGCCACCGGTCGAGGCGGTGGATATCACCCTGCAGGGCCTGGATGTGAACCGCTGGCGTTTGGGTGAGGTGCAAGTGGCCGGCGTGCGCGAGGCAGGTGATTGGCGATTGGGTCTGGCTGGCGCTGCTTATGGTGATATGCGCTGGTCACCCCAGAAACGCCAGATCACCATCGATCTGGATCGGCTGCAGGCCGCGACCATCCCGGCCGCCGAGCGAGAGCAGGACACGCAGCAAGATCAGGTCAATGCGTCCGCACCGGCCGGGCCGGATATTCAGCTGGAGGTGGCAGCACTCTCCGCCGAGGCCCTGCCGCTTGGCCGCCTGAGTTTCTCGCGTATTAATGAAGGCCAAGCCGAGGCCCGGGCCAGCCTTGCATTGGTGGGTGATCACATTGATTTGCGCGCAGAGATTGCGCCAGAGGCTGGGCAGTCGGGTGCGCATGCGCTGCGCTTTGATTTGTTTACCGAAGATGCGGGCGGGTTGTTGCGTGCGCTTGGCCTGCCGCGGGCGATGGAGTCGGGTACCGGTAGCAGCGCGGGCGAGCTGTCTTGGATCGGTCCCATGCTCGACCCGAGCATGACAACACTGCGTGGCGAGTTGCAGGTGGATTTGCGTAATGGGGCTTTGCCTGCGGTGGAGCCGGGCGCTGGGCGGGCGTTAGGGCTTTTCAGTCTCTCCGTGTTGCCACGTCGTCTGGGTCTGGATTTTTCGGATGTTGTGGGCGAGGGCTTGCAGTTCGATAGCCTGCAAGGCAGCTGGCAGGTGCAGGCGGGTCGCATGCAAACCGATGATCTCCACCTGCAGGGGCCTTCCATGGATCTTAATCTCAGTGGGGTCACTGATTTGGTACGCCGCCGTTATGATCAGCGGGTGCGGGTGACGCCGCATGTCTCATCGGCACTGACATTTTTGGGCGGCCTTGCCGGTGGCCCGGCCGCCGCGGTGATGCTGTTTCTCACCCGTGGCATGATCGAACCGGGGGTTGAGCGGCTTACCGCTTTTGAATACCGGATTTTTGGCCCCTGGGAAGATCCACAGTTTGAGCTGCTGACACCGCTGACCGCAGGGCAAGGTGAGGATAGTCGCAATGAATGATCAGGTCGTGGCCGCTGCGATCCAAATGGTCTCCGGTGATCAGGTGGCAGAAAACCTAATCGCAGCCGATGGCCTGATCGATCAGGCGGTGGCCGAAGGCACAGAGCTGCTGGTGCTACCCGAGAATTTTGCCTTTATGGGCCAGCAGGAGCGTGCCGCGCTCACCATTGCTGAGCCGGAGGGGACTGGACCCATTCAAGATTTTTTGGCCAATGTGGCCGCAAAGCGGGGCGTCACCTTAGTCGGTGGCAGTGTGCCGATACAGGCGAAAGAAACGGATCGAGTGCGCTCCGCGCTATTGGTCTATGGGCCCAATGGCGAGCGTATTGCTCGCTATGATAAGCGGCATTTGTTTGATGTGACGTTGCCTAATGGCGAGGGCTATCGCGAATCCGCCACTTTTGCCCCGGGCGATGCCGTGGTGGTGGCCGATACGCCCGCTGGCCGGCTCGGGCTTTCCATTTGCTATGACCTGCGCTTTCCGGAGCATTATCGCCGTCTGGTTGAAGCGGGCGCCGAGCTGCTTTTGGCACCGGCGGCGTTTACCGCCACGACGGGCGCCGCGCATTGGTCCGTTCTGGTGCGCGCCCGAGCCGTGGAGAACCTGTGTTTTATGATTGCACCGGACCAAGGCGGTCAGCATGCAAGCGGTCGCTCTACCCACGGCGAGAGCATGCTGGTGGATCCCTGGGGCACGGTATTGGCGCAATGCCCCGTGGGTGGCGGACCGGGCGTCGCGGTCGCAGCATTTGATCGTGCCTATCAGGCCGAGATAAGAACGCGCTTGCCAGCGCTTTCCCACCGGCTTGACTGATTAGCCGGGCGCCAATGCGGTTGGACAGGCAATCTGTGTAAACACCGGTGCCGGGGTATCCAAGCGCACCGCTGTGAGCGATCCGCCCCAGAGGCAGCCGGTATCTAGCGCGATATAGCCGTTTCCTTGCCGACAACCGAGTCGTGACCAATGCCCGGTGAGCAGCGTCGCCCGTTTGGCATCAAGCTGATGGCCGGGTGTTTCGTACCAGGGACTTAGGTGGGCGGGCGCTTGCTCGGGTGGGCCATTGTGTGCGAATTCAAGCTCACCATCAGGGTGGCAAAAGCGCATGCGGGTGAGGGCGTTGATGATATAGCGTAGCCGATCCCACCCCTTGAGTTGGTTATCCCAGCGCCGAGGTTTGTTGCCATAAAGATGCGCGAGGAACGCCTCGGCTTGGTCACCACGCAGTGCCGCTTCCGCTTCACCGGCATGAGCCAGCGCCTGGTCGATATTCCATTGCGGGGGGATGCCAGCATGCACCAGGGCATAAGGCAGTTCCGGCAGATCGATCATCAGCGGGCGCTCGCGCAGCCACTGCAGCAGCTCTTCGCAATCGCTTGCTTGGAGTAATGCACCAAGCCGATCTTTGCGGCGGGCGCGTGCATGGCCTGCGGCGACTGCCAGACAGTGCAGGTCGTGGTTGCCGAGGACGCTTTGCGCGGCTGGGCCGAGGTTGCGAATAAACCGCAGCGTGGCGGCTGGCTCCGGGCCGCGGCCGACCAAGTCACCGGTTAGCCAGAGTCGGTCGTGGTTGGGGTCGAATGCCAAGGTTTCGAGTAACTGCCGCAGCGGGCTTAGACAGGCGTGGACATCACCGATTGCGTACTCGGCCATGGTTTATTCCTTAATTGACGCTGGCGCCGACTGTAACTGCCTTGCAAGGCGGCCAAAACCTGCCAAATCGATTTGTTCGGCCCGGGTGGCAGGATCGATATCGGCGGCGATAATCGCTTCAACGCTGAGCAGCCCATTCAGGGCATTGCGCAGCGTTTTGCGGCGCTGTCCAAAAGCCGCCGCCACCACCCGAGCCAGGCTGCCGTCATCGACCTCAGGGAGCGGGGAGGTAGCATGCGGCCGCAGCCTGACAAATCGGGATGTCACGCTTGGGGCAGGTGTAAAGGCACCGGGTGGGACATCAAAGAGTGGGTCAACCTGGCATCGGGCCTGAATCATTACCGAGAGCCGACCGTAGTCGCGGTTGCCGGGTTCAGCCGCAATTCTTACGACCACTTCGCGCTGTAGCAGTAGATGCAGGTCTTGCAGCCGCGGCTCGGGCGCGGTGAGGTGAAAAAGCAGGGGTGTGGAGAGGTTGTAAGGCAAGTTGCCGACAACGCGTAGCTTGCCATGCGCTGGCAGCAGCGGCGTAAGCGGTTGGGTCAGGGCATCGCCTTCAATTAAGCGGAAGTTTTCGTTGTTTTGATAACGATCGCGCAATCGCTTGGCTAAATCACGATCGATCTCAAGCGCGGTCAGTTGCACACCGCTTGCTAATAGTGGCTTGGTGAGCGCGCCCTGACCGGGGCCGATTTCCAGGAAAGACTCATCGGTCTGCGGGCCAATCGCGGCGATCATCTGGGCGATGATGCCGCGGTCATGCAAGAAATTCTGTCCGAATCGGCGTCGGGCTTTGTGCATAGCTTAATGGCGGTGCCGGGCCATGCGGATGGCCTCGGTGATGGCAGCGCGCAGGCTGGCGCTATCCGCTTGCTGTTTGCCGGCCAGATCCAAGGCCGTGCCGTGGTCGACCGAGGTCCGAATAATCGGCAGTCCTAGCGTGATATTGACTGCATGGCCAAAGCCAACATGCTTTAACACCGGTAACCCCTGGTCGTGATACATGGCAAGCACGGCATCCGCACCCTCAAGATGTCGCGGGGTGAACAGGGTATCGGCGGGAAGCGGCCCCTCTAGCACCATCCCCTCCCCACGCAGCTGATCGAGCACCGGTGTTATCACGCGCAGTTCTTCGTCACCCAAATGGCCCGATTCGCCGGCATGCGGGTTGAGCCCCGCAACCAGAATCCGCGGTTGGGTGATGCCGTAGTCATTCTGTAAATCCCGATGCAGGATGCGAATGACCTGCTCCAGTCGCTCGGCCGTTATATGGTTGGCGACCTCACGCAGGGGTAAGTGCGTGGTCACCAGCGCAACACGCAGATGGTCAGCCGCCAACATCATGACCGGCATGGGGGCACCGGTGAGCTCGGCCAGAAACTCGGTATGGCCGCTAAAGGCAACACCGGCTTCGTTAATAACGCCTTTGTGCACGGGGCCGGTGACCATGGCATCAAAAAGCCCCTGCATGCAGCCATTGGCCGCTATTCGTAACGTCTCTAGCACGTAGTGGGCATTCCCCGGATTTAATTGCCCTGGCACCGCCTTGTGGGGCAGAGCAACGGGTTGCAGCATCAGACCCTCATCATGCGCCGCCTGCGCGGAGAATGGTCGAGTTGGCGCGCCAGCCTGCTCCATTAGCCCCGGGTCGGCAACGGCAACCAGCTGCGCTTCCGGAAAATCGTTTGCAACCGCCGCCACCAGCTCCGGACCGACTCCCGCCGGTTCGCCGGGGGTAATGGCGATAACGGGCCGATACGGGCGCATTAGCGACCGCCCAGGCGGATCTCCACGTAGGCCTCTTCACGCAGCTCTCGGAGCCAAAGCTCGGTTTCTTCCTCGGCCTTGCGTTGACGGATGGCTTCGGTGGCTTCTTCACGCGCTAGTGTGGCCCCCGCATCGCGCTCGCGCCATTCCATAACTTCGGCCAAATGCCAGCCGGCCTGAGTCTGGAAGGGCTGGGTCAGCGCACCGGGCTCAAGCCCGCTGATGGCCTCACGAAAGCCCTGTGGCAGATTGGCCGGATTCACCCAGCCGAGCTCACCGCCACTGGTGGCTGTGGTGGGGTCATCGGAGTTGGCTCGTGCCAGTGCGGCAAATTCACTGCCTGCTTGAATACGCTCGCGCAGGCTCTCAAGCCGCAGCTGCGCGTCCATGTTGGTGACGATAGCGTTGGTCTGAATCAGGATATGGCGCAGGCGTGCCTGCCGGATCATTTGTTCGTTCGTCCGTCGTTGATCACGCAGTTCGTAGATTAAGAAACCCGCCGAGGTGCGCAAAATGGGGGTGATCGACCCAGTGGGCAATTCGGCCAATGCCTGTGAGACGACCGTTGGCAGCTCTGAGGCCGCCCGCCATCCGAGATCACCACCCTCTAGCGCATTGCGGGCATCCGAGACGGCGGCGGCAACACGCGCGAATGACTCGCCATCCTGCAGCCTCTGTAGGACCGTCTCGGCTTCGGTGCGGGCGGCATCGATGGCATCAGCTGAGGCGGCTTCGGGGAGACCAATTAAAATTTGGCTCAGGGCATATTCCGGCTCGCCGACTCGGTTGCGTTCGAGGAATTGATCAATCTCTTGATCGGTGACATCGACGCGCTCCTGCATGACCCGCTGGCGCAACCGAGAAAGAATAATCTCGCGGCGCAGCTGCTCGCGGAAACGGGCCATATCGAGGCCTTCTGCCTCGAGCGCATCCCGAAAAGCGGTTAATGACAAGCCATTGCGTTCGGCAACGCGTCGTACAGCGGCGTCGAGTGTGGCGGAGTCAACCCGAATGCCCCGACGTTCTGCCACATTCAGCTGTAGGGTTTGCAGAATGAGCCGCTCCAGCACTTGGCGTTGCAACTGATCTTCTGGTGGCATGCGTACATTGCGCTGAGAGAGTTCACGTTGCACGGTCTGCATCTCGTTGGCCAGCGTTGAGGCGAGGACAACATCGTCATTCACCAAGGCAACGATGCGATCAAGTAGCACCTCTTCGGCCTGCGCGGTGACAAGGCCTGCGCTGAGCAGCAGAGTGGCAAGCAGCTTTCGGATCATAGTGTTTAGGGCCCTGGGTTGTAGCCGTTAATTTCATCCCGCAGGAATGGCTGGATTTTATCACCGATTCCGGCCAGACCGCGGAGTTCCAGCTCAAGCATAAATTCTCGCTCCAGCTCGGCTTCATCGCGAGCCGGATCACGCGTGAGTTCCTCCCGACTGATTAGCCGCCAGACGTGGCAGCATCCGCCCTGCTCGATGCCGTAGAAACGAGTCTGCGTTTGATCGGCTTCCAAATCCTCCAGCATGCCACCAAAGACGCGGATGCTGGCGGTCACCGGAAGGGCGAAGGAGAGTTCGGCCTGATTAAGGGTGTAGCTTCCATTTTGGTCGCGTTGCCGCAGCCCCAGATTAATAACCTGATCGGATCGTCCCTGCCAGCGCAGAAGCGTGCGCAAATCGCTGTTGCCGCTGGCCTCTGGATCCCAACTGTAGTCGACTTCAGCGCTAAACCCTTTCGGTAAGGACAGGCGTAGTTCGGCCACGTAGTCGGAGCGATCGCGCTCGATATCATGTAAATAGAAGGTTTGACCGAGCGAAGCGCTAAAGTATTCACGCCCGCTGCGATCATCGATATAGCGTGTGGTCACACCGGCGCTGACCTGTTCGGTGTGGGTGATGTCAAAATCGGCGCTGCGGAAAAGGCGTGAAAAGGTGCTGTCCGCTGAGGTTTCACTGAAGTTTGGCAGCGCGTCTTGATCGCGGTCGGGGACATTGCGGTAAGTCAGTCTGGGCTCAAGCGTTTGGTAAACGCCCTGAAACAGGGTGCGAGGCCGTTCAAAGAATACCCGGGCATCCGCGGTATAAATGGGCACCGATACGCTGGGCGTGGTGTCGTTGCGGTCGGTCACATCCAAATCGTAGCCGGTGTGCTGCCAGGCCACCGCAGGGGTGAATTCATAGGCCAGCGTTTTGAACGGTATGGAGATTTCTGGGCTGATGTTGTACTCCACGCCTTGCTCACGACTGCGGTCATTGCTGTAGAAGTCGGTCCACTCTGAGCCAATGCTCACCGCGAGCGGGCCGAATGATTCCACCGGGTCGTAGCCAAGCTGAATACGAGGCCGGCGAGCGTACGGCGCGCTGGCATTTTGATCGACCCGTTGCCAGTCCTGGGCATCAATTGAGGCAATCCATCCACGATCGGCCCAAGCCAGCTCGGCGCTGCTCTCGAGAAAGGCGGCCGATCGATAATCAAACTCTTCGCCAAAATCATCACTAAATTCGGTGTCACTGACACGCTGCTGCTGGAGCTCGCCTCGAATCGCCGGGCCGATGGTGAGCTGATGATTTTGGTTAATGGCCCAGCGGTCGTCACCGAAGCGATCGTCATCGGCCATATAACTGCCGCTCATTTCGCCATCAAGCCAGGGCTGGAGGTAACGAAACTCTGCATCCATGAGTAGACCGCGTTTCCAGTAGGACGTCGGCGTCAGGGTGGCGTCGTAATTCGGTGCAATGTTCCAGTACCAAGGGATGGAAACCGTGGTGCCATTCGTCTCGGACTGACCGATGGTGGGGAAAAGAAAGCCCGTCAGGCGCTCATCGCCAACCGGGAATTGTAGGTAGGGGGTGTAGAACACCGGCAGATCGTGAATAGAGAGCACAGTGTTCCAGGTCCGGCCCTGTCGGGTATTGGTATCGATCGTCGCTGAGGTGGCGCTGAGTTGCCAGAATTCCTCGCCCGGCATGCAGGTGCTGAGGGTGAGTTGTTCATAGCGGCTGCGCGCCGGTCCCTGGCGAATAATGCGCTCAGCTTGTCCCTGCATATGTCCGGCGGCGATACGGTAGTCGCTGACCGCCTCGAAACGGCCGCGCTCCTCAGCCAGCCAGTACTGCGCCTGCTGCCCGGTGATGAGTAAATCGGATTGCAGCAGGCTGGCGCCGCCACTGGCGTCGACTCGCTCCTCAGTGCTGTCATAGCGCAGCGATTCAGCGCGAAAAGTTTGATCGGCGCGTTGCAAGCGGACATCGCCGTTGAACTGGTAAACCGGTGGGTCGCCAATCACCTGGCTGCGTGCGGCGCTGATATCCACGGCCGTATCAGGCGCATCGCGCAGTTGAGGATCTCCGGCGACGGGGGGTAGCAGTGGCGCACTACACAACGCCCAGCGGCCGTCGGCTTTTGCGGTAGTGCTCATGCCGAGCACAAGACCCAGCGCCGTGGTTGTGAGAAGCTTTGATGGGTATTCGAGCAACGTGATGCCTGTTTTATTCAGTCTTCGGTGCTGGAAATTCCGAAAGGGTACCCTATGCGCACCAGAAGGGCACGGGAAGAGCGACGGATGAAGACAAGGGATACTGCGTTGGCAGCGTGGATTGCCGAGCAGGGCTTGGCAGCAGCCTCGATCGCGCCCGGTGGCGGCGATGCCAGTGCGCGGCGGTATTGGCGATTAAGCATGCCCTCGCGTTCGCTCATCGTGATGGATGCCCCCGACCAAGCGGGCGATTGTGCTGCTTTTATCAAAGTGCAGTCGCTCATGCAGGATGCCGGCCTACGGGTGCCCGCGATATTGGCGGCCGATATCGAGGCGGGCTTCATACTGCTTGAAGACCTTGGCACGCGGGATTATCTAGCGGCATTGCGTCGGGGCGAGCATCAAGAACTAATACCCCCGGCGCTGGACGCATTGGTGCGCTGGCAGGCAGCGACACGCGCGGATGTGCTGGCCGATTTTGATGCCGAGTGCTTGGCCGCTGAGCTTGCGCTTTTCCCAACCTGGTACGTTGAGCGGCATTTGCGCTTTGTGCCAGATGCGGCCTGGTGGAATACCTGGCAACAGAGTACGCAAGCGCTTATCGAGGCGGCGGTGACCCAGCCGCAGGTTTGGGTGCATCGCGATTTTATGGCCCGCAATCTGTTGGTCACATCACCCGGGCCGGGGATTATCGACTTTCAGGATGCACTTTGTGGGCCGGTCACCTACGATTTGGCCAGTTTGTTGCGCGATGCCTTTTTTAGTCTCTCCCCCGAGGAGGAATCCGGGTACGTACAAATGTGGCGAGAAAAGGCCGCGGCCGCTCAAATACCGCTGCCCCCCCAGCCCGAGAAAGCCATGGATCTCATGGCTGCACAACGCCACCTTAAGGTGCTGGGCATCTTCGCGCGGCTGCGCTATCGCGACCACAAACCGCATTACCTAGAGGATGCGCCACGGTTTCTTGATTATCTGAGTCGTGAGCTGGCCCCTTATGCCGAATTTGCCGGCTTACGTGCCTGCATTGCGCAACTGCCCAAGGCGCCTGCCCAATGAACGCGATGATCCTCGCCGCCGGCCGGGGTGAACGCATGCGGCCACTGACTGATCATTGCCCAAAGCCGCTATTAACGGTAGGCGGCCGCGCCCTCATTGACTGGCATCTCGAACGGCTGGCTGCTGCAGGTGTTCAACGCGTTGTCGTGAACACGGCTTGGTTAGGCGATCGCATCCGCAACCATTTAGCGCAACACAGTCCCACCAACTTAGAAGTGTTGATTAGCGATGAAGGGGAGCGCGGGCTTGAAACGGCCGGTGGCATCGTCAAGGCGCTGCCTTGGTTAGGCAAGGCGCCGTTTTGGGTCGTTAATGGCGATATTTGGTGCAATTTTGATTTCAAGGCGCTGCCCACCGATCCCCCAGGGCTCGCGCATTTGGTGTTGGTGGATAACCCCAGTCATCACCCCTCAGGTGACTTTGCCTTGCAGGATGATGCGGTGGTTTTGGGTCATCCGGGATCCCGGCTGACGTTCTCGGGTATCGGTTGTTACCGGCCCGAGTTATTCGCCGGTCAGGCCGCTGAACCGGCACCATTGGCCCCCATTCTGCGCCGTGCGATTGAGCGCTCCCAGGTCACTGGTCAGCATCACTCGGGGGTTTGGCATGATGTGGGCACACCCGCAAGACTGTCAGCATTAGACGCCGAGCTCACTCGCTGCTGAGCCTCCGCACAAGCGTGGTAGTGAGCCCTGAAAATGCCTCCGACAGAGTGATATCGACTCCCAAGCTGGCAAGGTCTGTCACCGCCATACCGGCATAGCCACAGGGGTTGATGCGCGAGAACGGTTCGAGGTCCATAGCGACATTCACGGCTACGCCGTGATAGCTACAGCCACGTCGAATTCGAAGCCCTAAAGCCGCGATCTTGGCGTCTTTCACATAGACGCCCGGGGCATCGGCTCGCGGCGCGGCTTGGATGCCGTAATCGGCAAGCCAACGGATAACGGTATTCTCCAGCAGGCTCACCAAGCGCCGGGGACCGAGTTGATAACGCCGCAGATCAAGCAGCGGATAGAGCACCACTTGCCCGGGGCCATGATAGGTGACCTGCCCACCTCGGTCGGTGCGAATGACTGGAATGTCGCCCGCGGCGAGGATATGCGCCGCTTTCCCGGCTTGTCCCAGAGTGAATACCGCGGGGTGTTCGACCTGCCAAATTTCATCGGGCGTCTGGGCATCGCGGCGATCGGTGAATTCGCGCATCGCGGCATGGATGGCGCTGTACTCAGCCCTGCCGCAGTCTTGAACGCGAATGGTCGGGGGCATTAAAGCGCAGCCAATACCTGACCACTGGCCCGTAGGTCGGCGTAGATGGCATCCAGCTGGGCGCGACTCTGTGCCGTAATCGTAATGGTCACCGAGACAAACCGCCCCTCACGACTGGCAGTGGTGTGCAAAGCGTCCGCCGGCGTCTCTGGGGCGTGTTCGGTGACGATTGCCCAAATACGATCAATGAGCTCAGGATCCTGTCGGCCCATGGCCTTGACCGGATACCGACAAGGGAATTCTAGGCCAGGCGCTTGCTCGTTTAGTTCATCCATAACAGCAAACTATCGACCACCCGCGAGACAATGCCACCTTCTTCTACCGGCTGCAGCGCGACAATGGTCTGTTCGATGACGGTCTCCCCATCCAGCGCGACGCTCAGCGATCCCAACGACTGGCCTGCCTGCACGGGTGCTTCGATTTGTTCTTCTACCTGCAGCGTGGCATCCAGTCTGTCGTAAGCGCGGGTTGGGATGGTGACGTAGACATCATCCTCAACACCCACGGGCAGCTCATCAATGGCGCCCTTCCAAATACGCGGGGTCTCAATCGCTTCACCAGCGGCATACAGACGATGCGTCTCGTAAAATCGATAGCCATAATTGAGCAGGGATTTTGATTGTTCGATGCGGGCCGCTGGGCTAGCAGCCCCCATCACCACCGAAATTAAACGCATCCCATCGCGGTCGGCGGAGGTGGCTAGGCAATATCCCGCTGCCTCGGTGTAGCCGGTTTTAACGCCATCAACCGAACTGTCCTGCCAGAGCATGCGATTGCGGTTGAACTGTTCAATCTCATTCCAGGTGAACGCACGCTCGGAGTAGTAACCGTAGTACTCAGGAAAACGCGCAATCAGGGCTTGCACCAGACGCGCGGTATCCGCAGCTGAGGAGTAATGCTCTGAGTCGGGTAGACCGGCGGCGTTGGTGTAATGGGTGTCCACCATGCCGATTTCGGCGGCGTACTGATTCATCAGGGCGGCGAAAGTGGCCTCGGTCCCGGCGATGTGTTCTGCCAATGCCACACTGGCATCATTGCCCGATTGCACAATCATGCCGCGCAGCAAATTCTCGACGCTAACCTTATCTCCGACCTCGATAAACATCCGCGAGCCGGGTGCCCGCCAAGCCTTTTCGCTGACCAAGACCTCGTCATCTAAAGAGAGATTGCCGGCCTTGAGTTCGCTGAACACCACAAAGGCCGTCATGACCTTGGTTAGGCTGGCCGGGTCACGGCGTAAATTGCTTTGCTTGTCCACCAAAACCCGACCGCTATGGAAGTCGAGCAGCACATAGCTTTCGGCACCCAGAGCCGGTGGTGCCGGGATGGGGATGGGTTGAGGCGTCTGGGCGCTGGCCTGCGTGCCAAAGGCCAAGAGAACAAGCAATGCGAAAAACCGAAGCAGCGTCATGGGCGTTTTATCTCAGTCAAAACCAACAGAATCATCCGGAATGATGACATGTCCCGGCGCAAAACGGGCACGTCGTAATTCATCACTCAGCCGATCGACGGCGGCGACATTAGTCAACGGTCCTAATCTTACCCGGTGGAGACCATCCGGTCCGCGCAAAATGGAGGCCGCCGCCGAAAGGCCAGCTGCACGAATTTCATCGACTAGGCGCTGGGCATTGGTGGCGTTGCTGAACGCAGCCAGTTGGATCCAATACCCTGTGTCGGCCGCCGAATCACTGCTGTCTGCAACTCGGGTGACGGGCGCTGGCGCCGGTGCATCATCCGGTGTGATGGTGCGAATTTCTACGGGTGCCGTGCCAGTGCCGAGCATGCCGAGTTTTGCGGCCGCGGCGTAGGAGAGGTCGATAATACGATTCTCGGCAAAAGGCCCACGGTCATTGACTTTCACGACGATGCGTCGGTTGTTTTCCAAATGCCGGACTTCCACCCAGGTGGGCAACGGCAGGTGTTTGTGTGCCGCCGTCATGGCATACATATCGTAGGGCTCGCCGCTGGAGGTGCGCCGGCCATGGAATTTACTGCCGTACCAAGAGGCGATACCGCGTTCGCGATGGCCTTCGGCGCTTTGCATGACCCGATAAGTGCGGCCAAAAACCTCGTATTGTTCGGGGTTGCCGTATCGGCTGCGCGGAGCATGTTGCGGGACTGCATCGGGAATGCTCATCGGATCATCGATGACCCGACCTGGCCCATCCGAGGGTTCTGGCATCATCGTGCTGCAGCCAGTGAGCAAGAGAATGAGTAAGAGCAGACCGAGCGGTTTCATCATTTTGCCTGTCGAATGGCCATGGCAAGATCATAAACCGCCATGGCGTAGAGCGGGCTGTGGTTATAACGGGTGATGACATAAAAATTATTCAGCGTCACCCAATAAGCGGGTCCGTTCTCGGTCTCAAGCACTAGGAGCCGGGCGGGAGCATCGTCAGATAGCAGAGGGTCTGTCGTTACCCCAGCCCGACGCAACGCGCCGACGGTATCAACGGGTTTTAGATCATCGCGCAAGAAATCCCGCCAACGCGAGCCAGTCACCGTGGCTGGCGCGACGATGGGCGCACCGGGTTGCCAGCGATGTTCGGCAAAGTAATTGCCAACGCTGCCAATCGCGTCACTTGGCTCAGAAAACAGATCGCGACGGCCGTTATCATTAAAATCAACGGCATAGGCGCGATAGCTGCTTGAAATAAACTGAGGCACTCCCATCGCGCCGGCGTAGGAACCCAACGGCACGGTTGGATCCATGCCTTCTTCGTTGGCAAGGACTAGAAAAGCTTCGAGTTCACTGCGGAAGAAATCGGCGCGGGGCGGATAGGCGAATCCGAGCGTACGCAGGGCATCGATCACGCGATGACGTCCGCGGAAGCGGCCGTAGTAAGTCTCTACCCCAATGATGGCGGCAACAATCTCGGGCGGTACGCCATACCGGGACTCGACCTCTGCCAACCAGTTGTCGTGCTCCTGCCAATAGGTAACGCCACCCTCGATTCGCTCTTCGGTAATAAAAATGCGTCGGTAGCGATGCCAGGGGAGGGCTTCGGCCGGGCTGGTGATTGCCTCGATAATTTCGGGCTGGTGCTTGGCCTCATCCCGCACCAGTCGCTCAATGGTTTGGGCATCCATGCCATGGCGCTCGGCCACGGTGGCGGCAAAGCGTTGAATATCCGCATGGCTTGCTGGATCGGCGGCACTGGTGAACGTGCTGCAGCCACTGAGACTGATCAGGATGGCGGGTAGGGCCATCAGCAGAAATCGATAGAAGCGTTTCAAGACGACCACATGCGGCGATGAGTATGAATGGACATCAGAATACCGAAGCCAGCGAGCAGCGTCACCACTGAAGAGCCACCAAAGCTAATCAAAGGAAGCGGCAAGCCCACCACGGGTAACAGTCCGGAGACCATGCCCAAGTTGACAAAGGCATAGACGAAAAAGGTCAACGTAATGCCACCGGCGAGCAGGCGTGAGAAATTATCCTGGGCTTGATGAGCAATCCAAAGGCCACGTCCAATCACCGCGAGATATAACGTGAACAGCATGATGACGCCAAAGAGGCCGAACTCCTCGGCCAGCACGGCAAAAACAAAATCGGTGTGCTGTTCCGGAATGAAGTTTAAGTGCGCCTGGGTGCCATTCAGCCAGCCCTTGCCAAAAAGCCCCCCTGAGCCGATCGCGATCTGCGATTGAATGATGTTGTAGCCGGCACCAAGGGGATCCCGGCCCGGGTCAAGAAACGTGAGCACCCGCTCACGTTGGTAGTCCTGCATGCCAAAAACCCAAAATAGGGGGGCCGCGGCGCAGGCCGCAGCGATTGCGGCGGTAATCACTCGCCAGCGGACTCCGGCAAGGAACAACACACCAGCACCGGCGGCCGTCACCAGAACTGCCGTGCCCAGGTCAGGCTGCAGTGCGATGAGTGCTGCGGGTGCCGCGATGATGGCGAGTGCGAGTACGGCGAAGCCAAATCCAATGGGAAGGGTGGTTTTGGCCATCAGCCAGGCCACCATCATGGGCAGCGCGAGTTTCATGAGCTCGGAAGGTTGGAAATCGACAAAGCCAAGATCAAGCCAGCGCTGGGCGCCGCCGCCGATTTGGCCAGCGACCAACACAGCGATTAACAACATGAGCACCGCACCGTAGACCCAGGGTGAGAGCCGTTCAATTCGCGTGGGCGAGAACTGGGCTGCAACCAGCATGGCAACGACGCCGATACCAACCCGCATTAAGTGGCTCTGTACCGGTTCGATACGCTCGCCAAAGGCGCTGTAGAGAACAACCACACCCACGCCGGCGAGGATGGTGAGCATGGTCAGCAGCACGCCATCCAAATGTAAGCCTCGCTGTAACAACCCCCCGGTTGCTTTGCGAGCCGCGGCATTAACGCCCGAGGAAGGCCAATTCACCGTGCTCATGCAGATGCTCCATCCAAGCGTCAATCATAATGCGGGCCATTGGAGCAGCCGTCTGACTGCCGCTGCCACCGTTTTCCACCACCACCGCTAGGGCGATGCGTGGGTTCTCTGCGGGCGCAAACGCCGAGAATAACGCGTGGTCATGAAAGCGTTCGTCCAGTGTTTCTTCATCGTACTCCTCGTCCTGAGCGATACCGATGACCTGCGCAGTGCCGGTCTTGCCAGCGATTTGATAGTCGAGATCTTCGCCAATCGCTCGGGCAGTCCCGCGCTCGCCATGCACCACTTCAATCATCGAGTCGGTTGTTATTTGCCAGAGTTGCTCGTTGTCCAGCTTCATAACGGGTACAGCGGGTGACGGTAATGGTGCATCGGGTTGCGCCAGCAGATGCGGCCGCACTGGCCGCCCCCGATTGGCGAGCATGGCGGTGGAGGTGGCAATTTGTAGCGGTGTAGCCAGTGTGAATCCCTGACCGATGCCGGTGTTAATGGTCTCGCCGAGGTACCAAGGCTCGCCTAGGGCAGCGCGTTTCCAATCCCGGGAGGGCATGACGCCGCTGCGCTCGCCAGGCAGGTCGATGCCGGTGGGTAGGCCAAAGCCAAATTGGGTCATCCAGTCATGCATCGCATCGATGCCCATCTGATGCGCCAGTTCATAGAAGTAGATGTCACAGGATTCCGCCACCGAGTCGATAAAATCGACATGGCCATGACCTTCGGGTTTCCAGTCGCGCCAAACCCGCTCAACATTGGGGAGTTGAAACTCCCCGTTACAGAAGATGCGCTCATCGGCGGTCATATGGCCCGTCGCAACCGCTGCTAATGCCAAAAACGGTTTAACCACCGAGCCCGGCGGGTAGCGGCCCCGCAGCGCGCGGTTGAAAAGGGGTTGTCTTGGGTTTTGTCGCAGATTGTTGAAAGCCGTTTGGTCGAGGCCTTGAACGAGTTCGTTGGGATTAAATCCAGGCTGGCTGGCAAGGGCCAGAATCGCGCCATTACGAGGGTCCATAGCAACGATTGCGCCGCGATAGTCGCCGAGCGTGGCCTCGGCAATGCGTTGGAGCTCAATGTCTAGAGTGAGCTGCAGATCCCGTCCGGGTACAGGTGGATCACGCTCGAGTACCGCAAGGGGGCGGCCGAGGGCGTTCGTTTCAATATGCTCAAGGCCCATCTTGCCGCGCAGTAAATGTTCATAGCTGCGTTCAATGCCTGTTTTGCCGATCAGGCTGGTGCCGCGATACTGGCGTCGGTCACGGGTCCGCAGCTCGTCCTCACTAATGCGTCCAACATAGCCGATGACATGGGCGCCAATCTCACCATAGGGATAATGACGTGCCAGATCAGGGCGCACTTCAACCCCCGGGAACCGATGTCGGTTGACCGTCAGCTGTGCTACCTCCTCATCCGTTAAACGCAGTTTGATGGGAATTTCTTGGAAACCCCGGGATCGGGAATAGGCACGTCGAAAAGCCGCCCTTTCATCCTCGCTAAGCGTGATGATCTGACCCAACTCGTCGAGCAATGTGGGAATGTCTTCAACTTGTTCCGGGACAACGGAAAGGCGAAAGGCCGGACGGTTTTCAGCCAGGATTTCGCCGTTGCGATCAAAAATCAGCCCTCGGGTGGGCGTGACGGGCGCGAGCCGGACGCGATTGTCCTGAGATCGCGCCGAATAATGATCGTATTGAGCAATCTGCAGGTAGCCGATACGAATGGAAAGGCCAGCGAACAGTACAAAAATGAGTAATGCGGCAACGCCTAATCGGGCGCGCACAACTCGGCGCTCGCCAATTTTGTCCCGAATTAGACCTAGGGCCATTTCAACGTACCTGGTAGTAACGACGCAGAAACCGCAAGAGCCAGAACACGAGCGGCCAGGCCAATGTTCCGCTAATCGCGGGTAACCAGAATCGCCAATCCCCAATCGGATTGCCGACCAGACCATAGGCTAGCAAAAGCGTTGCTCGAACCAGCATGAGCACCAAAAGCACGGTGATTGCCTGTTGCCAGACAGGAACATTGCGAATGCGCTGGTAGAGTTTAATAGTGAGATAAGCCGCGAGCGCGAACCCAAGCGCATGGGCCCCCAGCGGTGTCGCAACCAGCACATCCTGAAAAAGGCCAATCACCCATGCAACTCCAACGCAGACTCGCTCGGGTAGGGCTAAGCTCCAGTAGATGAGTACCAAAACGGTCCACTCCGGCCGCCATGGCTCGATCGGCGTCGGCAACGGAATGATTGAGAGGGTCAGGGCACACAGGACGGTGAGCACAATCACCCACTGGCCCTGCGCGCGTGGATGATTCATTCCGCTGCCTCCCGTTGGATGAGTAGGACTTCCTGAATCCGATCCAATGCACCCAGCGGTTGTACCTGAATGCGCGAAAAGGGCTGTCCTGGGTCGATGCTCACGGTATCCACCTCGCCGACGGGATAGCCAGCGGGGAACCGTCCTCCCAGGCCAGAGGTGACCAACAAATCGCCGGCGCGAATATCGGCGTTATTGGGGAGGCTGGTGATCGATAACGTGTTGATTCGCCCTGTGCCAAACGCCACGCTGCGTAAGCCATTGCGGTTAACTTGCACCGGCAAGCCGTGACTGGGATCGCTAATTAACCGCACGGTTGCGGTCAGAGGTGCTGCCCGCTCAACTTGGCCGATGACGCCCTTACCATCAATGACCGGCTGGCCGGCATAGATGCCCGCCTGGCTGCCTTTGTCGATTTCGATTAAATGGCTAAATGGGTCCAGGTCAACGCCAACGAGTTCAGCAATGACCACTGGGCGCTCAAGCTCGTAAGAGGAATCCAGCAGGCTGCGCAGTCGAATATTTTCAATCTCAAGTGCATCAAGCCTTTGTAGTCTGGCTTCGTAAATGCGCTGTCGGTCTCGCAGCCGTTGGTTTTCGGCGATTAACTCTCGTCGACTCGATAGGGTGGTGTTGGTGGCCTCAAGGGCCTGTTCCGGCAGCGTTGCGATCAACCGGACTGGGTGTAGCGCGGTGGAGAGGAATTGCCGGGCGGGGTCCAACAGCCCCTCGCGCGCATCAACAATCAGCAGTGCGAGCGAGAGTAGGGCCAGCAGTATAAACCGGGCTGTGGTTGATGGGCCTTGTGCGAATAACGGTTTGATGGCGTGGCGTCCTCCCGCGGATGCAAAGCCTCTGGTTTATTCGCTGGTGAAAAGATCGGTGCCTTTTTCATCCATTAGCTCGAGGGCTCGGCCACCGCCCCGCGCGACGCAGGTGAGTGGATCTTCGGCGATGACCACCGGCAAGCCTGTCTCTTCCATAAGCAGTCGATCAATATTGCGCAGTAGAGCACCGCCCCCGGTTAGGACAATACCGCGCTCGGCCACATCGGCGCCCAACTCAGGCGGCGTCTGCTCGAGCGCCGTTTTGACGGCACCGACGATACCGGCAAGGGGCTCTTGTAGTGCTTCGAGCATTTCATTGCTATTGAGTGTGAAGCTGCGCGGAATACCTTGGGCAAGGTTGCGGCCCTTAATTTCTAGCTCTCGGACTTCGTTGCCCGGGAAGGCCTGTCCAATTTCGTGCTTAATGCGCTCGGCTGTAGCTTCGCCGATTAGCATGCCGTAATTACGACGCACATAGTTGACGATCGCCTCGTCAAAACGATCGCCGCCGATGCGCACCGAGGCGGAGTAAACAATGCCATTGAGAGATAGCACCGCCACCTCGGAGGTGCCGCCACCAATGTCCAGCACCATGGAACCTCTGGCTTCGCCGACGGGCATGTTGGCACCGATCGCCGCGGCCATCGGCTCTTCGATCAGATAGACCTCTCGGGCTCCGGCACCGGCTGCCGACTCACGAATCGCACGGCGCTCTACCTGGGTGGAGCCACAGGGTACGCAAACAAGGACCCGCGGACTGGGGCGGAAAAAACGTGCTTCATGAACTTTTTTGATGAAGTACTGAAGCATTTTCTCGGTGACGGTGAAATCGGCGATCACGCCATCCTTGAGCGGGCGGATTGCCTTGATGGTGCCCGGTGTGCGACCCAGCATGAGTTTGGCCTCACGCCCAACGGCAGCAATGGTGCGCGGCCCGCCATCGCGGTCTTGACGGATGGCCACAACCGAAGGCTCATCCAGCAGGATGGACTGTCCGCGTGAGTAAATCAGTGTGTTGGCGGTGCCAAGATCGATCGACAAATCGTTGGAGAACAGTCCCCGAATGCCCTTGAACATGCAGAATTCCAGACCAGTAGAAAAGATGAACTAAAATATCAATCGGCAAGGCTTTGGGCAAGCTGCTTGATATGTTAGTTTTGGCGGCTTGATGCGGTTTTCCCGAGGTTCAAACCATGTCCATTGATGCAGCCGAAGTGGCGAAGATCGCCCATCTGGCGCGGCTTTCTGTGGGAGAGGCAGATGGCGAGGTGCATGCTCGCAATCTTTCTTCCATTTTGGCTTTTGTTGAGCGGCTCTCGGCCGTCGATACCCAGGGTGTCGAGCCCCTTGCCCATCCTCTGGAGATGACGCAGCGCTTGCGTCCGGATGTGGTGAGCGAGTCTGATCAGCGCGAGCGTTTTCAGGCGCTGGCGCCGGCCACTGAGAACGGGCATTACCTCGTCCCACGCGTTATTGAATAACCCGGCCCACGCGGCCTATCCAGGATCATCACTGTATGTACGACCGGACCATTGCGGAACTGTCCTCGGCGCTCTCTCGCGGCGAATGCTCAAGCGTAGAGCTCACGCAGGCCACACTGGCTGCAATCGATAAAGCGCGCACACTGAATGCCTTTATCACGGTGACGCCCGAGCAGGCGCTGGCCGAGGCCAAGGCCGCTGATGCACGTCGTGCCAAGGGCGATGCGGGCCCGCTGACGGGCATCCCGATCGCGCACAAAGATATTTTTTGTACCGAGGGCGTGCGCACCAGCTGCGCAAGTCGCATGCTCGATAATTTTGTCCCGCCCTATGATGCGTTTGTGGTCCAGCGTCTGCGCGAGGCTGGCGCGGTGATGGTGGGCAAAACAAATATGGATGAGTTTGCGATGGGCTCCTCCAATGAGACCAGTTGGTATGGTGCGGTCCGCAATCCTTGGGATCCAGCCACCGTGCCAGGCGGTTCGTCGGGGGGGTCGGCCGCGGCCGTGGCCGCGCGTCTTGTGCCCGCGGCCACCGGAACGGATACCGGCGGTTCTATCCGTCAACCGGCTGCTCTGACCGGCATTAGTGGTCTTAAACCCACTTATGGGCGTATCTCTCGCTACGGCATGATCGCGTTTGCCTCAAGTCTCGATCAGGCGGGGCCCATGGCCACCACAGCCGAAGATCTGGCGATTATGCTCAATGCCATGGCCGGTTTTGATTCACGAGACTCGACCTGCGTGGATCAGGCGGTGCCCGATTACCACGGGCTTCTGGGTCAGCACTCCCTCAAAGGGCTAAAAATTGGCTTACCGCGAGAGTATTTCTCCACTGACGGCGTGGATCCAGAGGTTGCCAGCGCCATTGATGCCGCGGTGGCCGCGATGGAGGCTGCTGGCGCCGAGTTGCATGAGATTTCTCTGCCTAACACCGAGCTGGCGGTCCCGGTCTACTACGTCATCGCGCCGGCTGAGGCTTCTTCTAACCTCTCGCGGTTTGATGGCGTGCGGTATGGCCATCGCTGCAGCGATCCAGTGGATTTGGAGGATCTCTATAAGCGCAGCCGTGGCGAAGGGTTCGGTGAGGAAGTAAAGCGCCGCATTATGGTCGGCACCTACGCGCTCTCAGCCGGCTACTACGATGCCTATTACCTGAAAGCGCAGCAGGTGCGGCGCATGATTCGGGATGATTTTGCCAACGCCTTCGAGCAGGTGGACGTGATTGCGGGGCCAACCTCGCCGTCGACCGCTTTTGGTATTGGCGCCAAGGCCGATGATCCAGTGCAAATGTATCTCTCGGATATTTTCACCATCGCAGTGAACTTGGCAGGCCTGCCCGCCTTGTCGGTGCCGGCTGGGTTTGGCGGCGGTAAACCGGTGGGCCTGCAGCTTATTGGCAATTACTTCGATGAGGCACGCCTACTTGGGGCGGCGCATGGGTATCAGCAGATTACCGACTGGCACGCGCAGCGGCCGTCGCTGGAGGGTTAATTGGCGATGGAATGGGAAGCCGTCATCGGTCTAGAGCTGCACGCGCAGCTGGCAACGCAGACCAAGATTTTCTCTGGTGCCTCAACGGCCTATGGAGCCGAGGCCAACACGCAGGCCTGCGCCATTGATTTGGGTATGCCCGGCGTGTTGCCGGTGCTCAATGCACAGGCCGTCGATTACGCCATTCGCTTGGGCTTGGCCTTAGGCGCTGAAGTGGCTGGCCGTTCGGTTTTTGCGCGCAAGAATTACTTCTACCCGGATTTGCCCAAGGGTTATCAGATCTCCCAGTACGAAATTCCGGTGGTTGGTACCGGGCATCTGGATATTGATTTGGAAGATGGCGAGCGCAAGCGTATTGGTGTCACGCGTGCCCACCTCGAAGAAGATGCCGGCAAGAGCATGCATGAGGGATTCGGCAGCATGAGCGGCATCGATCTCAACCGGGCGGGGACGCCGCTGCTCGAGATCGTCTCAGAGCCGGATTTGCGCTCGGCCAAAGAGGCCGTCGCCTACATGAAGAAGATGCATTCGTTGGTGCGTTATCTGGGCGTTTGCGATGGCAACATGCAGGAAGGCAGCTTTCGTTGTGACGCTAATGTCTCGGTGCGTCCGCTGGGCAGCGAGCAGTTTGGCACGCGTGCAGAGATTAAAAATCTCAATTCTTTCCGTTTTGTTGAGCGCGCCATTAACTACGAGATCGAGCGTCAGATCGAGGTGTTGGAGGATGGCGGCAGCATCGTTCAGGAAACCCGGTTATACGACCCCGATCGCGGTGAGACCCGGTCGATGCGCGGTAAGGAAGAGGCCAACGACTATCGTTACTTCCCCGATCCCGATCTGTTGCCGCTTGAGATCACCCCAGATTTGATTGAGCAGGTGCGCGGTGAGTTACCGGAGCTGCCGGATGCCAAGCGTGAGCGTTTTGTCAGCCAGTATGGCCTGTCCAGCTACGACGCCGGGGTGCTCACCGCAAGCCGCGAGCTAGCCGATTATTTTGAGCAGGTCGCCGCCGCTTGCGGCGATGCCAAACTCGCCGCCAATTGGGTGATGGGTGAGTTGGCCGGTGCTCTTAACCGCGCCGGCATCGACATTGTGGACTCGCCGATTGATGCGGACAGACTAGCCGGCCTGCTTGCCCGCATCCTGGATGAAACCATTTCCGGGAAAATCGCCAAAGAGGTCTTCGAAGCCATGTGGCAGGGCGAGGGTGATGCCGATTCAGTCATCGAGGCCAAAGGCCTTAAGCAGGTAACCGACAGCGCCGCTATCGAGGCAATGGTTGATGAGGTGATTGCAGCCAATCCGCAACAGCTCGAGCAGTATCGCGCCGGCAAAACCAAATTAATGGGCTTTTTCGTCGGCCAAGTGATGAAAGCATCAGCGGGTAAGGCCAATCCGGCACAGGTGAACGAGATGCTAAAGCGTCGATTGGATGGCTGAAACGGCGGATAAAGATCTTCTGCAGCGGTTTGTCTTTGAACATGCCGATGTCCGTGGTGAGGTCGTGCGCTTAGAGCAAGCGTATGCTGAGACGGTGGCACGGCATGACTACGCCCCAGCCGTTCGGGCATTAGTGGGCGAGGGGTTGGCGGCGGTGGCCCTGCTCGCCGCCACCCTTAAATACCCCTGCTCTCTCAACCTACAGCTGCAGTCGTCCGGGCCGCTGTCACTGTTGCTGGTGCAGGGCACCACAGACGGCAATCTGCGCGCGATGGCGCGGACCCGGGAGGCGGTGTCGACGCAAGCCACGCTCGATGAGCTGGCGCCTGCTGGGACCCTCGCTATTTTGATTGAGCCGCTGGCCGGCGGAGAGCGCTATCAAGGCGTGGTTGATTTGCGTGGTGGCAGCCTCAGCCAAGCACTCGAGCATTATTTTCGGGAGTCTGAGCAGCTCCCTACGCGGGTCTGGTTATCGGCTGGCGAGCAGACCGCTGCCGGTATGCTGATTCAGCGTCTGCCGAATGATGGCGGGCATCAGATTGTGGATCAGGACGCCTGGCAGCGGGCAGAGATACTCGCCGAGACGGTGACCGATGAAGAACTCGGTCGTCTCTCACCCCGTGAGATGATCCGTCGGCTCTTTCACGAAGAAGACATTCGTTTGTTTGATCCCACAGCGCTTCGCTTTGCCTGCCGTTGCTCACGGGCACGGGTGGCGGCGATGCTCGAGGGGTTGGGCGAGGCTGAGATGCGGGCGACCCTGGCGGACGAGGGGATCGTCGAGGTGCATTGTGATTTCTGTAACGCGCCCTATCGATTTGACGCCGTCGATATTGAGGCGCTTTTTACCGACCCAGCCGCCCGCTCTCCCGAGAGCCACGAATCGCACTAATCAGGTTGAGCCGCCTCGCCACAAACCGGGCAATGCGGGTCGCGGCGTAAATTAAGCCGGCGCCAAGTCTGAGTGAGCGCATCGACCACCAGTAATCGGCCATTTAATGGCGTACCCAGCCCGGTAAGCACTTTGACGGTTTCCACCGCTTGCAGGCTGCCGATAACGCCGGTGAGGGGGCCGAGTACCCCGGTCTCGCTGCAGCTTTGTGCCTCCTCGCCGGTATCCGCATAAACACAGCGATAACAGGGGCCGTCTAGATCCGGCCGGAAGACCGCAATTTGCCCATCCATGCCAATCACCGCGCCAGAGATTAGAGGCTTGCTTGCCTTCACGCAGGCGGCATTGACGGCGAAGCGCGTGGCAAAGTTGTCACAACCATCCACGACAACATCGACCTGCTCAACCCAGTGGGCGAGACGCTCAGCGGTGAGCTTCTCGTCGATACGAGTGATTGCTATATCGGGATTGAGGGCATAAATGTGGCGGGCAGCTGACTCGGTTTTGGCCTGTCCGATGGCGGCGGTGTCATGCACGATCTGTCGCTGCAGATTAGTCAGATCAACGGTATCAAAGTCCGCCAAAAACAGATGACCCACACCGGCGGCAGCGAGATACAGCGAGGATGGTGATCCCAGTCCACCGAGGCCAACAATTAGCACCCGACTTTGCAGGAGGGTTTCCTGGCCCTCGAGATCCAGGCCCGGCACCATGATCTGGCGGCTGTAGCGCAAGAGTTGTTCGTCGTTCATGCATTCATCTCCGGCCAACACCCACCGGTTATTCTTTCATGCCCGGTAAAATCCATGCGTGTGTCGATGGCAACAAAACCTGCGGCACCGAGCCGTTGCCGCACCGCTGGGCCCTGACGATAGCCATGTTCAAGCCAGAGCCGGCCTCCCTCCAGCAGATGATCGGCGGCACCATGAATGATCTGCTCAATCGCCTCGAGGCCAGTCGGCCCCGCCCGTAGGGCACCGCGTGGTTCATGCTGGGCGTCACCCTGATCTGGGTGGGATTCGTGATCGGCGATATAGGGCGGATTGGAGACGATGAGATCGTAGCGTTGGCCCGTCACTGGCTGGTACCAGGCGCCCTGCAGTAATCGAATTTGTGGCACGCCGATACGATCGATATTGGCCTGTGCAACGGCGAGTGCGTCCGCGGACTCGTCGACGGCATCAACGCGGGCCTCAGGCCAAGCCTTAGCGAGCGCAATCGCAATACAGCCGCTGCCCGTGCCTAAGTCGAGTACCGATTGTGCGGGCTGCTCTAGCGCGGCTTCCACCAGATGTTCGGTCTCCGGTCGCGGAATGAGTACCCGCGCATCGACTTGTAAGCGCCAATCCATGAATCCGCGCTCGCCGGTCAGGTAGGCCACCGGCAATGACTGGCGGCGTTGCTCGATGAGACGCTGAAAATGCGTCCATGCGGCCGCCTCCAACGGTCGTTCGGGGTGGGCACGAAAATGACTGCGGTCGAGTCCCGTGACAAAAGCGAGGAGGTATTCGGCATCGATGCGCGCGCTCTCGGTGTAGCCGGCGAGGCGAGCCTTGCCGAGGCGGCAGGCCTCGGCCAGTGTCGGCAGCGGCTCGCTCACTTCAGTCCGGCAGCCCGCAGGTTAATCGCCCGCTCCTCCAGCATCACCGGGATGCCGTCATCTACCCGATAAACGCGTTCTTCATTGGCGGTGATCAGGCCCTCTGCCAGCGGTTGGTCCACCGTCTGATCATCCTGGTAGCGAACCTCGCCGGCATTAATACGGGCGTTGAGTGCGGTGATTTCCTCGCGCTTCATCACCCGCACGGGTTGCTTGGTGACCGGGCAACAGAGGACATCCAGTAGCTTTCGGTCTATGGCCATTGGACTGTATTTCTCCCCGATTGGTTGGCGGTTGTCATGGTGATTTCTTTATGCAACGGCTAAGATGAGCGTTTATTTCAGTGATCGCAAGACGGGATTGAAAGCATCATGAGCGACTCGCCCATCGATAATCTTAACGTCCTCGCCCAAGAGCCACTGCCGACACCGGCGGAGGTCAAGGCGCGTCAGCCTTTGAGTGCCGCTGGCCGGCAGACGGTGGAGGCGGGGCGTGAGACCGTGGAGGCCATTCTGGATGGCCGCGACCCGCGACTGTTGGTGGTGGTTGGGCCTTGCTCCATCCACGACCTAGAAGCGGCGAAGGATTACGCCAATCGACTCAAGGCGCTGCATGATGCGCTGAGTGATTCGCTCTACATCGTGATGCGTGTGTATTTCGAAAAGCCGCGTACCACTGTTGGTTGGAAGGGGCTCATTAACGACCCCTACATGGATGACAGCTTCGATATTAACGAAGGGATTCGTCGGGCGCGTGATCTGCTGCTGCATCTCGCCGAGCTCGGTCTTCCCGCGGGTACCGAGGCACTGGATCCAATTAGCCCGCAGTATTTGGGTGACCTTATTAGCTGGACGGCAATCGGGGCACGCACTACCGAGTCACAGACCCATCGGGAAATGGCCAGCGGGCTATCCACAGCGGTGGGTTTTAAAAACGGCACCGATGGCAGCCTTGATGTCGCGATTAATGCCATGCGCTCGGCGGCGAGTCCGCATAGTTTCCTTGGCATCACCCAGCAAGAGGGCCGCTCCGCGATTATCCGCACGGCAGGTAATCGCTATGGGCATGTGGTGCTGCGCGGCGGTGCCCAACCCAATTACGATTCGGTGAGCATTGCACTCTGCGAAAAGGCTCTGGCTGATGCCGGGTTATCGACGCGACTCATGGTGGACTGCTCGCATGCCAACTCCAGCAAAGACCCGGCGCTACAGCCGCTGGTGATGGAGAATCTGGTTAACCAAATCATCGAAGGCAATCGTTCGATTGTCGCGGTGATGATCGAGAGCAATATTGGTTTTGGCAATCAATCGCTTGGTGATGACCCATCCAAGCTTGCTTATGGTGTCTCGATTACCGATGGCTGTATTGATTGGGAGACCACCGACCGCATGCTGCGTGACGCCGCTGAGCGGCTGGCACAGCCGTTGCGTGCACGGGCTGCCTGAGCAATCAGATAAAATAAGGGTTGACCCGAAGGACGCCGACGGGTTGAATCAGCGCTCTTTTAACGGAGGTGCATTATGACCGAGAAGGCTTCACTTCCCGTTCGAGGGATCGAGCCGTACCAGCCCAAAAAGGGCGAAGAGTACATGAGCGACGCACAGTTGGAGCATTTCACGGCCATACTTCAGGCCTGGAAGCGACAGCTGCAGGAAGAGGTGGAGCGCACGGTCAGTCACATGCGTGATGAGGCCAGCCACTACGCCGATCCCGCTGACCGGGCAACGCAGGAAGAAGAGTTTGCGCTAGAGCTGCGTACCCGCGATCGCGAGCGCAAGCTGATCCGCAAAATCGATGAAACCATGGAGCGCATCCGCAAGGACGACTATGGATTTTGCGAGCAATGCGGGGTAGAGATTGGTTTGCGCCGCCTTGAAGCACGGCCGACGGCCACGCTCTGCGTCGACTGTAAGACGCTCGAAGAAATTCGCGAGAAGCAGCGCGTCGCCTAATCTGGCAGGCTGATCAAGGCATTGGTTAATGCTCGCTGGCCAGCGCGGCAAGCTGGTCAGCTTGATATTCAGCGACCAATGGATCGATCACGGCATCAAGATTGCCCATTAAAATCTCTTCCAGCTTGTACAGCGTTAAGTTAATGCGGTGATCAGTGACGCGCCCCTGTGGAAAATTGTAGGTGCGTATACGTTCTGACCGATCGCCGCTTCCAACCAGTAAACGCCGCGTCTCGCTGCGCTCGGCGGCAGCGGCATCTCGTTGTTGATCCATTAACCGCGCTTGCAGCAGCGCCATCGCTTTGGCTCGGTTCTTGTGCTGAGAGCGCTCGTCCTGGCATTCGACAACGACGCCCGTGGGCAGATGGGTGACGCGCACCGCGGAATCCGTTTTGTTGACGTGCTGGCCGCCGGCGCCCGACGCTCGGTAGGTGTCGACACGCAGGTCGGCCGGATTGATATCAATATCGTCTAAAGTTTCCGCCTCGGGGAGGATGGCCACTGTGCAGGCGGAAGTATGAATCCGGCCTTGTGATTCGGTGGCTGGGACGCGCTGCACCCGATGTGCGCCGGATTCAAACTTTAAGCGCGAGAAGACACCGTCTCCAGCGATGCGCGCGACCACCTCGCGATAGCCGCCATGTTCGCCTTCGCTTTCACTGAGTACCTCAGTGCGCCAGCCACGCTGTTCAGCGTAGCGCAGGTACATGCGCAGAAGATCACCGGCAAAAAGCGCTGCCTCATCGCCGCCCGTGCCAGCGCGAATTTCAAGAAAGGTATTACGAGCGTCATTGGGATCCTCCGGCAGCATGAGGACTTTCAGCGACTGCTCTAGTGACTCGATCCGTGTGCGCGCATCCGCGATTTCTTCTTCGGCCATCTGACGCATCTCGGCGTCAGATTCCGCGGCCATTTCCTGCCCAGCTGCTAAATCGGATTCGGCCTGCTCGTATTCCGCCAAGGTGCGCACCAACGGCTCAAGTTTGGCGTACTCCCGCGACAATCGGGCAAAGCGATCCGAATCGCCGATGACTTGCGGGTCGGCGAGCAGCCCCTCAATTTCCTCATGCCGTTCAACGAGCGTCTGCAGTTTGCGCCGTAAGTTGTCGTTCATTCGTCGTCCTGATCCGATTGCGTAGGGATACCGAGCAGTTTGCAGCCTTGCCGGACACGCTCCGGATCACCGCTGCGTGCCGCATCCCGAAGCCCTAGGGTTGGCTGATGCAGTAGTTTTCGCGTGAGTCGTCGAGCCAATCGATCGAGTACGGCGTCGGTGGGTTGTCCGGCTTCTAGGGCTTTTTTAGCCTCGGCCAGTACCTCGTCGCGATGCTGCTTGGCCTGGCTGCGATAAGTTCGAATGGCGTCAACCGCGCTCAGTGTGCGGACCCAACCCATAAACGCCTCGGACTGCTCACTAACGAGCGCCTCGGCCTGTTCGGCGGCGGCCATACGTTGACGCATGTTGCGGTCGATTACATCCCGCAGGTCATCGACGGTGTAGAGGTAGACGTCGTCGAGGCGCTCAACACTGGGCTCTATATCCCGCGGTACCGCTAAATCGGCCATAAAGACCGGCTCATGTCGGCGTTTTTTAATGGCCTGTTTGACGGTGGCGCGATCAAGGATGGGCTCGCTGCTCGCGGTGCAGGAGACCACAATATCCGCGCGGGCCAGAAAATTGGGAATTTCATCCAGCCCGATCGCCTGTCCGCCACAGAGTTCGGCGATCATTTGCGCACGCTCATGGCTTCGGTTGGCGATGATAATGTGCTGAATTCCCTGCTCATGAAAATGCCGGGCGGTAAGATCAATCATTTCTCCGGCACCAATCAGCAGGGCTGTGCGTGTCTCGAGTGCACCAAAAATCTGCCTTGCCAGAGTGACGGCGGCGAACGCAACCGAGACTGGATGGGCGCCAATATCCGTCTCGGTGCGCACTCGCTTGGCGACGGCGAAAGCGTGCTGAAATAAGCGCTCCAAGATTTGGCCGAGCAATCCGTTACGCGAGGCGGAATGATAAGCCACTTTTGTCTGTCCAAGAATTTGCGGCTCGCCCAAGACCAGCGAATCCAAACCTGCTGTCACCCGCAGTAGATGGCTGATGGCTTCATCGTCATGCAGGGTGTAGAGATATTGATTGAGCCAGTCATGGGCTAGCCCTTGCTCGGCCTCAAGCCAGCGCTGCAGGATCTTGGGCTCGGCCTCGGGTGCTAGGACGGCATAAATTTCGGTGCGATTACAGGTTGATAGCACTGCAGCCTCGCGCACACCCGGTCTTGCGGCTAGAGCCGCCAGCGCTGTGTCCAATCGCTCTGCGGGCAGGACAACCTGCTCTCTGACCGCAAGCGGCGCCGACTTGTGATTAAGACCGAGGGTGACGACCGGCATGGGATTCCGTTGGTTGAAAACGTTGCAGATTGTAGGGCAGTACCGCTGCAACACAAGTATAGTAGGAAACGCATGTTCAGCCTGACCAATCGCAAAGCTTTGTACGGCGGGTTTTTCTCTCGCCGGTCCCGGCTGCTCGGCGTGATTGTTGTCACGCTCTGGCTGGTCGGTTGTGCCTCGGTTCCATCCCCATCTAACCACTCGCTACAGCGTGCCGATATCCATTTGGAAGACTCGCTGGCAGCATCAACAACACGCGGTATCGTTATCCAGCAGATCCTTGCCGCGGAGCTTGCCAGCGTTCGCGGTGACGCGGATGAGGCTAGTGCGCTCTATGCCCAAGTTGCCCATCACATAACGGATCCGGCGGTCATGGGACGGGCTGTGGAGCTAGCACTATTTGCGGAGCGACCGGCGCGGGCCCGCCAGCTCACAGCGCGCTGGGTAGAACTGGCGCCAGAAAACGGGGAAGCCCAACAACTGCTGGGTGTTTTGCAGCTGCGTGACGGCGAGGTGGCAACAGCGATTGATACCCTGCGCCAAAGTTTGCCAGCGGCGCCTAACGATCGAGAGGCAGCGATGGCCCGACTTGGCGCGCTGCTCATGGATGAAGCGCTGCGAGATCACAGCCTGGCCGTCATGGCGGCAATCGCTGCCGATTACCCGCGCTCTAATGCCGCGCAGCTGGCGCTTGCTCGCATTGCGCTAGCTCGGCGTTCGCCTGAGGTTGCGTTGGCTGCCGTTGACCGCGTGCTGGCGCGCGAACCGGATTGGGTTACGGCGCGTTTACTGCGCATTGACACCCTGTTGGCGCTGCGGCGGGTGCCAGCTGCATTAGATGCCTTTGTGGTCCTGTTAGAAGAAACTCCGGACAATATGGCGTTGCGTCGTGAGTATGCGCTCACGCTGTTGGAGTTGGAGCGTGATGCGGCCGCATTGGCGGTCTATCGAGAGTTAATGGCTGCCGGTGATGACAACCCCCGGACCCTCATCAATGCCGCGGTTCTGGCGATGGAGGCTGGCGAGGCCGCGTTGGCAATGGAGGCCCTGGCCCAGTTACGCACAAGTCATCCGACGCTCGAGGCCCGGGCGCAGCTGCTCGAGGGGGGGTTTTTGCGCACGCAGGGGGCGCTGGCGCAAAGCTTGGCGGTATTTGACCAAGCGATTGCTGCGCATCCGGAGAATTTGGACCTGCGATACGGCCGGGCAATGACGCAGGTGATGCGTGATGATGTTGCCGCGGCTGAGCAAGATCTGCGGCATATCCTGCAGGCGCAACCCAATGATGCCCGGGCGCTGAACGCATTGGGCTACACCCTGGTCGACCGGACTGAGCGAGTGGCAGAAGGTGCGGCCTTAATTGAGCGTGCCTATGCCCTGGAACCGCAGGACCCGGCGATTATCGATAGTATGGGTTGGGCGGCTTTTCGGGGGGGGGACCTGCAGGCCGCCTTGGGCTATCTGCAGCTTGCGCATGAGCGCCTGCCCGAAGATGGCGAAATTGCTGCACATCTTGGTGAGGTGCTTTGGATGCTGGGGCGTCGGGAGCAGGCTCGGGCAATTTGGTCGCGAGCCCAAGAACATGATCCATCGCATCCCATCTTGCGCGAAACCTTGGAGCGACTCGATCCGTGACCTTCGTGGTGCGTCTGACCCGGCTGCTGTTTTGGCTGGTACTCATCGCGCTATTGGCCGGCTGTGCGCTGCGGCCGAGCGCTCCGATTGACGGATTTCGCCAGGTGTCAGCCGAGCGTTGGATGGCAACAGACGCGCCTGTGGCATGGCAGATGCGCGCGCGTGCGGCGCTCGCATTAGGTGATGATGGCGGTACGGCAAGTCTGATTTGGCAGCAGACGGACTCGGGGTATCGGATCGATTTACGGGGTGCGTTAGGTGCCGGGAGTTGGCGTTTGCAAGGCGATGCGGCTGGTGTTGTCCTGACCACCGCTGCCGGTGAGCGCTATGCCGCACAGAATGCTCGCATGCTGCTCAGGCAAGTCAGCGGTTATGACCTGCCGGTGGATTATTTGCGCTACTGGTTACTGGGCCAGCCGGTACCTCAGCTACAGGGCCGTGTTTTTGTGGATCAACAAGATCGCCTCCGGCGGATCGAGCAGGGTCGATGGCAGATCCAGCTTGATCACTATCAAATCCACGCAGGCTTTCGTCTGCCGGGGCGGGTGACCGCTTCTGGTCAGGATGCCCAACTAACGCTGTTGATTCGTGACTGGGAAGTGACACCTTAATGGATTGGTCAGAAAACTGGCCAGCGCCGGCCAAGATTAACCGCTTTCTGCGAATCACTGGCCGTCGGCCCGATGGTTATCACACGCTGCAAACGCTGTTTCAGTTTGTCCAGCCGGTGGATTATTTGAGTTTTGCGATCACCGATGATGGTGTGATTCAGCGTCAGGGTGGATTACCTGGGCTCCCGGCGGCGGATGACTTGGTGGTAAGGGCAGCGCAGGCCCTGCAGCAGGCGGCCCATGTTAGTCAGGGGGCCGTAATACAGCTTGAAAAGAGAATTCCTGCCGGCGCGGGGCTCGGCGGCGGCTCGTCGGATGCCGCCACCACGCTGGTGGCGTTAAACCATTTGTGGGGCTGCGGGTTGGATACGGCAGCACTCGCAGGGCTGGCGCTTGACCTTGGGGCTGATGTTCCTGTTTTTATTGCCGGTGAAGCGGCCTGGGCCGAGGGGGTTGGTGATCAACTCTCGCCCATGACGCCAGATTGCCCGTGGCTGGTCGTGTTAAATCCCGGGGTTGCCGTGAGCACCGCGGCGGTCTTCCGGGACCCTAAATTGACACGCCACAGCCCCCATACGACAATACGCGACCTCAGCGCCGGGGAGATCAACAATGATTGCGAGCCAGTGGTTCGTCGGTTGTATCCGGTGGTGAGTGAAGCGCTGGATGCATTGTCGGTTTATGGGCCGGCGATGTTGACGGGCACGGGAGGTTGCATGTTTGCCACCTTCAATGCGCAAAAGGCAGCAGAGCATGCGGCCGAGCAATTGCGAGATCGATGGATGGTCTGGGTATGTCAGGCAGCCAATCACTCGCCGCTCGTCAGTCGTCTTGGCGCTGAAGGGCACTGACAACTGGGGCGTAGCCAAGCGGTAAGGCACGGGGTTTTGATCCCCGCATGCGCAGGTTCGAATCCTGCCGCCCCAGCCATTTTAAGAATTCATTGCAGGGTGCCACCGGCATGGAAAACGGAAGCATGATGGTGTTCTCGGGGAACGCCAACCCCGCGCTGGCCAAAGCCGTGGCCGCCCACCTCAAAATTCGACTCGGCGATGCCATGGTTTCGAGTTTCAGCGATGGCGAAGTTCAGGTCGAAATCAACGAGCACGTCCGCGGTCACGACGTATTCATTATCCAGCCGACCTGCGCTCCGACTAATGACAATCTTATGGAGCTGCTGGTCATTGCCGATGCCTTGCGGCGTTCCTCGGCAGCCAGAATTACCGCGGTCATTCCCTACTACGGCTATGCCCGGCAGGATCGCCGTCCGCGATCACAACGGGTGCCCATTACGGCCAAGCTGGCCGCCGATATGATCACCACCGCCGGCATTAACCGCGTCGTCACGGTTGATCTGCATGCCGATCAAATTCAGGGATTTTTTAATATCCCGGTGGATAATGTGTACGCCTCGCCGGTGTTGCTGGGTGATATCTGGCGCCAAACCCATGCCGACAAGATTGTGGTGTCACCCGATGTGGGCGGTGTCGTGCGTGCCCGCGCGGTCGCCCGCCGGCTGGATGATGCCGATCTCGCCATTATTGATAAACGCCGGCCGCGAGCGAATGAGCTTGAGGTGATGAATATCATTGGTGATGTTAAAGACAAGACTTGCATCATCGTCGACGACATTATCGATACGGCGGGTACGCTCTGTCAGGCCGCGCTGGCGCTGAAAGAGCGTGGTGCCGGCAAAGTGGTGGCGTATATTACGCATCCAGTGCTCTCGGGCCCGGCTATTGAGCGTTTGGAAAACAGTCATTTGGACGAGCTGGTGGTTAGCGACAGCATTCCGTTGTCCGAGCCAGCGCGTGCCTGTGAAAGAATTCGTCAGCTGTCGCTGGCGGAAATGCTCGCCGAGACGATGCGGCGGGTGAACAACGATGAGTCAGTCAGCGAGCTTTTCGTCGACTGATCGTATGTCACGGCCTCTGGTCGCGGGGGTCTTAATGGAGAAAAGAACCAATGTCCGTTGAATTGAAACTGGATGCCACTGCGCGTGAGGACCAGGGCAAGGGTGCGAGCCGCCGCCTGCGTCGTGCGAAGCAGATTCCTGGCATCGTCTATGGTGCCGGCAAAGCGCCGGCCGCACTCGTATTTAATGAGGAGCAGGTGCTCCGGTTGATGCGTGAGGAAGCCTTTTTCTCGCAGATTATCGACCTGAAGGTGAAGGGCAAGCGCGCTGTGGAGAAGGTCATTCTTAAAGATCTTCAGCGTCATCCATTCAAACCGCTGGTGACGCATATGGACCTGCTACGCATTAAGGCGGGCGAGAAAATGCGCCAGCATGTTCCGTTGCACTTCCTTAATGAAGAGACGTCAGTGGGTGTTAAGCAGGGCGGCGGTGTCGTCCATCATGACGCCATCGAAGTGGATGTCGAGTGTCTGCCCGAGCATTTGCCGGCCTATATCGAGGTGGATCTTGCAGAGCTCGAGCTAGGTGCCTCCATTCATCTGTCAGAAATCACGTCGCCGGAAGGGGTTGAATTCCCGGGGCTCGACCCCGAGACGGATCATGACCCCGTGCTTGTGAGTATTCACGCCGCGCGCAAGGCGAGTGATGAAGAGGAAGACGCCGAGGAAGGTGCCGAGGGCGAAGCCCCTGCAGAAGGCGAGAGCGAGGCTGACCAAGAGGGCTAATCCAGCCCGCCTGTTCTCTGTGTTGCCAGGTCGGCGAGGCGTTTTATGAGCGCAAAAGCAGCAGCCGTGAAGCTCATCGTTGGCCTTGGCAACCCAGGCGAGCAATACGCCAAAACCCGGCACAACGCCGGGTTTTGGTTTATCGAGCGGATTGCCACCCAGATGGGGGCAGCGCTGCGGCCGGATCGCAAGTTTCAGGGGCTGACCGGACGCTGGCGGGGTGCTTATCAAGTGGATGTGCACCTGCTCTGTCCGATGACCTATATGAACCATAGTGGTCGCTCAGTTGCCGCCTTGGCGCGTTTCCATCGCATTGAGCCGGCTGCGATCCTCGTGGTGCATGATGAGATTGATTTGCCCGTTGGCGCGGCCAGGCTGAAGCATGGCGGTGGTCATGGCGGGCATAACGGTCTGCGCGATATTATCACCGCGCTTGGTAGTCGGGATTTCAGCCGCCTGCGGTTGGGGGTAGGGCATCCTGGTAGCAGTGACCAGGTGGTCTCCTATGTCCTGCATGCACCCAGCAAACCCGAGCGCATAGCGATCGATGAGGCAATCACCGAAGGCCTGCGGGCGTTACCTGCTCTAGTCGATGGCGATTGGGAGTCAGCTCAGCGTGGACTGCACTCGCCAACCGAGCATTAAAAACGGATAAAAGAGAACGCAATCATGGGATTTAAATGTGGCATCGTCGGCCTGCCCAATGTCGGGAAATCGACCCTGTTCAATGCGCTCACGCGCAATGAAATCCCGGCGGAGAACTATCCGTTTTGCACCATTGACCCCAATGTGGGCATCGTCCCGGTGCCTGATCTGCGGTTGGATCAGTTGGCGGCGCTGGTCAAGCCACAAAATCTTCTGCCTACCACAATGGAATTTGTCGATATCGCCGGTCTAGTGGCCGGTGCCTCACGGGGTGAGGGGTTGGGCAATCAGTTCCTTGGCAATATTCGGGAGACCGACGCGATTGCGCATGTGGTGCGCTGTTTTCAAAGCGACGATGTCCATCATGTTGAAGGCCGGGTTGATCCCGTTGCGGATATCGAGACCATTAATACCGAACTGCTGCTGGCCGATCTGGAAAGTGTTGAACGCGCCCAAGAGCGTTATGCCAAGCGTGCCAAGTCGGCCGATAAGGAGGCGGTGGCCGCCCGTGACGCCCTCAAGCAGATGGCTGAGGCATTAGATCAGGGTGTTCCGGTCCGTGCCCAGGCGCTTGACGAAACCGCCAAGTCGTTGTGTCGAGAATTGCATCTGCTCACGGCCAAACCGGTGCTCTATGTTGCCAACGTCAATGAGGTTGACGCCGTTGATAACACTGCCGTCACTGCCGTCGAGGCGCTAGCCGAGCGTGAGGGCGCGGGTGTGGTGACATTATGTGCGGCGATTGAGGCCGAACTGTCACAACTAGACAGTGAAGAGCAGCAAGAAATGCTGGCGGCCTATGGACTCGACGAACCCGGGCTGCATCGGTTGATCCGGCATGGCTATGCCTTGTTACAGCTGCTGACGTTCTTCACAGCCGGGCCCAAGGAAGTGCGTGCCTGGACGGTGGCGGCCGGTGCCACGGCGCCGCAGGCGGCGGGTCGTATTCATACCGATTTTGAGCGTGGCTTTATTCGGGCCGAGGTCATTGGGTTTGATGACTACATCGCGGCCGGTGGCGAGCAGGGCGCCAAGGAAAAAGGTTTAATGCGGCTTGAAGGCAAGGATTACATCATGCAGGAAGGTGATGTCTGTCACTTTCGCTTTAATGTCTAGCCACAAAGGCACGCGGGATTTGACAGCACCGCCGGCGCTCTGGATACTTCCCGCTCTCATCGCTTCGGCTACGTAGCTCAGTTGGTTAGAGCACATCACTCATAATGATGGGGTCGGTGGTTCGAATCCACCCGTAGCCACCATTTCGACTGACCCCGCAGCGGTCATCGCTCATGAATCCCTCCGTATCTGTAATAGCGACTGGCACCCGTTGTCAGCCTGTCGGTCTGACTTCTGCGTTATTCATTCAGCGGAGGGAAGATCGTGATCAGATATCCAGAAAAAACAGGGCTTGGACTTGGGCTTAGTGCACTTTTTTTGTCGACGGCGGTGTCGGCTTCACCCATTGATGAGGCTTATATCGGCGGCGGTGTAATGCCCTGGGAGTATGAGGGGGCTGGCGAAGATGTCGATGCCATTGGTGGGCGTCTGATTGGTGGTGTGATGTTCACCGAGCATCTGGGGGTTGAGGCCCACTTTGCCTGGATGGGTGAGGACAATACCCGCAGCCAGAGAACGGTAGAGCTTGATTCGGTAGACAGCGTATTCGTTCGTATTAACCGGCGTTTCGGCGATGGTTTTGATCTCTATGCCTTGGCAGGGTACTCATCCGTGCAGATGGTCATTCGCCCGCGCTTTGCCTCGGATAACGATGAGTCACCATCGGCTTCTGGGGTGAGCATTGGCCTCGGGGCGCAATGGCGGCTTGAGGAACAATGGAGCGTGGCCCTTGATGTGGTGGATTATGCCAGCGAGCCGGGCTTTGACTTTCAGGCCCTGGGAGCCACCCTTCGATGGCATTTCTAAAAGCGGTTGCGCGTCATTGCCCCGGCGCCGATGCCGGGGCATCGGCCGCGGTTAGCGATTAACGACGATATCCACACGCATTTCATCCCCTCGCTGCAGGACTTCTATATCGGTGCGGGTGCCGGCGCGCTGCTCGATGCGTGCGTGATTGTCATCGCCAAGCTGTGTGATGCCAGCCTGCTGTGAGATGAGTCCAAACTGCAGGATGCTCGCGAGATTGCCATCGCCGACCTGCTCGATGAAGGCGCGGTGTTCACGTCCGTACTGCATGATCAGCCCTCGATTACCGTTGCCCAGTTGGTCAATGGCCGCCCAATGAGCCAATCCCTGCTGTTCGATACGCGCATGATTGCCGCTTGCAAGGAATTCATCGGCCATTGGCAACTCCGGCGGCGCTAAATCGGGCGTGAGCATTTCTGCCGATGCCGATGCACTCGCAAGCAAGCTTGCCATTAGCAATCCACTAAGCGGTCGCTGTTGCTGTTTCATGATCGCACCGCATGAGGCGAAGGGGGTTGATGACGGGCCCAGGTGCCGGGTTTGGGATAGAACTCGCGGATTTGCAAACGCTGACCATCCATCGCCTCAATGGTCAATTCCACCTCTAGACGTCCATGGCTGCCGTTATCAATGGCAATTCGCCCTAGGCTGGCATCCTGTGGCCCTAGTCGCAGATGACTGGCGCTGCGGCTGCGGCTGCGGCCGGCGTCGCTAATGGCATCGACACGCATTGAATAGCGTGCTTTCACGGGTGCACTGGCACGGGCGAAGCCCTGAATGACGACGGCCTCACCCTGTTGTTCAAAATGCACCCAAGCGCGGATTCCAGAATCGGGCTGCGCGCCTGCCAATGGCAGGCTCAGCATGGCCAGCAGGCCGAGGGTGCTCCCCGCCAGATGCCATCGCAGTCCTCGGCCAACTTCATGGCTCCTATTCATCATTTCGCCAATCCTCTTTCCATCAATCAAGATGGCCTGCCGCTCATGCCAAGCGACAGGCCTTGATGAGCGCTTTAGCGTGCGCTCTGGTCCACATAAGCGACGTTGGCATAGCCGGTCTGGTTAACCATCGCACTGTTGCCGCGGTCGGACTGCTCAACAATGGCCACATGGAAAGAACCCATCTGATTCACATCAGCCATGTTCTCGCGGCCGGCCTGATAGACGTAGGCTTCGTTGAAAAAGCCGTCCTGCATCACATCCATGCTGTTTTCACGGCCCTGCTGCCAGACTTCACTGATATTCAGGGTGCCGGCCTGCAGGATGTCGATCTCACCATCGCGGCCACGCTGTTCGATGTAGCTGTAGTTCATATCGCCGTCCTGGGTCAGCTCGATGCTGCCACCATTACCGCGCTGAACGATGTCGGTGATGTTGTAATAGCCGTCCTGCATTAAATCGATGCTGCCCTCGCGGCCGCGCTGGTCAATCCAGGCATAGTGGTCGCTGCCTTCCTGATTCACCTCAATCACACCTTCCCGGCCACGCTGAACCGCGTCCACACGCTGATAGCTGCCGTCCTGGGTGATGGTGACCTCGCCATCCCGGCCGCGACGATCAACATCCGTGTAATTGTCGGTGCCAGACTGCTCAATGGTCACTTCACTGGCACGGCCTTCCTGATCGACATAGGCGGTATTAAAAAGACCGCTCTGTGTGATTGTGGCCTCCAGCTCACGGCCCTCCTGCGAGACGCTGGCCATGTTGAATTCGTCGCTCTGGTTAATCGTGACCTGGTTTTCTCCAAAGCTGCTCTCGCCATGACCGCCACCATGACCACCACCGTGACCACCGCCGTGACCGTTGCCGTTATCCGCCATGGCCGTGCCCATGCCGAGCAGCAAGGCGACGGAGAGTGCAGATACTGTAGGTAGATATTTCGCCATCGTTGGGACTCCTTCGTTTCTGAAACGAGATTGAATGACCGCGCCCGGGTCCGGACGCAGGTTCAGATTAGGAGCCTGTTGGGTGGGCCGGAATACGGAATCCGCGTGAAATACGGGGCCTCGTTACTAATCCCGGTGGGGTCGGTCGATGGCTGAGGCCTGCTGCTCGGCAAAAGCCTGACGATAGGCCGCGATGACGGGCGCGTCCTCATCATTGATATTCGCAAGACGCCAGTGATTCTGCTCGATACCCTGGACGATTAAGTGAATGAGTGCCGCGCTAATGGCGTCATGTGTCGCCAGATAGCGCGGTTCGTTATAGGTGTAGCCGCCTTCGGTTTCTAGTAACCGCTGGTTGCGGACAAAACGAAACAGGCCGCCCTCCAGTTCATAGGAATAGACGGTTTTGGTCGTGGTTACCGCCGCAAGGATTTCGCCGGTGGCGACATTAACGGCCCGTAGACTGACCGTCACCTGGTCAATGACATAGGCCTCGCTGCCACCAAGGCCAAAATAGTTGGCACCAAAACCCCCGGTGCTGGTGCTGCTGTCGTAGCCGGTGATTCCGCCCTCAAAAATGACCCGGGCCTCGGCGAGACTGCGAAGCCGAGCATCGCGCTGTCTGGCGACGCGACGTTCGGTGAGTAAATCCTGCAGGCCCTCGCGCTCGACCGGTTGAAACCAGCCGGAGCGAAGTAAGGCCTCGGCTAATAGACTGCCGCCCCCTTGGGTAACCGCCGTGGAGAGATTGCTGTTGGGGGCCTCGCGATATTGCCCGGTCAGGTCGCGAAAGCCATAGACGGCGGCGGGGATTACACCGGCCGGCGCCGGCAGCGCCAGTAAATCACCATAGGTGGGGGTGGCCTCCAGCAGCCCGGCGGCCTCCATGGTTGACCAGTCGGGCGGTTGGTTGGCATTGAGTGTGGTGCAACCCATTAGCGTGACTGTCAGGCTGAGTGTTGCGACCACTCTAAACACCTGCATTACTCAAAGCCTCCCACAATGATTTCGGTTTCCTCGCCCGTGTTCGGGTCGAAAGCAATGATGCTCACGCCGCCATCAACGGTCTCGCTGAGGCTGAGTTCAATGCCAGAGAAACGCAGCAGGGCATCGCCGTCGTCGCTATCCGGGTCCAGTACGCCGGCGGCTTGCCGGGAAATATCTCGAATCAGCTGGCTGCGGAGGTCGTCCTCGAGTCGTTCTAAGGCGGTACGCGGGGGCCGACGTGCTGCGGCCGCCGGGCTGCGGGTGGTGTCCTGAGCAGCGGCACGTTGAAAGCGCTGTGATTGCAGGCCTGGATCATTACTCATCGCCGGCCGATAGGTTAATTCCGCCTGTGCGATCGAGCCCGTGAGGGCCAGCAGTAACAGGCTGGCGATTGCCGTGTATTGAACGCGCATACTTACTCCTCCAGTTTGGTGGGCGGCCTACGGTCGTTGCCAAGCGGACGCTGATAGCGAGCGATGATGTCGCTGACGATGGCAACGCTGGCAGCGGCGGTTTCATCCGGCCCCGGATTGCGTGGCCGCACCCGGGTTCGATGAATCACCTGATTTTGAAAACGCACAATCATCTCGGTCCCTTCAGTCATCCAGGGCCTCTCTTCAATGGTAATGACGCCTCGGGCCACCACGCTTTGTGCGCGCCAATGGCTGGCAAAGGCGTCGTAGAAACGATCACCCAGTGCCGTCACGGTTCGTTGAATGACCAGGTTATCGAGGCCGTCATTTTCAATAACGCCGCCATTGACCGCGGGCGCCTCTAGCGGTCGGCGATTCTCCAGCTCGCCGTTATCGGCATCCTCGGCACCCACTGAGTCGTGGCCGGTGAAGGCCGTCATAAAGACGAACAGGGCCATCCAGCCGGACAACCGGCCGGTTTGCCAAGTCATCACTAACTTACCCTAACTCGGGGTTTTGCAGCGTGCGTTGGGCCCACATAGCTGCCGCAACGCGATTCGTGCAACCGATCTTGCGATAGGCGTTATAGAGGTGGGTTTTGACCGTATGGGGGCTGACAGAGAGCTGATCGGCAATATGATCATTGCTCAACCCCAGTGCGAGGGCGCGCAACACGGCCATTTCTTTCCTGGTCAGCGCTTCGTTCGGAATTTCGCCTTGGCGCCGGCCACGACTGGGCTCGGGATGCAGCAGGCTACGAATTTTGGCCAGCAGTTGCTCTACGGGTTCATTGTCATGGAAACCCGCGACAATGTCTTTGCGGGTTAAGAACTGATTCATTTCAACGCCCGCCGGTACGTTAATTAATATCATTGGGGTGGCGGTGCGTAGACGCTGAGCCTGATCGCGTCCATTGCCGAGAATATCGGCCACACATCGATCATTACTGCGAATATCGAGCAGAATGAGTGCCGGATTTTCGCATTGCAAAAGTGCATTGAGCTGTGAGGGTGCACCCAGCTGGACACGGCAGATGCCATAATCCTGTAGGTATTTTGCGAGCAATCGATTTTGAATGGTGGCGTCGCAAAGTAATAGTGTTTTTTGCAATTCCGACACGGAGTGGGGAAGAAGACCAGAGCGAACGGATGGACGCCCGTGTGTACCTGTTTGTTGCAGGTTTTGAAAATGTGTATTCCTTTCCATGGTGTACCTCTGTATTCGTTATGTACGGTGGTGATGGGTTGCATCATATTTTTCACCGGCAACGCTTTTCTACGCGCTTTCGGGTGACCGCGAATCATAAGTTGTTATGAACAATTGATTAGGGTCATTTAGCGGTATGAAAAAACCCTTGCGGCATACCCTTTTCGGCATAGTTCGAATGGAGGGGTAACTACTGAAAAAAGAATGATTTTCAGCAAAAGGAATGAATTTTTCCGAATTCACAATTCGGTATTAAAGCAAAAAAATTGTGGCTAATCCTAAAAAGGCCATGAAGCCGATGACATCGGTGACGGTGGTGAGGACAACCCCCCCGGCCAGTGCAGGGTCGATACCCAGACGCTTAAGCGCCAGTGGCACGCCAACACCGGTGAGTGCCGCCACCCCCAGATTAATAACCATGGCGGCGGCAATAATGACGCCAATGGCCGGTTGGCCAAACCAGAGAATGGCAATACCGGCAAGGATACCGGCCCAGAGCAGGCCGTTGAGCATACCGATGCCCAGTTCTTTAAACAGCAGGGCGCGGGTATTTCGAGAGGCTACCTGGCCCAACGCCAACGCCCGAATGACGAGAGTCAGCGTTTGCGTGCCGGCGATACCGCCCATACTGGCCACCACGGGCATGAGGACAGCGAGTGCAACAATCTGCTCAATGGTGGCCTCAAAAAGGCCAATCACATAGGCAGCCAATAAGGCGGTCAGTAGGTTGATCCCAAGCCACAGCGCGCGGCGGCGTGTGCTGCTCCAGATGGGCGCGAAAAGGTCCTCTTCTTCGCCAAGGCCGGCCATATTCAGAATGGAGCGTTCCGCCTCTTCACGAATGACGTCAACGACGTCATCGATGGTGATCCGCCCAATGAGTCGTCCCCGATGATCGAGGACCGGTGCGGAGATGAGATCTCGGTCTTCGAACATTTTTGCCACGTCGCGGGCCGGTGTGTCTGCCGCGATGGCCAGGGCCTCGGTATCGACCAAATCTTCCACACGCCCGGCGGGGTCCCGGGTTAACAGGTCGCTGACCCGCAGGATGCCGAGGAAATGGTCAAAGCGACTGACGACAAAAAGATGATCCGTAAGCTCCGGCATCTCTCCGCGCATGCGCAAATAGCGCAACACTACATCTAAACTGACATCCGGGCGCACGGTGACGGTATCGGTATTCATCAAACCGCCAGCACTGTCCTCGGGGTAAGCGAGGACCGCCTCCAAACGCTGCCGGTTCTGGTTGTCCATGGAGCGTAGGATTTCGCCGGTGAGCGTCTTCGGCAGGTCTTGCATGAAGTCGGCAAGATCGTCCATGTCCATGCCAGAGGTGGCGGCGAGCAGCTCCTCGTCATCCATTTCCTGGATCAGGCCGCTGCGGACCTCGTCATTCACCTCAAGTAGGACTTCACCGCCGTTCTCTTCATCGACGAGTTCCCAGAGCAATTTGCGCTCTGCAACGGGGAAGGACTCTAATAAATCAGCAATTTCGGCCGGATGCAGGGCGTTGAGCATGCGACGGGCCTCCGGCACGGTGCCGCCTTGCAACAGCCCGCTGACTGTCTCGGCAAGCCGTCCGTGTTTATCTTCCCGTTCTTCGCTCATGCTGGGTTTAATCCATATTAATCGGGCTCACCAAAGCGCTCCGCCAAGAGGCTGGTGAGCGCTGCCAGTGCCGCGTCAGCATCGCCGCCCGCCGCGGTCACTTGCAGCCGGCTGCCTTGGCTGGCTGCCAGCATCATTAACCCCATAATGCTCTTGCCATTGGCGGTTTGGCCAGCAAATTGAACAGTGATATCCGCTTGATAATCGCTTGCCACCGAGACAAATCGGGCCGCTGCTCGGGCATGCAGGCCCAGACGGTTGATGATTGCCATCTCGATGGTTTGGGTTGGCGGGTCTTGGCTCACCGTCCTTGGCCTCGTGCGGTTGCCTCGAGAATACTCTCTTTGGCCGCCTGTACGGCTTTTTCTGCCAGTGTCGGGACCGGCAAATACGGATAATTCATGACACGAAGTAGCATCGGCAGATTGAGCCCGGCAACGACTGGGTAGTGATGCATTTGACCCAAGGCGACGGCAAGGTTGCCGGGGGTGGCGCCATAGGCGTCGGTGAGCACAAGAACGCCGCTGTCTTGATCGAGTTGCGCAATTAGCGAGGCCGCCCGGCCATGCATTTGTTCAATCGTTTCGTTTTCATGGGGCGCGATGGTTGCGGTGGCCAGTGGTAGCTCCCCAAGAATGGTCTCGGCGGTGGCGAGTAGGGCGTCGCCCACCCCCGGATGCGTGACGAGGAGGATGCCGGCACTCATTGCAGCTCTCGATGCCTCACGGTGACGTTGACGCGTTGCGCGCGCAAATGCGCGGCCAGTGCTTCAATTAAATAGACCGAGCGGTGTTGGCCGCCGGTACAGCCCACGGCAATGGTGAGATAGCTGCGGTTCTCTGCCTCAAAAACTGGCAGCCAATCATCCAACAATCCGGTGAGCTGGCGCAGAAATCGCCCGACAACAGGCGTGGCTTTTAAGAAGTCAATAACCGGTTGGTCGCGCCCGGTGAGTGGTCGAAGCTCGGGCTCCCAATGGGGATTGGGTAGGCAGCGGCTGTCAAAGACAAAATCCGCATCGGTGGGCGTGCCATGTTTATAGCCAAATGATTCGAGCTGAACCGAGAGATGGGCGCTGGTTTCCGTGAGCCGCCCGCGAATGATGGCGCGCAGCTCATGCAGGGTGGTGCGGCTCGTATCGATGGTTAAGTCTGCCTGCTCATGCAATGGCATGAGGAGTTCGCGCTCACCCTGAATGGCCTCCACCAACGAGGTTTCGCTGTCGCTCAGCGGGTGGCGTCGCCGTGTCTCGGAGAAGCGTTTAAGCAGCGTGGCGTCATCAGCATCCAAAAATACAATCTCGGCATTCAGGCCGCGGGCCACTAGGCTATCGACAATCCGAGGGAATTCCGCCAAGGAGTCAGGCCGGTTGCGCGCATCGATGCCCACGGCGTAGTCGTTCTGTGGGTGTGCTTCGGCAATGTGGCGACCGAGTGCTTCCAATAGCGCGACGGGAAGATTGTCGATGCAATAAAAACCGCCATCCTCCAGCGTTGCCAAGGCAACACTCTTGCCCGAACCGGAGAGGCCACTGACAATGATCAAGCGCATTGCACTGGCCTTTGGTGGAGTTCTGGCTGCGTGAGGCGGGCAACCGCAGCGATGATCAGCCCGGCAATCGGCCGATGCGGGGCCAAGGCCAGTCGAGGGCAGTCCGTGTTCATGATTCGACTTGTCTCCCAGCTGCCATGGGCTTCATCAAAAAGCGGAGTTGCTGTCAGATCAACCACCAGGTCAATCCGTGTTTCACGGGCAACCGCTTTGCTGCCAAAACATGTTGGCACATGCAGCATGCCGGGCCCACGCAGATAGAGCCAGCCATACCCCGCCGCGGGTGCGCTGCCGATGACATCACCCTGGCGTTGCCGCAAAATGACAGCATCATCCGCCACCAGCTGTTGTCCATCCACAATCAGCGCTAGGGCGGTGTCGCTTTTGCCGCTGCCCGCTGTGCCGCGTAATAAAACGCCATGGCCGTCAACCTGCAGTAGCGTGCCGGTGATGCCGGTCATTCCGCGGTGCCCGGGGCCTGCCAGGTATTGATGGCGCCGTAGAGTTCTTGGTCGCTGCTGCACTGTCGCAGTTGGGCGCAAAGGGCATCATCACGAAACATTTCCGCGAGCCGGGAGAGAATGCGCAGATGCTCGTCATTGCCGTGTTCCGGTACCAGCAGACCAAAGAGTAAATCCACCGGGCTGCGATCGGGTGCATCAAAGTCGATGGGCTTGGCCAATCGCATGATGGCGGCGCGGGGCTGTTCAATGTCAGCGGCTCGGCTATGTGGCAGCGCCACGCCACGACCCAACCCAGTGCTGCCAAGCCGCTCGCGCACACACAAGCCTTCAAAGACCGATCGTGCCATCTCCTCGCTCGCTGTTTGATCGGCGACGAGCAACTCGCTTAGCTGTTCGAGCGCGCGTTTTTTGCTGGAGACTTCGGCACCACACTGTGTCCGCGCCGGCGTCAGTAATTCCGATATCGTCGTCATGAAAGCCCTCGTCTCGGCATTGTCAGACCAGGCGTTTGCGATCTGTTGAGGATGAAATACCCATCGCCTCGCGATATTTGGCAACCGTCCGGCGGGCAACATGAATGCCCTGCGACTGCAGGATATCGGTGAGCCGGGCATCACTGAGGGGTTTTGCTGGGTCCTCAGCAGCCACCAGCCGTCTTATCCGAGCACGTATGGCGGTCGCCGAGCATTCCCCACCATCAGCAGTCGGTACATGACTGGAGAAGAAGAATTTAAACTCCAGCGTGCCCTGGGGGGTATGCATATATTTTTGGGTGGTAATCCGAGAAACCGTCGATTCATGCATGTCGATGGCCTCGGCTACCTCGCGCAGGACCAATGGCTGCATTGCCTCTTCGCCATGTTCTAAAAAGGCCTGCTGGCGCTCGACAATACATGCGGCCACCTTGCGTAAGGTCTCATTGCGCGATTGCAGGCTTTTTATCAGCCATCGGGCTTCTTGCAAATGCTCACGCATTAAGCTGTTGTCGGACCCTTGATCACCGCGTTGAATTAAACTGGCGTAGTAGTCATTGATGCGCAGTCTTGGCGAGGCATCGGGATTAATTTCAACCACCCAGCGGCCATTGATTCGTTGCACCAGGCAGTCGGGGATGACGTATTCGGTCCGCGTCTCGCCAAATCCTGAGCCTGGATGCGGATCGAGTCCTCGAATGAGCTGCACCGCGGTATCGATGACAGACTGACTGACGCCCAGTGCTCGCTTGAGCGCGGCCGGCGTACCTTGGCCCAGCAATTCCAGATGCTGATCGATAATGATCTGAGCCAGGTCACGCCCTGGCGTCGATGAGGGTAGGGCATTGACTTGAATGAGCAGTGCTTCGCGCGCATTTTGCGCGCCCACACCCAGAGGGTCGAGGTGCTGGATAAAAGCTAATATGGCCCTGATCTCGTCAATATTGGTTTGCAGATCATCGGGCAAGGTCTCGAGCAGGGCTTCGGGCGGCTCACTGAGTCGCCCCTGCTCATCAATGGCGTCAATGATAAAGGCTGCAATGCGCTGGTCATGTTCACTAAGCCCCGAGAGCTCAATTTGCCAATTAAGGTGTTCATGCAGCGAGGCCTCGGGTGCGGCCCGGTTATCGAGGAGATCATTGAATGCGCCGGGCTCGGGTGCGCTATAGCTGGTCATGCCACTGACTGGCTCATCCCAGCGCTCATCAACGGGAATATCCTCACCCAGTCGGACTGCGTCTTGGGCATCGCTACCAAGAGGCGCCTCTGATGGGTCGATCACCGCAATGTCTTGTGCGGATGGCTCATCGTGGCTGGCGGTGGCCTGCGTTTCTTCCTCGGCCTCAAGCATTAAGTTCGATTCGAGCGCCTCGCGAATCTCCAGGTTGAGCTCAGCCGCTGGCAGCTGCAGCAGACGAATGGCCTGCTGGAGTTGCGGTGTCATGGTGAGTTGTTGGCCAACCCGGAGCTGTAAGGATTGCTTCATCGTTGTCAGTGCGATTTGCTGATCATCCAGAGTAACCTTGCCGGCCGATCACTGGCTACCACTAGAGTTTGAAGTCTTCGCCAAGATAAACGGCGCGGACTTGCGGGTCATTCATAATGGTTTGCGCGTCGCCTTCCACGAGCACACGGCCTTCGTTGAGAATGCTGGCCCGATCCACCAGCCCTAACGTTTCGCGCACGTTGTGATCGGTGATTAATACGCCAATGCCACGGCCGGCTAGGTGGCGGACGATGGTTTTAATCTCGCCGACAGAGATGGGGTCGACACCGGCAAATGGCTCGTCCAGCAAGATAAAGCGGGGCTCGGCGGCCAGTGCCCGAGCAATCTCAACACGCCGGCGTTCACCCCCGGAGAGGCTAACGCCCAGCTGTGTGCGCAAATGACTGATGCCAAACTCTTCCATCAGTGACTCGGCCTGCCGCTCGCGTTCTTCACGGCTAAGCTCCGGACGGGTTTCAAGCACCGCGAGTAGGTTGTCACCCACGGACATGCGCCGAAAAACTGAAGCCTCCTGCGGCAGATAACCGATACCCAGTCGTGCTCGATCGTGCATTGCGGCGCCTGTGAGATCCCGGCCATCCATGGTGATTCGGCCTTCGTCCGCGCGAATGAGTCCAACGATCATATAAAAGCTGGTGGTCTTGCCGGCACCGTTGGGTCCTAGCAGGCCAACAATCTCGCCACCGGCCAGTTCGATGGTGACATCCTCGACCACCTGCCGGCCACGATAGCGCTTGCACAGGCCCTCTGCCCGCAACAGGCTCGCACTCATGGCGACTCATCCGATTCTGGGTAAACGGTGACATTAACCCGGCCATCCGCACGGGTGCCGCCGTCGGCAATGGTGCGTTGCTCACCGGGATAATGCGTAATGGTCTCGCCGAGCACCTCGTTATCGCCCTGCCATAGGCGGCCACCTTGGAGCAGTACAATTCGCTCCGGGCCACTGGCGTAATACTCCATGCGCGGTGCCTCAGCTTGGCGGGTGGGTGCATCCGGCAGAGTCTCGACATAGATGGCCGGACTGCCCTCAACCACGATTCGCTCAAGGGCGCGCGTCTCGTCGGTGATCACGGTCATGGTTGCACCGGTGATTTCCATACGCCCACGCGTTAAAACGACATTGCCGCGATAGACGCTAACGCCGGTGGCGTCGTTGACCTCAGCGCTGTCGGCGCTCAACTGTACCGGCGGCGCGGGCGGCTGTTCGGTACCCTGCGCAACGGCCAAAGCGCTCCAACTGAGCGCCAACAGGCTCAGTACAAAGAGGGGAAGAAAATGGTTAGCGGTTTTCTTCATAACGGCCTCGAACGTCACGAGTGAGTTGAATGCGCTCTTCGGCAAGCCAGACGCGGGCGCCGTTTGCATTGATTTGATAGTCCGGAGAACGCAGTTCAACGGGGGCGGTGGTCTCGGCGTAGCGTGTGGGTAATTGCATCTCGACCCAGTCGGTGGTGAACACAGTGGGTCCGGTTGGGTTATTTTGCTGCAAACGGACATTACCGCTGAGTCTTGCTTTGCGCTCTTGATCCCAACTACGGGCCTGATCCGCCTCGCCAAACCAGGGCGTGCCCGCCTCGGTTTGAATGCGCCAGTTTGGCGTGTCCAACTGCCATAAGTCGCTTGCCTGAAAATACCTTGCCGTCGGCGCCTGTACCCGCCACGCCTCTTCGCCCGTTTCGTCCGTTGCCATGAGTTCAATCTCACGGGCATAGGCCGTCATGGCCAAGCCATCGGCGGCGGAGTCGGGCCGCGGTGCGGGGGCTTGGTCAAAAAAGCGCCACAACAGGACACCGGCCAAGGCAATGGCCAATATCAGTGTGTAAGCGACCGGCCGGGTCAGCATCTACACCACACCAGCACGCAGCAGGTCATGCATGTTTAATGCGCCGACGACGCGCTGTTGTTGGTCGGTCACCAGCAGTGCATTGATGCTGTAGCGCTCCATGATAGCGAGCGCCTCGGCAGCCAGTAGGCCCGATTCGATGCAGCGTGGGGACGCCGTCATGACGGCATCCACGGCGGTGGTATGCACATCGACCGCTTTATCCAAAGCCCGACGCAAATCGCCGTCGGTGAAAACGCCAATTACGCGTTGCGCTTCATCCACCACAGCGGTCATGCCAAGGCCTTTGCGAGTCATCTCGAGCAACGCCTCGGCAACGGGTGTGCTGGCATCCACCTGTGGGATAGCTGCGCCGACATGCATTAGGTCATCAATCCGTAGCAACAATCGCCGGCCTAGCCGGCCACCGGGATGTGACAGGGCAAAATCCTCTGCCGTAAAGCCCCGGGCATCAAGCAGTGCGATCGCCAGCGCATCACCCATGGCCAGGGCGGCAGTGGTGCTGGCCGTGGGCGCCAGGCCAAGGGGGCAGGCCTCGGCATCCACACCGATATTCAAATGCACATCGGCCGCGGCAGCGAGCGTCGACTCACTGCGCCCGGTCAGAGCAATTAATGGAATATCGCGGCGTTTGATGAGTGGCAGGAGTTGGTTGATCTCATCCGTTTCACCCGAGTTGGAGAGCGCAACCAGCGTATCGCCTGGGGTAATCATGCCGAGATCACCGTGACTGGCTTCACCGGGGTGGACATAAAATGCCGGTGTCCCCGTGCTAGCGAGTGTGGCCGCGAGCTTGCCGGCGATATGGCCAGATTTCCCCATTCCCGTGACAACAACACGGCCCTGACAGGCCAGCAGTAGCCGGCAGGCGTTGGCAAATTGTCCATCAATGCGCTCTTGTAGGGCATCGACGGCCTTGGCCTCGGTCTCGATGACGGCGCGACCGAGCCGGCAGAGATCTTCATCGTTCCAGGGTTTTTGCTCGGTCATTAGCGCCCCATGACAAAGAGTAATATCTGATAGCTCACGAACCCGGTGAGCAATAGCCCACCCTCGATTCTGCCAATTTGCCCGCGCTTGCCAATGGCAAAGCCGATGATTGCGATAGCAAGCATGAATGCCGTCATGATGCCGTAGTCGCGGGCAAGACTCACGCCCGCGACTGAGAATGGTGCAATGGCCGCCGCGATGCCGAGCACGGCAAGTAAGTTGAACAGGTTAGAGCCAATAATGTTGCCAATGGCCAGTTCATCCTCACCCCGCCGCACACTGGCAATGGAAGCGGCCAGCTCGGGGAGGCTGGTGCCCACCGCAACGATGGTCAAGCCGATCACCAAATCGCTCACCCCAAGTTGGGTGGCCAGTTCGACCGCCGACCATACGAGGAGTCGAGAACTGGCGATCAGGATCACCAGCCCCAGTAGCATCCACAGAGTGGCGCGGTGTTGCGGCATGTCGGGCGGAATGGCGGCTTCTACCTCGCGGGCAATGATATCGCTTGCGCTGGCTGGCCGGCTTGCTTGATATCCCATCCAGCTGAGCAGCGCGACCATTCCCAGCAACAAGATCACGCCGTCGAAACGACTCAGGCTGGCATCAAGTAACAGCCAGCCGGTGCCGGCGACGACCAACATGAGCAGAGGGAATTCGCGGCGAAGGATAGCCGAACGCATGGCAAGGGGAGAGATGAGTGCCGTCGTGCCAAGAATGAGGCCGACATTCGCCACGTTGGAGCCTAGTGCATTGCCAAGTGCCAGGCCCGGGTTGCCGTCAAGCGCGGCAATGGCGGAGACCAGCATCTCTGGAAGCGAGGTGCCGATACCCACGACCGTCAGGCCAATGATCAGCGGTGAAACGCCCAAATGCCGGGCTGTGGCCGAGGCGCCCTCAACAAAGCGCTCCGCGCTCCAGGCCAGCGCGATGAAGCCGATCAGTATTAATCCAATAAGCAAAAAAAGATTCATGCTTTTGCGCAGGTTCGCCGGCAAAAGCCGCACCATACCCCATTTGACCGACTTCATGCCTTGTCGGATACTCGCAGCCTTATTCAGTTAGCCCGCAGGCCAGCAGCCCAAACGCATGTCGCCGAGTCCCTCCACCACCCAAGATAATGCCCTAATTGATATACGCGGACTGGTTTTTAGTCGCGGTGGGCGACGTCTGTTTGATGGAATCGACTTGCGCGTTCAACGCGGTGAAGTGGTCGCCATTATGGGCCCGAGTGGGACAGGCAAAACGACTTTGCTGCGTCTCATTGGTGGTCAACTGCGGGCACAGGCAGGTCAGGTTCAGGTGGCCGGTGAATCGGTGGGAGATCTCTCGCGCCGCGCGCTTTATCGGCTGCGCCGGCGTATGGGCGTGCTGTTTCAAAGTGGTGCGTTGTTCACCGATATGACCTGTTTTGACAACGTTGCCTTCCCGCTGCGAGAACACACTAAACTGCCAGAGAAGCTGATTCGACATATTGTCTTGATGAAGTTGCAGGCCGTTGGCCTGCGCGGTGCCCGTGATCTCTACCCAGCTGAGCTCTCGGGTGGCATGGCGCGCCGTGTTTCGCTGGCGCGTGCGCTCGCACTCGACCCGGAACTCATGCTCTACGACGAGCCCTTTGCCGGTCAGGATCCGATCTCCATGGGTGCGTTGATGCAGGTGATCCGACAACTCAATGATGCCCTTGGGTTAACCAGCATCATTGTCTCCCATGATGTAGACGAAACACTCAGCATTGCCGATCGGGCCTACGTTATCTCTGAGGGTCAGGTGGTGGAATCGGGGACGCCGAAGGCGCTGCGCGAGAGCCAATCCGAGTGGGTTAAGCAGTTTGTCCACGCGCTGCCGGATGGCCCGGTGCCGTTTCATTATCAGGCGCCCAGCATGGCCGATGACCTGGGATTAAAAGGCTCATGACCTTGATGCTGCAGCGAGTGGGGGCGGCGACGCTGGCATCGTTGGCAACGCTTGGCCGTGCCGTTCTGTTCCTGTTGCGGGTGTTGCTTGGCATTGGCGAGCTGCTGCGACGCCCCGGGCTGCTGCTGCGCGAGCTCTACTCTGTGGGTGTGTTGACCCTGGTCATTATTCTGGTCTCAGGGCTTTTTGTTGGCATGGTGCTGGGTCTTCAGGGGTACTACACCCTGGTCGATTTTGGTGCTGAGCAGTCACTGGGCGTGCTAGTGGCACTGTCGCTCACCCGCGAGCTGGGCCCCGTCGTGACCGCTTTATTGTTTGCCGGGCGTGCCGGATCGGCATTAACCGCCGAGATCGGGTTAATGAAGGCCACGGAACAGCTCTCTGGAATGGAGATGATGGCCGTGGATCCGGAGCGGCGGATTTGTGCCCCACGCTTGCTCTCGGCGCTCATTTCACTGCCATTGCTGGCGATGATCTTTACCTTACTTGGCATTATCGGTGCCTATTTGGTGGGCACGGCAATGCTGGGTATTGATGGCGGTTCGTTCTGGTCACAGATGCAGGCACAGGTGAGCTTTGCTGATGATGTCCTTAACGGACTGATCAAAAGCATTTTGTTTGGTCTGGCGGCGGGCTGGATTGCAGTGTTTAACGGTTATGATTGCATGCCCACCTCACATGGCGTGAGCCGGGCAACCACGCGAACGGTCGTGGTGACCTCGCTGGTCGTGCTGGGGCTCGATTTCGTCCTCACAGCACTGATGTTCGATTAAGGGAGGAAGTCCAGGTGGAGAATACGCGCAGTATGGAAATCACGGTGGGCGCTTTCGTCGCCGCTGGGCTTGCCGCATTGTTTGTCCTGGCCATGCAGGTCAGCAACATCACGGCATTTCAGCGTGCCGATGGGTATACCGTCTACGCCTACTTCCAAAATGTTGGCGGTCTGCGTGAGCGTGCACCGGTAAGCCTAGGCGGGGTGCAAATCGGCCGAGTGGAGGCCATCAACTTAGATGCCGCGCGATTTGAAGCCCGGGTGACGCTCAATATTGATGCGCAATTTAATGACTTGCCCAGTGATACGGCAGCGAGTATTCGCACATCCGGATTGTTGGGGGAGCAATACATTTCGTTAGAGCCGGGCGGTATGCCGGATTCTCTTGCCGAAGGTGACGAAATTACCCTGACGCGCTCCGCTCTGGTGCTCGAGGATATCGTTGGCCAATTTCTCTACAACCAGTCTGCTGGAGGTGAGGATTGAGTCAGCAGGCCCGAGGCAACAATGAGGGCGACGGGGCAACCATTAGCGGTGATGTTACCCAGGGCTACCGCCTCAGCGGCATTTTGCGAGCTCCGGCGGTGAGCCAGCTCGTCGCCGATTTGCCGGTGGCCAAGGGCGCGCATCAACTCGATCTTGCAGCGCTGGAAGCCGTTGATAGTGCCGGGCTCGCGCTATTAGTGGAGTGGCAGCGGCAACTGCAGGCGGCAGGCGGTGAACTGGCTATTGCCAACGCGCCATCCGGACTGATCCGGCTCGCGCGCATCAGCGGGGTTGATACACTGTTAGGGCTGATGGCCCAAGACGATGGAGATGACTGAGTCATGATGGAACCTGAGTCCATTCGCGCCCTGCTGCAGGCAGGTCTAAAGGATGCCGAGATCGATGTCATCGGAGACGGACGGCATTTTCAGGCGCGAATCGTTTCCGCCGATTTTGAGGGACTGTCGTTGCTGCGGCGGCATCGGCTGGTCTATGACCTGTTACAGGCCCACATCGACAGCGAAGTCCTGCATGCCATTTCGATGCGGACACTGACGCCGGCGCAAGCCGCGGCGGAAAAGGACTGAGCGGGTGGAGCGGTTACTCATTCGCGGCGGCAAGCCACTCTCCGGGGATATTCGCATCTCCGGTGCCAAAAATGCGGCGCTGCCGATTATGGCCGCCACGCTGCTGGCCGATAAAGCCTCCGTAATCGGCAATATTCCGGATTTGCATGACGTCACCACGACGATGGAACTGCTGGGGCGGATGGGGGTGCGGCTTACCGTGGATGAGCGCATGCGAGTCGAGCTCGATCCTACCCAGCTCGATAACTGTCATGCGCCCTACGAATTGGTGAAAACCATGCGGGCCTCCATATTGGTGTTGGGGCCGTTGCTCGCGCGATATGGCGAGGCCGATGTCTCGCTACCGGGCGGTTGCGCTATCGGAAGCCGGCCCGTGAATCTCCATGTCGAAGGTCTGCGTGCTCTCGGTGCGGAGATTAGTGTTGAAAATGGTTATATCCGGGCCCGCTGTACCCGCCTCGAGGGAGCGCGTTTGGTGATGGATCTGGTCACGGTCACCGGCACGGAAAACCTGATGATGGCCGCCACGCTCGCCGATGGCACCACAGTGATCGAGAATGCTGCCCGTGAACCCGAGGTGGTGGATTTGGCCAATTGCCTGAATAGCATGGGGGCCAAGGTCAGCGGCGCTGGCACGGACACCATCACCATCGAAGGTGTCGAGCGTTTGCAGGGCGCGCACTATGATGTCCTGCCGGATCGTATTGAGACGGGTACGTTTTTAGTGGCCGCCGCGATGACCGGTGGCCGGGTAAGGCTCAAAAATACCGCCCCTTATTTGCTAGACGCGGTGATCAGCAAGCTGCGCGAGAGTGGCGCCGAGGTGGACCTAGGCGAGGATTGGATCGACCTGGACATGCAAGGTCGACGGCCCAAAGCCGTGACCGTGCGTACTGCCCCCTATCCGGCTTATCCCACCGATATGCAGGCGCAAATTTGCGCGTTAAACGCGGTCGCCGATGGTATGGGGATGGTTACCGAGACGGTATTTGAAAACCGGTTTATGCATGTCCTCGAGATTCAGCGGATGGGGGCTGATGTACGCCTTGAGGGGCATACAGCGATTAGCAATGGCGTGGAGCGACTGACCGGGGCGCCAGTCATGGCGACCGACTTGCGGGCATCGGCAAGCCTAGTGCTCGCGGGTTTGGTGAGTGAGGGTGACACCCTCGTCGATCGGATTTATCACATTGATCGTGGGTATGAGTGCATCGAGGAGAAGCTGGCCCAATTGGGTGCCGATATACGACGCATGCCCGGGGAGAGTGCTCGTCACCATGCCTGATATTGTGACCATTGCCCTGTCAAAAGGGCGCATCCTTGAGGAAACCCTCCCTCTGCTGCAGCCACTTGGGATTGAGCCATTAGAGGATCCGGAGACCAGTCGTAACCTGGTGTTGCCGACGACCGACCCCAATGTGCGAATAATTATCGTCCGGGCAACGGATGTGCCAACCTACGTGGCGCATGGGGGTGCGGACTTAGGTGTCGCCGGCAAAGATGTGCTGATGGAGCAGGGCGGCCATGGCCTTTATGAACCCATTGATCTGGGTATCGCGCGCTGCCGTTTGATGGTGGCGGGACGGCCAGACGCCAGCCTTGATGGGCGGCGCATCCGAGTCGCGACAAAGTTTGTCAATATTACGCGTCGTCATTTCGCCGCCAAGGGGCGCCAGGTCGATCTGATCAAGCTCTACGGCTCAATGGAGTTGGCCCCCTTGGTGGGTCTGGCCGACGCCATTGTTGATTTGGTGGATACAGGCAACACGCTGCGGGCCAATGGCTTAGCGCCGCTTGAGCTGATTGCGGATATTAGCTCGCGTTTAGTGGTCAATAAGGCATCCATGAAGCTTTCCCACCGCAACATCCGACCGCTGCTTGAGCGTATCGAAGCCGTTGTGGCTGCACAGCAAAACAGGTGAGTACATGTTGGAAATACAGCGGCTGAGTACTACTCAGCCGGATTTCGCCGATCAACTGAAAGCCCTGACCGACTGGGATGATGGCGCCACGCATAGCGTGGAGTCTGCGGTGGCCGAGATTATTGCGGATGTTCGTGCGCGTGGCGACGAGGCGTTGTGCGCGCTGAGCGCAAAGTTCGATGGCCTTGCCGTCGATGATGCCGCCGAGCTTGAAGTGCCGGTGCAGCGTTGTCAGGCAGCACTGGCCGAGTTGGCGGCAGCGGATCGTGAAGCGCTAGAGACGGCTGCAGCGCGGATTCGTGAATATCACTTACATCAACGGCCAACCGATTGGTCGCATACCGAGGCCGACGGCACAAAGCTTGGTCAAAAGATTCGTCCACTGGAGCGGGTGGGGATTTACGTGCCCGGTGGCAAGGCGGCTTATCCGTCATCGGTCTTGATGAATGCGATTCCGGCCCGGGTGGCTGGTGTTGACGAAATTATTATGGTGGCGCCGGCACCCGGTGGCGAGATTGCGCCGATGGTGTTGGCAGCCGCTGCCCTCGCGGGCGTTGATCGGCTGTTTTTGCTGGGGGGCGCGCAAGCGGTCGCAGCCCTAGCCTTTGGCACAGACACCGTGCCCGCCGTAGATAAAATTGTTGGTCCTGGCAACGCCTACGTCGCCGAGGCCAAGCGACGGGTCTTTGGACATGTTGGCATCGATATGGTGGCCGGGCCTTCAGAGATTTTGGTGATTTGTGATGGCCAGACCGATCCGGACTGGATTGCCATGGATCTTTTCTCGCAGGCAGAGCATGACGAGGACGCCCGAGCGCTGTTGATTTGTCCCGAGGCGCGCTATCTCGATGACGTGCAATCCGCCATGGAGCGACTGCTGCCCGAGATGGAGCGCTCGGAGATTATTCGTGCCTCATTGGCGCGTCGGGGTGCATTGATCTGTGTGCGCGATCTTGCTGAAGCCGCGGATATTGCCAATACCATTGCGCCAGAGCATTTAGAACTCTCCGTGGTCGAGCCTGAGCGCTTGGCCGAGGCAATTCATCATGCGGGTGCGATATTCCTTGGCCGCTACACCCCCGAGGCCTTAGGCGACTACTGTGCCGGGCCTAGTCATGTTCTACCTACGTCGCGTACGGCGCGATTTGCATCGCCGCTTGGCGTTTTGGATTTTTGCAAATCAACTAGCCTAGTGGACTGTTCGGCTGCTGGTGTCGCCACGCTGGGGCCGGTCGCGGCCCAGTTAGCCTATGCCGAGGGGCTCACCGCCCATGCGCGCTCGGCGGAGTATCGCTATCAGGCGGGTGCAGAGGATTAGGGGAGAGGCGGCCGGCGTGGTCCAGTCGGTCCAAGGTTGGTCGGTCGCTCCGCGATATTCACCCGCCATTGCATAGAGCTTGCCCCGCGCTCGCCGACTAGGGTGATGACCTCGCCTGGGTTGCGACGGGTCACACGATCGAGCAGCTCACGCACCGAGGCAATCTGCTGATCCTCCATGGCCAGAATGCGATCACCTCGTTGCAGGCCAGCAATATCTGCAGGACCGTTGGGCAAAATATCGCCGACCAACGCACCGGCACCGCCATCATCAACAACCTGCACACCAATCCAGCCGCGAATGACACGGCCATGTTCAATAATGTCACTGAGCACGGCGCGAGCAAGATTGCCTGGAATAGCAAAGCCAATGCCGCTGGAGCCGCCAGTCTGACTAAAGATAGCCGTGTTAATGCCAATCACCTCACCGCGCGCATTGATGAGCGCCCCGCCTGAATTGCCCGGATTAATGGCGGCATCGGTTTGAATGAAGTTCTCGAAGGTCGCCAGTCCCAGCTCACTGCGACCTAATGCACTGATAATTCCTTGTGTCACCGTCTGTCCTACGCCAAACGGATTGCCGATGGCAAAGACCACATCGCCTACCTGCAATTCTGCCGATGAAGCCAGCGCAGTGTGAGGCAAGCGGGTACCCGCAACCTGCAGGACAGCCAAATCCGATTCTGGGTCGGTACCAACGACACGGGCCGGTGCGGTGCGGCCATTAGCTAGCAAAACTTGAATGCGTTCGGCACCGCGTATGACGTGATGGTTGGTGAGCAGATGCCCCTCAGCGGTGACGAGGACACCGGACCCAAGCGATGTGCCCAACGGGGCCTCGGCAGTTTCAGAGTGCTCGCCAAAGAGTTCTTCAAACGACGGCCCATTCAGCAAGGCATTGCGCGGATCGGGGTCCCGTGTGGCGGTATAAATATTCACCACCGATGGCGCTGCCTGACCGACAGCATCGGCATATGAGAACGGATAGGGTGCGCGCGCACTTGGTTGCGCCGCCTGTTCCTCTCCGGATGTGCGAGTCTGAACTTCCAGAGAGGGTATCCAGTTTGGAGCAAACCAAACAATGCCGATTGCCACAATCAGCCCCACGAGCACATAGCTCAGCAGAAAGCGGATGAATCGACGTAGGGCCATCTTCTATACTCTTTTTATTCGTTTTTTGGGGTATGGGACCAACATGGTACACCGTCGAGACTTTCAGGCTTATTTGCAGCGGCAGCTTGATCCGGATGGGCTTGCTGATTATTGCCCCAATGGGCTGCAAGTAGAGGGCCGGGCGAGTATCACCCATTTAGTCACGGGAGTGACCGCGTCACAGCGCTTTTTGACGGATGCTATCGCAGCCGGTGCCGATGCTGTGCTGGTCCACCATGGTTATTTTTGGAAGGGCGAGCCCGCACCCATCACTGGCATGAAGGCTGCACGTATTCGGCTTTTGCTCACACACGACATCAATCTATTTGCTTGGCACTTGCCATTGGATGTCCATCCGCAATGGGGCAATAATGCGCAGTTGGCAGCAGCGCTTGATATGACGCCGGAGACACCGGCCATGGCCGGGGGCGTGCCGGGCTTGCTCTGGTCCGGCACATTGGATCGCCCCATGCGACTTGATGAATTCGCCGATCGGCTGGCCGAGCGTCTGGGCCAGCCACCGGTCAGGGTGGAAGTGGGAGATCGGCCGATCCAGCGACTGGCTTGGTGCAGTGGGGGCGGCCAGCGCTTTATTGCCGATGCCGCGGCATTGGGTGTGGATGCCTATCTGAGTGGTGAGATTTCGGAGCCAACCGCCCATGAAGCGCGTGAACTTGGCTTGCACTATCTGGCAGCCGGCCATCACGCCACCGAGCGTGGCGGAGTGCAAGCGCTCGGCGAGCATTTAGCTGCGCATTTTGGTATCTCGCACCAGTTTATTGATGATCCCAATCCGGCTTGAGTTTAACCCTTGATTGAAAGCAAGTTTTGGGTGCCTGAGAACGCCTTTTGGCGGGGTTTTTTCTTGACGAAATAGGCCGGATGTTGGATTCTACCGCACGCAGGTGGGCGGCCAGTCTAGAATCGCAACAAACATGGTCTGCCTTGAGTCCGTTACCCATGTAGGGGAATCCAGATGTCCCAGGAAGGCGCTAACAAGAGTCGACGCCGTTTTCTCACCGGTGCAGTCTCTGTTGTCGGCGGTGTTGGTGCAGCCTATACGGCGGTACCCTTTCTTGCCTATTGGAACCCGAGCGCGACCACTCGCGCTGCCGGTGCTCCTGTCGAAGTTGATGCCAGCACGCTCCAGCCGGGGCAGAAGGTCAATATCACCTGGCGTGGCCAACCGGTCTGGGTGATTCGTCGCTCCGAAGCCGCCATTGAGGCGTTGCCTTCAGTGAACGACGAGTTACGCGATCCAGACTCCGCCGTTGCCTCTCAGCAGCCGGCCTATGCGCAGAACGCGCACCGCTCTATCGACCCAGAATTTCTGGTGCTGGTGCCCATTTGTACGCACCTTGGCTGCATACCCTCTTACATGCCGCAGGCCGGTTCTCTGGATGCGGATTGGCAGGGCGGATTTTTTTGCCCCTGTCATGGTTCTAAGTTTGATATGGCCGGTCGCGTCTACGCGGGTGTGCCGGCGCCAACCAATCTTGTAGTGCCTCCGCACCGCATTGCCGATAACGGCATGATTGTGGTCGGAGAGGATCCGGAGGCTGCCTGATGAGCGACGCAACAACAAAAGCACAGGGTGGAATGCTGGGTTGGATTGATGCCCGATTCCCGCTCACCAAAATGTGGAATGAGCATGTTGGTGAGTATTACGCCCCAAAAAACTTCAACTTTTGGTACTACTTTGGCTCGTTGGCACTCATCGTGCTGGTTAACCAGCTGCTCACCGGCATCTGGCTGACGATGAATTACAACCCTTCTGCTGAGGGTGCGTTTGCCTCGGTCGAGTACATCATGCGCGATGTTGAGTGGGGGTGGCTGATTCGCTACATGCACTCCACCGGCGCCTCAGCATTCTTTGTTGTGGTGTATCTGCATATGTTCCGCGCCATGCTCTACGGCTCTTATCAGAAGCCGCGCGAGCTGATCTGGATCTTTGGCATGATCATCTACTTGCTGCTGATGGCAGAGGCCTTTATGGGTTATCTGCTGCCTTGGGGCCAGATGTCCTATTGGGGTGCGCAGGTCATTATTTCGTTGTTCGGGGCCATCCCGTTCGTGGGTGAGGACCTGGCGCTCTGGATTCGGGGCGACTACAACATCTCTGGCGTTACGCTGAACCGTTTCTTCGCCTTGCATGTGGTGGCGCTGCCGCTGGCGTTGGTTGGTCTGGTGGTCTTCCACATTCTCGCGCTGCACGAAGTGGGCTCTAATAATCCCGACGGCGTGGATATCAAAAAGGTCAAAGGCAAAGACGGCAAGCCGAAAGACGGCATTCCGTTTCACCCGTACTACACAGTCAAAGATACCTTTGGCTTGGGTGTGTTCCTGATCTTCTTTGCGGCTGTGGTGTTTTTCGCGCCAGAAATGGGTGGGCTGTTCCTCGAGAAGCCTAACTTCGAGCCGGCCAACCCGCTGCAAACACCCGAGCATATCGCGCCGGTTTGGTACTTCACGGCCTTCTACTCCGTCCTGCGCGCCGTGCCGGATAAGTTCGGTGGCGTGTTGGCCATGGGTGCAGCGATCTTCCTGCTGTTCCTGCTGCCTTGGATTGATCGGGGTAAGGTCCGCTCCATCCGCTATCGGGGCCTCGGACACAAAATCAACTTGGCGCTGTTTGCTTTTGCCTTTGTGGTGCTCAGCTACCTGGGCCTGCGTGCCCCGTCTGAGGTTTATTTCGGCCTGACGGTCACGCTGTGGGCGCAGATCTTCACCGTCGTGTACTTCGGTTTCTTCGCCTTCCTGTTCGTCTATACGGCGTTCGGGTTTGAGAAAACCAAGCCGGTGCCGGAAAGGGTGACGGAATAATGAGAAAGCTTTTATTCATTCTGCTGACCGCACTGGCTTCGGGATCGGCTATGGCCGCGGGTGGCTATGCCGATCTGATGGACGCCAAGGTTGATGTCAGTGACGAAGCCTCGTTGCAGCGCGGCGCTCAGCTGTTTGCAAATAATTGCATGGGCTGCCATGCGGCAAAATTCGTGCGCTGGAATGCCTTGCCGGAAGAGCTCGGCGTCTCGATGGAGCTGATTGAAGAAAATCTCATTTGGGATAGCGGTTATGAGGCGGGTGATGTGATGAATGCCGCCATGCGTCCCGAAGATGGCGCCAGCTGGTTTGGTGCGGCTCCCCCGGATCTGTCACTGACAGCGCGCTCGCGCGGTGCGGATTGGGTGTACACCTATCTCAATAGCTTCTATGTCGACCCGGATGCCTCCATCGGCTGGAACAATACGCTGCTACAAAACGCCTCCATGCCGCATGTTCTCTGGCAGCTGCAGGGTGTGCCAGAGCCGGTTTACGAGGAATCGGGCGGCGAAATGAAAGTAGTTGATATTCGTCTCCCAGAGGCGCAGCAGGGTTCGATGACGCCGGCTGCCTACGAACAGGCCACCCGCGACATCACCAACTTCATGGCATTCATGGCCGAACCCGTTCGGGCGAAGCGGCAGGAGCTGGGTGTTTGGGTGATTGGCTTTTTGCTGATCTTTACCATCCTGGCTTACTTCATGAAGCGCGAGTATTGGAGGGATGTCCACTGAGTCGGCAGGCAGAAGAACTAGGCGTGCCGGCGGTGCTTCTCAGCCAGCGCTCAACTATTGGGTTGTATACCGATCCAGCAGCACTCGAAAGCCATCGGGTGCGGCTGGTGTTGGCCGAAAAAGGTATTAATGTCGAGGTGGTTGAGGTTGAACCTGATGGTGTTCAGCCCGAGGATCTGGCCGACCTTAACCCCTACGCCGAGACGCCGACCCTCGTCGATCGCGATCTCGCTCTATACGACGCCAGGGTGATCTGCGAGTACTTAGACGAGCGTTTCCCGCATCCGCCGTTAATGCCCATTGATCCGGTATCCCGGGCCAAGGCGAAACTGGTGATCTCCCGTATTGAACGCGACTGGTATGCATTGCTCACTCAGCTTGAGCAGCAGGACAAACGGCGTCGTGCTGCCCTCCGACGAGAACTTGCCGAGAGTCTGGCCGCCAGCGCGGATGTCTTTGCGGCCGGGACGCCTTATTTTCTCAGCGAAGAAATCACCATGATGGACTGTACGCTCGCTCCGTTGCTCTGGCGTCTTAGCCATTATGGCGTTGAGCTGCCAGCCGAAGCAGAAGCGATCTCAGCCTATGCGGAGCGTCTGTTTGAACGCGAGCCTTTTCAAGCCAGTCTTACCGCAGCCGAACAGGCAATGCGCTAGGGATTATGACGCCGAGTCGTCCGTATCTTCTGCGGGGGCTTTACGACTGGATTGTCGATAACGGCCTCACTCCTCATCTCTTGGTTAACGCCGAGGCGGAAGACATTCAGGCCCCCCTGGAATACGCCGAGGAAGGCCGGTTGGTGTTGAATGTTTCCCCCACGGCGGTGCGCGGGCTTGACCTGGGCAATGAAGCAGTGGCGTTTGATGCCCGCTTTGCCGGACAGGCGCGGCATGTGTATGTGCCAATGGCGGAAGTGCTAGCGATTTACGCCCGTGAAAATGGCCGTGGCATGCTCTTTAGCAGTGAGGATGGTGAGGGTGACCCGCCACCGTCACCACCCGAGGATGAAAAGCCCAGCCCTGAGCCGGGGCGGCCGGGCTTACGTGTCGTTAAATAACTTCGCTTATTGGCCAAAAAGCTGTCGGTCAATGAGATCGCAGAGACAATGGATGACCAATAGATGCACCTCTTGAATGCGTGCGGTCACCTCCGCCGGCACCCTGATCTCGATATCATTTTCCTCAAGCTTCAAGGCCATGGGGCCGCCGTCTCGGCCTGATAAGACCACCGCACTGGCGCCGCGATCATGCGCTGCTTCAATGGCCCGAATGACATTGGCGCTGCCGCCGCTGGTGCTGATGGCCAACAAGACATCACCCGGATGCGCTAATGCTCGCACCTGCCGCGCGAAGACCTCGCTGTAGTCATAATCATTGGCAATGGAGGTAATGGTTGAGCTGTCGGTGGTGAGCGCAATCGCGGGGAGTCCCGGTCGTTCCATCTCAAACCGGTTGAGCAGCTCAGAGGAGAAATGTTGGGCATCCCCGGCTGACCCTCCATTACCGCAGGCAAGAATTCGGCCTTCGCGCTGAAGGCATTCAGCCATTCGAATGCCGGCCTTCTCGATAAACGGGCGGAGTTGGTCAAGGGCGACCTGTTTGGTCTGAATGCTCTCATGAAAGTGCTGGGCGATACGTTCACTCGGGTTCATGCCAATTGAGTTCCTTATTGCGTTTTAGTCGTCAACGCGAAAAGCGTCCCGTATCCATGTGGCCTGGCCGTGGCCATCAATGCTTACTACGTCAAATCGGGTTGCGGGTTCGTGTCGTTGACGTTGTAACCAAGCTGCCGCCGCGGCGATCAGCCGTTTTTGTTTGCTGCGGGTGATGCTGTCGATGCCATCCCCAAACTGACCACCGCTCCGGGCCCGGACTTCAACAAAAACGACCTCATCACCCTCTCGCATAATGAGGTCAATCTCGCCGCGTCGAATTCGAAAATTTCGCTGCAGGCATTGCAGTCCCCGTTGGAAGAGGTAGTCGCATGCCTGATCTTCGGCCGCCTTGCCGGTTTCTTGCGCAATGCGGCTCATGGCAGCCAATTGTCCGTTTGACGCAGCCCGCGACTGGTGACTTGCACCGCCGGCAGCTGGCGCTGGATCCGGCCTGCCGTGTCGACACTTAACCGACCCGTAGCCGCCGCTTGTTGGAGCGTGGGGTTGAGTGCGAGCGCCTCAACGCCATACAACAGCCGGTAGCTATCGATGCCAAGTGCCGTCAGTGGGCCATGACGAAGATCGGGAAAGGCATTGTCTAGCTGTAGAGCAACGCCTTGGTCGAGCGCTTCATTGGCGCGCCCGAGTAGCCAGGGTAGCCGCGTCATCCACATGCCGGCGAGGTCAGCATTGGCGACCTCGCTCTCAAACACCGGATAGCTTTGGCTGGTACCGAATACCGGGAGATCGAAGGCGCGATGGAAGCGCAGCTGCGGGATAATTAGCCGCGCACTTTGTTCAAATGCCGCGATAAACACGCCATCAATATCCTCGCGTCGGCGTGGCTCATGACGAAAGCGCTCGCCAGTGATGCTCCGGATGCGTTCGCTGCGGGCGTCGCTTTGGTCAAGATTGAGGAGTGCCCGAATAGGTTCGGCAAGATCGTCTTGTTGCAATGGGAACCGCGCCTGAGCAACCACCTCGCCGCCGGCCTCTTCAAAGGCGGTGGCAAAGGCATTCGCCACCCGCGCGCCCCAGCGGTCTGCAGCACCAAAGGTCAGCAAGCGTTCATAGCCAAGCTCGATGGCGAGCGCCGCAATGGCCCGGGCATCATCTTCGGGTGCCAGGCCAAATTGGTAGAAACCCGGGCGATTTGTGGATGTTTCCGCGCGATTGAGCGCAATGATGGGGACCGAGGGCACCGTTGCGGTTAGCAGTTGACTGACCGCGGGTTTGGCAAGCGGCCCGATAACCATGCCTGCGCCGTCGGCTACCGCGCGCCGATAGGCGTTAACCGGATCCATGCCGGCGGGGCCAACATCGATAAATTGTAGTTCGGGCCGCATGGCCGCGGGCGTTGCGTAGTGAGCAGCGAGGATGCCCCGCCGAATTGCCTCGCCGGCAGTTTGTAATTCCCCGCTCAACGGGAGCAGCGCGGCGACGGCGCGTGGCGGTGAGAGTAAGGCTCGTTGCACCGCCGTGATGCGGTCGAGCAATAATGGCGAAGCCAATCGGCCTTGCCACTGTGTTTGTACGAGGTAGGCCCGCATGGCATCGGGGTCTAGCAGTCGGGCTTTAACCTCAAGTGCAAAGTCCGTCCAGCTGCGTTCGCTGCTGTTAGCCGTTCGGTCATGCTGTTGCGTCAGTTGCTCGACTGGCATTTGCATCAATGCTTGCCAGAGTTGCGCCTCGGCACGTCGATACATCCCCGCCGATGTTGCCTGCGCGGAGGCTTTTAGCATGACTTGCGCAGCCGCCAAGGGCGCGTCGGCATTGAGGTGAGCTTGGCTTAGCCATTGCAGTCGCCAAGGCTCGGTACGGGGTGACAGAAAGCCGTCGAGCGCGGCAAGTCGTCGTGCCCGACTGGCCGGATCGAGATCGCCGTTGAGCTGAGTCTCGAGCATGGTGCGCAGCGCTGTGATGCGGGCGTTATCGCTCCAGCCGCCGGCTGCCAGCAGCCGTTGTGCCAAGACCCTGTCGTCGAGCGCGAGGGCCAATACCGCGGCCTCGAGTTGTAGTTCTCTGGCAACGGCGCCGTCGGCTTGATTTGCCGCCATCCGCAGCAATGTGACTGCACTCACTAGGTCTTCAACCGCAAGCGCCGCCTGTGCGTCATCAAGCTGTGGCGATTGGAATTCTGCGCTAAGCCGATCAGTACTGGGCAGCATGGAAGCACAGCCGGCGAGAACGAACAGTGCAACGATCAGGGCAAAAGCCGGGCGCAGAGCGGTCAAGGGCGTTCCTCGCGGTCAGTTAGGGGACCGGTTAGACTGCCGGTCGGGCCTAACAAAGTATCGATTCCGGAGATCAAACGTGTCAAACACGGCAGGCAAGCTTTTCGTAGTGGCCACACCGATTGGTAACTTGGGTGATATTTCGACACGGGCACAGGCAACACTGGCTCAGGTGGATCGTATTGCGGCCGAAGATACCCGCCAGACGCAAAAGCTTTTGGCCCATCTGGGTGTTCACACGCCGATGATTAGCCTGCATGAGCATAACGAGGCCGATCGCGCTGAGCGGTTGGTGGCGCAATTACTCACCGGAGAATCGATTGCTTTAGTCAGCGATGCGGGGACGCCTTTGATTAGTGACCCCGGTTATCGGCTGGTGCGCGCGGTGCGTCAGGCGGGCATTGAGGTGGTGGCGATACCAGGGCCCTCCAGCGTCACCGCCGCGCTCTCGATTGCTGGATTGCCAACTAATCGTTTTTTCTTTGAAGGCTTTTTGCCGGCCCGTGGTCAGGCTCGGCGCGAGCGTTTAAAAGCGCTCTCTTGTTTTGCCTACAGTGTTGTTGTGTTTGAAGCGGGGCGTCGTCTGCAAGCAACGCTAGCGGATATGGCATCCGTTGTCGGCGAAGCGCGGGAGATTGCCCTATGCCGAGAGCTTACTAAACGCTTTGAACAAGTCCTCACCGGGCCCCTTGCAACCGTCATGGCCCAGGTTGACGCAGATCCGAATACGGTGCGCGGTGAATTGGTTATTGTGCTCGCTCCGGCGGTTGAAGCCGCGCCGCAGACGGCGGCGGTGGCTCCACGCGAACTGCTGGCTCTGTTGCGCGCCGAGGGGCTGGGGGCGAAAGCCTCGGCCCGTATTGCATCGGCTGTGACTGGTCAGCCGGTCAATACGCTCTATCCAATGGCCGCTGACATCGCGCGAGACTGATATAATCAACTTGGAAGTCGGCCGGGCAGCCGCTGCACCCTTGCGGTGTGGAGGAAAGTCCGGGCTCCGATGGGCAGGGTGCCAGATAACGCCTGGGCGGCGCGAGCCGACGGCTAGTGCAACAGAGAGTAGACCGCCGATGGCCTCCCTGGGAGGATCAGGTAAGGGTGAAAGGGTGCGGTAAGAGCGCACCGCACATGTGGTAACACGTTGTGGCACGGTAAACCCCACCCGGAGCAAGACCAAATAGGGGAGCAGACGCGTGGCCCGCGCGGCTCCCGGGTAGGTTGCATGAGGTGCATGGCGACATGCATCCCAGATGAATGGTTGCCTTTAACAGAACCCGGCTTATAGGCCGGCTTCCACTTTTCTTTATTAATGCGATTTCTCGCGCTTTTCCCTTAACTCAATGTTTTAAAAACCGATTTTTCGGGGCTTATCCCTATGCCTCGAGCGCTCCCGTAAGATTGCCGTAAGTTACTGTCATGACGGAGAAAATTCGTTTTCAGGCGGGTTGACGCTGTGTCGAATGACGTCTAGAGTGTGTGCCTAAGTGGGAAAAAGTGGTGGAAAATGGTTTCCACGGGTAGCACAGGGGAAAATTGATGTTTCGGGGCGTCACCCACATCAATCTGGATACAAAAGGTCGGATCGCATTGCCGAGCCGATACCGCGAGCGGCTGTCTGGACTTTGTGACGGCAACCTCGTGGTCACGGTGGATCGTGATCATTGCCTTTTGATCTACCCCTTGCCTGAGTGGGAGCACATCGAACAAAAGCTGGTGCGTCTGCCCAGTCTCAATCGCACCGCCCGACGACTGCAGCGCTTGCTCATCGGTCATGCCACCGAGTGTCAGCTGGATGGTAATGGCCGCATTTTGTTGCCGGCGCCATTGCGGGCGTTTGCAGGGCTCGAGAAACACAGTGTCCTGATTGGTCAGGGTAATAAGTTCGAGCTCTGGGATGAGTCAGCCTGGACGCAGCGTCGGGATGAATGGCTGGCGGAGGCCGCCGAGACCGAGGAACTGCCGGGCGATCTTGAATCGTTGTCGTTGTAGGGGAAGCCATGACCGATACTGCCATGGACCATCGCCCCGTTTTGCTGGAGGAGGCGCTGCACGGGCTAGCGCCCAAGCCTGGCGGTGTTTACGTCGACGGCACTTATGGCCGTGGTGGGCATGCCATGGCGTTAATCTCCGCACTCGATGACAGCGCCTGTATTTGGTTGGTCGATCGCGATCCCAGTGCCGTGGCCATGGCCACGGCGCGGCATGGCAATGATCCTCGTTGTCATATTCTGCAGGCCAACTTCGCTGATATTGGTGCGCATTTACGCGCTGCAGGGTTAGCGGGACGGGTTGCGGGCATTCTGCTTGATCTTGGCGTTTCTTCGCCGCAGCTCGATCTGCCGGAGCGAGGCTTCAGTTTTTTGCGCGAAGGCCCGCTTGATATGCGTATGAATAATGCCGCGGGTGAGACCGCGGCCGAGTGGCTGCAGCGCGTCGATGAGCGCAGCCTGGCCAAAGTGCTCAAGGATTTCGGTGAAGAGCGTTTTGCCCGACGCATTGCTCGGGCCATCTGTGCAGCGCGGGATGCGGGAGAGTTGCCCGCGACGACCACCGGGTTAGCCACCTTGATTGCCGAAGCGGTACCACGGCCGGAACCTGGCAAGCATCCAGCGACAAGAAGCTTTCAAGCCATCCGCATTCACCTGAATGATGAGCTGGGCTCGCTGGAGCGCCTGCTGGACGAGGTTTGCGATCTATTAGGCCCGCAGGGGCGTCTGGTGGTGATTAGTTTTCACTCGCTCGAGGATCGCCGCGTGAAACGGTTCATTCATCGCAACAGCCAAGTCGGCAATCTGCCGCCGGGTGTTGGTGTTGTTCCGCCGGAATTGCAACCGCGTTTGCGTCGCATCGGCCGAGCCGTGCGCCCCAGCGCTGCGGAATGCACGACAAACCCACGGGCCAGAAGCGCCACGCTGCGAGTCGCGGAGCGTTTGCCATGAAGCGGCCTGTGGTCATGGTTTTGTTGTTGGCCGCCGCGGTCATTGCGTCGGCTATTGCGGTGGTCGAGGTGAAACACCAAAACCGGAGTTTGTTCCTAACTCTGGAATCGCTGCGGGATGAGCGGGATGCCCTGAATACGGAATGGTCTCGGTTGCGATTAGAACAGGGCGCACTGGCCATGCATTCCCGCGTTGAGCAAATTGCCACTGATGCACTTTCGTTGCGTCGCCCGACCGCGGAAGAGACCACGCTGCTATGGCTCGACCAAGCGGAGTTGAAGCAATGAATCGGCAGGCTCAGAGCAACGGCATTGTGTTGCCGGCTTGGCGCCGATGGATAGTGATGTTGGTCTTGCTATCGCTGCCGCTGGTTTTGATGTCGCGGGCCGTCTCCTTGCAGCTGTTGGAAGGGGACTTTTTGCAAGGTCAAGGTGATCAGCGTCACCTGCGCGTCGAGACACTGCCGGCGCATCGTGGCGCCATCTATGACCGCAACGGCGAACCGCTCGCCATTAGTGCGCCCGTCGACTCAGTTTGGGCCGAGCCAGGTGTCTTGCTGGAAGAGGCGGCTCCGGAACAGCTGTCGGCGCTGGCCGAGGCGCTCGGGTTGGATGCCGGTGGGCTGCGCAGTGAATTGGCGGCGCGCCAGACGCGGGAATTCTTTTATCTGCGCCGGCACGTCGATCCCACATTGGCTGAAACCGCCATGGCACTCGAGATTCCGGGTGTGCATTTGCAGCGTGAGTACCGGCGGTTTTATCCCGCGGGCGAGGTCACCGGCCATGTGCTGGGCTTCACGGACATCGATGATCAGGGCCAGGAAGGCTTGGAGCTGGCCTACAACGACTGGCTCTCCGGTGAGCCTGGGGCTAAGCGTGTCCTGCGTGACCGCTTGGGTCGTACCATTGAGGATGTTGAGCGTCTGCGTGAACCGGCTCCAGGGCAGGACCTCACGTTAACCATCGACAAACGGCTGCAGTACATCGCCTATCGCGAACTGAAGCGCGCGGTAGAGCAGAATGCCGCCCGCGGCGGTTCTTTGGTGCTGATGGATGCGCGCAATGGCGACATCCTGGCGATGGTGAACCAACCGGCTTTTAACCCCAATCGTCGCTCGGATATCACCGGCGGGCGTTACCGTAATCGGGTGGTTACCGATATTTACGAGCCGGGCTCGGTGACCAAACCCTTCACGGTAGCGGCGGCGCTGGCCAGTGGCCTGTTTACTGCCGACTCTCAGCTCAACACCAGCCCCGGTGTCATGCGTGTGGGCTCCCATCAGGTCCGGGATGTGCGCGACTTTGGCGAGCTTGATATTGAAGGGCTTTTGCGTAAATCGAGTAATGTCGGCGCGGCGCAGCTGGCATTAGAGATGGAGCCAGGCCGCGTCTGGCAGGTTCTCAATGAGGTGGGCTTGGGGCAGCCAACCGGTATCGCCTTCCCGGGCGAAGCGGGGGGTTTTTTGGCGCCGGTTCCGTCACGGCGGCCGGTCGAACGCGCCACCTTAGCCTTTGGCTACGGCATGTCGGTCACCAACCTCCAGCTAGCGCGCGCGTATAGCGTCTTTGCCAATGATGGCCAATTACTCACGCCGCGCCTGTTGGTGGGGGCGCAAACACCGCCGGCAACACCGGTATTGGCGCCGGCACTGGCCCGCGAAGTTCGGCAGATGATGACCTCGGTGACTCGCAGTGGTGGCACGGCAACGCAGGCAGCCATTGCCGGATATGCCGTTGCCGGCAAGACAGGCACTAGCCGTAAGGCCGTGGCAGGCGGGTATGCCGAACGCCGTTATATCTCTACATTTGCCGGCATGGCCCCGGCCGATGATCCGCGCTTTATCGCCGTCGTCACCATCGATGAGCCCGGCGGGGAACAGTATTACGCCGGCCCCGTCGCTGGTCCGGTCTTCCAGGCCGTGGTTGGGGATGCCCTGCGACTCTACAACGTCACGCCAGACCGTCCGCTGGAGGACGGAGGGATAACGGTCGCCGGCGGGGGGCAGCCATGAGTTGGTCAATGTCTGCCAAGCAGCTGTTCGCGCCCTGGGCAGAAGCGGGTGAACTGGGGGATGTTCAAGTCACCGGTATGACGCTGGACTCGCGAAAGGCGCAGGCAGGTGATGTCTTTTTTGCATTGGCCGGGACGCAGCAGCATGGCATCGCTCACCTGGACCAAGCGCTTGCGGCCGGCGCTGCCGTGGTGGCATGGGAGCAGGCCGAGGGGATTGATGCAGCGCGGATTGCCGAGCAATGTCGGGCCGCCGGCGCGGTCTCGTTGCCCCTGACTGCGCTGGGTGCCTGCGTCAGTGCCATTGCGGCACGGTTTTACGGTGAACCGGCGCAAGCCATGCGCATGATTGGTGTGACCGGCACCGATGGTAAGACCTCGGTAGCGCATTACGCTGTACAGCTGCTTGAGGCGCTTGAAGGCAATGCGGCTGTGTTGGGCACCGTTGGTTGGGGGCGGCTCGGCGCACTAGCTGCCTCAACGCATACCACTGCCGATGCGGTGACTTTGCAGCAGAGTTTGGCGACATTGCATGCGCAGGGGGTGCGCTCGGTGGTCATGGAGGTCTCCTCACATGCCCTCGCCCAGCATCGCGTCGACGCTGTGCCTTTTGACACGGCCATTCTTACTTATGTTGGCCGCGATCATTTGGATTATCACGGCACGCTTGAGGCCTACCATGCAGCGAAGCGCCGGTTATTTGCCTGGCCCAGTCTCCGCCGACAGGTCCTCAATCTTGACGATGCCGTTGGCGCCGATCTGGCCGCCAAGGCAAGCCAATCGATCGAAGTAGTGAGTTATGGCGAACAGGCCTCGGCTGACTTGCAGATAATCGACCTGCAAGCTAGACCGGATGGGCTGACTTTTGTGCTGCATCGGCAGGCGCAAAACCACACGGTGCAGCTGCCGCTTTTTGGCCGATTTAATGCCATGAACGCAACCGCCGCGCTTGGCGCTGTGTTGGATGAGCAGCCGATTGAAAACGCACTGCAGGCCCTGTCGCGGCTGCAGCCTGTCCCCGGACGCATGGAGCGCTTCGTTACCGCCGCGGGGCCGCTCGCGGTAATTGATTATGCCCATACGGCTGGCGCCTTGGAGGCGGTATTAAGCGCTTTGCGCGAACACACTCGCGGAAGGCTTTGGTGCGTCTTTGGTTGTGGCGGAGAACGCGACCCCGGCAAGCGGCCGATGATGGGGGCGGTGGCGAGTCGGTTTGCCGACGTAGTGGTCCTCACTAGCGACAACCCGCGTGGGGAGTGCCCTGAGGACATCATTGCCGACATTCAGACGGGCTGTGCTGAAGCCACGGACTGTCGAGTGATTGAGGAACGTGGCGCCGCCATAGAGCGCGCCTTGTCCTCGGCCGCGGCGGACGATGTGGTGCTAATTGCCGGTAAGGGCCATGAATGCGAGCAGATTATCGCCGGTGTTGCGCATCCATTCAGTGATCGCGAGGTGGTGGTCGGCTGGCAGCAGCGGAGGGCCGGCTGATGGAAGCGATACGGCTCAAAGCACTGGCTACCGAGTTGGGTGGGCGCTGCCGAGGCGAAGATGTGTTAGTTCAGGGTGTCGCGATTGATTCCCGTGCCATCCAGTCGGGTGATCTATTCGTCGCGCTACCGGGTGAATCAGCCGATGGTCATGATTTTGTGGCCGCTGCAGCCCAGGCAGGCGCTGCTGCCGCATTGGTTGAGCGGTTCGTCGACGTCGATTTGCCACAGTGGTGCGTGGACAATCCGCGCCGGTTATTAGTGGAAATTGCCTGCTATGCGCGCAGCCGAAGCCGGGCCACCGTCATTGGCTTGACCGGCAGTAATGGCAAAACCACAGTCAAGGAAATGCTGGCGGCCATCCTCAGTCAGGTTGGGCCAACGCTGGCGACGGAGGGCAACCGCAACAACGAGTTAGGCGTGCCGCTGACATTGTGCCGGCTCAATCCCGAACATCGATTTGCGGTGGTTGAGATGGGCTGCGGTCAGCCTGGCGATATTGCGCTGTTGGCCAGTTGGGCCCGGCCGCGGATTGGCTTGGTGAATAATGCCGGGCCTGCGCATCTCGCGCGTTTTGGCAGTCTGGAAGCCATTGCTCGTTGCAAAGGGGAGATCTTTGAATCGCTGCCGTCCGGTGCCGACGCCATTATTAACGGGGACGATCAATTTGCCGCGCAATGGGAGCAGCAGGCGGCACATTGTCATATTCAGCGCTTTAGCCTTGAGGGCCGTTCCGCCGAAGTCAGTGGTGAGCGTCTGGCCGACGGGACATTACGTATTCGGCTGCCCTCGGGCGAGCTGACGGTGCGCTTGCCGTTATTGGGAGCGCATAACAGCGCCAATGCACTGGCAGCGGCCACCGCCGCGTCGGCAGCAGGCGCTGATGCCGCGGCGATTAAAGCGGGGCTTGAGTCGGTGAAGCCGGTGGCAGGGCGCCTAGAAGCATGCGCTGGTCCGAATGGCAGTGTCGTGATCGATGATAGCTACAACGCCAATCCGGCGTCGCTGACCGCCGCCCTGGAAACATTGGCTGTCGCCTCACGGCCGCTATGGCTTGTCTTAGGCGATATGGCTGAGCTGGGCGAACAAGCCTCCGAGCTGCATTTTGAAGCTGGACGCCGCGCCCGGGCGCTGGGTGTGGCGCGGCTGTTTGCGCTGGGGCCGCTCGCTGCCAAAGCCGCCGAAGCGTATGGGCAGCCCTCCGAAGTTTACACCGACCACGCGAGCCTGATTCGGGCGTTGCAATCGGCGATCACCCCAGACGTTCAAGTGCTCGTAAAAGGGTCTCGGTCCGCTGGTATGGAGCGCATTGTTGCTGGTCTGGTCACGCCGAGCACTAGGGAGGATGCGGCATGCTGCTAATGCTGGCGGAACAACTCCAGGCGCTCTATAGCCCATTTAACGTTTTTCAGTATCTGACGTTCCGCGCCATTCTCGGCACCTTGACGTCACTGGGTATCGGGCTTTTGGTCGGCCCCATGCTCATTCGGCGCCTGGAGCGTTATCGCGTTGGTCAGCAGGTGCGAGAAGAGGGGCCGGTCAGCCACTACTCCAAAGCCGGAACGCCGACGATGGGCGGCGCCTTAATGTTGGTTGGTATTGCCGTCGCCGTGCTGCTTTGGGGCGATCTCACCAATCGCCACGTCTGGTTGGTCCTGATCACAACATTGGTGTTTGGTCTGATCGGTGGCGTTGATGACTGGCTAAAGCTCACCCGTGGCAACAGCGAAGGTCTGCGGGCACGTACCAAGTTTTTATGGCAGACGATCGCTGGATTAATTGCGGGTGCGGTGCTCTACGCCACAGCCAGCACGCCGATTGAGACGGCACTCATTGTGCCTCTGCTCAAAGATGTGGTGATCCCGCTAGGTATTTTCATTGTTCCCTTGACCTGGTTGGTGGTGGTGGGTGCATCGAATGCTGTCAACTTGACCGATGGCCTCGATGGGCTTGCCATTATGCCGACGGTCCTCGTTGGCGGTGCGTTGGGCATCTTTGCCTATGCCAGCGGTAATGTGAATTTCGCGGAATATCTCGGTATTCCTTACGTCGCCGGCGTTGGCGAACTTGCGGTATTTGTTGGGGCATTGGTAGGGGCGGGGCTCGCCTTCCTCTGGTTTAACACCTACCCGGCCCAGGTATTTATGGGTGATATCGGCGCCCTCGCGCTGGGTGCCGCACTGGGCATGATGGCCATGCTGGTGCGTCAGGAGATCGTGCTTTTCATCATGGGCGGTGTCTTCGTGGCCGAAACTGTCTCGGTCATGTTGCAGGTGCTCTGGTACAAACGCACGGGCCGGCGGATTTTTCGCATGGCGCCGCTCCATCACCATTTTGAACTTAAAGGCTGGCCGGAACCACGCGTGATTGTGCGCTTTTGGATTATCTCCGTGGTCTTGGTCCTGGTCGGCCTAGCAACGTTGAAGCTGCGATGATGGGCGAGGCGATGAAGCAAACGGCGCCATCCATCGATACGGTCATTATCGGGCTGGGTGAGTCCGGTTTGGCGGCCGCCGAGCATTTGACCGCTCAGGGCGTTCCCCTCGCGGTCATGGACAGTCGCGAGCACCCGCCGCAGGCTGCTGCGTTGCAGGCCCGTTATCCGCAGGTTGAACTGATTACCGGTGGATTTGACGAGACAATCATTAGCCGGGCCCGTGAAATTATTGTCAGCCCGGGTGTGGATACGCGCGCACCGGTCTTCCAACGGGCCCGAGCGCGCGGTCAAACATTAATCGGTGAGATTGAGCTTTTTGCTCGCCAAGTGACCGCACCGGTGATCGCGATCACGGGCTCCAATGGCAAAAGTACCGTCACGCGCATGGTTGATGCCATGGCCCGGGCTGCCCACATCGATGTGGCCACCGGGGGCAATCTGGGGCCTGCGGCATTGTCATTATTGGCTGATCAGCCACAGGCCGAGCTGTTCATTCTTGAGCTTTCAAGTTTTCAGCTCGAGACGGTGCAGAGTTTACGGCCATTGGTCTCGGCGGTGCTCAATCTGACCCCAGATCATTTAGATCGGTACGACAGCATGGCCGACTATGCCGCGGCCAAAGCACGCATTTTTAACGGTGCCCGCCACGCGGTGCTGCATGCCGATGCGCACTGGGTAGAGGCAATGGCGCCTGCGGGCGCCACTCAGCACTGGTTTGCCGGGAATGCCGAATCCGCAGCCAACCAATGGCATCTGGCAGTCGATGATGACGAGCTATGGCTGGCTCATGGTGCTCAGCGGCTGCTCCCGGCGGCCGCCTTGCCGGTTGTGGGTCGTCATAACTATCTCAATGCTCTCGCGGCGCTTGCCATTGGTTCGGCGGCGGGCTGGCCGATGGCGTCAATGTTGGATGGGTTGCGCAGATTTACGGCATTGCGGCATCGCAGTGAATCACTTGGGGTGGTCCGGGACCGTCTTTGGGTGAACGATTCCAAAGCCACCAACGTGGCCTCTGCGGTGGCCGCTGTTGAGGGCATGGATCATCCGGTGGTCTTGCTTGCGGGTGGTGAGGGCAAGGGGCAGGATTTTGCATCGTTGGCTGATGCCATGGCCAACCACGGTCGGGCAGCGGTGCTATTTGGTAAAGACGCGCCGCGCCTGGCCCAGGCGTTTTCCGGTCGCATCGATGTCAGCCGAGTCGCAGACCTGGCAGCTGCTGTGACAAAGGCCCTTGAGCTCTCCCATCCGGGTGATGCCATTCTGCTGGCCCCGGCCTGCGCCAGTCTTGATCAATTCACGGACTATCAGGCAAGGGGAGATCGCTTCCGGGCATTGGTGGAGGGGCTGGCGCATGGCTGAAGCAATGTTTCGTCCCCGTCTCGAAGCGCTCGTCGGTTATCGTTCCGGCTGGTTGGAGGACTTGGATTGGCCATTGGTCGGTGTCGTGCTCGCTATCATGGCGATGGGGCTGGTCATGGTGGCCTCGGCCTCGGTTGGCGTGGGCGAGGAGCTTGGCAGTGGGCCCATGCACTTTCTCATGCGCCAAACCCTGTTCCTGGCCCCGGCGTTCATGTTGACGCTCATTGCATTGCGCACGCCGCTCGATCGAGTGGAGGCGTTGGCCGGCCCGTTGCTGCTGTTTGGTCTGTTTTTGTTGCTGTTGGTACTGCTTCCCGGTGTGGGGCGTGAGGTGAATGGCGCCACACGCTGGATACCCATGGGGCCAGTTAATGTTCAGGTCTCCGAGGTGGCAAGGCTTTGTGTTTTGGTCTACTTCGCCGCCTTTCTCGCGCGTCATGCCGAGACCCTGCGGCAGTCGGCGGCACCTCTTCTGCCGGCTGGAATTGTACTTTTGTTGGTGGCGCTATTATTGCTCGCTCAGCCAGATTTTGGCGCCCTGGCGGTCCTCGTGGCCACGCTAGGCAGCCTGTTTTTTATTGCCGGTATGCCGCTTTTGATCTTTATGGGGTTGATCCTGGCAGTCGGTGGGCTTGGTACCTACTTAATCCTCTCCGCGCCTTACCGCTTGGAGCGTCTCACGGCATTTCAGGATCCCTGGGCGGATCCGTTTAACACAGGTTTTCAGCTCACCCAGTCGCTAATTGCTGTTGGCCGCGGCGAGTGGTGGGGGGTTGGCTTGGGTAATAGCGTGCAAAAGCTTTTTTACCTGCCCGAGGCCCATACGGATTTTCTCTTTGCCGTCCTTGCCGAAGAGCTCGGGTTGCTTGGCATGGCGCTGGTCATTCTGGCCTGGAGCTTTGTGGTTTGGCGGGCCTGCCGCATTGGCTCCATCAATTTGCAAGCAGGGCGCATTTTCCCAGGGCTACTGGCTTACGGCATTGGAGTGAGTCTGGGGCTGCAGGCGTTCGTCAATATGGGCGTCAATCTGGGCTTGTTGCCAACCAAAGGTTTGACACTGCCGTTAATGAGCTATGGCGGCAGCAGCCTGGTGATGAGTGCGTTGGCGATTGGTTTGTTGCTGCGGGCCGATCTTGAATGTCGTCGTAGCGGTCGCTCGGCGAGCCGACATCCCGCCGGAGGGGTGTCATGAGTGGCGGTGTGTTGATCGTCGCTGGTGGCACGGGTGGCCATGTGTTTCCCGCGCTCGCAACCGCCGAGGTGTTGGTGCAGCGCGGGGTTCCGGTGCTTTGGTTGGGGACACCACGTGGGTTGGAATCTCGTGTCGTGCCCGCTGCCGGCCATCGATTGGAAACCGTTACCGTGAGCGGGCTGCGCGGGAATGGTTGGCTGGGCTGGCTGCAGGCGCCATGGATGGTGTTGCGCGCGATTGCACAGGCGATTCGCGTGATGCGTCGTGAGCGTCCGAGTGTGGTGCTTGGAATGGGTGGCTATGTTGCGGGTCCTGCGGGTATTGCCGCTTGGTTGTTGCGTCGCCCACTGGTTATTCATGAGCAAAACGCCACCCCGGGGCTGACTAACAAATTACTTGTGCCACTGGCCCGGTATGTCCTCACCGGCCTGGATGCGCCGCTGGCGGCGGGCAGCAAAAAACGCTTTGTCGGTAATCCGGTGCGGGCCGAGATTGCGGCTTTACCCACTCCCTCGCAACGCTACGGCGGGCGTGAGGGCCGTCCTCGATTGCTGGTCATCGGGGGCAGTCTGGGTGCTCGCACTCTCAATCAACGCCTACCCGAGGCGCTGGCAAAGCTTGCCGAGGCTGAGCGTCCGGAGGTGCTGCATCAAGCAGGTACCCGGACCTTGCAAATGGCAGTGGATGCCTATCAACAAGCCGGTGTGACGGCCGATGTGCGTGAGTTTATTGATGATATGGCTGAGGCCTATCAATGGTGTGATCTGGTGATCTGTCGGGCTGGCGCACTCACCGTGTCTGAACTGGCGGCGGCGGGGCTTCCGGCCATCCTCGTGCCCTATCCCTACGCGGTCGATGACCATCAAAGCGCCAATGCCGAGTTTCTCTGTCGCGCTGGCGGAGCCGAACAGCGGGCCGATGCTGACCTGGACGCCGATTGGCTAGCCGGCCGACTACGGGCGTTGTTAAGCGATCGTACTCGGCTGCAAACCATGGCTGAGGCTAGCCGTTCGGTGGGCCGCCCAGCGGCCGCCGACCAAGTGGCTGATCTGTGTCTAGAGGTGGCGGCATGAAAACACCCGTGAACATGGCAGGTGGTGGCCCGGGTGCCATGGGCCAGATTCGACGGCTGCATTTCGTTGGCATTGGCGGTGCCGGGATGGGCGGCATCGCCGAGGTGTTGCTCAATCTCGGTTATGCCGTCAGCGGCTCGGATTTGCGTGAGAACGCCGTGGTCGCGCATTTGCGTGCGCTGGGTGCGGTCATTCACATCGGTCATGATGCGGCCTATCTCGATGCCGCTGACGCGGTGGTGATCTCAAGCGCTGTGACTGAAGACAATCCAGAGGTAGCCGCCGCCCGGGCTCGACGTCTGCCGGTGGTGCCGCGCGCTGAGATGCTCGCCGAGCTGATGCGTTTTCGGTTTGGGATTGCGGTGGCTGGGACCCATGGTAAGACCACCACGACCAGTCTGGTGGCCAGCATCCTGGCTGAGGCCGAGCTTGACCCAACCTTTGTAATCGGTGGTCGTCTGAATAGTACGGCTAGCCACGCCCGGCTGGGCGAGGGGCGGTATTTGGTGGCTGAGGCGGATGAGAGCGATGCGTCATTCCTCTACCTCAACCCCATGCTCGCCGTGGTCACCAATATTGATGCTGATCATTTGGATACCTATGGCGGCGATTTTCAGCGCTTGCGCTCCACCTTTGTTGAGTTTCTGCATCATCTGCCGTTCTACGGCCTTGCCGTGCTTTGTGACGAGGATGCCGAGCTGCGAGCCATGGCCGCAGAGCTGGGCCGGCCGGTGCGCACCTATGGGTTCTCCGCCACTGCGGATCTGCAGGCAGTGGATTTGGTATCCGATGCCGGCCGCAGCCATTTTACGGTGCTGACTGATGGCTATGAGCCATTAGCCATTAGCCTGAATCTACCAGGTCGGCACAATGTCCTGAACGCGCTCGGTGCGATTGCTGTCACGCGGGCGTTGGATGTGCCGGAGTCGGCCATTGCCCGGGCATTGGATCGTTTCTCTGGGATTGGTCGTCGTTTCCAGCGCCTGGGCATGCTGCCGGTGGCCGGCGGTGAAGCGCTGTTGGTGGATGACTATGCCCATCATCCGCGCGAAATTGAGGCGGTGCTCGAAGCCGTGCGCAGCAACTGGCCGGAAAATCGTTTGGTCGTCGCTTTCCAGCCGCATCGCTACAGCCGAACGCGTGATCTGTTTGAGGATTTTGCGCGGGTGCTTGGCGAGCCTGATGTGCTTTTGCTCACCGAGGTCTATCCCGCTGGCGAATCTCCCATCTCGGGTGCCGATGGTCGCAGCTTGTCTCGTGCCATCCGGTTGCGTGGTCAGGTGGACCCGGTTTTCGTTGAGGGCATCGATGAGCTCTGCCAGATGTTGCCGGGAATGATTGAGCCGGGTGATGTGGTGATCAGTTTGGGAGCGGGCAGCATTGGTTCTGCACTGCCTCGACTGCTGCTGGCGGAGGAGTCGAAATGACGGCGCTGCGGGGCAAGTTGCAGCATGCCGTGCCGATGGCGCGGTACACCACCTGGCGTGTGGGCGGTCCCGCGGATTGCCTATATGAACCAGCGGATGCCAGTGATCTTGGGGTCTTTCTGGCCAGTGACCAGGCACAGGAGCCGGTCTTCTGGCTGGGCCTTGGCAGCAATTTGCTGGTGCGTGATGGCGGCCTTCGTGGCTCGGTTATACGGCTTGGCCGGGGGCTGGCACAGATCGAAGATCTTGGCGCTGGGCAGGTTCGCGTAGATGCGGGCGTGCCCTGCGCCAAGCTTGCGCGTTGGTGCGGACGAGCCGGTTATGCCGGGGCAGAATTCTTTGCCGGTATTCCCGGGACGCTCGGCGGAGCGCTGGCCATGAACGCCGGTGCCTGGGGTGGAGAGACTTGGTCACATGTGCAGTCGGTTGAGACCGTCGACCGGGCCGGCCACCGCCATCAACGGTCAGCCGACGACTATGAGGTGGACTATCGAAGCATCAAAGGCCCCGACCAGGAATGGTTTACCGCGGCGGTGCTGGCGTTCACGCCGGGTCATGACCCCGATGCACTGAAAGCACGTGTCAAAGAGTTGTTGGCCGAGCGCGGTCGCAGTCAGCCAACGGGAATGGCCAGCGGTGGATCGGTTTTCCGCAATCCGCCGGGTGATCATGCGGCGCGGCTCATTGAGGCGGCCGGATTGAAGGGTGCGCGGGAAGGTGGCGCCTGGGTGTCTGAGAAGCATGCCAATTTTATTGTGCATCAGGGTGAGGCAGCGGCCGCCGACATCGAGCGTCTGATCACTCGAGTCCAGCAGCGCGTCTACCAGATGCATGGTGTGCGCCTCGAGCCTGAAGTGCGCATTATCGGGGAGGTGGCGGATGTCCGACATTAATCGCCAACCCTCAGTGCAGGACATGGGCCGGGTTGCGGTCCTCATGGGCGGGCGTTCCGGTGAGCGAGAGATTTCCCTGGCCAGCGGCGGTAGTTGTCTGCAGGCGCTAAAAGCCATGGGGGTTGAAGCGGTGGCTTTTGATCCGGCAGAGCAGGCGATCGAGGAATTAGCCCGCTTTGATCGCGCTTTCATTGCCCTGCACGGCCCCGGTGGTGAGGACGGTGCCATTCAAGGCGCCCTCGAGACCATAGGCATCCCCTACACCGGTAGCGACGTGCTGGGTTCGGCGCTAGGTATGGACAAGCTTCGCAGCAAGCAGATCTGGCAGGCCTCGGCGTTGCCAACCCCCGACTATCGCGTTGTCGAGACACAAGCAGAGGCGCAGCTCGCGCTCGAGGCCCTTGGCCTGCCGCTATTTGTTAAGCCACTGGGTGAAGGCTCTAGCCTAGGCACGGCGCGCGTTGATGAGGCGGCTCAGCTAAGTGCCGCGGTGGCTGAGGCTAGCCGGTATGGTGGCCAGGCGCTGCTCGAGCGCTGTATCGATGGGGCGGAGTACACGGTCGGCATTCTTGGCGAGCAAACCTTACCTGCTATTCGCATTGAAGTGGTGAGCGCGTTTTATGACTTCGAGGCCAAATATCGCTCGGATGCCACGCGCATGCATATCCCCAGCGGGCTGGATGCGGCTGCCGAGGCGGCGCTGCAGACACTAGCAGGGCAGGCCTTTGCAGCGATTGGCGCCAGTGGCTGGGGCCGAGTGGATGTAATGGCCGATAACCACGGGCGGTTCTGGCTGCTAGAAGTGAACACCATCCCCGGGATGACCGATCACTCGCTGCTGCCTGCTGCCGCAGCGGCGGCCGGGATGGATAGGGAAACTTTGGTGTGGCGAATCCTGCTGACGAGCTGGAGGCATGGTGAGCAACGGTGAGCAGTTCCAACCAGCAAGGCAAGCGATGGCTGTTGGGCCTGGGCCTATTCGTGGCTCTTACGGCGAGCATCTCGCTGGCGCTGGAACATTGGCCGACCGAGCGCTGGTTGCCACTCACGGCGGTGCGCTTCGACGGCGAGTTGGGTCGACTGCAGGAAGCGGATTTGCGCGAAGCTTTGCAAGGCCGTTTGCAGGGTGGGTTTTTGGGCGTCGAAGTGCGTGCAATTCGATCGGGTGTCGAGAGTCTGCCTTGGGTGGATACCGCCACTGTGCAACGGGTTTGGCCGGATGCGTTGCAGATTACTGTCGCCGAGCAGCAGCCGGTGGCGCGCTGGGGCGGAGCGGCACTGATGAACGCGCGGGCCGAGGTCTTTCAGCCTCGCTCGCTGCCGGAGCTGTCGCTGCCGGATCTCGCGGGTCCGCCGGGCAGCGCGGCCCGAGTCTTGGCGCAGTACGAGCAAATTCGCCGTGTCCTGGCGCCGCTGCCGATTACCCCGGTTGGACTCACGCTAGACGAGCGCCGGGCCTGGACACTGACACTGGCCGAGGGTGGCCGGATACGACTGGGGCGGACATCGCCCGAGGCCAGATTGCGGCGCTTTGTCGCCGCTTGGCCACATATTTCCATGGCGCAGGAACGCAGCCTTGCGATGGCCGATCTGCGTTATCCCAACGGTTTTGCGCTGCGCTGGCAGGACGAGGACTGAATTGATGACACGCAAACAGGAACGCGACCTGCTGGTCGGACTAGATATCGGCACTTCCAAGGTGGTGGCCATTGTCGGTGAGATGCAGCCAGATGGCGATGTGGAGGTCATTGGCATTGGCTCGCATCCATCGCGCGGCCTAAAAAAGGGCGTGGTCGTCAATATTGAATCGACGGTGCAGTCGATGCAGCGAGCGGTGGAAGAAGCCGAACTCATGGCGGGCTGCCAGATTCATTCCGTGTATGCCGGTATTGCAGGCAGCCATATTCGCTCGCTGAACTCTCATGGCATCGTCGCCATTAAGGATCGAGAAGTGACGCAGGGCGATGTCGACCGGGTCTTGGATGCCGCCCGTGCCGTCGCGATCCCAGCCGACCAAGAGATCCTTCATATCCTGCCGCAGGAGTACATCATCGACAGCCAAGAGGGGGTGCGTGAACCCATTGGCATGTCAGGGGTGCGGCTGGAGGCCAAGGTCCACATGGTGACCGGCGCGGTGAGTGCGGCGCAGAACATCGTTAAATGCATTCGCCGCTGCGGCCTGGAGGTCGATGACATTGTGCTCGAGCAGCTTGCTTCGAGCTATGCGGTGCTCACCGATGATGAAAAAGAGTTGGGCGTCTGCCTGGTGGACATCGGCGGGGGGACCACCGATATCGCGGTCTTTACGGAGGGCGCGATTCGTCACACGGCAGTGATTCCGATCGCGGGTGATCAGGTGACCAACGACATTGCGGTTGCCCTGCGCACCCCCACGCAACATGCCGAAGAAATTAAAAAGCGGTACGCCTGTGCGCTGTCGCAGCTTGCTGGGACGGAGGAAACCATTGAAGTGCCCTCGGTGGGTGATCGCGCCCCGCGGCGACTGTCAAGACAGACGCTCGCCGAGGTCGTTGAGCCCCGTTATGAGGAATTAATGACGCTGATTCAGGCGGAGCTGCGGCGCAGTGGTTTCGAGGATTTGATTGCCGCCGGTGTGGTGCTAACTGGTGGCAGCTCGAAGATGGAAGGCGCGGTTGATCTGGCCGAAGAAGTCTTTCACATGCCGGTGCGTCTGGGCGCGCCGCAGCACATGACCGGGCTGACCGATGTCGTCCGTAATCCGATTTATGCCACGGGCGTTGGGCTGCTGCATAGCGGCCATCGTCATCGTGGAGAGCCGCGTGCCGAGATTGCCAGCGGGGCCAATGGCCTGCGCGCTGTCTGGGGGCGCATGAAGGACTGGTTTAAGGGAAATTTCTGATTCGTTGACGGAGGATGTAGCGATGTTTGAACTGATGGACGCCTACAATGAAAACGCGGTGATCAAGGTCATCGGTGTCGGTGGTGGTGGCGGTAATGCTGTCCAGCACATGGTCGCGGCCGATATCGATGGTGTTGATTTTGTCTGTGCCAATACCGATGCCCAGGCCTTAAAAAACAGCTCGGCGCGAACCACGCTGCAGCTGGGCCAGGGAATCACTAAGGGCCTTGGAGCCGGTGCCAACCCGCAGGTGGGTCGTGAGGCCGCCGAGCATGATCGCGATCGCATTGCCGAGTTACTCGACGGGGCCGATATGGTCTTCATCACCGCCGGTATGGGGGGTGGTACGGGAACGGGTGCGGCGCCCGTGGTAGCGCAGGTTGCCCGTGAAATGGGTGTGCTGACGGTGGCCGTGGTCACCAAGCCTTTTCCGTTTGAGGGCAACAAACGGATGAAAATCGCCGAAGAAGGCATTCGTGAGCTAGAGCGCGAAGTCGACTCATTGATCACCATTCCTAACGAGAAGCTGCTGTCGGTGTTGGGCAAGGATCTCACCCTGCTTAATGCCTTTAAATCGGCTAATGACGTACTGCTGGGCGCGGTTAAAGGAATTGCCGAGCTGATCACTCGTCCGGGCCTGATTAATGTTGACTTTGCCGATGTCCGCACCGTGATGTCCGAAATGGGCATGGCCGTGATGGGCTCGGGGGCTGCCAGCGGCGAGGACCGGGCGCGAGAGGCCGCCGAGCGTGCCATTGCCTGCCCGCTGCTTGAGGATGCCAATATTGCGGGTGCGCACGGCATTTTGGTGAATGTGACTGCCGGTCTTGATCTGTCGATTGGTGAATTTGATGAGGTGGGTAACGCCGTCAAGGAGTTCGCTTCGGAAGATGCCACGGTTGTCGTGGGTACGGTAATTGACCCAGAGCTTGAGGGCGAATTGCGGGTAACCGTGGTTGCGACCGGGCTGGCGCCGACGCGGGCTGCTGAAGAGCCGACCTCAGTTGCCCGTCTAGTTAGCCGCAAAGCCAGCGGTGAGGTGGACTACGAGGCGCTTGAGCGGCCAACGGTTACCCGGAAGCGGGCGGCTGCTGGCGGGGGTGCTGCCGCCGAGGCGGATATGGAGTATCTCGATATCCCAGCCTTCCTTCGTCGTCAGGCGGACTAAGGCATTTAGCCGATGTGACGCGGTGAGTTTCTGTTACACTAGCCGGATTCTTTTTTTGGGGTCCGGGCGCGGGAAATCCGAGCATGATTCGACAACGTACGTTGAAAAACAGTATTCGGGCCACGGGTGTTGGCCTGCACACCGGTGAGAAGGTCTATCTAACCTTACGACCGGCGCCGGCCAACACCGGGATCCGTTTCTGTCGGGTTGATCTCGATCCCGTCGTAGAAATCGCCGCCCACCCGGAAAATGTCGGGGATACCGTATTGTCGACTTGCCTGAGTCGAGACGGCGTGCGGGTGGCCACGGTTGAGCATCTACTCTCTGCCATGGCAGGGCTTGGTATCGACAATGCTTATGTCGATCTCTCGGCCCCGGAAGTCCCGATTATGGATGGCAGTGCCGGGCCGTTTGTCTTCTTAATCCGCTCTGCTGGGACGCTCGAGCAGGATGCTGCCAAGCGATTTGTGCGCATTAAAAAGCCGGTGAGTGTTGAAGACCCGGATGGCAAGCGGGTGAGCTTTACCCCTTACGAGGGTTTTAAAGTCAGCTATACGCTCGACTTCGATCACCCGGTCTTTAAAGACGGTGACTGCACCGCTGAGGTTGACTTCTCTTCTACCTCCTTCGTCAAAGAAGTCAGCCGAGCGCGTACCTTCGGCTTTATGCGCGATATCGAGCACTTGCGGCAGAATAACCTAGCCCTCGGCGGTAGTTTGGATAACGCCATTGTGATCGATGACTATCGTGTGTTGAACGAAGACGGCCTGCGCTACCAGGACGAATTCGCTAAGCATAAGATTCTCGATGCCATTGGCGATCTCTATCAGCTCAACCGCAGTCTCATCGGTGCCTTTCATGGTTATAAATCTGGTCATGAGATGAATAACCGCCTGTTGCGTCAGTTGCTGCTGCAGCAAGACGCCTGGGAAGAGATTACCTTTGAAGACGAAGCCGAGGCCCCGATCGCCTACGACCAGCCGGTATCGGCTGCCTGACTACAGGTTAATCACCGCGGCGATGGCCGGCGATTCGTCGCAATGCAGCTGCCAGCCTTGGATCCGCCATGCCGGCGGCGGCCTCGTCTAATAATTCGGCGGATTTTGCCGACAAGCGCACCGGCTTTGCTGCTGGCGTCGGCGCCTGCCGCGCTGCCTGAATACGAATCTCCAGGTGCTTTGGCCGTGTGCCGATCATCGCAGCTGCTGCATCGAGTAATTGCGCCTGTCGCGGACGCAGTCCGGTTGCCCAGCTGGCGCTCTCTGTGCTCAATACCAATCGTTCGTCATCGAGCGTGGTGACTTGCCAATGTCCGGCCATTGCCGCGGGTAAGACTGCCTGCAGCGCCTCGGTGGCCTGCTGTAGCTCCCGCGTGTGCTCGCTCAGCGCGGTCAGCATGCTCGAGCGGCTGTTGAGTAACTGCGCGAGGCGGCGAGGTGATTTCGGCTTGCGCGCGGACATGAAAGCTCCTGATTTTCCTGCGCCTGATGCGCTATAGTAACGCGTCACTTGCTCGGTCGAATGCAACTTCATGTTAAGCGGAATCGCGAAAAAGATTTTTGGCAGCCGGAATGACCGCCTGGTCAAGCGGTTGCAGCGCCAAGTCAGCCGTATCAACGAATTTGAGCCGCAGCTGCAGGCTTTGGATGATGCGGATCTCACCGCCCAGACGGAGCGCCTGCGCGAACGCCTAGCCAACGGTGAGTCGCTGGACGCACTGCTACCCGAAGCTTTTGCCACGGTGCGTGAGGCAGCGCGGCGGACGCTAGGTATGCGACATTTCGATGTCCAGCTGATCGGCGGCATGGTCCTGCATCAAGGGCGCATCGCCGAGATGAAAACCGGCGAGGGTAAAACGCTAGTTGCCACGCTGCCTGCCTATCTCAATGCCCTCAGCGGCGAGGGTGTGCATATTGTCACGGTGAACGATTACCTCGCCCGGCGCGACTCGGAATGGATGGGTCAGGTGTTTCGCTTCCTCGGCCTAGAGGTGGGTGTGGTTGTCCCGGGAATGGATGCCGAGGCCAAACGAGCGGCCTATCAGGCGGATATTACTTACGGCACCAATAATGAATTCGGTTTCGATTATCTGCGCGACAACATGGCCCTACGCGCCGAAGACCGCATGCAGCGCGGGCGACATTTCGCCATTGTCGACGAGGTGGATTCCATCCTGATTGATGAGGCGCGGACACCGCTGATTATCTCGGGCAAGGCCGAGCAATCAAGCGAGCTTTATCAGCGAATGAACAAACTGGTGCCTCAGCTCCAGCCTCAGCTCGAGGAAGAAGGCCCGGGTGATTACACGTTGGATGAAAAAGCCCGGCAGGCTTTCCTCACCGAAGCGGGTCAGCTGCGCGCCGAGGCGCTGTTGCAGGACGCTGGCCTGCTTGGTGACGGCGAGAGCCTGTACGACGCGCGCAACATCGCCATGGTGCATCATCTGAATGCCGCCTTGCGGGCGCATACGCTGTTCCAGCGTGACGTGCATTACTTGGTGCGTGACGGCCAGATTGTGATTGTGGATGAGTTCACCGGCCGCGCGATGCCGGGGCGGCGCTGGTCTGAGGGCCTACATCAGGCAATCGAGGCCAAAGAAGGCGTTGAAATTCAGGCGGAGAACCAAACGCTCGCCTCCATTACCTTCCAGAATTATTTCCGGCTCTACGACAAACTCTCGGGAATGACCGGTACCGCGGATACCGAAGCCTATGAGTTTCAGAGCATCTATGGACTGGAAGTCGCGGTTATCCCCACCCATCGTCCGATGATTCGGGCCGATCATCATGATCTGGTCTTTCTCAATCAGGATGATAAATACAACGCCATTATCGAGGACATTCAGGACTGTAATGAGCGCGGCCAGCCAGTGCTGGTGGGCACGACCTCGATTGAGAGTTCCGAGCGCATTTCAAAAGCGCTACAGAAGGCAAAGATTAAACACGAAGTCCTTAACGCCAAGCAGCATGAGCGCGAGGCTGGCATCATCGCGCAGGCCGGACGCCCGGGGGCCGTGACTATTGCCACCAATATGGCGGGGCGCGGGACGGATATCGTCCTTGGCGGCAATTTGGACGTTGAAATTGCCGAGCTTGGTGAAGACGCTCCGGAGGCCAAACGCGAAGCCCTGCGCCAAGACTGGAGCAAACGCCACGAGACGGTGCTTGAAGCCGGTGGGTTGCATGTCATCGGTACCGAGCGGCATGAGTCTCGTCGTATCGACAATCAGCTGCGGGGTCGCTCCGGCCGTCAGGGTGATCCGGGATCGACGCGCTTTTTCCTCTCTCTCGACGACAGTCTGTTGCGCATCTTCGCCTCCGATCGGGTGTCAGGGATGATGCAGCGGCTGGGTATGCAGGAGGGCGAGGCCATCGAGAGCGGCATGGTCTCGCGGGTGATCGAAAACGCCCAACGCAAGGTGGAAGCGCATAACTTTGATATCCGCAAACATTTGTTGGAATTCGATGATGTCGCGAACGATCAGCGTCGGGTGATTTATGCCCAGCGCAGTGAGTTGCTGGAATCCGACGATATCTCCGGGACCATCGTCGATATGCAAAATGATGTGCTCGCGGAGTTGATTGCCGAGCACATGCCGGCGGGCAGCATCGAAGATCAGTGGGATGTGCCGGCGCTTGAAGAGGCGCTGCAGGCGCAATTTGGCGTTGAGGCACCGGTACAGGCTTGGCTGGATGCCGATGATGAGCTTGATACCGATGGCGTGCGTGAGCGTCTAGAGACCACCGTCGCCGAGCGTTATACCGCCAAAGAGGCCGAGGTACAGGCCATTGGCGTGAATATGCGCGAGGTGGAGAAAAGCTTTTTGCTACAGGTGCTCGATAATCAGTGGAAAGAGCATCTGGCGGCCATGGACTTCATGCGTCAGGGCATTGGGCTGCGCGGTATGGCGCAGCGTAACCCCAAGCAGGAGTTCAAGCGCGAAGCCTTTCAGATGTTCCAGGAAATGCTCGAGGGCATTAAGCGCGAGACCGTTCGTATCCTCTTTAACGTCAACGTGCGCAGCCAGGAAGACGCGCAGGCGGCAGAGGCGCGGCGTGAGGCGGAGCGGGCCCGGGCCATGCAGTTCCAGCACGCTCAGGCGAGTGCCCTTCAGAACGAAGGCAAGGCGTCGGATCAGTCTGAACGGCAACCGTTTGTCCGCGGCGAACGCAAAGTGGGGCGTAACGAACCCTGCCCCTGCGGCTCGGGTAAAAAGTACAAGCACTGTCACGGCCAGCTCGAGTCGTAGCCGAGCGCTCTATGGCTGTCGGTGAATTCTCGCTTCCCCAGTTGCATCCCGTTGATGGCGTCGAGCTAGCAACCGTTTGTGCGGGTGTGCGCCGCGCGGACGAGCCCGATCTGGTGGTGATGGCCTTGGCAGAGGGGAGCCGCACCGCAGCGGTTTTTACGCAAAATCGATTTCGCGCCGCGCCGGTAAGGATTGCTGAGTCGCATTTGCGCGTGGCCGCACCGCGGTATTTGCTCATTAATACTGGGAACGCCAATGCGGGCACGGGTGCAGCAGGTGAAATGGCAGCCCAGCAGAACTGCCGGACGCTGGCGTCACTTACTCACTGCGCAACAGAGGCCGTGATTCCCTATTCAACCGGCGTCATTGGTGAACCATTGGCCGCCGATCGGATTGATGCGGCGCTGCCCGCTGCCTTACAGCAGCTAAGGGCAGACGGCTGGGCGGATGCCGCCGATGGCATTCGCACCACCGACACCCGCCCCAAAGGCGATAGCCTGCAAATACCGCTGGGTGATGGTGTAGTGACGCTCACGGGTATCTGTAAGGGATCGGGCATGATCCGCCCGGATATGGCGACCATGTTGGCTTATTTGGCGACGGATGCCGTCATTGAGAATAGCTTGCTCAAGCGATTGCTGCGTGAGGCCGTTGCCTGCAGCTTTAATCGCATTACGGTGGATGGGGACACCTCAACCAACGATGCTTGCACCCTAGTTGCGACCGGTGCCAGTGGCATTGAGATTGCCCCGAATAGCGCCGATGCCAAGGCTTTTGCCGAGGCCCTTAATACGCTGTGTCAAACGCTTGCCAAAGCCATTGTGGCCGATGGTGAGGGCGCTACTAAACTGCTCAGTTTGCAAGTAGGCGGCGCCCGCAGCGAGGCCGAAGCCGAAAGGGTGGCCTTTACGGTGGCCGAGTCGCCCTTGGTCAAAACGGCGGTGTTTGCCGCCGATCCCAACTGGGGTCGCATCTTGGCAGCAATTGGCCGGGCGGGTATTGCCGATCTTGACGTGGCCGGGGTGCGGATCGCGATCGATGACTGTCCGATTGCTGAGGCTGGTGCGGTGAGTCCTGACTATCAAGAGGCAGCAGCGGCAGCGCTGATGGCCCAAGACCAGCTGCGCTTTGTGATTGACCTTGGCCGCGGTCAGGCTGAGGCAACTGTCTGGACGTGTGACTTGAGTTTCGATTACGTCCGTATTAACGCCGAGTACCGGACCTAAGCATGTCCGTCTTGCCTCTTTTGCGCGTGGCGGTTGGCGTCATTCGCAACCGCCAGGGCGAGGTATTAATCGCAAGACGCGCGGCCAGCCAGCATCAGGGTGGTCTATGGGAGTTCCCCGGCGGAAAAATCGAGCCGGGAGAATCCACGGCGGCTGCACTGGTGCGGGAACTGGCTGAAGAACTGGGTATTACCGTTCATAGCAGCACTCCGCTCATTCGTATTCCCTACCAATATCCCGATCGCCAAGTGGTGCTTGAGGTCGAGGAAATTACCAACTGGCAAGGTGAACCCGCGGGGCTTGAGGGACAGCCGCTTGCCTGGTGTTGGCCGGGGCAAATGGCCACTGAAGACTTTCCCGCCGCCAACCGCGCCATCATCACTGCGCTTAAACTGCCCTCGGAGTATGTGATTAGCCCCGATTGTGAAGATCCGACCCGGTGGTTAGCAGAGCTGGATACGGTGCTTGCCCATGGCGCGCGCCTTATTCAATTTCGAGTCCGGGGTGAGCCGTCGATGCGCGAGCCGTTGGCGGAGGAGGCCTTGCGGCGTTGTCAGGCGACCTCCGCGCAAATGCTGGTTAACGCCGACGCCGAGCTTGCCCAGCGCATTGGTGCCGATGGGGTGCATTTGACTGCCGCACAGCTAACTACTGCGTCAGTGCCAGCTCGATCAAGCGCTGGTTGGTTAGCGGCTTCTTGTCACGATCCAGCCGAATTGCGCCGCGCAGTGGCCTTGGGTGTGGACTTTGCGGTGTTGTCACCGGTGGCCGTCACCGCCAGTCATCCGCAGGCCACGCCGCTTGGTTGGGCGGTATTTGGGCAATGGGTGGCGGAGGCGCCAATACCGGTATTTGCTTTGGGCGGAATGCAGCCCGCTGATACGGTCAAAGCACGCGCAGCAGGCGGCCAGGGAGTGGCTGGGATTTCGGGTTTCTGGCCGCAGCCGGGCTAGTGTCAATTAGTCTTGGCGGGTTGGGTCGGTCTCGGCCTCAGGGTCTATATAGGCTGGTTCACCGGGAATTTGATGCCGTTCATCCAACCAGTCGCCAAGGTCAATAAGACGGCAGCGTTTGGAGCAAAAGGGCCGGAAAGGAGACTGCTCGCCCCATTCGACGTCGCAGCCACATTGCGGACAGGAGACTGTGGTAGCTGTTTTAGATGAGACAGCGTTCAAGTGTGAAGGTGACATCGTTCTCAACCTGTTGGGCGCGCTCGCCGCGCTCGGGTTGTTGCATGAAGCGGATATTGCAGTAGTGGCGGCTACCGCTGATCTCGGGATAGCAGCGTGACCCCGGCGGCAGAACGATGCGCAGCATCTGATAGGGATGGCTGCGATCGAGCATCGTCTGAAAGGTCCCTTTGGCCGCTTTCTCGGTAACGGGGTCCGCACTGTCCCGTAAAAGCCTTAGGACTAACGTAGTGCCTTGATCGATTAGCTCGAAGGCGGAGTGCCAATGCTCAAGGAGCGCCTGACGATCGGCGGCTGGGGTCTCTAGCCAGAGATGATAGGCCGGCAGGTCGAAGGCGCAGGTCCCACCCCAAACGCCCGCGCGTTGCTCGATCGTGGCCAGAAATTCATTATCGCGAACAATCGCTGGCATGCCCGTCGGTGCCGCTCGCAGTTTTTTTGAGAGTGCATGACACTCGTCAAGCAGTGGGCTGAGGACTGTTTCATCGACCTCCGGTCGCGCCTGGAGCGCCTCGAGGCCTGCGATCATACGGTCAAGCTCTTTTTGCAGTTCTGAGCGGACATCGCTGCGCGAAAGCAGTCCTTTGACGTCTAGCAAAGAACTCACCGCCAATCGCGTGTGCCATGCCGTCTCACCGGCGGCACCAAAACGGAATTGCTGCAGCAGAAACTCAAGACGCAGAAACGTCCGTATCCGCTCACTAAGCGGATATTCGTACGTAATTTCCGTGAGTTGCGTATTGATAACAATAATGCTCGCTGGCAGTAATAATGCTTGGGCATTCTCACCCAGTCGGGTGGTTTACGCCAACCCTAGTCGCAAATTGACGCAAATTGACAGTATTTCTCGTGTAATTGCGCGATTTGTTGATCGAGTTCGGTGAGATCCCCCATATTGGTGATCACGTCATCGGCGATCGCCAATCTGGCATCACGAGGGGCTTGGGCCTCGAGTATTTGCTCCGCCTCTTCCGCACTTAGGCCATCACGGGCCATAAGGCGTGTTTTTTGCAAAGTTTCCGGCGCATCGACCAGCAAAACCCGATTAAACCGATCCGTCCAGCCGGTCTCCAGCAGCAGCGGAATGACGACAATCACATAGGGCGCCTGAATGCTGGCCAGTCTCGCCTCCAGTCGTTGCCGAATACGCGGATGGGTGATGGCTTCAAGGGCCTCACGGGCCTGGGCATCATTGAAAATGCGTGCCCGCAGTGCCCGTCGATTGAGCTGGCCATCGGGTTGCAGCATATCTTTACCAAAACGCGCTGTGACGGCCGTAAGGCCTTGGCTGCCGGGAGCAACCACCTCGCGGGCCAGGATATCGGTATCGATCACTGGGACACCCAGCGCGGAAAACCGATCACTGACCGCTGTTTTGCCACTGGCGATGCCGCCAGTTAAAGCAATGGTGAGGGGCTGCTGATTAAAGGATTGGCCATTCATGGCCCCAGACTACCGTGATCCATGCCGCGGCCGCGAGCCAGGGGCCGAAAGCGATGCTCTGCTTGGCGTCGGTATGTTGAGCGAAATGACGGATCATGACTTGCATGAGGCCCCCGCCACAGGCCAGTAGGAGCACCAGGGGTAGGGCGGATGGCCCAAGCCAGGCGCCGATGAGCGCCAGCAGCTTAAAATCGCCACCACCCATGCCATCGTCACCGCGCCAGCAACGATAAAGGGCATTGGGGATGGCTAATAGCAGATAGCCTGCCATCGCGCCGATGATGGCCTTGGTCGGACTGATGCCAAGGCCAAGGCTTGCCAACAACAAGCCAAGCCATAGCCCGCTGAGCGTCAGCAGATCCGGCAGCAGCCGGGTCTCGACATCGATCATCGCTAGGCTGATGAGCCAGGCGCTCAAGGCCAGCAAAGCAAGCCCCTCGGCGGTTAAACCAAATTGCATCCCGATAAGCAGGCCTGCTAAAGCCATCATGAATTCGGTGAGTGGATAGCGCCAGCCGATGCGGCACTGACAGTCCCGGCAGCGCCCCCTGCACAGTGCCCACCCGAGCAGGGGCAGATTGTCATGCCAGCGCAATGGGTCCTGGCATTGGGGGCAATGAGACTTCGGCCAGAGTAGGCTGCCCAGTGGGCTTGTCGATTGATCACCGTCCAGCTCTGCGATCACCGCCGTCGGCAAACGGCTAATCACCACGTTAAGAAAACTACCGAGGCTGAGCAGAAGGATAGTGAATACGGCCCATTGCAGCGGGTTGTTGAGGCTGATGACGACATCACTCATATCGCGTTACCCAGCTGGAAGACGGGCAGATACATGGCCAGAACGAGTCCGCCGACCAGCAGCCCGAGCAAGCTCATGACCACGGGCTCTATGCGACTGGCAAGGCTGGTGACCGCCTCGTTCAATGCTTGTTCTTCGCGGCTTGCGATGTGCTCAAGCATGCGCTCAAGTTCACCACTGGCCTCACCAACCGCCACTAGCTGTGCAAGGCTTGCCGGGAAGCGTCGTGCAAGGCGAATCGCATGGGCAACGGAATGTCCATCGTGGATGCCGTCGTGAAGCACCGAAATCGCTTCGCGGTAGCAGCGATTGTGCAAGGTGGGCGCAATCCTGGATAGCGCTTCAGTAAGGGGGATGCCGGCACGGATCATCATGGCCAATGTACCGGCAAAACGAGCAATCTCCGCGCGTTGAATCAAGCGGCCGGTTATGGGTGTGTGAAGCCATACCCGGTCAATCCATAACGCCAGCCGCTCGCTGTATCGCGGCAAAACCCCAAGGGTAATGCTAACCAGAACGGAGGCGCCAAGGAGCATCCAACCGGTGGCGCGAAGTTGATCAGACAACGCAATCACCGCTTGTGTGAAAGCCGGTAATTCGGCGCCGAAATCCGCGAATAGCGCCTCGAAACGCGGCACCACCCAGATCATTAAAGCCAGTGTTACGACAACGGCGATCGCGAGTACGATACTGGGGTAGAACAGGGCCCGGCGGATGTTGCCTTGTAGTCGAGCGGTTTCTTGACGGTGTCGGGCGATTTGCTGCAATAACGGGGTTAACTGCCCTGAAGATTCACCGGCGCGAACCAGCGCGGTCAGCAGTGGGTTGAACTGCGTCGGTTCGCCGGCCATCGCGGTTGACAGCGGCATGCCACCTGCAACCCGCTCTCGGATTCTCCCCAGCAGATGACGCATAGCGGTGTGCTGGGCTTGCTCAGCAAGCATCTCTAGCGCCTGCAGCATGGGCACCCCGGCGTCTAGAAGTATTGCAAGCTCGCGCAGGATGTTAGTGATTTGTGTCGGCTCGATGCGGGTCTGGCCGGGGTGGAGCAGTTGCTCTAACGGCTTTGGCAGGGCGATGGCCTGTTGCAGGACAATTTGGCGTGCTAACAGGTATTGCCGGAGCTGATGACGCTCAGCCGCCAGCATCCAGCCGTGTTGTTGTTTGCCATTGCAATCGATGCCTTGCCAGTAGTAGCGCTGCATGGTGCTCATTCGCTTGTTACCCGATCGATTTCGGCAAGGCTGGTGATACCGGCGGCGACTTTGGCAAGTCCGGTTTCCCTCAGGCTTTGAAACCCTTCAGCACGGGCAATCGAACGCAAATGGCCCTCGTCCCTGCCGCGGATGATGGCATCGGCCAGTGTGGCACTCATCGCGAGCGTTTCATGAATGCCAACACGGCCGCGATAGCCGTTAAAGCAGTGTGCGCAGCCAACCGCTTCATAAGGGGTGATTGAGGCACTTTCGGGCGCCGAGAATCCGGCTTCTTGCAAAGCCCGTTGGGGAAAATCAGCCGGGCGTTTGCAATGCGCGCAAAGGCGTCGGACCAGTCGCTGTGCGCTCACAAAACAGAGGCAGGCGGCAATATTCCAGCCGGGGATGCCCATATTGGCCAGTCGGGTAATGGCGGCGATGGCGCTGTTGGTATGTAGTGTCGAGAGAACAAGATGGCCGGTCTGCGCGGCCTTAACGGCAATCTCCGCGGTTTGTTGGTCACGAATCTCACCCACCATCATGACGTCCGGGTCCTGGCGTAGAAATGCCCGCAGACTGGTTGGGAAGTCGAGGCCGGCTTTGGGGTTGATGGATACCTGATTCACGCCGGCAAGCCGAATCTCCACAGGATCTTCAACACTCAAGAGGTTGCGCGATGGGGTATTCAGCGCCTGCAATGCGCTGTAGAGCGTGACCGTCTTGCCAGAGCCGGTGGGGCCCGTAACCAGCAGCATGCCATGTGGTTGCTCAATGGCCTGTTCAAGGATCTGCTGCTGTTCCGCTTCAAGGCCAAGCCGATCTAGGCCAAGGGTCGTGGTGCCGGCATCGAGTAGACGTAGCACCAGCTTCTCGCCGTGCAGCGTGGGTAGGCTGCTGACGCGGAAATCCGTGGTCTTTTCGTGCTCGTCAGTGAACCGCAGACGGCCGTCCTGAGGAATCCGGCGCTCGGCGATATCCATGCGCGCCATCACCTTAATCCTGGCGGTCAAGCGATCGGCCATCGCCACTGGTGGCCGGGCAATGTCATGCAACTGGCCATCATGGCGGAAGCGTATCCGGCAATGATTGGCCTGGGGTTCAATATGGATATCCGAGGCCTGTTCTCGCACCGCTCGATTGAGAACCTGATTGGCGTACCGAATGATGGGTGTGTCTTGCTCAATCGCTTCGGCCGGTGCACTGCCGATGGATTCGCCCTGATCCTGAATCTCAACCCGAGCATCAGCTTCTGGGCCTGCCGTGAGTGCGCTATTTAGATGTTGCGCGAGGACATCATCGGCAACGAGTAACGGTTCGACCGGGCAGCCAGCGTGCAGGCGCAGGGTGTCCAGTGCTTTGACATTGGCTGGATCGGCAATGGCGACCTGTAAGGTCTCGCCGTCATATTGCAGGGGTAATACCCGATGTCGTCGCAAAAGCGCCGGTTCGAACTGCCGTAACAGCGTCTGATCGGGCACAAGTGCATCATCAGCGCCGCGTTTTAATCCAAAGGTGTCCGCCGCGATATCGGCAAGATGGGCGGGCGGAATGCATTGCCTATCCAGTAAATGACGCACCAGCGGGATGCTGCGACGCCGTGCCTCAGCGACCGCCTCATCGATTTGCCCGGCGTCGATTGCGCCGGCGGCCAGTAGGCGGGTTGCTAACAAAGGACGGGTTGGATTGACGAGGGCGCGACTGCTCATGAGCGCACATCAAAACAGCGCTCAAGAATGAATACTGAAAACTCGTTCGCAGAATAAGAAAAACATGGTCGGGGTGACTGGATTCGAACCAGCGACTCCTGCCTCCCGAAGACAGTGCTCTACCAAGCTGAGCTACACCCCGCGATTGAGCTCAGTGATTGCGGCCGACCGAAAATCGCGCCAATTCACTGAGTGCCGATCGGAAGTCGCTGTCGGGAAAGGCCTGCAGCGCGGCTTCAGCCCGCTCAGCTTCCTGCTCGGCAAGGCCGCGAGTATAGGCAATCGACCCGGTGCGCGCAATCGCATCGCAGACCGCCTCAATCTGGCTGCGTCCGCCTTGTTCAATGGCTTGACGCAGCATAGCGTGCGTATTCGAGTCGCTGTTCGCCAGACAATGAATCAGCGGCAACGTGGGCTTACCTTCGGCTAGGTCATCACCTAAATTTTTGCCGATGGCCTGCGCGTCGCCATCATAGTCAAGTGCATCATCGGCCAGCTGGAAAGCGATTCCCAAATGCCGACCATAATCGGCAGCGGCCTGAACGCGGGCGGTATCATTGGGATTATCTAGCGAGGCAGCCATTTGGCAGCCGGCCTCGAATAGCGCCGCGGTCTTGCGGTAGATCACCTCGTTGTAACGCGCTTCGTCGACATCAGGGTCGTGGACATGCATTAGCTGCATGACCTCGCCCTCGGCAATGCGATTGGTGGTGCGCGAGAAGGTATCCATGATCGGCATGGCATTCAGCTCGACCATCATCTCGAAGGCCCGGGTGTAAAGAAAATCGCCGACTAAGACGCTCGCCTCGTTGCCCCAGATTTGATTGGCGGTATCCCGGCCTCGGCGCAGGGCCGAGTCGTCGACCACATCATCATGTAAAAGCGTTGCCGTGTGAATGAGCTCGACAGTCGCGCCGAGGAGGGCATGTCGGCTGTCGGCCGGATGATGGCCGGCCGCTCGGGCCATAAGGACGGTCACCATGGGCCGCAGGCGTTTGCCGCCAGCATTGATGATGTAGTGGCTGAGCTGATTGATCAGCACCACGTCGGAGCTCAGCCGATCGCGAATGATGCGGTCGACCGCCTGCATGTCGTCGCTAATACGCTCGCGAATGGAGGCGATATCCATGCGGAGGTGTCCCGCTCGTTGTGGAAAACCGTTGATGCTAGGAATCGCTCGGTAGGGTGTCAAGCGTTGATGGCGCTTGTGCATTGACCAAAGCATGGATGCGGTTTATTATTCCGCGGCTTTGGATCAACCCTCTGGGAGTTCGTCAGATGTACGCGGTGATTAAGTCAGGTGGCAAGCAGTATCGGGTCGCTGAGGGCGATGTGCTGCGAGTCGAAAAGCTCAACGCTGAGGCCGGCGAGACCGTTAAGTTTGACGAGGTCCTGTTGGTCGCCGACGGCGATAAAGTGGAAGTCGGCACGCCTCAGGTCAAGGGCGGCAGTGTTTCCGCCGAGGTGCTGGCGCAGGGTCGTGATCGTAAAATTGAGATCGTTAAGTTCAAGCGGCGCAAAGACTATCAGCGTCATCACGGCCATCGTCAGCCATATACTGAAGTGCGCATCACCGGCATCAAGGCCGGCTAAGCCCCAACCGACAGCGGGAGATATTACTCATGGCACATAAGAAAGCAGGCGGCAGTACTCGGAACGGTCGCGACTCGCAGTCGAAACGCCTTGGCGTGAAACGCTACGGTGGCCAAGCCGTGGTGGCGGGCAACATCATCGTGCGTCAGCGCGGGACGCATTTCCATGCGGGTGAGAACGTCGGCATCGGAACCGATCACACGCTTTTTGCGAAAGTCGACGGACAGGTCGTCTTCATGCGCAAGGGGCCGCACAAACGGCGTTTTGTGAGCGTTCAGCCGGCGGGCTGAGGCTGACAGACAACGTCCGATGACAAGCCCCGCCACGAGCGGGGTTTTTTGATTCCAGGCAGTGCACTGATGAAATTTGTCGATGAGGCCAGCATTCAGGTGATCGCCGGAGATGGCGGTAATGGCTGCGTCAGCTTTCGCCGCGAGAAATACATCCCGCGGGGCGGCCCGGATGGCGGCGATGGTGGCCATGGGGGCAGCGTCTGGCTGCAGGCCGATAGTGGTTTGAATACACTGGCTGATTTCCGTCACTCGCGCCGTTTTGCCGCCGAACGCGGGCATGGCGGTCAGGGTCGGCAGATGAGTGGCCGGTCCGGTCAAGACATTACTATCGCGGTGCCCGTGGGCACATTAGTGCGAGACGCCGATACCGATGAGGTCATGGGGGATCTCACCCGGGAGGGTGAGCGTCTCTGTGTAGCTCAGGGTGGTCGTGGCGGCCTGGGTAATATTCATTTTAAAAGCTCCACCAATCGTGCACCGCGGCAGTCGGTCCCCGGCACACCGGGTGAGCGCCGGACCTTGGCGCTTGAGTTGCAGCTGCTGGCTGATGTCGGTTTGCTTGGCCTGCCCAATGCCGGCAAATCCACCTTTCTGCGTGCCGTCTCGGCGGCGCGTCCGCGCGTTGCGGATTACCCCTTTACCACGCTCCACCCTGGCCTTGGTGTTGTACGAATTGGTGTTGGCAGCAGTTTTACGGTTGCTGATATTCCCGGTTTGATTGAAGGGGCCGCGCAGGGAGCGGGACTCGGTATACAGTTTCTCAAGCATCTCTCCCGGACCCGGCTACTGCTGCATTTGGTGGATGCGGCGGCGGCGTTGGAAGGCCGTGACCCTGTGGCCGAGGTGCGCACGCTGATTGCTGAGCTTGCGGCCTACAGCGCAAAGCTTGCCGCACGCGAGCGGTGGCTAGTGATTAATAAGTCCGATCTATTTGCTGCCGACCAGCTTGCCGAACAGGTTGATCAGCTGCGGACTGCGCTTGATTGGCAGGGTCCTCTTTACGTGATTTCAGCGGCGACTGGCGAAGGCGTTGAACCGCTCTGTCAGGCGGTGATGGAACGTCTGCTGCAAATGCGCGAGGATGCGGAGCAGGGGGAGCATGGGGATGACTGATCGCAAACGGCTCGGACAAACGCGCCGCTGGGTCGTTAAGGTGGGCAGCGCGCTGGTCACCGATAACGGTCGCGGGCTGGATACGGGACGCATTGCCTCTTGGGTGCGGCAGATCGTTGCCATGCGCGAGCGCGGCATCGAAATCGTCTTGGTCTCTTCAGGCTCGGTTGCTGAAGGCGTTCAGCGTCTGGGCTGGTCGGCGCGGCCCCGGGCCTTACACCAACTCCAGGCGGCCGCAGCAGTTGGGCAGATGGGGCTGGTCCAAGCCTATGAATCACAGTTTCAGCAATTCGGCCTGAAGACCGCGCAGGTCTTGCTCACCCATGATGACCTAGCTGACCGGCAACGTTATTTAAATGCGCGGGTTACCTTGCGGGCTTTGCTCGAGCTGGGTGTTGTTCCCGTAGTGAATGAAAACGACACCATCGCTACCGAGGAAATACGCTTTGGCGACAATGACACCCTCGCTGCTTTGGTGAGTAATCTCATCGAAGCCGATCTGTTGGTCATTTTGACGGATCAACAGGGGCTATTTGATGCCGATCCGCGCGCGAACCCTGAGGCCGCCCTCATTTCGGAAGCCGCAGCCGATGATGCCACGCTGGAGGCGATGTGCTCGGATGCGCCTGGAGTGCTTGGCGCCGGTGGGATGCGGGCCAAGGTATTGGCGGCAAGAAGGGCGGCCCGCGCCGGCGCGGCAACACTCATTGCCTCGGGTCGTGACGACGAGGTGCTCTCACGCGTGGTGGCCGGTGATGCACCGGGGACACTGCTCCGGCCTTCCAGCGAGCCATTGGCGGCTCGCAAGCAGTGGATTGCTGGCCAGTTGCAGGTCCGGGGCCGGGTTTGGCTTGATGCAGGGGCCGTCCGGGTGCTCTGCCATCAAGGGCGCAGTTTGTTGCCCGTGGGCGTGACCCGAGTAGAAGGGGTATTTCGGCGTGGAGAGATGGTCGCCTGCCTCAATCCCGAAGGTCGCGAGGTGGCGCGCGGGCTGGCCAATTACGACGCCGAAGCGGCACGCCAGCTTGTCGGCGTGCCCAGTGATCGTATCGAGGGGGTGCTCGGTTACGTGACCGAACCCGAGCTTATTCACCGCGACAACTTGGTTGTCACGGCGTAATGCGCTGCCGCTTAGCTAAGCGCTTTGATTTGCTGCGCCAGACGGCTTTTGTGGCGAGCCGCTTTGTTCTTGTGAATCACACCGCGGGTGGCCATGCGATCCAGTACTGGCACGGCTTCACTGTAGGCCGTCTCAGCCGCTGCCTTGTCGCCCTTCGCGATCGCTGTGGTGACCTGCTTGAGCTTGCCGCGCATCATCGAACGACGGGCCTGATTGTGGCGGCGCCGCTGCTCAGCCTGCCGGGCGCGTTTCTTAGCGGAGGCGATATTGGCCAACGTGTTGCTCCTGTAGATTCTCTAGCTCGAAGAAAAGAGCGGTAATATGCGAAGCGCGGGCTCAAATGTCAACCATGCGGCTGCAAAGCGCCGGGGTTTATGGGGCTCGGTGATGACATTTGGCAGCTGGACGATGCTCTCCCGGGTTCTCGGTCTCGTCCGCGATGTGGTGCTCGGCGTGGTGTTTGGGCCCTCCGCTGCCACGGATGCTTTTTTTGTCGCCTTCAAAATCCCGAATTTTTTGCGTCGATTATTTGCCGAGGGTGCCTTTCAGCAGGCCTTTGTGCCGGTCCTCGCTGATGCGCGTCAGCAGGGCGGGGATGCAGCTGTCCGACAGCTTTTTGCGCGGGTTAGTGGCTGCCTAGCGCTGGTCCTGCTGGCGCTGGCGATACTGGCGGTATTGGGCTCGCCCTGGCTGGTGCGGCTCTTTGCGCCGGGTTTTGATGCGGAAAGCGGGCAGTTGTTATTGGCCGTACAAATGCTGCAGTTCACGTTTCCCTATTTGTTATTGATTGCGCTCACCGCTGCGGCCGCAGCCGTGCTTAACACCTATGACAGCTTCGGCCCGCCGGCATTTGCTCCGGTACTGCTCAATCTTTGTTTGATTGCTGCCGCCATCTGGCTGGCGCCAAGTATGGAGACGGGGGTTATGGCGCTGGCCCTGGCGGTGCCGGTGGCTGGGTTGTTACAACTGGGGCTGCAGCTGCCTTTTCTCTGGCGTCGCGGGTTGCTGGCGCTGCCGCGGCCGCAGTGGCGTGATCCGGGGGTGCAACGCATTCTCCGGCTGATGGGGCCAACGCTGTTTAGTACCTCCGTCCAGCAAATCAATCTGCTACTCGATACGGTACTGGCGTCTTTCCTGATAGTGGGTTCGATTAGCTGGTTGTACTGGTCAGACCGGTTAATGGAATTCCCACTGGGAATTTTTGGTATTGCGCTTGGGACGGTGATCTTGCCGCGGCTTTCTATGCAGTATGCCGAGGCCGGCGCAGCGGCTTTTAGCGCAACACTTGATTGGGCATTGCGCGTGACCTTGGTGATAATTGCTCCGGCCATGGTCGGCTTGATTGTGCTGGCCGAACCGCTTTTAACTACATTGTTTCAGTACGGCGCGTTCACCCCGGCCGACGTAAAGGCGGCCGCCTGGAGTTTGATGGCCTACGGCTTGGGCCTGGCCGGATTTGTCCTGGTTAAGGTGCTGGTGCCGGGGTATTTCTCCCGGCAGAACACCCGCACACCCGTGCGCTGTGCGGTGATTGCGATGCTGGTCAATATGCTGCTCAGCCTTAGTTTGGTGGTAGGGCTGTACGGCTCAGGGGTGGCTCACGCCGGCTTGGCATTGGCAACCGGGATCGCCGCTTGGGTCAACGCCGGCTTGCTTTATCGCGGGCTGCGCCAGGAAGCGGTGTATACCCCGCAGTCGGGATGGCGCGGGCTGGCATGGCGGGTGACCTTGGCATTACTGGTCATGGCAGCTGTTTTGATCTGGCCGGCGCAACAGTCCGCTTTCTGGCTGGGTCAGGGAGTCTTTGGTCGTGTGCTTGCGCTGCTCGGCCTGATTGGGGTGGGGGCGGGGGTTTATTTCCTCACGCTCTGGGGTCTCGGGCTGCGTCCGCGGCAATTGCGTGAACCGGTGCTGGATCATGGCTGAGACAGGGCCTGCTGCCGTATACTTAAGCGTTTTACAGGCGATGGAATGGGGCATTTAATGGAGCTGGTCCGGGGAGCGCACAATCTGCATGCCCGCCATCGCCCCTGTGTTGCGACCATCGGCAATTTTGATGGCATCCATCGCGGTCATCAGGCGGTGATTGAGTCGCTGCATGCGGCTGCGGATCGATTGCAGCTGCCCGCAACCGTGGTGTTGTTCGAGCCGCAGCCCCGCGAGTTTTTCACCCCGGACCAAGCACCCGGTCGAATCACCCAGCTGCGGGATAAATTGCGCGTGCTGAGTTCATTGGGTGTCGAGCGGACAGTTTGTCTGCGCTTTGATCGCGGCCTCGCTAACGAGCCGGCCGAGCATTTCATCCAGCGCCTCTTGATCGATGGGCTCGGGGTACAATTTTTAATGGTGGGTGATGACTTTCGTTTTGGCCACCAGCGTCGGGGCGACTATGCCATGCTCGAGGCGGCTGCTCTCGCACGGGGCTTTGAACTTGAGCGAATGCCCACCGTACGCCTGGGTGACGAGCGGATTAGCAGCACCCGCGTGCGCAAGGCGCTGGCTGAGGGTGATCTGGGCACGGCCGAGGCACTGCTAGGGCGTAGGCTGAGCATCTCCGGGCGCGTGATTCGGGGGCAGGCACTTGGCCGAACATTGGGCTGGCCGACCGTCAATATGCGTTTTGCTCAGCATCCCCCCCCGATGCGCGGTATCTTCAATGTGGCTGTGCATGGTCTAGGGGAGCCCAGGCCCGGTGTTGCCAGTCTGGGCACACGGCCGACAGTGAATGGCGTTGAGACGCTGCTCGAGACTTATCTGCTCGATTTTTCGGGCGACCTCTATGGCCGTTATCTTGAGGTTGAGCTGCTCTCGCATCAGCGCGATGAGGCGAATTTCTCGGGGCTAGACGCATTGAAAGAACAGATAGCGGCAGATGTTGCCGCGGCGCGGCAATGGTTTAATCACCACGCGGATTGGAATATCAAGACTGCAGGATGAACTCGTGAGCGATTACAAGGACACTCTCAATCTCCCCAAAACCGCGTTCCCCATGCGCGCAGGTCTTGCCAAAAGCGAGCCGGAGCGGCTTGCGCGCTGGCGCGAGGAGGGCGTGTATGAAAGGCTGCGCGAGGGCCGCCGCGGTCGGGAGCGTTACATCCTGCACGACGGCCCGCCCTATGCGAACGGCGATATTCACATCGGCCATGCGGTCAATAAGATTCTTAAAGACATTATCGTTAAGACGCGAAGCCTCGATGGCTATGACGCCGTCTATGTTCCGGGCTGGGACTGTCACGGACTGCCGATTGAGCACAAGGTAGAGCAGACCGTTGGTAAAGCCGGTGAAGCCGTCACGCCAACGGAGTTTCGTAATGCCTGTCGAGCTTTTGCCAAAGAACAGGTCGCCGGCCAGAGCGAGGATTTTCAGCGCCTCGGCGTGCTGGGTGACTGGCAGAATCCTTACCTGACCATGAACCCCGAGACCGAGGCCAATATCCTGCGCGCCCTTGGCGATATCGTGCGTAAAGGACATCTTAAACGGGGTTACAAACCGGTACATTGGTGTACGGACTGCGGATCGGCGTTGGCCGAGGCCGAGGTGGAGTACGAAGAGCATACTTCCCCTGCCATCGATGTACGTTTTCAGGCCCTAGACGGCGCGGCCCTCGCCAGGCACTGCGGCGCGACTGTTGATGCGGCCGACACGCCGGTATCCGTTGTCATCTGGACGACGACGCCCTGGACACTGCCAGCCAACCAGGCAGTTGCGCTGCATCCCGAGCTTGATTACGTCTTGGTTTCTGTTGAACACGGCAAAGAATTGATGTTGCTGGCCGAGGCGTTGCATGAATCGGCGTTGGCCCGCTACGGGATTGAGCATTACGGCATTGTCGGGCGTTGTCAGGGCAAGGCGCTGGAGGGGCTTAGCCTCTCGCATCCATTCCTTGACCGCGAAGTGCCCATTATCCTTGGTGAGCATGTCACGATTGATGCCGGTACCGGCGCCGTACACACTGCGCCGGGGCATGGTGCGGATGACTTTCTGGTCGGGCAGCAGTACAACCTGCCGCTGGAAAACCCCGTTGGCGATGATGGCCGGTTCTTGAGCGGTGAGTTCGAGGGGCAGTTTGTCTTTACGGCCAACCGCGCGATTATCGAGCGGCTAGAGGCGACCCGCACCCTTGCGCATCACGAGCCCTATCGCCACAGCTACCCGCATTGTTGGCGGCACAAAACCCCAATTCTGTTTCGGGCCACACCGCAGTGGTTCCTCAATCTGGATGCCGGTGAGGTACGCGAGAAAACCCTGCAGGCGCTCGAGCGCGTTGCCTGGTTCCCGGATTGGGGTGAGGAGCGTATGGCCGCCATGGTCCGTAACCGGCCAGAATGGTGTATCTCCCGCCAACGCAATTGGGGCGTGCCCATTGCGCTGTTTATTGATCGCGAGACCGGCGAGCCGCATCCGAATACCGACGCGCTCATCGAGGCAGTTGCCAAGCGTATGGAAGTTGGCGGCATTGATGCCTGGTTTGAGCTTGATCCCGCCGAGCTCCTTGGCGAAGAGGCGGATCGGTATCAAAAAGTCACCGATATCTTGGATGTCTGGTTCGACTCCGGGACCACGCATGCCACCGTGCTGCGGGGGCGCGATGATCTAAGCTGGCCCGCTGATCTTTATCTGGAGGGCAGCGACCAGTATCGCGGCTGGTTCCAGTCCTCACTGCTCACCTCGATGATGATTAACGGCGAGCCGCCTTATCGGGGTGTGTTGACGCACGGTTTTACCGTCGATGAGCAGGGCCGCAAGATGTCGAAATCGCGTGGCAATGTGATTGCCCCGCAGACAGTGATGAACCGCTTGGGTGCCGATATCTTGCGGCTTTGGGTGGCCTCATCCGACTACTCCGGCGAGATTGCCGTCTCCGATGCCATTCTGGATCGCAACGCCGATGCCTATCGTCGACTGCGCAACACGGCGCGGTTCCTGCTTGCGAATTTGGCCGGCTTCGATCCGGATGAAAACGCGCTGTCACCTGAGGCGATGCTGCCATTGGATCGCTGGGCCGTCGATCGAGCGCGGCGACTGCAGGAAAAGATCATCGAAGATGCTCAGCGGTACGATTTTCACCAGCTCTATCAGCGGGTCCACCATTTCTGCGTTTTGGATATGGGCGGCTTTTATCTGGACGTCATCAAAGACCGCCAGTACACCACCCAGGCCGACAGTATTGCCCGCCGCTCGGCGCAGACAGCAATGTGGCATATCGCCGAGGCGCTGGTGCGCTGGCTGATGCCGGTGCTTTCTTTTACCGCCGATGAGATCTGGGAGCATTTACCAGGCCAACGCGAGGGGACGGCCCTTGAGACGGAATGGTATGACGGTCTCTTTCCGCTAGATGACTCGCTGATGGACGCGGATTTTTGGGACGGTATTTTGACTTTGCGTGAAGTGGTCGCCAAGCAGATTGAGGCGCTGCGCAACGAGCAGGTGCTTGGTGCCACGCTTGAGGCGGAAGTCGATCTCTACTGCCCCGAGCCGCTGGCAGCGCGCTGGGGCGCGTTGGGCGATGAGTTGCGCTTTGTCCTCATTACCTCTGAGGCGCGAGTGCATGCGCTCTCCGAGGCACCGAGCGACGCACTGGAAGCAGAGCTTGGCGATGGCAGCCGTTTTTGTTTTCGCGTGACGCCCTCGACGCATGCAAAATGCGAGCGCTGTTGGCATCGGCGCGACGATGTCGGTGCCCATGCCGAACATCCTGCCCTGTGTGGCCGCTGTGTCACCAATGTGGCAGGCGATGGCGAGGTGCGTCGCTTTGCCTGAGTTTGATCGGTGCCGCTGACATTGCGCACACGCAATGCGCTAAGTTTCGGGTTGATGGTGGCGGGAGTGCTATGTGCTGCCGACCAGATCACCAAGTTGCTCGCGCTAGAGTTGCTCCAACCCTATACCCCGGTTGCGTTGCTGCCGGTTTTTAATCTGACGCTCGCCTTCAACCCTGGGGCCGCCTTCAGTTTTCTCGCCACCGCGGATGGCTGGCAGCGTTGGCTGTTAAGCGCCGTTGCATTGGCGGTGAGTGGGTATCTGGTGTTTTGGTTGCGCGGGCTGCCGGCGAATGATCGGCTGCAGGCGATTGGCTTGGGCCTAATTTTGGGCGGGGCGATTGGCAACCTAATTGATCGCTTGCGGCTTGGCGAGGTGATTGATTTCCTCGATTTGCACTATGCCGGATGGCACTGGCCCGCTTTTAATCTGGCCGACTCGGGCATCACCATCGGCGTGTTGTTGGTCCTAATCTGTGCGCTGCGAGACTGGCGCCGTGAACGCAAGGCGTTGTAAAAGCAGGCTTGGCCCACAGCCGCAGGCCATGGGAGACTATACGCATGCAAGAAATTAGACTCGCCAACCCCCGTGGATTTTGTGCCGGTGTCGATCGTGCGATCAGCATTGTCGAGCAGGCGCTCGAAGCATTCGGTAGTCCCATCTACGTGCGCCATGAAGTGGTCCACAACCGCACCGTGGTCCAGGAGTTGCGGGAAAAAGGGGCAATCTTTGTCGAAGAACTACAAGACGTGCCAGCGGGATCAACCGTTATTTTCTCGGCCCATGGCGTGCCGCAGGCGGTCCGTGACGAGGCGGTGGAGCGCGGCCTGCATGTCTTTGACGCCACCTGTCCGCTGGTCACCAAGGTGCATGTCGAGGTGCGCAAGCATGCCCGATTCGGCCGTGAGGTGATTCTCATTGGCCATGATGGCCATCCGGAGGTTGAGGGCACGCTGGGCCAGTATGTTGGTGAGCGTGCCGACCAGGGCGGTATTTATCTGGTGGAAACCCCGGAGGATGCCGAGTCACTCAAAGTGCGTGATGCCGATCAGCTGGCCTTTGTGACGCAGACGACGCTGTCGATGGATGACACAGCGGCGGTTATCGAAGCGCTTCAGGCCCGCTTTCCCAAAATTGAAGGGCCCCGCAAGGATGATATCTGCTACGCCACTCAGAACCGCCAAGATGCGGTTCGCGAGCTGGCTGCCGAGGTGGATGTCATGGTGGTGGTGGGTTCTGCCAATAGCTCCAATACCCGGCGACTCACCGAACTGGCCGAGCGCATGGGCAAACCGGCCTATCAGATTGATCGGGCCAATGAGCTTGATCCAGCTTGGGTGCAGAATGCCGCGCGTATCGGGGTAACGGCTGGTGCCTCGGCGCCCGAGTCGCTGGTGCGTGAGGTGATCGATCAGCTGGTGGCTTGGGGTGCTAAGCGCCCGGATATTGGCGGCTCGTACACCGAAGATGTGGTCTTCTCAATGCCGCGCGATCTGCTGCGAGCGATCCCCAAACGCGGCGAGATCAAACCGGTGGTGGGTTAGCAGTCCGCCGACACCTGCGGCTCAATTCGCGGCCGGCCAACGGCATTAATAATGATCGCCTGCGCCTGATCGTCCGCACACAATGTCAGTCGGCCCATTTGCAGAGCGCCACCGGGTTTTCGGCTCTGGCCATCGGCATGGTAATAAACCGCGGGACCAATTCCTTGATTACTGCGGATGCGAATGTCATCGGCGATTGCATTCACGGCGCGTAGGGTCATCTCGCTGCTTTGTTGAACACCGTCGGCATTCTCATCAATAAAGATCTGCCAGCCATCTTCCCAATCGCTGGTTACTGTGGTCATTACCACAGACTGCTGGTGGCTCACCGCGCTGCTGCGGGTAAACCAAAGCGCGTCATAAAGCCGGTCCACACAGGTTTGTAGGTGGGCCCGCTCCATGACGCTGGAGAATGATGGATAGGCCATCGTCATCAGTATGGCGGCAATGGCTAACGCCATGAGTAGTCCAATGAGTGTATGTCCATGCTGGCGCATAGAGTCCTCCGGTGACTGCCTCTGGTCGTGAGATTTTGCGCAAATATCGGTGCTCGCTGGTGACCACTCGTCGGTTAGGCGCATGCTCAGATCATGTCATCGCAGAAGGGATTTACATTGCTCGAGACATTGGTGGTGATCACCATTGTTGCCATCCTGGCGCTGGTAGCCATCCCCGGTTATCAACAGCCCACTCAGGTCGTTTTACGTACGCAGGCTGGTGCTTGCCTGATGCAAATTGCCGGTCAGCTAGCGCGTCATCAGCTGCAGACAAAAAATGAAGAGAATTACAGCCTGAGGCAGGCAGCACCCCCTTGCGTGGATCAGCTATCGGAGCAATTTCAGTTTGGCTTTATGAATGCCGAGGGTGATTTAACCTCGGTAGCGCCAAGCCAGGGTGGTTGGCGTTTGCAGGCTAAATTACGGCGGTCTGGTCAGACGTCGACGCAGAGGGATTGTGTTGGGCTGATCTATGATCACACTGGCGCACGTGCCGTGGTTGGCAGCGATGGTGTTACCTATTCCCATGCACAAATACTGCGAGATTGCTGGTAGTGGCGCTTGTCTGAGACGGGCGGCTCGTCTAATATTGCGCCCCATCGCCGGCGTAGCTCAGTTGGTAGAGCAACGCATTCGTAATGCGTAGGTCCGCGGTTCGAATCCGTGCGCCGGCACCAGTTAACTCCCCAGTCCGAACACCAATAGTGCGGCCAAGACCACGGCGGTCCACAGTGCCATGGAGCCAGTGGGCCAACTGCGCAGCGGCCAGCCACTCAGACGCAGCTCACAGGCCGCTTTCTCCAGCCGGGCGAAAGCCCGCATAAACTCCCGGCGGATGTCTTGATTGGCCTCGCTAACCATATCGCGCAGTGTGAGCACGGCGCGTTTACCGGCTACGCGATAAAACCAATCAAAATCGAGGCTAAGTTTGTTTTTTCCCCCAAGGTATTTCACCAGCAGGAAGAAGGCGAGGCCGGTGAATAACAGTAGCTGCATTTCCTTGAGCAGGTGGCTAGCCGTATAGGCGTTGTAGTCGATGGCATAGGGCAGGATGGCATAGAGCAGGCCCGGCGCGATGCCAATCAGGAAACACAGCAGCGCAGCGACTCCCATCGCGAGGCGCATGTTCAGCGGTGCCTCGGGTGGGCGCAGCCCGGAGTCGGGCCCTAAGAAAGTGAAATACGGCAGCTTTAGCGTGGTGCTGAGGAAGGTGCCGACGCCTGCCAGCATCATTAGTAAAAAGATGATGCCTCGGCCATCAACGGCGGCCGCCTCGACGATAATGGTTTTGCTGACAAATCCGCTGAAAAACGGGAAAGCCGATATAGACAGGCCACCGACCATATACAGTAGGAAGGTCATCGGCATGGTGCGGTAAAGCCCGCCCAGCTCGGTCAGTTTGCTGCGGCCTGTCATATGCAGCACCGCGCCGGCACCCATGAGCAACAATGCTTTATAGAGGATATGCGTGAAGGCATGGGCCGCTGTGCCACTGATCGCCAGCTGTGTGCCAATACCCACCCCGGCCACCATGTAGCCCACCTGGCTGATGATGTGATACGCCAGAAGCCGACGTATATCATTGACCAGGAATGCATAGGTCACGCCATAAAGCGTCATGCCCACACCCAGCCAGACCAGCAGTTCGGTACCGGGGAAGCCGCGCGCTAGCACATAGACGGCGGTCTTAGTGGTGAATGCGCTCAAGAAGACCGTGCCGGTTACCGTGGCTTCCGGGTAGGCATCGGGTAGCCAGGCATGCAATGGCGGTGCGGCGGCGTTGATGAGGAAAGCGATCAGAATCAGGTAGAAGGCGGGGCCGCCACCTTGCAGGGGCTCAAAAGCCAGACTGCCGGTGGTGAGGTAGTAGGCGATCACACCGGCAAACAGCAGCATACCGCCCAGTGCGTGCACGATGAGATAACGAAAGCCTGCCTCGTAGGAAGTACGATTCTGACGACGCCATATCAGCCAGACCGAGGCGACGACCATGATTTCCCAGAAAATATAAAGCGTGACCAAGTCGCCAGCGAATACGGCACCAAGCGCTGCAGCACCATACAAAGTGGCTGCCACATGTTGCGCGCCGTCATCGACCTGTAGGGCAAAAATATTGCCTATGAAAAGCACCAGCGCAAAGATATAGGCGAACACGAGGCTCAAGCCGTCTGCGCGCAGTGGTACCAGCTCGAGCCCTGCCATCTCGATGCTAACGCGCGTCCCGGATTCAATGCCGATCACAACCAATAGGACCAGCGCGGGCAGCGCCAGCTGCCAAATCTGCCGGGCGCGGCCTTGCAGCACGGCTAATGGCAGTGCACCAAGCGCGAGCAGTAAAGCTGGATGCATCCAAGCCATCATCATTGCCCGTCCCGTTGGTCAGATTGCGCTTTGGCGTCGTAGTAATCTGCGGCGCGATAGACCAGGCCAAAGCCCACGGCCTTGTAGACGCCAATCAGCACCAGCGCCCCAATAAAAGCGTAGACGGCGGTAAATGCCGGAATACTATCCCAAGGAAACCGGCTGTAGGCCTTGGGCTTAACAAAGTCGATGACAACGACCAATCCCATCAGCCCAATCATCAGCCCTCGGAGTAGCCGTGCCCGCTGAATGAGCGCCTCTAACAGGCGCGCTAAGGTATTGGCTGTTTTGTTCTCCATTACGGAACTCCCAGCGAGAGCAATTGGAAGGCCGGATCGGCAAGCACAAACAGCACAAGCGTCCCCGCAGCCGTAATCAGTAATGGCACTAAGCACAGGGCCGGCGCCTCGGCCACCCGAGTGCTTGCCGGATTCTCATCCGGTGGCGGGCGCAGGAAGGCGCGCATCACCGGTGGCAGAAGGTAGGCGATGTTGAGCAGGGTGCTCAGCATAAACGCGCCTACGACCACGTAATGGCCAGCGGAATAGGCGCCACTGACCAAATACCACTTACTCCAAAATCCACCCGTGGGCGGCAGGCCGATCACACAAAGCGCTCCGATAAAGAATGCTAGCATCGTCAATGGCATGCGCCGTGCTAGCCCGTCCATGCCGCTGACGGTGTTAATGCCATGGGTCACGTAAATAGCGCCGGCGCAGAAGAACAGCGTGATCTTGCCAAAACCATGCATGAGCATATGCATCCCGCCGCCAATGGCCGAGAGCTCCACGGCAAGCAGTGCCCCGGTAACAATGTAGGCAAGCTGCGAGACTGTGGAATAAGCCAACCGCGCTTTGAGATTATCCTGATGCATGGCGACCAGCGAGGCCGCCAACATGGTGAATACGGCGACATAGAGCATCAGTGGCTGGGTCGCGAGGGTGAGAAGATAGTCCAGCCCGAAGATATAAAGCACCACGGTGAGTACGCTAAAGACACCGGCCTTCACCACGGCAACGGCATGGAGCAGCGCCGAGACCGGTGTCGGCGCCACCATGGCCGCCGGCAGCCAGCGATGGAAGGGCATGAGTGCTGCCTTGCCAATGCCATAAAGCAGCACGATCAGAGCAAAGGCGCCGCCAACCGGGCCGACTCGATCCGCCATAATGCCACCCGCGGTGAAGCTGAGCGTGCCGGTGGCCTGCCAGATCCAAATCATGGCCGGCAGCATCAGACCCACACTGGTGACGAGCAACAGCGCCAGATAGGTCCGCGCGCCGCTGCGCGCCTTGTCGGTGCCGGTATGTGCCACCAGGGGATAGGTGGATACCGAGAGGATCTCGTAGAACAAATACAGCGTGAGCAGATTTTCAGAAAACGCAATGCCCATCGCCGCGCCCAGGGCAATGGCATAACAGGCCATAAACCGGGCCAGGTTGCCGTAGCCGCCCGTTTTCATATAACCCAACGCATACGGCGTGGCGACGATATAAAGCGTTGAGGCAAGTAATGCGAAGGTCAGGCCCAGGGGTTGGATAGCCAGTGTGATATCCAGCCCCGGCATGATCTCGATGAGCGTCTGCGTCATCGGATCACCCGAGCTCAGCCGCTTGGCAGCAAGCCAGACAACCGCTAGGAACAGTGGCAGGGGGGTAATGAAGGCAATGGTGTCGCGCAGGCGCGCATTGTTGGCCGCAAACCCTAGCGCGACCGCGCCGATAAACGGAATCAGAACGGCAATAAAGGGCGTCATGGCAGCAGTCCCTCCAGCGTTCCGCCGGTCAGTGCCTGCGCTGCTGCACTGGCCGCCCCCACCGTGAGCCGAGTGTCCATACCAAAGTAGAAGTTAGCCGCCACCAGTATCCAGACCGGCAATAGAAGCACCCAAGAGGCTTCACTCACCGCCGGCGCATCCTCCGGTCGCGGTTGCAGCCAGGCCACCTCAACAATGCGTGCAATATAAATAAGCGCCATTAGCGAGGTGATCAGGATCAGTGCCACCAGCCAAAGCTGATCAGCCTCAATCGCTGCACCAATCAGATACCACTTGCTAATAAACCCAGCCGTTGGCGGCACACCAATCAGGCTAACGCCGGCAAGCGCAAATGCGGTGAGCGTCCAGGGCATTTGTCGGCCAATGCCGCGCAGATCGTCAATCCGCAGGCTGCCGGCCTGATAGGCAATCAGGCCAACGCTGGCAAAAAGCGCGGCCTTCATCAGGCCATGGTTGAACAGATGCAGGAATGCCGCAGTGAGCCCGGCTAGTGTCAGCAGGCTGACCCCCAGCACCATATAGCCCACCTGTGCGACCGACGAGTAAGCCAGCATCCGCTTGATATTGGCTTGGAAAATGGCCATCCAAGAGCCCGCGAACATGCCCGCGATTGCCAGCACCATAAATACCGCAGCCAACGGGAGTGCGGTAAAGCTGTATTCCGCGCCAAAAACATCAAAAATAAACCGCAACATGACGTAAAGCGCCACTTTGGTGGCGGTTGCGGCCAGAAAGGTGGTGATGAGCGTGGGCGCGTAGGTGTAGGCGTTGGGCAGCCAGTGATGCAGCGGGAACAGCGCCAGCTTGATGGCGAGACCGACAACAATAAATCCAAGCCCCACCTGCAATGCGCGGGAATCGCCCAGTGCCGGCAGCCGCTCAGCTAGGTCGGCCATATTGAGCGAGCCGGTCAGAATGTAGATAAACGCAATACCAATAAGCAGGAAGGTCGCACCCACCGTGCCCATGATGAGGTAGCGGAAAGCGGCGAGTAATGCCCGTCGGTCGCGACCATGGGCAATCAACCCGTAGGTGGCAAGCGATGAAATCTCAAGGAAGACAAAAACGTTAAAGACATCGCCCGTGAGTGTAATGCCTAGAAGGCCGGCCAGCGCGATCAGAAAGAGCGCATAAAAACTGCCCTGACGCTCCGAGATTTCCTCGTCCACCAGCGGCTTGGCCCAGGGCAGCAGGATGGCCGCGACACCAGTGATGAGCAGTGCGACAAAGGCATTGGCGGCATCGACTCGGTATTCAATACCGATGGGCGGCGGCCAGTTACCGAAGGCATAGCGCAGTGTGGCGCCATCAAAAACGCTACCCAGCGTGAGTGCCGCGATGACAAACGCAGTTCCAGCGCTGAGCGTTGCCAGCAGCCAGGGGAGTTCGCGTCCGGGTAGCAAGACGCAGACCGGGCCCGCCAGCAGCGGGATCAAGACGATAAACGGCATAAGCTCGGTGATGTTCATGCCTTGTCATCATCCTGTTGGGCAGTATCAATCACATCATCATCGATGCTGCCAAAGGCCTCACGAATGCGTACCGTTAGCGCTAACGCGAGCGCGGTGGTGGCAATGCCAACCACAATGGCGGTCAGAATGAGCACATGCGGCAACGGATTAGAATAAACCTCGACACCCTCCCGCAGTACGGGGGTAGAGCCGCCGATCACCTTGCCGGCCGAGATAAAAAGAATGAATACCGAGGTCTGGAATATGCCAAGGCCGATGATCTTTTTGATCATATTGCCGCGGACAATCACGCAGTAATAGCCGATCATCATTAGTACGATGACCGCCCAATAATTAAAGAAGCTAAGCACTGTCATTGCCCGATGTCCTCATCGGCATCTGGATCGAGACCGGCGTCAACGCTCTCAGCCCGGCGTCGGGCGAACATCATAAAAAACACCATGACCACGCTGGCGACGGTCACCCCAACGCCAAACTCCACCAGGATAATACCCGCCTGCTGTGCCGCCTGTGGGCTACTCAGCAGCGGATTAAAATCAAGATAACGCCCACCCATCAGTACACCGAGCAGGCCGATAAAGCCGTAGAGGAGGACACCGAGTGCCGCCAGTGCATAGATCACGCGCTCGGGAATGATGCGAAGCCCGGTGTCCAGTCCATAAATAAAGACAAACAAAATCCAGGCAGCGGCAAAGAGCACCCCGGCTTGAAATCCACCGCCCGGGGAGTATTCGCCGTGGAATTGCACGTACAACCCAAACAGCATCATGAACGGAATGAGAAACCGTGCAACGACAACCAGGATGGCGTTGTCTTTCATTGCTTTGGCTCCTTGCCAGTCCGCCGCCGCGGCTTGACCGATAACAGCGCATAAACGCCAATCCCGGCCGTGAGAATCACAACGGCTTCGCCCATGGTATCGATCGACCGATAGCTGGCGAGGACGGCGGCGACCATGTTGGGGATACCCATATCGGCATAGGTCTCGCCGATGTAGTAGGGGCCAACATGTTGATGTACCGGGTTGGCGGCGTCACCGAAGACCGGGAGGTCGAACGAGGCATAAACCAAGGCCGCCCCCGTAATGGTCACAATGGCCAAGGCAGGCAGATTGTGGCCTTTTGCGGGCTTTTCATGCCGCGGAACCAAGGCCAGTACAGCAAGAATCAGCACCGTACTAATGCCCGCGCCGACAGCCGCCTCAGTCAGAGCGACATCACCCGCATCGAGCAGCGCAAAAAGCGCGGCAATGGTGAGCGAGTAGATGGCGAAAAGCATCGTCGCCTTGAGCAGATCACGGGTAAAGACCACGGCAAGCCCAACGATCACCAGAAAGAGCAGCAGGACGATATCGACTAGGTGTTCGATGACGCCTCTCCTTTTTTGCCGCTGTTACCGGTCACCGGTTTGATGCCCGCAATGACGGCCGCTCGTGCGGTCGCATGCGAGGCGGTTGGCGTGGTGAAAAGCAGGAAAAGCAGAATAAGCAGTAGCTTAAAGGTGAGTAGGCTCCAGCCCGATTGCAGTGCCAGCCCACCAACGATTAACAAAGGCGCCAAAGTGTCGGTAATACTGCCGGCGTGGAGCCGGGTATAGACATCCGGGAATCGAATTAATCCAATCCCGCCAATGACAGCGAACAAACCACCGCCTAACAGCATGGCCATCGACAGGCTGTTAATCATCATCTCACCCATCGCCGGGCTCCCCGCTGGCCGCTAGGTCGCGTTGCCGAACTAGCTTGAGCACGGCCACCACGGCAATGAAGTTAATGAGCGCATAGACCAGTGCCACATCAATTAAATCGGCATGGCCGGTGAAGTAAGTAATCAGGGCAATCAGCAGCACCGTTTTGGTGCCAAAGGCGTTCACACCGACGATGGTGTCGTAGAACGAGGGCCCTTGGATGGCACGCAGCAAGGCTAACCCCATGGTGGTGAAAATGGCCAAAATAGTCACCAGCAGGACCACGTTCATGATTGACCCTCAAGCCAGTTCACTTTGCGTGCCATCGCGCCGGATTCAATATCCTCGGCGGCCTCCGGGAGCAGCGCATGTATTTCCAGCTCATCGTCTTCGCTACGAAGGCAAGTGGTTACCGTCCCCGGGGTGAGTGTGATGGAATTGCCGTAGGTGACCCGCCCGACCAAACTGGTTTGCGGTGCCGTTGTTTTAAATAATTTTGGCTCGACCGGGCGGCCACTAAGAATGGCCTTGGCAACGGCCAGGTTGGCTAGGACAACCTGCCAGAGCAGCCACGCCCAATACACGGGCAGCCGCCACGACCAAAGCCCGGGGTCGTGTTCGGCACCCAGTACTTCCATTCGCTCCGTTAACCAAACCACCAATGCGATGGAGGCCGCCCCCAAAATAAACAGCAGTGGCTTGTAGACCCCGGAGAGGCCCAGCCAAAGTATTGCCAGTGTGAGTGAGAGCGATATGAAATAACGCATGGAGCCGGAATGTACCAAGCTCTTGCAGCGGCTGCCAGCCATTCTTGCTGTCACAGTTCCGCAATCTGAGTGTCTTTATACTGAAAAGAGAAAGCCGGGTACGCGAGGGGATAAATACCGTGGCAACGATTTTGTTGGTTGAAGACGAAGCGGCTATTCGGGAAATGGTGGCGATGGCGCTTGAGCGTGCTGGTCATCGTGTGCGACATGCGGAATCGTCCGAGGATGCCGATGCCGCTATTCGCTTAAGCCAGCCCGATCTCATTCTGCTGGATTGGATGCTGCCGGGGGAGAGTGGCATCGACTTCGCGCGCCGACTCAAGCGCGATAACAATCGTCGCGAGATACCCATTATTTTGTTGACGGCTCGCGGCGAAGAGGCTGACCGCATTCGGGGATTGGATGCGGGGGCCGATGATTATGTGCCTAAACCCTTTTCACCGCGCGAGTTGGTGGCGCGTGTCAAAGCGGTTTTGCGTCGGGTTCAGCCAACGGCGGGTGATGTGCCGATTGAGATTCGTGGGCTGCTGCTCGACCCGGTCAGTCATCGTGTGCTCGGCAATGACGAGAAAGTGGTGATGGGGCCGACTGAGTTCCGTCTGCTGCATTTTTTCATGACGCATCCGGATCGTGTATTCAATCGCGCCCAGCTTCTCGATAATGTATGGGGTGCAAATGTCTATGTAGAGGAGCGTACGGTTGATGTTCATGTCCGTCGTCTGCGAAAGGCGTTGGCCCCTACTGGGCATGATGATCTGGTGCAAACCGTCCGGGGTGCCGGTTACCGCTTCTCGGCTGACTGAATGGCGGCCACCATGCTGATTAGCAACCCCTGGCCGGTGGTGATTACCCGCTCGCTGGCAGGGCTGGTGGGTGTACTTTTGCTCGGTGTCATCGTGGGAGCACCGGTCAAAGTGTTCGCGATCGCCGCGGCTGGGCTTCTTGTCTACAACATAGTTCAGCTCTATCGCCTCGAGTCCTGGCTGCGTCGCTCACGCAAGCGGCGGCCACCGCGCGCCGGTGGGCTGTGGGGCAATATCTTTGATGGTCTAGACCGTCAGTATCAGCGCCAGCGTGAGCGCCGCTATCGGCTCGTCCGTTTGCTGCGACGTTTTCGGGAGAGCGTCAATGCCATGCCCGATGGGACCATCCTGCTCAACGGCGCGGGGGAGATGGATTGGTGGAATAACCTGGCGACACGCTATTTGGGTTTGCATTGGCCACAGGACCGCGGGCAACGAATTGCCAATTTGATCCGGCATCCAGATTTTGCAGATTACCTTGAGCGCGGAGATTGGAATGCGGCGGTCAAAATTCCCTCGCCGCAAGACTCACGGCGGACACTAGAAATTCGGCTGGTCCCCTATGGACAAGATCAACAATTACTGTTGGCACGCGATATCTCCGAGCTGCATCGGCTCGAGACCATGCGCCAAGACTTTGTTGGCAATATCAGCCATGAGCTGCGAACGCCCCTGACGGTGCTTCGCGGGATGTCAGAACAGCTGGCGGAGATGGATGACCTCACCTCCGAGGATCTGGAGCGGCCATTGGCTTTAATGGAGCAGCAGATTGAGCGGATGACGCGGCTGGTTGATGATCTGTTGCTGCTGTCACGACTCGAGACAGAAACCCCGCAGGCGCAGCGCCACCCCGTGGAGATGAAAAACCTGCTTGAGGACGTGGTGGATGAGGCCCGGGCCATGAGCGGCAAAGCCCATCGCATCACCTTAAATGTCGATACCGGGTTGACCGTGGCCGGTGATGATGAAGAGTTGCGCAGTGCCTTTTCTAACCTGCTGAGTAATGCCGTGAAGTACACCGAGCCCGGCGGGCGAATTGATGTGCGCTGGTTTGAAGCCGCCGGCTGCGCCTGTCTAGCGGTGGCGGATACCGGCCGCGGGATTCCGCTACATCATTTGCCGCGTCTCACAGAGCGCTTCTATCGGGTCGACAGTGGCCGGGCTTCACGCGATGGTGGAACGGGTCTGGGCCTTGCCATTGTTAAACATGTTCTCTCGCGGCACTCGGCGCGCTTGGAGGTGACCAGCGAGGTTGGCGAGGGCAGCACGTTTACCGCGGTTTTCCCAATCTACACGCGGGTGGACGCCGCGCCATCCGTGAAGGAAACGCCCGGTTTCTGAACTTTTATGACAGCTTTCACAGTCCTGTCATATTTCTCCTCTAGCCTCCTCCCTGCACTTACCTGAAAGCACTAACGAGGAGTTACCTCATGCAGACTTGGAAGACCACTGCCCTTGCCGTTGCTGCGGCTGTTGGCATGACCGCCGTCACCGCCGCCGAGGCGCGTGAGCAGATTCGTATCGTTGGCTCGAGCACGGTTTATCCGTTTGCCAGCTACGTTGTCGAGGAGTTTGGTGCCACCACCAATCATCCGACCCCAGTCATCGAGTCCACCGGTTCAGGTGGCGGTATGCGCCTTTTCTGTGAGGGTGTCGGCACCAGCACGCCTGACATCACCAACGCTTCGCGTCGCATGAAGCCAAGCGAGTTCGATCGCTGCATGGAAAACGGCGTCACCGACATCACGGAAGCCACGATTGGTTATGACGGCATCGTGCTTGCCCAGAGCAACGACAATGCCCCGCTGGCCCTGACCCGTGAGCAGATCATGCTGGCCGTTGCCGCTCAGGTTCCGCAGAACGGTGAGATGGTGGATAACCCTTACACCAACTGGAGCCAGATTGATTCCAGCCTGCCGGATCGTGAGATTGAGATCCTCGGCCCGCCGACCACTTCCGGTACGCGTGATGCCTTTGAAGAGATGGTCATGGAAGAGAGTGCCGAAGGTCTTGGCTTCCCAGAGGAGTACACTGAGATCCGCGCCGACGGTATTTATGTGGATTCGGGCGAGAACGACAACCTGATCGTTCAGCGTATTAACGAGAATGCTGACGCCATTGGTATCTTCGGCTACGGCTTCCTTGTTGAAAACACTGACATCATTCAGGCCGCCACCATTGATGGTGTTGAGCCCACGCCCGAGACCATTGGCAGCGGTGAGTATCCCGTCGCTCGTAGCCTCTGGTTCTACATCAAAGAAGCCCACGAGGATGTGATCCCGGGTATCGATGAGTATGTGAGCCTGTTCATGGATCCGATCATGATTGGCCAGGACGGCCTGCTCAAAGAAGAGGGCCTGATCCCGCTGCCGGCCGACGCCCTGTCGGAGTGGCGTGATCGCGTCGAGAATCGGGTCAACCTGCAGCGCAGCGACCTGGAAGGCTAAGGCGTTGCAATCCTCGCCCGCTCGGGTGAGGATTCACGCCGCCGAGATCGCCGTCTCCCGTTGGGGGGCGGCGATCATTCGTTGAAAACGTGCCGGAGAGTGAGGTAGTCACTTGGGTATTGGAACCGCCACACTGCTACTGATTGCGGTGTTAACACCGCTGGGCTTTCTGGCCTATCGTTTGGGCCGCGGCAAGGCGCTTACCGCCATGGCTGCCGGCATTAGCATGCATTCTCGCCCCCAACAGTACGGCTGGTACTCAGTGGTCTGGATGGGGTTGCCAGCACTGGGCGTAGCCATTGCGGCTGCGTTATTAAGTGTTTTCGGCGTTATTGCACCGTCTCGCGAGCTGGTGCTTACTGTCTCAATTGCGGTGGCTGCCCTTGGGCTTGCACATGGCCTGAGAGCCATTCGCCCCGAGGTGCGGGCACGCAATGCGCTGGATCGGGTTATTCGGCTGCTGCTGCTTAGCGCGGCTCTGATTTCTATCATCACCACGATTTCTATCGTTCTCTCCATCCTATTCGAGGCCATGCGATTCTTCCGCGAGGTCAGCGTTTGGGAGTTCGTTACCGGGACGGTATGGTCTCCGGGCGACACCTTTCTGGAAGCAGCGGGACGCGGTGATGAGGTGGGTGAAGGCACATCGTTCTTCGGCTCGGTCCCGCTTTTTGCCGGCACCTTTATGGTCACCGCTATTGCGATGGCCACCGCGTTGCCAATTGGTCTGCTCTCGGCCATCTTTATGTCGGAGTACGCGACCCATCGGCAGCGTGGTTTTGCCAAGCCGATTCTCGAGATCTTGGCCGGTATTCCGACGGTGGTTTATGGCTTTTTCGCCGCCATCACGGTGACACCTATTATTGTGGATATTGCAGCGTTTTTTGGGCTTGATGCCTCGTATAGCAACATCCTCTCGCCCGGCATTGTCATGGGCATCATGATCATTCCGTTTATCTCCTCGCTCTCCGATGATGTCATTAACAGCATCCCGCAGACGCTGCGCGAGGGCGCTTATGCGCTCGGAACCACCAAATCAGAGACGATCCGTCAGGTGATTCTGCCGGCGGCATTGCCCGGCGTGATTTCGGCCTTCCTGTTGGGAGTCTCGCGTGCGCTCGGCGAGACCATGATTGTGGTCATGGCGGCGGGCGTACGCCCCAACCTCACCTGGAATCCGCTCGAGGATATGACGACGGTCACTGTGAGTATCGTCTACTCGCTGACCGGCGATCTGGCCTTCGACAGCCCGCAGACCCTCTCGGCCTTCGCGCTCGGTCTGGTGCTCTTTACTGTGACTTTGCTTTTGAACCTGGTCTCGACCTATTTGGTCCGCCGGTTCAAACAGCGCTACGACTAGGATGGGACAGGAAGCTATGCAGCGACGACTGACAGGATCGGCCGATGATCCGCGTATCAAGGCCCGATATCGCAGCGAGAAGCGCTTTAAGTCCTATACGGTGACCGCGTTATTTGTCGCTTTCGCCATTATTGTGGCGTTTTTCACCGACATCATTGGCCAGGGGTACACGGCGTTCTGGACCACCGAAATCAAGGTCACGCTGGATTACAACGAGCGCGCGGCCCGCATTGGCCGGTTTGCGGTGCAGGAAGATCTGCGTGACATCGTCTCTCGGGGCGCCACCCGTTCAATTCCGCTAGAAATTAAAAACAATCCGGAACTGGCGGGTACCACACGTGAGGCCTGGGTGCCCACCTATAGCCGCGTAGATCAGTACTTCAAGGGCAATGAAGAACTGCCACCGGAAATGGCCGCTCAGGTGGAATCCCTAAAAGAAGCGGGCGTCATTCGCACGACCTTTAATTGGTTATTCTTCACCGCGGGCGATTCCAAACTCCCAGAGTTGGCCGGTATTTTCTCGGCCATGATTGGCTCCATTCTTGTGCTTTTTGTCACATTGATTGTTGCCTTCCCCATCGGCGTGATGTCTGCGATCTACCTTGAGGAGTTCGCGCCCGATAACAAGCTCACGCAGATCATTGAGGTCAATATTAATAACTTGGCAGCCGTGCCCTCGATTATCTTTGGCCTGCTGGGCTTGGCGGTCTTTATTAATACCTTTGGCGTGCCGCGCTCGTCGGCCTTGGTGGGCGGTTTGACCTTGGCGTTAATGACGCTGCCAATCATTATTATTAGCACCCGGGCCGCCCTACGTGCGGTCCCTGATCCGATTCGCCTGGGGGCCTTTGCCATGGGCTGCTCGCGCTGGCAGGTGGTGCGAGATCATGTTCTACCGCTGTCGCTGCCCGGCATTCTGACCGGCACCATTATTGGCCTGGCGCAGGCCATGGGTGAGACTGCGCCGCTCATTATCGTGGGCATGATCGCCTACATCCCGGAAGCGCCTGGCAGTATTTTTGAATCCGCCACGGTGTTGCCGGCACAGATCTTTACCTGGGCCAGCGAGCCGCGGAAAGCCTTTGTCGAGAAAACCGCCGCGGGCATTATCGTACTGCTCGCCGTGTTGCTGACCCTGAATGCATTGGCCGTATTCCTGCGGCGTAAGTTTGAGCGTCGCTGGTAGCGGCAGGCGAGGGAATCATGGAAACTGAAGTGACAACGAAAACGACAGCAGGGGCGCAGACCATGGCCCAGAATGTGGACAATACCCCGGCCGCTGAGAATGCCTCACGGCCCCAGGTAAAGATGAGCGCAAGCGAGCTTAACCTTTGGTACGGCGACACACAGGCGCTCTACGATATTAATCTGGATATGTACTCCCGCGAGGTAACCGCGCTGATCGGTCCCTCGGGCTGTGGCAAGTCCACCTTTTTGCGCTGCCTCAACCGCATGAACGACCTCATTCCGCAGGTGAAGCTGCAGGGCAATGTCACCTTGGATGGCGAGGATATTTACGACCACAGCGTCGATGTGGTGCAGCTTCGTACCTTTGTTGGCATGGTATTCCAGAAGCCCAATCCGTTTCCCAAGAGCATCTACGAGAATATCGCCTACGCGCCGCGCCTACACGGCACGGGCACCTCGCGCTCTGAGCTGGATGACCTGGTGGAGTCCTCGCTCAAGCGGGCCGGGCTGTGGAACGAGGTAGCCGATCGTCTGGATACCCCCGGCACCGAGCTCTCCGGTGGTCAGCAGCAGCGCCTTTGCATTGCCCGGGCCATCGCCGTGAACCCAGAAGTGATTCTGATGGACGAGCCGGCCTCGGCGCTGGATCCGCTGGCGACGGCCACGGTCGAAGAGCTGATTCATGAGCTCAAAGACAACTACACGATCGTGATCGTCACTCATAACCTTCAGCAGGCTGCCCGTGTGGCCGGCTACACCGCATTTTTCCATATGGGCAAAGTGGTGGAGTTCAACGACACCGATACGCTTTTCACCAATCCAAAAGAACAGCGTACGGAAGACTACATCACCGGCCGGTTTGGCTGAGCACCCAGGAGCGGCAAACGCCATGGACAAAAAAGGTTTTTCGCAGCATATCTCGCGGCAGTACAACGAGGATCTCGAGCAGATCATCACCCGCGTGATGACCATGGGCGGGCTGGTTGAGCAGCAGTTAGAAGCCGCCGTGGACGCGCTGGTCAATGGCGATCAGCAAAAAGGCGAGCAGGTTGTTACTTCGGATTACCGGATTAACGCCATGGAAGTTGAGCTTGATGAGGCCTGCACCAACGTATTGGCTCGTCGTCAGCCCGCTGCCAGTGATTTGCGTTTGGTCGTGGCCGTCATCAAGGCCATTACCGATCTTGAGCGTATTGGTGATGAAGCCGAGCGGGTGGGCCGTATGGCCCTGCATTTGCTGGAGGAAGATCGCCAGCGCAGCCCCATGGCAGAAATTGCCGCGCTGGGTGAGCAGGTCAAGGGTATGCTGCGCGGGGCGCTGGATGCCTTCACGCGCATGGATGCCGAGCAGGCAGTGCGCGTGGCGCAGGAAGACATTAAAGCCGATGCTCAGTACGACTCAATCATTCGACACCTGGTGAAATATCTGGAAGACAATCCCAAGTCCGTCCCGCCGGTGCTGGATATTGTCTGGGCTACCCGTTCGCTAGAGCGTATCGGTGATCGCTCGCGCAATATCTGCGAGTACGTGATTTATTTTGTGCGCGGCAAAGATGTGCGCCATACCAGCTTTGAACAAATGGCGGAGGAAGCCACCGGCGATCGCCGCTAGTTGGTTATAATCGCCGGTTACTGGCCGGCGATTAACCACTCCAGCAGCGCTTTTTGCGCATGCAACCGGTTTTCTGCCTCTTCCCAGACCACACTCTGCGGCCCATCAATGACCTCGGCGGTTACTTCTTCGCCGCGATGCGCCGGCAGGCAGTGCATAAATAGCGCCTCTTCACCGGCCGCCGCCATAAGCTTGGCGTTCACCTGATAGGGCTCAAAGGCCTGAACCCGTTTGGCCTGCTCGTCTTCCATGCCCATGCTGGCCCAAACATCGGTGACCACGACATCGGCGCCCTCTGCCGCCTCATGCGGATCAACAAAATGTTGGCTGTGCGAATAATCAGCCAAATCATCAGGTTGATAGCCCGCTGGACAGCCGATGCGAAGCTCAAAATCCATCATTTCGGCGGCCTGCATCCACGACCGGCACATATTATTGCCGTCACCCATCCAGGTGACCCGTCGACCTGCGATTTCGCCTCGATGCGCCTGCCAGGTCTGTAAATCAGCTAATAGCTGGCAGGGATGATGATCATCAGTGAGCCCGTTAATGACCGGGATGCTGGCGGCTGAGGCAAATCGCTCGACGTTCTCATGCGCGAAGGTGCGGATCATCACCGCATCGACCATGCCAGAGAGTACACGAGCGGTATCCTCAATGGGCTCGCCACGCCCCAGTTGGCTGTCGCGTGGCGATAGAAAAATGGCATGTCCGCCGAGCTGGGCCATGCCGGCCTCGAAAGACACCCGCGTCCGGGTGCTAGATTTCTCGAAGATCATGCCGAGGACTTTGCCGCGCAGTGGTTCATGGAGCCCGCCTTCAAGATGGGCTTTACGCAGTTCGGCAGCGCGTCGAAGCAGCCGCTCCAATGTCTCGGTATTGAGATCAGCGAGGGTGAGAAAATGTTGTACTGCCATGACAGAGACCTCCCAGCTGGGGGGTTAGGCGCTGGCCGGGGTCTGACCGGCCTGCTGTTGCGCCGTCTCTGCAATGAGCGGCGCTAGGGTCGAGACCAGCTGATCGGCCTCGTCGTCGGTGAGAATCAATGGCGGTAACAGTCGCACGACTGATCCCGCCGTCACGTTAATCAGTAGCCCGGCCTCCAGCGCCTTTTCTACAAGCTCTGGGCAGGGTGCATCCAGCTCTATACCGATCATCAAGCCCCGGCCACGAATCTCCCGGATCCCGGGTGTTCCGTCCAATGCCGCCCGAAAGCCCTTAAGCAGTCGTTCGCCAAGCTCAGTTGCTCGGTTGAGTAGATCATCATGGCCGATGGCCTCTATCACAGCCAAGGCCGCTCGTGTTGCCAGCGGATTGCCACCAAAGGTGGTGCCGTGGCTACCTGGGCCAAGCACACCGGCAGCCGGGCCACCGGCAATGCAAGCGCCGATGGGCACGCCATTGGCTAGCGCTTTGGCAAGCGTAATGACATCGGGGCAAATCCCCTCGTGCTGATGAGCAAACCAATGGCCCGTCCGGCCGATACCAGCCTGAACCTCATCCAGCATTAAAAGCCAGCCGTGTTGGTCGCATAGCTGGCGTAGGGCCTGCAAATAGCCGGCATCGGGAATGCGAATTCCGCCTTCGCCCTGGATCGGCTCGATGAGAACCGCAACGGTGTTCTGGCTGCCGGCAGCCTCAATGGCCGTGACGTTATTGAAGGGAACACGCACGAAGCCTTCCGGCAACGGCCCGAAGCCAACCTGCGCCTTGCTGCTGCCGGTGGCAGTCAGTGCGCCCAGGGTGCGGCCATGAAAAGCGTTCTCAGCGACAATGATTTCTGGCTTGTTGATGCCTTTTTCGTAGCCGTAGCGACGTGCCAATTTGATTGCCGCCTCATTGGCCTCGGCCCCGCTGTTGGCAAAAAACACCTGCTCTAGGCCGCTGAGCTTGCACAGCCACTCGCCGAGCTTCTCTTGTAACGGCACGCCGTAAAGATTGGAGGTGTGGATGAGTGTTCTAGCCTGATCAGCTAAGGCATCAGCGATGGCCCGATGGGCATGGCCCAAGCCGCAGACCGCGATGCCGGAGAGCGCATCGAGATAATATCGCCCGTCGGTGTCTTCCAGCCACGCGCCCGCCCCCCTGCGAAAGGCAACCGGTAGCCGGGCATAGGTGGGCATTAGGGCCGATGACATGCAAAAACACTCCGAAAAACAAACGGCAGCCTGCGGCTGCCGAGCCATTCATTATAGGATGGGGCCAATCGAGCCACAAGCAAGCCTAAGATGCCGCAAAGCGCGATTGATCTGCATATGCATAGCACCGCCTCGGACGGCCGCCTGTCACCCACGGCGGTGGTCGAGCGGGCGGTTGCCAAAGGCGTTCAGCTGATGGCACTGACCGATCATGACACGCTCGATGGCGTTGAAGAAGCCATGGCAGCAGCCGCGCATGCGGGCATTACCTGCGTCACAGGCGTTGAGCTCTCTGCCCGTTGGGCACGCGGGGTGGTGCATATTGTTGGGCTTAATGTCGACGTTAATACGAGCGCCCTGAGCGCTGGGATCGCCACACAGCAGGATAAGCGCCGGCAGCGCGCCGAGCGAATTGCCGAGCGCCTGGAGCGAGCTGGTGTGGTCGGCGTGACCGACCGGGTGGCCGGCGAAGTGGCTGAGGGGGTGCCGGGGCGGGCGCATTTCGCCCGTGATCTGGTCGCTATGGGGTATGCCAACGACATCCAGCATGCTTTTGATCGGTATCTGCAACGCGGCCGTCCCGGCTATGCCCCGGTGGAGTGGGCCTCGGTTGAAGCGGTGGTTAATTGGATTCATGCCGCCGGTGGCACGGCGGTGTTCGCCCATCCGTTGCGCTATCGGCTCTCTCGTGGTGCCCTGCGCGCGGCCATCCAGAGTTTTGTGGAGGCCGGTGGCGAGGCGATTGAGGTTTGCAATGGCGGCGGCAGCCGTGATGATCCGGCCGCCGCTGCCGCATTGGCCCGACGCTTTGGTTTAAAAGCCTCCATCGGCTCGGATTTTCATGACCCCGAGTTCCGCTGGATTGAAATCGGCCGTCTGGCGCCCCTTCCACGAGACCTTGAGCCTGTCTGGCAGTCCTGGGAGAAAGGCTGATGTCGGCTGAAGAATCGGCACATCCCTTCTCGGTACTCGAGCCGAGCCGGCTGCTCGATATGTTGGAGGCGGTTGGGCTGGTTCCGGACGGGCGGCTTTTGGCGCTCAACAGCTATGAGAACCGGGTCTACCAATTGGGTATTGAAGATGCCGAGCCCGTTATCCTGAAAGTCTACCGTCCAGATCGCTGGTCGCAGGCGGCGATTGCCGAGGAGCATGCTTTCGCGCAGGAACTGGCCGAGAGTGACATTCCGGTGGTACCGCCAGCAGTCCTACAGGGCCGGGCGCTGCATAGGCTTGGTGAGTTTTGCTATGCCGTTTATCCGCGTCGGGGTGGACATGCACCGCCGCTGGATGATCCGGATACACGGGAATGGCTGGGGCGCATGCTCGGCCGATTGCATCAGATAGGGGGGAGGCAGTCGTTTGCGCATCGGCCAGACATCACCGAGGAGGCAGTTTCAGGACGGCGTAGTCGTGATTACTTGCTCTCGCATCACTGGATTCCCCCGCATATCGAGCTGGCCTACCAATCGGTCACCGAGGAGTTGCTCGTTGACATCGCCGCGGCCTTTGAACGTGCCGGCAGCTGGCAGCGTATTCGGCTGCATGGGGACTTTCACCCCGGCAATATTCTCTGGACCGATCTAGGCCCGCATGTAGTTGATCTGGATGACTGCATGACCGGCCCGGCTATTCAGGACCTCTGGATGATGCTCTCGGGCGATCGTTCGGAGCGAACCATTCAGCTTGGGGATATCTTGGCTGGCTATGAACAGTTCTGTGACTTTGACCCGCGGGAACTGCATCTGGTTGGGGCGCTGCGCACGCTGCGCATGATGCACCACGCCGCCTGGCTGGCGCGGCGCTGGGATGACCCTGCGTTTCCGGCGGCATTCACCTGGTTTAACACCGACCGCTATTGGGAAGAGCATATCCTGGCCCTGCGCGAGCAGGCCGCGGCCATGCAGGAGCCGGTGCTTGCCGTATGATGCGCAAGATCAAGTGATAAGAGAGGGCAGGCCATTATGTATCTAGTGATCGTGGGTGCAGGCCCGGTTGGCGACAACCTAGTGGCAATGACACTCGAGGCGGGGCATACCGTCACGGTCATTGAGCCCGATGCCGAGCTGGCGCGTGAGGTGGCCGAGCGTCATGACATTCGGGTGCTGGAGATGGCCATCGGCGATGAGACGGTGGTGGCCGAGAGTCATCTGACCGATGCCGATGCCGTCATTGCGACCACTGGGGACGATGCCACCAATCTGCTGGCCATGCTGCTGGCTCAAGAGGCGGGCGTGGAAAGACGAACCAGCACGGTCAACCAAGACAGTCATCTGGCGATTTTCAAACGTCTGGGCGTGCGGGTACTGGCAGACCCAGAACGGTTGATTGCTGAGCATCTGCTCAATATCACGGAGCCATAAACTTTGCGTGAGGTGGCTCGTGGTGTCGGCTTTCTGCTGCATATCCCCGCGGCGATGGCGCTTTTGTCCATGCCGGTTGCCATGCTGGCTGGCGAGGCCTGGGCGCTACCGGGGCTCGGAATCACCGCATTGATCGCAATTGTACTCGGCCAGTCCTTACTATGGTTTGGCCGCGGTGCGCAGACCTTTCATCGCTATCAGTCCATGCAGGTGGCCGGATTTAGCTGGCTTTTGATTGCGCTGATTGGTGCGATTCCTTTTACTACCTCAGCCCTGCTGGCGCCGAACGGTACCGCGGCTGCCGAGGCCCTGAGTATTTTTCGTTCCGTGGTATTCGCCCTTTTTGAATCCACCAGCGGTTTTACCTCAACCGGCCTCACTGTGGTCAGCTACGCCTCTGAGCTGCCCGCGCATATTCAATGGTGGCGCAGCTTAAGTGAGTGGATTGGTGGTATTGGCGTTATTTTGCTTTTAGTGGCCATCCTGCCGGCCGAGCGTGGTGCCCTGAACCTTTATTTCTCGGAAGCGCGCGAGGAGAAAATCCTGCCGACGGTGAAATCCACAGTGCGTGCTATTTGGCTGATTTATCTAGGCTTTACCCTTTTTGCCATTGGTTTGCTCTGGGTGGCGGGTGAGCCGATTTGGCGGGCGGTGAATCACGGCATGACCGCGATTGCCACCGGGGGCTTTAGCATCACCGATGACAGCCTGATCAGCACGCCGGCATCAGTGCAGTTGGCGTATATGCCGATCATGCTCATCGGCGCGGTGAGCTTTTTGGTGCATTACCGCATTCTGATCGAACGCCCTGGCTGGGGGAGAATTGCCCAGAGCACGGAGCTGCGCCTTCTGTTCTGGATCGCACTCGGCGGTGTGCTGCTGCTCTGGGCTGAACGATGGTTTGCCATTGGTGAGACGGGTGGTGTCTCAACGGCGTTTGTCTGGATATCGGCCCTGACGACCGCGGGGTTTGCCAGCGAGCAGTTGGCGGCCTGGAGCGATGGGCCGCTATTGCTGGTGCTGATCGCGGTACTGATGGGCGGCATGGCAGGGTCGACCAGTGGCGGGGTGAAGCTGCTGCGGGTTGGGCTGCTGCTCAAAGACCTTAGGGGACAGTTGAAAGGTTTTCGGGCCAGTCGCCATGAGGTGGTGATGATTCACTATGAGGGCCGTCGGGTCCCTGCGGGCGAGATTGCGCAGCTCGGCCGTATCGCGGCCCGTCTGGTTGGGCTTTTTATGCTGCTCTGGCTGTTGGGTGTTTTTGTCATGCTGCATCTGCTGCCCGAGGAGACCCGTTTGGGGCATGTTTTTTTTGACACCGCCTCGGCCCTTTTCAACTCAGGCCTCTCGACCGGGGTGGCTGGCCCCACAATGGGTGCGGGGGCGGCCATGGTGATGAGCATGCTAATGCTGCTGGGTCGTCTTGAGATCTTTCCCCTTTTGGTGCTCGCCGGCTGGGCGTTTGGTCGGCGTTAGCCGTATACTCTCCATCTTTTTTGCACGACGAGAAAATCATGCCCGCAAATCAAACGACGGCCGATGTCCGCAATCTGCGCAACATCGCCATCATCGCCCACGTCGACCACGGCAAGACCACGCTGGTTGATCAGCTCCTGCAGCAGTCCGGCACCCTTGAATCGCGCGGGGAAGCCCAGGATCGGGTGATGGACTCGAACGACCTAGAGCGCGAGCGCGGCATTACTATTCTCTCCAAGAATACGGCCATTCAGTGGCAGGATCTGCGGGTGAATATTGTCGACACGCCGGGCCACGCCGACTTTGGCGGCGAGGTTGAGCGAGTGTTGTCGATGGTCGACTCGGTACTACTGCTCGTCGATGCGGTCGACGGTCCGATGCCACAAACACGCTTTGTCACTCAAAAAGCCCTGGCGCTGGGCCTGCGACCCATTGTGGTGGTCAATAAGGTCGATCGCGATGGTGCTCGCCCAGACTGGGTGGTGGATAAGACGTTTGATCTTTTCGACAACTTGGGTGCCACGGACGAGCAGCTGGATTTTCCGGTGATTTACGCCTCCGCACTGAATGGTTATGCCGGCACGGACTCTGAGGTGCGCAGCGGGGATATGACGCCGCTATTTGAGATTATCCGCGATCGCGTGCCCTCCCCTGAGGTGGACGCGGATGGGCCGTTTCGCATGCAGGTGATCTCGCTTGACTACAACAGCTACGTGGGTGTGATTGGCATTGGCCGAATTGAACGCGGCACCGTGAAGAGCAATCAGCCGCTGGTCTGCATCGACCGCGATGGCAAGCAACGCAATGTTCGTCTGCTGCAGGTGTTGGGTTTTATGGGTCTGGAGCGGGTGGAAGTGCCCGAAGCCAGCGCTGGCGATATCATCGCGTTTACCGGCATCGACGGGATTAACATCTCCGATACCCTTTGCGATCCGACCGCGGTTGAGGCCATGCCGGCGCTCACGGTGGACGAGCCAACCGTCTCCATGACTTTTCAGGTGAATACCTCGCCGTTTGTTGGCCGCGAGGGCAAGTATGTAACGTCGCGACAGCTACGTGATCGCCTGATGCGCGAGCTTGAGCATAATGTGGCGCTGCGTGTTGAAGATACTGAAGACCCTGAAAAATTCCGGGTCTCGGGCCGTGGTGAGCTGCATCTGGGTATTCTGATCGAGAATATGCGGCGCGAGGGCTATGAACTGGGTGTCTCACGCCCTGAGGTCATCACCCGAGAGGTGGATGGCGTGCGTGAGGAGCCTTATGAGCAGCTCACCGTAGATGTCGAGGAAGACTATCAGGGCGCGGTGATGCAGCGGCTTGGCGAACGTGGTGGCGAGCTGACTGACATGCTCCCGGATGGCCGCGGGCGAGTGCGGCTTGATTACATCATCCCGGCCCGCGGGCTGATTGGTTTCCGTACCGAATTCCTAACGGCGACTTCGGGCACGGGGCTGATGTACCACGTGTTTGATCACTATGGCCCGGTCAAGTCCGGTGACTATGGACAACGCATTAACGGCGTGCTGATTGCCATGGCGACCGGCAAGGCATTGGCCTATGCGCTTTTCAATCTTCAGGACCGGGGCCGGCTTTTCATCGATCCGGGTGAAGAGGTTTATGAGGGCATGGTGATTGGTCTACACAGCCGCGATAACGACTTAGTGGTCAATCCGATGAAGGCCAAGCAGCTCACAAATATTCGTGCCGCTGGCTCGGACGAGAACATTATTCTCAGTCCGCCTCAGCGCATGACGCTGGAACAGGCGCTTGAGTTTATTGATGACGATGAGCTGGTTGAGGTGACACCGACGGCGGTGCGCATTCGCAAAAAATACCTGCTTGAGCATGAGCGCAAACGCGCTGCGAAATCCGGCGGCTGAACGTCGCTGCGGTTAGTGATCGCGCTGGATGATGTAGCGGGCCAGATCACGCAGTAGATCGGCCTCACTGCCAAATGTATCCAGTGCTTTGATGGCTGAATCGCAGAGGGTCTCGGCAAAGTCGCGTGCTGGTTCAACACCAATGAGCCCGGGGTAAGTGGGCTTGTGGCGCTCGGCGTCGGCACCGCCTGCCTTGCCAGTGACTGCGCTGCTACCGGTGACATCCAGCAGATCATCCTGTACCTGAAATGCCAGTCCAATGGCTCGTCCGTAATGCTCCAGCGCTCTTAAGGCCTGTGCATCCGCCGCCGGCGCACAGCTGGCTCCGAGCTGCAAAGCGGCCAGAATGAGCATGCCGGTTTTGTGGATGTGCATATCTTCCAACTCGGCAACGGAGCGCGCTTGACCCACCGCATCCAGATCCATGGCCTGGCCGCCAACCATGCCGCGGGAGCCAATCGCCCGGGCCAGTGTCTCGATCATCGCTAGCCGACGGTCGCTGTCGGGCATCTCGGCGGCGGCAAGCAGCTGGAAAGCAAGACTCTGCAGCGCGTCACCGGCAAGGATGGCGGTGGCTTCATCGAATGCGCGGTGGCAAGTCGCTCGGCCGCGGCGCAGATCATCATCATCCATCGCCGGTAGGTCATCGTGAATGAGTGAGTAGGCGTGGATCATCTCCACAGCACAGGCTGGCGCATCTAACACCGGTCCAGTCTCGCCGAATAGCGCACCGGCCTGATAGACCAAGAATGGGCGCAGACGCTTACCCGGGCCAAGGGCGGCGTAGCGCATGGCCTGATGCAGGCGATTGGGGATGAGGGCGGTGTTTGGCAGAACGGTCTCAAGCGCTGACTCTACCCGATGCCGGGCATCGCCAAGCGCGTTATTCAGCTGGCTCATCGCTCGCCTCGCCGAATGGCTCCGGCTTGGCATCGGCATCCTTGCCCAAGAGAATTTCCACGCGCTGCTCGGCCTCTGTGAGTGCCTTCTGGCATTCGCGCGTGAGTTTTATGCCCTGCTCAAAGCACTCAAGTGACTGCTCCAGGCTGAGTTCGCCGCGCTCCATGCGCTCAACCAATGATTCGAGTGTTTTTAGCGCCGCTTCAAAATCCGGGTTGTCGTTCTGCTCGCTCATACGGTCAAGTCTAGCGCGCTGCCGCCGACAACGCACTCGCCCAGTGGCAGCTCAGACGGTACACTCCAGCGCTGATCCCGATTCCACAGGAACGCTCGGCAACTATGAGTGAACGCTACGACTCCGCGTCGATTGAGGTCCTCACCGGACTTGACCCCGTGCGCCGCCGCCCGGGGATGTATACCGATACCACCCGGCCCAATCATCTTGCCCAAGAAGTCATCGACAACAGTGTTGATGAGGCCATCGCCGGCTACTGCAAGCGTATCGAGGTAACGCTGCATCGCGATGGCTCGCTAAGCGTGCTGGATGATGGCCGCGGCATGCCAGTTGATATCCATCCCGAGGAGGGCGCCCCTGGAGTGGAGGTGATTCTGAGTACGCTGCACGCCGGCGGTAAATTTTCGCGCGACAGCTATCAGTTCTCGGGCGGGCTACATGGCGTGGGCGTCTCGGTGGTGAATGCGCTCTCGACCCGCCTCGAGGTGAACATCCGCCGGGATGGCCGCGAGTGGCATATGACCTTTGCCGATGGAGAGAAGATTCAGGATCTCAGCGCGATCGGCGAGGTGGGCAAGCGTAATACGGGTACCCGCATTCATTTCTGGCCGGATGCGCGATATTTCGATTCCGCCAAATTCTCACTGCCGCGGCTCAAGCATGTGCTGCGGGCCAAGGCCGTGCTCTGCCCTGGGCTAACCGTCACCCTGCAGGAGGAGTCGAGCGGTGAGGAGACCACTTGGTTTTATGAAAACGGGCTGGCCGATTACCTGATCGGTGCCTTGGGTGAGGCGGAGCGTCTACCTGCCGAGGCCTTCGTCGGTGCCTTCAGCGCCGAGCATGAGGCCGTGGAATGGGCCGTGGTCTGGCTGCCCGATGACGGCGAACTGCTGCAGGAGAGCTACGTTAACCTGATTCCGACGCTGCAGGGTGGGACGCATGTGAATGGCCTGCGCACGGGGTTGACCGAGGCGCTGCGAGAGTTCTGTGAGTTTCGCAACCTGCTGCCGCGCGGCGTGCGTATCGCGCCGGAGGATGTCTGGGAGCGCGCCGCCTATGTGCTCTCTGCCAAACTCGAAGAGCCCCAGTTCTCCGGGCAGACCAAAGAGCGCCTGTCATCACGTGAATGCGCCACCTTCGTCTCGGGCGTCGTCAAAGATGCTTTCAGCCTTTGGCTGAATGAACACACCGACGAGGCCGAAAAGCTGGTGGAGCTGGTGCTCGCCAGCGCCCAGCGTCGCATGCGCGCTGCCCGCAAGGTAACCCGCAAGCGGGTGACTCAGGGGCCAGCGCTGCCGGGCAAACTGGCCGATTGCAGCAGCCAAGACCCCGCGATTAGCGAACTGTTTCTGGTTGAGGGCGATTCCGCGGGTGGCTCGGCGAAGCAGGCACGTGATCGGGAATACCAGGCCGTGATGCCGCTGCGCGGTAAAATTCTGAATACTTGGGAGGTGGACCCGGGGGAGGTTATGGCCTCTCAGGAAGTCCACGATATTGCCGTTGCCCTGGGTATTGAGCCTGGCTCGGATGATCTCTCCGGGCTGCGTTATGGCAAAGTCTGCGTGCTGGCCGATGCCGACCCGGATGGCGCGCATATCGCCACCTTGCTCTGTGCCCTTTTCCTTAAGCATTTCCCGGCGCTGGTGCGGGCCGGTCATGTCTTTATCGCTATGCCACCGCTCTATCGCATCGATGTCGGCAAAGAGACTTGGTACGCGCTGGATGAACAGGAGCGCCAGGGCATTCTCGATCGCATCGCCGCGGAGAAGCGCAAGGGCAAAGTGCTGACCACGCGATTTAAGGGACTGGGTGAGATGAATCCGCTGCAGCTGCGTGAGACCACCATGGCGCGGGATACGCGTCGTTTGGTGCAGCTAACCGTCGATGCCCCCGAGGAGACCGAGACACTAATGAGCATGCTGTTGGGTAAACGTGCGGCGTCACAGCGCCGTGCCTGGCTGGAGCGCAAGGGTGATCTGGCGGAGGTACTGGTCTGATGAGTGATACGCAACCCATGCAAGATTTCGAGCAGCGCCCGCTACATGAATTCACCGAGAAGGCCTATCTCGACTATTCGATGTACGTCATTCTCGACCGTGCCTTGCCGCATGTGGGAGACGGACTCAAGCCGGTGCAGCGGCGCATTGTCTATGCCATGTCTGAGCTGGGCCTGTCGGCCGCCGCCAAGCATAAAAAATCTGCGCGGACGGTGGGTGATGTGCTGGGTAAATACCATCCGCATGGTGACTCGGCCTGCTATGAGGCCATGGTACTGATGGCCCAGCCCTTTAGTTACCGCTACCCGCTGGTGGATGGTCAGGGCAACTGGGGCTCGGCCGATGACCCGAAATCTTTCGCTGCCATGCGCTACACCGAAGCGCGGCTTGCCCCCTATGCGCAGTTACTGCTCCAGGAGCTTGGGCAGGGCACCGTCGACTGGCAGCCCAATTTTGATGGCAGTTTGGATGAGCCAGTGACGCTGCCATCACGCGTTCCCAATGTGCTGCTCAATGGCGGCACGGGGATCGCGGTGGGCATGGCCACTGATATCCCGCCGCATAATCTGCGCGAAGTGGCTTCAGCCTGTATTCGCCTGCTGGATGAGCCTGATTCTGATGTCGCCGCGCTTTGTGAACATATTAAAGCGCCGGATTTTCCCACAGAGGCCGAGATTATTACCCCGGCTGAGGATATCCGCGCGATTTACGAAACCGGTCATGGTGGGCTGCGCTTGCGGGCCCGTTACGAGCGTGATGGCAACGATGTGATTGTCACTGCACTGCCTTATCAGGTCTCCGGCAGCAAAGTCCTTGAGCAGATTGCCGGGCAGATGCAGGCCAAAAAACTGCCGATGGTCGAGGATTTGCGCGATGAATCCGATCATGAGAATCCCACACGGCTGGTGATCACGCTGCGCTCGAATCGGGTCGATGCCGAAGAGGTGATGCAGCATCTTTTTGCGACCACCGATCTTGAGAAAAGTTATCGGGTTAATTTAAACGTGATCGGCTTGGACGGCCGGCCGCGGGTGCGCAACTTGCGCGAAATCCTGGTCGATTGGCTTGAGTACCGGCGTGAGACAGTGCGCCGGCGTCTGCAATGGCGGCTGGATAAGGTCGAGGCCCGCTTGCATGTGCTCGAGGGGCTGCTCATCGCGTATCTGAATATCGATGAGGTTATTGCGATTATTCGTGAGGCCGATGAGCCCAAACCCGCATTAATGGAGCGGTTTGGCCTGACTGAGACGCAGGCCGAAGCCATTCTAGAGCTGCGCCTGCGGCATTTGGCAAAGCTCGAGGAGATGAAAATTCGCGGCGAGCAGGATGAGCTGGCCGCCGAGCGGGATCAGTTGCAGAAGACGCTGGGTTCAAAAGCGCGTATGACCAAGGTGATTCAGTCAGAGCTCAATGCTGATGCCGAGCAGTATGGCGATGATCGGCGCTCGCCGCTGGTGGTCCGGGACAGCGCTAAAGCACTGAGCGAGCAGGATTTGGTGCCGAGTGAACCGGTGACCGTGGTGCTGTCGAAAAAAGGCTGGGCAAGGGCGGCCAAAGGCCACGATATCGACCCCGAGAAGCTTTCTTACCGCGCCGGTGACGGCTTTGCCGATGCCGCGCCCGGGCGCAGCAATCAGTTAGCGGTATTTTTGGATACCGAGGGTCGCAGTTACAGCCTGCCGGCGCATACGTTGCCCTCAGCGCGCGGGCAGGGTGAGCCTTTGACAGGCCGTCTGCAGCCGCCAAGTGGCTCGTACTTTGTTCATGTGCTTTGTGGCGATCCGGCGGACGCGGTGCTGCTGGCCGGTGATAGTGGTTATGGCTTCGTCACCCAGCTAAAGCATCTGCATGGCCGACAGAAAGCCGGTAAAGCGGTGCTCAATCTTGGAGATGCCGGTATTCTGGCGCCGGCAAGGGTTGCCGGTGGTGCCGAACGCGTGGCGGTTGCCACCACGGCGGGCCGCTTGTTGGTCTTCCCGCTTGCCCAGCTGCCGGAACTTGCCCGCGGCAAAGGCAACAAACTCATCGATATCCCTGCTGCCCGGCGCAAAGACGGCAGTGAGAAGGTCGCCGGTATCTGCGTGCTGGGCAGCGAACAGCCGCTACAGGTGATTGCGGGTCGACGCACCCTCACGCTAAAGGCCGCGGACCTAGCGGGTTATGAAGGAGAACGGGGCCGCCGCGGTCGGGCGCTGCCGCGGGGCTTCCAGCGCGTGGATGGGCTGGCGCCCTTTATCAAGGAGTAGTCGCGTGAAGCGGATTCTGCTTTTTCTTGGGACCAATATCGCGATCATTATCGTGCTCGGCACGGTATTGCGACTACTGGGTGTAGACCGCCTGCTGCAGGCCGATGGCGGGGCGCTGGACTACCAAGCTTTGCTGATATTCGCAGCGGTATTCGGCTTTGGCGGGAGCTTCCTCTCGCTGGCTATCTCTAAATGGATGGCTAAACGAGCGATGGGGGTGCAAATTATCACTACCCCGTCGCATGAAGGCGAGCAATGGCTGGTGGATACGGTGGCGCGGCAGGCACGCGCGGCCGGGATTGGCATGCCAGAGGTGGGTGTTTATGACTCGCCGCAGGTGAATGCGTTTGCGACCGGCGCCACCCGCAATAATGCGCTGGTGGCGGTGAGCACCGGGCTCATGCGCACGATGACCCGCGATGAAGTGGAAGCGGTTCTGGCGCATGAGGTCAGTCATATTCGCAATGGGGATATGGTCACGCTTACGCTCATTCAGGGGGTAGTGAATACCTTTGTAATTTTCTTTGCTCGGGTCATTGGGCATTTCGTTGATCGGGTGATTTTTAAAAATGAACGCGGCCATGGGCCGGGCTTTTGGATTGTCACCATTGTTGCCGAGATACTGCTGGCTGTGCTCGCCTCGGTTATCGTGATGTGGTTCTCGCGTCAGCGGGAATTCCGCGCCGATGCTGGCGCGGCAGAGCTTGCCAGTCGCGAGAAGATGATCGCGGCGCTGCAGCGTCTCGGTGGTACGCCGCCTGCCGAGGACCTACCCGATCAGATGGAAGCGTTTGGTATTTCGGGGCGCATTGCCCGCGGTGGATTGAAGCGCTGGTTTATGTCGCATCCACCCATTGAGGAGCGCATTCAAGCGCTTAAGCGTCGTTAGTTATCAACGACAGCGATTGATAAATAACGACTGATACTGACAATTTCCCAAATAACGGTCGAACTTGCGTTAGCCTCTGGGCTATGAGCAAGTTGTACGACATTCTGGTTATCGAAGATGAGACGGATCTTCGGGACGCCGTTGTTGGCTTCTTGGGCCAAATGGGCAATCGCGTCGCCGGCGTCGCCTCGGTCGAGGCGGCCGACGAATGGCTGGCTCAGAATGACGCGGCGCTACTCGTCCTTGATCTTAGTCTCCCTGGCGAATCCGGTCTCGAGTGGCTGAAGCGTCGTACTGACCTCCGAGACAAAGGCATTATGATGGTGACCGCGGCCGGCTCGGATTCTGAGCGGATTGCCGGGCGTGCTGCCGGTGCTGATGGCTACTTTGTCAAACCGGTGAACTTAGTCGAGCTGGGGATGAGCATAAAGAATTTGCTCGAGCGGCTGCAGATTGCTGATCGCTGGGAGCTTGATTCGCTGGCCTGGCAGCTTAAATCACCTAGCGGCAAACTTAGCAAGCTGACTGCGTCTGAATTGACGCTCATGGAGTGTTTGGCGGAGACACCGGGGTCAATCGTGGAGCGGTCCACCATCATTGCTCGCCTCGGGGAAGATGTCGATACCTACGATATTCGACGCATGGAGGTCATGATCCGTCGGCTGCGAACCAAAATCATGGAAGAGCTTGGCGTCGAAGCGCCGATCTCAACCGTCCGCGGCACCGGATATGCGTTCACGGCCAAGATCGACTGGGTCGGTGAAGCCGTTTCTTAACCTCGATTTGCATCAGCCTGAGGCAACCACAGCGTAAACGTGCTGCCTTTGCCGGGTTTGCTCTGCAAGCTCACGCTGCCGCCATGGGCTTTCATCACCTCGGAGACAAAATAAAGTCCCAGCCCCAAGCCGCGTCGGCTGGCGTTATTGGCGGCGCGGTGGTGTTTATCAAAGATCAGTGATTGTTCCGAATCCGGTACACCGGAGCCCTGATCCGTCACCGCAATCCCCACCCAATCTTCTTTTTGGTAAACATCAACACGGATCGGTGTATCCACAGGAGAGTATTTCGCGGCATTGTCTACGAGGTTGTGCAGTGCCGTCCCGAGCAACGCCTCATCCGCGCGGACAGTAGCCGGGAGGCTATTGAGTTCAATCGGATGCGTTATGCGCAGGTTACCGGGGGCAAGCATCTCCGGGAGCCAGGTAGAGAGATTAATCTGCTCAGTCTCAAGTGCCTCGATGCTGTCTTTCAGCCGGTCACTCTTTAGCCATTGATCAAAAAGAAGCTGCAAACGCTCACTGGCGCGCTCGATGGTCTGTAGTCGTGGATTTGGTGGCTGCTGAGCGTTTTTCTCTTCTAACTGCGCGAGCTGTGCCTGATTGGCAATAATGGCCAGTGGATTGCGAAATTCATGGGCAATGAGCGCACCAAACTCAACGTATTGATTGAGTGTCTCACGCTCTCTGCGCAGCGCCTGCTCTAGTGAGCGTGTGCGCTGCCTGACCGTGCGCTCAAGCCGATGCTCGGATTTCCGTAGTCCTTCTACTAATTTTGCCTGCGCCTCCAATGCGCTTTGTTGCGCGCGCTCCTTAGCCCGGCGTTCGGCCTGAATACGATCGGCCAGGGCAAACGATAGCAGCAGCATGTCAAGCAGCGAGCCAAGCTGTAGTAGATTGCTGGTCACCACATTAGTGGGGATGAGGTCGAAATTCCTGGCGGCTTGAACACTGGCGGCCATGAGCAGGACCGTCCAGGCCAGCAACAGAAAACGCGCCCAGTGATGCCCGCGCCACCAGCTGGTGATCGTCACAGCAATAAGAATTGGGCCGGCAATAACGCCCAATGAGCTTAAAAGCCCAACACCAATGCGCACGGGTATATCGAGCAGAGGAATGGCTGCGACAAACAAAAACGCCGCCATCAGGATCTGCAACGAACGATCCGTCCACGCCATAGACTGCCGCGTTTGTAGAAACTCGCGCAAAAACCAGATAGCAAAAAAACCAGAGAGTGAGAAAAACGTGTTGGTGCCAATGCTCTCCGGCCAGCCAAAAGGTGCCAATGCGTAGGCCCCAAAGCCGTTCATAATGAACATTCCCGAGGCGGTAAAAAATAAAAATCCGCAGTAGAGCAGATAGTTGCGATCACGCAGGGAAATAAACAGAAAAAAGTTGAATAACAACAATGCCGCCGCGCCGCCGTAGTAGGCCGCAACCCATAAATAATCCGTTTGGGTTTGTTGTGCGAAGTCTTCCGGTGTCCATAGTGTGAGCGGCACGGTAACTGATCCCGCTGAGCTCACCCGCAGATAGAAAGTCTGCTCCTGTGATGATGAGAGATAAACCGGAAATACCAAATGTCGATGAGGCCAAGGGCGCTCAGCGGCTGGCTGGTGAGCGCCTGTTTTGACAGTCCTGCCATCTGGGTGGAAAAGCTGGACATCGGTCAATGCATAAAACCCGATCTCCAGCAGATGTCGCCGAGCAGCGAGCTCGTTGCCAGCGAGAGTGAATCGTAACCACCAGGCTGATGAAGAAAGGCCGAAATTGACGGATCCATGCCTCCTGTTGCGAGTGAATGCCCCCGCTGCATCGGCCGCACGAACCTCATCGAGACTCAGCTCGCCGCTGTGATCTTCGAGATACCAGAGTGCCGCATCAACGCTAGCACCTCCCTTTGCAGGCCTGACTGTCTCTGCAGCAAGGATGGCCGGGAGGAACGCGATAACAATGACAAGCAACCGCAACATAGATTAAGTCTGACACCGCGGAGCGACGCCCGCCACTGGGTATCCGTTTAGCGAGACTGCGACCATGGAATTGGGTTTTTAGCGGCCTCACCGGCCACCTCCCGAACCAAACGGGGCAACAAATAGCCAGGAAGCGCTGCGGCCAAGTCACGCATTAGGGCTTGGGCTTCCCACTCACTCACTTCAAAATGCGCCGCACCCTGGACGCGATCTAGCAGATGCAAATAATAGGGCTGCACGCCCATCGCAAATAGCCGCTCAGAGAGCGCGGCCAATACCTTGCTGCTGTCATTCACCCCGCGCAGCAATACCGCTTGATTGAATAGGCGCACGCCATGCTGGGTGAGCCGCTGCATAGCATCGGCGACTTCATCATCTAACTCCGCCGGATGATTGGCATGAATGACCATCACCGGTTGCAGTCGATGGCCGCCGAGCCAATTAAGCAGGGCTTCATCCACGCGACTGGGCAGCACCACAGGCAGCCGAGAGTGCACGCGCAGCCGTTTTAAATGGGGGATTTCGGCTAGCGCCTCGGCCAGTTGTGCCAGCCGCCGGTCATTCAGGCTCAGCGGATCGCCACCACTCAGGATGACTTCTTCGATGCTGCCGTCGGCGCGCAGATAATCCAGTGCGGGCTGCCACTGCGCCGTGCTGGCATTGGCCTCGGCATAGGGGAAGTGGCGGCGGAAACAATAGCGGCAGTTAATGGCGCAGGCGCCCGTGGCAATCAGTAGCACCCGGCCATGGTATTTATGGATGATCCCGCCGGGCTTGAGGCTTACGCCATCACCGACCGGATCACTGACAAAACCTGCGGTAGCCTCCGCCTCGGCACCAAGCGGTAACACCTGACGCAGCAGGGGGTCATTGGGATCTCCAGGGCGGATGCGCTTTAGATAAGCGGGCGGCACCCGCAGCGGGAACAGCGCCTCCCCCCACCGTGCCGGCTCCAGCAGCGATGCATCCAGGCCCAGCGCCTCAATCAGCTCGGCCGGGTCGGTAATCGAGCGCTGCCACTCCTTTTGCCATTCTGCCGCTGTCATTCGGTCTCGCCGCGTCTGTTGGTTACTCTCGCTATTGTCTCAGATTGCGAAAGTCGCTTGGCGTGCAACGTTTACGATATCCAGCTTTAGGCTATTAAGCCTCGCCCGAGCGGGTGCTTTTGGGTAGGATGCCACCCCAGTTGCGCCAACGGCGCATCGGCTTTGCATTCAACGGAGAGAACATGGCGAGCTTTAGCACCAACCAGTTCAAATCAGGCCTGAAAATCCTGCTCGATGGCGATCCCTACACCATTGTCGAGAACGAATTCGTCAAGCCAGGCAAAGGGCAAGCGTTCAACCGGGTACGGGTCAAGAATCTGAAAACCGGTAAGGTCATCGACCGCACCTTTAAATCGGGTGAGAGTGTGGAAGCCGCCGACGTCATGGAAACCGAGATGCAGTATCTCTACAACGACGGCGAGTTCTACCATTTTATGAAGCCCGATACCTTTGAACAGCACGCCACGCCGGCGGCTGTGGTGGGCGATGCGGGTAAATGGCTGAAGGAACAAGACACCTGCAGCGTCATCCTCTACAACGGCGAGCCGTTGACTGTGGAACCACCCTCGCATGTCACGCTCACCGTCACGCAGACTGATCCCGGACTGAAGGGCGATACCAGCAGCGGCGGCAGCAAGCCGGCCACACTCGAGACCGGTGCGGTCATTCAGGTGCCATTGTTTGTTCAGGAAGGCGAGCTGCTCAAAGTTGATACCCGCACGGGCGAATACGTCTCTCGCGCGAAGGACTAGGATTTGGCTGAACGGCCCGAGCCGTCCTGGGCGCCCTCGGCCAGCGTAGAGACCCTCCGCGCACGGGCCAGTTGCCTTGCTGAACTGCGTGCATTTTTTGCCGAACGTGGCGTGATCGAAGTGGAAACCCCGGTCCTCGCCGCCGCCGGGGTCACCGATATCCACGTCGATAGTCTGCGCGAGGCATCGACCGGCCGTTGGCTGCAGACCTCGCCAGAGTATGCGATGAAGCGGCTGCTCGCCGCCGGCTTAGGCGACTGTTATCAAATCACCCGCGCTTTCCGCGCCGGCGAGCAGGGGCGCTGGCATAACCCGGAATTCACGCTGCTGGAATGGTATCGACTGGGCTTTGATGCAACGGCATTAATGGCCGAGGTGGCGGCGTTGGTTGAACAACTGCTCGGCCAAGCAGCGGTGCATACGCTGACCTACGCGGATGCTTTCCTGGCCGCCGGTCTGCCTGATCCGCTCAGTGCTAAGGATGCGGAGCTACAGTCGGCCGCGGCGCAACACCCCAAGGCCTCACCGTTGCCATCGGGCCTTGATCGGGATGGGTTACTTGATTGGCTTTTCAGTCAGGTGGTGGTGCCTGGTCTGCCCGCACGTGCTTTCGTCACGCAGTTCCCAGCCAGTCAGGCAGTGCTGGCGCGGCTAAATACCGATGACCCGCGCACGGCCGAGCGTTTTGAGCTTTTCTGCGATGGCATTGAGATAGCAAACGGCTTTCATGAACTGACGGATGCAAAGGCGCTGCGTGAGCGCTTTGCCCGAGATCAGTCTCGGCGAGCGCAGGCGCAGCAACCGGTGCCGACTATCGATGAGTGCCTACTTGCCGCGATGGAGGCAGGGCTTCCTGACTGTGCGGGTGTGGCGCTGGGCGTGGATCGGTTGCTGGCCTTGGCACTGAATACCGCTGGTATCAGCGCGGTTATAGCGTTTGATTGGGATCGGGCATAGCAGCCACTGGACTTTGGCCAATCATTTGTCCCATTTGCACGGGTGCTTCCGCCGCCACGTGTTCGGCCCAACTAACGGCCGGGTCCGCAAAAAGCACAATAACGGTTGAGCCCATATTAAATCGGCCCATTTCATCCCCGGCGGCCAGCTCAATGGGCGCGTGACGATAATCCCAGCTGCGAATGCGCTGCCCGCGCGGCGGTGTAATTTCGCCGGCCCAGACGGTCTCAATACTGCCAACGCCGATCGCCCCCACCAGCACCATCGCCATGGGGCCAAAATCCGTGTCAAACAGACTAACGACGCGCTCATTGCGCGCAAAAAGGCCTGGCACATGGCGCACCAAAGGCCGCGAGACGCCAAAGAGACGCCCCGGGACATGCAGCATGCGCTCAAGGCTGCCGGCGACCGGCATATGAATGCGGTGGTAGTCCCGGGGTGAGAGATAAATTGTGGCAAAAAGGCCGTCTTGGAATGCCTCCGCGATCGCGGCGTCGCCACCGAGCAGTTCTGTGACGCCGTAATCACGGCCTTTGGCCTGAATAAGCCGCCCGCTGGTGATGCGACCGGCCTCGCTGATATGCCCGTCAACGGGACTCACCACAGCGCCCGGTGTCTGGTCGATGGTTCGCGCCCCGGGGGTGAGTGCCCGGGTAAAAAAAGCATTGAAGCTTTCGTAGGTGTCTGCGCCCGCATTGGCCGCTTCGGTCAGATTCACGTTGAACGCGCGGGTAAAAAGCCGAATGAGTAAGTTCTTCCACGGCCGCCAGCGCCAGCGCGCCAGTGCGTGAATGATGCGTGAGATGGCATGCTGCGGTAGCAGTCCAAACAATGATGCGAGCAGTCGACCCATCATGAGCGGCTAGCCTCTACGTAGGCGCTTTGAATGCGCAAGAATTCTTCGGCAATTACCTCGCGGCCGTGCGGAGGCTGCCAGAGTGCCTGCAGCCGCCCGTCGGGGTTAATCAACAAAATCGCTGCGCTGTGATCAACTGGATAGTCGCCATTCTCATCAGGCTCACCCAAGCTATAGGCAATGCCTAAAGCGCGGGTCAGCGTGTCGATGGTTTCCTGCTTGCCGGTAACGCCCACAAAATCCTCGTTGAAATGCTGCACATAGGTGCCAAGCTGCGCTGGGTTGTCGCGGCCCGGATCCACAGAGATGAAAACCACCTTAGGCAATACCTGAGCGCCCGATGCCTGCAGATGCGACAGGCTGCCGGCCAGCGTGGCGAGCGTCATCGGGCAGACGTCCGGACAGTGGGTAAAGCCAAAGAAAACAAGCTCCCAGCCGCCCTGCAGCTCAGCGGGGTTCCAGGGGCTGTTCGTGTGATCGACCAGCTCAACATCCGGCACCGTCCGCGGCTGTGGGAAAACCGTGCCGACCATCTCGGGGGATTGAGGTTCGGGCCATAAAGTGACCGCTGCCGCGGCCATCACACCGGCGAGCAGCATGACCAAGACCAGCGATATTGGGCGTTTGATTAGATTCATCACCGTATTATGCCAAGGCTTTGGGGCGCGCACAGCCACGCGCGGCTTGATAGACTGCACGAATGACAGAACATTCCCCCGCCTTGATTAGCATTGGTGATTTTATCCGCTACGCAGCCAGCCGGTTTCAGGCCGCCGGGCTGCATTTTGGTCATGGCACCGATAATGCAATCGATGAGGCAGCCGCTCTGGTGCTGGGGTCGCTGCATCTGCTACCCGATCTGCATTCGGTGTATTTCCAGTCCCGATTGACCGAGCCAGAGCGAGAGCTGCTCGCAAACCGAATTGAGGAACGTATTCAAAATCGCCGCCCAGTGCCTTATATCTTGGGCGAGGCCTGGTTTTGTGGTTTGTCATTCGAAGTAGATGAGACGGTGCTGATACCGCGCTCGCCCATTGCCGAGTTAATTGAATCTGGCTTCACGCCCTGGGTCGATCCAAATACGGTGCAGCGCATCGCCGATGTCGGTACAGGCAGCGGCTGTATTGCGATTGCCGCTGCTATGGCTTATCCGGGCGCTCGGGTGGATGCACTTGATATCGAGCCGGCTGCGCTGGCCTGGGCTGCGCATAATGCCCGCCGTCATGGTGCGGGTGGGCAGGTGGCCGTGCAGCGCTCCGACCTGCTAGACGCGATACCGGCCGAGCCTTTAATTAACGTCATCGTAAGCAACCCACCCTATGTGGATGCCCGATCCATGGTGGATTTGCCGCCCGAATATCAGCACGAGCCACGGGCGGCGCTCGCCGCTGGGGCCGATGGCATGGATATTGTGCGGCGGTTGTTGCCGCAGGCCGCCGCGCGGCTTACCGAAAATGGCATGTTCTTTTGTGAGATTGGCCACGGACAGGCAGCTTTTGAGCAGGCCTTTCCCGGTCTGCCGGTGACTTGGATAGAATTTGAACGCGGCGGGCAGGGTGTTTTTGCCGTGGATGCCGCCACATTAAAAGCGGCGTTCGCGCAGTAAGGGATCAACTATGTCAGGCAATACCATCGGACGGCTATTTAGCGTTACTACCTTTGGCGAAAGTCATGGCCCGGCACTTGGGGCGATTGTTGATGGCTGCCCGCCGGGGCTCGCGCTGACCGAGGCCGATCTGCAGGGCGATCTCGACCGTCGCAAGCCCGGCACATCGCGGCATACCTCACAGCGGCGTGAGGGCGATCAGGTGCGCATTCTCTCTGGGGTGTTTGAGGGAAAGACCACCGGGGCGCCGATTGGGCTTCTGATCGAAAACATGGACCAGCGCTCCAAGGATTACTCGGAGATTGCCGAGAAATTTCGCCCCGGGCATGCCGACTACACCTACTGGCAGAAATACGGTATCCGCGACTATCGCGGCGGCGGCCGCTCTTCGGCGCGCGAGACTGCGCTGCGCGTAGCGGCGGGCGGCATTGCGCGCAAATACCTCTTTGACCGGCTGGGTGTGCAAATTCGCGGCTGGCTGGATCAGCTCGGTCCGATTCAACTCAAGCTCGAAGATTGGGATTTGGTGGATACCAATCCGTTCTTCTGCGGCGAGCCGGGCCGAATCGAAGAGCTTGAGGCCTATATGGATGCCCTGCGCAAAGAGGGCGACTCGGTGGGGGCGGCAGTCGGCGTGCTCGCCCGTGGTCTGCCGCCAGGCTTGGGAGAGCCCGTTTTTGATCGCCTGGATGCGGATATCGCCCATGCCATGATGAGTATTAATGCCGTCAAAGGGGTAGAGATCGGCGCCGGGTTTGCCAGCGCGGCGCAAAAGGGCACTGAGCATCGTGACGAAATTACGCCGGAAGGTTTTCTCTCCAACCATGCCGGCGGCACGCTCGGTGGCATTTCTACTGGCCAAGATTTGCGCATCCGCATGGCACTTAAGCCAACCTCCAGTATCCGGCTGCCTGGCCGTTCGGTGGATATCCACGGTAATCCGGTCGAAGTGGTGACCAAGGGCCGGCACGACCCATGCGTCGGCATTCGCGCCACGCCAATTGCCGAGGCCATGCTGGCCATTGTCCTGCTCGATCACTATCTGCGTCATCGCGGACAAAACGCAGATGTCGACTCAGGCACACCCGTTATCCCGGGGCAGCTATCCGACTGATACGAGGGGCAGTCTGATGACCTTGCCGTTTGCCCGGCTCGGGGGCTTTTACGCGCTTTTCTTTGCCGTGTTGGGCCTGCTCTCGCCCTATTGGGGGCCATATCTGCGCGAGCAGGGTTATGACGCGGCGGCAATCGGCATACTGATTGCGATTATTCACGCCACCAAAATCATAGCCCCTAACCTGTGGGGCTGGATTGCCGATCATACCGGCCAGCGCGTTTGGGTGATTCGTATTGCCTGCGGTTTCGGGCTGGTTGGGTTTTGCGGGGTCTTTCTGGACGGCGGATTTCTCTGGATGGCGCTGGTGATGGCCACATTCAGTTTTTTCTGGAACGCCACCCTGCCGCAGATGGAGGCGTTGACGTTCTCTCATCTTCAGACCGACACCCATCGCTACCCGCGCATTCGGCTCTGGGGCACCGTGGGGTTCATGGCCGCAGTGCTGCTGGGCGGCGAGGCGGTGGATTTTTATGGCGCCGGCGTGGTGCCGGTGATGATTGGTGTGCTGTTATTGGCGCTTGCGCTGCTGAGTCTGTCATTGCCGGCCAGTCAGCCGGCTGCTGGCGCGCGGGGCGGGATGAAGCTATGGCCAATCTTAAGCGCCCGTCCAGTGATTGGCCTTTTTCTCGCCTGTTTTCTGCTGCAGGCCAGTCATGGCCCGTTCTACGCTTTCTACAGTATTTATCTGCAAGACCACGGTTACTCGGGGCTCGCCATCGGCCTGCTCTGGGCGGTGGCGCTGACTGCCGAGATTATTGTGTTTTTAATGATGCCGCGCCTGTTGCCACGCCTCGGTGCGCGACGTCTGTTGATTGCAGCCATGTTGCTGGCGGTGCTGCGCTGGGTGCTGGTGGCGAGCTTTGCGCATTCTGCGCTGATCCAGGGGGCGGCACAGCTGCTGCATGCGGCCACCTATGGGGTTTATCACGCAACGGCCATCAGCCTGGTTAATCGTTATTTTCTGGACAACCTCCAAGGCCGTGGCCAGGCGCTTTATAGCAGCCTGACTTTTGGCGCGGGTGTGGCGGTGGGGAGTTACCTTGCTGGCATGCTCTGGCAGCCCATTGGCGGTGCGGCCACCTATTATTTGGCGGCGGTGGTGGCAGCCGCGGGCGGGCTGGTGGCTTTTTGGATGGTCTCGGGCCATCAGAGCGCTGAAGCAAAGCCGGCTTAACCGATATTCTCTCTGCGCGTATACTACAGAATGATTTTGATGGCGTGATGAACACCGTGAGGAAAACCATGGGTGGTAAGACCCTTTACGACAAACTTTGGGATGCGCACGTCGTTCGTGATAACGGCGATGGCACTGCGCTTTTGTATATCGACCGGCAGCTGGTCCATGAAGTGACCTCACCGCAGGCCTTCGAGGGGCTGCGTCTTGCAGACCGGCCGCTATGGCGGGTGGGCGCCAACCTAGCCGTGGTCGATCACAATGTTCCCACAACCGATCGTGACAAGGGCATTGCCGATCCAGTTTCGGCACTGCAGGTCGATACCCTGAATCAAAACTGTCGCGAGTACGGCATCACGCAGTTTGGTCTGCTCGATCGTCGCCAGGGCATTGTCCATATCATTGGCCCGGAGCAGGGCGCGACTCAGCCCGGTATGACGGTGGTCTGTGGCGACTCGCATACCTCCACGCATGGTGCGCTTGGGGCGCTGGCCTTTGGCATCGGCACCTCCGAGGTAGAGCACGCGCTCGCTACCCAGACTGTGGTTCAGTCGCGCTCCAAGCGCATGCTGATCCGTGTCGACGGTCAGACCGGTCCCGGCGTGACCGCCAAAGACATCATGCTGGCCATTATCGGCAAGATTGGTACCGCCGGTGGCACAGGGTATGCGGTGGAGTATGGCGGGGAGGCCATCCGTGCACTCTCCATGGCAGGTCGGATGACCATCTGCAATATGTCGATCGAGGCGGGTGCGCGCTGCGGCATGGTGGCGGTGGATGACACCACCATTGAGTATCTGCGCGATCGGCCCTATTCGCCCAAAGGCGAGATGTGGGATCTGGCCGAAGCCTACTGGCGTACGCTGGTCAGTGATGACGATGCCGAGTTTGACCGGGTCGTCACACTGGATGCCGAGCAGATCAAGCCGCAGGTTTCCTGGGGCACCTCACCAGAGATGGTGGTTCCAGTGGACGGTGTCGTCCCCAATCCGGCCGACGAGCCGGATGAGACCAAGCGCGCGGGTATGCAGCGTGCACTCGAGTACATGGATCTAAAACCGGGTACGCCCATTCGCGAAATCCGCCCGGAGAAGATCTTTATCGGCTCCTGTACCAATTCACGCATTGAGGATTTGCGGGCAGCCGCCGGCATTCTGCGCGGCAAGCGGATCGCCAAAAATATTCGGGAAGCCATGGTGGTGCCCGGTTCGGGGCTTGTGAAATGGCAGGCCGAGCAGGAAGGGCTCGATCAGGTGTTCAAAGAGGCGGGTTTTGAGTGGCGTGATGCCGGCTGCTCGATGTGCTTAGGCATGAACCCGGATAAGCTCAAACCCGGTGAGCGCTGTGCCTCAACCTCCAATCGTAATTTTGAGGGGCGTCAGGGTGCGGGCGGACGCACGCATTTGGTCAGCCCCGAGATGGCGGCGGCAGCGGCCGTTGCCGGGCATTTCGTTGATATCAGAGAGCTGGAGCAGTAGTCATGGAGCCATTGACCCGCGTTGAGGGCCTGGTGGCCCCGTTAGATCGGTCTAACGTCGACACCGATGCGATCATCCCCAAGCAGTTCCTCAAATCCATTCATCGCACGGGCTTTGGGCCCAATCTGTTTGATGAATGGCGTTATTTGGATGTCGGCGAGCCGGGCCAGGACTGCAGCAATCGTCCGCTCAATCCTGATTTTGTGCTCAATCAGCCGCGTTATCAGGGCGCGAGCATTTTGCTGGCGCGCGAGAACTTCGGCTGTGGCTCGTCGCGCGAACACGCCCCCTGGGCGCTGGCAGATTTTGGCTTTCGAGTGATCATTGCGCCAAGCTTTGCCGATATTTTCTACAACAACTGCTCCAAAAACGGTGTATTGGCGCTGAGTCTGCCGTCTGAGACGGTCCAGGCATTGTTTGAGGCCACGGAGGCCAACGAAGGCTACACGCTGACGGTCGACCTGCCGGAGCAGGTGGTCATCACCCCTGATGGCACGCGGCATCAGTTTGAGATTGACCCGCATCGCAAACACATGCTGGTTGAGGGGCTGGATGAGATCGGTCTCACCCTCGAGCATGCCGATGAGATTCGGGCCTACGAGCAGCAGCGTCGGGCGGTGACGCCTTGGCTCTTTGAAGACCTGGAGTCGGCATGAGCCATCGTATTTTAATGCTGCCGGGCGATCATATCGGCCCGGAGATTGTCGCCGAGGCCGATAAGGTTTTGCGGTGTCTGATGAGCGATTTTGGCCTCGACGCCGAGCTGGAGTACGGCAACTTGGGTGGCTGTGCGGTGGATGCCGAAGGCGCCCCGCTGCCAGAGTCCACGTTGTCGATGGCGCGTGCGTCGGATGCGCTGCTGCTGGGTGCCGTTGGGGGCCCGGAGTGGGACGCGATTGAGCGCGAGAAGCGCCCCGAGCGTGGCTTATTGGCCATTCGCGCGGAGCTTGGACTCTTTGCCAACCTGCGCCCGGCCATGCTTTTCCCCGAGCTCGCGGATGCCTCCAGCCTCAAGCCAGAGGTGGTGGCTGGGCTGGATATTTTGATCATTCGTGAGCTCACCGGTGGTATTTATTTTGGTCAACCACGCGGTATCCGTACCCGCGAGGATGGCGTTCAGGAAGGGTTTAATACGCTGGTGTACGGGGCCGATGAGATTGAGCGTATTGGACGGGCGGCCTTTGAAGCCGCTGCCAAGCGCAATGGGCGTTTGTGCTCGGTCGACAAGGCCAACGTCCTAGAGTCGAGCGAGCTCTGGCGTGAGGTGATGGAGCGGATTGCACCGGATTATCCGGGTGTCGAACTCAGCCATATGTACGTCGATAACGCGGCGATGCAGCTCGTGCGTGCGCCAAAGCAGTTTGATGTGATGGTCACCGGGAATCTCTTTGGCGACGTTCTCTCAGACTGTGCGGCCATGCTCACCGGCTCAATCGGAATGCTGCCCTCGGCCTCGCTGGATGAGGCGGGGCGCGGTCTATACGAGCCGGTTCATGGCTCGGCCCCCGATATTGCTGGCAAAGGCATTGCCAACCCGCTGGCTACGATCTTGTCGGTGGCCATGTTGCTGCGTTACAGCCTGGGTGAGGGCGAGCAGGCTGATCGCGTCGAAAAAGCGGTAGCCGCTGTGCTCGCCAAGGGCCTGCGCACGGCTGATATTGCCGGGACACAAGCACAGACGATTGGAACTGATGCCATGGGTGATGCGGTGATCGCCGCGCTTCGCACCCAAGACTAAAGGATTGAGTGATGCATAAAGTAGGGTTTGTCGGCTGGCGCGGCATGGTGGGCTCCGTTTTGATGGAGCGGATGCGCAGCGAGAACGACTTCGCTGATATCGAGCCGGTCTTCTTCTCAACCTCACAGGTCGGAGCGCCGGGGCCAGACATCGGCCGCGCGGTGCCGCCACTGGCCGATGCCCATGACCTGGATGCGCTGGCGGCGATGGATGCGGTGGTGACCTGTCAGGGCGGTGATTACACCAAAGCCGTTTATGACGATCTGCGTGGCAAAGGCTGGCAGGGTTATTGGATTGATGCCGCCTCCACACTGCGGATGAAAGACGAGAGCGTTATCGTGCTCGACCCGGTCAACGCCGGTGTCATTCGTCAGGCACTCGCGGATGGGACGCGCACTTTCGTTGGTGGCAACTGCACGGTTAGCCTCATGCTGATGGCCATTGGCGGGCTCTTTGAGCATGACCTCATCGAATGGATCACCCCAATGACCTATCAGGCAGCGTCTGGGAGCGGTGCGCAGCATATGCGTGAGCTGCTGCGACAGATGGGCTATTTACGCGACGCCGCTGGCAGCGCCCTCGATGATGCGGGCAGTGCCATTCTGGATATCGATCGAGTGATCACTAAGGCACTCACTAGCGAAAACTATCCCACCGATCATTTCCCCGTACCGCTCGCCGGCAGCCTGATTCCCTGGATTGACTCGGCAATGGAGTCTGGCCAGAGCCGCGAGGAATGGAAGGCCGGTGTTGAGACCAACAAAATTCTCGGCCGGCGCTACGAGCCGATCCCGATTGATGGGATCTGCGTGCGGATTGGCGCCATGCGATCGCATGCCCAAGCGCTGACGATTAAGCTGCGGCGTGATGTGCCGCTTGCGGATATCGAGGCGATGTTGGCCGAAGCCAATGACTGGGTGCATGTCATTCCTAATGAGCCGGAAGCCAGCCAGCAGCGGCTGACGCCGGCTGCCGTTAGCGGTGGGCTTGATATCCCCGTGGGCCGACTGCGGAAGTTGGCGATGGGTGGTGAATATCTCTCGGCCTTCACAGTAGGCGATCAGCTGCTCTGGGGTGCCGCCGAGCCACTGCGGCGTATGCTGCGTTTGGTGGTTGCCGGCTGATGCGCAGGCTGGCGGCCTTTCTGCTGGGTGGGTTGCTGTCGATTGGCACAGCCCAAGCCCTGCAGCTGGGTGAGATACAACTCGATGCCTCGTCATCTCAGCCGGTAACGGCGCGCATTGCATTGCTGCATGCAGACGCCGCGGAGCTGGATGGGGCTCAGGTGACATTGGCGGAGGCCAAGCGGCATGTGCAAGCTGGTATTAACCCTGCCCGGGTGCCGGATGCAATGCGTATTCAACTGGTGGATGAGCCGGATCGCGCGGCGATTAAGGTGAGTCTGCCCGAGGCCCTCCCAGCCGATCAGCAGGTATTTGATTTTATCGTTGAGATCGACTGGGCAGGCGGGCAGTTGGCCCGTGCCTACGGGTTTGAACGCAGGGAAGGGCAGCTGCAGGCCGTCTCTCGAGGTGATGCGCAGTTCGGACCCACGCAGCGCTCGGATACGCTCTACAGCATCGCCAATGCGCTGCGCCCGCCCGCGGTGGCCACCAATCAGATGATGTTGGCCCTGCTTGCTGAAAACCCCAATCGTTTTAATGCACCTAATGTGAATGCCCTGCAGCGCGATGTGTTGTTGCGCCTGCCACAGCCGCAGGCGCTGCGTTTCCCAAGTGAAGCGGCGGCAGATCGTGAAGTAAGCCGCCAAATTGCCGCTTGGGGACAGGGCGCCGCGGCTGAAAACGGAACGGTTGAGGCGCCTAAAGTCGTCAATGAAACGGAACTGGCTGAGCCGCAAGCCCCCGCCTTGCGGTTACTGCCGCCCGATGAGACAGCCGCGGCCGAGCCCGAGCCGGGTTTTGGCGCCGCCGAGTTTGCCGCGCTCGCCGAGCAGCTCACGCGCGTGGAACAAGCCAACGAGCAGTTGGTGGCCCAGAATGCCGAGCTGCAGCGTGCCGTCGAGGCGCTACAGGCAGATATCACCCGGTTGGAGGACTTGTTGGCTACACCGCCCAGCTCATCAGCCACTGAGATTGCCGAGCCCCGCGCCCAGTCCGAGCAACCGATTACCGCGGAGGCGGTCGCGGATTGGGTGCGTGAGGAGGTCGCCGCGGTGGTCGCTGACCCTGGACTGGCACTGCAGCGTCCCTGGTCGCGGGGCGTGATGATTGGACTTGCAGTCTTTGTCGCTCTGATGTTGCTGGCCTGGTTGCTAGGTCGACGGCGGCCGGTGGCGCAGAAAGCGCAGGATGACGCACTGCCAGAGCGGTGGCGCCCGCAGACGGGGCGCGTCGAGCGGACGGACTCCCTTGATGAGGCCGAGCTAGGCTCAACGACGGTGCGTCAAACCGAAGCATCCTCGGGTGATCCCCTGGATCGAGCCAGCGAGCTGATCGCCTACGGTCAGTTGGCCCAGGCCCAAGCGGTTTTGGACGACGCCCTGGGGGAGACGCCGGATAGCGTTGGGCTGCGCCTGCGTTTGTTGGAAGTGCTGGCCATGCGCGGTGATCGCGCGGGTTTTGAATCTGAGGCCCATGTCCTGCATGCGCAGATTAACGATGATGACGACCCACGCTGGCAGCGGGTGGCCCGGCAGGGTCGTGAGCTCTCCCCGGATCATCCACTTTTTGCCGCTGCCGAATGACGCGCATTGCGCTGGGGATCGAGTACGACGGCAGCGCCTACAGTGGCTGGCAGCGGCAGGCCCATGCGCGCACCATCCAAGCTTGTCTTGAGCAGGCGCTCACTGCTATTGCCGAACACCCCATTGAAGTAACGGCCGCCGGTCGCACTGACGCGGGGGTGCATGCCTGTGCGCAGGTGGTGCATTTTGACAGCCCCATCGATCGTCCCGAGCGCGCTTGGCTGCGGGGGGTGAATAGTCATCTGCCGAATGATATTGGCGTGCGTTGGGTGCGTTACCCGGGCGATCGCTTTGACGCACGTCGCAGTGGTTTGTCGCGTTGTTACCGTTACCTGTTGCTGGATGATCCGCTGTCACCGGTTTTGTGGCGCGATCGTGTGGGCTGGACCTGGAAGTCGCTGGAAGTTGCTTCGATGCATGCCGCGGCCCAAGCCCTGCTGGGTGAGCATGATTTTAGTAGCTTTCGCGCAGCCGGCTGTCAGGCACATCATCCAATCCGCCGGGTCATCGCGGTGAGCGTGAAGCGTGAGCATCGATTGATTGCCGTTGATATCGAGGCCAATGCGTTTTTGCATCACATGGTGCGCAATATTGTCGGTAGCCTGATCCTAGTGGGCAGTGGCGAGCAGCCACAAAGTTGGCTTGCCGATGTGCTGCAAGCACGCGATCGCCGACTGGCGGGCGTGACTGCCCCGGCCGGCGGGCTTTATCTGCTCGGTGCGCGTTATTCACAGGCCTATGCCTTGCCGGCGCCTGCGCCGGGGCCAGTTTTTGCCTGAAACCCGTGTGACGGGTAGGATGAATTGGTGCGTACGCGAATCAAAATCTGCGGGATTACTCGGATAGAAGATGGCGTTGCAGCCGCCGAATCGGGCGCTGATGCCATTGGGCTCGTGTTCTACCCAAAAAGTCCGCGCTATGTGAGCGCAGAGGCCGCCGCAGAGATTATTTCGGCGTTGCCGGTGCTCACAACCAGTGTTGGGCTGTTTATGGATGCCGAACCCGATTGGGTTGAGCGCGTTCTCAAGGCGGTCCCGCTGGATGCGCTGCAGTTCCATGGCAATGAATCGGCCGCGGAGTGCGAGCGTTATGGGCGTCGCTACATTAAGGCCGTCGGTATGGCCGGTGGTGATGCCCATGCCGTCGCGGCGGCCCATCCAAACGCCGCCGCACTGTTGCTCGATGGGCATGCACCCGGACAGGCCGGTGGCTCTGGAGAGACCTTCGACTGGCATCAGTCGGTCCCGGAGACTCATCGGGTGATTGTTGCCGGTGGGCTCAAAGCGGATAATGTGGCCCAAGCGGTGCGTGAGATGCACCCCTGGGGCGTGGATTGCAGCAGCGGAGTCGAATCCGCACCCGGTATCAAGGACCGACGCAAGCTCGTCGCCTTTAGCAAAGAGGTTTATCGTGTCGAACGTCATTGAGGCCATCGAAGCCCCTGCCGACTACGGACATTTCCCGGACGCCCTCGGGCATTTCGGCCCCTATGGCGGCCGATTTGTGCCTGAGCTGCTTATGGCTCCGCTCGAGGAGCTAGCCGCGGCCTACGCGCGTTATCAAAATGATCCGGAATTCAAGGCCACTTTGGATGCTGATCTAAAGGACTATGTCGGCCGGCCCACGCCGCTTTATTACGCCGAGCACTGGTCTAATCAGGTGGGTGGTGCGCGGCTTTATTTGAAGCGCGAAGACCTTGATCACACTGGCGCGCATAAAGTGAACAACACCATGGGCCAAGCGCTGTTGGCCTATCACATGGGCAAAAAACGCATCGTGGCCGAGACCGGTGCCGGCCAGCATGGTGTCGCGACCGCGGCGGTCTGCGCACGGCTTGGGTTGGAATGCATTGTCTACATGGGTGCCGAGGACGTGCGTCGGCAGTCGGTTAATGTGTATCGAATGCGATTGATGGGTGCCACGGTGGTGCCGGTGGAATCCGGTACACGGACGCTAAAAGACGCCCTCAACGAGGCGTTCCGAGACTGGGCGGCTAACGTCGACGATACCTTCTACATTATCGGCACCGTGGCCGGCCCGCATCCGTATCCGGCCATGGTGCGCGATTTTCAATCCATTATTGGCCACGAAACCAGAGAGCAGTGTTTGGAGCAGCACGGGCGGCTACCCGATGCGCTGGTGGCCTGTGTGGGTGGCGGTTCGAATGCGATTGGGTTGTTTCATCCTTTTTTGGAAGACCGGGAAGTGGCGATCTATGGGGTGGAAGCCGGTGGTGATGGCGTTGAAACGGGCCGTCATGCGGCACCGCTATCCGCAGGCCGCCCCGGAGTCTTGCATGGCAACCGCACTTATCTGATGGAGGATGAGGACGGCCAAATCATGGCGACACACTCGGTCTCAGCCGGTCTGGACTATCCCGGTGTTGGGCCTGAGCATGCTTGGCTGAAAGACACTCACCGCGTGCAGTACGTAGCGGTCAATGATGACGATGCGCTGGCTGCGTTCCATGGGCTAGCGCGCAGCGAGGGCATCATCCCGGCGCTCGAGACGGCGCATGCCATTGCCTATGCCGAGAAGCTGGCCCGGACCATGTCGCCCGATCAAATCATTGTCATTAACTGCTCCGGTCGCGGAGACAAAGATATTAATACCGTGGCCGAGGTGGAGGGCATGGAATTATGAGCCGCATCAGTCATCGCTTTGACCAGCGCCGCGCCGAGGGCCGTAAGACCCTGGTGACCTACATTACCGGGGGTGATCCCAAGCCGCAGGCCACCGTGCCGATGATGCAGGCGCTGGTGGCGTCGGGGGCCGATATTATCGAAGTGGGTATGCCGTTCTCCGATCCGATGGCCGATGGCCCGGTCATTCAGGCAGCCTGTGATCGTGCGCTTGCAGCCGGCACTGGCCTGCGGGATGTCCTTGAGATGGTGCGTGAATTCCGCCGCGGTGATCAGGATACACCGGTGGTTTTGATGGGCTATCTCAACCCCATTGAACAGATTGGCTACATTGAGTTTGCCAAACTGGCCGCCGCTGCCGGCGTGGATGGTGTACTCACTGTCGATCTGCCACCAGAAGAGGGCAATGAATTAGTGGCCGCGCTTGCCGAGCATGACCTCGACCCGATTTGGCTGGTGGCTCCGACCACCCGAATCGAGCGCATTCGTGCCATCTGCGATCACGCCCGCGGGTTTGTCTACTACGTGTCGTTAAAAGGCGTCACTGGGGCAGCGACACTTGATATCGACAGCGTCGCTGAGCACGTCGAATCCATTCGTCAGGCAACCCAGTTGCCCGTTGGTGTCGGGTTTGGTGTTCGCAATGGTGAGGATGCGGCACGGTTGGGTGAAGTGGCCGATGCGGTGGTCGTTGGCAGCGCCATTGTCTCGCGAATTGCTGAGCATGCTGATGATCATGCCCGCGGTCTGCAGGAAGTCGAGGCATTTACTCGTAGCCTGCGAGAGGGGCTGGATGCGCCGAGTCTGGAGGCGTCCTCTTGAGTTGGTTTGAGAAGCTCATGCCTTCACGGATTCGCACCGAAGGGGCCTCACGTAGCCGCAGTGTGCCGGAAGGTTTGTGGACCAAATGCACTGACTGCTCGGCGGTGCTGTATCGCCCAGAGCTCGAGCGCAATCTTGAAGTTTGTCCCAAATGCGATGCGCACATGCGTATCGGTGCGCGCCGACGGCTAGATCTTTTCCTTGATGAGCCGGGCCGTCACGAGATTGGTACGGATCTACAGCCCGTGGATGCGCTTAAATTCAAAGACTCCAAACGCTACAAAGATCGGCTTTCTCAGGCACAGAAAGCAACCGGCGAGAACGATGCCCTGGTGGCCATGAGCGGTCGGGTGAATGATGTGCCGGTGGTTGCCGCTGCCTTTGAATTTCAGTTTATGGGCGGTTCGATGGGCGCTGTAGTGGGCGAGCGTTTTGTCCAGGCGGTCGAGGAGTCGCGCCGGCGTCAAGCGCCTCTGGTGTGCTTTAGCGCCAGTGGTGGTGCACGTATGCAAGAGGCGCTGTTTTCGCTCATGCAAATGGCCAAAACCAGCGCGGCGCTGAAGCGGCTGTCCGATTCGCGAATTCCGTTTGTTAGTGTGCTCACCGATCCCACCATGGGCGGAGTCTCGGCCAGCTTGGCGATGCTTGGCGATGTCATCGTGGCAGAGCCCGGTGCATTGATTGGTTTTGCTGGCCCTCGTGTGATTGAACAAACCGTGCGCGAGACCCTGCCGGAGGGCTTTCAGCGCAGTGAGTTCTTGCTCGAGCATGGGGCGATCGATCTGATTATCGATCGGCGCGAGCAGCGTGCGCGCATTAGCGCGCTACTCGCGATGCTGATGCAGGCACCGTCGCCCGGGGCGGATGCGCGGTCGGTACTCAACGGGGCATTGACGAGCGCTGAGGAGTAACCACTCGTAGTGCCTGCAGACGCCTTGGATGACTGGCTGCAATGGCTCGAGGGCGTCCATCCCCGTGAAATTGATTTGGGCCTTGAGCGGATCACGCAGGTGGCTGATCGCATGGGGCTGCGGGATGCCCAGGCTCCCATCGTCACGGTCGCCGGCACCAATGGCAAAGGCAGTACTGTGGCCTGTCTCGAGGCCATGTATTTGGCCGCCGGCAAGACGCCGGGCGCCTATACCTCGCCGCATTTGTTGCGCTACAACGAGCGTATTCGCATTGGTGGCCGGCCCGCTGAAGACAGCCTTATCCTCAAGGCTTTTGCTGCGATTAATAAAGCTCGCGCCGAGATTACGCTCACCTATTTTGAATTCGCGACCTTGGCAGCCGCCTGGTGTTTTCGGGAGCAGGCGGCATCCCCATGGATACTCGAAGTTGGCCTCGGGGGCCGGCTGGATGCCACCAATTGTTTTGATGCCGATGTCGCAATCGTCACTCGTATCGATCTAGATCATATGGAATGGCTAGGGGACAACCGTGAGGCCATTGCCGGTGAGAAAATGGGCATTGCTCGAGCAGGTCGGCCGGTGATTTCCGCCGATCCGCAACCGCCCGAGAAGATCGCCGCGGTCGCTTCGGCGCTGCCGGCGCCCCTGTGGCAGTTGGGCGTGGATTATCAATGCTTGCCACAGCCGAGTCGCTGGACCTGGCAAGCCGATGCGGTTGAGTACGCCGACCTGCCAAGACCGGCGTGGCTGCCAGATCAGGCTTTGGGCAACGCGGCAGGTGCCGTGATGGCCGTCAGCGGGGTTGATCCCAAGCTGCAACTGACGGAGACCGCTGTGCGCACGGGACTGGCTCAGGCCGAGCTGGCGGGTCGCCAGCAGTTAGTGCCAACACCGGCCGGGCATTGGCTGCTTGATGTGGGCCATAACCCCTCGGCGATCGAATTGTTGGCTGAGCGCTTGGCTGCGGCGCGTACCCGCGGAGCGGTCCGTATGGCATTCGCGCTGATGCAGCGTAAGCCCCTTGAGCCTTTGCTGGCCCAACTTGTTCCGGTGGTTGATGAGTGGTTTGTTCTGGATTTGGATGATCCGCAGGCGCATTCAGCGGCAACGGTGACGGATCAGTTGCAAGCATTTGGGGCACACTGCCTTGGTCAGGGAGATGCGGCAGCCGCGCGTGCTGCACTCGAAGCGGTGACGGCACCCGATGATTTAATGGTCGCTGCGGGCTCGTTTCGAGTGGTAGAAGCCTTTATGCAGCTCGGGATTGGTGCTTGCAACGACGCGAAGTGAGGCCGAAACTGACAAAGCTCGAGTCGGCGGGAGTGGTATTTGGAACAGCGATTTAAACAGCGGTTACTTGGCGCTGCGGTCCTGGTGGCCTTGGCGGTGATTTTTTTGCCGATGCTTTTGTCTGGGCCGGTGGAGCGGACACGGGTGGATATCGAGCTGGATATGCCGCCGGAGCCCGAGATTGACGCTGCGCCCACGCTGCCCAGCGCCGAAGATTTTACCGGTGAACGCCGGGAGGCAGCCCTTGCCAATCAGCCGGCACCGACAGAGCTTGATTCAGCGGATGAAGAACCCGCGGCATCATCCACCCTTGAGGTTAGACCGGAGCCCGAGCCCGAGCCCGAGCCTGAGCCACAAGTCGTGGCAACGGCCCCGGCAGAACCCGAGCCTGCTTTTTATGTGCAAGTCGGCGCTTTTGGTAGTGCCGAGAATGCCGAGCGCTTGGCGTCGCAGCTGCGTGATGATGATCTTTCGGTGCGGGTGATCGAGGAGGCGGGCGCGCATCGGGTGCAGGTGGGACCGGTCGACAGCCGGGCGAATGCTGAGCGGCTAACTCAGCGGCTGGCCGAGGGATACGAGCTGCCCGGCTTTATCATCGAGCCATGAATTGGCGCCCTGTTATACTTTGCCCTTTGGGTGAGCGATGAACTGGCTCGATTACGCACTACTCGGCGTTGTTGCCGTCTCGGTTCTTATCGGTGTGATCCGCGGCTTTGTTCGCGAGGTGATTTCCGTTGTGGTGTGGGTGGCGGCCTTTATTATCGCCATGCGTTATGGCGCTCAGGCCGGTGACTATCTTTCACCCTATATAGCCTCCTCGATGATTCGATGGGTGCTGGGCTTTGGCGGCTTGTTTGTGCTCACGCTGATTGTCGGGGCACTGCTGGGCTATGTCGGCCGGGCCTTGGTCGGCACAACCGGGCTTAGTGGGACAGATCGCCTGCTCGGTGTGGTGTTTGGCGGCGTGCGTGGCGGCTTGCTGGTCGGCCTCGTCATCCTAGGGGCGGGCTTAACCGCCATTCCGCAGGCGCCCTGGTGGCAGGCATCGGTGGTGGTGCAGGGGTATCAACCGTGGGTTTGTCATGCGCAGGTGGGGCGTTGGTTAGAACAAGCCCGACAAGCGGCTCCAATTGATCAGGCCCCGGTGAATGGTGCGGTGGCGCTTGCCTATTGGGAAGCCTACTGTGCTGGTTCGCGAAGCTTGAATAACACGGCGGGGAGTTAAAAGCCTATGTGTGGCGTGATTGGGATGGTGGCGAAATCGCCGGTCAATCAGGCGTTGTACGATGGACTGACCGTGCTGCAGCATCGCGGTCAGGACGCCGCCGGCATCATGACCTTTGACCAAGGGCGACTGCATTTGCGCAAAGACAACGGCCTGGTGCGCGATGTCTTTGGCACCGATGATATGTTGCAGCTCAGCGGTAATGTCGGCATTGGACACTGTCGCTACCCCACCGCAGGCTGTTCCAGCTCGGCCGAATCCCAGCCGTTCTATGTGAACTCTCCTTATGGCATCAGCCTTGCGCATAACGGCAATCTCACCAACGCCGATGCCATTAAGCGCGATCTTTATCTGGAAGATCTGCGCCATATCAATACCAGCTCCGATTCTGAGATTTTGCTCAATGTCTTTGCCCATCGTCTGGGCGAGCTCGGCAAGCTGCGCATTAGCGAGTCAGATATCTTTGATGCCGTCAGCGGGATTCATGAGCGTTGCCGCGGCGGTTATGCCGCGATTGCCATGATCAACGGCTATGGCGTGTTGGGTTTTCGCGATCCGCACGGTATTCGGCCGCTTTGCTTTGGTAAACGCGAAACTGAAGCCGGCACCGAGTACATGATTGCCTCAGAGAGTGTGGCGCTGAGCGTGCTTGGTTTCACCCTTATTCGCGATGTCGCCCCCGGAGAGGCGGTTTTTATCGATTTAGACGGGAATCTGCACACTCGACAATGTGCCGATGCGCCTCGACTATCGCCCTGCATCTTTGAATACGTCTATCTGGCGCGGCCCGATACCATGCTCGATGATGTCTCGGTCTATAAGTCGCGGCTCCGCATGGGGCGGATGCTTGCTGGCAAAATTCAACGGGAATGGGCTAACCATGACATCGACGTGGTCATTCCGATACCAGACACCAGCCGTACCAGCGCCCTCGATCTGGCGAACGAGCTCAACCTGACCTATCGCGAAGGGTTTATTAAAAACCGCTACATTGGTCGGACTTTTATCATGCCGGGTCAGGCCGTGCGGAAGAAGTCGGTCCGGCAAAAGCTCAATCCCATAGAGCTGGAGTTTCGGGGCAAAAACGTCTTGCTGCTGGATGACTCCATTGTCCGGGGCACAACCTCGGAGCAGATTATTCAAATGGCGCGGGATGCCGGCGCCAACAAGGTTTATTTTGCCTCTGCCGCGCCGCCGGTGCGCTATCCCAATGTCTACGGCATTGATATGCCCGCGGCGCATGAGCTGATTGCGCATGGTCGCAGTGTGGACGAGATCTGCCAGACCATTGGGGCCGATCATATGATTTATCAGGACCTCGACGACCTCATTGAGGCGGTGCGTGAGGGCAATGAGAATTTGCGTGATTTCGACTGCTCCTGCTTTAACGGGGAGTATGTCACCGGCGATATCAGTGCCGATTACCTGCTCGAGCTTGAGGCCCGGCGCAATGATGCCGCGCTTCAGGGTGGCGGTGCGGGCAGTTTGGGGCGTGAGCTGGGTCTGGTGCACTCATGAGTTGGGGACCGGATACCAAAGGCCTGCGCGCGGGCTGGGAGCGGACCCCAGAGCAGGAGCACTCCGAAGCAATTTTCCCCACTTCAAGCTTTAGTTTTGCCTCGGCAGCGGAGGCGGCCGCCCGTTTTGCCGGTGATGAACCGGGCAATATTTACTCGCGGTTTACCAACCCAACGGTGCGGGCCTTTGAAAAGCGCCTCGCTGCGATGGAAGGCGGCGAAGCCGCGATCGGCATGGCCTCTGGCATGGCAGCGATTCTGGCCGTTTGTATGGGCTTATTGCGTGCCGGTGACCATGTGCTGTGTTCCTTGGGCGTGTTTGGTACCACGGCGTCGCTTTTTACCAATCACTTATCGCGTTTTGGGATAACCACCGACTTTGTCTCGCCGGCCGATACTGCCGCCTGGGCCGCTGCGGTGCGGCCTGAGACCCGCCTTTTTTTCCTCGAGACACCGTCCAATCCACTCACCGAAATTGCCGATATTCGTGCCTTGGCCGCACTTGCGCACCAATCCAATGCCCGTTTGGTGGTGGATAATTGCTTCTGCACCCCAGCCCTGCAGCGGCCACTGGCCTTGGGTGCCGATTTGGTCACACATTCGGCGACAAAATATCTCGATGGCCAGGGGCGTTGTGTCGGAGGTGCGGTTGTTGGCGATGCAGAAACGCTCGACAAGCAGATCTTTCCGTTTCTGCGGACGGCCGGTCCAAGCCTCAGCCCATTTAATGCTTGGGTGTTTTTAAAAGGCCTTGAGACGCTCAATCTGCGCATGCGTGCCCACAGCGAGGCGGCCCTGCAGCTTGCGCAGTGGTTAATTGGACAGCCGGGGGTTGAGCGAGTGTTTTACCCTGGTCTTGCGGATCATCCGCAGCATCAGTTGGCGGCTGACCAGCAGTCGGGCTTTGGTGGGATTGTCTCATTTGAGGTCACCGGCGGGCGGGATGCGGCCTGGCAGGTGATTGATCAGACCGAGATGATTTCCATTACCGCCAACTTAGGCGATGTGCGCACCACCATCACACATCCGGCGAGCACTACGCATGGACGGGTTGCGGCGGAGCAGCGCGAGGCGATGGGGATTCACGAAAACTTAGTGCGCGTCTCGGTAGGCCTAGAGGATCTGGTGGATATTCAGGCAGATCTCGCTCGCGGGCTCACTGCGATCGTCAGCTGATCGTCATGGTTGCCTCCCATCGCGATGCCTTAGAGAAGATTCATGCTGCCGCTATTGCCGCCGTGCAAGGCCGCGCGGCTGTGCGACATTCGCTAACAAAAACACCGCTGGATCAGGGGCCATGGCATATCGTCGCCATCGGTAAGGCCGCCATGTCCATGGCGCACGGCGCAGCCGATGTGCTGGATCAACAGGTGGCTTCGGCAATCGCCATTACTCGGCATGGCTACGCCGACCCCAGCCTTGAAGAGCGCCTTCCGGTGCAAACCTTCACCGCGCCCCATCCGGTTCCCGATGCACGGAGTCTGGCCGCGGGTGATGCCCTGGTTCGTTTTCTGGATCAGGCAGGCGACGATGCCCGTTTTCTTTTTCTGATATCCGGTGGCAGTTCCAGTTTGGTTGAGCGCTTGGCAGGCGATACTGATGCCGATGCCTTGGCAAAGCTGAACGAGAAACTGCTCGCTGGCGGGCTTGATATCGGTCGCATGAACCGCATTCGCAAAGCGGTATCGACCCTTAAGGGTGGCCGGCTTGTGAACTGGCTGCGGGGTCGGCGGGCGGAGGTGCTTCTCATCTCGGATGTCCCCGGGGATGATCCCGCGGTGATTGGCTCGGGTTTATTAGCCGGAGAGGCAGCGCCGATCAGTGAGGCCGAAGCCCGGTCGGTATTGCCAGAAGGACTGACGCTGGCTGAACCGCCGCCGGCCCCGGATGACGCGCGGTTTGCCTGGGTCAAGAGCCGAATTGTAGCCAGTAACGCCCATGCGATGCAGGCCGCTGCCGAGGCCGCTAGGGAGATGGGGTATGCAGCATGCTGCAGTGATGCCTTTCTGCAAGGCGAGGCATCAACCCTAGGCAAAGCGCTTGCCGAGTCGCTGGTGCAGGGGGCGCCCGGGATCAGCATCTGGGGCGGTGAGCCCACGGTCACATTACCTCGCAATCCGGGCCGTGGAGGCCGAATGCAGGCGCTGGCGCTGGCCGCTGCGCAGACGTTGGCGGGGACGGATGCCCTGATGCTCGCCGCGGGGACGGATGGCGCCGATGGCCCGGGTGAGGATGCTGGTGCGGTGGTGGATGGCGGTACTATCGCCCGCGGCACCGCCGCTGGGTTGGATGCCGCGCAATGTTTGGCAGCTGCCGATGCTGGACGGTTTTTGGCAGCAAGCGGCGATTTAATTCAAACCGGTGTCACTGGCACTAATGTTATGGACTTGGTGATTGGGCTGCGTCCTTCGCCTAACTGAATTCAAGCGCCTGCAGTGAATAATCACCATCAGCCACTTTGAGTAGGCTGCCCTGCTCAAACCAATCGCCCAAGACAATTCGGCTGGCCGGTTGGTTATCCAATTTGAATGAATGCACGGCTGGGCGATGGGTATGGCCATGAATGAGTCGCTGAACCTGGTGCGCGCGCATTCTCTCGGCGACGGCCTCGGCATTCACATCCATAATATCGCTGGCTTTTTTGCTCATTGCCTCACCGCTTTTTGCCCGCGCATCCTGTGCCTGTTGAACTCGCTCTTCAATTGACAGCGCCAGAAACGCTGTTTGCCACTGCGGGTCTCGCACCTGACGGCGAAATGCCTGATAGGCGACGTCATCGGTACACAAGGCGTCGCCATGCTCAAGTAGCACCGGTTCATCATCGATGATGATACAAGTGGGCTCGGCAAGAAGTTGCGCACCGGCGGCTTTGGCAAAGGTCTCGCCCATTAAAAAATCACGATTGCCGTGCATTAAGTAAATGGCCGTACCGGTTTTGGCTAAAGCGGCTAGGGCAGGGGCAATGGGGTCGTTCGCGGGACGCGCATCATCCCCAATCCATGCCTCAAACAAGTCCCCGAGAATAAACACCGCACTCGCCGCCTGGGCTGGGCCGGCCAAGAATTGTAAGAAGGCCTGAATGGCTTGTGGCCGCGTTGGCTCTAGGTGTAGATCGGCCAGGAAATAAATCGGCTGGTAGTGAGAATTCAATGTCATTGTCTCCATAACGCTTAAGATGGCGAGCATTACGGCTGCATGCAAGCCGCGGCTCGATTATGATGCGCGCCATGACATCAATCCCTGTAAAAACCCGTTTCGCGCCCAGTCCCACGGGCAAGCTCCATCTCGGTAATTTGCGTACTGCGCTATTTAACGTGCTGCTGGCTCGACGTCACGCCGGACGTTTCCTGCTGCGCATTGAGGACAGTGATCTGGCGCGCAATGACCCAAGCGCGTTTGCGGCCATTGCCGCTGATCTGCGCTGGCTGGGGCTGCAATGGGACGAGGGGCCGGATCGAGGCACTCCGGAGGATTGGCAGCAGTCGGCGCGAGGCGATATTTATGCCGAGGCCGCTCAGCAGCTGTTAGCCAAAGACGCCGCTTATTGGTGTTTTTGCAGCCAAGCCCGCTTGGCCGAACTGCGTGCTGCCCAAGCCCGTCGGGGCGAGGCGCCCCGTTACGATGGCTGTTGTGCAGGGATTGACCCGCAGCAAGCGCAAGCGCGTCTGGCGGTGGGAGAATCCGCTGTGCTGCGGCTTCGGATGCCGTCAACCGGCGAACTGACCTTCGAAGACTTGGTTCGTGGCCAGCAGCGCTTCCCGGCAGAGGCCTTGGGGGATCCCGTGATACAACGCGCCGATGGGACCGCCGCCTTCCTTTTTGCCAATGCCGTGGACGACGGTTTGATGGGCGTCACGCATGTTTTGCGTGGTGAAGACCATCTCTCCAATACGCCGCGTCAGCAGGTTTTGTTAGAACAGTTGGGACTGACTGCACCGGTTTACGGGCATGTGGCATTAGTCACGGATGCCGAGGGCGCGCCTCTTTCCAAGCGCAGTGGCAGCGCCGGAATTGCAGAGCTACATGCCAGCGGTTATCGGCCAGAGGCGCTGCTGAATTATTTAGCTAGACTGGGATATGCGGGGCTGGATGACAGCTTGCATGATTTGGATGGCTTGGCACGCGATTTTGATCCCGGTCGTCTGGCAAAAAGCCCGGCGCGCTTTGATCGCAGCCAACTTGACCATTGGCAGTCACTGGCGATGGCGCAGGCCAGTGTGGAATCCCTATTGCCGGCCCTTACCGCGGAGTGTCTGCCCGCCGATCGGCGTGAGGCTTTCATTGCACTGGTGCAGCCAAACATTCAGTTTGCCGACGAGCTGAACGATTGGGCTGAGCGATTATTTGCCGATGAACTCGCTCTGTCTGACGAGGCGATCGCGGCCATTCAATCGAAAGCGCCGGCGTTTTTCGAGCAGATCGATCAGGCCTTGCAGGAGGCGGCCAGCGGTGAGATTGATTGGCAGGTCTGGCGGCCCAAGCTCGAGGCGTTGACCGGTTTTAAAGGTGGGCAGATGATGAAGCCACTGCGTTATGCGCTCACGGGATATGGTCATGGGCCCGCGCTGGGTGCCGTGATTAATTTAATGTCGCCGGCCATTCGCCGGGCTAGGCTTGTCCGTGCCGCCGCGCTGGCCGGGGAGGCTCATCATGCTTGAGATCCATAACAGCCTGACGGGCGAAAAAACGGCCTTTGTGCCCATTCATCCGCCGCAAGTCGATCTCTATGTCTGTGGCATGACGGTCTATGACCTCTGTCACCTCGGTCATGCACGCGCGATGGTGGTTTTCGATACCGTGGTCCGTTATCTGCGCTACAGCGATTATCAGGTCCGCTATGTGCGCAACATTACCGATATTGACGACAAAATTATTCGTCGAGCGGGCGAGTTGGGTGAGCCGATTGAGGCGCTGACCGAGCGCTTTATTGCCGCCATGCATGAGGATGCAGATGCGTTGGGTTGCCTGCGCCCCGACGAGGAGCCACGGGCGACGGCCCATATTGGTGAGATTGTCGCCATGATTGAGCAACTCATCGACAATGGCTATGCCTATGTCGCGGGGGGTGATGTTTACTATGCCGTCTCCCGCTTTCAGGGTTATGGCGCGCTCTCAGGTAAGCGTTTGGATGAGTTGCGTGCAGGGGCACGGATTGCCCCGGGCGAGCACAAGCAGGACCCGGCCGATTTCGTTCTCTGGAAAGCCGCTCGTGAGGGAGAGCCCAGTTGGCCTTCGCCCTGGGGTAACGGACGTCCCGGCTGGCATATCGAATGCTCGGCCATGTCAACGCACTGCTTGGGTAATCATTTTGATATCCATGGCGGTGGGCTTGATCTGAAATTTCCCCATCATGAAAACGAAATTGCGCAGTCGGAGGCCGCTACGGGCGAGCATTTCGTCAATTATTGGATGCACAACGGCCATGTGCGGATTGACGATGAGAAGATGGCGAAATCGCTGGGCAATTTCACCACCGTTCGCGATATCCTCTCGCGTCATGATGCCGAGGCGGTGCGGCATTTCCTGCTATCCAGTCATTATCGCAGTCCGCTGAACTATACCGAGGCCGCCATCGAGCAGGCGCATCGGGCGCTTGAGCGTCTCTACGGCGCGTTGCGCGGCTTGGAGACAGCGACGACGCAGACCGACGCCGAGTTCACCGCCCGTTTCGTCGAGGCGATGGATGACGACTTTAATACCCCGTTGGCGCTCTCTGTGTTGTTTGATCTTGCCCGAGCCATTCACCGTGCCCGCGAGGCAGGACAGGCAGAGCAGGCGGCTGAGTTGGGGGCAACGCTGCGAGCGCTCGCTGGTGTGCTGGGATTGCTGAAGCAAGATCCGGAAGCCTGGCTGAAGGCCCAGGGCGGCGATACGATGCCAGCTGAAGAAGCAGCCCGGATTGATGCCTTAGTGGCTGCGCGAACGGCCGCCAGAGAAGCCCGGGATTTTGCCCGCGCCGATGCCATTCGGGATGAGTTGCTTGCCGAGGGGGTTGTGCTAGAGGACGGTGCCGACGGCACCCAATGGCGTCGGATGCGCTAATTAGTCGTCCGTTTTGGTTACCGACTTTTTCACCCGGTGATCCAAGCGCGCGACTTTGACCCGATTTTCCTCTGTCTGGAGCACGGTGACGGGGTGGCCATCGATTAACAGACTGGTTCCTGGCTCGGGAATTGTTTCTAGATGCTCAAGAATCAACCCGTTTAGCGTTTTGGGGCCATCGGCATCGAGCTCCCAGTCGAGCAGACGTTTCAACTCGCGGGTGCTGGCGCTGCCGGCGGCAAGATAACTGCCATCCGGTTGTGGGTGGATATCACGCACGGATTCCGCCGGATCGGTAGTGAATTCGCCAACGATCTCTTCAAGAATATCCTCTAGGGTCGCAAGCCCAAGGAATTCGCCGTATTCATCCACCACCAGCCCGATGCGTCGGCGTTGTGACTGAAAATTAATCATCTGCACATGAAGTGGTGTGCCCTCGGGGATGAAGTAGGGGTCACGGACATGTTCGAGCAGACGTTCGCGGGTGAGTTCGCCATCCAGCATCGCTGTGAGCATGCGGCGGACGTGCAGAATGCCGCGAATATTGTCGATGCCGCCCTCAAACACCGGCAGGCGGGTGTATTCCGATTCACTAATCTGCCGGGCGATCTCGCGCCAGTCATCAGTTAAATCGATGCCGACGACCTCGTTACGCGGCACCATGATGTCGTCCACGGTGGCGCGGTCAAGATCGAGGATACTCAGCAGCATGCGTTGGTGACGGCGCGGGATCATGGCCCCGGCCTCATTCACCACGGTGCGTAATTCCTCGCGGGTGAGCGCTGAGGGCTCGCCTTCTTCTGGGCGAACGCCCAGAAGCGCGAGTAGGCCATTGGCCAGCCCATTGGTCAGCCACACCAATGGGTAGAGTAGTTTGAGCAGTGGGCCAAGCACATAGGACGCTGGAAAGGCCACGCGCTCGGGACGCAGGGCGGCCAATGTCTTTGGCGCGACTTCGGCAAAGATGAGGATCACGAGTGTCAGCAGGCCGGTGGCGGCAGCGATCGCGCCTTCGCCGCCCAGTCGCAGCGCAATGATCGTGGCGACGGCGGAGGCCGAAATATTAACGAAGTTATTCCCAAGCAGAATGATCCCAATCAGCCGATCGGGGCGTTGCAGCAGTTTCTCGGCTCGACGGGCAGCGCGGTGCCCGCCACTGGCTAAATGCTTAAGCCGGTAGCGGTTGAGCGTCATCAGTGCGGTTTCTGAGCTCGAAAAGCTGGCTGAAAGCAGCACTAACACGCCAAGGATGATGAAAAGCGCGGGAAGGGGGATCGTGTTCACAGTGGTGTGTGCTCAGCGCCCGAGGACGAGCTCAAGAACGGCTTTGCTGCCAAAATAACCCAAGGCCAGTAAGGCAAAGCCTGACAGCGTCCAGCGAATCGCAGTACGCCCGCGCCATCCAGCCTGATAACGCCCCAACAGTAATCCCCCAAAGACCAGCCAGGCCAGCATCGAGAGGACGGTTTTATGCACCAAGTCTTGGGCGAATAAGTCGGCGACGAAGAGCCAGCCCGTGACCAGCGAGATCGTGAGCAACACGAAGCCGCTGCCGAGCAGTTGAAACAGCAAGGCTTCCATGCCGCGCAGCGGGGGCAACAGTCCGAGAATGGCCCCAGCGCCACCGTGCCTTAGTGCATGCTCTTGCCAAGCAAGTAAAACGGCTTGGGCACTGGCAAGCCCCAGAACCGCATAGGCGATAACCGAGCTAATCACGTGCAAATCGATGCCGGCGCCAAGCGGGACCATGGCCTGGCCTGGGCTGCCGGTGACGCCGGCGAGTACCACACCGATGATGGCGATGGGAAAAACAATCAGGCCGAGGCTGTGAACTGGCTGCCGTATGGCGGCGAGAACCAGCATCACCGCCATTAGCCAGCCTAACAGCGAGAGCGCATTAAAAAACGACAGGTTAATCCCAGCGATGCTCCAAGTGGCTTGCCAGAGCAGCAGGGCATGCAGAAGAAGCGCCGGCCAAGCAAGTCCTAGAGCGCCTCGCTCGCCTTTGTGTACTGGCACAGCGCCGCGAAGGCCTGCCAGTAGCGCGCCAAGCGCCAGACCGTAGAGAAGAGCAGCGGTGCCAATACTCAGGCTGTGGATCATTCGAGCGCGCCGATTTTCGCGACATCCATCGTGGGCTGCATCTTCGCATAGAACCTGTAACGGTTCGAGCGCTGGTACAATTGCTGATATGGAAGTGCTGGCCAACAGGAGCCTGCCGATATGTTCGATAATTTGAGTGATCGCCTCGAGGCGATTGGTAAGCGGATACGCGGCAAAGGCCGCCTGACCGAGGACAACATTCAGGAGTCGTTGCGCGAGGTACGCATGGCCTTGCTTGAGGCCGATGTGGCGTTGCCTGTGGTGAAAGACTTCATCGCCGATGTGCGCGAGCGGGCAATGGGCGCCGAGGTCATGAAAAGCCTCACGCCGGGCCAGGCCTTCATTAAGATCGTCAATGATGAGCTAGTTCGCGTGATGGGCGAGCGCAATGACGCGCTAGATTTGAGCGCGCGGCCGCCAGCCGTGGTGATGGTGGCCGGCCTGCAGGGCTCGGGTAAAACCACCAGCCTGGCGAAACTCGGACGGCGGTTGGTTGAACAAGAAAAGAAAAAAGTGCTTGCCGTCTCGCTGGACGTCTATCGTCCGGCCGCTATCGATCAACTCGAGCGGCTCGCCGGCGAAGTAGGCATGGATTTTCAGCCGACAGCCTCCGATGCCGATCCAGTGGCCGCTGCCGGCGCAGCCTTAGAGCGTGCACGGACGGGTTACTACGATGTCTTGCTGGTCGATACGGCCGGCCGATTGCATGTTGACGACCAGATGATGAGTGAGGCCCGGCGCATTCACGAGGCAGTCTCACCGGTAGAGACCTTGTTTGTTGTCGACAGTATGACGGGTCAGGATGCGGCGAACACCGCCAAAGCCTTTGACGAGGCGTTGCCGCTCACCGGTGTCATTCTGACCAAGGCCGACGGCGATGCCCGCGGTGGCGCTGCGCTCTCTATTCGGCAGATTACGGGCAAGCCGATTAAGTTTATCGGCATGGGCGAGAAAACTGACGCCCTTGAAGCTTTCCATCCCGACCGCATGGCCTCTCGCATCTTGGGCATGGGCGATGTCCTAAGCTTGGTCGAAGAGGTCGAGCGCAGTGTCGACAAGGCCCAAGCCGAGCGCATGGCTGGCAAGCTGAAAAAGGGCAAGGGCTTTGATCTGGAGGATATGCGCGAGCAGTTGCAGCAGGTCACCAAAATGGGGGGTGTCGGCGGCTTGATGGACAAGCTCCCCGGGATGGGCAAGATGACCGAGCAGGTCAATCAGCAGATGAACGACGGCCAGCTGCGTCGGCAGATTGCCATTATTAATTCCATGACCCCAATTGAGCGCCGCAAACCGGATGTGATTAACGGTTCGCGCAAGCGCCGAATAGCGGGTGGCTGCGGATTGCAGGTGCAGGATGTGAATCGCCTGCTCAAACAGCATAAGCAAATGCAGAAGATGATGAAGCAGTTCAAAAACGGCGGCATGAAGAAGATGATGCGTCAGATGGGTGGCGGTGGCTTCCCACCGGGCGGAATGGGCGGCCCGCCCACTGGCGGCGGTTTTCCACCAGGGCTTGGCGGGCGCTAGTCACACGGGTACAATCGCCGGTTTATCAGTCCACCGGATCAATTAGGGACAAGCATGGTTACGATTCGTCTTGCGCGCGCTGGCGCGAAAAAGCGGCCTTTTTATCACGTTGTGGTAACCGACAGCCGCAATGCTCGCGACGGCCGTTTTATTGAGCGTCTGGGTTTCTTTAATCCGGTTGCTGCCGGTCAGGAAGTGCCTTTGCAAATCGATCTGACTCGGGTCGATCACTGGTTGGCGACAGGTGCCCAGCCCAGCGAGCGCGTCAACCAGCTTATCCGTCAGGCACGTCGTGGCGGTGCCGCCGAGGCCCAAAGCGCCTGAAGTTAGCACCGAGCGCGTTGTGCTCGGAGAGATTGCTGGCGCGCATGGCGTGCGCGGCGCAGTTAAGGTCGTTTCCTGGACGCGCCCCCGCCTGAATATTTTTGAGTACAGGGCCTGGCAACTCGACAGCGGCAATGGCCTGCAGACGGTGCAGGTGAAAAATGGCCGCGAACAAGGTCGAGGTCTGGTGGCCGAGTTGGCAGAAATAACCGACCGCGATGCAGCACTAGCGCTTCGCGGGGCGGCGATCACGGTGGCGCGATCAGCGCTCCCACCAGCGGCTGACGGTGAATTTTACTGGGCCGATCTGCAGGGGTTGGCCGTTGAGACGACAACCGGTCAGTCGCTGGGAATAGTGACAGGGTTAATGGAAACCGGCGCCAATGACGTGCTGGTGGTAAACGGGGATCGGGAGCGGTTAATACCCTATGTCCCCGGAGAATTTGTCCAATCGGTGGACCTGGGTGCAGGGCGGCTGGTGGTCGATTGGGATCCGGAGTTTTAGCGACTGATGCGATTTGATGTCATCACGCTTTTCCCGGAGATGATTAAAACGGTGATGTCCCAGGGCGTCATCGGCCGGGCACTCGATCAAGGTACGATTGAGCTGGTGACGTGGAATCCGCGGGATTTCGCCACCGATCGTCACCAAAGCGTGGATGACCGACCGTACGGTGGTGGCCCCGGGATGGTAATGACGGTCGAGCCATTACGCTCGGCGATCCGCGCAGCGCGCGGGGCGGCAGAGCCGGCACCGGTGATTTATCTCTCGCCGGCAGGAAAGCCGCTGGATGGCCACCGTGTCGAGACAATGGCGCAGGCGCAGCGACTCATTCTGCTCTGCGGCCGCTACGAAGGCATCGATGAGCGTGTGGTCATGCTCGAAGTCGATGCGGAGTTATCTATTGGCGATTATGTCGTCAGTGGCGGGGAGCTCCCGGCAATGGTCGTCATGGACGCCGTGGCTCGGATGATTCCCGGGGTGCTTGGACATGCGGAGTCGGCGGCGCAGGATGCCTTCGCGCAGGGCCTGCTCGACTGCCCGCATTATACGCGCCCAGAGGTGGTTGATGGTCTGGCGGTGCCACCCGTGCTGCTAAGCGGTGATCATCAGGCGATTGCACGCTGGCGGGCGCAACAGGCGCTAGGCCGGACTTGGGATAAACGCCCGGACCTGCTAGAGAAGCGAGGTTTGAGCGAGGATGAACAAACACTGCTCAACGCCTACCAGGCTGAGCACAAGAACTGACTGACAGGGGATGCTGGCATGAGCAACATCATCGAAGCGCTGGAGCGCGAACAGATCGAGAAGACCGGACGCTCTCTGGACGATATCAATCCCGGCGATACCGTTCTGGTTAACGTTTGGGTGCGTGAGGGGAACCGCGAGCGGGCGCAGCCGTTTGAGGGTGTCGTGATTGCCAAGCGGAATCGCGGCCTTAATTCGGCGTTTACGCTGCGTAAAGTCTCACACGGCGAGGGGGTTGAGCGGGTGTTCCAGCTCCACAGCCCACTGATTGAGAGCATTAAGGTCAAGCGCCGCGGTGATGTGCGTCGGGCCAAGCTCTACTTCTTGCGTGAGCGTCAGGGTAAAGCTGCCCGAATTCGCGAGAAGGTTCGCGCCAAGGCAAGCAAATCCGCCGAATAAATGATCGGCGGTTAATGCGGCGTCTCGGCGTCGTTCATGCCCATGAGGTAAAGCACCCCGTCCAGGCCGATCGTTGAGATGGCCTGGCGGGCGCTTCGCTGCACCAGCGGTTTGGCATGAAAAGCAATCCCCAAGCCTGCGGTTTGCAGCATGGGCAGGTCGTTGGCGCCGTCACCAACGGCAATCACTTGGGCTAGTTCAATGCCCATCTCATTGGCCAAGCTGACCACTAGTTCTGCTTTGCGAGCGCCATCGATAATTTCCCCCTGCACCCGCCCGGTCAACCGCCCATTGTCAATCTCAAGCTGATTGGCATGCACGGTATCAAGCTTGAGCCGGCGCTTGAGATGTTCACCAAAGAAATCAAAGCCACCCGAGATGACGGCAGTTCGGTAACCCAGTACGCGCAGCGTTTTCATCAGGCGCTCGGCGCCTTCGGTGAGTGTCAGACGTGCAGCGACTCGCTCGAGCACGTTTGCATCCAGGCCTTCGAGTAGAGCGACGCGTTGCTTTAGGCTTTCGCGAAAATCAATCTCACCGCGCATCGCCGCTTCGGTGACTTGGGCGACGGCCTCACCCACTCCAGCCTCGCGGGCCAGCTCATCAATCACTTCTTCATGAATGAGCGTGGAGTCCATATCAAAGACGACCAATCGGCGATTGCGCCGGTAGAAGTTGTCTTCCTGAAACGAAATATCGATATCCATCTCTCGCGAGATGGAGAGAAATTGCGCTTTCATGGCATCGGCGTCGCGCGGCTCGCCGCGCAGACTCAGCTCTAAGCAAGCGCGACTCGAGCCGGTCTCATCATGCAGTGGACTGCGTGCCGAGAGCCGCACAATATCCTCGATATTAAGCCCGTATTCCGTTGTAACGCTGGCAATGCGGGCAATTTGTGCGGCGGTGACGCGCCGGCCTAGCAGAGTGAGGACATAGGCGGGCTGATGTTCACCCTTCACCCACTGCTGATACTCATCCGTGTTAATCGGTTGAAAGCGCACACGCAGATCCAGTTTATGCGCCTCAAATAGCAAGTCTTTGAGGACTGAGGTATTGCGGGTGGCGGCTGACAGCTTAATCAGTATGGCGAGGGCTAGGTTCTGCTGAACCATGGCCTGACTCATATCGAGAATACGGACATCGTAATCGGCCAAAATGCCCATAAGGGCGGCCGTTACACCAGGCCGGTCACTGCCGGATATGTTGACCAGAATGATCTCTTCGTCGTCTTGCGGCTGCGTCATGGGCTCGCTCAATATTGATTGACGGCGTTATTGTAGGGGAAATACTCAAAGGAGGCGTGTTTGATGACGGATCAATGGCGCGATCGACTGACGCCGATGCAATACCACGTAACCCGGGAAAAGGGCACAGAGCGGCCATTTACGGGTGAATATAATCACTTTAAAGAGGATGGCCTGTTTCATTGCATATGTTGTGGTGCCGTCCTTTTTGATAGTGCGCAGAAATACGACTCTGGCTCGGGCTGGCCCAGCTTTTGGTCGCCGGCGGAGGGCGCGGACATCGCCAGCGAATCGGATAACAGCCTAGGGATGCAGCGCACCGAAGTCCTCTGTGCTCAGTGTGATGCGCATTTGGGACATGTCTTTCCGGATGGCCCGGCGCCAACCGGATTACGCTACTGCATTAACTCTGTTGCGTTGGACTTTAAGCCCCGGCATGAGGGGGATTGACGCTTGTCGCAGTGCATGATGCGCCGGTATAGTCAACGATGAGAGACAAGTCACTGATTTTGGAACAAACATCATGCAGGAAGTCGCCGTTTCCGCTGAGGCCGAGAAGGCCAGCGAATCCATAGATCCCGCCATGCCCAATCATCCACGTGCCGGAGAACAGATGACCGGCGCCGAGATGGTCATTGAAGTCCTCGCGCAGGAAGGTGTGGACACGGTCTTTGGCTACAGTGGTGGCGCCATCCTGCCGACTTACGACGCCATTTTCCGCTACAACGAACGCGAGCGCGACGAGGCAGCCGAAGATCCCATGCGGCTGGTGGTGCCAGCCAACGAGCAGGGGGCTGGTTTTATGGCCGCTGGGTATGCGCGTAGCTCGGGTAAAGTGGGTGTATTTCTGGTGACCTCCGGGCCGGGTGCCACCAACACCGTGACGCCCATTCGCGATTGCATGGCCGATTCCATCCCGGTCGTTCTGATTTGTGGTCAGGTCGCGCGCAGTGCGATGGGGACCGATGCTTTCCAGGAAGCGCCCATCGTTAACATTATGGGCAACTGCGCCAAGCATGTGTTTTTGGTCACCCGTCCCGAACAGCTGGAAGAGACCGTACGCACGGCATTTGAGGTTGCCCGCTCTGGGCGTCCGGGTCCGGTGGTTATCGACCTGCCCAAAGACGTGCAGAACTGGGTGGGCGAATTCAAAGGCGCCGGGCTTCTAGGGATCCGCGGGTATCGCCAGCGGATGGAAGCCTTGCGACAGAGTCGCGTTTCAGAGCGGAAGGCCCGGCAATTCTTCGATATGCTCGAGCAGGCGGATCGGCCGCTGTTGTACGTGGGTGGTGGTGCCATACATGGGGAGGGCGCCGAGGCCGTCTCGGAATTCGCCCGCGAGTATGGGATCCCGAGTGTTAGCACGGTCATGGGACTGGGTGCGGTTGATACCACCGATGATCTGCATCTACACATGCTGGGCATGCACGGCACGGCGTATGCCAACTACGCCGTTGAAGACTGCGATTTCATTATCGCGGTGGGCTCGCGCTTCGACGATCGGGTAGCGGCCAAGGCCGAGCTGTTTGCACCGCTTGCCGAGAATATTGCGCATATTGATGTTGATGCCGCCGAGATTGGCAAGGTCAAACGTGTGCACTGGTCGCATGTGGGTGAGGCCGGTAGCGCCATGGCTTCTCTGCTGGAATACGGTCGCAGCATTGGCTTCAAGCGTGATTATTCGCGCTGGAGCAGCCACTGCAGTGACCTGCGCGAGCGCCACCCCATGGGCTTTAAAGAGGATGGTGAGCTGATTCAGCCGCAGGCCGTGATGCGCGAGCTCAACAACCTGGTGAAGGGCGAGGCCATCGTCAGCACCGGCGTTGGGCAGCATCAGATGTGGGCGGCGCAGTACTTGGATTTTCGTCGGCCGCGCTTGTGGATGACATCCGGTTCCATGGGCACCATGGGTTTCGGTCTGCCGGCGGCCATTGGCGCGCAGTTCGCTAACCCCGATGCGTTGGTGATTGATGTCGATGGGGATGGCAGTCTGCGCATGAATCTTGGCGAGATGGAGACGGTGACCACCTACGACTTGCCAGTAAAGATTCTGCTGCTCAATAACAACGGCGATGGCATGGTACGTCAGTGGCAGAAGCTATACTTTGACGATCGTTTCTCCGGCAGTGATAAATCTTTGCATCGGAAAGACTTTATCAAGGCGGCCGAGGCCGATGGTTTTGCTTTCGCCCGTCGGGTCAGTCAGCGCGATGAAATGGCGGCGGCGCTCAAAGATTTTATCGAGTACGAAGGTCCTGCCTTCCTCGAAGTCATGATCGATCCAGATGCCGGTGTTTATCCAATGGTTGGGCCGGGTATGGGTTACAAGCAGATGGTCACCGGCGACTACATCCCAAGCCGCGAAATCCCCGAGATTGGGCGCGGCGGTCGAGTGGATCCCAGCGAGGCATTTTAATTCCATTGGTTGAATAAGCCATCTGCCGACCCCATGACTGGTATCGGTGCATAAGCTGACAACGGATGGAACGATGACCGAGGCCAAAACTCCGGAAACCCACGAATTCCAAACTGAGGTCCGGCAATTGCTGGACCTCATGATTCACTCGCTCTACAGCAATCGCGAGATCTTCTTGCGCGAGCTCATATCTAACGCAGCGGATGCGGCGGACCGATTGCGCTTTGAAGCCCTGCAAGATGAAACGCTGTTTGAGGACGACCCTGAACCGCGGGTGTCCCTGGCGGTGGATGAAAAAGCCAGAACATTGACGATTACCGATAATGGCATCGGCATGAATCGTGCGGATGTCATCGACAATCTTGGCACCATCGCGCGCTCTGGTACCCGCCGCTTTCTTGATGCGCTGACCGGCGATCAAAAACAGGACGCTCAGCTCATCGGCCAGTTTGGTGTGGGTTTTTACTCGGCGTTTATTGTTGCCGATGCCGTGACGGTGCATACGCGCCGAGCCGGGGAGCCGGCGGATGCCGGCGTGCTCTGGCAGTCCGATGGCAAAGGCGAATTTACCCTTGAGGCAAAACCGCGCGCAGCACGGGGTACCGAGATCACTCTGCATTTGGCCAAGGATCAGGATGATTTTCTTGATCGCTTTCGTCTGCGCCAGATCGTCCGCCGCTATTCCGACCATATCGCGCTGCCCATTGAGCTGATTGACGACAAAGGCGAGGCGGAGACCATCAATCAGGCCTCTGCGCTTTGGATGAGGCCGAAATCTGAACTTAAAGATGAGGATTATCAGAGCTTTTATCAGCAGCTCACTTATGACACCGAGGCACCACTGACCTGGATTCACAACAAGGTGGAGGGCGCGCAGGCCTACACCTCACTGCTCTATCTCCCTGCCCAGCGGCCGTTTGATTTGTTTGAGCCAGAGGCAGGCCATGGTCTTCGGCTGTATGTGCGTCGTGTCTTTATTATGGAGGACAAAGAGCACCGCCTGTTGCCACGTTATTTGCGATTTGTGCGGGGCGTGGTCGACTCGGATGATCTGCCGCTGAATGTTTCGCGCGAACTGCTGCAGCATAACAAGTTGATCGATCGCATCCGTGGGGCATCGGTGAAACGCGTACTCGATACCCTCGAGCGCATGGCGCGGGATGATGCCGAGCAATATGCCCGTTTCTGGGAGCACTTCGGCACGGTCCTGAAAGAGGGCCCAGTGGAGGACTCGGCGAATGCCGAGAAAATCGCGGGCCTGCTCCGGTTTCACTCAACCGAGGATGAATCTGCACCAACGGTGTCCTTGGCCGATTACATCGGCCGCATGAAGCCGGGCCAGAAGGTCATCTACTACCTCACCGGAGAAACCCTGGCTGCGGTGCGCAATAGTCCGCATCTCGAAGTGTTCCGTGACCGCGGGATTGAGGTATTGCTGTTGGCCGAGCCGGTGGATGAGTGGTTGGTTGCTCATCTGCCAGAATTTGATGGCAAATCGCTACAAGCGGTTACCAAGGGAGAGCTAGAGCTGGATGGCTTGGGCGAGAAGGGCGCGGATAACAAACCCGAGCCGGCCAAGGCGAGCGAGCCGGTTAAGTCGCTCATGACCCGTATCGCGGATGTGTTGGGCGATCGCGTCTCGGAAGTACGCGCCAGTGCGCGGCTGACGGAGTCACCTGCCTGCATCGTGGTTGGTGAGCATGACTTTGGCATCAATATGCAACGAATGCTGAAGGCCGCCGGACATGATTTGCCGGCTCAGCAGCCAGTGCTAGAGATTAATCCCGATCACGCCCTGATACAGCGTTTGGCCAAGGATGAATCAATCGTCCTCGATGACTGGGCCACGCTCTTGCTAGAGCAGGCCATACTGATGGACGGCGGGCGTTTGGATGATCCCGCCGCCTTTGTCCGGCGCATGAACCGACTACTAGATTAAAAATCGTTCTGTGCGGTGACGTCGACCTGCATGCGCAGGCGTTGACCGGGTTGGAGATAACTGTCAGTGCGCAGGTTATTCCAACGCTGCAGGTCGGCCACCCGCACATTAAATCGATTGGCGATTCGATAGAGGGAATCACCGCTGCGAACAGTGTAGGTTACCGACTGTAGCCGGGCCTCTGAGCGAATCGCCGCTGTTGCAAGGGTGTTGCCGTCAGCCTCTGTCCAAATGGTTAGCTGTCGACCCACAGCAAGGGTGTCACCCGGCGCCATGCCATTCCAACGGGCAAGTTCACGCACGCCCACATCATGTCGCCGAGCAATCTCCCAGAAACTGTCTCCGGAGCGGACGACATAGTCAATTCGGCTGCGTCCCGCCCGTGGTGTGTTGCGCGTTGCGGCCAGCCGTTGGCTTGCGCTTAGGGTGTAGCTGCCAGAGGGGCGTGAGGCGACGGGGACCAATAGATGATCGCCGGCGCGAATGATATGGCCATTGATGTCATTGGCAGCCTGCAGATCCGAAACGGTGATGTGATAGCGTGCGGCAATTTCGCCGAGGGTCTCACCAGCGGCAATTTGATGGCGCTCCCAGCGCATCCAAGACTGCGGCGGTGTTTGGGCCAGCGCTTGGTTGAAGTGCTCGACACGGTCTACCGGCAGTAGTAACCGGTGCGGGCCGTCGGGGGCAGTTGCCCATCGGTTGTAGCCGGGATTGAGCCGATAGAGCGTTTCGATATCAATACCCGCGAGCTCCGCGGCCAATGCCAGGTCAACTTGATGCGCTAGCTCAATCGGTTCGACCACCGGCCGGTTGGGGATCGGATGCAGGGCAATCCCATAGGCCGGTGCCTGCATGATGATCTCGCTAATGGCGAGCAGCTTGGGGACGTAGCCCATCGTCTCTCGTGGCAAATCCAAGGACCAATAATCGGTGGGTAGCCCCGCTGCGGCATTGCGTTGTTGCGCGCGCATCACCGTCCCTTGACCGCCGTTGTAGGCAGCCAGCGCCAGCAGCCAATCGCCCTCGAATAATTCATTGAGATGGGCGAGATAGGTGAGTGCCGCATCGGTGGCTGCAACAACATCACGCCGGCCGTCATACCACCAGTTCTGTTCGAGGCCGTAATGCCGTCCGGTTGCGGGAATAAATTGCCAGATGCCGGCGGCCCGGCCGTGGGAATAAGCAAACGGCCGAAAGGCGCTCTCAACAATGGGCAGCAGCGCCAGCTCCATCGGCATTTCGCGCGCCTCAAGCTCTTCGACGATGTGGAATAGATACGGCTCAGCGCGTTTGGAAACCCGCTCCCAGTATTCACCCATTTCGGCATAGGCTTCTAACTGAGTATTGACGCGGTCGTTGTCATGACCGGGGATCGCGTAACCGCGGCGGATGCGCTCCCAAACATCGGTAACTGGCGCGCTTGGCTGGGTCTGATCTGCTGTGTTGCGCGTGGCGATTGAGTCAGCTTCAGGGGACTCTGCGATCGCGTCCTCGATGGCTGGCGCTGTCACGTCGGCCCCGCGGGGCGCGTTCGGGTCGACACTGGCGCAGCCGGTGATAAGCAAAGTGATCAGTAAAGGCCAGAGAATGCGTGCCGACACAACGGGCTTCCTTATCTATCTAGAACGTGTCTTTCCATGCGCGCAGCGCGGCAAAGACTTCGACGGGCCCGCTCAGTGCATGACCACTGTGGGCAGCCGCACTCGCGGCGGTTTGCTCATTATCCCAACGCAAAAATGGGTTGGTAGCGCGTTCCTCAGCCATGCGCGAAGGCAGAGTGATGGCGCCGCGATGCCGCTGCTGTCGTACCCGCTCGAGGCGCTCAGCAATTGCCGCGTTCTCCGGCTCAACCGCGGCGGCAAATTCCAGGTTGGCCTGAGTGTATTCATGACCGCAGTAGATCAGTGTCTCACCGGGCAGATCGCGCAAGCGCGCCAGATAGCCCTGCATCTGCGCCGGCGTGCCTTCGAACATCCGCCCGCAACCGCCTGCAAATAGCGCGTCACCCGAGAACAGTAACCCTTCCCCGTAGTAGGCAATATGATCGAGGGTATGCCCTGGGACCGCCAAGATCTCAAAGTGCGCCTGTAGGGCGGGGAGTTCGATCTTATCCCCGGCTTTTAGCGGATGGGTAAGATGCGGTATCTGGCTGTCCGCCGGCCCGTAGACCGGCATGCCATCCTGAATGAGCTCGCCCACGCCGGCCACATGATCACCATGGTGATGGGTAATCAGAATGCCATCGAGGCTCAGGCCGAATCCCTCCAGCGCCCGCTTCACAGGCGCTGCTTCGCCTGGGTCAACTACCATAGCGCGCGGTGACTGCGTGCTTCGGAGCAGCCACGTATAATTGTCCTGCAAGACGGGGATCGGTGTTACTTCAAGCATGCGCGCATGCTACCCCGGGCGGGTCGGCGTCTCAAATGCCAAGGTTTGAATCGATGGCGGAGTATCTGGCGGATGGAATGGCTGCATGACTGGTTTGCAACACCCGCTGGGCGGGAATTGGCGCGACAGGAAACGCGCCTGCTTTCACGCCGTTTAGCCGGTTTGTATGCTCGTCGGGTATTGCAGCTGGGTGCCTTCGGCGGTGGCTTCTGCCCCACGGTTTATGGCGATGCCCGACAGTGGATTATGGATCACCGAGCGGGGGAATCCATTAATTTGCGCGCCGAGCCCACCGTGATCCCCGTCGCCTCCGGTAGTGTCGATGTGGTTATCCTGGTGCATCAGCTGGAATTCTGTGACCGACCGCATCAGGTGTTTCGCGAGGCCGCCAGAGTTTTGGCACCTGAGGGTCACCTGCTGGTGTTAGGGTTTAACCCGGCTAGCCTTTGGGGGCTGCGTCGCTGGGTTACTTGGGGTGATAGCCGGCCGCCTTGGACGGGGCGTTACCTGGGTGCCCGTCGCATCACGGACTGGATGATGCTTTTGGGGCTGACACCACGCGGCCATGATGCGTTGGCGCCGCTACCGCCCCCGTTACAAGCTTGGTGGTGTCGTCGTTTTGCCAATCAATCCGCGTATAGTCAGCGGCTAGGGCTTGGCTGGCGCTGGTTGGGTGGGGTTAATCTGATCTTGGGGCAAAAGCGGGTGAATGGCATGCAACCACCTGCAGTGCGTTGGCGCCAACGCTTGCAATTGATACCGGGTCGGATCCCAGCGGCCGGCGTGGGGGTGCGCCAAGCGCAATCGGAGAGTCATCGTGACGCCAGTTGAAATCTACACCGATGGGGCTTGTCGCGGTAATCCCGGGGCCGGTGGTTGGGGTGTGCTGCTGCGCTATGCCGGCAGTGAGAAAACCTTGCATGGTGGTGAGGCCAATACCACTAACAACCGGATGGAACTCATGGCCGCGATTCAGGCCCTCGAAGCACTGACTCGTCCTTGCCGCGTCGATCTGACTACCGATTCCCAGTATTTGCGTAAAGGCGTGACCGAGTGGATGGCTGATTGGAAGCGCCGTGGATGGAAAACTGCCGCGAAAAAGCCAGTGAAAAACCGCGATCTTTGGGAGCGACTCGACGCACTGGTGGCCCAACATGAAATTCGCTGGCATTGGGTTCGTGGCCACAGCGGTCATGCAGAAAACGAAATAGTCGATGCGCTGGCTAATCAGGGTATCGATGAGCTGATAGGAGAGACGCACTAATGCGGCAGGTTGTGCTGGATACGGAAACCACCGGTTTAGAACCGGAGCTGGGGCATCGAATTATCGAGATTGGCTGCTACGAAATTGATCAGCGCCGGCCCACCGGACGCAGTTTTCACGAATATCTCAACCCGGGTCGGGCCATTGAGGCCGATGCGGTCGCCGTTCATGGCATTACCGATGCGTTCCTGGCTGATAAACCACGCTTTGCCGATGTGGCGCAGGCTTTTATTGAGTTTATTCGCGGTGCCGATGTGATTATTCACAACGCGCCATTTGATGTGGGCTTTCTCGATCATGAGCTCGCCCGCTTGGGCGACGCTTGGGGTTGTTTGAATGATCACTGCCAAGTCACTGATACACTGGCCCTCGCAAGACAACGTCATCCTGGGCAGCGCAACAGCCTTGATGCACTTTGCAAGCGTTATGGCATCGACAATAGTGCGCGGACGTTGCATGGCGCCCTGCTCGACGCCGAGATTTTAGCCGAAGTGTATCTCGCCATGACCGGTGGTCAGGTGACTCTGCATTTGGGTTCGGCTGAGTCGAGTGCGAACAGCGCCGGTGACGAGACGCCGAGGGCGCTGCCGGAAAATCGCTCGCCGCTGCCCGTGATTGAGCCTTCCGCTGCCGAGCAGGCGGCGCACGAGGCTTGGTTGGCTCGGCTTGATGAGGCGCATGGTGGGCCTTGCGTTTGGCGTCAGCTGCAACAGGAAAGCGCGCAATGACGGCAACTCCACTCGCGGCGCCAGTTGCTGCCGTTACTTTCGATTTGGATTTCACCCTTTGGGATATCACGGGCGTGATTGGTCACGCCGAACAGGTGTGCCATGGCCTGCTGGAGCAGCGCTATCCAGCGGTCGCCGCGTTATACGATGTTGAGGCCATGCGCGCCCTGCGAGCAGAGATTGCCAAGGCGAAACCCGAGATTGCTCACGATGTCACCGCGTTGCGTCGTGTTGGGCTGCGTCAAGCAGGTCTGGAGGCGGGTCTCGCCGGTGATCGGCTAACGTCGATGGTCGATGAGGCCTTCGAAGCCTTTCTTGAGGCGCGCCATGCGGTGCGACTTTACGATGATGCGCTACCCATCCTACGGGCATTGCATGGGCGGGTGCCGATTGGAGCGGTCACCAACGGTAATGCAGATGTCGGCCGTATTGGCATGGGAGACTACTTTGATTTTGCACTCTCGGCAGTGGAGCTAGGCGCCGCTAAACCGTCGCATTTAGTGTTTCAGACCGTCGCCAACCGGGCCGGCGTGCCGGTCGAGCAAATTGTGCATGTGGGTGATGATGTTCACTGCGATGTCTACGGCGCGGCACAGGCCGGCATGCAAGCGGTATGGCTCAACCGCGATGGGATTGATTGGCCAACTGACATCCCGCGGGTGCCGCATCATCCGGTCAGCAATCTGGCCGAGCTTGAGGGCATGTTGCTTGGTTTGATTGGAGCGCGCGCATGAGCGAGATGGCTGTCCGGGGCTTTGGCCTCATTGTGATTGGCGATGAAATCCTCAGTGGTAAACGCCAGGATGGCCATTTTCCGCATCTCTGCCAGTTGCTCGCTGAGCGGGGGCTTGAGCTCGAATGGGTCCGCTTTCTTGGCGATGACCCGGTGCTGCTCGAACGCACCCTCAGCCAGACCTTCGCAGAAGAGGCTGTCGTCTTTAGCTGTGGCGGAATTGGCGCCACGCCGGACGATCGCACGCGTCAATGCGCCGCGGCTGCCCTTGGCCGGCCATTGGTGTTTCATCCTGAGGGCCTCGCCATGCTGGAGCAGCGCTTTGGCAAGCCCATTGAACCCGCCACGCGCAAAAATTTGGTGGCCTTTCCAGAAGGTGCCTCATTGATTCCCAATCCGGTCAATCAAGTGCCTGGATTCTCGGTCGAACGGCATTATTTTATGCCTGGCTTCCCGAACATGGCTTGGCCCATGATGGCCTGGGTGCTCGATCATCACTATGCTGACTGGCAGGATCCGCAGCGGACCACAGAGCAGGCGATTCGGGTAGAGGGTGCGCGAGAGAGTGATGTCATCCCCCTGTTACAACGCTTCGAGCAACAGCACCCGGCTTTGCGATTGTCTTGCCTGCCCAATACGCGCAGCGCTGAATTTTCGTTGGAATTGGGCCTGCGCGGCAGCCCGGCGCTGGTTGCCGAGGCGATGCCGCTGCTCTGTGAGGAAGTGGCTTCTTTGGGCTTCGTCTGGCAGCCTGTGGAATTGAGTCGTCCTTAACAAGGCTAAACGCATGCGTTGGTGGTTGATATTGATGGCGGTTTTGGTGATTAGCGGCGTGGCTGTGCCCTACGGTGTTTTGGGCGGCGCTGAGCCAGGCCTTGCCATTGCCGTTTTCTGGTTGGGCTTTGGTGTTGTCTTGGCAGGCATGATTGCGTTTGCCGTGCTGCGTTGGCGGGACGCAACATGATCGCACCGGGTCTGATTTGGGGGGTGATCGGCGTTTTCGCCCTAGTCGGAATCACCATTGCCCTGCGCGCGGCGCGGGTCAATCAGGGCACAGTACGGGATTATTATCTTGGCGGTCGGGCCGTCGGTGGTGTGGTCGCCGGACTCTCGTATGCCGCAACGACTTACTCGGCGTTTATGCTGATTGTGCTGACCGGGCTGACCTATCGCGGCGGTATCGGCGCATTGGGCTTTGAGCTGATTTATTTCGCGGGGCTTTCCTTATTGGTGATCTTTGCGCCGCGTTTTTGGTTGGTGGCAAAGCGCTGGGGATTTGTCTCACCGGCAGAGATGATCGGAGCGCGCTACGGTAGCCGCACGGTGGCACGGGTGATGGCGGGTATCAGTCTGCTGTTTTTGCTGCCGTACTGCACCACGCAAATGGCCGGCATTGGGCTGCTGCTCTCGGGCGTGACCGGGGGAGAAATTAGTCTCTTTCAGGCGGTTGCGGTAGGTGCCGCGCTGGCGCTTTTCTGGGCGGTTGTCGCCGGATTGCGCTCAGTGGCCTGGACCGACGCGGCGCTCTCATTGGTGATGGTCCTCTCGGGCATCCTCGCCGTCGGGTTCGCGATCTCTGCGCTCGGCGGTTGGGGTGATTTTGTTGGCACCGCCGGTCGCGATCATGGTCAATGGCTGGATGTGCCGGGTCCTGGGCTATGGAGTCTGGGTACCTTTGTTGCGCTGGCATTTCCCTGGTTCTTCTTTGCGCTTTCTAATCCGCAGGTGAGTCAACGTCTTTTTATCCTGCGAGATTTTGCGGCAATGCGCCGAATGATTCTTTGGGTGTTGGGTTTTGGCCTTTTGTTCACCGTCATTGCGGTGGTTTGGGGATTTGCCGCGCTGCAGCTTGCCCCGGGCTTGGAGAACACCTCCATGGCGACGCCAGCGCTACTCACCTCTGGAGTCATCCCGGTTTGGGTGGGGCTGTTGTTAATCCTGGGGATTCTCTCGGCGGCGATTTCAACGCTCGACTCCATTGCGCTGACTGTTGGCGCCATGGTGGCCCGGGACTTTGTCCGCCGTGAAAACGACGCCAGTGATGCACGGCAAATTCTGGCCGGGCGTCTGGTGATGGTGATCGTGGTGTTGTTTGCCAGTTACTTCGCTTTGCAGCAGGCAGCGATTGTCGATCAACTAGCGGCGCTTTCTGCCGCTGGGCTGCTGGTCTGCGTGCCGGCCATTATCGCTGCATTTTTCTGGCGTGGTGGGACCGCCGCCGGTGCGCTAGCCAGTATGCTGGCAGGCGGAGCGCTGGCCATCTGGCTGGCGCTGATTGCCGGGGTGAGCGTGTTCAATCCGTTGCTGCCATTTTCAGTGGCAGCCACTACCGTAGTGGTTTTTGTTGGGGTAAGTCTGCTCACAAAGCCAAGCGAGGCGGCTTTGGATTTTCAGGGTGAAATTGCGGAAGCCTTAGCCCGGCATCGGGCGTTTTAGCAGGCCTACTCCGTCAGCCCGGCCAGTAGATCTGCACGCAAATTGCGGGATAGCGGATCCTCAGCATCAAGCCAAATGCCGAAATAAGCGGCCGCGAACTCGGCCCCGGCAATTGTCCCCACCGGTTCGCCATTAAAACTTAACGTGGTGCCGGTACCGGGGACATAAGCCATCCGATAACGATCCCCATCGCTGACCCGCCCATAGAGCGAATGGAATTCATCAATCAGCGGTTGCAGGCGGGCGCGAGCATCGGCAGGTATTTGTTTGTCGAGTTTGGTGTTGGCGGCCCGGATGATGTCTTCGGCGCTAATGTCATGGAAGTATTCAATCTCCAACACGCGGGGTGTGTCGCCATCCAACACCGCATCGGCCCGTGTTTGCGCGGGGAGGTAAAGTCCGGCCGCGTAGACCGTGAAGACAATGCGATAGCGGGCGACACCGGTGCCGGTGAGCTGTAAGGGCGCACCGGCAAGCTCAATGGCACGCTCGAAGGTTGCGCCGTGCTCCTCTGCGGGGTTGGCGACAGCCAATGCTGATACGGCGCTCGCGAGAAGCAAAGCCAGCGTTAGTATCAGCGTCTGCAACCGCATCATTGAGCGTCGGACGGGTCGGTCTGGCGGCGGAAGAAAAGCGTGACCGTGCCGACACGAAAGCCAAATTTGGTGACGTCGGCGGTGTTGATAAGGGTGTCTTCATCAACCAAATACATCCAGTCGTCAAACTGCAGGTTCCAGGTGCGCCCATCAACTTCCAAGGCAAGGGTGTAGCGCCAGTTCAGTGTATTGCCATAGCGTTGTCCGGTGGCGGTGCCGACGACGTCCCCAGCGCGGCCCTCATAGGTGTTTTCATCGAGTTTTTCGATCTCCCAAACGCGGCGTTCAGTCTCGCCGTCGTCATAAACGAAATGTTCGTCGAGTGTGATGCGATTGCCATCGACGCGGCCATCGATATCAACAGTAAATCGTCTTGCCACCTCGCCACTGCGTTTCTGGAACATGCCCCAGGCGAGCACTCGACCGTCGAAATATTCCTCAATGAGAAATTCCGGCGATTCTCCGGCGTACTGCTGAGGCTGCACACCGGCACAGCCAGCCAGCCCGATCATTAGGCCAACAAGCATCAGGGCGCGACTCATAGGGCGGGACAGCATGACGATCTCCTTTTTCAATGCTTTTGCATCATTGGGCATTCGGTTGATTTGACCCTATCATGATGCCCGAATTCCAAGGCAGGGAAACGCGCCATGACCGATGCCTCCGAATCTCAAACGCTACCGCCGGCTGCCGCTTGGATGGGCTATTTGGGCTTATTGCCGTTTTTTGCGACAGCACTTGGAGTCTGGATTGGTCCGGACTGGATTGCCGGCTGGCTGCTTGCCTATGGGGCGGTCATCCTTTCATTCGTGGGCGCGATTCACTGGGGTTTGGTCATGGGCCGCGGTGAGTCGTTGGCAACGATGTATCAGGCCTCGGTCATTCCGGCGCTGATCGGTTGGGCCGCTTTGTTAGTGCCCGTTATTGTCGGGCTGCCCGTGGTCGCCCTCGCCTTTATCGGCTGGCGTATTTGGGAGTCGCGGGTTGGGGTTGAGTCCATGCCACGCTGGTTTCGGCGTTTGCGCACGGCATTAACCGTGGGTGCCGTCGTTGCTTTGTTGGGGGGATGGATTGCTTTGCTGCCGTTTACAGGTAAGGGGTAAAGAGCCAAGCCAGTGCGTCCCGAATGCGGGGCAGTAGGGGTCTAGAGTCGAGGGTGTCCAGGGTGACTCGCTCGGCATTGTTACGGATATTCGCAATATGCGCTGTCATCTTGGCACCGAAATCGGTGTCGTAAACCTCAACCATCACTTCAAAATTCAGTCGCAGGCTGCGCGGATCCAGATTGGCTGAACCGACCTGAGTGTAATGTCCATCGACCACCAGCAATTTGGTGTGATCAAAGCTGCCTGGCTGGTAGTAAACCCGCACCCCCCATTTCACCAACTCCCAGAGCATGTTGCGGGTAGCCCAATGCATGAATGGCAGATTGTTGCGTCCGGGCAGGATAATATCGACCCGAGTGCCGCGCACGGCCGCCGCCTGCAGAGCGGCCACTAGCTCGCGCGGTGGCAGGAAATAGGGGGTCATAATGGCGATATGCTCGCGCGCTGCTGCCACGGCGCCAACCAGTACCATGGTGAGTCGGTGCAAATCTTCATTGGGACCATCGACCAGCGTTCTGCACAAGGCCTGACCGGTTCCATCGATGGGCTCGGATGCGGTGGGTAGCGACTGCTCTGCGGTGATAAAGGCCCAATCGTCTAAGAAAACCTGTTCCAACTGCGTGGCGAGTGGGCCCTGAATGCGAAAGTGCAAGTCACGAATACCCGCGCGGCGTCCCGGGCGTTGCAAGAGGTGGCGATCGCCGATATTCATTCCACCCGTAAAAGCCGTCTGACCATCGACGATGAGCAACTTGCGATGGTTGCGTAAATTCACGACGGGATTGGGTGGAATAAGCCGGGGCGGCAAGAACCTGGCAACGGTGACGCCACGTCGGCGTAGCTGATAACGCACCGGCGGCCAGCTATACCACTCCCCGACACCATCCAGTAGCACCCGCACCGTCACGCCACGGGCTTCGGCGGCTGCCAGTGCCTCGACAAAATCAGCACCGGTGCGGTTGCTCTCAAATATGTAGGTGGATAGGTAAACGCTCTTTTGGGCGCCTTGAATCGCATCGAGCATAGCGGGATAGGCGGCCTCGCCGCCGGCGAAGGAATCAATGACATTGTCGTGCGCAATCGGCAGCCCAGTCACCGCGGTAGAGATCTGCGCCTGAGTCCGAAATGCCGTGGGTATCGCTCGCGGCAGCTGGCCATCGGGGTTGGCATCGGTCTCGCCGGTCTCGCCACGCAATTGCCGGGCGCGGACACGAACGCGGTTAATGCCGAAGAGAAAATAGAATATGGGGCCGACGACTGGAAATAAGAGGCAGAATGCAATCCAGCCAAAGGCTGCCGCCGGCTCGCGTTTGTAGAGCAGGGCATGCAAAGCGCTGCCGGTGGAGATGAGGGCGATGGCGATCAGTGCGATCCACTGGAGGGGTTGCATTGTCTCGCGGGTCCTCCCGGGGCTACTATCCAGTCAACGGGCACGTTGGAGTGCCGGGGAGGTTGCATGATACCCCTGCAAAGGCTACTGCTGCTGATTCTTTTGCTGTTGCCAGCTTCGTCCCTGGCGGCGACGCCGACGCTACCGCGCCCGGCAGAATTGGAACCCGCGTTGGAGTTCTGGACCCGGATCTACACCGAGGTGTCGGTTGGCCAAGGCGTAATCCACGATAGCGGCCAGTCAATGCGCATCCTCGGCGAGGTGGCCGTGGCGAAGCCGCCGCATTGGCAACAGCGTCGAGAGCAGGTGCGCTCGGCGTTAAAGCGCTACCGGGCCGCGCTTCGTACGCTCGCTGAACAAGGCATGCAGCCACAAACCACACTGCAGCGCCAGGTTGCAGCGCGGTTGCCGGCGGATACTCAGCCGGATGATCTGCTTGAGTTGGCGGAGCGTCTGCGGTTTCAGGGCGGGCTTCGCGAGCGGTTTCAGGCCGGCTTGATTCGGGCGGGACGCTGGCGCGATTACATCGTGGATGTGTTGCAGGCACAGGGTGTTCCAGCCGAGCTTGTGGCTTTGCCGCATGTTGAATCGTCTTTTAATCCGATTGCGCGTTCTCACGCCGGCGCGGCGGGTCTGTGGCAGTTTACCGCCGGCACAGGTCGACGTTTTATGCGCATTGACCCCGTGCTCGATGAGCGGCTTGATCCCTGGACCAGTACTCGAGCGGCAGCACAGCTGCTTGCCCATAACTACGCCGAAATTGAGAGCTGGCCACTGGCCATTACGGCCTATAACCATGGGCTGAATGGTATGCGCCGTGCGGTCCGCGAAGTAGGCAGTCGGGATTATGTGCGTATTCGCAGCGAATATGACGGACCGCGTTTTGGTTTTGCCTCGCGCAATTTCTATCCAGCGTTGTTGGCTGCTGCCGACGTTGATGCCAACGCAGCGCGGTATTTCGGAAATCTCCAGACCGACCCACCGCTAGAGCCAGTGCGCGTCGCCCTGCCGCACTATACGCCGCTGCCCACACTGATTGAGGGCGTGGGTATTGATGAGGCGCAATTGCAAGCGCTTAACCCGGGGCTTGGCCCAGCGATCTGGGATGGTCGTAAGTTTATCCCGCGCGGTTATGCCCTGGCGCTGCCAGCGGGGCGACAATGGGCATCAGCCATTGCCGGGCTGCCCGGTAGCCGACTGTATCGCGGCCAGCGACCGGATGTGGCCCACCAGGTTGCGGCCGGTGACACACTTTCCACCATTGCTGCGCGTTACTCGGTGAGCCTGGCAACATTAAAATCTCACAATGGCATTCGGGATGCGGATTTTATTCGCATTGGCCAAGAGCTCTCGTTGCCGCTAGCGGGGGCGATGCCCGCAGCCGTCGGGGGGCAGCACTACGAGGTACAACCCGGTGATACGCTTGGGGCAATTGCGCAGCGTCATGGCATTGGACTGCAACGCTTGGCGCAGCTGAATGGACTGGATAACCCCGATCGATTGCGGGTAGGGCAGCAGCTTGTGGTGGACCGGGCAGCGGTAGCTGCGGTCGACATGAATGCGGAGCCCTGATAAGTAAGGATCGTCGCAGCGAAGGTGAGCTTGGAAGATGCTCGAGGCCATCAAACAGTTCTACGAACAGCGTATTAATCCGCAACACACCGAGGCCGGCGAGCCAACGCAGCATCGCTTGCAGTTGGCGACCGCGGCGCTGCTCATCGAAATGGCGCAGGCCGATAATCAGCGGTATAGCTTGGAGTTTCAGGCCATCCATGACGGCATCATGGAGGTATTTGATCTCACGCCCGATGAGACCGCAGAGCTCATTGAGTTAGCTGATCTCGAGGCCCATGAGGCAACCGATCATTTCGAATTTACGCAGCTAATCAATACCCAATTCGACTATGCGCAGAAATGTCAGGTGGTCGAATTGCTCTGGAGAGTGTGTCTGGCCGATTCCGAGATGGACCGCTACGAAGAGCAACTGGTGCGTAAAATTGCCGAGTTGCTACATGTCGAGCATGGCGAGTTCATCGCCGCTAAGTTGCGTGTTCAGCGTGACTACAGCACTCAATCCCATCTGACTGATTACGAAGATTACGAGTAGTGGCGGTTTATCGGGCCCGCCAGGTTGCGCGCATTCGCGACGCCGTGAGTGCCGGTCGAGAAGCGGTGCGCGCAGCCGGGTCGGCCGATGCGCTGATTTTCGCACGAGCCTTCGTGGCTGCTGGCGGGGCTCAAGTCCCCGGGGATACCAGTGAAGCGGCAGCCCAGGCCTTGGGCGAACGATTGCTAGCGGCATTGGCGGCGGGCGCGCAGGCGGCGCCGGGGGATGCAGATTTAGCGCGAGAGTTGCAACGTGCCCATACCGAGGCGGAATGGGCGATCGCGCTTGATGACGATCGCATTGTTGGGTTTTTGCTGGAGTTGCCAGCCGCGGCGTTAGAAACCCCGACTGTTGAGGCGTTGGCGCATCAAAGCCAGGGGCTTGGTCCGGGGGTGGTGCGCAAGGCCGATGTCATCGTCCTACAGCCGGATTGCGATGGCGCAAGATTTATCGCTTTAAGCGAACACGATATCGAATGTTAATTGGGGTAGTGGAATGATGAAGGATTTGGGGCTTTTGCTGTTGGGTGTTTGGCTGGTCGTATCGGGCGCGCAGGAGCTGCTGGCGCTGGATTTTCGGCATGATGAAGTCATTATGGCGCTGCTTGGAATTGCCGCCGGCGTGCTGATTGTAGTGCGTCGATAGCGTAACGAATTATCGGTTGACTTCCGTTCTCCTTGGGGTAGGCTAGATCCGATCGCACAATATGTTGTGGCTGGATGGATTTTTGCCAAACCATATTGTGTGTTTCCGCCGCAGGCCGCTCATAGCCGGGCCTGATGTGTACAGAACACAGCAAGGAGAAACTGATGACGACCGCAACGAATCTGCGAGCGCTGCCTTCGGCCGTGACCGAAATCCCAATTCAGCCCGCCTCTGAAGATATCTGGGACAAAAAGTACCGGCTGAAGACCAAGGATGGCGAAGCCGTCGATCAGACCGTTGATGACACCTATAAGCGCGTGGCACGAGCTCTGGCCGATGTTGAGCCCGAAGCTCGCCGCGACTACTGGTACGAACAGTTTCTCTGGGCGCTGCGTCGCGGTGCCATTCCCGCGGGGCGCATCACCTCCAATGCTGGCGCGCTTGAGCATAAGCCTGCCACTTCCACCATTAACTGCACCGTCTCCTCAACCGTCGGCGATTCGATGGACGATATCCTCGACAAGGTTCACGAAGCGGGTCTGACGCTCAAAGCTGGCTGTGGCATTGGCTATGAGTTTTCCACGCTGCGGCCCAAAGGCGCGTATGTCTCAGGGGCCGGCGCCTACACGTCCGGGCCGCTGTCGTTTATGGATATCTACGACAAGATGTGTTTTACCGTCTCCTCTGCTGGCGGGCGGCGTGGGGCGCAGATGGCCACATTCGATGTTGGCCATCCAGATGTCATGGATTTTATTCGCGCCAAGCGGGAGGACGGGCGTCTGCGGCAGTTCAATCTCTCGCTGCTGATCACCGACGGATTTATGCAGGCGGTTGAAAACGGCGAAGACTGGCCGCTGGCCTTCCCGATTAAAGCCGATGAGGCTGAGAAAGAGGGCATCGACGTTAACGATTCGCAGCAGGTGCTTTGGCGCGAGTGGCCCAATCACAATAGTGGCTATCTCACCCGTGAAGACGGCTTGGTGGCCTGTCGAATTTATCGCTGGGTTAAAGCACAGCGGATTTGGGACATGATCATGACCTCGACGTATGACTACGCCGAGCCGGGCTTTGTGCTCATCGATCGTGTCAACGAAATGAACAACAACTGGTTCTGCGAAGAAATTCGTGCCACCAACCCCTGCGGTGAGCAGCCGCTGCCGCCTTATGGGGCTTGTCTGCTTGGGTCGGTCAACCTAACAAAGTTTGTGCGTGAGCCTTTCACAGAACGCGCGCATTTTGATTGGGAAGAATACCGCCAGGTGGTAGCGTTGTTTACTCGCATGCTCGACAACGTGGTGGAAATAAACGGTCTGCCGTTGGAGCGTCAGCGCGAGGAAATCAACCGCAAGCGTCGGCATGGCATGGGCTTTCTGGGGCTCGGCTCCACGGTGACCATGCTGCGGATGCAATATGGTGACCCAGATTCACTCGCCTTTACCGAGCAGGTCTCACGGGAGATGGCCCTCGAGGGCTGGCGTGAGTCACTGCGGTTGGCCGAAGAAAAAGGCCCGGCACCGATTATGACTGAAGAGTTCGAGGTCACGCCGCGGATGCTGGCGCTGCGCCCGGAGATGAAAAAAGACGGTTATAAGGTCGGTGATAAGGTCAAAGGCAGTGTGCTCTGGGGCCGTTATAGCCGCTACATGCAGCGAGTCGCCGAAGTTGAGCCCGAGCTCGTCGAAGACTTGGTCAAAACGGGTGCGCGTTTTACGCACCATACATCAATTGCGCCGACTGGCACGATTAGCCTGTCACTGGCAAATAACGCGTCTAACGGCATCGAGCCGAGTTTTGCCCATCACTATTTCCGCAACGTGATTCGTGAGGGCAAAAAGTCGAAAGAGAAAGTGGACGTATTCAGTTTTGAGCTGCTCGCGTATCGCGCGTTGATCGACGAGGATGCGCTGCCGAGCATGGATGCCGAGACACGTAATCTGCCGGATTATTTCATTACGGCCGATGACATCACGCCGAAACAGCATGTGGATATCCAATCGGCGGCGCAAAAGTGGGTCGACTCGAGTATTTCCAAGACGGCCAATGTGCCCACGGAATATCCCTATGAAGACTTCAAGGATATTTACCGCTATGCCTACCAAAGCGGCTTGAAAGGCTGCACCACCTTCCGGTTCAACCCCGAGGCGTTCCAAGGCGTTTTGGTTAAAGAATCCGATCTCGAAAACACCACCTACAAATTCACGCTAGAGGACGGCCGGACCGTCGAAGTGAAGGGTGGCGATGAGGTGGAATACGACGGTGAAATCCATACCGCCGCCAATTTGTACGACGCCCTCAAGGAAGGGTATTACGGGAAGTTTTAAGGGTAATCGTCATGGCCGTAAAAATTGATAGCAAAATCGTTGATTACGCAGTGGCCCGGGGCGATGAGCAGAACGCCGCGAACGACCCGGTTGCTGGACCCGATGTCGGTGGCGGCATCGAACACATGCATGAGGAAATCCAGCGTCCCGAGCGCTTGGAAGGGCAAACCTACAAGATTAAGACGCCGCTCTCCGAGCATGCGCTGTACGTCACCGTGAATGACGTCATCCTCAATGAAGGCACTGAGCACGAGGTTCGTCGTCCGTTTGAGGTTTTCATTAACTCCAAAAATATGGACCACTTCCAGTGGATCGTGGCGCTAACTCGCATTGTCTCGGCCGTATTCCGTAAAGGCGGTGATTGCACCTTTCTGGTAGAAGAGCTGCGCAGCGTGTTCGACCCGCGCGGCGGCTATTTCAAAAAGGGCGGCCGCTTCATGCCGTCGCTGGTGGCTGAGATTGGGGATGTGCTCGAGCAGCATCTACGCTCCATCGGCATGATGGAGACTGAGGCGCTGGATGAGCATCAGCAGGCCTTCATTGCTAGCAAACGGGCCGAAATCGAGGGCCGGGCTGCCCAAGAGCCAGTCGAAGCCGACTGCGACGACAGCACGGCTGACTATCCGCCGGGGGCAGAGCTTTGTGGCAAATGCCACACCAAAGCCATGATCACCATGGATGGCTGCCTGACTTGCCTTAACTGTGGCGAGAGTAAGTGCGGTTAACACCCATCGATCAGCGGTAATCACCCGCTGACCAAAGGCCCACGCAACATGCCGTCACCCTGCTAGGGTCGCGGCATGTTTTTTTATCGTCAGCAGGGGACATCGCTCGTTGAAGTGCTGATTGCTGTGTTTATTCTCAGCATCGGCATGATGGGTTTGGTGGCATCGCAGTTTCGTAGCCTGCACGAGGCTCGCTCGGCTTGGTGGCAGTGGCAGGCACAAACACTCGCTAGCGAGATGATTGAACGGGTTCGTGCTGCTGATGGGCAAACGGTGAGCTTGGCCGTTCAAGAAGACTGGCGCCAACGCGTGGCTGAGCGTCTACCGGCCGGTGAGGCGGAGCTGCGTTGGCCAACGGGCGCTGGAGCTGAGGGCACCATTACCCTGCAGTGGTCTGCCACCAATGCTGATACGTCGGATGAGCTGACAATCGCCTTTCGGCCATGACCGCCGATCGAACGCCTCAGCGCGGTTTTTCGTTGCCCGAGTTGCTGATTGCCACTGCCCTGGGCGTGCCCTTGTTGATGACCGCGCTCGAACTCTACGCAACGGCCCGCGAGGTTGAGCCTGTCGAGCGGGCGCATGCGCGAGTCTTAGAGCAAGCAAGGTTGGCCCGTCATCTTTTGACCGCGGCCCTTCACACCGCTGGTTATCCCACCGACGTGACCGAGCCACCCATTCGCCCTGCGATTATTCCAGATACAGCATTAATGATTCGGCATGGCGCGTCGACGACGCATTTTTTTACCGATCAAGCGGTTGGTCATTCGGCTGGACATAGCCTGTATCGGCGTCGAGGTGCCGCTGGTGGGCAACGTGAAGAGTTGGTGACCGGAATTGAGCAGCTAACCGTGCGTTATGGCGTCAGCATGGATGGCGATCGGCGAGTTGATGCCTTTCAGAATGCCGGTCAGGTCACCGATGCAAACGCCATTCTGGCGGTTGAACTGCGCTTTTTTGTCACGAATATCCATGACGTGGCGCCGAGGCTGCGTTATCCGGTGACCTTGGTCGTCGCATTAAGGAACGAAGGGTGATGCAGCAGCGTGAATTTGGCGTGGCCTTGCCCGGCGTGATGGCCTTGGTGCTGGTGATGACGATGATCAGTCTTGCCGGGCTTGAACGGGCAGTTTGGCAAACTCGACTCACCAACGCGGCCGTCGTTGAACAGCAGGCTTTTGAGGCAGCGGAGGCGGCGCTGCGCCGGGTGCAAAGCGATCTGCCGCCGTATGCCGGACCGCCGCTCTCGCTCGCATCTTCTGCATCGGCGCAGCACTGGCAGGGGCTTCTTGAGCAGTTTGGCCAACCCGTCGCTGCGCTCTCGGATTATCCGCCAGCCCGAGTGCTTGTGGAGTCAATACCGCCAAGGTATCGCGTTACAGCGCTGGGGTATTCTCGGCAGGGACAGAAAACCGCAATGGTCCAAGCGATCATCGCCGCTGATGATTCCACTTATCTTTGGCGGCGACTGCGGTAGACTGGTGTCATGGAGCGTATCGTCTACGTTAACGGAGAGTATCTGCCGGAATCTCAGGCAAGCCTCTCGGTGTTTGACCGGGCGGTGCTGTTTGCGGATGCGGTCTACGAAGTCACTGCCGTCATTGATGGCGGATTTGTGGATTTTAGCGCGCATCAAAAAAGGCTCGCCCGGAGTCTGTCGGAACTGGACATCCAGTTTGACCCGGTAGCGGCCAATTTGCTTGATATCCACCGGCAGTTACGGGATCAGAATGCGCTGCGCGAGGGGTTAATCTATCTGCAGATTAGCCGTGGTGTGGCCGAGCGGGATTTCGTCAAACCCACGGGGCTCGCTCCCTCGGTCGTGTTGTTCACCCAGGCGGCGTCGTTGGTTGATGCGCCTGCGGCCCAGCAGGGATTGCGAGTGATAACGCGACCTGATCTTCGCTGGCACCGCCGAGATATCAAAACCACGCAGCTGTTGTACCCCTCGTTGATGAAATCCGAGGCTATCAATGCGGGTGTGGATGATGTTTGGATGGTAGAGGATGGAACTGTCACTGAAGGGAGCTCCAGTAACGCGCATATCGTCTTGGCGGATGGCAGTTTGGTCACACGCCCGCTATCCAACGATATTTTGCACGGTATTACGCGTGCCGCGGTTCTCGACTATGCCCGTGAGCAAGGTGTCGCGGTGCACGAACGGGCATTTACAGTGGCAGAGGCACAGTCGGCTGCCGAGGCATTCATTACCAGCGCCACAGCATTCGTCACGCCCGTGATCGAAATTGATGGTGTGGCGATTGGCAGCGGCAGCCCAGGGCCGGCCGCTGCTCGCATTCGTCAGCTCTATCTCAAGCGCAGCCAGGAGCGCTTGGAATTCTGATTACTCGGGCCTTGGCCCGCCCATGACGGCATCCAACTGCTCGCCCCGTGGCAGCCCGCGGACCAGGCGGACGGCGCCTTCCTCATCCTTGTAGAAAACGGACGGAGTGCCACGAATGCCAAGCCGGCTCATGAGTTCGTTATTCGATTGAACCTGTGCCTGCGACTCGGCGGGTAGGCGGTCAGCCGGTGTCACGCCACCATTGTCAAAATTGGCCTCATGATCTGCGAGCGCTGCTGAGGGATCGTCGGCGGCAAGCATCGTTGCACTTTTGGCAAGGCTGTCCTCGCGCAGCACGCCGACCATGACATGACGGATCTGAACATCACCGCCATCAATCCAGTCGCGGGTTTGTTCATAGAAGCGATGGCAGAACGGGCAGTTGGGGTCGGTGAAGGCGTAAATCACTCGGCCAGCCTCGGCATCGCCATCAACAATCCAGCCGGCCTCGGCCAAGGCCTGCCATTCGGCCTCTGGGCGGGCTGCGTTGGCCGCTGCCTGCAAGACGGGCTGCGATAAGTTGGTGCCATCGCTATCTAGCAAAGTCCCAACAACAACATGTTCCTCATCGGCCGTGACATAGGCGGTGAGGGTCTGGCCTTGAAAGCTCACGGTGTAGCCAGTCAGCCCATCAGGCGCATCAAAGGCTTCGCCAATCGTGGCGCCTCGGTCCTCGAGGGCTGCCATGGGGGCAGGTAAATCAGCAGCCGACTCTTGGGCAAATGCCGGCGCGGCGATAAAGCTCAGCGAGAGCAGCAAAGTGAGCGATCGGATCATTGGGTGTGACCCCGTTGGTTGCGGAAATGGATTGTCGATGGCGTCATTGGAACATATCTCTGGGGAGAAGTTCGTTAGCCGCCTTTCACAGCATCTGATTAAACGGCAAAAAAAACCCTCGAGCTGCAAAGCAGGCCGAGGGTCTTGGGCAGAGAACGAACCCGCCGATTAGCCGGAGATACGCACCCAGGCGCTGCACCAGCCATTGGTGTTGACAGACTTGCCAGGGAAGGCCGTGCAGCCGCCCCATTCCTGGCCACTATCGCCGAGGTACAGGCGGCAGTTGGCGCAAATCGCGTCAGGCTCGCGCATGTCGTCCTTTTCGGTGGCGTCATGGACGTAGTTGAGCGCAATGGCGGTCGGATCGTCCTCGGAGAGAATTGGCAGATCCTGGGCCAGCGCATTGGAGCCACGCAGGCTCATGTAGGTAACCGGTGCCGCAGCAATACCCATCAGGGCACCACGGAGCAGCCGGCGACGATCATTGCGGAAGTTATCGTTGGTCATGGTCTTCCTCTTGGATTGTGGAAATTGGTCAGTTTGCAAACATTGCAAGTTGGCGACCACCTTACCCATGTCGACGAGGTAGGGGAAGCGCTGTGGCAGGTTAAATTGATCTGGCGCAATTACCGCGCGCCGCGGGCTTTTCAGCCTTCGGGCTGACAGATTTTGCCGGCCTTGGCTGCGCGCAGTGTGAGCAAAAAAAGCCAACCGATGACAAGGCTTGTGATCGTCACCAAAAGGACGCTGGCAGCTGCGGTCCAAGCAGTGTTGGTCATTTGATAGTAAATCATCATGGCAACGGTCATTGCCGCCAATGGGAAGGAATAGGCCCAGAAGGAGAGGAAGAAGGGCAATGCGGCAAAGCGACGAAACTGCATGAACAGCAGCAGTGTAAAGAACAGTGCGATGTTGACCTGTATACGGCCAAAGGTGTTGAGCTCGCCATTTAATGCCATATAGGCGATAAAGCCCGCGGCAGGCGGTGCGACCAGAATAAACAGTGTAGGTAGCAGGCGTTGTGGGAGCGGATCATGAAAAATGATGCGATAAAACACAATCGTTAATAGCACCACCCAAAAGACCACACCGATGCTGAAGAAAAACCACGAAGCTGAGATATAGCCATAGTGACTACCGGCGATGGGTACCAGAATATTGCCGACGGCCGGAATGAACCAGGCTGGATTGATATGGTTGATTTCGAACTGCGGGTGATGGATCCAGCGATTAATGATCACCAGTGTCAGCAAAAGGTGGGCGATCGCGCCAATACCCCAAAGGAGGTGACCGAGCTCGGGCAGAATATGCCGTGTCGCGGTACCTAATAGCACCAGGCTGATGCTGATGGTTGGAAAGAAGCTGAGCTTAACCGGGTGGTTAAATTCGGCTGCAACCGCCGGCCGATGCCTGAGGACTTTGGTGGTGTAGGCAGTGGCAAGGACGATGAACGCCAGCGCCGTGAGGATCAGTAATCCATGCCCGATGACGGCGGGGGTGCCAAGCACCTCCGCTGCTTTTTGCCAAACCAGCGTCAGTCCCGACAATCCCATTGTCATCGCAAAGAAGGCGACGGGGAAGTGCTGTAGCCGGGACGACGCCGATTCGGGTGGTGTCATAGGTTAGGCGTGCTTTTTACTCATCAGCTGTAGCGGCGGATAGCTCAACAGGCCGATTGCCACACCAACGCCTAAACCGCCGCCGACGACGCCAGCAAAGTCCACCAGGCTGGCTAGCTGCGAGAGGCCGGCGCCCGTCCAAATGGGGAAGTAAATCGCCGCTGCAACCGCGGTCACAATGCCGACCCGCAACGCCATTTTGGCTCCCCGACTGATATCAAGCCGGCGATGCCGACCAATCACCATGGCCAGCATAAGCAGATCCACCACAAGGACAAGCCCAATGATTGGGAGGATGGGGCGCAATAGTTCCAGAACCACCGCGAAAATACCGAATAAAGAGAATTCCATTGTTCTATCTCCTTATACCCGGCCACGCAGCATGGCGTTATACGCGGCATGCAGCATGCGGTCTTTCAGGAACCAAGGTGCCCATTGCGCCTTGTAAGGATCGAGGAAGCTAAATGACGGCGTCATTTTGAGATCGAAATCAAATTCGACCAGCATGGCCTGCCCCTTCTCGATGATGAGCGGGCAAGAGGTGTAACCGTTCCATGCGGCCGGGAACTCCTGCCCAGCGATTGAGGCCACCAAGTTGTCAGCAACCACCGGTGCCTGCGCTTTGACGCTGGCGGCCGTCTTGCCGATCGGCGTACCGACGACATCACCGGCGCCGAACACATTCGAATAACGGCGATGCTGCATGCTGTACTGATCAACTTCCATCCAGCCTTGGAACTTGCCTTCCTGCCAGCCGAGATCGCCGTAGCGAATCATGTCGGGAGCCGACATGGGCGGTACAACGTGGATGAAGTCATAAGCCATGGTGCTCGGCCCATCGGGTGTCGCGAAGGTGGCTTCACGACGCTCGGCATCGATGGCTGCCAATGGATGGCTCCAATCAATGGTGATGTTGCGATCTTCTGGGAAATGCCGCGCTAGGAAGTCGTGAATATCTGGCTGTGAGAACAGGCCTTCGCCGGGTGGCAGATAATGCAAATCGGCGGCTTCCCGTGTGCCTTTTTCACGCAGCGCATGCTCGATGAGCATGGTGACTTTCAACGGCGCACCGGCACATTTAATTGGCCCGGGTGGACGAGTGAAAAGCCCCACACCGCCGGTTTCGATGAACTGATTGGCGGCCTGCCAGGTACGACGGGCATGGTCGGGGTTCGCATAGACACAACCCACACCGTTGCGACCGATTAGATCGGTATCCATGCCCTCAATTTCATCGAAATTAAGCTGCAATCCAGTGGTGACAACCAAATAGTCATAGTCGATGGTCTGGCCGCCGGCGGTCTCAACTTGGTTGTTATCCGGGTTGAAAGCCGCCACGTCATCTTTTATCCACTCGGCCGAGCCCGGCATGTAGCGGGCATTGCGGTCTTCGACATCCTCAGGATCCCAAATACCGGTTGCCACGAGCGTTAGCCCGGGTTGATAAAGATGAACCTCTCGACTGTCGATGAGCGTGATCTTGGCCCCGTCCAGCGATCGATCAAGGCGCGTAGCGATCGCCAGACCGGCGGCGCCGGCACCCACAATCACGATGTGTGCGTTGGTTGATACGGCCTTGGCGGGTGTGCTGCCGAGCAGGCTGCTGGCGCCAATGCCAGAGGCGGCCGCGCCGGCGGCGACGGCAGAATTCGCCAGAAAGCGCCGACGCGATGTGTTGGTGGGTGCGTTGTTCTTCATTCGTTCTCCTCCTCAGGACGCAGCGATGCGCCAAGCGCAGGGTGTCCTGATGGACTGAACTGGCACAGTGACATAGTCACCAACCTATTGAAGAGTTATGACGCACCGCTTGATCTAGATCATTTGTTTTTTTCCGCTGGCACTAATTTCGCGCCCTCTGGGCTGGCCCGCATTTGTTCAAACAGCGCCTGCCAGAGCTCGCCGCGCATGCGCAGGGCATCCCGCGAAAATTCTGACATGAGCTCCACCATGCCGTTCATCCCAGGTATTTCGGCCGCGCCCCGGCGAAATTCTTCTACGGCTCGTTCTTCCAGCGCTAGCGTCTTCTCAACCGCGCGTCGAGTCGTTTCAAGCTCGCGCTGGTAGACGCCCTCGATGCCATCGGCTTCGCCGTCGTCTCGCGTTAGCGCACGCATACTCGACATCAGGTAATCGCGCTGAATATCCATCCATTCGCGGGTGAGGTTCATTACATCTTGCGGTTGTGAGGCCATGGTTCGGTGCTCCTGTCATTGGCGTTGTCGGCGTTGTCTTTTCTCAGGCAATTTGAACCATGTTGGCGTTCCCCAAGGAAATCAGAAATTCGTTGGGTCAGCGTTGTGACGCGTTTACCTGTCTCGGTCCAGCGAGGATCATGTGGTTATGGATAACAAGCCAATGAAGATCTTCTCACCCGTGCGCCAAGCGCCATGGGCGCAGGCAGTTGCGGGGCGCTTGGGCGTGGCGCTGGATGCGCTAGAAGAGCGGGTATTTGAGGATGGAGAGCACAAAACCCGCTTTTTGCAGCCGGTGGCTGGTGCCGATTGTTATGTTCTGCAGTCGCTGCATGGTGATGCTGACATCAGCGTTAACGATCGCTTCATTCGCAGCCTTTTTCTGGCCGCCACATTGCATGACCACAAGGCGGGGCGGGTGACAGGCGTTTTTCCGTACTTAGCGTATGCGCGCAAGGACCGCCGAACGCAGCCTTTTGACCCAGTGGCGAGCCGGTATTTGGCTCAGCTGATCGAGGTCATGCAGTTTGATCAGGTGCTCGCCGTGGATGTGCACAATCCGGCGGCCTTCGAAAATGCCTTCCGAATTCCTGTGGTCAATTTAGAGGCGGCGCCGGTCCTTGCCGGCGCGCTGATCGCGCAGCACCCAACCAAACCACATTGGGTGGTTGTCTCACCGGATGCCGGGGGCTACAAACGCGCCGAACGATTTCGCGAGGCGCTCGCGGATCAGACGGGCCAGACACCCAGCATCGCTTTTATCGAGAAAAAACGCCGGGGCGGTGTCCTCAGTGGCGGGCAGTTGGTGGGTGATGTACATAACCGGCATGCCGTTATTGTGGATGACATGATTAGCACCGGATCGACGCTGGCTCAGGCGGCTCAAGTGGTTCAAGAAGCTGGCGCGCAATCGGTAACAGCGGTTGCCACACATGGGCTTTTTACTGCTGATGCCGCCAACATTCTCCCGACTAGTGGTCTAACGCGTATTTTGGTCACGGATAGTATCGAGCGCATGGCGCCGCTGCCCAGTGCGTTGGCAACTTGCGTCCAGGTCGTGAGTTTGGGGGCATGGCTGGGCGATTGGATTGCACAAAGCCACACCGATTGGCATCAATGCTGAAGTTGATTGAGATACTGACGGGCAAGATCAAGATAGTCTCTAGCATGGCTTTGCCATTGGTGGGGATGATGTTGGTGGCGCAATCCCAGCACGGCCCAAAGGATTGCCCGTGAGGCTTTGTAGAAATGCCACAGCGCAGATGGTGGCGCATCAGGCATCGCCTGCTCATAGCAGCCCCGCAGCGCTTCGCCCAAGTGCGGTGCTTTGGCCCGGTCGCATTCCATGGCAAGAAACGCAATTTCATCCACAGGGTCGAGTAGACGCAGGTCTCGGCTGAACTCCAAACAATCGATGACGACCGGTTGTGGGGTGAAATACACATGCTCTGGGCGCAGGTCGCCGTGAATCTCGCGAATCCATCCCAGACGAACTCGTTCTTCGATGAGGCGCTGTAGTTGCTTGCCTAAGTGCATTAATGCCGCGCAGAGCGCTTGTGGATCACTCGAGAGCGCGGCCTGATGCGGCTGAAGTTCCTGGGCATGATGTTTAATTCGGTTCATGAGCGCTTGGTGATGGCGTGCTGGTGAGAGCCACTCTGGCGGACAGTTTCGGTAAAAGTCCGTTAAACGGCGGCCCAGTGATTGCAGATGCGTAGAGCGGGCGAGGTCATGTTTGATCAGCCACTCAAGACTGTGCGCGTGGCATAGGCGATGCATGCACAGTAGGTGGTCCTCAGCGGGCTTCGTTCGCGCGGCGATGACGACACGGCCATGCCGCAAATTGACCGGAATAACGCCGATATAAACGTTTGGTGCCAAGCGGCGATTGAGATGCCATTCACTCAAGCAGGCGAGGCGTCGCGCAGCAGCGGTATCGTGACAGAGCCAGTCAACCGGTAAGGCTTTCTTCAATTTAAACGCGAACGCTTGGGTCAGGATGACCCAAGAGAAATGCGTCTCGATGAGCTGCGTGGGGCCGGCATCGAGTGGCTGGGGATCATCAGCAAGGGCGCGGGCCATTTGCGCCTGTCGAGCGAGCATTTCAGCGGCGTTGGTCGCTTTCATATTCGGTGAATGGGCTGACATTGACGCATAAGGGCTGGTGCTCCGGCGTTTGAGTATGCAGACTACCCCCAAGCATTGGCCTTACCAATGTGGAGACCATAAACACGCACAGTGAGGAGATGAGCGTGATGAATACAAAATGGATCGCAATTGCAGCAGCAACCGGGTTTGCTCTGGTTTCGATGGGCGCCAGCGCTGATCGTTCCGAGTGGCCGGATAGCTTTACCGTCGGTACCGCCAGTCAGGGTGGCACCTATTTTGCTTACGGCTCTGGCTGGGCCAAGCTGGTATCCGATGAGATCGGCGTGCCGGGTGGCGGTGAGGTCACCGGTGGCCCAAACCAGAACCTGGCGCTAGTCCACAACGGTGATGTCGCCTTTGGCATGACCACTATGGGACCTGCCGCCGAGGCGCTGGCCGGTAACAGCCCAATCGCACCGGGAATGCCGCTGGACAACGCCTGTGCCATGTTCCCGATGTATCAGACCCCGTTCTCTGTGACCGTGCTCTCGAGCTCGGGCATTGAGTCCATCAGTGACATCCCAGATGGCGCGGCGATCGGTTTTGGCCCTGCGGGCTCCACCTCCGATACCTACTTCCCGCGGATGCTCGAGACGCTGGGCGTCAACTTCGACCGTCGTAATGGTGGCTGGAACGATCTAGCTGGCCAGATGCAGGATGGTCTGATCGATGTGATCGCGTTTGCCGCCGGTGTTCCGGTGCCTGCGGTCAGCCAGCTCGAGGTGCAGACGGATATCAACATCATCGAGTTCACCGAGGATGAGCAGGCTACTGTGATGGATGCCTTCCCGGTGGCCGCATTTGATATCTCGGCGGATACCTATCAGACGCTCGATGCACCGGCCCGCGCGGTTTCCATGTGGAACTTCTCCATTGCCGGCTGTGATCTGCCAGAGAGTTTCGTCTACGAGACCACCAAGGCCGTCATGGAAAATCATGATCGGATGATGGAAATCCACAGTGCGGCGGCAACCACCGTGCCGGAAAACTACGATAAAAACACGGTGCTGCCTTTCCATCCCGGCGCTGCGCGTTGGTTTGAAGAAAACGGCTTTGATATTGCCGATGACATGATTCACCAGTAGGTGTTTCGTTCCAGGCGGTCGGGTTCGCTCGGCCGCCTGCTGCGAGCCATCCTAGGCATTCGGTTAGATGAGGGTTAACGTTCATGAGCAGCAAAGGGTCTGAGACGGGGGGCGAATCAGCCCGGGTGATCGCCGAAGGCGTCGATGACGAGGTCATCGAGACCAACCGTCGGGTGTTTAGTAGCTGGACCTGGCTGATCGTTGCTGTTTTGACCGGCACCTACGCGGCCTTTCACCTTTTCTCGCTTAACGTTTATCCGCTCGAGACCTGGAGTTTTCGTATTATCCATATTGCCGGTGCGCTGATCATCGGCTATTTGTTGTATGCAAGCCGTGATTTTGGTGAAGACACGGGCAGCTTGCCGGTCTGGATCACCGGGGTATCCGCCATACTGGCTATACCCGCGGCCTACGCACTCGCGCAGGCGGGATTCTTTTGGCAGGCCTTCGAAACCGGTGCGCGGCGCATTGAACCTGCCCTTGAAACCTGGCACTTCGGCGTCCCGCTTATCGCAGCAACGATTGGTGCCATTGTACTGTCGTGGGTGGCGGGCAGCCGCCGGGGCCGCGTCAGTCCACCCGATCTGGTTTTGATGCTCTGCGCGGTGGCCGTTGCCGCCTATTTGCTGGTGGTCTACAACACGCAGCTTCGCATGAGTACCGGGACACCCTTCGCCCCGGTTGGGATCTCGTTGGCTGCCATCGCAGGCGTGGCGCTCATTATGGAGTTAACCCGACGAGTCACCGGGTTAGCTCTGGTGATTATCTCGGCCGTTTTTCTGGTTTATGTGTTTGCCGGCCCGTATCTGCCGGGCTTTCTTGGTTATCCAGGGCTTTCGATGAACCGGTTCTTTAGTCAGGTTTACACCGACGCCGGTATTCTTGGCCCGACGACTGCGGTCTCCTCCACCTACATTATTTTGTTTATTGTCTTTGCAGCCTTTTTGCAGGCCTCGAAGGTGGGTGATTACTTCGTTAATTTTGCGTTTGCCGTGGCTGGTCGCGCGCGGGGTGGCCCGGCCAAGGTGGCGATCTTCGCCTCCGGATTGATGGGCATGATCAACGGCACCAGCGCGGGTAATGTGGTTTCCACCGGCTCACTCACCATTCCATTGATGAAAAAGGTGGGCTATTCCAAACGGTCATCCGGTGCCATAGAGGCGGCCGCTTCAACTGGTGGCCAGATCATGCCGCCGATTATGGGCGCCGGTGCATTCATCATGGCCGAGATTACCGGCATTCCCTATACCGAGATTGCGGTGGCCGCCATCATTCCGGCCATTCTGTACTTCGCCGCCGTCTACTTTATGGTTGATTTTGAGGCGGCACAGCTTGGAATGCGCGGTATGCGCGATGATGAGCTGCCGCTGCTTGGGCAGATGCTGCGCCAGATTTATCTGTTCATCCCCATTGTGATTCTGATTGCGGCTTTGTTTATGGGCTACTCGGTCATCCGGGCCGGCACATTGGCTACGGTGGCGGCTGTTGTGGTGAGCTGGCTAACGCCGCAAGCGATGGGGCCAAGACGGGTTGGTACGGCGTTACGTCTGGGTGGTGAGATGTCCATTCAGATCATCGCGGTCTGTGCCTGTGCTGGGATTATCGTGGGGGTTATCTCGCTGACCGGGGTTGGCGGGCGCTTCTCCTCGCTGCTACTTGGCTTGGCAGAGGCTAGCCAGCTGCTGGCGCTCATCTTTGCCATGCTGATCTCGATTCTGCTGGGCATGGGGATGCCAACCACAGCTGCCTATGCCGTGGCGGCCTCTGTGGTGGCGCCCGGTCTGATTCGGCTGGGCATTGATCCGCTTACCGCGCACTTTTTCGTCTTCTATTTTGCGGTGGTCTCGGCCATCACACCGCCTGTGGCGCTTGCCTCTTATGCGGCTGCCGGTATATCCGGCGCCAATGCCATGCAGACTTCGGTGGCGTCCTTCCGCATTGGCATTGCGGCCTTTGTGGTGCCCTTTATGTTCTTCTACTCATCAGCGCTGCTGATGGAAGGGGAGTGGGTGGCCGTGCTGCGTGCCGCGGTCACCGCCATTATTGGGGTCTATCTGCTGGCCTCTGCGGTGCAGGGTTGGTTTATGGCGCGTAATGCCCGGTGGTTTGTTCGCCTATTGTTACTGGCGGGCGCGCTTGCGCTGATCAAGGCCAGCCTGATAACGGATCTTATCGGTGCTGGCGTGGCAATTGCTTGCCTGCTGCTGCAGCGGTTCCTGCCCGCCCCGCCGCTGGCGCGCGCTGAATAGGGTCTGCCATGTTCCGACGAACGGTCCTGCCAGCACGATGGGGCAACCTGGTCGTGGCGGTGGTCTGTTTCATGCTAGTGGGCATCGCCGTTGGCCTTGAGGTGTTGCTTGGCATGGAGCCTTGTCCGCTCTGCATCTTCCAGCGACTCGTCTTTGTGCTCTTTGGTGGAGTTTTATTGGTTGGGGTCTGGATGCCCGGGCGCACAATTGCGGCGTTGGCTTCCGTCACTGCGTTGGGTGGGGTGGCTCTGGCGCTCCGCCATCTGTGGCTGCAATCCCTGCCGCCGGATCAGGTGCCGGCTTGTGGCCCCGGGCTGGACTACCTACTGGGCGCTTTTCCGCTGGCTGATGTGGTCTCTATGGTGCTTGCCGGATCCGGCGAGTGTGCCGAAGTTGATCAGGTCTTGGGGGTCAGTCTCCCACTCTGGACGCTTGCTGGTTACCTCATTCTTGGTCTCGTGGCCGTGACGATTAACTGGCAGGCGGCTGGGAGTCGTCGCGCCTGATGCGGCTGCGCGAATCCGTCGTGGCCGCCTTAGACGTTGGCGGCGCGCTTTCTGAACAGATTGAGGATTTCCACCCCCGGGCTGAACAGCAGGCCATGGCGAGTGCGGTTGCCGACGCTATTGAGGCCGATGAAACGCTGGTGGTTGAGGCCGGAACGGGAACGGGAAAGACACTGGCCTATCTGCTGCCGGCGTTATCGGCAGGGCGGCGAGTGATTCTCTCGACAGGCACCAAAACGCTTCAGGACCAGCTCTTTCATCGCGACTTGCCGATTGCGCGGGCCGTCGTCGAGCGGCCATTGCAGGTGGCGCTGCTCAAAGGACGAGCCAACTATTTGTGTTTACATCGCCTGCAGATGACGCGGGAGTCGGGCCGTCTTGAGACCGCTTCGATGGCCGATCAGCTGCAATCGTTGCTCGCGTTCTCGGCAACCAGCAAAACCGGCGAGCTTAGCGAGGCCCCGTTGGGCAGTATTGATTCGCGACTGCTGCCGCGGGTGACTTCAACCGCCGATAATTGTTTGGGCCAGAACTGCCCGCTTTATGCCGAGTGCTATGTCATGGAGGCACGACGGCGCGCCCAAGAGGCCGATGTGGTTGTCGTGAATCACCATCTGCTGCTCGCCGACTGGGCTTTGCGGGAGAGCGGATATGGCGATGTTTTACCGTCGGCGGATATTTATATTCTTGACGAAGCGCATCAGCTACCGGAGACCGCAGCACAATTTTTTGGCCTAGGGGTCTCTAGCCGTCAACTGCTAGATCTTGCGCGTGATGCCCGCGCCGAACAGCAGCGAGAGGCGGGTGATGCGGTACAGGTCAGTGACCAAGCGGCACTGCTTGAACAGGCCGTTGCTGCTTTGCGTCTTGCGATGGGTCAGTCACTGCGATCGGCCTGGCAGGCGGCCCCGCGGGCGGCAAGAGAGGCGGTGGAGCCTCTCAGCGAAGCATTGCAGACCTTGGTTGAGGTGTTGGCGACGCAGTCTGTCCGCGGTGCTGGGCTCGAGAACTGTCACCGGCGCGCCGAGCAATTGCTCTCGGGGCTAAAGAGATTTCTTGCTGAGCCAACAGCGTCTGATTCGGGTGACCGGGTTGCCTGGGTTGAAACGCGGGGCCAGGGATTTGCGCTGCGCTTGACGCCGCTGAATGTCTCCGAGCAGTTTGCCGATCATCGGGCGCGCCATGGCAAGGCCTGGATATTGACCTCAGCGACGCTGAGCGTGGGTGAGGATTTCCGGCATTTTACCGACCGGCTTGGGCTGGAAGATGCCACCACCAAGCGGCTGCAGAGTCCGTTTGATTACCGGGAAAACACTCGGCTTTACCTGCCTCAAGGATTGCCCGATCCAGGCGATCCGCAGTTCACCGAAGCCTACCTCAAGGCTATTGTCCCGGTACTGGCCGCCAGCCAAGGCCGCGCCTTTCTGCTCTTTACCAGTCATCGCGCGTTGCAGCAGGCGGCTGACTGGTTGCCAACTCAAGGCTGGCGCAACCTGCTGGTCCAGGGTGATGCACCGCAGTCGCGCTTGCTAGAGCGCTTCCGGACACAACCTCAGGCCGTTTTATTGGGTACTCAATCATTCTGGGAGGGCGTTGATGTCCGCGGCCCGGCGCTCTCGTGTGTGATGATTGATCGGCTGCCGTTTGCCTCTCCCGGAGATCCGGTGTTGCAGGCTCGGATGGGTTGGATGCGCGAGCAGGGCAGAAACGCCTTTACCGAGTATCAGTTGCCTGAGGCCGTGATCAGCCTGCGCCAGGGCGTCGGTCGTTTGATTCGTGATCAGGCCGACCGCGGCGTGCTGGTGCTGGGAGACAGTCGCATCCAGCGGCGGCCCTATGGCCGCCTGTTCCTCGATAGTCTCCCGCCCATGCCGCTTGTCCAATCCCTTGATGAGATTGAGGACTTTTTCGCTGCTTAATCTTCGACCAGCTCGTAGGAGCCGTCCGCATCATGCGTTTCACGGCCTGTGACTGGCGGATTGAATGCGCAAATCAAACGCATATCCTCGCTGCCACCGCGCAAGATATGCCGGTCATGATTGTCCAGCGCGTAGAGAATGCCTTCGCGAATTTCATGGACTTCTCCGGTGGCTAGGTCTTCAATCGTTCCGTTGCCCGAGACGCAATAAACCGCTTCAAGATGATTTTTGTACCACAGCGCCAACTCGGCACCAGCCGGGATGATGGTCTCGTGGAAGGAAAACCCCATGCCGTCCTTTTTTAAGAGTAACCGACGGCTGGTCCAGCCCGGTCCTTCGACTTCGCGTTCTGTGCCTTTGATTTGTTCAACATCAACAATTTTCATTACAGGGTTTTTCCTTATTCGTGGGTTGGGTTGAGAAGCTGGCGCGCCGACTGAGTGAGCGGGCCAATTCGATACAAAACTTCCGGCGCATGTCCGGCCTCCGGGAAATCGTCAGCGCTAAAGCAGGGGTGAGTCTGCCAGTCGACCCCCATTTGTTTGGCCATACCGGTAAATAATGCTTGAGATGCGGCATTATCCGGTGCAATCGTCGTCTCTAGCCAATCGGCATCACAGGCACCCGGTTGATTGAGAAAGTGACTGAGTAGGCGCTTGCCCAGACCTTGCCCCTGGGCCTGGGGCGCAATACCGATTTGCCAGAGAAAAATAATGCTGGGATCAGCAGGGCGCCGATAACCGCTAGCAAAGCCTAGGAGTTGTTCATCACGAACGGCAACCACGCAGGTGTCGGCAAAATCTCGCGCCAAGAGCAAATAGAGATAGCTTGAATTGAGATCGAGCGTGCCGGTGTCGCGGACCAGCCGCCAAATCGCGCCTCCCTCATTGGCATTGGGGGCGCGAAAGCTAATGGTTTGAGGGTGGCTCAAGGACACGCTCCATCTGCTGCATCAATCGCGCTTGATACTATCAACGCCTGTGCCTGAGGGGCTAATAAAAAACATGGCGGCGTTGGCAGCGCTGCTCTATCCTTGCGCCCGCAGAATCGTTCCTTTCCACGCTGTCCGGTTAATCGCATGCTCGGTACGCTCTCGCCTTTTGTTGCGTTGTTTGTCTCAGTGGGTCTGTTATTGACCGGCGGCGGGCTGCTGACCACTTTGGTGGGTGTGCGCATGGCTGAGGAAGCCTTCCCCACCGAGATTATCGGTGTGGTTGCCGCTGCTTACTCAGTGGGGTTTGTCATTGCCACGCGGATCTGTCCGCATGTGATTGCCCGGGTTGGGCATATCCGAAGCTTCGCCGCTTTTGCTGCCATGGCAGCGATTAGCACGCTTGCTTATCCATTGCTGGTGGAGCCTTGGATTTGGGCCATTATGCGGCTGACTTACGGGTTTAGCCTGGCTGGGCTGTACATGGTAATGGAGAGTTGGCTGAACGACCGCACGCCAAGCGATCGCCGTGGTCAGGTTCTGGGTATCTACAGCATCATTACCTATGTCGCGCTGGGTGGCGGGCAGTTTTTGCTTTTAACCGGACGCACCGGCGGTTTCGAGCTCTTCAGTCTGGCGGCTATGCTCATCGCCGCGGCCGTGGTGCCAGTGACGATCACCCGCATTACCTCACCGGATTTGCCCCAAGTGGCCAATGTTGGGTTGCGAGATCTCTTTGCGGCCTCCCCGCTGGGGCTGGTGGGGTCGGCGCTCGCCGGTGTAATCGCCGGCAGTTTTCTGGGGCTGGCGCCGGTATTTGCGCGGGATTCTGGCTTTGATGATCTGGGTATTGCCCTTTTGATGGGGTTGAGCATTCTGGGTGGCTTTGCCCTGCAGTGGCCGATCGGGCATCTCTCCGATCGGTTTAACCGGCGTGATGTGCTGATGGGGGTAAGCTTGGCGATGGCGGCCTGCGCGGTGGCCATTGTCTATGCAACGGGTTATAGCGAGGGCGTGGTGATTGGTTTTGCCATCCTCTGGGGTGGGCTTGCTTTTACGCTTTATCCGATCGCGGTGTCGCTTGCCAATGATTTTATTGAACCGGCAGAGATGCTAGCGGTAAGCGCTGGCTTGCTGCTGGTGCACGGGGTGGGCATGATCATCGGGCCGTTATTGGCCTCACAGCTGATGGCATTGATTGGCGCTACGGGTTTGTTCTGGACCATCGCGGCGGCGGGTCTGCTATTGGCGGCCTTTGCTTGGCTGCGGCAACAGGTCGGGCCGCCGATCCCCGTGGGTGAGCCGGCCACTTATCGCGTCGTGCCTCGTGAGGGGGTCTATGCCGGTGGGCTTGATCCGCGCTATGAGGAAGTGCAATTGGAATTTGATTTTGAGGCGGTGCCGGTGGAGGCACCGGAGCCGGAGGCTGAACCATGAGTCATGGGCCTATTCTGCTCGGATTAGACGCCAGTACGGGTGCATGTTCTGTGGCTCTGTTGCAAGACCAAGCGGTCATCGCGCGCAGTCAAACAGAGGGTCGCGGTCATGCCGCAACGCTGTTAGCGCTTGCTGATGCCCTGTTGGCTGAGGCCGGGCTGCCACGCACCGCGTTGGATGCGGTGGTCTGCACCCGTGGCCCGGGTGCCTTTACCGGCGTGCGGATTAGTGTGGGTGTCGCCCAGGGGCTAGCGATGGGGCTCGAGCGACCGGTTATCCCGTTCTCAAGTCTGCAAGTCATTGCACAGACGGCCATTGCACGCCGTGATCGCGCTGATTTAGCTGGTGTTCTGGTCTTGCAGGATGCCCGTATGCAGGAAGTGTATGGGGGGTTTTATCGTATTGACTCGGCGGCAACCGGTGCGACCTCGCTGGCCGGTGATGAATGGGTTGGTCCTGCCCAGTTGCCGGCCATTCCAGCCGGCCATTGGCTGGGTGCCGGCAGTGGCTTTAGCGTTCATTCTGAGCTGCAAGAATCGACGGCGCTTGCCACCATCGATGATGCGCTCTCACCCTGTATGTCGGCGGTCATGCCATTGGCCCGTCAACGTTTTGCAGCAGGTGATTGGATCGACGCTCAGCAGTTTGAACCAACCTATCTGCGCAACCGGGTGGCCGACGTCCCGCGGGGTTGAAACGCCGCGCGGGGGCACCAATTTCTCCAGAAAAGGGAGGGAGTCAATCTCTCAACCATTGATGGAGGAAGACATGATGGAACTCAAACCCTATCGGCCGATGAGTGGCCTACTGGATTTGCATCGCGACCTTAATCGTTTTTTTGAATCACCCTGGTTTACCGGCACACCCGATGGCTCCACGGTGGAGACCAGTCAGTGGGTGCCCGCGGTCGATATTCGCGAGGCCGGTGATCATTACGTGGTGGAAGCCGATATTCCCGGCGTCAAACCTGAGGATATCGAAGTGACTATGGAACACGGCATGCTGAGTATCCAGGGCGAACGCCGCTATGAAGCGGATACGGAATCGCAGGGTGCTCGGCGCATTGAACGCGCTCATGGCGTTTTTTATCGTCGATTCTCTTTGCCGGATGACGCCGATCCTGAGCATATTGAGGCCAAAGGCAGTGATGGTGTTCTGAAAGTTTCTATCGGCAAGCGCAAGGGCGCGCAGAGCCGGCGCATTCCCGTGAAGCATTAAGCCATCGTAGGGGTTTCGTGTATCGGTTAATGGCCTTAGTCTTGCGCTAAGGATTAAGGAGCCAAACCGATGCACGAAACGTTTCCGCGCGATGGTCATGATCATCAGCATTGTATTGATGAAGCACTGGCCACCGCTGAGGCGCTTTGTGCTGAACGAGGACGGCGTCTGACGTCATTGCGTCGGCGTGTACTGGAACTCGTCTGGGAGAGCCATCAGCCGGTCAAGGCCTATGATCTGTTAGCGCGATTGCAACAGGAAAGTGCTTCGGCTGCCCCGCCAACCGTCTATCGGGCGTTGGATTTTTTAATCGCAGAGCGCCTCATTCATCGTCTAGCCTCGTTAAATGCCTATGTCGGTTGTGCTCACCCCGGGCATCGACACACCGGCCAGTTTTTAATCTGTCGTGAATGCCAAGCGGTTGCCGAATTAGACGATGCCGGCATTGAGCGGGCACTCAGTGAGCGAGCCGAAGCGATGGGCTTTGAACTCACCACCCAGACTATCGAATTGGAGGGCTTTTGCCCGCGTTGCCGATCAGCAATGGTGCAGCAGGGGGAATCGGCATGAGCGATGCAAACAGTGTCGACCCGCGGGAGATGGCGCATTACGAGCGGCTAGCGGAGCTATGGTGGGACCCAACAGGGCCTTTCTGGCCGCTACACGGCTTAAATCAATTTCGCGTCGGCTACCTCGTTAAGCAGTTGCAGCGCCATTTCTCTCTTGGCGAGACGGCTCAGCCGCTCACAGGCTTGCGAATGCTGGATATTGGCTGCGGTGGCGGTATTTTGAGCGAATCCATGGCCAAATTGGGCGCCCAGGTGACCGGTCTTGACCCGGTGGCCCGCAATATCGCAATTGCCGAGGATCACGCGGCGGCGGGCGGCCTGAAGATCGACTATCGCTGCGAGACCATTGAAACCCATGCGATGCCGGCCGCGGGCTATGATGTCGTGCTCAACATGGAGGTGGTTGAGCATGTTGAGGGAGTCACGGATTTTTTGACCCACTGCGCCGGTGCGGTTGCACCCGGTGGGATGATGTTTGTCGCCACCATCAATCGCACCTGGCTTGCGGGGTTTACGGCGATTTTTGGTGCCGAGTATGTGCTGCGTTGGTTGCCTAAGGGCACTCATCAATATCGCAAATTGCGACGTCCCGCTGAGGTAAGCGAACCGTTGCAGTCAGCGGGATTAGCACTGGTTGATCAAACGGGTGTGGCGGTCAGCCCGCTAACACGGCGTTTTCGTTACACCCGCAATATGGCAGTGAATTACATGATGGCCTATGAACGGCCCACTCAGGGGGCGATATGCGCGTAATGATCTTCACCCGCTGCCTTGCACTGGTGGCGCTGACGATGCTTGGTTTGGCCTCATTCGCATCGGCGATGGAGATTAGCGGGCCGCAGCAACAGGGTGGACTTTTGCAAGGCCAAGTCCCGGCCGGCTCCCAAGTCCAAGCCTTGGGCCATGAGATTCCGGTGGATGCTGCGGGCCGATTTCTGCTGGGGCTTGGCCGTGATGCACCCGCTGAGGTGGAAGTTGCCGTCACACTGCCATCCGGTGCACAGCAAACGCATGTCCTGTCGATTACGTCGCGCGAATACGATATCCAGCGCATTGATGGCCTACCAAGCAACCAGGTCTCACCGAATGCCGAGACCTTAAAGCGTATTCGGCGTGACAATGCCTTGGTTGGTCAGGCACGCCGGCGCAGTGTGGATGAGCGATTGTTCGCCGCCGGTTGGATTTGGCCGGTGACGGGGCCGATATCGGGCATCTATGGCAGCCAACGCATACTGAATGGCCAGCCCAGGCAGCCGCATTACGGTATCGACATTGCCATGCCCACCGGGACACCCGTGCTTGCCCCGTCGGATGGGATTGTCACGTTGGCTGAGCCCGATCTTTTCTTCTCGGGTGGGACAATGATTATCGATCACGGTCAGGGGTTGTCTTCGACCTTTCTGCATCTCTCGGAAATGCGCGTGGCGGTCGGAGATCGCGTGCAACAAGGCGATATTGTTGCGCTGGTTGGCGCCACTGGCCGGGTAACGGGTGCGCATCTTGACTGGCGAATGAATTGGTTTGATCAGCGCATTGATCCGTCGTTGCTGGTCCCACCCATGCAGGAGGCCATGGCTCAGTGAGTGGTCCGCGCAATCTGATTATCGTGCTGGGGGATCAACTCGATCCCAAGGGTCCGCTTTTTGATGACCTAGATCCTTCTCAGGATGAGGTCTGGATGATGGAGTCGAGCGCTGAAGCGCGGCGTGGGCGCAATCATCAGCAGCGGCTTGTGCTGTTTTTCTCGGCGATGCGGCATCTGCGCGATGCACTGCGCGCGCAGGGCGTTACGGTTCATTATCAGGCGATTGAGGACCAGCCGCCTGAGGCGCCGCTAAAAAGTCTTGCCGCTGGTCTGAGAGAGAGCATCAAGACGCTCGCGCCCGCCTCAGTCGTGATGATGGAGACCGGTGATTGGCAGATTGAACAGGACCTGCTCGAGGTGATCGAGCAGGCGGGTGTTGCGCTGGATTGGCGGCGTGATCGGCATTTTCTGGCCAGCCGTGAAGCATTTGCGCGCTGGGCCGACGGCCGCAAAACGCTCACGCTAGAGCACTTCTATCGCAGTATGCGAAAGCGCCACGATATTTTGATGGAAGGCGGACAACCCGCTGGCGGCGCCTGGAACTATGACCAGGATAATCGCGCAGCATTTGGTACTGAAGGGCCGGGCGAGCTGCCGGCGCATCCGCGATTTGCGCCGGATTCCATTACCAAACACGTCATTGCCATGGTGCAAGAGCGGTTTGCTGATCATCCGGGTGACGCCCGCGATTTTGATCAACCGGTGACCCCGTCCGATGCGCGCGCGGCGTTAGCGGATTTTATTGCTCACCGGTTATCGGCGTTTGGCACCTATCAGGACGCCATTTGGACCGGTGAGCCACTGCTCTATCACGCCCGGCTCTCGGCGGCACTTAATCTGCATTTGCTCGACCCGCGTGATTGTCTGACCGCAGCGGAGTCGGCTTGGCAGGCGGGGGCGGCACCGCTTAATGCCGTCGAGGGGTTTATCCGCCAAATTCTGGGTTGGCGCGAATTCGTCCGCGGCGTGTATTGGTTGAAGATGCCGGAATATGCCAAGGGTAATGCGCTGGGCCATGAACAAGCGCTGCCTTCATTTTTTTGGGATGGGCAAACGGATATGGCCTGCGTGGCTGACGCCATGGCGGCGGTGTTGCGCTACGGCTATGCCCATCATATTCAGCGGTTAATGGTTTTGGGGCTGTTTGCCCAGCTTTATGGGGCCCATCCCTACGCTTTTCATTCCTGGCATATGGCGCTGTATTTAGATGCGGTTGATTGGGTCAGCTTGCCGAATACCCTGGGTATGAGCCAATTTGCCGATGGTGGCGTGGTGGGGACCAAGCCTTACTGCGCCAGTGGCGCGTATATCTCCCGGCAAAGCAATGCTTGTCGTCAGTGTCGCTACGACCCCAAAAAGGCCGTGGGCGAGACCGCTTGTCCGTTTACGACCTTGTACTGGGAATTTCTTGATCGCCATGAAGCACAGCTGGCAGGCAACCGACGGTTACAATTTCAGTATCGCAATCTACAGCGTAAATCAGCAGAGGAGCGGGTCGCGATTAGGGAGAAAGCGGCGGCATTGAGACAGGAGATGTCATGAATCGTTGGGGGCAATGGCGTGAGGCAGCCGGGAATTGGGTGGAATCTTCGCGGCCGCGTAATTTTATTATTGGGCTAATTATTTTCAACGCCTTGCTGCTGGGGCTGGCGACATCAGAGCGCGTTATGGCGGTGGCCGGCAGCTGGATCCTCGGTATCGAAGCCGTCATTGTTTTCATTTTCGCGGTCGAGATTGCCATTAAGCTCTTCGCCTGGGGGCCACGATTTTTTAAAAACGGCTGGAATGTTTTTGACTTTCTGATCGTCGGTATTTCATTAATGCCAACGGCAGGACCGCTCAGCATTTTGCGTTCTTTGCGGATTCTGCGGGTGTTGCGCTTGTTATCGACGGTCCGTCGATTGCGGCTTCTTATCGAAGCGCTCATCGCTGCCGTGCCCAGTATCGGGTGGATCGTGTTTTTACTGGCGCTGGTGTTCTACATTTTTGGTGTGATGGGCACCGAGCTGTTTGCCGCCAGTTTCCCGGATTGGTTTGGGACATTGGGGCTTTCGATGTACACCCTTTTTCAGGTAATGACGCTTGAAAGCTGGTCAATGGGAATCGCCCGCCCGGTGATGGAAGCCTATCCCTATGCCTGGCTGTATTTTGTGTCATTCATTTTGGTGACCGCTTTCACAATTTTGAACCTATTCATCGGTATTATCGTCAACACAATGCAAGCCGCGCACTGGGAGGCAGAGGATGAGCGCCGCGGTGAGATTGAGGCCCGGGCACATCGAGAGCGAGAAGAGATTCTTGATTTGGTTCGTGGCATCGATCGGCGCCTAAAGGCTTTGGAGCAGCCTGCTGATAAGCAAAATTGATGCATATCAAGAATAAATGCTGAGATGACCAAGACTAGGTATTTTATTGCCGCCTGTTGCTATAATGCATCGCAACAAACAGTTTTCTCTCTCTCCTCCTCTTGGCCGGCAATCATGTCGGCTTTTTTTTGTCTAAATGTCGTCGAGCGCGAAAAGACTTTTGCCGCTGGTGACATAGCGCTGATCACCTCGCTGGGCCGGAACTTCATGGCCGCCTGTAAAGCTGCCAAAAGCCGGCAGAATCAGCCCCGTATCGGTCTTTCGGACGAAGCTGGGGAGCCGCATTCGGTCACCCCCATGGCATAACTTCGCTACCGGATGCCAATGCCCGGCTACCCAGGGTGTCTGCAGTCCTTGCTCTGGTGGATGATGCAAAAGGCACAGGCCATCGACGATTTCACCCTCTGGGATGATGTGAAAGATGTCTTTGAACCGCTCAAGGTCATTGTCATGGTTGCCGATGATGGCAGTGACGCTGGGCATGTCAGCGGCCTGATACCATCGGGCAATTTGCTGGGGCAGCGCACTGTTGGCCGTGAGCTGAGAATGCAGGATATCGCCTAATAGAACGAATTCGCGCGGCCGATATCGTTCCATCAAATGCTGTAGGCGTAATAATGTGTCTTCTGTATCGCCCTCAGGGATGGCAACACCACCGCGACGAAAAGCCTCAGTTTTGCCCAGATGCAGATCGGCCACCAGTAAGGTTTCACGTTTTGGCCAATACACCGCGCGCTCGGGCAGGAGGGTCAGATGAACCGCGCCAAGAACAATCTCTGCGGTTGTTTGCGATCGGTTCATGAGGCGGCGCGCTCGAGCTTCTCGACCATGCGCTGCACTCGATCTTCCCAGCGCTCTGTGCTCAGTCGATTGCGCTGCCGCTCGGCCCATAACGGAAAAGCCAGTGGGCTAAAGCGTTCAGTTTGTTGGAGGCTGAGTTCTTTTGTCGCGATCTCGGTGAGGGCTTTTTGCAGGCGTTGCACCTCGAGCGTACTTTCAAAAACTTCTGTTTGTGCTTGTGCCAACAAACGATGCTCCGGGTCGTATTGACTGAGTGTGTCGAAAATCAATCCGCTGGAGGCCTGCAGCTGTCGCGCGGTTTTGCCGCGGCCGGGATAACCCTGAAAAACCAGCCCCGCCACTCTGGCGATATCGCGGAACTGGCGGCGGGCCAATTCACTGGCATTCAGTGCCTGCAATAAATCCGCCTCCAGATTGTTCGGCTGCAGCAATTCACGCCATTGGCTCAATGCCAGGTCGGGTAGCGTATCGCTTAATAGCTCGAGCCCGTAATCATTGACGGCGATGCTAAATGTTGCGGGCTGTTTCTGGCCTAGGCGCCAGGCGAGTAACGCGGCGAGGCCCTCGTGTGCCAGGCGTCCGGCAAACGGATAGAGGAAAACATGCTGGCCCTCACGCGATTGGCTTTGCTCAATGAGCAGGATTTCTGGGGTCGGTAGCGCAGAGACGGTTTTCTGGAGGGCAAGCAGCGGCTGAATCGCGGCCATTTCCGGCTCGCGATGGACGCCGGCATCCGCTTCGGCAAGTAGTGTTAGTACTTCGTCGGCCAGCGTGCCGGAGAGCGGCAGGCGGCCACCTTGCCACCGCGGGATAGCCTGCCGACGGCGCCCCGCACGACGGACATAAGCGGTTAGATCACGCACTCGAATCAGTTCAAGACTGCGGCCGGCAAAGAGAAAGACATCCCCGGGCTTGAGTCGGGCAATAAATGACTCCTCGATCGTGCCGATATAGCCACCGCCCTGATAACGCACGGCGATAGCGGCGTCACTGGTAATCGTGCCAATGCTCATACGATGACGCATGGCATGACTGCGTCCGGCGATTCGATAGCGGCCGTCCTCGCCTTTAACAACGCGTTGGAAGTCTGGATAGGCTGCGAGCACCGGACCACCTTGGGTGATGAAGGTTAACGTCCATTGCCAAGCCTCATCGCTCAGTCCGGCATAGGCATGCGTCGTGCGAATGGTTTCTAGCGTTTCATCAGCTTCAAAGCCCTCACCCGTCGCCAAAGTGACTAAATGCTGAGCCAACACGTCCAGACAGTCCCGTAGCGGCCGACGCGCCTCAATGCGTCCGGCTTGCCAGGCGCGCCGAGCCGCCGCTATCTCAACCAGTTCCAAGGCATGGGTGGGAATGCAAAGAATACTGCTCTGCCCCCCAGGTTGGTGACCGCTGCGGCCCGCGCGTTGCGCCAGGCGGGCAACGCCTTTGGGGCTGCCAATTTGAATCACTCGGTCAACGGGAGAGAAATCCACGCCAAGATCGAGGCTTGAGGTGGCAACGACACAGCGAAACGCACCCTCGGCAAGTCCGGCTTCAATACGTTCGCGCAGGCTGCGGTCGATGGAACCATGATGTAGCCCCAGACCTTCCAACCAATCGCTCCGGGCATGCAGTAATGCCTCGAACCAACGTTCAGCTTGAGAGCGGGTGTTCGTGAACAAAAGACAGCTGCCGGGCGGTGACAAGTGATCGATTACCGCTGGCATGAGATGTGTCCCCAAATGCCCCGCCCAAGGAAACCGCGAAGCCGATTCCGGGAGCGCGGCCCGAATCGTTAACGGGCGAGCAGCTGGGCCCTCAATGAGCCGGCCCTGTTGATTTTGGGTGCCTAACAGGCAGTTGCAGGCTTCCTCTAGATTGCCCAGGGTGGCCGATAGCCCCCAAATGCGTAGGTTGGGTCGCTGTGCGCGCAACTGGGCGAGGCAAAGTTCAAGCTGAATCCCGCGTTTGCTGCCGATGAGTTCATGCCACTCATCGACAATCACTGCCTGAAGCGATTGAAACTGTTGACTGGCATTGGCGTAGGAGAGCATGAGTGAGAGGCTCTCCGGCGTTGTGACTAATGCCTCAGGCGGATGACGTCGCTGCCGGGCACGGGCGCTGGCGCTGGTATCGCCCGTACGTTTTTCCACCTGCCAGTCCAGGCCGACGCCCGTGCAGGCAGCGCGGAGATTTTTCACCGTATCACCGGCGAGTGCGCGTAATGGCGTAATCCAAAGAACCTGCAAGCCTTTGGTTGGAGACCCGTTGAGGGCTTGTAGTAGCGGACCACCCCAGGCAGCTAGCGATTTGCCCGAGCCGGTCGCCGAGTGGATTAATCCACTCTCGCCGTTGAGGTAGGCCTGCCAGGCCAATTGCTGAAATTTGGCCGGTTGCCAGCCTTGCTGTTGAAACCACGCCGTCAGCGCCGGATGGATCGCTTGAGTCATGGCAGCAGCGCTCTTGCTTGATCGAGTGTATCGGCATCGGCCGGCCCAAGGTCTTCTCGCCAGCGTTTGATTCTTGGGAAGCGAAGAGCCAGACCGGATTTATGCCGTGACGAGGGCGCGATGCCTTCAAAAGCCAGTTCAAAAACTTGTTCAGGTTCAACGGAGCGTACTGGACCAAAACGCTCACGAGTGTGTTGTCGTATCCATCGATCAAGGCGACGAATTTCGGCATCGGTCAGTCCGGAATAGGCCTTTGCGATGAGGACTAACTGGTCACCGTCGCGCAGGGCAAAGCTGTAGTCGGTGTAAAGATTGGCGCGACGGCCGTGTCCGGGTTGTGCGTACACCAATATGGTATCCAGCGTGAGCGGCTCGATTTTCCATTTCCACCAAATCCCGCGGGGTCTTCCCGTGCCGTAGTGACTATCGCGGCGCTTTAGCATGAGGCCTTCAACGCCACGTGCCCGCGACTCGGCACGAAGCGTTGTCAGCGCCTGCCAGTCCGCAGCCGGCACTAACGGGGAGAGCATTAGCGGCGGGGCGATACCGGTCATTAACGCCTCTAGCGTTTGCCGTCGCGCCCCGAGGGGGCGCTCGCGCAGGTCGTCGCCTCCTTGCTCAAGCAGGTCATAAGCAAGGAGCCTCACCGGGACTTCTTCGCGCAGTTTCTTTCCAACGCGCTTACGTCCCAAGCGTCGCTGCAACTGCGCGAATGGCAGAACCGCATCATCCCAGGCGAGGATCTCCCCATCGATGATGGTGTCGACGGGCAGGTTGACCGCGGCTTCCATAATTTCGGGAAAGCTCTCGCCAATGAGTCCTTCACCCCGTGACCACAGATAAGTGGCATCCGCACGTCGGACCAGCTGCGCCCGAATACCATCCCATTTCCATTCCGCTTGCCACTCATGGATATCCCCAAGCGCTGTGGCGGGGTCATCCTCAAGCGGATTGGCAAGAAAGAAGGGATAAGGACGCGAGGCATCTTCATGTTCAGCGCGTGCGCTAAATAGGCCGCGATAAAAATCCGCGCTGGGGGTCCATTGGCCCATCATGCGATGGGCGATGACGGCTTGCGGGTGACCGCTTGCTCGGGCCAAAGCGCGCTCAACCAGGGTTTGGGAGACGCCCACGCGCAGCGCGCCGGTGATCAGTTTGCTATAGAGGAATCGGCCCGGTTCATCCAAGCGCTGCCAGGCCGCGGTGACCTGCGCTTGGCATTGTGCTTCGTCGCAGTCGCGCAGGCTGAGGATTTCGGCTTCTACCCATTCGGCAAGTCCCCGCTCATCGACAAAGTGGTCGGTTTGACCTTGCAACATCAGCGCGATGGTCTCGGCCAGATCACCGACATGCTCGTGCGCCTCGGTGACCAGCCAGATCGGCAGGCCACTGGCTTGGGCAAGCCACTCGCGCAGTCGTTGCGGGCCGATCAGTCGTTTTAGCCGTCGACCACTGAGGAAATAGACGGCCCAAGCGCCATCGGCATCGGTCGTGGTGGCAAAGAAATCCGTCATTGCCGCGACCTTGGCATTGGTGCCGCGGGCCTCATCAAGCTGCCGGAAGAGTTGCGCAAACGCCTGCATCAACCACTGTCCTCGTCTTCGCCATACAGCGTATTGAGGGGCGCGGCGTCGATGCCGCATTCATTCAGGTATCGCACCAGTTCATCCGCGCGGCCATGGGTGGTGAGAACGCGGCTGGCGCCGGTGTCGGCAATGGTTTGCAGCAATCCGGGCCAGTCGACATGGTCGGAAATGACAAAGCCTCGATCATAACCGCGACGGCGGCGATTGCCGCGAATGCGCATCCAGCCCGAGGCAAAGCCAGTCGCAGGTTTGCGAAAGCGCCGCATCCAGGTCGATCCGCCTGCGCTCGGTGGCGCAATCACAAGGCTCGTGCCGTAATCCTCTGTGGCCGGTGCTTCGCCAACGGTCCGGGTGGGAGGGAGTTCGATACCGGCATCTCGGTAGTCTTCGGTTAATGGAGCGACGGCGCCATGCAGGTAGATGGGGCCCGGATGGGCATCGGGCAGCTCTGCCAATAGACGCTGCGCTTTGCCTAGAGCATAGCTAAACAGCACGGTGGTCCGGCCGGCCTCGGCATTAGCTTGCCACCATTGGTGGATATCAGCGGCCACCGTGTCAGCGGAGGGCCAACGATAAACCGGCAAGGCAAAGGTGGCTTCGGTAATGAAGGTATCGCAGGGCACAACTTCAAAACGGGCACAGGTTGGATCGCTATCGCGTTTGTAATCCCCTGAGGCCACCCAAACCACGCCGGCGTGTTCAACACGCACTTGTGCCGACCCCAGAATATGCCCTGCCGGATGAAGGCTTACGCGGACATCACCGAACATGATGGGCTCACCGTATTCAAGTCCAGTGATGCATTGTTGGCGGCCAAGGCGGCGTTGTAGCAGGCCCACACCCGGCTTTGCTGCCCAGTAATTCGCGCTGCCACTGCGGGCGTGATCAGCATGGGCATGAGTAATGACCGCGCGCTCAACCGGCCGCCACGGATCGATATAAAAATCGCCGGCGGCGCAATAAAGACCGTGCTCGGTGGGTTGAATCAACGGCGGATGCATGCGGTGATTGTACTCCGGTGTCGGGAGTAGACCATGCAGACAATTAGCGAAAACTCAGTGGCTTTGGTTTTTGGTGCCAACGGGGGGTTGGGCCGTGCCTTTGTTCAGCGCTTACTGGCGCAAACTCCGGTGGGCGTGGTGTGGGCGGCCACACGGCAACCTGACAGCAAACGCCTGCAAGCACTGCGCAACGAATATGGCGAGCGGATTCGGCCAGTGGCTGTCGATATTACGGATGCGCGTGACATTTCGGCACTCGCCGGGCAAATCGCCACAGTGACACCAAAACTGCATTTACTCATTAACGCCTTTGGCTTTCTGCATGATGCCGAAGCCGGTATTCGTCCGGAGAAGCGGCTGGAGGACTTAACCCTAGAGGGGTTTGCGCGCAATTTTGCGGTTAATGCCACCGCACCGGCGCTTATTGCACGCGAATTTATCGGTCTGCTGGCGCACCAGGATCGTGCGGTGTTTGCCAGTTTATCGGCACGCGTGGGCAGTATTACCGACAATCGCCTGGGTGGCTGGTATGCCTATCGCATGAGTAAAGCCGCGCAAAATATGTTCACACGTGGGCTGGCCATTGAGGCGAGTCGGCGGGCCAAACGGCTGATCTGTCTGGCGTTGCATCCAGGGACAACCGATACGGGCCTCTCCGAGCCGTTTCAGTCGCGGGTACCGGAGGGCAAGCTTTTTACGCCAGATTTTGCCGCCGGCAAGCTGCTTGATGTTATCGACGGCGCCGGCATTGATGACTCCGGGCGCTTTTTTGCCTGGGATGGGGCGGCTATTCCTTGGTAGCCGCCTGTGCGGCGAGGGCCTCGGCCACAATGCCGGTAAGCCCCTTGGCCATGGGCAGATGCAGAAACTCGTTGGGCCCATGGGCGTTGGAGCCGGGCCCAAGCACACCAGTGACCAAGAATTTGGCAGCAGGAAAGCGTTGCGCGAGTAGGTTCATTAGCGGAATGCTGCCGCCTTCACCCATAAACACAGCTTCGCGGCCAAACCATTGCATGGATGCTGCCGCTAGGCTGTCGCCAAGCCAGCCGGCAAAGGCAGGAGCATTCCAGCCATTAGCGGCCCCCGCGGATGAAAAGCTAACCGCCGCACCCTGAGGCGGATGCTCGGTAAGCGCGGCCGAGACAGCTTGCGTTGCCAATTCACCATCAACGGTGGGCGGGAGGCGCAGGGATAGGCGTAACCGAGTTTCCGGGCGCAGCACGTTGCCTGCTGCCTGGCTTTCCGGCAAACCATCGGCGCCAATCACTTCCAGGCATGAGCGCCAAGTGCGATTCAAAATCAGCTCGGCGGTATTCGTCTGGGTGGCTTGCGTGCCGCCAGCCCAAGGAAATTTCTCCTGCAGAGCATCACCAATCACCGTGGCGGCGGCTTGGGCTTGTGCCACTCGCTCCTGAGGGATGTCGGCGTTGAGTGCGGTTAGCTTGATCTGTCCGTTGGCCGCATCTTCGATTCGATCGAGCAGGGCACGGGCAATACGAAAGCTCGATGGCACCACGCCGCCGGCATCGCCGGAGTGGACACCTTGATTAAGCACCCGAACGGATAGGTCACCGGCGGCCATTCCGCGTAAAGACGTCGTCACCCAGAGCTGATCATAATTGGCGCAGCCGGAGTCTAAGCAGACGACCAGGCCCGGCTGGCCGAGACGCGGGGCAAGATAGTCGAGATAAGCCGGTAAATCGGGGCTGCCGCTTTCTTCGGCGCATTCAATGAGCAGCGTACAACGCGGGTAGGCGACACCCTGATCATGCACCGTCCGGATTGCCTGTAGCGAGGCAAACAGTGCATAGCCATCGTCGGCGGACCCTCGACCGTAGAGCCGATCGCCTTGAATGACCGGTTGCCAGGGCCCTTTATCCGCATCCCAGCCGCTCGCTTCGGGTTGTTTATCAAGATGGCCGTAGAGCAGTGCCTCGCCAGGCCCCGTGCCGGGAATGTCGATCCATAGCAGGGGCGTGCGTCCGGGTAGACGCACGACCTCAATCTCGCTGCCGGCTGGTGCCGTATGGCGGCACCATTCCTCGGCGAGTGCGACCGCCTCATCGATATGCCCGTGTTTAGCCCAGTTGGCATCAAATGCCGGGGACAGCGCGGGAATGCGAATAAACGCCTCCAGCGCCGGGATAATGCTCTCTGCCCAGGCTTGTTCGACTTGTTGTTTGGCCTGTTGAAAATCGAGTGTTGGTTTCATGGGCATCAGCCTAACGGGGGTGGCTTACAGTGGCCAGACCCGAGGAATAACGAGCAGTGCAACGAGCATGACGATCAGGTCGAGCGGCAGGCCAAAACGCACATAGTCCATAAAGCGATACGCCCCCGGGCCGTAGACCATGAGATTGGTTTGATAACCAATCGGGGTGGCGAATGCGGCCGAGGCCGCCACCATGATGGCGATCACAAATGGTGTGACCGAGACGCCCATCGATTCGGCGGCGGCCATGGCGATGGGGAAAATGAGCACGGCCGCCGCGTTATTGGTGATGACCTCGGTGGCGATGAGCGTCATCAGGTAAATAGCGGCCAGTGTGAGCAATGGTTGGCCAGCCGTTACTGCCATTACTTGTTCACCAATGACTTGGGCCGCCCCACTGTTGTGCATGGCCTGGCCTAGGCCCAATGCCGCACCGATGACCAACAGAACATTCCAGTCAATATTGCGGATGGCTTCGCTAAGGTTCATGCAGCGCGTGGCGATGAGTGCGATGGCCGCAAGCAACGCAGCATTTAGCATGCTCACCCACGGCGTTGTGGCAAGGATGACCATGGCCACGAGAATCGGCAGCGCGATCACAGCTTTTTCATGTTGGGGTGGTGCGGAATTCTCCACACCGCTGACCAGATAAAAGTCTCGGGAGTCTTGCTGGCGCTCGAGAAAGCTGGGATGCGTCTCTAATAAGAGCGTGTCGCCCGGGCGTAGCACGATGTCACCGAGTTTGCCGGTGAGCTGCTTGCCGCCGCGAGAGACGGCGATGACGGCGGCCTGATAGCGTTCACGAAACCGACCGGCCCGTATGCTGCGGCCGATGAGCGGGCAGGATTGAGAAACCACCGCCTCAACCAAGCAGCGTTCGCGCCGAGGCTCGTCGAGATCATCGACGGCATCGGTGGCCGGTTTTAAACCGCGCATTTTATGCAGGTCGACAACCGACTCAAGCACACCCACAAATACCAAGCGATCGCCGCCCTGGAGGATTTCGCTGGGTGCAACCCGCCGGCAGAATACGGCCGCGCCGATCGATTTCGGCAAGAAAAAGCCCACTTAAATGACGCAGTCCTGCCTCTTCGATGCTCTGCCCCACCAAGGGTCCGTCGGCGACCACTTCCACTTCTACGGTGTAACGCTTGGGGTCGAGGCGCTCCGCCATCGCCTCGCGTCGATCGGGTAGCAATAGGCCAGAGGTCAGCAGGATATAGGTGAGACCCACCAATGTAACCGGCACGCCAACCCAGGCCAGATCAAATAGCGCCAACCCCGCATCGGCGGTTTGGCCGCGCAACAGGTCATTAATAATCAGATTGGTGCTGGTGCCAATCAGCGTGCAGGTGCCACCGAGAATAGCGGCATAGCTCAATGGTAGATAGAGCCGGGAGGCCGGTACTTTGAGGCGGCGGGCTAAATCGTCGACCACCGGAAGAAAAATCGCCACGATGGGGGTGTTATTAAGAAAGGCACTCAGGCCGGCCACTGGCGTGAGTAATCGCCATTGCGCCGAGCGCAGCCCCCCGGCACCGCCTAGTAACGGTCGGGTGAGCAGCGCAACACCGCCGGTGCGCGTGAGCCCCGCGGCGACCACGAATAATAGCCCTACCGTCAGCAGGCCGGTGCTGCCAAAACCACTCGCTAAATCGGGTGCGTCGATTAATTGATTGCTGCCAGTAACGGCGGCGGTCGTCACCAGAATGGCGAGGCCGCAAAATAGGGTGGCGACGGGTGAAAAGCGTCCGCTGGCCAGCCCTCCCAGTACCATGAGCACCACGGCAATTGTCAGCCAGCCTTCCCAGATCAATCCAAAACTCCTATGTGAGCATCCCGGCTCGCGCTGGCTGCCGAATCAGGTCGCCAAGTCCCGTTGCGGCAATGGGATTAGCGACGTCGTCGCTGCGCCTCATGATGACTCTCGATCCAGGCCTGTTTTTTCATATGCGATTGCAGTTCCTGGCGTAATTGTTCCTCAAACGCCCGGGCTTCAAGCTCGGAGTCGACCTGCGCGCGCAGGGCATCCAGTGCTTCCAGACTCATTTCGGCAAGATTAATTGCTCGCTCCACTATTCGCTCTTTGTTTGTGGTGAATAAAAACTCAATGGTTAAAGTGATCGGCTAGCCGTTGCAGTTTCTCCTGCTGACGTTTCTCTGCCGCTGCTTCGGCACGTTGACGCCGCCGCTCTGCCGCTTGGGCTTTTTGCTCGGCGCGTCGTTCGCGGGCATGGGCGATGGCATCCTCAGTCACTGGCTCCACCGCTTGGCCTTGCAGGTCGATGCGATCACCCCCAGCCATGATCGCGGCCAGGTAGGCCGGAGCGCGCGTATAGCGTGCCAGCGCCTGCCGAATCAGCCACCCGGGGGGCGCTTCATCGCCATCTGCGGCCAGCGCTTTTTTCAATTCTTTTTCAATGCCAATCGCAAGTGGGCGAATAGCCTTTGCATCGGCACTAAAACAAGCCGGAAAACGCTGTATGAGTTCTTCAATAAACGCCCGGGTGCGCTCTGCACGCCGGCGTTTTTGGTTCGATGTATTGGACATGGCGATTGCCGGTGGCTTCGGGAGTGGTAATCGCAAAGATTTGATGATACCTGAAAGCAGAATCACTCAACAGACCGACGATCGGGTTGTATGATGAGACCATTCGATGAAAGCAACCAAGCGAGGGTCCCTGTGATGAGTTCCGATTCCCTGATCCCCAAGGAAGAGCTGCTCCGGATTCTCAAGGATGCTCCCTTCGAGCATCTCACCAGCAGTGTTCATGTCATGGATACCGAGCGCCAAAGCGGCCATGAGCTTGCGGGCGTGTCGCTGTATTCGAATGCCCGTGGTTGGATGGCGCAGGTGAATTGGCGTGCGGTCATCGATGCCGACGAAATTACGCTGCGAGTCGGTGATGGCGATAGCGGTGAGCGTGCCTATGAACTGCGTGATGAGCACCATTCTCGGCTGGCCGTGGGTGACGAAGGAGGGGCGCCGGTGAGTGCCGACGAAATCTCCGCCATGATGGCGCAGTCGGAATTAGCGAAGAGCTGGGAAGAGGATGTAGTCGGCGTCTTGCGTGAGACGCGGGAGCGTCAGGCGACCCTGCACTAGGATGCAGTCGCTGCCGGCGCCGCTTTTGGCGTGTTTCCAACGTGAAGCCACGGATTTGCCCGGGGTCGATGAGGCAGTCTATGCCGCCGCAGGACGCGATTTGCGTGACCCGGTATTTGGTCTAGGACCTGCTGATGCTGCGGTTGCCTTCTTTGGCCGAGACCCCGGGCGCGATGAAATTCATCATGGTGTGCCGTTCATTGGCGCCGGCGGCCGGCAATTGCGACGGGTCCTCTATCAACGTCATCATCATGGCGAAATGGTGACGACCGAGCAGGCATTGAAGGCTGGCGAGTCTTATTTCTGGCTTAACACGGTGCCGTATAAACCATTGGGCAACAAAGCCTGGTCAATGGCGATTAAACGCCGCTTTCAGCCGCTGGTGGCGCAGGTCTTAACCACCCTATGGCAAGGCCGCGATATCATAACGCTAGGCCGAGAAGCCTTCTTTTGGTTCGGTATCCACCAGCCGAAAGCGCTGCAGCAATATTTAACGCACCACTGGCAGCGGCCAGATCGATTTCAAGCTTCCTTATCCATTGACTACACGCTGGCCAATGAAGATGTCCGGTCATTGCGCTTACACCCACTGCCGCATCCCTCGCCGCTCAACGCCACCTGGTTCAAACGCTTCCCTGATCTGCTCGAGGAGCGCCTTAACCAACTGGAAAGTCCATGCTAACCACCGCGGTTGAACGTGACTGGCAGCGGATGCTGCGGGCTTGTCATGGCGAATTTTCTTCACCGCAGGCGCCCAATCAGCAACTGCCGGCGGATCTGCAGGGGCTTTCCACATCCGAGGCGGTTGATACCCTTGAGCAGCGCTATGCGCCTATTCTCTCGCCACCGATCGAGGCGCCCTTAGTGATTGCGCAGCTGGGCCAGAGCCTGGATGGTCGTATTGCGACGGCAAGTGGTCATGCGCAGTTTGTCACCAGTGATGCGGATCGTACCCATTTGCATCGATTACGCGCGCTCTGTGATGCGGTTTTAGTGGGTGCGGGTACCGTGGTGGCAGACAATCCACAGCTCACCGTTCGGGCCGTCACGGGTCCACAGCCGCGGCGTGTGGTGCATGTCAGTCGCAGTGGTTTGAGTGCTCATTGGCGGATTTTCGCTGACTCCAGTGCCGTTACTTGGGTGGTTGCTCCGGCCGATGTAAAAGTGCCGATGGCGGATGATCGACTGACACCGGCCTCCGAGTCTGTTGCCGACATCCGTCGGGCGTTGGCGGAGGCTGGCGTGCGGCGACTGCTCGTCGAAGGCGGCGCGCGAACGGTGTCGGCATGGATTGCCGCCGGACTGGTGGATTATCTCTATCTGACCATCGCACCGGTGATCATCGGTGCTGGGCCAACCGGGCTCCAGTTGCCGGCGATTGAGCATATGGATGAAGCTCTACGCCCAGCCGTGACGCGCTTTGCGATGGGGCCCGATCAGCTCTACCGTTTGGATATGACCCAAACGCCCGGCATGCTGGCGAGTAAGCAAACACCCCCGTAGAGCAAGGCAGCCGCAATGCCTTCGGCAGCTGGCAGTCCGGCCAATGGCCAGAGCATGGCGGCAGCACCCTCACGCAGACCCAAGCCCCCCACGCTAACTGGGATGAGCATGGCAATCAGCACCAGTGGCAATAAAGGCAACCAGACTGCCATATGGCCGCTTGCGCCTATCGCCAGCACACAACAGACGTAGATGGCGATATAGCTGGCAGCGATCACCAGGGAAACCCCCAGTTGCACAGGCAGAACGCGCGGTGAAAACAGCGACACCCGTACCGCGTGACCCCAATCACGCATCGCGCTGATGAATCGGCTGCCGGTGACGACGGCCGGCATCCTGCCTTTCAGCGCAAAAGCCGACAGCACGAGCAAACCTAGCCCGGCCGCGCCATAGGCAATGGGCTCAGTCACGGATAGGGGCAGCCAGGGCCAGCTCAGGAGAATAAAAACGAGAATGGCAAACTGACCCGCAAGCCGTTCGATAACCACCGCCTGAGCAGCAGGTTGCCACCGCGGGCTATCTTTGCCGTGACGCCAAGCGCGCTGGGCATCACCGACGACCCCGCCCGGTAATACCTGGTTGATCAGCATCGCTAGATAGTATTCGGCGACGGCCCGGCGAAGCCCAAGCTGGGTGTTGAGTTGTAAAGCGGTAAACCGCCAGCGCCAGGCCGAAAGCAACACCTGCCCGATGCTGAGCAGCAGGGCCAGTGCGATCCATAGGGGCTGGGTCTGCGCCAGTGTATGGATGAGTGGGTCGGCATGTTGAATGACGATCCACCCGATGAGCCCCGCACTGATCAACCAGCGCAACAGCCTGCTCATGGGATGGCCAGAATGTCTTGATGACCAACGCGGATCTCTGAGCTGGCAAGCTGGGCGATTCGGTCTTGCAGCCAGATATCGAATAAAGCGGCCTGTTGGGGCTGTTGGGCACAGGCGGCCTCGTGCCAACCTTCTAGGAGTGCCCGCTGCAATGCGGGCTGCGCCGGCGTGAGTTGCCAATCGCTTGCCATGACCAGCACTTGGTAGCCCTGTGCCATGAACTGTTGCCGAGCCACTTCGACGGCCTTGGGGCCAAGCGCCAGGCCCATGGCTTTCTCACTTTGCTGATGGGCGTTAACTGCCGCAATGATCAGCGCATCACTGGGGTGCTCTGGAGACAGGTTGATACGACCATCGTAGTTCAGCGCCAATAAGGCGGGCAGACGATGCTGGGCGCAGGCTTGCGCCAACTGGGCAAGCCAATCTGCCGTCACTAAATCAAGCAAGGCCGCAGCTGTGACTAAATGCGCGTCTTTGATGGGGAGCGGCCACGCGCTGATGTCTTGGACATGGGTTTCCACTTTAGTGGCATTGGCAATGGGCGCTTTGTTGATGGCTTGGTTGAGTAACTCGGCATCATGATCAAGCAACAACCATTGCTGGTTGCCGTCCAGCCTAGGCGCCAAGTAGCGCAGGTTACTGCCGGTGCCAGCCCCCAGGTCGACGATGTGCCAAGGTGCCTGCTCGGGCATTGCAGCGGTCAGTTGTTGGAGAAGAGAGGCGGGTCTGGCGGCATGATCGGCCGGTTCCCGCAGTGTTAGCCAGTGATCATCAAATTGCTCAGGCATGGTGTGTTAGTGCCTCGGCGGCCTGATAGAAGTGGTGTGCAGTCTCCGGCCAGTCGATCAACTGCATTCTCGCCCCAAGAGCGCCATCCCGTAACTGCTGTCTAAAATCGTCATCGCAGAAAAGTCGCGCCAAGGCCTTGGCCAGCATGCTGGGGTCATCTGGTGTCACCGTGATGCCGGCTTCGGCCGGCAGAGTTTGTGGTAGCGCCCCGGCCTTGGTGGTCACCACTGGTAGGCCCCGGGCAATGGCTTCGGTAATGACCATGCCATAACCCTCGTAGAGCGAGGGCAAGACAAAGATATCGCTGCGGTGAAACCGATGATCCAGTGCGTCGGATTCGAGGATGCCGGTGAGGGTGACACGGCTTTGCAAGCGGTGTTGGCGAATCATGGTTTGCACTTGCTCGGCATAGCGAGCATCCAGCGTCAAACTGCCAACACAATGACACTGCCAAGGCAGTTCGGTGAGGGTTGCCAGTGCCTCAACTAAGATATGTTGGCCTTTGCGTGGGATGAGTGAGCCAAGGCAGAGCACTTGGAATACCTCGCTGTCACTGCCGCTGGCGATTGGCTGTTGACTGCAGCCGGGTTCCACCACAGCAATCGGGCCTGCATAGAGCGCAAGTTCCTTGAGTCTTGCCGCGGTGAATTGACTGGTCGCAATGACTCCATGTACTTGCCCTAAACCCCGGGCCTCGCGCGCAAGAAATTCGGCCTGTTTTGGGGGCTCAAGGCCGGTTTCATCGGCCACTGGATGATGGACGAGGGCAATCAGCACAAGCCTTGCGGCGTGCTGCGCAAAAACATCGGGCAGAGCGGCGAGGACAAGCCCATCTACAATCACCCGGCTGCCGTTGGGGATAGCCGCAAGGGCATCGCCAGTGGCTTGTTGCGCTTGATGGTCCGCCGCTGGGAATGTGCCATCCAGCTCCGCCACCGTCACCTCGATACCCTGCTCGCGCAAGCCAGTAACGATCGATCGATCATAGCGACTGCCGCCTGTGGGTCGATCGATCGATCCCGGCACCAAAAAGAACCATGGCGTCACGGTTTTAGGGCACGCTCGTAGGCGGCGGAGGCGATATGCGATTCATGCAATGTCACGCGCAGACGGTCAACGCCATGCGCGGTCTCACCAAGCTCGCCCTGTTCGATGGCTTCGGCCAGTACATCGGCAACATGCCGACAGAGAAATTCGGTGGTCGTGTTTTGCCCAGCAAACTCGGGTAGCTCATCTAGGTTTTTTAGGTTGTAGCGGGCCAGTGTTGAGTGCAACACCTCGGTGGCACGCGCAATATCGACCACCATGCCGGCGGCATCCAGCGTTTCGCGAAAAAACGTGGCGTCAACAATATAGGTAGCGCCATGCAGCGCCTGGGCAGGGCCAAAGGCCTCGCCGCGAAAGCTGTGGGCAATCATAAAATGATCGCGAACCGTGACCCGGAACATGTCTACTCCTTGTAACGAATACGGTGACAGAGCCCGTCACCTTGAATAACTTCGGGATAGGCGCGCGGCAGGTTATCAAACCGGCTCTCACCATCAATCAGGGCCTCCCAGTCGGGGTGCGCGGCGAGCAGCTCCAAGGCTTTTTGCAGTCGGCGTCGATGATCCCAGCGGGAGCGCATGTCCGCTGGCAGATGCCCGACCTGACTGGCGCGCAGCGTTAAGCGTTGCGAATGAAAGGCCTCGCCCAGTGGTAGTGCAATCTGGCGATCGCCAAACCAGCTCAGCTCTAGGATGGTTGCCTCAAACCCAGCCAGACGCAGTGCCAGTTGCAGCCCGGCCTCACTGCCGCTGGCATGAATGACACGATCAGCATGGTTCTCCGCCTCCTCGGGGAGCATAAATCCAACGCCCAGTCGGGCTGCTAGATAACGCCGAGCCGGGTTTTTGTCGATGAGTACCACTTCGGTTCCCGGCACCGTCTGGCAGAGAGCGGCCGTTAATGCGCCAACCACGCCGGCACCAATGACAATGATGCGCTCGCCCGGCCGTGGGTTGGCATCCCAAAGTGCATTCAGCGCGGTTTCGGCATTGGCGGCGAGCACCGCTCGGTGTGCGGGTAGGGCCGGCGGTAGCGGGCAGGCCGCGATCATCGGTAGGTTGTAGAGGGTCTGATGGGGGTAAAGTGAAAAAATCTCTTGTCCCAACCACGCCTGCGGACCTGCCTCAACGACGCCAACATTGCAGTAGCCGTATTTTACCGCTGCGCCAAAATCACCCGCCTGAAAGGGGGCGCGCATTCGCTTATGTTCACTACGAGGGACTTGGCCGTTCCACACCAGCGATTCGGTGCCGCGACTAATGCCGCTGTAGAGCGTACGGATTCGCAGTTCATCGGGACCCGGATCCGGCAACACCTCCTCGCGGAGTTCTCCCTTGCCGGGTTGGTTAATCCAAAACGCCTTGGCGCTGGCTGTCGGCATTAGAGCGGCTCCTTGTTCTGCCTGCTAGACTCTGCGCGATATCCGATAGCGGGAGAGTAGCATTGGTTCCTTCTGCAACCGACCGATGGGGCTGGCCAATTCTTCCCGATCTACTGGTAGGGGCGATCGTGCTGGCGGCCGCCGTCGGCGGGCTGCGGCTGTTGCTTGCGTTGCCGGCGCTGGTCATGCCGGTGGCATTATTGGGATATTTCGGTCTTGCGGCCACGATTTGGCGGTATCGTCGCTGGGCACCATTGACGCCGGCCGACCGGGTCACCATGGGCCGCGCCATACTCGTGATGCTGCTATTGGGCTTGCTACCCGCCGCCGACGACTTGGCAGGGCAGATGGCATTACCCTTTGCGATTGCGTTGGTGGCGGTCATGCTTGACGGCCTAGACGGGCTGGTGGCCCGGCGCTTGGCCTGCCAGACCGCCGCTGGCGCGCGCTTTGATATGGAACTTGATGCCTTCCTGCTGCTCATACTCTGTGGTTGGGTTGTGGCGCTGGATCGCGCTGGGGCCTGGGTGATGTTGATTGGATTGTGGCGCTATGCCTACGTGATGGCCGGCTGGCGCTGGTCGGCATTGCGGCAAACGCTGCCCCCCTCACAGCGCCGGCGCGTTATTTGTGCCATTCAGGGCGTGGGGCTTGCTGTTTTGATGGCGCCAGGGATGCCGGTGAGTTGGGCCACTCCGATTGCTGCCATCCTTTTGGTACTGCTGAGCTATTCCTTCATGGTCGATATCACCCAATCACTGCGTCGTCCGTTTTGAACAAGGAGCCTGCAATGCGTCGATTGACATTGATTTTCTCATTATTCATGGGGTTGATTGTCTCTGCCCCCACCACCGCTGCGCCCGAGCGCTTTGTTCTCGATCCAGGACACGTGAGCATTGGCTTTTTGGTGGGGCATGCACGGTATGCCGATGTTCTGGGCATGTTCACCCAAGTGGAAGGCGAGTTCGTCTACGATGCGGATGAGCAGCAACTTCTTTCCGGCTTAGTCACGATTGATGCGCGTAGTGTTTTCACGGGCCACGAGGGCCGCGACGACCATGTTCGCGATGACGATTTTCTGGATACGGGGGCGCACGAGAACATCATTTTTGAGGCAACCAGCTATGAGGCGGCGAGTGAGACAACCGGCACTTTGCGGGGTGACATCACTATTCGCGGCGTGACGCAGCCACTCACCCTTGATTTGACGCTCAACCGCCGTGCACCGCATCCGATTGGTGGTAAGGACACCTTAGGTGGTTCAGCGCGAGGCAGTTTGCTGCGCAGTGAATTTGGCATGGAATACGCGTTGCAAGGCGACCTAGTGAGTGATGAAGTTGATTTGATTATCGAGTTTGAGGCGATTAAAGCCGATGACTGATGCCACCCAGGGGGATACCCCGTATCCCCGCATTGGCTTGGCCTTGGGCGGCGGCGCGGCCCGGGGCTGGGCGCATTTAGGTGTCATTCGGGCGCTGGCTGAGCAGGGTATCCGCCCGGATATTGTGGCGGGCACCTCAGTGGGCGCCATTGTTGGCGCCATGCTCTGCAGCGAGCATATCGAGGCGTTTGAAGGCTGGGTAACCTCCCTCAACCGCCGTGATGTCTTGAGCTACTTAGACTTTGCTCTTGGGAATGGCGGCTTCATTCAGGGTCGTCGGTTAATGGCGCGTTTCCATGAGACATTTGGCGATGTCGACTTTGCCGATCTGAAGTTGCCATTGGGGGTGGTGGCGACGGATCTCTACAGCGGCCAGGAGCGTTGGCTGCGTGAAGGCGATCTGGCGCTTTCTGTGCGGGCCTCCATGGCGTTGCCGGGCGTTTTTACGCCGGTGCAGATTGATGGCGAGTGGCTGGTGGATGGCGGTTTGGTCAATCCGGTGCCGGTCTCTCTTTGTCATGCCATGGGCGCCGATCGGGTAATCGCAGTCAACCTCAGTGGTGGTCTAATTGGCCGGCGCATTCAGGGGCCGATGGGTCGGGTTGAGAAAACCACCGAGACGATCAGTGACGAGGCAGGCGATGCCGATCATCCCGCCATGGCACTCTGGCATCGACTCTCAAGCAGTTTTCGGGATGGTGCAGAGGCTTTGCAGGCGCAGCTTCAGCGCGGGGGGCAGGACAGTACCCCGGGCGTTTTTGATGTCATCGCAACCTCAGTCAACGTGATGCAGGATCGCATTACCCGCAGTCGCATGGCTGGTGATCCGCCAGATCTTTTAATCTCTCCGCGCCTTGCGCATATCGGCTTGTTGGAACTGCATCGCGGCGAAGAGGCGATTGCCGAGGGGCGCGCTTGTGTGGAGCGCATGCAACCCGCCATTGACGCCTTTAAAGCCGCTTAACTGGTCAGTGCCGCAATCCGGTTGAGGATAGGCCAGGCGATGAGCATCTGGGCAAAGCGCACCGCGGCGGGCTGTCGCTGTGCATCCGGCGGCGAGCCGCCGGGCGCGGGTAAACCAATAAACGCACAGATGGCCTGCTCCAAGGTTGCCAACGCCGCGGGTGCCATATGCCCGTCAACATGCAAAACGTTGACATTGCGGCCGTGAAACTCGCTGGAGACGGTGGCAAGCATGAAGGGCAGGGCCTGCTGCCGTGTCATGTTATTAAGGTCAACCGGCAGAAATAACGGCTGGTCATGATCATCGATTGGCGTGACGATCACCTCGAGGTGATAGCTTGGTTCAAGATCGCGTTCATTAAGCACGCCGGTGGCAAGACGGCCGAGTTCACTCGGATGGATGCGCAGAATGACATTGGCGTCATTCTGTTGGCCGGCAATCCATTGTTCATAGTGGCTGCTGCGGCGTTCGATTTCCGCTTCCGCCTCGGCGCTGGCATAGCCACGCTCGCGGGTATCGCGCGTCTTTTTCCAGACCAACTTGACCGCCGCGACCGTATCCACATACACCGAATAATCTAGCACCGGCTTAAAGATTGGATAGAGCGTGTGCAGGCCCTCCACCATGATAACCGGTGTGGGTTGGCAACGCTGTGGCGCACCGAATTTGCCCGTGGAATGATCATAGGTGGGGATATCAACGGCTTCCCCATGACGCAGGCGGCTTAAATGCTCTGCGGCCTGGGCCAAATGGTTGGCATCGGGGTCAAGCGGTGAGCGACCGCTGGTCCGTCGGCTGGCGCGATCCTCGGCATGGTAACCATCCAGACTAATCTGACTCACCAGCTCAGGCCCGAGCAGCCACTCAATACCCTGGGTGTAAGTGCTCTTGCCGGATCCGCTGTCGCCGGCCACACCCACGATAATCGGCGCAGACCGGCGAGCCAGCCGTTCGGCAAGTGAGATCTCATGCCCCTTTTCGGATTTTTTAGCTGGTGTTGTTTTTGTCATCGTGGTGCCATTCTACGCTTCCATGGTTGCTCGAGCGTGACGGGGCGGTTAGCTTTGCTCTGGCAGACCAAGGGAGTACGCCGATGGCCATTAAGACCACCGATTTATGTGATGAATTCTCTGAACAGCTGCGCGTCATGGCGCCGATATTCACCGATTATGGCGGCCGGCATGGATTTGCCGGGCTCATACAAACCGTCAAGACCTTCGAGGATAACAGCCGGGTGCGGGAATTACTCGAGACGCCGGGTGAGGGCCGGGTGCTGGTTGTCGATGGCGCGGGTTCACTGCGCTGCGCGCTGCTGGGGGATTTGCTGGCGGCCAAGGCACGGGATAATGGCTGGAGCGGTGTCGTGGTCTATGGCTGTGTGCGCGATGCCGCCGATTTGGCCGACTTGGATGTTGGCATTAAGGCGTTAAACACACATCCCTGCAAAAGCGAAAAACGCGGCGAAGGGGAGGTTGGTGTTGTGGTGACGCTGGCGGGTGTCACCCTAAATCCGGGCGAATGGCTCTGTGCCGACCGTGACGGTATTGTGGTGGCCAAAGAGCCCTTGGGCTGAGCTGGATTGGCAGCGGAGGTGGCTGATATGACGGGGACCGTGAAAAGCCTGTTGGCAGAGCGCGCCGGTGTCTTGCATGCACTCGGGCCAGATGCCACAGCAGCCGAGGCAGTGGCACTCATGAACCGGCACAATATGGGCGCGGTGCTGGTGATGACGCCGGAGCAGGCGCTGCTTGGTGTGTTTACCGAGCGAGATGTCTTGCGCCGAGTCCTTGCCGAGGGATTAGATCCTGCGGCGACGCCGCTTGAGACTGTGATGACGCGCGAGGTGTTCTGGATTGGGCCGAGCGCACCCATTGACGAGGCGATGGCCATCGTCTCTGAGCGCAATATTCGTCATCTGCCGGTGATGGAAGAGGATCGAGTCTTGGGGATGATTTCGGTGCGTGATCTGATGGCCGCCGTGGTCCAAGATCGCGAATTCAAACTGGCTGAGCTGACCAGCTATGTTCATGGCAGCTATGGGGGCTATGTCGGCAACTGATTCGGTCCGGCTTGATCGCTGGCTGTGGGCGGCGCGGTTTTTTAAAACCCGCCGGCTAGCGGTCGAGGCTATTAAAACGGGCAAAGTCAGCGTTGATGGGATTCGGGCCAAACCGGCCCGAGCTGTGAAGCTTGGTCAACGCCTGAATATCCGCAAAGGTCCAATGACCTTTGAGATCGATATTGAGGGCTTATCCGAGCAACGTGGGCCCGCTGCGGTGGCGCAAACCCTCTATCGTGAGACGCCCGAAAGCCTGGCCGCGCGAGAGCAGCAGCGTTTAGAAATGCGCACGGCAGCCGCTGCCTTGCCACGGCCCGAGCACCGGCCCGAACGCCGCGACCGCCGAGCGCTCGCGGCATTCAAGCGGGGGCGAGACGACTAATTACGCCTCGTCCGGTGTATCAATCCCGGCCGTAAAGCCCGCGGCTTCGATACCCGCGATGGCGCACTCCTCATCGGCGTCTGAGACATCGCCACTGATGCCAACCGCACCAATCACCTCACCCTGATCGAGTACAACCACGCCGCCAGGCACGGGGATGAATTCTCCATCGGCCGCCGCGGCTGCTGCTGCCATAAAGGCGTCACGGCCCTGATTGCGCGCGCCAATGGTGCGACTGGCGATACCAAAGCCAAGTGCGCCGGCGGCTTTGCCGCGCGCAACGGGCTCACGCATGATGCCGCAGCCATCCTCACGCTCCATGGCGATTGTATTGCCGCCCAGATCGAGGACCACGACCGTGAGCGGCATAAAACCGTGCTCGCGGCCACGGGCACGGGCTGCCTCAATAATCGTTCGCGCTTTATCTAAGGCGAGTGGGGTGCGGGCTTTGAAGACTTCACTTTTCGGCACTGTTGACTCCTTCGTGAGTTAAATTTTTCTGGTCGAGGAATTCACCGAGCAGACGCCCGGTATGAGAATCTGGCTGGCGGCAGACGAGTTCAGGTGGTCCTTGAGCAACGATCTGGCCGCCCGCGTTGCCCCCTTCTGGGCCCATGTCGACCAGCCAGTCGGCTTCCGCCAGTACATCCAAATTATGCTCAATAACCACCACAGTATGACCGGCATCCACGAGCCGATGCAGTACCCCAATGAGGCGTTCGACATCGGCCATATGCAGACCCACCGTGGGCTCATCGAGGATATACAGTGTTTTCGTCACCCGGCCACGGCGGATATCCGGTCGGGCCTTGGCCAGTTCGCTGACAAGTTTAATGCGCTGTGCCTCCCCACCGGATAGCGTCGGGCTGGGTTGACCCAGCGTCAGATAGCCCAAACCGGTGTCACGGAGGAGCCCTAGGGTATGGTGGAGTTTGCTGTGCGCCGCAAAGAAATCCACCGCCGTTTCGATGTCCATATTGAGCACATCACCGATGGAGCAGCCGCGCCAAGTGACGGCCAGTGTCTCTGCGGTAAAGCGTTTACCATGACAAATATCGCAGGGCACGGTGACATCCGGCAGAAAGTTCATTTCGATACGCCGCATGCCCTGGCCTTCACATTCCGGGCAGCGTCCCTCGCTGGTGTTAAAGGAAAACCGCCCGGGGCCATAACCGCGAATGCGTGCCTCCTCCGTCTGAGCGAAGAGTTTGCGAATCTCGTCATAAATCCCGACATAGGTGGCGGGGCAGGAGCGTGGTGTCTTGCCGATCGGGGTTTGATCCACTTCAAGAATTCGGTCGATCGACTCCCAGCCCTGAATGCGTGTTTTTGGCTGGCCCCCGTTGAGCGCCGTTTTTACCGCGCCATGCAGCACCTCACGCACCAATGTACTTTTGCCCGAGCCAGAGACTCCGGATACCGCGATAAGCCGGCCCAGTGGGAAGTGTGCCTTGACGTTTTTGAGGTTGTTGGTTGAAGCCGCGCTGAGTGTGATGGCTTGAGCATCGTGGCCGTCGCGTCGCTCGCCTCGAACCGGGTGACGCAGTGGGTTAGCAAGTGCCCGGCCGGTGATGGAATCTGGGTTGGCGAGTAGGTCATCCACCCGGCCTTCGGCAATAATACGCCCGCCGCGTTTCCCGGCGCCGGGGCCTAAGTCGATTACGTGTTCCGCGCGGCGGATGGTGTCCTCATCATGCTCCACCACCACCATCGTGTTCCCCTTGCGCTCCAGCGCCTCGAGGGTGTCGAGCAGCATGCGATTGTCGCGGGCATGCAGACCAATCGTTGGTTCATCAAGAATGTAACAAACGCCCTGGAGGTTCGAGCCCAGCTGCGCGGCAAGGCGAATGCGCTGAGCCTCGCCACCGGAGAGCGTGGGGGCGGCGCGATCGAGGGTGAGATAACCCAGGCCAACAGCCTGCAGAAAGTTAAGCCGGCTTTGCAGCTCGCTGACAACATCGCGGGCAATTAAAGCCTCTCGGCCGGATAATGGTAAGTCTGCGAATGTTGATGCCGCTTCGGCAACCGAGAGGGCGCCATAATCCGCAATGCCGCGCTCGAATAACCGCACTGATAGCGCCTCTGGACGTAGGCGATGACCCTGGCAGCTGCGGCAGACCATTGGTTGGGTGTCATCCTGGTTTTTTCGCCGCCATTCACGCTCCTCGCCGGTCTGCTCGGCATCAAAGCCTGGCAGTATCACGCCAGTACCAAAGCACTGTGGGCACCAGCCATGACGCGTGTTGTAGGAGAAAAGTCGCGGATCCAGTGGAGCGAAGCTGCGCCGGCAGCCGGGACAGGCCCGTTCCGCTGAATAAAGCGTCTCAGTACCGTCTGCATCGATCACGCGCAGTTGCTCTTTGCCGTAGGCCAGCGTGCGCTCCAGCGCTTCTTTCAGTGCTGCTTCATTGGCCGGGTCGACCTCCAGTTCGGCCACCGGTAGATCGATATCATGTTCTTGGTAGCGATCCAGTCTTGGCCAGTTGTCGGTATCCAGCATCTGCCCGTCTACCCGCAACTGCGAAAAGCCCTTGCCTGCCGCCCACTGCGCAAGGTCGGTGTAATAACCCTTGCGAGCGATAACCAGCGGAGCCAACAACCGAATGCGGGTGTCTCGATGGGCCTCAAGCAGATGCGCCAGAATGGAGTCTGGGGTTTGCTCGCGCACCGGGAGTTCGCACTCGGGACAGTACTGAGTCCCCAGTTTGACAAAGAGCAACCGCAGGAAATGATGCAGCTCGGTCATCGTGGCGACGGTACTTTTATGTCCACCGCGGCTGGTGCGCTGTTCGATGGCGACCGTTGGCGGGATGCCAAAGACGGCATCGACATCGGGTTTAGCGGCGGGCTGCACGAACTGCCGTGCATAGGCGTTCAGTGATTCTAGGTAGCGCCTTTGGCCTTCGTTAAACAGAATGTCGAAGGCGACGGTGCTCTTGCCGGAGCCGGAAAGTCCGGTTATCACGGTCAATCGGTCGCGGGGGATGCGCAGATCGATACCTTTGAGGTTGTGTTCACGCGCGTTGCGAACCGCGATCGCGTTGTCTTGGTAGAGGGTCTCGGTACGATCAGCGACCTGCAGCACCGCGGGCTGAGGTTGAGCTGCTGCGACATAGCGTTTTAACGCAGCACCGGTATGACTGTCCGCCACTTCCATCAGCGCCTGCGGGCTGCCCGTTGCGATGAGTTGGCCACCGCCCTCGCCACCTTCGGGCCCAAGATCAATTAAATGGTCGGCGGCTAACATGACATCGAGGTTATGTTCGATGACGACCAAAGAATGGCCGGCGACCAGCAGCTTCTCAAATGCCGCTAACAGCACGCGGATGTCGTCGAAATGCAGCCCGGTCGTAGGCTCGTCAAACAGAAAAAGCTTATGGCCTTCGCCGCGTTTGCCCGCTTTGGCCAGATGGCCCGCTAGCTTTAGGCGTTGGGCCTCGCCGCCGGAGAGGGTTGGCACGGGCTGGCCAAGCTGCATGTAACCAAGCCCAACCGCAGCCAGCGGTTCTAACGCACGAAGAATCTCGCGATGATCGGCAAAAAACGTAATGGCCTCATCCACGGTCATCTCGAGGCATTCGGCAATCGAGGCAGGTGACCGGTCGCAGCCATAAGAAGGCGCCATTCGCACTTCCAGAATGGTCTCTCGATAGCGTTTGCCATCACAGCTGGGGCAACGCAGGTAAACATCCGAGAGAAACTGCATCTCCACATGCTCAAACCCGTTGCCGCCACAGGCCGGGCAACGGCCGGCACCCGCGTTGAAGCTAAACGTGCCGGGGGTGTAGCCACGCTCTTTGGCAAGCGGCTCACGAGCAAAGGCCTTGCGAATGGGGTCGAAGGCACCAACGTAGCTGGCCGGGTTGGAGCGCGTGGTACGTCCGATTGCCGACTGATCCACCAGCACCACTTCGTGGATGGACTCAACGCCTTCGATGCCCGCATGCGCGCCTGGCGGGTCGCTCGCCTCGCCCAATTGTTTGCGTAAACCGCGGTAGATGATGGATTCGAGCAGGGTGGATTTGCCTGACCCGGAAACACCCGTTAAGCAGACCAACCGGTGCAATGGTAGCTGTACATCGATGTTCTTGAGGTTGTGCTCTGACGCGCCTCGGATGGTAAGCCAGGTGGTAGGCGGTTCGGTGCGGGCGTGACGTGTTTCCACCACCTGGCGCTCACCGCGTAGATAGGCACCGGTGAGCGAATTTTTATCGGTCAGGATGGCCTCGGGTGTGCCGTTGAAGACAATGTCGCCGCCAGCTTTACCAGGGCCTGGGCCAATATCAATAATCCGGTCGGCCGCGCGCATGATGTCTGGGTCGTGTTCAACCACTAACAGTGTATTGCCGGCATCCCGCAGCCGCTGCATGATGCCGGTGATGCGCTCAATGTCCCGTGGGTGGAGCCCAATGCTTGGCTCATCGAGCACGAATAGCGTGTTAACTAACGAGGTGCCTAGTGCCGTTGTCAGGTTGATGCGCTGAACCTCGCCACCGGAGAGTGTTCGAGACTGTCGATCGAGGGTCAGATACCCCACTCCGACGGCTTCCAGATAGCTCAAGCGCTGCGTGATCGCTTCCATCAGCACGGGGATGGCCTCATCCAGTGCAGCGGGTAATTGCAGATCCGAGAAAAATGCCCGAGCGCGATGCAACGGCAGTCGCATGACGTCATGCAAATTAAGCCCCGGCAGGCCATAGAAGCCGGACTCACTGAGTGTCATGCCCCTTGGTCGGTGTCGATGTTCTGGGGCGAGCGCCGCGGCTGCTTCATCGTGACCACCCAAGCGCCAGAGCAATGCCTCAGGCTTGAGACGGGCGCCCTCGCAGTCCGGACATAGGTCGTAGCTGCGGTATTTGGCTAACAGCACGCGAACGTGCATTTTGTAACTTTTCGACTCCAACCAGTCGAAAAAGCCGCGCACGCCATACCATCGACCGCGGCCTTTGCCTTCGCCTTCAATCACCCATTGGCGGTCAGCGGCCGGCAGATCCTGCCAGGGAATATCCGTGGCGATGCCTTTGGCTTTGGCATGACGCATTAGATCGGCCTGGCATTCTGCGGATTTACCCGATTGCCAGGGGCGGATTGCACCCGCGGCGAGACTGAGGCGCTCGTTGGGTATGACAAGGCCGTAATCGATGCCCATCACCCGGCCAAAGCCGCGGCAGGTTTCGCATGCGCCTAACGGCGCGTTAAAGGAAAAGAAACTCGGGATGGGGTCGCGATAATGCAAATCGCAGTCAGCGCAATGCAACGCCTGTGAGAATCGGTACTCACCGATGACCACCCGCTCCTCATCCAGCGCCTGTGCCACAAGATGGCCGCGGCCATGGAGAAAGGCCGCTTCTGCAGCTTCGATCAGGCGGTCACGCCGGGTCTCGTTAACGCGCAGGCGATCCTGAATGACACGTAATTGCTGATCATTGAGTCGCTCGATGCGCGTGTAGCCCTGACGTTCAAGCAGTTGTCGAACCTCGGCTTCTTCATACTGCTCCGGAATCGCAACATCAAAACCAATTACGATGCGCTGGCCCGGGCAGCGATTGTGCAAGCGCTGGAACACGCCCTCGGCGGTGTCGCGGCGGACTTCGTGCCCGCAGCCGCTGCAATAGAGTTTGGCGGCCCGCGCGAACAGCAGCTTGAGGTGGTCATTGAGCTCGGTCATGGTGCCGACGGTTGAGCGCGAAGTGCGGACCGGATTGGTCTGATCGATAGCAATGGCGGGGGGAATGCCCTCGATTTGATCGGTGGCCGGGCGATCCATGCGATCCAGGAACTGGCGGGCGTAGGGAGAGAATGTCTCCACGTAGCGCCGTTGTCCCTCGGCGTAAATCGTGTCGAAGGCAAGCGAGGACTTGCCCGAGCCGGAGACACCGGTGACAACCGTGAACTCACCGGTAGGCAGATCAAGATCGAGATTGCGCAGGTTGTTTTGACGTGCCCCGCGTATGCGGATGCCGGTCTTTCGCATGATTTACCGCCCGGGTTGGTTGGACGCGTGCTCGCCCAATTTTGCCTGCGCCGTTGCCAATAGCGATTCGCCATCAGCGCTTAGGGGTTTGAGCATAATCACCGCTTGTGCCCCACTGCGTGGATCACGCCGATGTCCGTAGCGTGCGGGTGTAAACCCACAGGCCATCCAGAAGTCTACCAGCTCCGGGGCGTCGCCAAAGCTTGTACCAATCCAATCCATGCCCTGTTGTCGGGCCGACTCTACGGCCTCGGCCACCAGTCGCGCGCCATGGCCGCGGCGGCGTCGCGCTGGATGAACGGCAATGCGTTGTATTCGAAGCCCGCGTAATTGTGCTGCCCCGGGGATGTCGGCATGAAAGGTCATGGACTGTGCAATGAGATGGCCTGGCGGTCGACGTTGGCCGGTATGAATGGCCTCGGTGATTTGGCGATTCAGTCCACCCTCGGGCCGGGCAATGAGAACGCCGCTGCTGGTTTGATCCGCCTCAGTGCAATGCCAAATCTGCAGCTCCGGGTCATCTAACAGTTGTCGCAGATCGCGCGGTCGGGTGCGGTAGTGACCGCTGATTAAGAGGGCAAAAACGGCTCGCAGTCTTGACGCCTGATGCGCTAATTGGTCTGCAGAGATTGGTTCGATTTGGAGTTCCGATGACAGATTGGCAGGGAGTGCTGATGGCTCTGCGTTTAATAGCAGAATTTCGTTAACGAGTGCCTCCAAGGGATCATCTGCCGCCCAGCGCACGGGTTGCGTCAGGTTGAGCTGCTGAAAATGACCGGGAGCTTCGGCAAGGCGTCTTGCTAGTCTTAATAGCAAGCCTTGGCCGCTGCCCTCATAGCCATGCACGGTGCTGGTAAGGATGCAGCGCGGGTTTTGTTCGATGATCTGTTGGAGTTGACCTAACGGCAAAGCCGCTGCCTCATCAACCATGAGTAATGTGTTGTCGGCGGTGACCCGCTCCGGCGCCAGAAATATCGGCGCTGTGGGTGCAGCATGCTGTAGGACGTGCTTGGCTGCGGCACGCGAGACACTGGTCAAGCGTATTGGCTGGGGCGCCAGGGTTTTAATCGCCATCCCCAAAGCCGCAGATTTGCCGCGGCCACGATCCGCGGTAATGAGTAAGCGCCGTGGATGATCATCACCCGCCAGACGGGTGATGGCGGCAATCGCTTGAGTTTGATCATCTGTCGGTACGGCATCTTCCGTCTTGCTGCTCTGGCAGGCAGCGGGTAATGGTTCGATTGCAGTGGCACCGACCGCAATCCGTTCAACCGCATCAGCGCCAGACAGCAATCGGCAGAGACGCTGGATGAAATGGCCATGGCATTCATCCAGCGAGCGGCCATAACTGAGCAATGGCAACATGGCAGGGTCGGGGGTTTGCCACCAGTCCGTCTCCGGCGGGCTTAACAGCAAGCAACACCCCCCGCCTTCAATCGTGCCAGCCAATGCGCCTAGGTCATCTGGGTCAAGTCCGTCATGCGCATCTAATACCCCCGCAGACAAGGTCTGCCCAAGCAGTTCTCTTGCCTTCCCAACGGGCTTACTCGCAAAGCCCGCGGCCCTCTCACTTGTGCCAATCCAGCCGATTTTTTGCGTCGGCAGTTTCTCGAGCAGCGCAAGCGCAGCCTGCTGACAGTTCGCTTGCGTGCCCTCAATCCAAATGAACCGGCGCGACGAATCCGATGGTGTGCAAGACGGCGGCATTAGGCGGTCTCAAGTTGAGCCAGTGCATGCAGAAAAGCCTCGCCGTAGCGTTCAAGTTTGCGTGCGCCAACCCCTGGCAACTCGGCGAATTCCGTTAGCGTTGTTGGACGCTGTTCCAGCATGGCTAACAGCGTTGTGTCATGGAAGATGACATAAGGCGGTACGCCCTCTGCTTCCGCCAGGCGGCGCCGTTCTGCGCGCAGCGCCGCCCAGGTATCTGGGTCGCCGGCCACATCATGAGCACTGACCTTGCGATTGGGTACTGTTGTACTCCGCGGTAGATCCTCTCGCAGCTCGATAGTGACCTCGCCGCGCAGCAATGGTCTGCAGGCATCCGTTAGTTGTAACCCACCATGTCCTGCGGGATCTGGTGCCAGAAACCCTTTGGCCAGCAATTGCCGGACAATCGATTGCCAGGTGGCTTTTGAATGATCCTGACCAATCCCAAAGGTGCTGAGCTCATCATGACCCAGGCTTTTGATTCGGGGTTGTTCGCGGCCAAGCAGTACGTCGATAACATGGCCGGCACCGAAGCGCTGGCCGGTGCGATACACGCAGGACAAAAGACGCCGCGCCGCATCGGTGGCATCCCAGGTACGTGGCGGGTTGAGGCAGTTATCGCAGTGGCCGCAGCCGCCCGGATGCTGTTCACTGAAATGCGCCAACAGCGCAGGTCGCCGGCACTCGCTGGTCTCACAAAATCCGAGTAAAGCTTCAAGCCGGCCGTACTCGCCGCGCTTATGGGCCTCACTTGCGCCGGATTGGTGGCTGAGCTGACGGACGCGGTAAATATCCTGCAGCCCATAGACCATCCAGGCTTCTGCCGGCAAACCATCACGACCCGCGCGACCGGTCTCTTGATAGTACGATTCGATGGTTTTCGGCAGATCCAAATGGGCAACGAAGCGCACATCGGGTTTGTCGATCCCCATTCCGAAGGCAACGGTGGCAACCATCACCAATCCGTCCTCGCGCAAAAAACGGGTCTGATGAGCCTGGCGGGTCGTTTGCTCGAGTCCTGCATGGTAAACCAGTGCGGGGACACCACGGGCATTGAGCCAGTCAGCGGTTTGCTCGGCGCCACGGCGTGACATGCAGTAGACAATGCCGGATTCACCCGAGTGACGGTCTTGAATGAAGCGAAGCAGTTGCTCTCTTGGACGTTCTTTCAGGCCCACTTCATAGCGAATATTGGGACGATCAAAGCTGGCGATAAAGACTTGGGCATCCGCTGGCAGCAGTTGTTGTTGAATTTCTTCGCGGGTGCGGATGTCGGCCGTTGCCGTTAATGCGATGCGCGGGACTTGCGGGAATTGTTGGCCAAGAATGCCCAGCTGCAGGTATTCGGGTCGAAAATCATGCCCCCATTGCGAGACACAATGCGCTTCATCAATGGCAAAGAGCGCAATATCACTGGCTGTGAGCTGTTCGAGCAGATCGCTGCCGAGTAGTCGCTCGGGGGCGATATAGAGCAGATCCAGCTCGCCCGCATGAATGGCCCTGAGTGTGGCGGCGCGCTCCTCACCCGAGCGCGTGGAGTTCAACGCCGCGGCCCGCACGCCCTGCTGGCGCAAGGCACTCACTTGATCTTCCATAAGCGCGATCAGTGGCGAGATAACAATGCCAACCCCCGGGCGCAACAGGGCAGGGATTTGATAGCACAGAGATTTGCCGCCACCGGTGGGCATTAACACCAGCGCATCATTCCCGTGGATCAGGCAATCAATGATTTGTGCCTGTTCACCGCGAAAATCTGAATAGCCAAAAACCTGCTGCAGGCAGGCCCGGGCGGCCGGGCTGCCCTGTTTTTCTGTGTTAGACAAACTGCGTTCTAATTTTGGCGTTTGAGCGTGAGCACAAGCTCCGTGCGGCGATTAGGGGCCAGACATTCAATCAGGGCATCACGACCAAGCGCATCGCTGCAGCTGACTTTAGGGTTTTGCTCACCTAAGCCATTCGCGGTGATCTCGGTGTCGGTCAGCATCTTCATGGTGCCCAGGTAATTGGCAACGGCCTGTGCCCGATCGATGGAGAGCGCTGCGTTGTAGTTCTCGCTCCCTAAGCGGTCGGTGTAGCCATTGACGCGAATACGCGTAATTGCCCAGTCGCCGCTCACTGCATTGATGACCGAATCCAGGGCAGATTCACCCGTTGAGCCGAGGGTAGCGGAGTCGAAACCGAAGAGGACTTCCGAGTAGATGGTACGCAGCGTCTCGACAACATCGTCTGCCGAGGTGCTGGCCTGGACAACGTCACCGCATTCGGCCACGGGCTCCGTGGTCGTGCGTGTTGGGTCGCGCCAGCAGTTACCGTTTTCATCGCGCCAGGGCTCGCCTTGTGGATTGGTCCAAACCGGATGAAAGGTTTGTTGGCTGATGGCCAGTGTTGAAGTTAAAGCCAGGGCGGTGACCAGCAAAGCAATGGTTAGGCGTTGTCGATTCATGGTGCGGTCCTTGTCAGTGGAGGTTAAAGCAAACCAACGAGCAATATGATACCGATTAGAGCGAGGCTTTGCGTGTGCGGTTCCACTAATGAAAATCTCTTGATCGGGTCTCAAGGCGCCCCAGCAAATGGCTATAGTCTTCCAGGCGTCCGGCGACCAAATGGCAGACATCGCCGCGACGCTCCCATATACCGACGACGCCCAACAGGCGGGCGCCAATGACCAAACGGCGCTCACGTTGTGCAAGATCCTTCCAAATGACGACGTTGGTGGTGCCGGTCTCATCCTCCAGTGTTAAGAAAACAACGCCGCCAGCAGCACCAGGTCGCTGACGGTTAATCACTAAGCCGGCGCATCGAGCAATGCGTCGATGACCGATCGTTGCCAATGTGCTGGCTGGACGATAGCCATGACGTTGCAGGCGATCGCGAAGAAACGCTATGGGATGTTGGCCAAGCGTTAGACCCATACTGCGATAGTCACTCACCAAATCCTCAGCCGCTGAGGGCGGCGGTAATGTGATGGCGGTATCCCGATGGGGGGCTTGTTCGAGCAGTGGGCCATTGGCTTCCACGCCCAATACCTGCCACCAGGCTTGATGCCGATGACCGCTGATGCTGCTGAGGGCGCCGGCATCCGCCAGGGCACGTAGATGACCACGATCGAGTTGTGCCCGGCGCGCCAGGGTGGCGACATCATGCCAAGGCCCCTCTTGATCCCGCGTTTCGCTGATGCGCTTGGCAGCCGTTTCTCCCAGGCCTTGAATTAAACGCATGCCAAGACGTAGGGCGTAGCCATGCGAGCTTTTTGGCTCGGGCTCCAGTGTGCAGTCCCAGTCGCTCTCACAGACATCAACGCCACGTACCTCAACGCCATGGGCACGAGCATCCCGTACGAGTTGTGCCGGGGCATAAAAGCCCATGGGTTGACTGTTGAGCAGGGCGCAGAGGAATACCGCTGGATAATGATGTTTGATCCAGGCCGAGACATAGACCAACAGGGCAAAGCTTGCCGCATGTGACTCAGGGAAGCCGTATTCACCAAATCCGCAAATCTGATCAAAAAGCCTTTGGGCAAACTCTGGTGAATATCCTCGCTCGGCCATGCCCTGTAGGAGGCGTTGGCGAAAGGGGCCGAGGCCACCGCGTTTTTTCCAGGCAGCCATGGCGCGACGCAACTGGTCAGCTTCGCCGGGGGAGAAACCAGCCGCGACGATGGCAAGCTGCATGACCTGCTCTTGGAAGATTGGCACACCAAGCGTGCGTTCTAGCACGCCACGAACCGCCTCGCTGGGATAGTCAATGGTTTCTTCGCCATTACGTCGGCGCAGATAGGGATGCACCATGTCGCCTTGAATAGGACCAGGTCGGACAATGGAGATTTCAATGACCAAATCGTAAAAACATCGTGGCCGCAGTCGTGGCAGCATCGCCATTTGCGCGCGTGACTCAACCTGAAATACGCCCATCGTGTCGGCCCGGCAGAGCATGGCATAGACACTGGGATCCTCCGCCGGAATGCTGGCAAGGTTGAATCGCTGGCCATAGTGTTGCTCGATTAAATAAAAGCTGCGTCGAATGGCACTGAGCATGCCGAGCGCCAGGCAGTCGACTTTTAGCAGTCCCAGGGTTTCCAGATCATCCTTGTCCCACTGAATGATGCTACGTCCGGCCATGGCAGCATCTTCGGTTGGTACTAATTCACTGAGTGGTCCCTGACTGATTACGAAACCGCCGACATGCTGTGAGAGGTGCCGCGGAAATCCGATGATGCTATGGACCAGCGTTAAGAGCCGCTGGATCATGGGGTTATCGGGATTAAACCCGGCTTCGCGCAGTCGCTCCGGGGCGATATGTCGGCCATCCCACCATTGCATGGTTCGGCTGAGTCGCTCGATTTGATCAGCTTCGAGGCCCAGCGCCTTGCCAACATCCCGCAATGCGCTACGAGGGCGATAGCAGATGACCGTGGCTGCGAGTGCCGCTCGATGGCGGCCATATTTTTGATAAATGTACTGAATCACTTCTTCGCGCCGGTCATGCTCGAAATCAACATCAATATCCGGTGGCTCGCGACGTTCACGCGAAATAAAACGTTCAAATAGCAGGCTTGAGCGTGCCGGGTCGACGGAGGTGATCCCTAAGCAGTAGCAGACGGCGGAATTGGCCGCTGACCCACGGCCCTGACAGAGAATGCCGCGGCTGCGGGCAAAGGCCACAATGTCGTGCACCGTAAGAAAATAGGGCTCGTAGGCAAGCTCGCGAATCAGTTCAAGCTCGTGCCGAATCGCTTTTGCGACATGCTTGGGTGGGCCATCAGGCCAGCGCTCGCGTGCGCCTTGGCGTACCAGTTTGCGGAGCCAGCTATGCGGCGTGTGACCCTTGCCAACCAGCTCCTCAGGGTATTCGTAACGCAATTCATCGAGTGAGAAGTGGCAGTGGCAGGCAATGCGCAGGCTTTCTGCCAGCATATCGGGGGGATACAGTCGTGCCATTGTTTGCCGGGGGCGCAAATATCCCTCGCCATTGCTGTGGAGCTGACCGGCGAGCTGGCGCACAGCGCAGCCGTGACGAATGGCATCGAGTGTGTCGCGAAGGGCGCGTCGGCCACGTTGATGCATGCTGACACCGCCGCTTGCGACGGCTGGTAGACGGTAGCGCTTGGCAAGCGATTGGCAGCGCATAAGGCACTGTTGGTCGTGCCCGTTTTGATGCAAGGCACAGGTTAACCAGGCTCTGCCGTGAAAGGTCTTTGCTACCCAGTCAACATCCTTAGCCTGAGTGTCTGGTGTTACCACCAGCAATGCCAGACAACCGGGCAGGCCGCCCTGTAAGTCTTCTTTTGTTAGTCGGTAATTACCTTTTTTGGCTTGGCTGCGCGCCAATGAGATGAGTGCAGAGAGGCGGCCATAGGCGATGCGATCAGGGGCCAGCAGGATCAGATGCAAGTCGTCATTGAGGTAAAACTCACTGCCAATGATGAGCTTGATGTTGTGTTCTTTCGCCGCCACATGGGCGCGAACGACCCCAGCGAGAGAGCATTCGTCGGTTAGTGCGACGGCGGTATAACCTAGCTTGGCGGCCCGCTCCACAAGTTCTTCTGGATGTGAGGCTCCACGCAGGAAGCTGAAATTGCTTAGGCAATGCAACTCGGCATAGTCGCTGGTTTCTGTCATGGTTAGGCGAAAATCCCATGTAAATACCAGCCTCGCTCGCCACGGCGTTCACGAAATACCCAGAGTTTCTGCCCCTGCTTGTTGCGTGCTTGGTAATAGTCACGGGCAATATCGCCACCGTCCCACCAGCCACTTTCAATGCGCTCAGGTCCGTGTTCGAGTATCAACGCACCATGATAGACCGGCTGTCCCTGGCGGCAGCGAAGGCGTTGGGGGTGAGGGAGTAGCCAGAAAGGACGTGACGCCGAGGCCTGGGTAGGGCGATGAGGTGTGTCCTTGCTGGCGCCGGGGCGACTGTATTGCCAAGCTCGCTCGGGACGGTGTTCAGAGCGCGTGCTGAGCGTCTTAACGCGATCACTGCCAAGGCGGTTATCGAGCGTCTCTACCAAGGGCGCCCAGGCAACCTCTGGCTCGTGAACCGCATCATCGCTGATGAGGTCGAATCGTTCGGTGCTGCCTTGCATGGCATACAGGCGTCCAGCGCGCAGAGTGATACCTAAGATGCCGTCTTTAATGCTGAGTCGCTCGCATCGGCGCTCGAGCAATAGGCAGATATGTTTTGGATCGCGGCAGGGCCGGATCATGCCGAGCGTTAACGGCAGGTGATTGCTGCCTTGCTGGTGGAGTGTAAAACGTAGTCGCATGATGCCGGCGTCGCGGCGGCGCAGGTCAGCGCAAAGCGCCTCAATGAGCTGTCGCATGCCAGGATAGAGCTGCGCCACCTCGGTGACAGGCTCAAGAAATTGAATATCGCTACAAAATTGGGCCGGTGGTGACCAGTTCGCGCGCGGATCAGGCCGCTCACCATAGGCTTTTTGCAAAGTATGGATGAGCGCTTTGCCGAGTCGACGTAATGCACCGGCTGCTGGCAATGCCCGAATATCGCCGATACATCGACAGCCGAGTCCCTTTAACGCCAGGGTTTGTTGGCGGTCGAGCGCCAGTGCCTGCAGCGGCAGGCTGGCTAGCGCATCTGCTAGGTTGCTGCGCTGCATAATGGCGGTTGATTGGCCGCTGCGGGCCATTAATTCGGCCGCTGTTGGCGTTGGGGCAATACCAATGGTGCCTCGATGGCCCAGTCTTTGTAGACCTTCCTCAAGCTGCTGCCGTAATGGTTCGAGACCGTGGAAATAGCGCAGGCTGCCGCCAATCTCAAGCAAAAGCGCTGAAGGCGGACTCAGGCTGACCCGAGATGTGAACTGCCCCGCCCAAGTAGCGAGTTGCTCCAGCCTTTTTTGCTCGTTTTGCATGACGCGAGGGTGGTGACGCAGGCCTTCTGCGAGTGCATGTGCAGCCGCTGGCGTCATGCCAATTTTGATCCCGTAGCGCAGCGCTTGGCGATTGCAGTCAATCACCGTGCCGGCTTCGCTAATGATTAGCGGCCGGTCGGCAGCCTCGGCATCGCCAAAAGCCTCCACCGACAGATGCGGTAGTTCAATACACAGCCAGAGCATGGTTGTTCCATCCGCGTATTCCGGCGGCTGGCTTTATGGCTCAAGCGGCAGGGCTTGCTGTTCGCGCATAGACGCCCCTGCCCAGCTATCTAGGCTGATTTTGCCTGCGGGTATACCGCGGCATTTGAGGACCCTGACATCCAGGCGCTCTGCGCTACTGTCTTCAAGCATCAGTCGCAGTGCTGCAGGCGAGCGTTGTTGAGCAGCGCTGGCTTCCCGAAACAGCAGTCCCAAGCTATCGCCCGTTTCTGCCGCGAGCTGCAAGCGTCGCAGGCTGCGTTCGTCACATTGCCGCGGCCATACCAATACCGCAGCGCAGGTGCCGGAGCGTAATGCCTGCTCTACGGCCCAAAGCCCTTGTTCGGCATTGTCTGGATGAACAGTTAAGACACGGGAGAGGTCAAGGCCTTGTGCCGCCAGTGCGGGGGCATAGGGCAGAAACGGTGGGGCAACCATGGCAATCCAGCGGCCACCGCGAGAAAGTCTTGCCAGAGCCGGCATGAGCAATTGCAGTTCACCAACACCGTGATGGCCATGCAAAATTTCTGTTAACGCACCAGGGGGTAGACCGCCACCGGGCAGAACATTGTCCAGTGTTGAAAACCCAGTAGGGATGTGGCGCGTGGATGCGCGACTAATGGCACCGCCACGTTCAGTTGCACGCCAGATACTCGGTTGTTCGAGTAGTTGATCAATCGCCTGTTGCATGATGAAGACCTCTTTGTCTGGTGCTTAAAGCCCGGCACGAATGACGCCGACGCCAATCCCCTCGATAACCAGCTCGTCGTGACGAAGATCGATTTCGATGGGGCTAAAATCTGGGTTTTCTGGCAGAAGCTGTACTTGATGTCCCCGACGTGAGAAGCGTTTAACAGTGACCTCGTCATGTAACCGGGCCACGACGATCTGTCCCTCGCGGGCGTCGCTGGTGCGATGCACAGCCAGCAGGTCGCCATCAAGAATGCCGGCATCGCGCATGCTCAACCCGCGTACACGCAGCAGGTAGTCTGCATCGGGAGAGAAAAGCCCGGCACTGACTTGGTAATGCTGATCGACATGGGCCTCTGCCAGCATCGGGCTGCCGGCTGCCACTCGTCCAATCACAGGCAGGCCAGTTTCTTCTTCGATGCTGTCGTCTGTTTGTGAACTCAGCCGAATGCCGCGAGAGGCACCCGGCTGCAACGTGATTGCCCCTTTACGTGCCAGCGCTCGGAGATGCTGTTCAGCGGCATTGGCTGAACGAAAGCCTAGCGCTTCTGCAATTTCACTGCGGGTGGGCGGATAGCCGCTGCGTGCAATGAAATCAGCAATCAGATCGAGAATCTGTTGTTGACGCGGTGTTAAATCATTCATGTGTGTAAATTTATACAGTACTGTATGGATATGCAATACCTGAAGGCGATAAAATATCGATCATGGTGAGTTCAACCGAAAAGCCAACGGATATTCGGCCTGGTGATCAGCCCTTCTCGGACTGGGTCCAGGGGCTGGCGCTAACCCTGGATGAGGCCGAACGCCAACGCCTGCAGGCAGCCTGGTCACTTGCTGTAAAGCAGTACGGCGAGGCCGTTCGTGAATTGGCTGATCGTCGTATCGACCATGTCTTAAGTGTTGCTCAGATCCTTGCCTCACTGGGTCTTGATGCCGATTCGCTGATTGCCGCGTTGTTGCAGGATCTCCCCTTGTGTGGCGGCCCGGATGTGCCCCGGATCGCCGAGCTCGCGGGGGATCAGGTGGCCGCGCTGGTTGAGGGTGGACTGCGGATGAGGCAGGTCAGTCGCTTACATGCTGCGGGTCAGTCCAGCAGTGAGGGTGAACGCTCCGAGGCCTTGCGCAAAATGCTGCTGGCAATGGCCCGTGATATTCGCGTGGTCTTTCTGGTGTTGGCGGAGCGTTTGCATGATATGCGTCTTCTGCGCGCCTTGTCGGTGGATGATCAACAGCGAATTGCCCGTGAAACGCTCGATCTTTATGCCCCACTCGCTAATCGTCTGGGTATTTGGCAGATCAAGTGGGAGTTAGAGGACCTCGCCTTTCGGCATCTCGAGCCCGACGCTTATCGGCGCATTGCCGGGCTGTTATCCGAAAAGCGCGTGGATCGTGAGCGGTTTATCGAGTCGATGCGCGAGCAAATTGCACATGCGCTAACGCAGGCTGGTATTGCCGCCGAAGTCTATGGCCGGCCCAAACATATCTACAGTATCTATCGCAAAATGCAGCGCAAAGGCTTGGGTTTTGATGAGCTCTATGATTTGCGCGCACTGCGCGTGCTGGTCGACGACATCCCAGCCTGTTACGCCGCGCTCGGTGTTGTTCACAGCCTCTGGCAGCCGATCGCCCGCGAGTTTGATGACTACATCGCCAGCCCTAAAGAGAACGACTATCGCTCGCTGCACACCGCCGTGGTTGGCGATGGCGGCCGAGCGGTGGAAGTCCAGATTCGCACGCATGAAATGCATGAGCAGGCTGAGCTGGGTATTGCGGCTCACTGGCGCTACAAGGAAGGCCGGCGCGAGGACCCTGATTTTGATGCCCGGGTGGTCTGGCTGCGCAAGTTGCTGGAATCTTCGGCCGAGGCCGATGAAGATTTTATTGATCGCTTTCGGGCCGAGGTTTTTCAAGATCGGGTTTATGTCATCACGCCCAAGGGCGACGTGGTGGACTTGCCAAATGGCGCGACACCCCTGGATTTTGCCTACAGTATTCACAGCGAAGTAGGGCACCGTTGCCGGGGTGCTCGCGTAAACGACCGTATCGTGCCGCTGACCCGGGCACTGCAAACTGGCGACCAAGTGGAGATTATGACAACCCGCCACGGCAGCCCCAGTCGGGATTGGCTCAATCCTGCGCTGGGTTATCTGCAGTCGTCTCGGGCGCGCGAGAAGGTGCGGGCCTGGTTTCGTCATCAGGACTATGACAAAAACGTTGAATTGGGTCGTGAGCTGCTAGACCGTGAGTTGCATCGCTTGGGCCTTGAAGACATTAATCTTGAAGGGCTAGCGGAGCGATCCAAATTCCCCAAGCTGCCGGATTTTCTGGCCGCCATTGGCCGTGGTGACATAACGGGTGGGCAGATTGCCGGATTGCTGCGCGATAAATTGCTACCCGCCCCCGATGGGGATGCCTTGGCATTATCCGCACGCCGGAGTGGATCCAAAAAAACAACCAACGCTGCCGGTGATATCAGTATTTATGGCGTGGGTAATCTGCTCACGCGGCTTGCGCGCTGCTGTCAGCCAGCGCCTGGTGATGCCATTGTTGGCTTTATCACCCGCGGTGAAGGGGTGACGATTCACCGCCGGGATTGCCGCAACATTGCACGTTTGCACGAGACCGCCGCCGAGCGATTGATTGATGTGAGCTGGAGCGGGCAGACCGCGCAGCGTTATCCAGTTGATATCACGGTCGAGGCCTATGATCGGCAGGGGCTTATTCGTGATATCTCCTCGCTGCTTAATAACGAGGGTATTAATGTCACGGCCGTTAACACCCGTACCGATCCGCGCGATCAAGTCGCACGCATGACGTTGACCATTGAGATTGCGGATGTGGATCAGCTGAGCCGCGTCATGGAGCGAATCGCAGGGTTGCGGAATATTCGTGATATCCATCGTGCTTCGTAAATGCTGGCCGCAAGCAGCCTTGTGGCTTCTGTTGTTGGCCTCTGGGGCGCATGCTGCGGTCCTAGGGGAGTGTGGTCAGGCCGGCACGACAGAGCTTGCTGTGATTCGGGGCCTTGAACAGCCGCCACTTGACGAGGGAGCCACCGTGGTTGTGGAGGCAACCGTGACGGCCAGCTTCCTCGGTGACGATCAATTACAGGGATTTTATCTGGAGCAGCCAGCACCCCGTGCCGGTGTTTTTGTTTACGCCCCCGCGCTTCAGACGAGCCACGCGCCCTCGGCCGGCGAGCGCTGGCGAGTTCGGGCAAAGACAGGACGCTACCGGAGGCGTATTCAACTGGAATGGGTAGAGGATCTCAGGTATTGCGGTGCGGCGCCTTTGGTACCGGCCCGTTTTGATCCGGCCGATACCCAGTCCTACGCCGCCTACGAGGATCAGTTAGTCACGCTGACCGCCCCTTTGATGGTGGCCGATACCTATGAGCTGGGCCGCTACGGGAGTCTGCGGCTGGCCAATGGCGGGCGAGCATTTGTTGCCAATAACGGCGTTGCGGATGGGCAGCTCTTGCCGCTGCGCCTGGATGACGGAAGTTACCAACGTGACCCTCGACCTGTCCCACATTTGAATGATCAGGGTGTTCGGCGGGCCGGTGATCGGTTGGAGCGTGTCACTGGCATTCTCACTCAAGCATTTGGCGCCTGGCGAATTCATCCCGTTTCATCGCCAATTTTTAGCAACGACAATCCGCGCCCGTCTCATCCAGCCGACAAGACTGGACTGCGCATTTTGCAGTTCAACCTGCGTAATTACTTTATTGATCTGGGACAGCGCGGCGCGGCCAACGCCAATGCATTGGTCAGACAGCAAGATCGCTTGCGGCAACTCATCCGGCCGCTGGATGCCGATGTCTTGGTCTTGCACGAGGTACAGAACAGCAACGCCGCAGTAGAAGATCTCCTGCAACTATTGAATGCAGGCTTGCCACCAGCGCAGCGTTACCAAGCCGCGCTGAATGAACGCAGCCCGGCTGCTATTCGCAGCGTCGTGCTGTACCGGGATCATCAGCTTGCGCTGCAGCGCACGTTGAGGCTGGTGGATGAAGTCCATCCGCGTGATCCGATTGTCGTCGAGTTCAAGCAGCCTGATGGCAGACGCTGGAGTATTCTGGCGGCGCATTTTAAATCCCGTGGCGGCTGTCCGGCGGCCGGTGATATCGATCGCGGTGAGGGATGCTGGGCGCAGCGGCGGGAGCAGCAGTCCCAATCGCTACTCAATTGGCTGTCTGGTCAGTTGATGTTGCCAACCAACGACTATCCAATGCTCGTGCTGGCAGATTTGAATGCCTATGCCAAAGAAGGCGCGGTGCAGGCCTGGGCCTCCGCCGGATTTGTTGATTTGATTGCGACGGAAGTGCCTGCGGCGCAGCGTTATACCTATATTTATCGTGGGCAATCCGGATATCTCGATCATGCCTTGATAGGGCCTGCGATGCGTGACCACGTGCATTCGATTGCGCTATGGCCCGTCAATGCGGATGAGCCTGCTTATTTAACGGAGGAAGGCCGCGGCATTTGGCGGATATCCGACCATGATCCGATGATTATCGATCTGAGCCTGGATTAGATATTCGCGGATTCGCCCGTAAGGTTGACATAAGCTGCCCGCGGGCTGCTAACTTGCCGCCTTATCTTCTATCGCCCGTCAAAACGGAGCCAGTTATGCCAATTCATTTGTCCGGCGCGATTCGCGCCTGCTTTGCGACGCTTCTGCTGTTGTTCTCTGCCGGCGTTTACGCACAGTCAGCTGATTTGCAGGAAAAGCAGGCCGAGTTGCAGGTGCTGCAGCAAGAACTTTCCGCATTGCGCCAAGAGGCGATGGCGGCTAACCCCGAATTCGAGCAACGGCAGCAGTCTTGGCAGGATGCCTTTATGTCGATGATCCGTGACGACGGCATACAGCCTCGAAAAGCCATACGCCGGCTGCAGGATATGGAACGCGAGCTGCGTGGCGATGAACTCGGTGAGGAAGAGCGTGCCGTCATGCGTGAGGAGTTTTTGGGGTTGCGTGATCGCTTAATGGAGGCACGCCGCAAGGCGCTGCAGGATGAGGATCTCACCGAGGCGCGCGAGTCGCTGCAGGCTGATTTGATTACCGCAATGGCAGCGATTAATGCCGATGCCCCCGAGATGATCGAGCGCTTCGAGACATTGCGCAACCAGCTGATGAACGCAGGAAGTCGCAGCGGCGCTCAACAATAGTGATGAATCAATCAATGGATGCGAGGCGGCTGCTATGGATCTAACCCTCGGTACGCCCTCGCTGTTGTTCCCGGCGGTGTCATTGTTGCTGCTTGCCTACACCAATCGTTTTTTAGCGCTGGCCTCGCTGATTCGCGACCTGCAAGCGCAGTACACCTCCAGTCATCATGAGAACCTGTTGGTGCAGATCGATAATCTGCGCCGTCGGGTGCGTTTGATTCAGTACATGCAAGCGGCCGGAGCGGGTAGTCTGCTGCTCTGCGTGGCTTGCATGTTCCTGATTTTCGGTGGGCTTGCTGAGCTCGCCGGTGTATTGTTCGGCGCAAGTCTGGTGTTGATGATGCTCTCGCTCGGCTTATCCGTTTGGGAGATTTGGATTTCGGTGACAGCACTAAATATTCAGCTTGAGGATATGGAGTCAAATCGGTGAATGCGCCTATTGGTGTGCTGGTCCCGCACGATGATCCGCGTCAGTCGTTGCGTGTGCGTCGGTTTCTATTGGCGGCTACGGTTTATGGGCTAGCGATCGCACTGATGGGGCTTTACGTCCGACAGGGATTGCTTGAGGGGCGAGAGTGGCAGTTTGCTGCGTTGATTATCGTCCTCATCAATTTAGGGCTTTATGCATTGTTGCGCAGTGGCCGCAACGAACGCTTCGCCGATCCCAGTCTTACGGGCATCCAGATGTTTCTCGTCTGCTTGGTGATGGGGCTGACGATGTATCTGCTCGACGGCGGCCGCGGTGGCATGCTGTTGTTGTTTCTGGTGTTGTTAATGTTTGGCGTTCTGCGGCTTAACGCACGGCAATTCACTGCCTTGGGCGGCTTTGCACTGGTGTGTTACGGCACGGCTGTGGCGGCCGTTTGGCATCAACGCCCCGAGGCATTTAACGCCCAAGTTGAGCTATTGCACTTAGCTGCGCTGAGTACATTGGTGCCTTGTGGTGGTTTTTTCGCCAGCCATGTTAGCGGCCTGCGGCGAGCCCTGCGCGAGCGTCAGATTGAGCTGCAGCGTGCGCGTGAAAAAGTGCACGACCTGCAGGTCCTCGACCCGCTCACGGGCATAAGCAATCGCAGCGCGATCATTGGCTTCTTAACCCAAGAATCAAATCGGGCTGAGCGTTTAGATCAGCCACTCGCCGTTATTTTGGTTGATCTCATCCAGTTTAAACGCGTTAACCGGGAGCATGGTCATCGAGTGGGCGATGAAGTCTTGCGCGAAGTCGCCCAGGTCCTACGCAGCTGCGTCCGCGATATCGATGGGATTGGCCGCTACGGCGGTGAAGAGTTTTTGATTGTTCTGCCCGACACACCGCTGCCGGCCGCCAGAGAAATAGCCAGCAGCGCCATGGAGCGCCTACGCGCCCATCGATTTGCCAATATGCCCAATCGTTTTCGCGTGGATTGTGCAATGGGGGTGGGTATGGCGCAGTCTGCGGATGACGATATCTGGCGGATGATCGAGCGAGCCCGTGGTGATGCGGATGGCGAGAGCGCTGATCAGGGCCAGCCTCAATGATGGGTGCGGTCCGCAGACGACTGCGGAGCAAAGCTTCAGCGCGTGAATTCCACGAGGTTGCGGCAGTCGATTTAGGATCGAATAGTTTTCACATGATCGTGGCCCGGCCCGAGCCGGATGGCCTACGCATGGTTGATCGCCTGCGCGAATCAGTGCGTCTGGCCGCTGGGCTAGATGCGAAAAAGCAATTGGATCAGCAAGCGCGGGAGCGCGCATTAGCCTGTCTTGAGCGTTTTGGGCAGCGAGTACAGGGCCTGCCGCCCGGTGCGGTGCGTGCAGTTGGTACGAATACACTGCGACAGCTTCGCAACAGCCGCGATTTCTTGCGTGCCGCGGAAGCCGCCCTTGGCCATTCCATTCAGATTGTCTCTGGCCATGAAGAAGCGCGACTCATCTACCTAGGCGTGGCGCATAGCCTCGCGGATGATGATGACCGTCGGCTGGTGATGGATATCGGCGGTGGCAGTACGGAATGCATTATTGGTGAGCATTTTATTCCGCAGCAGATGGAAAGCCTGCATATGGGTTGTGTGAGCACCACCCAGCGGTTCTTTGCTGATGGTGAAATTACCGAGCGGCGTCTGCGTAAGGCAGAAATCGCTGCTATGCGCGAAATTGAGCCGATTGCCGGGCGTTATCAAAGGCTGGGTTGGCAGCGCCTGATTGGTGCCTCGGGAACCATTCGCGCGATTGAGCGTTGCCTTCTCAGTCATGGCTGGACGGAGGGTGGCATCGACTTGGCCGGGCTCGATCGGTTGCGTGAGGCGCTGTTGGCAGCCGGGAGCATTAAAAAAATTCGTTTGGATGGTGTCAGTGATGCACGGGCAGAGGTTCTCCCGGGGGGCTTTGCCGTACTCGCTGGGGCATTCCGTCAGCTCAACTTGACGCATATGGAGGTCTCGGACGGAGCGCTCCGCGAAGGTCTGTTGTTTGACTTACTGGGCCGGATCCGCGAGCAGGATGTTCGGACCACCAGTGTTCTTGCAATGGCGCGCCGCTACCATGTAGACGCGGACCAGGCAGCGCGGGTTGCCGCTTTGGCAGAGTGGCTGAGGGACGCGGTGGCCGAGGCCTGGGCGCTGGAGGATACGGCTTGTGAACAAATGCTGGCCTGGGCGGCTCAGCTGCATGAAGTGGGCTTGGATATCTCGCATAGCCAGTATCACAAACACGGCGAGTATATTGTTCGATATAGCGATTTGGACGGCTTCTCGCGTGATGAGCAGTTGGTCCTTGCCACGCTGGTGCGCGCGCAGCGCCGAAAATTCTCTAAAACCCTTTTCCGTGAATTGCCAGAGGCCTGGCAGAAACCGGCGATGCGGCTTGCGGTTTTATTGCGGCTGGCGATTGCCTTGCATCGTGCTCGCAGCGATGAACCTTTGCCAAGCTTCAGCGTATCGGCATCGGGCAGAAAGCTGATGCTGCAATTTCCTGCTGAAACCTTGGCCTCGTATCCACTGATCGACGCCGATTTGGAGGAGGAGGCGGCCTACCTACAATCGGCAGGCCTGAAGCTTGAGCACCGCGGATAGAGGGGCTAGCTGCCTTCGCCATATCGCAGCATCATGTTGGTTTGTGCATTGACGGCGGTCTCTTCTGGGCCAGGCGTGCTGCGGGTGTAATTCCCCTCGGCATCCAGACACCAGGCCTGGGTATTGTCGTCCAGATAACTTTGTAAGTCCGTTAGCACGCGCGTCCGTAGTTCATCGTCGAGCAGCGGAAAACCCGTCTCGACCCGGCGAAAGAAGTTGCGCTCCATCCAATCCGCCGAGCTTAAGAAAAGCTCCGGGTTGCCATTATTGGCAAAGTAGAAAACGCGGGTGTGCTCCAGAAAACGGCCAATAATCGAGCGCACCCGGATGTTATCGCTTATCCCCTCAACGCCGGGGCGCAGGCAGCACATGCCGCGCACAATTAAGTCGATTTCGACACCGGCCCGGGAGGCTGCATAAAGCGCCCGGATCACCTGGCCTTCGACGAGCGAGTTGACCTTGATAATAATGCGCCCACCGCCGCCTGCCTCGGCGTGCTCACGTTCGCGATGAATGCGATCGAGCATGCCTTGATGCAGGGTAAATGGCGATTCAAGCAAGTGTGCCAGCCGCGATACCTTGCCAAGGCTGGTGAGCTGCAGGAACACACGATGAACATCCTCGCCAACGTCTGGACGCGCCGTGAGTAGGCCGTAATCGGTATACAGTCTGGCGGTGCGGGCATGGTAATTCCCGGTGCCCAGATGAACATATTGGCGCAGACGACGTCCTTCGCGCCTGACGACCAGCATCATCTTGGCATGCGTTTTATGGCCGACAACCCCATAGACGACGTGCGCTCCGGCCGCCTGCAGCCGGTTGGCAAGGCCGATATTGGCAGCCTCATCAAAACGCGCACGTAGCTCAACGACCACGGTAACTTCTTTGCCCGCCTGCGCCGCGGCGACTAGGTGATCCACAACGGCCGAGTCAGGTCCGGTGCGATAGAGCGTTTGTTTGATGGCCAATACATCTGGGTCATGCGCGGCCTGGCGCAGTAGCTCGATCACTGGCGCGAAGGACTCAAAGGGATGATGCAAGAGCACATCACGACGCCGCATAACCTTAAATAAGTCACCGCCATGACGCAGCTCAGCGGGCAGACCGGGGGTGAACCCTGGATATTTTAAGTCGGGGCGGTCAACCAAATCGTATACGGCAAGTAGTCGGTTGAGATTAACCGGGCCATTCACCTGGTATAGCGCATCGATACCAAGGCCAAACTCCTCAAGCAGGAAATTGGCCATGGGCTCTGGGCAATTGGCAGCAACCTCTAATCGGACTGCCTCTCCGTACCGGCGAGAGGGGAGTTCTCCTTCCATCGCGCGGAGTAGATCGTCAACCTCTTCTTCATCGACGTAGAGGTCGGAATTACGGGTGACACGGAATTGATAACAGCCCGTCGCGTTCATTCCTGGGAACAGATCGGTGACATGAGCGTGAATAATTGAGGAGAGGAAAACAAAATCGGCCGGCCCGCTACCGTCGAGCTCGTCAGGCATCCGGATAATGCGGGGCAGCGCCCGGGGGGCTTGAACCACGGCCATGCCGCTACTGCGACCAAAAGCATCCTTGCCTTCTAGCGAGACGATAAAATTGAGGCTTTTATTCAGCACCTGCGGGAAAGGGTGTGCCGGGTCGAGGCCGAGCGGACTCAGGACTGGGAGCAACTCTTGCTCGAAGTACTCGCGGACCCAGGTTTTTTGTGCCGCAGACCACTCGCTGCGGCGGAGAAATCGGATGCCCGCCTCGGCAAGCGCTGGAATGACTTCGTCGTTGAGGACTTGGTACTGCTCTTCCACCAGCTTGTGCGCGCGCTGGCTGATTTCGCGTAGTAACTGTTGCGGTGTTCGACTGTCAGGACCGCTTTGAGGCACGCCGAGTTCGCTCGCCTGAGAGAGACCAGCAACACGAATCTCAAAGAATTCATCCAAATTTGAGCTGGCGATACAAAGGAACTTTAACCGCTCCAGCAGCGGGTTGGCCGTATCCGAAGCTTGCGCAAGTACACGCTCGTTGAACGCCACCAGGCTCAGCTGGCGGTTGAAGTACCACTCTGGGTTGCGCAAATCCTCGTCTTGCATGGGCTCGCTCTTTCGCTGGTATCTAGGGCGGTTTCTCTCACCCCTAGACTGCCAATGCAATGTTGCATGGATGTGACGGAGCCGCTAGCTCACCCGGTTATAGCCGTTGAGTGCAGCTACGCGATAGCCTTCGGCCATTGTGGGGTAGTTGAACGTTGTGTTCATAAAATACCGCAGGGTATTGCCCGGGGCCGGCTGCGCCATGATGGCTTGGCCGATGTGGACGATTTCCGCGGCCTGATCCCCGAAGCAGTGAATGCCCAACAGTTCGAGTGTTTCGGCGTGGAATAGCAGTTTTAGCATGCCAACGGTTTGGCCGGATATTTGCGCCCGGGCAAGGTCTTTAAAAAAGGCATGGCCCACTTCATAAGGCACTTGTGCCGCTGTGAGTTCTTGCTCGGTGCGTCCAACGGAGCTGATCTCTGGGATCGTATAAATGCCTGTTGGCACATCATGCGCTAGCCGGTAATCGCAATCGCCTTCAAGCATGTGCGTGGCGGCAAAACGGCCTTGGTCGTAAGCGGCGCTGGCTAGACTGGGGTAGCCAATGACATCGCCGACCGCATAGATATGCGGCTGATGGGTTTGGAAATCGGCATTCACCTCAATCTGACCCCGTCCGTTGGGTGGGACGTCCAGTGCCTCCAGACCCATGCCATCGGTATTGCCAGTTCGGCCGTTGGCCCAGAGCAGCAGATCGCCGCGAATGCGTTTACCCGATTTAAGGAATAGGGTGACGCTTTCATCGTCCGCCTCTATGCGCTCGTATTCTTCGCGATGGCGAATGAGTACGCCATGCTCGCGCAGGTGATACGACAGCGCATCGGAGATCTCGTCATCAAGGAACGCGAGCATGCGATCACGGGTGTTAATCAGGTCGACCTTCACACCCAATCCACGAAATATCGAGGCATACTCGCTGCCAATGACACCGGCGCCATAGATAATGATGCTGCGCGGTGTATGCGACAGGTTAAGTATTTGGTCGCTATCGCAAATGCGTGGATGGCTAAAATCAACGTCGTCGGGTTGATATGGCCGCGAACCGGTAGCAATCAGAAACTGGTCGGCCGTCAGTATGCGCGTCTTGCCATCGGGCTGTGCTAACTCGATGGTTTGCGCATCGACAAATCGCGCCTTGCCGCGTAGCACAGGGACGTCGTTGCGTTGATAAAAGCGGCTGCGCAGCGAGACTTGCTGGCTAATGACCTGATTGGCGTGATCGAGCAGGGTAGGAAAGGACACATGGCGGGGCTCTCCGGCCTCACGAAACAGTGCGGAGCTGTTGTATTCCATGAGCCGTCGCACATTATGACGTAAGGCTTTGGAGGGAATAGTTCCCCAGTGTGTGCAGCCGCCACCCACTTCACGGTGGCGTTCGATCATCACAACATCCTTGCCGCCCTTGGCCAGTTTCATGGCCGCGCCTTCGCCACCGGGCCCACTCCCCAAGACGATTGCGTCGTAATGCCCCTTACTCGTCATTCTTCATCCATGGTCAGTCGATTTGCGCGCTGCAATAATACCAGTCTCCGCGCCAAGATCGATGCTGTTGCGGGGGTTTTGGTCCGACCAACGCTTTTCATCGGGCAGTGGACTGTTTAATGTTGCGGTTTCGATTTCGGTCACTCAGGGGGAGCTAGGCAATGAGCCAACGCGTGCAGGTAGCAGGATTACAAGTGGATAAGACCCTTCACGATCTGATCGTGAACGATGCCATTGCTGGCACAGGGGTCAAAGCCGATGATTTTTGGCAGGGATTGGCCGATATCGTCCGTGATCTTGGACCGCGCAACCGCGCGTTGCTGGCACATCGCGATAGCCTACAGGCCAGTATCGATCAGTGGCATCGGGAGAACCCCGGCAAGCATGCTGATCCGGCCTATCGTGAATTTCTTGAACAGATTGGCTACCTGCAGCCTGAACCTGAGGATTTTTCGGTCACTACCGAGAATGTTGACCGCGAAATTGCAGAGGTCGCTGGCCCGCAGCTGGTCGTGCCGGTGAATAATGCCCGGTACGCGCTTAATGCTGCCAATGCCCGCTGGGGCAGTCTGTATGACGCGCTCTACGGTACCGATGTGATCGCCGAGAGCGATGGCGCTGAAAAAAGTGGTGCGTTCAATCCCGAGCGGGCGCGCCGCGTGGTGGCTTGGGCAGCGGCATTTCTTGATGCCAATTTTCCCCTCGCCGCCGGCAGCCACGCTGACGTCTCTGCGTACCAGGTGGTAGCCGATGGCGCGGGCCATGCGCTCAAGGTGACCTTAAGCGATGGCGGTGAGACGGGTCTTGCCGATGCCGGGCAATTCGCCGGCTTCGTTGGTGATAACAGCCCCAGCGCGGTGCTGCTTTGCAACCACGGTCTGCATGTTGAGATAAAGATCGATGCGGACCATCCCATTGGCAAGACGCACGCTGCCGGCGTTTGTGACGTGATCTTAGAATCGGCAGTGACCGCCATCCAAGACTGCGAGGACTCAGTTGCCGCCGTTGATGGAGAGGACAAAGCCTTGGTCTATCGCAATTGGCTTGGACTCATGCGCGGTGATCTGGAAGAGGTGTTCTACAAGCAGGGTAAGCAGGTCACTCGTCGGCTTAATCCCGATCGTCACTACACAGGTGTCGATGGCAAGGCACTGACGCTGCCAGGGCGCAGCCTGCTGCTGGTGCGCAATGTCGGACACTTGATGACCACACCAGCGGTGCTTGATGCCGAGGGCAAAGAGATTCCCGAAGGCATGCTCGATGCCATGTGTACCTCGCTGATCGCTATGCACGACCTGCAGCGCGAAGGCGGCAATAGCCGCACCGGCAGTGTTTATATTGTGAAGCCGAAAATGCATGGGCCGGACGAAGTAGCGCTGACCGTTGAGCTTTTTGGGCGTGTTGAACAGGTGCTCGGTCTGCCGACGAATACCCTGAAAGTCGGTGTGATGGATGAAGAGCGTCGGACGACGGTTAATCTCAAGGCGTGTATCCGTGAAGCCCGCGAGCGGTTGATTTTCATTAACACCGGCTTTTTGGATCGCACCGGTGATGAAATGCATACCAGCATGGAAGCCGGCGCCATGATCCGTAAGGGTGCGATGAAGCAGTCGCGTTGGCTCAATGCCTATGAAGATTGGAACGTGGATACCGGTTTGGCTTGCGGGCTGCCGGGGCACGCCCAGATTGGCAAAGGCATGTGGGCGATGCCCGATCGTATGGCCGAGATGCTAGAGGCCAAGATTGGCCATCCGCGTGCTGGCGCCAACTGCGCTTGGGTGCCGTCACCTACCGCGGCGACTTTGCATGCCACGCACTATCACCAAGTCGACGTTCGGGCCTGTCAGCAGGACCTGGCCGGTGCTCGACGCTCCACCATGGAAGATCTGCTCACTATACCCGTTGAACCCAACCCTAATTGGAGTGAAGCGGAGATCAAAGAGGAGTTGGATAACAACTGTCAGGGCATCCTCGGTTATGTGGTGCGTTGGATTGATCAAGGGGTGGGCTGTTCCAAGGTGCCGGATATTAACGATGTCGGTTTGATGGAAGATCGCGCCACGTTGCGTATCTCCAGTCAGCATATTGCCAATTGGCTGCACCATGGCATCGTCAGCGAGGATCAGGTGATGGAGGCCATGAAGCGCATGGCCGCGGTGGTTGACCGCCAGAACGCGGACGACCCCACCTATACGGCCATGGGTCCGAAATATGACGGCATTGCCTTTCAGGCTGCCTGCGATTTGGTCTTCAAGGGCCGCGAGCAACCCAGTGGTTACACCGAGCCGCTGCTGCATGCGCATCGCCTGGCATTAAAGGCAAGTCATTGATCTGAAGGCTATCTGCGCGCTTGTTGCACAAGGGGTTTGCGACGACGGCACAGATATGGTCTATTCTGTGGCCAGACCAATTGCCGATAGTGGCTGATTTGGCTGCTCGACAATGAGTCTTGGGGAGACGTCCTACGGGACGGTATTTCAGTAACGGAGGAGAGAAAAAATGACGGATTCCAAAGTGGATAATGTCAAGCATGAGGCAGCGCAGCCAGATGGCTCTCGGCGTAAGTTCCTGAAAGGCAGTCTCGCTGCCGCTGCTGGTGGCGTGGCCGCAGGCAGCACGATTTTGGGTGCGCCCTACGTTAACGCGCAGTCACCGATTGTTCTGAAGATGCAGACCGCCTGGGGCGGCGGTAACATCTGGAACGATTTTGCTCGTGAGTACGTGGATCGCGTTCACAGCATGTCGGGTGGCCGCATTCAGATTGATTTGCTGCCTGCCGGTGCCGTGGTCAAGGCGTTCCAGGTGATGGATGCTGTCAGTGATGGCGTCATCGATATCGGCCACGATGTGCCGGTGTATTGGTACGGCAAAAACAAAGCTGCCTCGCTGTTTGGCACTGGCCCGGTCTGGGGTGGTGATGCCAACAACATGCTGGCTTGGTGGTATGCCGGTGGTGGCCGCGAGCTCTACCGCGAGCTCACGCAGGACATCATGGGTCTCAACGTCATTGGTATGTTTGGCTTCCCGATGCCGTCGCAGCCCTTTGGGTGGTTCAAAGACGCCGATGTGACCACGCTGCAGGACATCCAGGGTCTGAAATATCGTACCGTTGGCTTGGCTGCGGACCTGCTTCAGGAAATGGGCATGGCCGTGGCACAGCTGCCGGGTGGCGAGATTGTTCCGGCCATGGAGCGAGGCGTCATCGACGCATTCGAGTTTAACAACCCGTCATCCGATAGCGACTTCGGCGCGCAGGACGTGGCCAAGAACTACTACCTTGGCTCCTACCATCAGGCCAGTGAGTCGTTCGAGTGGCTGTTCAACCGCGACATGCTGGAGAGCATGGACGAGGATCTGCAGGCCATCCTGATGCACGCTGTCGAGGCGACTTCCACGTCGAACACGGCATCGGCTCTGGATCGCTACTCCGCCGATCTTCAGGCGCTGCAGACCGAGTCGGGTGTCACCGTGCACCGCACCTCCGATGAAATCCTTTCTGCCCAGCTCGAGGCCTGGAGCACCCTGATTCCGACTCTGGAAGAGGACAGCTTCATGCGTCGGGTGATGGAGAGCCAGAAGGAATGGGTCGAGCGGACCGTGTTCTACGAGCTCATGAACCAGCCGGATCTTCAGCTCGCTTACGAGCACTTCTTCCCCGGCCGCCTCAATATGTAATTGAAGCGATTCGTCGAAGACGTTGCCCCGGTCTACGGACCGGGGCAAATTTATTTCAGCGAACAATAAAGAGTGACCTATGCTCCGGCTTATCCATCTCATCGATCAACTGACGACATGGGTTGGGCGCAGTTTTGCCTGGCTTATCTTGCTTATGGCGTTTGGTATGGGCTACGAGGTCTTGTCGCGTTATTTGTTCAACGCGCCAACGGCTTGGGCCTACGACATGTCGTACATCCTCTACGGCACACTTTTTATGGTGGGCGGCGCGTATACACTCTCTCGTAATGCCCATGTTCGCGGTGATTTTCTTTATCGACTTTGGAAGCCGCGGACGCAGGCCAGAGTTGAACTCGCACTTTATATTCTGTTCTTTTTTCCCGGGATTCTAGCGTTGGTGTTCGCCGGCGGAGACTATGCGGGCCGTTCCTGGCAGTACATGGAAACCAGCGTGTTCTCCCCCGCCGGTATCCCGATTTTCCATTTCAAGACAATGTTAGTCGTTGGCGCCACGTTGCTGTTGATTCAAGGCGTCGCGCAGGTGTGCCGCTGTCTCGTCTGCATTCGGACCGGTGAATGGCCAGGCCCTGTGCGTGATGTGACCGAACTTGAAGACCAGCTGCTTGAGAGCGGTGGTGAAGGCTTTGTCGACAACTCCATTAACAACGATTCGCCTGTAGGAGGAAATGAGCGATGACTGATCCCCAAATCGCAATATTGATGTTAGGGGTCTTTATCCTCTCCATTTTCCTCGGCTTCCCGATTGCCTTTACCCTCATGGCGCTGGGTATCGCGTTTGGCTACTTTGCCTATTTTGATGCGGGCCGTATGTGGCGCGGATACGAGCGCCTGGTAGAGCAGGGCGCGGAGGGCTGGCAGGTCTGGCAGGCCTATTTGGAAGGGTTTCTGAACAATCGCATATTCGATTTGTTCGTGAACCAAACCTATTCCGTGATGGCCAACGAGGTCCTCACCGCGGTGCCGCTATTCCTGTTCATGGGTTATATCGTCGAGCGTTCCAATATTGTTGAGCGGTTGTTCTCGACGCTCTACATCGCTGCAAGACGCGTTCCAGGCGCAATGGCCGTGGCGGCATTGATTACCTGCACGCTGTTTGCAACGGCCACCGGCATTGTCGGCGCCGTGGTAACGCTGATGGGCCTGCTGGCGCTGCCGGCCATGTTGAATGCCCGTTACAACAATTCGTTTGCCTCGGGCGTGATTTGTGCGGGTGGTACGCTGGGTATTTTGATCCCCCCGTCCATCATGCTGATCGTCTATGCGGCGGCCACTGGTACATCTATCGTGCGGTTGTATGCCGGCGCGCTTCTTCCGGGCCTATTGCTCGCGGGGTTGTATATCACCTACATCGTGGTGCGCAGTCTTCTGCAGCCATCGGTTGCGCCGAAACCCACTGATGACGAAGTCGGCGATGTGTCGATGGGCAAACTCGTGGTCATGATTCTGACCTCGTTCGTGCCATTGGCCGTGCTGATTATGGCCGTGCTGGGTTCGATTCTGTTTGGGCTTGCAACACCCACCGAGGCGGCCTCGGCAGGCGCGCTCGGTGGCCTATTGTTGGCGGCGATCTATCGCGCCCTCACTTGGGAAAAGCTCCGTGATTCGGTTTATCTCACCCTCAAAACGACAGCCATGGTGTGTTGGTTGTTCGTGGGCTCTTGGACCTTTTCTTCGGTGTTCTCGTACTTGGGTGGTGAACACCTGATTACCGAGTTTGTCACCGGGCTCAACCTGAACACCATTACCTTCCTGATTCTCGCTCAGCTCATTATCTTCTTGCTGGGATGGCCGCTGGAATGGTCAGAGATCATCATCATTTTTGTGCCCATCTTCTTGCCGTTGCTCGAGATCTTTGGCGTGGATCCGTTGTTCTTCGGCATCCTCGTGGCGTTGAACCTGCAGACCTCGTTCCTAACGCCACCCATGGCCATGTCGGCTTACTACCTCAAGGGGATAGCGCCGCCATCGGTGCAATTAATGCAAATATTTAAAGGCTGTATGCCGTTCTTAGCGTTTGTGTTGATTGCCATGGTCTTGTTGTACCTGTTCCCACAACTCGTGTTCTGGCTCCCGGATACGGTTTATGGTTGAGCCGGTTAAAACGGGTGATCCAGCGCTACTGACGGCAACAGAGATTGCCGCGCAGTTGGCCGACGGCGTATTGACCGCCGAAGCGGTCACGAAGGCTTGTCTGGACCGCATTGAAGCGCTAGAGCCAACGGTCCGGGCTTGGGCTTTCTGCGAGCCTCAGTTTGCGCTGATGCAGGCCAAGGAGGCGGACCGCCGTCGTGCGCAGGGCCGACCACTTGGGCCCTTGCATGGGGTGCCGGTGGGTCTTAAGGACATCATTGATGCGCGCGGTATGCCAACGGAAAACGGTACATCGTTAGATAGTGGGAATCGTCCGCTGAAAGATGCCACCGTTACGGCACGCCTGCGCAACGCCGGTGCGGTGATCTTAGGCAAGACCGTCACCAGTGAGTTGGCCTATTTTCATCCGGGGCCCACTACCAACCCGCATGATTCATCCCGGACACCGGGTGGCTCTTCCAGCGGTTCCGCGGCAGCGGTAGCCGCCGGGATGGTGCCCTTTGCGGTGGGAACACAAACAAACGGATCAGTGATACGGCCTGCCTCCTTCTGCGGGGTGGTTGGATACAAGCCAAGCTACGGCACCGTCCCTCGCACGGGGGTTCTCAAAGCCGCTCCATCGCTGGATCAGGTGGGCTTTTTTGCCCGCAGCATCGAGGATGTCGCTTTGGCGGCCACGGTCATGGGGCCGGATGGAGAAGACGGCGATTGCAGCTTCAACGCAGGCCCGCTTTTGGAAACTGCGTTGTCTACGCCACCAGTGACGCCGGATATCGCGATGGTGCACACGCCCTTTAGTGAGCGTCTAGAACCAGAGACCAAAGCCGGTTTTGCCGAGATTATTGATGTGCTCGGTGATCACGGCACAGAGACGGTCCTGCCAGAGTTATTTGGCCGTGGGGCAGGCTGGCTGGCGACCATCATGGCTAGTGAGATGGCACGCAATCTGGGGCATTACCCGGAAAAAGATCCCGAGCAGGTCAGTGATGCCTTCAAGGCGCTCATGAACCAGGGGAATCAAATATCGGCGGTGGATTACCTAGCTGCACGGGATATGCAGCCGATTTTGCTTGAAGCGCTGGAGCCGCTGTTCGAGCGTTTTGACGCGATTATTACGCCGGCAGCGCCGGGCGAAGCGCCTGCCGATCTGACAACGACAGGCGATCCAATATTCTGCACGCTCTGGACGTTGTGTGGATTGCCCGCGGTGACACTACCGCTTTTAAGTGGTCCAAATGGTATGCCGGTTGGCGTTCAGCTGGTCGGTGCTTATGGACAGGATGCCCAGCTACTGCGTACCGCTCGCTGGCTACTGGCACAATGCCAGACTGATGGAGGGGAAACAGAATGACCGATCGAATAATGGCGATAATTGGTTTGTTGATGTTGGGGGCGTTTTTGATCGTTGTGCCGATCTTTGTGCCTCACTTTGATTTGATTGCGATTACCGTGGGATGTGCGCTGTTAGCAACATATGACATGTGGCGTCATCTCGTCACAAAGCGATAACCTCAGAAGAAAATATCGCGCCATCAACATAAAAAACCCGGCACTTGGCCGGGTTTTTTTTAATGGCGGTGTTGCCACCGGCCTGATGGCTGAACTTACGCCGCCTGCGAGCGCTGCGCCAGATCACGCAGCACGTAGTGCAGGATGCCGCCGTTGCGGAAATACTCCCACTCGGTGGGCGTATCAATGCGCACTACGCGCCTCAAAGCTCTTCACTTCGCCATTCCGGTGTGACGGCACGTACCGTGACCATGCTCGGCTCGCTGTCGAGGCTGCCGATGCTGAAGGTCTCTTCGCCAGTTAGGCCGAGGCTTTCGGCGTTTTCCGCCGTCTTTGTACTGCAGCGGTACCACACCAAAGCCAACCAGATTGGAGCGATGAATACGCTCATAGGTCTCGGCAATGACCATGCGCACACCCAGCAGGGCGGTGCCCTTGGCGGCCCAATCACGGCTTGATCCCGTGCCATATTTCTTTGCCAGCCAGCACAACCAAGGGCGTCTGATCGTCTTTATAAACGCATGGCAGCGTCATAAATGGAGATCTGCTCACCTGTTGGGTAGTAAGTCGTCCAGCTGCCCTGAGTACCGGGGGCCAGCTCGTTCTTCAGCCTTACGTTGGCAAAAGGTGCCACGCATCATGACTTCATGGTTGCCGCGGCGGGAGCCGTAGCTGTTGAAGTCCTGCGGCAGCACACCCCAGCTCCTGCAGGTATTTGCCTGCCGGGCTATCCGCTTTGATAGCGCCAGCCGGAGAGATGTGGTCAGTGGTGATCGAGTTCACCCACCTTGACCAAGCAGCGAGCCTGTTTGATCTCGCTGACTTCGCCCGGCTCTAGGCCCATTCCCTCGAAATACGGGGGGTTGCGGACATAGGTGGAGTCCGGCCACTCGTAAATCTCGCCAGCGGGTGTGTGGTAGGTTCTGCCAGGTCTTCGAACCTTCGAAGACATTGGCGTACTGCTCACGATACATCTTGGAGTTGATGTGTTTCTCAATCACATCAGCAATCTCTTTCTGGCTCGGCCAGATATCCTTGAGATAAAACGGGATTGCCGTTCTGATCTTCGCCAAACCGGCTCGGTCGCCAGATCGCGAGCCACGGTGCCAGCGATGGCATAAGCGACCACCCAGCGGCGGTGAGGCCAGGTAGTTGGCCGGTACATCCGGGTGGATGCGGCCTTCGAAGTTACGGTTACCCGAGAGCACACCCGAGACCATGAGGTCTCCTTCGCGAATCGCATCGGTGACTTCTTCGGCCAGCGGGCCCGAGTTGCCGATGGCAAGTGGTGCAACCAAACCCAACCACATTAAAGCCCATGGCCTCGAGCGGCTTCATCAGTCCGGCGTCATCCAGATACGCCGGCACCACCTGAGAGCCCGGTGCGAATGAGGTCTTCACCCAAGGTTTGCTGGTCAGACCGCGCTCGTGGGCTTTTTTTCGCCACGAGGCCGGCTGCCACCAAGACCGCCGGGTTGGAGGTGTTGGTGCAGGAGGTGATCGCGGCAATAACCACATCACCATGTTTGAGCCATGAACTCTTCGCCATCGAGCTTAACGTTGACGGCGCCGGCCTCGTGCCAGAGCGGGTTGCCCGGAGCCGTATCGCCACCTTCACCCTCAAAGCGAGCTTCATCGGCGTCCGGCAGCGTTCCCTTGGCGGTGAGGTCTTCTTCGAGATGCTTGAGGAATGCCGTTTTAGCGTCGGTCAGCGCAATGCGATCCTGCGGGCGTTTTGGCCCGGCGATGCTCGGCACCACGGTACTCATATCCAGCTCGACGATATCGGTGTAGTCGGCCTGACGAGAGCCGGTCTCGCGCCACATGCCCTGCTCACGGGCATAGGATTCGACCAGATCGATGGTTTCCTGATCGCGACCGGAGACGCGCAGATACTCGATGGTCTCGGCATCAATTGGGAAAATACCGCAAGTGGCGCCGTACTCAGGGGCCATGTTGCCAATGGTGGCGCGGTCAGCGAGCGGCAGGTTATCGAGGCCGTCGCCGAAGAATTCGACGAACTTACCCACCACGCCTTTTTTGCGCAGCATTTCAACAACGGTCAGCACCAGGTCAGTTGCCGTGGCGCCCTCCGGCAGCTCGCCGGTCAGCTTAAAGCCAATGACCTCTGGAATCAGCATGGTAACTGGCTGGCCCAGCATAGCGGCCTCGGCCTCAATGCCGCCAACACCCCAGCCCAACACGCCAAGGCCATTCACCATGGTGGTGTGGGAGTCGGTACCCACCAACGTATCCGGATAGGCCACGGTGCCATTCTCGGTTTCCTTGGTGAAAACGGCTTTTGAGAGGTATTCCAGATTGACCTGGTGGACGATGCCGGTGCCCGGCGGGACCACGCGGAAGTTCGAGAAAGCCTTCTGACCCCAGCGCAGGAACTTGTAGCGTTCTTCGTTGCGCTGGAATTCAATTTTGGTGTTCAGATCGAGTGCGTTGTTGCTGCCGGCATGGTCCACCATCACGGAGTGGTCAATCACCAGGTCAGCAGGCTCCAGCGGGTTGATCAGATTGGGGTCACCGCCTAGGCGCTGCATGGCATCACGCATGGCAGCCAGGTCGACGACAGCCGGCACACCGGTGAAGTCCTGCAGCACGACGCGGGCTGGGGCTGAATGAAATCTGCTCCGCCCGGGCCACCTTTTGCGTCCCAGTTGCAGAGCGCTTCAATCTGCTCGGTGGTGACGTTTTGGCCGTCTTCTTTGCGCAGCAAGTTCTCCAAGAGAATCTTCAGCGAGAAAGGGCAGGCCGGTCGATATCGTGCTTCGGCTTCAGCGCCTCAAGACGGTAGATTTCGTAGTGTTTGCCGTTGACGTTCCAGCGTCCCACGGGCGTTATAACTATTGCTCATGACTTCCTCCCGAAATCAGCGTGCGCATAGGGGCACATCTTCTATTGTGGGCGCTATCAACCGCCGCGAGCGCGTGATTCTACAATGATGCAGCGCCGCAACGGCAGAGGCTTCGTTGAGTTTAATCAACCCGACATCATATCCGAGCGCGTAGCTGACGCGCTTTGTCGATAATACCGCGACGTCCAAAAAACTAACCGCAAGCGTCCGCCGGCCGTGTGCTTGCCACAGTCCCGCGGCACGGATTGCCCCCAGCAAAAAGCGCCCGAATCATCGCCGGCATGGCGTTCATCCTGCAGGTACATGGCATGACCCTGTACCAAGATGCGTGGGCGCAGGGTGCTCAGGTGTTCAGCATAAATATCGGCCACGCGCGAGATGACATTGTCATGTTGTCTGTCATCGAAGTATTCAGCCTGGCGTTGCGCTTGTTCGAGTCCCTCGGTGAGGGCACGGAGCCGGTTACGATCGCCGCGTAGTCGGACGCTCAAGCTGCAGGACCGCCACCTAAGTAGCGCGTTAGCTGCGCAGCGGTTGGTTGGCTGAGATGTTCAATAAGCTGCTGTAGCCCACCGTCTAGGGCGTCAACGCCACCATATAGTGCGGCGACATCTCCGTGGTAGTCGTCAAAAATGCCGCGAAGGACGGTTTGTATGGGCTCGCGATGTTGCTTGCCTTGCTCAGCAATAGCTCGGACCTCGCCCAAGGCAAGGAAAACGGCAGCCAGTGCCAGTACGCGGTTTTCTTCGGCGTCTGCCATCTTAGGAATGCCTCGGCGACCGGCATTCCGTCGCTCGATAAATGCCGGCCGCCTAGGCAGCGTTCGCCGTCATAAACCACCACCGATTGGCCCGGTGCAACGGCACGCTCTGGGGCATCAAAAAACGATTTGCCAGCGATTCTCGCCCAATGGTTTTAGGCTGGCGGGTTGGTCCATGGTGCCGATGGCGGAGCCGCGCTGTGCAGCGCAGCTCACCGGCTGGCCCGGTCCCATCAATCCAATGCCAGTCCCCGGCCTCCAAGCCAACATTCATGAGGGTGGGGTGATCATGGCCCTGCGCGACGATTAATCGATTACCGGCCATGTCTTTGTCCACAACGTACCAGGGCAAACCGGGCCGGTTAGCACGCCCGCCTAAGTTCAGTCCGCGGCGCTGGCCGATGGTGTGGAATGCCAGACCGTCATGTTGGCCCACGATTTCGCCATCGGACGCTGGACAATCGGCCCCGGCGTCGTGTCGATATAGCGTTTTAGGAAGGCCTGGAAGTCACGCTCGCCGATAAAACAAATACCGGTGCTGTCCGGCTTGTCATAATTGCGAAACCCCACCTGATCAGCCAGCGCTCGCACCCGCGGTTTGCTCAGACCGGCAAGTGGAAAGATGGCCGGGGCCAGTTGGGGCTTGGTTGAGGCGGTAGAGGAAATAGGTCTGGTCTTTATTACGGTCGGCTGCTCTGAGCAGCGTCTTGCCGCCCTCGGCATTCTCGCCAATGCCTGCGTAGTGACCCGTTGCAACACGATCGGCCTCCTAGCCGTGCGGCATGATCGACAAAGGCGCGGAATTTAATGCGCTGGTTGCAAAGGATATCCCGGGTTGGGCGTTCGGCCGGCCCGGTATTCGGTCAGGCAGTGTTCGAAGACCTCTTCGCGGTAGGCGGCGGCGAAGTTGGCTCGATGTAATGGAATACCGAGTGCATCGGCTACCTGTCGTGCATCGGCGTAGTCGGCCTCTGCCGTGCAGTGTGTCTTGGTGTCATCGTCTTCCCCAGTTTTTCATGAAAAGACCCTCTACCTGATACCCCTGCTCACGCAGTAGCCAGGCACTTACGGCTGAGTCGACGCCGCCGGATAATCCAACGATGACCATCTCGTCTTTATTCATGATTAGCAGGATAACATTGGCGAATGGAAGCCGAGCTCTTAGAATTCAGTTCATGAGCGAAGAAAACGATCCGCAGTACGAAGATGATCTATCGGTCGCCACGGCGGAGCCCGAGGTCAAGGAGCCGCCTCTATATCGGGTGTTGTTGCTGAATGACGATTACACCCCGATGGAATTTGTTGTCGAGGTACTTCAAACCTTTTTTCGCATGGACCGCGAGCAGGCGACACAGGTCATGCTTCACGTGCATACTCGCGGGAAGGGCGTTTGCGGCGTTTTCAGTCGCGATATCGCCGAGACCAAAGTCGATCAGGTCAATGAGTTCGCCCGCGAGCACAACCACCCGTTGATGTGCACCATGGAACCGGCATGACGCGGAACCCGACCCGAGCGATCGCAGTCAAAAGGACAGGATTTCAGGTGAGAGGCCAATGCTAAGTAAAGAGCTGGAATTTACGTTGAACCTCGCGTTCAAGGAAGCTCGCGACAAGCGCCATGAGTTCCTGACCGTCGAGCATTTGCTGCTGGCGTTGACGGATAACCCCGCAGCGCTCGAAGTGCTGCGTGCCTGCGGCGCGGATCTTGACGCGCTGCGCAAGGATCTGGAGGCGTTTCTGGATGAGACAACGCCACTGCTGCCGCCCAACGACAATCGAGAGACGCAACCAACACTCGGGTTCCAGCGCGTTCTGCAACGCGCCATCCTGCATGTGCAGTCCTCCGGGCGGAAGGAAGTCAGCGGGGCAAATGTCGTCGTTGCCATTTTCAGTGAGCAGGAATCGCAGGCGGTTTACTTCCTGCACAAACAAAACATCTCGCGGTTGGATGCGGTGAATTTTATTTCGCACGGCATCTCCAAGGTGCCCGGTGAAGAGGCCAGCAGTGAGCAGGGCGGCTCCACAGCCGAAGGTGAGGTGGATGAGGATGCTGCCAACGCCAAGCCGCTTGAGAGTTATGCCACTGACCTCAACGCCAGAGCACGCGAAGGCCGAACCGACCCGTTAATTGGGCGCAAACATGAAGTTGAGCGCACTGTGCAGATTCTCTGCCGCCGGCGTAAGAACAATCCGCTCTATGTTGGCGAGGCCGGCGTTGGTAAAACGGCGATTGCCGAGGGTCTGGCCAAGCTGATCGTCGATGGCGAGGTGCCCGAGGTGCTTGCCGATGCCAAAATTTATTCGCTCGACCTAGGTGCCCTCGTGGCCGGCACCAAATACCGCGGTGATTTCGAGAAACGGCTAAAAGCATTGCTTGGACAGGTGCGCAAAGAAGAAAACGCGGTTCTGTTCATCGACGAGATTCATACCATTATCGGTGCGGGATCGGCATCCGGTGGTGTGATGGATGCCTCTAATTTACTCAAACCGATGCTGGCCAACGGAGAGCTCAAGTGCATTGGCTCGACCACCTACGAGGAATACCGAGGCATTTTTGAGAAGGATCGGGCGTTGGCCCGGCGCTTCCAGAAGATTGATGTGCCGGAGCCGACTGTTGATGAGACAGTCCAAATTCTGCGTGGGCTGAAGAGCCGTTTTGAGTCGCACCACGGTGTGCGCTACACCCAGCCTGCGCTCGAGACCGCAGCAGAGCTGGCCGCTAAGTACATCACCGACCGTCGCCTGCCCGATAAAGCGATCGACGTGATCGACGAGGCTGGCGCCAGCCTCCGTCTGCTGCCGCCATCACGCAAGAAAAAGAGCGTGGGTGTGAGTGATATCGAGACCATCATTGCCAAGATGGCGCGCATACCGCCAAAACGGGTTTCCACCTCGGATATGCGCTTGCTCGAGAACATGGAAAAAGACCTAAAACGCGTGATTTATGGCCAAGACGAGGCCATCGATACGCTAGCGGCTACCATCAAAATGTCGCGCGCTGGTCTGCGGGATACCGAGAAGCCGGTCGGGAGTTTCCTATTTGCTGGGCCCACTGGAGTTGGCAAAACCGAGGTGACTCGCCAGCTTGCCGAGATTATGGGGATTAACCTCATTCGCTTTGATATGTCGGAGTACATGGAACGGCACACGGTGTCACGGCTGATTGGTGCACCGCCCGGCTATGTTGGCTTTGACCAAGGCGGGCTGTTGACTGACGAGGTGCTCAAGCACCCGCACTCGGTGGTTTTGCTTGATGAGATTGAAAAAGCGCATCCGGACGTCTTCAATCTGCTCTTGCAGGTCATGGATCATGGCTCGCTCACGGATAACAACGGGCGTCACGCTGATTTCCGCAATGTGATCTTGGTAATGACGACCAATGCGGGCGCCGAGGCACAAAGCCGCCGGAGCATGGGCTTTACGCCGCAAGATCAAAGCACCGATGCCATGGAGATTATCCGCAAGCAGTTCACCCCGGAATTCCGTAACCGGCTGGATGCGATTATTCAGTTCAACGGTTTGGCCGCTGAAATCATTGAGCGGGTGGCGGATAAATTTATTCGTGATCTGCGCCATCAGCTGGCTGAAAAACGCGTCACGATTGAGGTGACGGATGGCGCACGGGCCTGGCTGGCCGAGCAGGGCTATGACCCGAAAATGGGCGCCCGCCCGATGGCCCGCTTAATCCAAGACAAGGTCAAGCGCCCACTCGCCGACGAGCTTCTCTTTGGCAAGCTCGCGCAGGGCGGTCATGTCAAAATCCAACTCGATAACAAAGGCGAAGGGCTCGCCTTTAAGATCGACGCGCTGGAAGCGGTGGAGTAATCAGGCGCTGGCCGCATCCGGCGCGTGCATTAACGTGCGCGATAAACGATGCGGCCTTTGTTGAGGTCGTAGGGTGTCAGCTCCACGGTAACCGTGTCGCCACGCAGGATACGAATATAGTGCTTGCGCATCTTGCCGGAGATGTGGGCCGTCACGGTATGGCCATTTTCCAGCTCGACGCGGAACATGGTGTTGGGCATCACTTCAGTGATGGTGCCCTGCATGCGGATATTTTCTTCTTTCGCCATTCAGCGCTGTCTCGATTGCTTGAAAGGCGCTGATTCTACCTAAGGCGCTCGGCATCACCAACACACGAAGCGGTGAGGACCTGTTCCCGCTCAATTTCTAGCTGCCATGGACTAAGCCGAGTGGGATGCCGTTGGCTAGCGGCGAGGGCCAGCAGAAATCGTTTTCTTGGTAGGCAAAGGGCGCCGAGGCTCTGTAGATGGGCGGTTGGCAACTGACAGTCGAGGAAGTGAAAACCCCAGTGTTCGATCTGTCGCAGCAACCAGATCAGTGCAATCTTGCTGCCATTCGGAGCTCGACTAAACATGGACTCGCCAAAAAACGCATGGCCGATGGAGACACCATAGAGCCCGCCAATCAGGGTGTTGTCCCGCCACACTTCAATTGAGTGGGCCAAGCCCGCCATATGCAGGCGTGAATACGCTGCTCGCATCTCTTGGGTGATCCAGGTGCCGGGCTGGTCGTCTCTGGGTGCGGCGCATTCAGACACCACTTGGTCAAAGGCCGTATCTAAGGTGACCGTGTGATCGGCTCGGCGCAGGGCGCGGCGCATGCTGCGACTGATGTGCAGGCTCTTCGGGGTAATCAGGGCTCGCGGGTCTGGGCTCCACCAAAGAATCGGCTCGCCGGGTGAGTACCACGGGAAAATACCGGCCCGATAGGCCGCCTCTAGGCGACTTGGCGAGAGTGATCCACCGATTGCCAGTAGGCCATTGGGCTCAGCCAGTGCGGTCTCCGGATCGGGCAGTGGCGTGGTTTCATCATCGGCAGCAATCCACGGAATAGGTAACACCGGTTCAATCACGTGGCAGCCTCTCAAGGATTTCCTCACGATACGGCCCTTCGGCGGTGAGGGTATCGGCGTAGTCCTGCACAGCCGGGCGCTCGCGAGCCAGAAAGTCATCAACCGCCGCCTGAAACCTTGGATCGGTCAGGTAATGCGCTGAGTAGGTGAGCGTCGGTAAAAACCCGCGGGCTACTTTGTGCTCGCCTTGGGCGCCGGGTTCAAAGCGATCAACGCCATGGCGGATACAGTACTCAATGCCTTGGTAGTAACAGGCTTCAAAATGCAGCCCGTCAAAATCAGCTACGGCCCCCCAATAGCGGCCATAGAGAGTGTCGCTACTGCGTAGGCAGATGGCCGCGGCAATGGGTTGGTCGCTTTGTTCGGCCAAGAATACGACGAGGCGGTCGGTCAGTTTTTCACCTAATTCGGCGAAACAGCTCGCCGTCATGACCGGGATGTTGCCGTGTAGGTGAAACGTTTGCTCATAAAACCGATGCAGGATGCGCCAGAGGTCGGCGTCGATTTCATCGCCATGCAGAGTGCGCAGTCGGATGCCCTGATTGGCGACTCGCCGGCGTTCTTGTCGAATATTTTTGCGTTTTTTTGACGAAAAGCCCGCTAAAAATTCATCAAAATCGGCGTAACCCGCATTGCGCCAGTGGTATTGGCAGCCGTCACGACGGGAATAACCAGCCTCTCCCAAAGCTTTAAGATCCGGCTGCGAGACAAACAACCAATGCACCGAACTAAGGCCCATTGATTCGGTCATCTCGCGTGCGCCATCCGCTAGGGCCCGGCGTAGACCCTCGGCTGGGTAATCCGGGTGTAAAAGCATGCGTGGGCCGTTAACGGGACTGAACGGCGCTGCAATGACCAATTTGGGATAGTAGTCCATGCCGTGGCGCGCGTAGGCCTGGGCCCAACCGTAGTCAAAAACAAATTCCCCCCAAGAATTGCCTTTTAGATAGGCCGGTGCGGCGGCGAGCAGTGTTTCGCCTTCGGTGAGGACCAAATGGTGGGCCACCCAGCCGTTATCCGCCGAGATCACGCCATGACGCTCCAGCGCTGCCAAGAATTCATGGCGCACGAAGGGGTGATCGGTGCCGACAAGCGCATTCCACCGCGCCGGATCGATCTCTCTTATCGCCGGGACTGCCTGTAATTCCATCTGCCGATAGACCGTCTTTGGGTGTTTTAAGTGCCGCAACACGGCGCTGCTAAAGCCTGCCTGCCTACTGTACACTTCGTCCTATGGCAGGCAAGACAACCGCCCGACAACCGCTGGCACCCATTAGCCAGCATTTAGGCCGCATGCTGCGAGAGGCCGGACTGCTTCTGCTCATGGCAGTCGCCGGTTTTCTGCTGCTTGCGATGTTTACCTATGAGCCAAGTGATCCCGGCTGGAGTCGTTCGGGTCCAACCGCTGAGATCAGCAACGCGGGGGGTATCGTTGGCGCCTACTGGGCTGATCTTAGCCTGTATCTTTTTGGTTATCTTGGCTTTCTGTTTCCGCTGCTGATTGTTCTGTTGGCCACCCTCGTTTACCGCTGGCACCGCCGTGACGATGAGGTGCATTGGGGAGTTATCGGCGTTCGCGTCTTTGGCTTTGCCCTCACGCTCATTGCGGGTGCCGCCATTGCCCGGTTACATATCGAGCCTGTGGTCGGTAGTGTGCCGCTCAGCTCAGGTGGTGTGCTGGGTAATTTGGTGGGGGCATGGCTTGAGCAAGCGTTTAGCTTTAGCGGTGCAACGCTGCTTGCCCTGGCCGTTTTCCTTGCCGGCGTGACCCTTTTTACGGGGCTTTCTTGGATTGCGCTGATGGATCACTTAGGGCGCCTCGTTCTTGCTCAGGGCAAGTATTGGGATGTTGTCGCCAGCTGGTGGGAAGACCGGCAGGCGGCGCGTCAGGCCGTCCGCGAGCGGGAATCGGCCAGACGCGAGGAGCAAAAGCGAGCAAGTAAGCGCGCCAAGCTGGCCATCGCGCCGCCTGCCGCTGAGGCTAAACCCAGTGAACGCGCTAAGCAGGAGCAGCAGATAAAGCTCTTCCACACGCCTCCAGCGCCGGGCGAATTGCCACCGGTCTCTTTGCTTGACCCACCCCGGGCAGAGCAGCCGGGTTATACCCCGGAGGCACTCGAGGCGATGTCCCGGCTGGTTGAGCACAAGCTGCGCGATTTCGGTATTGAGGTGGAGGTCGTGGCCGTACAGCCCGGCCCAGTCATTACGCGGTTTGAGCTCAAGCCTGCCGCGGGCGTTAAGGTGAGTCAGATCACCAATCTTTCCAAGGATTTGGCTCGGGCCCTATCGGTGACGGCCGTGCGTGTGGTTGAGGTGATTCCAGGTAAATCGGTGGTGGGCCTCGAGATCCCCAACGAGCACCGGCAAATCATCACGCTGTCTGAGATTATCCGCTCGGAGTCATTTGAGCAGGCCGCTTCGCCGCTCACGCTCGCTATCGGTAAAGATATTGGTGGTTATACGCAGGTCGTGGACCTCGCAAAAATGCCGCATCTGTTGGTGGCGGGTACCACCGGCTCGGGCAAGAGCGTTGGCATTAACGCCATGATTTTGAGTCTTTTATACAAAAACGGGCCGGATCAGGTGCGCACCATCATGATCGACCCCAAGATGCTCGAGCTGTCGGTGTACGACGGCATCCCGCATCTGCTCGCGCCCGTTGTCACCGATATGAAAGAGGCAGCCAATGCACTGCGCTGGTGTGTCGCGGAAATGGAGCGCCGCTATCGGGTCATGGCAACGCTTGGCGTTCGTAACATTGCTGGCGCCAATCGCAAGATTCTTGAGGCGCGGGAGCGGGGAGAGCCCATCGTCGATCCACTTTGGTCCGCGCCGGATGGACGACTTGAGCCAAGCCTTGATGGCGAACCTGCCGCCGGGCCACCAGTGCTCGAGACCATGCCGTATATCGTGGTGGTGGTCGATGAGTTTGCTGACATGATGATGATGGTAGGCAAGAAGGTGGAAGAGCTGATCGCTCGACTGGCGCAGAAAGCTCGGGCCTCGGGTATTCACCTGATTCTTGCCACTCAGCGCCCCTCTGTCGATGTGATTACTGGTCTGATCAAGGCCAATATTCCCACGCGTATGGCGTTCCAGGTGTCCTCACGCGTTGATTCGCGGACCATTCTCGATCAAATGGGGGCGGAGTCTTTGCTGGGGCACGGCGATATGCTTTATCTGGGTCCGAGTAGCCGCGGAATACCGGAGCGCGTCCATGGGGCGTTTGTCTCTGATGCCGAGGTGCATCGCGTGGCCGAGCATCTGAAACAAAGCGGCGAGCCGGAATATATCGACGGCATCCTTGATGAGGCGAGTGCGGGTGAAGCGCCGCTGCCTGGACTGCCCGGTGAGATGAATGCCGGCGGTGGCGAAGCCGACCCGTTATACGACCAAGCAGTGCGAATTGTCACTGAAACGCGAAAAGCGTCCATCTCCGGCGTTCAGCGCCGGCTGAAGATTGGCTACAACCGGGCTGCTCGATTGGTTGAGGAGATGGAAGCGGCCGGTATTGTTGGGCCGCTCCAGAGTAACGGTGCCCGCGAAGTTATCGCGCCTCCACCGCCAGGCGACTGAAATGCGCTTTCGCCTAGTCTTTGCGCTTTGTTGGTTGATGACCAGTGCTGCTGTCTCTGCGCAGATGGGGCCGGTTGAGCAACTCGAACAGTACTTCGCCGACACCCAAACGCTGTCCGGTCATTTCACCCAAATCACACGGGATGAGTCGGGTGCCGTGCTTGAGCAGTCCACCGGTTCTTTTGTCATGGCGCGTGATCAGCGCTTTGACTGGCATTACCAAACCCCCTGGGAGCAGCGCATCGTCTCTGATGGTGAGCAGTTGTGGATATACGACGTCGACCTTGAGCAGGTGGTGGTGCGTGCTCTGGATGAGGCCATTGGCGTTGGCCCAGCGCAGTTGCTCAGTGGGGATATGAGTGAGCTACGCGCTAATTTCACGCTTAGTGCGGCCGCGGAGGGCAATGCCGTTCTGCTCACGCCAACGGACCCAGCCTGGGATTTTCAGCGCCTGCGCCTCGAGTTGGTCGATGCCATTCCGTCCCGCATTCTGCTGCGCGATGGGCTGGGCCAGATCATTGAGGTGGAGTTTGCTGAACTGGTCAGCAATCAGCCGCTTGCGGACGATCGGTTCTCTTTTACGCCACCATCTGGGGTGGACGTTCTGTCGGGCTCGTGATGGATCTAAGCCGACCGCTTGCCGATCGCATGCGCCCGCAGCGCCTTGAAGAGTTTGTCGGTCAGTCGCACCTGCTGGGCCCGGAGCGGCCGCTCGGTGCCGCACTTGCAGCCGGGAAGCCGCACTCCATGGTGCTTTGGGGGCCGCCGGGTACCGGCAAGACCACCCTAGCGCGTCTTGCCGCGCAGACGATTGATGCGGAGTTTCTCACGCTCTCGGCGGTGATGGCGGGCGTTAAGGAAATTCGCGAGGCCGCTGCGCTGGGCCGTGAGAATCGTCAGCGTAATCGCCAGACCCTGCTGTTTGTTGATGAGGTGCATCGCTTTAATAAATCGCAGCAGGATGCGTTTCTGCCATACATCGAGGACGGCACCCTCCTATTTATTGGCGCGACAACTGAAAACCCCTCGTTCGAACTGAATAATGCTTTGCTCTCCCGGGTTCGTGTGTACGTTCTGCGGGCGTTAGAGACCGACGATCTGGTGTCTTTGGTCGATCGGGCAATGACGGATCCTGAACGTGGTCTAGGCGGGCGGGGGCTGACGCTGGCCGAGGACGCCCGGGCCGCCATTACCCGGTTTGCCGATGGTGATGCGCGCACGGCGTTGGGATTACTTGAGCTGGCGGCCGATCTGACGCCCGCCGAGGGAGAGATCGCACTGGCACTGGTCGAAGAGGCGGCGGCGGGCGGTCGAGCGCGCTTTGATAAGGGCGGAGATCATTTCTACGACCTGATCTCGGCATTGCATAAATCCGTTCGTGGCTCGGCGCCCGATGCCGCGCTTTACTGGTTTGCACGCATGCTCGAGGGAGGCTGTGACCCCCTTTATATCGCTCGTCGCGTGGTCCGTATGGCTTCGGAAGACATCGGCAATGCGGACCCGCGTGGCTTGCAGATTGCTTTAGATGCCTGGCAGGCGCAGGAGCGGCTCGGTTCACCAGAAGGCGAGCTTGCAATTGCCCATGCCATTGTCTATTTGGCCAGCGTGCCCAAGAGTAATGCGGTCTATAACGCCTATAAGGCGGCGCTCGCCGATGCGCGCGAGCATGGCTCGCTGGAGGTACCGGTGCATTTGCGCAACGCGCCAACCCAATTGATGAAATCGCTTGGGCATGGCCATGATTACCGCTATGCACACAATGAGCCGCATGCTTACGCCGCTGGCGAGCAATATCTGCCGGATGCCTTAACAGCCCGGCGCTACTATCAGCCCACTACCCATGGGCTTGAGCGCAAAATTGCTGAGCGCCTGCAGTGGCTGGCCGATCTGGATGCCAAGGCCAAGTCGCGTTAATGGCTTCGAATAATTTCTGCGATTGGCGTAAAATCGCCGCCTTTCTGTAAGACGGTATCGTCATGCTGGATGCGAAAATCCTAAGAAATGATCCCGAAGCGGTTGCCGAGGCGCTCGCGACCCGCGGCTTTGCATTGGATGTGGGAGCCTACAAGGCGCTTGAGGAGAGCCGCCGAGACTTGCAGTCGCGCACGGAGTCTCTGCAGCAGAAACGTAATGAGAGCGCCAAAGCCATCGGCAAGGCAAAGCAGGCGGGTGAGGATATTCAGCCGCTGTTGGATGCCGTGGCCACGCTGGGGGATGAGCTCAAAGCCGCAGAATCCGAGCTCGCGGGTGTGCAGGAGCAGCTACAAAGCCTTTATCTGGAGTTGCCCAACCTGCCTCATGACACCGTGCCGGTTGGCCAGGATGAGGAAGACAATCAAGAAATCCGGCGCTGGGGCGAGCCGCCAGTTTTTGACTTTAAACCGCAAGATCATGTGGATTTGGGTGAGGCCCTTGGCGGCCTTGATTTTGCCGCGGGTGCCAGCCTCTCTGGTTCGCGTTTTGTCGTCATGCAGGGCCAAGTTGCACGGCTGCATCGGGCCCTGGCGCAGTTTATGCTCGATACTCACACCGCTGAGCATGACTACCACGAGACTTATGTGCCGTATCTCGTGGATGAGCCGGCTTTAATGGGCACCGGGCAATTGCCCAAATTTGCGGAAGATCTGTTTGCCATCGCCAATTTTGATCGCAACTTGCACCTCATCCCGACAGCTGAGGTGCCACTGACCAATTTAGCGGCCAATCAGATCTTGGAGGCCGATGATCTTCCGCTTGGCTTTGTCAGTCATAGCCCTTGTTTCCGCTCCGAGGCTGGCTCTTATGGTCGGGATACCCGCGGTATGATTCGGCAGCATCAGTTTGACAAGGTCGAGCTCGTTCAGCTGACCCGGCCAGATGATTCCTACGCCGCGCTGGAGCGACTTACGGGTCATGCCGAGACGATCCTGCAGCGCCTGGGTCTGCCTTATCGGGTGGTGACGCTGTGTACCGGCGATATGGGCTTTGCTGCCGCAAAGACCTATGACATCGAGGTCTGGTTGCCGGGGCAGTCTGCGTATCGCGAGATCTCTTCCTGCAGTAATACCGAAGCCTTTCAGGCGCGTCGCATGCAGGCGCGCTGGCGCAACCCAGAGACCGGTAAGCCGGAGCTGTTGCATACCCTCAATGGGTCGGCGCTCGCCGTCGGCCGGTGCTTGGTTGCTGTTTTGGAGAATTATCAGCATGCCGATGGTCGGATCACCATTCCCGAGGCCCTCCGGCCGTATATGGGAGGCGTGGAATGGATAGCGCCATGACGGGTGACGTGCATGCCGCCATGCAGGCATGGATTGCGCGCACCGAGCCGGTGGCCGACCAGCCTGAGGGCACATTGCAGTACCGCTGGTTTGGGCATGTCCGCGCTGTTGTCGAGGCGGAGTCAGCCTATCTCGTGCTAATGCGGATTGAGACCGATCCCGAGTGGCGAGGCCAAGGGGAGGGCAGCGCGGTCTTGGACTGGCTAAAGACGCTATGCGACCAGCACAGTGTGACCTTGCTCGGTCAGGCTAACGTGGATGATGAAACTGGGTTGGGTCAGGAAGCCTTGCTGGATTGGTATGCCCGGCATGGCTTTCAGATTGATGATACGCATCAGGGCGAGCCACTGGTCTGGTACCCGGCTCGCCCTGGTGCCGAATCCTAAGCCTTAACGATTGGCAGCCGCCAGCTCGATGCGTCCATCGGGGCCCAAGATATGACGCTGTAGCCAGCCCAGCGCCACGCCATAGGCGGGGACAAATAACAGCAGCGAGATCAATAGCTTGGAAGCGTAATCCACCGTGGCGATTTCGGGCCAATTGGCTGCCATGAACGGATCTGGGCTCTGATAAAAAGCGATCGAGAAGAACGCTGCGGTATCAGCCAGATTGCCGAATACGGTGGAGACCGCCGGTGCTACCCACCAGCGAGCGGCTTGGCGAAGGCGGTCAAATATATGGATGTCCAGCAATTGGCCCAGGGCATAGGCCATAAAGCTTGCGGCCGCGATACGGCCAACAAAGGTGTTCAGGCTGAGCAGCGCATCCGCGCCCTGAAAGCTGCCTTGCTGGAACAGCACGCCGATGAGATAAGACAGCAGCAGCGCTGGGCCCATGGCAAAGAAGATAATCTTGCGGGCCGTTTCTTTCCCAAAAGTACGTACTGTTAGATCGGTAGCCAGAAAGATGAATGGGAACGAGAAGGCGCCCCAGGTGGTATGCAGCCCAAACAGATCGAAGGGCAACTGCACCAGATAATTGCTGGCGGCGATAATGGCGATGTGCGCGCTCGCCAGTAGCAAAAGCGCCCGACGGTACTGAGCAAAAGTCATGGTTTTCATGGGGGCGGAGTATAACAGCATGGATGAGTTGAGCGATAAGTCGCAGGCCCGTCGACGAATTGCCACACTGGCCTGGCCGCTGATTCTCTCCAACATCACCGTGCCATTGCTGGGGTTGGTGGACACCGCCGTCGTCGGTCATCTCCCGGATAGCCGCTACCTCGGCGGCGTCACACTCGGCGCTACTCTGTTCAGCTTTCTTTTCTGGGGCTTTGGTTTTTTGCGCATGGGCACCACCGGGCTCACCGCTCAGGCCCATGGCGGAGAAGATATCGATGGCATGCTCCGACTGCTGGGGCAGGGTCTGATGCTGGCTTTGGCGATCGGGCTGGTCCTCATTGCGGTCCATCCGCTGGTGATTCCCTTTGGCTTGAGTCTGTTCGATGGCAGCGCGGCGGTAACGGCCGAGGCCGACACCTATGCGCGAATACGCATCGCCAGTGCGCCAGCGGTGCTGGCCAACTATGTGCTGATTGGTTGGTTCTTAGGCCGTGGCTATAGCTGGGTGACGCTGGTGCTAATGGCCATTAACAACCTGGCCAACATCGTGCTTGATCTGGTTTTTGTGCTGGGCCTGGGAATGACAACCGCGGGTGTCGCCCTGGCCAGTGTGATGGCCGATTATCTGACACTCTCGGTGGGTTTGGTGCTCGCTTGGCTTGCCTGGCGGCGCTGGCAGTGGCGGCGGGTGAGTGGTGTTTTCGGGGATCTCGCTGGCTATCGCCAATTGCTATCGGTGAATTTTGCGCTTTTTATTCGCACGCTTTGCCTGCTGTTTGCCTTTGCGTTTTTTCATGCCCAGGGCGCACGTCTTGGAGATACCACACTCGCTGCCAATGCCGTACTGCTGCAGTTCGTGCTGCTCGCCTCTTATGCCCTTGATGGGTTTGCCCATGCAACGGAGTCGCTGGTGGGACAGCGTATTGGTGCGGCTGACGAGCGTGGTTTTCGCTATGCAGTGGGGGCAGCAGTGGAATGGTCGGTGGTGACGGCGGTGATCCTCAGTCTGGGGTTTGCGCTGGGCGGTGAGTCCTTAATTGCACTACTCACCGGCTTACCTGAGGTCCGACAAATGGCTGGTGACTTTCTCCCCTGGATGATTGCTATGCCAGTTCTCGCGGTGGGTAGCTACTTGCTCGATGGCATATTCATTGGTGCCACGCGCACCCGTGCAATGCGCGATACGATGATTCTTGCGGTGGTGGCGTTTTATCTGCCGGTTTGGTGGCTGTCGCAGTCCTGGCAAAACCATGGGTTGTGGCTTGCGTTTGTTAGCTTCACGGTTGCCCGCAGCTTATTGTTGGGCGGGATTTTTTATCGTGAGTGGCGCGATCGGCGCTGGTTCGACAGCCAGGCTGTCTCCCTCCCGCGGTCATAGTCTGGGTTCATTCGCTTAAGATCTTATCCAGTGCCGCCAGCAGGGCGGAGGTCTGCTCTGGCGTGCCAATGCTGATGCGCAGATAGTCATTGAGTCTGGCGGTGGCAAAGTGACGGACGAGGATGTTTCGGCTTTTTAACGCCTGATAGGCCGCTCCCGCTGAAATTGTCGCGGTAGCTGGCATTCGGGCTAGGCAGAAGTTGCTGTGACTTGGCTGCACGTCAAATCCGCGCTCGGTTAATGCTGCGGTCAGGCGAGCCCGCTCTTCACGGACAGCCTGCCAGCTGGCTTTGGCCGAGACCTGATCGGTAAGCGCGGCCGCGCCGATGGCATCAGCAAGCGCATCAACGCTGTAGCTATCACGCGTTTTCTCGGCAATGGGCCGAATCAACCCGGGGCTGCCAATGCCATAGCCTAGCCGCAATCCCGCCAGCGAGTAGCCTTTGGAGAGTGTGCGCAAAATCATTAGGTTGTCATGCTGTTGAATCAAAGGCACGACGTTGTGGGTCTCTGGGGCGAAATCGACATAGGCTTCGTCAATTAACAGCACCCCATTGAGCTTTTGGGCAAGCGCTGCAATCTGTTCGGCATCGAGCAGCCGTCCGCTCGGGGCATGCGGGTTGACCAAAAAGGTCAGTGGCACGTCAGCGGCATTCATCTGCTCGGCGAAATCCGCAGCCAACCCAAAGTCTTCGTCCAACGAAACGGTTTTGATGGGGCTGTCGTGAATCGCGGCCAGTACTGGGTAGAGCGAGTAGCTGGGATCGGCAACGCCAATGGGGCGCCCGGGTGTTACAAATGTTGTGATGGCAAGCCGTAGCAGCTCATCGCCGCCATTCGTGGCGACCAAGCAGTCGGTGTCTACATTGTGCTGTTCTGCAGCCGCGGCCAAAAAGGCGGCCGCACTGGGCGATGGGTAGCGTCGAAGTGCCTCGGCCGAGAAGTCGCGCAGCACGGCCATCGCTGCTGCAGACGGTGGCCAGGGGTTCTCATTGGTATTGAGTTTGATGACCTGTGTATCGGCCGGCTGTTCACCCGGCGCGTAGCCAGACATCTGCCTGATATTGTCACGTTCGTAATGCATTCGTTGATCATACCGTTTTCATGTCTGGGGCTGAAAAAAAAGCTGTGCTGCCGTATTATGTGGACCAATACGGTCCAAATAAAAATACTGCGAGGAGCGCACTGATTTGGCTGTCTCCGCTCGTTCCCTGCCGCTTCTGACAAAACTGGCGCTCTCGGCGCGACGGGCCGGTATTTGGCCGCTGATGATGGCGATGATTGCGCTGTTGGTCTCGCTGCCTGTGCTGACTGTGCTCTTCCATGTTTTTGTGCCGGCGCCGGAAATTTGGGGGCATTTGGCTAGCACCGTGTTGCCGCGCTATCTGCTCAATACGGTTGGGCTGACGCTGGGCGTTGGGATTGGCGTGTTGGTGATCGGTGTTGGCACTGCTTGGCTGGTGGTGATGTGCCGCTTCCCCGGCCAGCGGATTTTTGAATGGGCGCTGTTGCTGCCGCTCGCTGTCCCGACTTATGTGATCGCCTACGCCTACACCGACTTCTTGCAGTTTGCTGGGCCGCTGCAAAGCTTTTTGCGCGAGACCTTTAACTGGGGCGCTGGGGATTATTGGTTCCCACCGGTGCGCTCACTCGGTGGGGCAATTGCGCTGCTTACGCTGGTTCTTTACCCGTATGTTTATTTGCTCACGCGGGCGGCATTCCTCGAGCAATCTGTCTGTGTGCTCGAGGTGGGCAGAACACTGGGCCGAGGTCCATGGCGGCTCTTTGGCACCATTGCCGTGCCGCTCGCTCGGCCTGCAATTGCCGGTGGTGCGGCACTGGCGCTCATGGAAACGCTGAACGAATTTGGCGCGGTGCAGTTCTTTGCGGTTGATACCTTTACCACGGGTATCTACCGAACCTGGTTTGGTTTGGGGGAACGGGCAGCGGCAGCCCAGCTTGCGGGTGTTCTGTTGCTGTTTGTCATGGTGCTATTGGTTTTGGAGCGGGTCTCTCGGGGCAAGTCGCAGTTTTTCCATACCTCCAGCCGTTATCGCGAACTACCACGCTATGAGCTCAATCCGAGTAAGCGTTGGCTTGCGTTTCTAGCCTGCGCGCTGCCGGTGGGCCTAGGTTTTGTGCTGCCAGCGCTGCTGCTGCTTGAGATGGCGCTCACCAACGGCGATCAGCAGTTTGGCTGGGGCTTTCTGCCCTACGTATTTAACAGCATCACGCTCTCGGGTATTGCGGCGCTGCTGGCCGTTGGTCTGGCAGTGGTGCTTTCCTATGGCGTGCGACTAGCGCCATCGCCGCTTACGCAGGCTGCGATCCGCGTCTCGGCGATGGGTTATGCGGTGCCTGGCGCGGTGATTGCCGTTGGGGTGCTGATCCCACTTGGCTGGCTTGATCAAAGGCTTTACGGGGTGATGCATGGCGATTGGGGTTGGGACGTTGGTCTCATTCTTACCGGTACCGGCGTGGCGCTAGTCTATGCCTATTTAGTCCGATTTCTTGCCGTCTCCTACAACGCGGTTCAGGCCAGCCTGACCAAGGTCACACCTAGCATGGATGCGGCTTCAAGAACGCTCGGCCGGACAGCCGGCGGCACGCTGCGTCGGGTACACGCCCCAATTATTCGCGGCAGTCTGCTGGGTGCGGGCATTCTCGTATTTGTTGATGTGATGAAAGAGCTGCCCGCTACCATCATTCTGCGGCCGTTTGACTTCACCACACTGGCGGTACGGTCTTACGAGCTGGCCTCGGATGAGCGGCTTAGTCAGTCATCAACCGCCTCACTGGCGATTGTGCTAGTTGGCATTATCCCCGTGATATTACTCAGCCGAGCCATGCGTCGTTCACGACCGGGGCACGGTGAGAGCGAGGACTAGTCGGGACGCTAGCGCAGTGGCGCGCTAGATGGGAAAGACAAATACCTGGCTTGGGTCGAGATGGATCTGAATCGGATCATTGCGCTGAGGCAGGAAGACCCCCGGCATATGGGCATGCATGTGGTATTCATCATTGCCCTGGTGGACGCAAAGATGAATAAAGCTGGCGCCTCCCAGCAGCCGTGACATCAACACATGGCTGGTGCTGTGGTCGCGAGGGCCAGACTGCATCTCGACTTGTAGCGCCTCGGGACGAATGAGCACCTGTACCGATGTCCCGTCGGCCAGCTTGCCGGCATCGACCGGCCCAAGTGGCGTTTCAACACGACCATCTGCAACCACGCCTCGCAGTTCGTTCACATCGCCGAAGAAGCGTACAACGAAGGGGTCATTGGGATTGCAGTAGATATCGGTGGGGTTGCCCTGCTGGACGATCCTGCCATCGCGCATCACCGCAATACGATCGGCCATGAACAGGGCCTCTTCCGGATCGTGGGTGACCAGCAGCGTAGCTGTGCCGTTTCGCTTGAGTAGGTGCAGCGTATCGTCGCGAATGCGGTCGCGCAGCCGGGCATCAAGGCTTGAGAAGGGTTCATCAAGCAGCATAATGCGCGGCGCTGGCGCTAGCGCACGGGCCAGTGCCACGCGCTGCTGCTGTCCACCCGAGAGTACGTGCGGAAAGCTCTCGGCAAAGGGTGCCAGCCCCAGCTGTGCCAACAATGCGCGCGACCGCTGTTCGCGCTCGCGGGTGGAGACCTTCGGCAGTCCAAACCCAACATTATCCAGCACGCTTAAATGCGGAAAGAGCACGGCATCCTGGAACACCAAGCCCACGTGGCGTTGCTCTGGTGGCATCCAGACGCTGCTATCAGAGTCGGACATCAGCTGATTGCCAATGCGCACACGGCCATGTTGCGGGCGCTCGAGGCCCGCGGCGAAGCGCAAAAGGGTGGTTTTACCGCAACCGGACGGGCCAAGAAGACAGAGTAGTTCTTCAGGCTGGACGCTCAGATCAACATTGTCCGCCGCTCTGACCGTATCAAAATCGTGACTGATTGACTCCAGCTCTAGAGCCTCACCGCTCGGGGCAGGGCAAGGAGCCTGCATCCCGGCAACGCCGCCAGCAGGAAAACGGGAGACAAGACTGTCTTGTTGCGCACTCATAGGCGGTGAGTTTCTGCCAATTCCGGGTGTTTTTGCAAGCGATTCTCATTGGGGGTTGACCTGCAATCATTCCTGTTATTGAATGCTTCGCAGATGCGAATGGTTCGCATCCGCAATAAAATTGGAACAATTGCAAGGAGACAGACATGGGCAAGATGACTCACGGTGCCGCGTTTGCGTTGGGCGTTGGCCTTGTTGCCGGTGCCAGCGTGGCAGGCGCACAGACGCTCAATCTCTACACCGCGCGTCATTACGACTCCGATGAAGCCATTTACGAGGCTTTTACCGCGGAGACCGGGATCGAGGTTAATGTTCTTGAGGGCGACTCCGATCAGCTCATCGAGCGCATCCGTCGTGAAGGCGCCGCCAGTCCAGCCGATGTGTTCATGACGGTGGATGCTGCTCGTCTGCGTCGGGCCGAAGATGCCGGCATTTTGGCAGCGGTGGAGTCTGACTATCTCAGCGAGCGGCTGCCATCCGAGCTGCGTCATCCAGACAATCTTTGGTTCGGCTTCAGCGAGCGGGTGCGAGTGATTTACTACGACACCGAGGCCTATGACGAGCCGCCGCTTAGCACCTATGAAGAGCTGGCTGACCCACGATTTGAGGGTGAGATCTGCATTCGCTCCTCAAGCAATGACTACAACCAGTCAATGGTGGCCGCGCTGATCGCCGAGCATGGTCTTGAGGCCACTGAGGAATGGGCCGAGGGCCTAGTTGCCAATATGGCCCGCGCGCCGCAGGGCGGCGACACGGATCAGATTCGTGCCGTGGCCGCCGGTGAGTGCAGCCTTGGCGTAGGCAACAGCTATTACTGGACGCGTCTGCAGAAGTCTGATGATGCGGATGATCGTGCGCTGACCGAGCGGGTTGGTCTGATCTTCCCGAACCAGGACGCTCAGGGCACGCATCGCAATATTGGTGGCGCCGCCATGGTGGCCGGTGCGCCGAATGCAGACGCAGCAGTGGCCTTCCTTGAATTCCTCGCCACTGACGAGGCGCAGGAGCTCTTTGCCGCCGGCAATAACGAGTTCCCGGCTGTCCGCGGCGTCGATCCCGTCCCGGAAGTGCGTGACTTCCTAGACTACAACTACGATGACATCAACGTGGCGGTGTTGGGTGAGAACAATGCCCAGGCCGTCCGTCTGATGGATCGTGCGGGCTGGCGATAAGCGCAAATCCTGCTGAATCTTTCTCGTGGAACTTGAAGTGCCGTGGTCGGGTTTGCCCGCCACGGCCTTTTTTTATTCTAGACTGGCGCCCTATGGCAGCGCGCAAATCCACTCCGCCGGTGATTAACGCTTTTATCGACGCCCTTTGGATGGAGCGGGGGCTGGCTGAGAATACGTTGAGCGCTTATCGCAGTGATCTGCAGGGGTTCTCGCATTGGCTTGCCGAACGCGGCATCAACGACCCGCTTGCCGCCTCGCGAGCGGATGTTATGGAGTATTTGGGCTCAAGGGTGGCGGCTGGTGCGAGTCGTCGCAGTAGCGCCCGGCTGCTCTCCACTCTGCGACGCTTCTATCGCTATCAAGTCCGACAAGGGGTGATGAATGAAGACCCCACCGCCCGGGTTGAGGCACCCAAGCCGGACCGTCCACTACCGGCGGCGTTGAGTGAGGCCGAAGTGGAGCGGCTGCTCGAGGCGCCTGATACCGACACGCCGATCGGTCAGCGTGATCGCTGCATGCTGGAGGTGCTTTATGCCACCGGTCTTCGTGTCTCGGAGCTGGTGGGTTTACGAATTGATCAGCTCAATACCCGCCAAGGGGTGGTGCGCGTCACTGGCAAAGGCGGTAAGGAGCGTTTGGTGCCGCTGGGTGAAGCGGCGCTGGCCGCGCTTGATGACTATCTCGCCTCAATGCGTCCTGCGCTGGCGAAAGGAAGAGTCGTTGATGCGGTCTTCATTACCGCCCGGGGTGAGGGAATGACTCGGCAGGCTTTTTGGTATCGCATTCGCCACTATGCCGAGTCGGCCGGGATCAGGGCGCATTTGTCACCGCATACGCTGCGGCATTCTTTTGCTACCCATCTGCTTAATCATGGTGCGGATCTGCGCGTGGTGCAGTTATTGCTGGGCCACAGTGATCTGTCGACCACCCAGGTCTACACGCATGTGGCTCGTGCCCGGCTGAAAGCTCTGCACGCCGAGCATCACCCCCGCGGTTAGCGTTCTAGATGCTGGAGTTTGTCTGGCTTGCCGTCCCACTCCTCGGCATCGGCCGGCGGGTCTTTCTGCTCGGTGATCACCGGCCACTGCTGTGAGAGCTCGGCATTAAGCTCGAGGAAGTGTTCCATGCCCTGTGGCAGATCATCTTCGGAATAAATCGCCTCGGCCGGGCACTCCGGCTCGCAGAGCGTGCAGTCGATGCATTCATCGGGGTCGATGACCAGAAAATTCGGGCCCTCGTGGAAACAGTCGACGGGGCAGACCTCGACACAGTCGGTGTATTTGCACTTAATGCAGTTCTCGGTGACAACGTAAGTCATGCTCGAATCCAGCGCTCGGTTGTAGGGATGCCGCGCATCGTAGGCCGAAGGCGGTTTTGCATCAACCTACGCGGTCTGTGGATTTTAGTGCTCAATCCATCAGTCGGCGCCACTCATAGAGCAGCTGATGCGCTTCTCTGGGTGTCATGGCATCCGGATCAATTTCACTCAGTTGCTCGATCAGCTTTGAGGCCGCCGATGGCTCTGCTTCTTCGGGTTCGGGCTCGCCAGTACTGGTTGTGGCCGCGAAAAGCGATAACTGAGCCGCATTGTCTGTATCGGTCTCCAGCTGCCGGAGTTTCTGCTGCGCCCGCTTTAGAACGGGCTTCGGTACACCGGCAAGGGCCGCTACCTGCAAGCCGTAACTCTGACTGGCCGGTCCTTCGCGGACGCTGTGCAGAAAAACGATACGATCTTGGTGTTCAGCGGCTTCTAGATGCACATTCACGGAACGGTGAAAATGCGCGGGTGCCGCGGTCATCTCGAAATAATGCGTGGCAAAGAGCGTGAACGCGCCGATTTGCTCGCAAAGGGCCTCGGCCGTTGCCCAGGCCAGTGCCAGACCATCAAAGGTGCTGGTGCCGCGACCAATTTCATCCAACAACACCAGGCTTTGGGCTGTGGCGTTGTGAAGAATATTGGCGGTCTCTGTCATCTCCACCATAAAAGTGGATCGGCCACCGGCTAGGTCATCCGAGGCACCAATACGAGTGAAAATACGATCAATAGGACCGAAGCGAGCAGCCTCCGCAGGGACAAAGCTGCCGATATGCGCCATCAGCGTGATTAATGCCACCTGACGCATATAGGTGGATTTGCCCCCCATATTAGGACCGGTAATGATGAGCATTCGGCGGTCATCATCCAATGCGATGTCATTGGGGATAAAAGGCCCTTCCGTGCTTTGCTCCACGACCGGATGGCGGCCGGCGGTGATTGAGATGCCGGGTTGATCATCCAGAACCGGGCAGGTGTATTGCAGCGTCTCGGCGCGCTCAGCAAGGGCTGCCAGTGCGTCCAGCTCGGCCAAAGCCGTGGCAAGGTCCTGAAGTCGGGCAAGATGCTCGGCCAGCCAGCTGACCAGCGCTTCATAAAGTGCTTTTTCTCTGGCAAGTGCACGTTCCCGCGCCGAGAGCACTTTATCTTCAAATTCTTTGAGCTCTGGGGTGATAAAGCGCTCCGCGCCTTTTAAGGTTTGGCGCCGGATGTAGTGTTCCGGCGCCTGTTCGCTTTGGCCTCGGCTGATCTCAATATAAAAACCATGCACCCGGTTGTAGCTGACTTTGAGCGTGCTAATGCCGGTAGCCTCACGCTCTCGCTGCTCCAAGTCGGTGAGAAAGCCATCGGCATTGCGTGATAGCGAACGCAGCTCATCAAGCTCGCTGTCATAGCCCCCGGCGATCACGCCGCCATCCCGAATGACCACCGGAGGCTGCTCAACCAGTGCTTTGTTAAGCCGGTTAGCAATCTCGGGGCAGGGTTGCGTCTCGTTACGCAACATCTGTAGCCGTGGATCGTCAAACGGGGAGAGAAGCTCGGCGAGTTCCGGCAGCATGGCAAGGGTCTCGCGCAGTCCGGTCAGATCCCGTGGACGGGCCGAACTCAAGCCAATGCGGGCGGTGATACGTTCCACATCAGCTGCGCGGCGCAGACATTCACGTAGGCTGCTGTGGCCAAGGTTAAGCAAGGCGTGAATGGCATCTTGGCGCTCGCGCAGTGCTTGCTGGTCACGCAGCGGGCGGTTAATCCAGCGCCGCAGGGCGCGACTGCCCATGCCGGAGACGGTGGTGTCCAGTATGGCGGCCAGCGTGTGGTCGCTGCCGCCGGCCAGATTGACCTCTAGCTCAAGGTTGCGGCGGCTTGCTGCATCGATGGCGATGGCCGCCTCGGCCTGCTCAACATGCACCGAGCGGATATGCGGTAGTGCTGAGCGTTGCGTATCGGCAACATACTGCAAGACGGCGCCGGCGGCTGCCGTGGCAAGCGGTAATGACTCAAGCCCGAAGCCAGCTAAATCCCGGGTGCCAAAATGCGAGGTCAGGGCACGTTTTGCCGCATCCTCGTCAAAATGCCAGGGTGGCCGGCGCGTGACCCCGTTGCGCTGAGACCCAATGGGCGAGTCCGCCAAATCCTCTGGAATCAACAACTCGGCGGGTGACAGGCGTTCAAGTTCGGCTGCAAGCGCCGATTCGCCGTAGCCCTCACAGACGCTGTAGCGTCCGGCGGCGAGTTCAAGACTGGCCAGCCCCCACTGCTCGAGACTGCCCGCAATCGCGGTAAGTAGGGTGCTGCGGCGCTCCGCGAGCAGGGCTTCATCAGTAAGCGTCCCGGGTGTGACAACACGAACAACCTGGCGCTCGACGGGGCCCTTGCTATTGGCCGGGTCACCCGTTTGCTCACAAATGGCAACGGACTCACCATGATTGAGTAGCCGCGCTAGATAGCCCTCGTAGCTGTGCACCGGTACACCGGCCATGGGAATTGGCGCGCCGGCCGACTCGCCACGCTGCGTGAGCGTGATATCTAACAATGCTGCCGCGCGGCGGGCATCCTCGTAGAAAAGCTCGTAGAAATCCCCCATGCGATAGAACATCAGCACATCGGGGTAGTCGGCCTTGATGCGCCAGTACTGTTGCATCATTGGCGTATGTCGGGCGCCTTGTGTCATCCGTTTATTCTAAGGGCAGGCCTGTTGGCGCGTCATCGGCAATCACCGCCGCATTCAGGCTCGATATGATTGTGTGGATCGTCGCGGGTGTGAGTTGATGGCCAAACTGCCCAAGCAGTGTCTGAGTGATCTGTTCGGTGCTTCGGCGTGGTCTTGGGTCGATAAAGCCATTGTCCAATAACCACTGCTCCAGAGCGTCGATATGACCCTGTTTAAGGTGTGAGACTTCTCGATCGCGCAGCGCTTTAATTAAAGCTTGGGCATCACCCCCAAGTTCTTCTGCTTTTTCGGCGACCCGCGGCAGCATGATTTCGCTAAGCGCGTTGGAGGCCGCCAGTGGTGCGTAGTCTGCGCGCCGGCCTCGACCCTCGGCGGCAAGCGCCTGCCAAGCGCGAGCTAGCTTGGTCCGCGCTAGCAGTTCATCCCGCGGTGGATGCTTGATTGCACCGGCTCGCCCAGCCGGGCTCTGCAGCCAATGCTCCAGCGGCCCGAGCCGCTCGATACCCCAGGTGTTCATCAGTTCATGGACACAGTCCAGATGATCGGCCAGTAGGTAAAAAACCGGAATGCTGGCCGCATCAGCGGTTGGGTTGATGGCCGGAACCGCGAGTTGTTGGGCGTATTCCGATGCACTTTGCTGCGCTGGTGGTGGATAGGACGGTTTGATCGGCTCTGCCGGTAATACGGGCGTGGCGTGCCGGCTGTGACGGACGGTTGCCAGGTCAATACAGGCCGGTTCATGAGCAGTAGCCTGATGCCAGAGCGAGAGATCCTCGGTGCGAGCGGTGAGATAAAAGATCTGGCGGCCCTCTTCGGCAACCAATTGCTCCAGGTTCTCGGCGATGGTGCGAAATCGTTGAGCATCGGTGTTGGTGAGCGCTTCATCCAGGATCAGCGGCAGTGGTGAATGCTTAGACTCCTGCTCTCGTGCCCAGGCCATGCGCGCGGCCAGCAGCAGCTGCATGCGCGTACCCGAGGAGAGCGCAGTAAGCGGACGTACTTCGTTATAGCGCAGATCCCGGGCCACCGGCTCGTGGTTTTCATTCACCTCGAACGACCATTGATGATGTGTGAACGCCTCGAACCGCTCGCGGGCATCGCGGATGAGTGCCGGCTCATGGGATTGCCGATAATCGGCCTCAATGCTGCCAAGCAGCCAGTCGCCAAGTGTGGCGGCAACCTGCGCTTCGCGACGCTCGCTGAGTTGATCTTGCAGGTCCTGGACTTTGGCAATGGCCTTGGTGAGGGCTTGATCTCCGCCGGCCTGCTCCAGGCGCGCTTTTAAGCTGGCGATTTTCTCGGTCAGCGAATCAATGCGGTTGGCCTGGGTTTGCTGTTCATCAATAGCAGCCTCGATCTCCGCGCCGGCTGCTTGGGTTACCCATTGAATGAACGGCTCGTCATCCGTTAATGGTGTCTTCAGGGTTTCTATACTGATCTCGGCCTGCAAGCGGGCTTTCTGCGTTGCCTCATAATCGCTGTGAGCATCCAGCAGTCGCTGTAATCCGGCGCGGTCTCCGGGCTGCAGGTCCAAGGCCTTATACACGGCATCATGCCGGGACTGAGCCTCTTTCAGGTCGGCGCTCACGCGTTTTTGGGACTGTATTTCGCCCAGGCGCTCCTGCTGCAGACTCCGAGCCTGCTCCAAGCGCTCGCATAACGCATCGAAATGGCCTTGCAGCGTGGCCGTGTCGGTTTGCGTGATGGTCTGCCATGGTTGCAGCGCCGTGACAATCTGCGCTCGCATCGTCTCTAGGCGCTGTTGAATGGACTCGGTTTTGGCGTTGGCGACCGCGGTTTGTTCGCGTGCGGCATCGAGCTGCTGGACCCGCTCCATAAACCGAGCAAGCCCCATGCCCGCAAGTTCACCGTGGTTAAGGCCGTATTCACCAATCAGATCGTGCAGCCGTCCCTGAGCCTCCTGCAGCGCTTGCGCTGCCATTGGGTTCCCGGCTGCTGCGGGCTTTGTAAACTGCGCAGCCGCCCAGGCACCCATCGCGCCGGCCGTGGCAATCAAGCCACCGGCCATTGCCAGTAAGTTGCTGCTCAGGGCGCCGGCAACCAGGGCGAGAATGCCACCGGTGCCGGCTGTTAGCAGCAGTGTTTTGCTTACTTTGCCAATAGGATTATGAACAGTCAGTGCTGGGGTCTGCCAGGCCCGGGCCTCGCGCTCGGCCTGTAGCGCATCGGTCAGCGCTTCCACCTGCTGCGGGGTAAAGCGGGGCAATGTCTCGGGTACTTCGCCGAGGCCTTCGGCGATGGTTTTCTCATTAGCGGCCGCGGCCGCCGCTTGCTCATGCGCCTGCTGCCAGGACTGTTCCAGCTGACGTAGTGCTTCGAGTTGTTGCTGCAGCGCTTTTAGATCGGCCCGATCGGGTTGCTGGTCGGCTAACCCCGTGGCGGCAAGCTTTTCATCGATTGTATCGATGCGCAGTCGAGTGGCCTGAAGCGCGGTCTTCAGCTCGGTGATGGTGGTATTGAGTTGTTCGGCAATTTGCGCTTCATCGCCTTTGATTCTGGCGTGCACGACATCGAACTGCGCCAGTCTGCGATTGAGCGTTTCGCACTCGGCAATGGCCTCGGTCAGCCGCTGTCCCTGACGGAGTTTTTCCACGTGGTCGCGGGCAATGCGGGCATCCCGCAGCGCGTCTTCCAGCACTGGCAGGCGTTCGCGTGATCGCTCCAGCGCTTCGTAGTCTCGCTCCACCGCTGCGCGTTGCCGCTGCGCCTCTCGCCACTCGCCTAGGAGCTTGTTGGGAAACGGCTCGGTTGTGAGGTTGGCCGAGGCGCGCACCGCATCCATATTAATGCCGCCGGCAAGTGCTTCACGCAGACGGCGACTAAGCTGCGCCTCACTCGCCTGATCGCCGGCAATGAGCGTTTCGGCCCGCAGCCAGTAACAGGCAAGGACTTCCGCGCTGGGCAGTGGCGGCGGGTCGGTGGGGGTGCCATCGCGCAGCCACGAGATGGCAGGGCCATTGCGCGAGACGGTCCAGGTGCCTTGGTCATCGGCAAAGCGGGCGCTAAGCGTGAGTGCATCGGGATCATTGGGTTGGCGGCCTGCCAGCAAATAATGCAGCGCTCGGCCAAGGCTGCTTTTGCCAATGGCATTCGGGCCGATGATGAAGTTTGTGCCGGCGCTGAAATCATCCAGCGCAATCGGTTCGATCCCGGGCAGCGCCTGAATATCGAGACTGAGCAGGCGCATTAATCGTTGCGCTCCTCAGCCAACATGGCCCGCAGTGCGGCCCGGCCTCGCTGCTGCAGCCACTCCGCCACCTGCTCACGAGAAAGCGTTGGCTGAGGTAGGTCACGCCAGCGTCCCTGTCGCAGTGCCTGTTCGGCAACCGGCGTGGCCTGATCAATCAGTTCCTCCCGCTCCGTGCTGCCCGATGTGGTATTCAGGATTATTAATTGACGTGCGAGCAGGCCGGGCTGATCGGCGCGCTTGGCAATGTCGCGAAGCGGTGTGTAAGGCAGTAAGCGGCTGTCACAGCGCTCCAAGAACCACTGGCGTTGTCGGCTGCCCGGCAGTCCCTGAGCCTGATCAGGTGCCGGGAGTCGAGCTCGGATAGATCCCTCGTCCAAGTTGGTCTCGCCCACCAGCAACAGCCGAATCGCAATCAGCTCGCTGGGATCTTTTTCTGCGGCAAGCTCAGCGGCGAGTTGTTCTAGGCTGTCGCTCAGTCGTTGTTCGACTTCAGCTACGCTCTCTGCGCCCGAGATATCCAGCGAGATTCGCTCCCAACGGATCGGGCCGAGTGGGCACTGCTCGAATCGTTGGAGTTGATTGTTCTGCCATTCAAGCAGCCAAGGCCCGCGAGCCCCTGGCTCGCCGGCATCCAGTCCCACCACACTGCCCAGATAGCCAATCGGATTTTCCAGACTGAGTGCATCTGGCTGGTGGATATGGGCGAGCAGCCAGGCGTCGAGGCCACTCGCGCTCAATGCCTGGCTGGTGACTGGCGCATAGACACTGGCTGACTGATCTCGGTCGCAATGCAGCAGCCCAATGCTCGGGTGGCTGGATTGTCGACCGGGGAAATCCGTTAATGGGCTGTGGCGGACTTCGAGTGCGGGGAAAGACCATCCCCATACATCGACCGTCTCACCATTGGCGGCGGTAACCGATGCGCACTCCCAGCGCCCGTCGGCGCCGAGTAGTTCACATTCCGGTATGCGCTCGGCAAGCTGCGGTAATACCTCAACATCATGATTACCACTGACTGCCAGCGTGCGAATACCGGTAGCTGCCAGGGTGGCGATGCCATTTTGCAGTCGAGGTAGCGCTTCGAAGAAATCATGCGTGGACTCGACAACGTCCCCGGCAAGGAGTACTGCCTCGACCTGCGCTTCACAGGCATATCGAACTACCTGATCCCAGGCGGCAGCTGGCGAAAAGTCGCCGGCCCGGTGCGCGAATGACTCGGGCAGCCGCGTTGGCAATCGCCCGATATGTAAATCACCGACCGCAAGGAGTTTGACGCTCATAGTTGCAATGCTCGGGGATTGTTCCCATCAGTACAAGCCGGATGTCGGATACTGTCGGTAATGGTCAGAAGATTTGGGTGGATGGTCGGGAAACCTTGTCCAACAATAATAAGGTCTTAGCTCACCGGGTTTTCGCATTATGGCGGAGCGTCAGTCCACAGGGATTTCGCATCTGTTTCGAGTCATCGCGTTTTCGATTATTGCTGTCATCACGCTGTCGGCGTGCAGCATTTCACCGAAGCCGATCACCAGTCAGGAATATGAGATCGCGCTGACCGCAGACCTTGCTCGACTGCCGGACTCTGAACGCGTCATCGCCAGTCCGATCAGCCTGGAAGAGGCCCTGATCAGAGCGGTGCGCAATAACCGAGAGGTGCGGTTGAAAGCGATGGAGGCGGCGCTGGCGCGGGGTGAAGTTCGGCTCGAGGCACTGGGAATGCTGCCGCAGTTGACTGCAGAAGCGGGTTATACCGAGCGGGATGTCTATGATGCCTCAACCTCTGTGGTGCTGATCGATGGCGAGCCGGATAGGCTCCCTTCAGAGCCCGCATACTCTGTTTCCGATGGCCTTAACCAGCGGACTGCACAAGTCGGCTTTAGCTGGAATGTTCTAGATTTCGGCCTATCTTATGTGCGAGCTAAACAGCGCTCGGATCAGTATCTGATCAGCGAGGAGCGGGAACGTAAATCCATTCACACCATCAGTGAGGAAGTGCGCGGCGCGTACTGGAAGGCCGTGTCCGCTGACCGCTTGTTAGGCCGGGTGGGTGCGCTTCGCGTGCAAGCCGAATCCGCGCTAGAGGCAGCGCGTCAGATGGAAGAATCTCGGGCCATGGCGCCACGCGAAGCGCTGATTTATCAGCGCGAGCTGCTGGATGTGCTCAGACTGCTCCAGGACCTGGAACAGCGGCTGAGTGGCGCGAAGATTCAGCTGGCGGATCTGATGGGGCTGCACCCTGGGACTGAATATACCTTGGCCGACAGCGATGCTGAGGCGATGCCGATCCCCGCTCTTCAAAATACGATTCAAGAGCTTGAGGCGGCTGCTTTGCGTTATCGGCCCGAGATGCGCGAGGCGCATTATCAGACGCGGGTATCCGTTAACGAGACCCGCGCGGCTCTTCTTCGTCTTCTGCCGGGCATCGGTCTGACGGCAACCATGCAGTATGAAGACAACAAATACCTGCGTGATGACCAGTGGCAGACGCTCGGCGCCAGTGTCAACTGGAACCTGTTTAATGTCTTCGCCATTAGCCCCAATCTGGATGCGGCGGAAGTGCGCGGCCAGCTGGCCGAGGCCCGACGTATGGCGGTGTCGATGGCGGTAATGACGCAGGTGCATTTGGCCGTGTCTGATTTTATGCAGGCACGGCAGGTGTTCGAGCTGGCCAGTGACTACCGGGATGTGGCCGGACGGATTCTCACGCAGACCGAGGCTCAGGCTCAGGCGCAGTCCATCGGAGAGCTGGATGCTGTGCGCGAGGCATTGAACGATATTCTTGCCGAGCTGCGCCGCGATCGGGCCTATGCCGATATGCAGAATGCCTTTGGTCGACTGGCCGCCTCCGCCGGTGTTGATTTATTCCCGCGCGACCATGCAGAACTGCCGGCGGGTGTTCTGACGGACATTTTAGAAGCTCGCTATCAGCAGTTTATCTCGGGCGATCTACCGCTTGAGCCGCCAAAAACGCGGGCTGAGATTGAGGCTGAGCGGCTTGCTAATCTGCCGCCGCCTCCCCCGCCGCCCGTATGGACACCCGAGCGCCAGCGCGCACTAAGCCAAAAGGCAACGGCCGAGACGCGAACATCTGACGAGAAGACCGGCGATTTGGTCGAGCCGCCGCAAGTGATTATTGAGCCGGCGCCGGAGTCAGATGGCGAGGTGGTGCCGCAACCGGATGAGGCCGAGGCCCCTGCTGATGATGTCTGGACACCCGAGAAGCAACGGGAATTTAACGAACGATCTTCACAGGAAGTGAGAGTCATTGAGGACCAGCACTTCATCATGAAAACGGCTGTCAGCGAGACCAACGCCGAGGGCTCCGGCTGGTGGGTTTTTGGTGGCAACCAGCACCAGGACGACAGCAACCGGCAGCCCGTTGAGCTCATTGTCGGAGAATAAGCCGATGTCGGGTCATGGGATGACAGGGCATTACAGCGTGGCTTGGGTGGCCTTGTTCATTCTGGTGATGGCGCCGGTCGCGTCCTCCACCGCCCAGGGTTTTGCATCCGGGCGTGCTTTGCTCGAGCCCACCGACAGAGCAGTGATTGCCGCGGAAATTGGCGCGCGTGTGAACCAAATGCCCTTTAAGCCGGGCGAGCGCTTCAAACAAGGTGACCTGCTAGTAGACCTGAATTGTGCGCTTTATGCCGCACAGCGCAGCCGGGTAGAGGCTGAAGCCGAGTCTGCAAGGCTTGAGGCTGAGAACGCCGAGGAGCTCAATGCAATGCGCTCAATCGGCCGGCTTGAAGTCGCGCTTGCCGAACAGGCCTACCGGCAGGCTCGGGCCGAACTACGTGTAGCGCGGATTAATGAGTCGCGCTGCCGCATCGCTGCGCCTTTTGATGGTGAGGTGGCCGAATGGCAAGTCCGGCCACATGAGTTCGCTAAACCGCAGGAACCCGTGCTTGAGGTTGTGGCCAGTCAGTCGCTTGAGGCCGAAATCGTGGCACCGGCTGTGTGGATTGGCCAGGTGGCCGTTGGCGATCGCCTTGGGATTCAGCTGGATGGCAGCGGCGCTGAGCCGGTTATCGCCGAAGTCACTCGAATCAACCCAGTGATTGATCCAGTCAGCGAAACCGTGACGTATTACGCTCGTCCCGAGATGCATACATGGATGAGCATCGGAATGACGGGCACTGCAACACCCCTTGAGTAGGGAATAGGCAGGACACAATGGCAAAGCATAACCCATCCCATGTGTTTACTCAGGCAGTCAGCCGGAGGCCGCTCATCACCGCGCTCGAGCAGCGGATCCTGCTGGATGCGACGGCCCCTGTGACCGCCGCCAGCAGTCTGGGCGATGCCGATACCGATCAGGACCATTCCACACAGGATGCGGAAATCAGCGAGGTCAACGCCCTTGCCCCCACCGAGCGCGAGCGCAAGGAAATCGCCTTTGTCGACGGCGGGCTGGAGGACGTGCAGACGCTGATCGACGGCATTAGCGACAACGGCGCGCATATCGAGATTGTTACCGTCGACCCGGATGTCGATGGCTTCGCCTTTATGGCGGATTATCTGGAAGGCGCCGAGGGAATCGATGCCATTCACGTGCTCGGCCACGGCTCGCAGGCCAGCGCCACCCTTGGCACCGCCACCCTTGATACCAATTCCATCGATGCCTACGCCAGTGACCTACAGCAAATCGGCCAATCCCTCACCGAGACTGGAGACCTGTTGCTCTATGGCTGTTACGTCGGCGCTGGCGCTGACGGCCAAGCCTTGGTCGAGGATATCGCCGCACTGACTTCAGCCGATGTTGCCGCGTCTGATGATCTAACCGGCGCTGCGGCATTGGGTGGGGATTGGGAGTTGGAGACGAGTTTCGGGCAGTTAAATGGTTCGTCTTTTTCCGTGGAGAATTTTAACCAAGTTTTAACTGCGCCAAGTGGAGCAGGCGACAGAACTTTTACATTGACTGCAGGCGGTTCTGGCATCAGCAACGTGCTTGCTGAAGATTCAGATGCAGATATAGACGTTCTGAATTTCAGTGGTACTAACGACGGTACGTTGACGGCCTCACAAGCTGGGATTAACGCGGCTGATCAAAGCCAAGATTTCGATACAGAGCTTGGTAAACTAACTTTGACTATCCGGTTTAAAGACGACAATCCCGCCACCGGGGTTGGGCAGGCGACAGCAGCCTTTGTCCCTATTTCTTCAAGCGAGACTCTGAGTGGCACTCAGTCTCTTAAGTGGAACTATACGGTAACTGACATTGAAGGCAATACAGCCAGCGGTACATTTAAAGTTGAAGTCGAATTTAATACCGCGCCAAACGCTCCAAACCTTGGGAACATTGGAACATTTAGTCCTGGGCAGCTAATAGATATAGAAGGTGAAATTCGTGCAGCTGCTGATGATAACGAAGACAATACCAGCGACTTAAATTTAAATGTCGCAAATTTCACAGTATCTGATGATCCTCCAAAAAAAGGTGCGTTTACTTTTAACGCGACCTATGAAGTAACCGACACAGGTGGGCTGAAAGATTCGGGAGCATACAGTTACACGATTAATTTTCCTAATCAATCTCCTACTATTTCTTCGCATTCTTCGAATCCTACAATTAATGAGGATACAACCAGTCCAGTTTCTCTTTCCGTTACAGCATCTGACGTCGATACCGGGGACAGCATTGTCTCATGGACATATCAAGGCGTAGAAAATGGAACTTTGAGTGCTACCGACCCTGGCGGCGGTTTCACTACGAACTTCAACTATCTTCCAGATTCAGATTTCAGCGGAACCGAAACAATTACTGTCACGGCAAAAGACGAGAGTAACGCAACGGTTTCTCACACGTTTTTAGTTACTGTGAGCGGTATTAATGATCAGCCTTCCCTAGCGTACAAAAAAGATACAGGAACTACAGACGAAAACGGTGATACGATATACGAAGATACATTTTTACCAAATTCCCCTGCACCCGGTGACCCGCTTCCCAACGGCGTGATTGAATACGTCAACGGTATTCCAGTAACAGCACACAAAGTGTCAAACGAAGACCAACAAGAAACATTTAGCTTAGGTTCAGTTGGTGACCTGTTCCTTACTGGGCATATTGATCCTGATGGCTCTGGTCCAGGTGAGTCTAATCAGGACGGCATCGCAATAACGGGTATCAGCTTTACTGATCCAAATGGAGGCGGCACTGATCCAGGGGGTCGATTTGTATTAACGGATGTTAATTCGGGATACCGATCTGCGATCAATGATATTCAAGCACTAGGTTTAAGTGATTCGAAAGCGCTTCTCATTCCAGCAGGTTACGAGATTAAATATGTTGGCGATGATATCCGTGGCGTGCAGGTTGATATTGAATATCGAGCATGGGACGGTGATGAGGGGACGCCGGTTCCCGTGGATTCCAGTAATAGTGATTTTGACCCTGCCACCTATTCTTTTTTCGATCTAACAGCGGCTGCGCGTGGCCGTGATAGCAGCGGAAATACTGGTAACGCGCTGGATTTTAATGATGGGAATGACGAGAGCGCATTCTCAGACAATAAAGCGATCGCACGCATTACGCTTGTTGATGTCAATGATAATCCGTTAATTACTGGTTCGCCTGAAACGTTCAATGCGACTTACAATAGCAATGGAGAAACTTCGCCGGTTTCGATTTTAGGTTCAAGTGCAACGGTTAAAGACGTCGATAATGCAGAAATAGATACCTCCGCGGATGGTGCTAAATACACGCCAACCACAGATAATAATAATGAGATCTATAATGGCTACAGTATTGGGGTTTATAGAGAGGCATCCTCGGCCTCTAGTGATGCCCGTCGGAACGAAGGTTTAGGTAATGACAGCGATTTCGCCTCCCGGTTTGCAACGGACCAATTTTCGATAGCGGAAGGGAACCATGGGGGACTGCAGGTCAGTGTTAATGGTCGCGATGTTAGTGTCGCTAGCACAAAAGTCGGGACAATTGGTCGCGACCTGAATGGAACCACTCAATTTGATGGAACTGATGGAGCGCTCTTTATACAGCTGATATCTGATGGCGCAGCAACGGATGCGCGAGTTGAGGCGCTTTTACGCAGTCTGCGTTTCTCTACAGCCGAATCAACCATTGGGGATATGGATATTCGGGTTGAAATGACAGACGTGGCGGTGCCAAACGCCATTGGCGGTACAAATGCAGTAGTTGGGGCGGTTACGGGTGGAAAGACGGTTACAGTAGAATCTAATGTGATTCATGTTACCCAGACGACGGATCACACCGGTTCGGGAATTGATACCCGGTCGGCATCTGGAACGCATACTCCGACCGACACATCGGTCAGTCTGCGAGAAGCAGTTAAAATCGCTACTGATCAGGGCGATGGCGATGAAATTATCAAGTTGGGCGCTACCACGAATGCGGCTAACGACTATTCAGTCTCATCAGCAACGGTGGATAGCGACAATCTCACAATCCCCTCGACTGTGACGCTTGATTTGGAAAGCGACGCGGAGATCACCGTAAACAATGGAAAGACGTTGACCATTGAATCGGTGATTAGCGGCAGTGGCAATCTAACCATCAAAGGCGATGGCACAGTCGTCTTCAAACCACAAAACACCTTCACCAACAACGTTTTCGTGGAAGGCACCAGCACGCTCAAGCTTGACGGCAGCAATGCATCTGACAATACGATCGACAATGACGCACTAGTGCAGGTGGCGGCCGGCGCCACACTCGAGATCGCCTCGGATGAGACGCTTGGGCCTGTGACTGGCGCGGGGACGATTTCCATCGCCAGTGGCAAGACGCTCACGCTGCAGATTGATGATGCTGATGATGTCAACGGAGTGCCGGTATTCAGCGGCCAGATTACCGGTGCGGGCAATTTTGAAAAGACCGGTGCGGGCGCCTTCCGCCTAGCCAATGACGGCACGGAGACCGAGGGGTCTAATACAGGTGGAACAACGACCGAGAGTGATTATACGGGGAGTACAACGGTTACTGACGGCACGCTCTATGTCACTGGTCAAAGTATCGGTGATGCCAGTGCGGTCACTGTAAATGGCGACGCTTCACTGATCGTTGAAGGCAGTGAGGAAATCGGTTCACTCTCGGCAAGCTCAACGGCATCCACCCCCGCGACCGTAGATATCGATAGTGGTGCGACATTGACCCTTGGTGGCAATGACACTACGACAACCTTCGCTGGCGTAATTGAAGGTGAGGGCGGTCTCACCAAGACTGGCGCGGGTGACTTCACGCTTGATAGTTATGACGACGCCAACACCGCAATTTTTAATGGTGGCAGAGGCAACACCTTTACCGGTGATTTCACCATTGCCGATGGCAAGGTCATTCTCACAGGCGGCACTTCCATTGGTAATGCCGCCGTTGTGCGAATGATTAAGCCCACCGACAAGCTGACCGTGCTTGAGGTGAAGGAGACTGAAACCATTGGTGGTCTGGCTTCGGATGCCGCTGGGGCTGCCGGCGAGACCAACGTCGTACAAATCGATGCAAGTCAAAACCTCGTCATCGATCAGGCTGGGAATGAAACCTACTACGGTCAGATTGCTGGCGATGGTGGCCTCATCAAACGTGGCGGCGGCACACTCACGCTGGATAACTTTAACGAGGATACTGCGGCCGACACGCCGGATAACGCGGTGACCGCTGACGAGAGCCAATACAAGGGTGACACGGTCATCCAAGCCGGCACATTGGTGGCAACCGGCCGCAGCATCGGTGATTTGAGCGCGGTCACCGTGCATGGTGGCGCGACTTTCCGCATCACGGGTGATGAGGAAATCGGCTCTCTGGCAAGTCAGGAAAACGGTAATGGTGAAGCTGTTGTTGATATCGATGACGGCGATGGCACAACCACGCCCGGAACACCGACGCTGACCACCGGCGGCAACGACGAAGACACCACCTTCGCAGGACAAATCGGAGGTGAGGGTGGGGTCACTAAAACCGGCGCCGGAGGCATGACGCTTGATACCACTGGCGATACTGGCAGTCCGGGCGGCAACACTTTTGCTGGCCCTCTCAAGGTCGAAGAGGGCGAAATCACCACTGAGGGCGGCAAATCCATTGGTGATGGCACGCCGGTCGAGGTGAATGACCCCGGTACACTCAATGTTGATGACTCAGAGGAAATAGGGTCGCTCAATGGCGATGGCGACGTCAATATCGGTGGCGATACGGAAATCGGGCAGGGCTTAACAGCGCGCCTGGAAGGCCGCCTCCGGCCAAGCGTTGAGGATGCAGTAAACCCCGGCGATGTCATTGAGTACACCCTGACCCTGGAGAATACTGCCGGCAGCGATATTGATATCAGCGAGTTTGCCTTGAGCTTAACTGGGGTGCCGCTAAAAGAGAGCGGAACGTCTGTCACCGGCGTTACCACCATCGCTGGCACGGGGACGACAACCCGCACCTTTACCGCTCAGTATCAAATTACCAACGGGGATGTCGCCAACGGCAGCGTTGATTTGGACCTCACTATTAGTCCAGTTGGAAGCGATGCGGATGACATTGATCCAGCGATTGTCCTTTCTGAATCCACCAGCCTCACGCCGAACACTCCCAACGACGTTTTGACGATCGGGGGCAATGACCCTGGAGTTACGCCAGGCTACCCCAGTGATGACGGCGGTGATTTCGACGGTACAACTAGCGGCCCCGGTGGTGTGACGGTAGACGCCCCCGGTGGAACGACCGTTGGCACCGGAGGCACTTTTGGCCACGACGGTGGAACGGTAGTCGGTGATGGCGGCGGTCTCACTAATGAAGGGACCATCTCCGGCGAGGGCGACATAACTGTCGAAGGGGACGCAGACGGGGATGGCACGGGCGGCAGTTTTACGAACAACGGCACAATTACCGATGGTAATCCTGGTGGAGAGGGAAATGGCGGTGATGTGAACGTTGAGGGGCCGGGCGGCGTCTTTGATAACGATGGCACCACAGAGGGCGATGTCAATAACGACAATGGCACCGTGACGAACGGCGGCACCATCGGCGGCGACGTTAATAACGAAGGCGAAGATGCCACATTCACCAACGAGGACGGCGGCACCGTCAATGGTGATGTTGACAACGAGGGTGGCACGGTCGTTAACGAGGACGGCGGCACCATTGGTGGCGGGGTCACAACAGACGGCGGCACAGTAACCAACGCCGGTGGTGTCAACGGCGGGGTCACGGTTAATGGAGGCGGTACGTTTGATAACAAAGGCACGGGCACCGTCGGCGGTGGCGCCGAAGTCAATGACGGGACCTATAACAACGAAGGCACCACCACGGGTGATGTGAGCTATATCCCGCCCACCGGCAATGTGACTGGCGATGGACAAATTACGGGCACGGTGAAGCCTGAAGAGTTCGTTGTCACGCTCCACGGTACTGTTGACCGGAGTAAGGGGTTATTGGCCGATACCATCGATGCCGGTGATGTCATCAACTACCGCATGACCGTCACGAATAAGACGATCGATGAAGTAGATTTCGCGGAGGCTGACATCGTTCTGACTGCAGCAGAGGTTTTCAATCCGGATGCTGATGGCAACGTCAGTTTTACGCTAGTGGAAGACGCCAGTACCGCTGACAATTTGTTTAGCGAGGGCGAAACCTGGGTCTATGAGGCCTCAGTGACCCTAGATGCCGCGGTATTTAACGCTAATGGGCTCGCTGCTAATGGTACGAACGATGGCGACGGCGATATCGACCAATCCGTCACCGTGGAAGCGAAAGACAAAAACGGCAACACCTTTACAGGCACCGCCACTGAAGCGACTGAGATTGTTCGCGCGGCGCGACTGACCATGAATCAAACCGGCGCCATGATCGATGTAGACGATGATGGGGTAGCAAGCGCAGGCGATCGCATTGATTACACCACCACGATCAGCAATACCGGTAATGTTGCCGTGACTGTGGCCAACGGCGATTTTACCATCGCATCCCCTGCTTCCATTGTTGATCTGAGCGAACCGGTCTCCAATTTCAACGATGACAATGATTTGGATGCCGGTGAAGTCTGGACTTACACGCATAGTTATACATTGACGCAAACAGACATCGATGCGGGCAATGCAATAACTGGATCCGCCAATGTCTCAGGTGAAGAGAAAGATGACGCCTCAGCCGATCCGGTGACGGCGAGCGCCAGCTCCTCGGTTGAGCTGGAGATTCCGCCGCCGCCTGAGACGCGCAGTATCATTGATCCCAAAACGGATACCTCCGAGACGGCACGTCTGACCATGGGCGGCCTCATTATGGAATCCGACGGCATCAACAAGTTTGATATTGCCGGTACCACGGCAGGCGAGACGGCCACGAACGGCGGTTATGATCAGGTGCGGACCACGGCAGAAGCGCCACGGCTCAACGGTGCAGAGCTTCGCGTTAATTTAGTGCGGCCCGGATCAGGGAAGCCCTTCATTCCGGCTCTCGGTCAGTCGTTTGTCCTGATGGACAACCAATCGGGGAAGTCTGTTGATGGTATTTTCACCTACCGGAAGGGTAATGATGAGGGTCGTTTCACTCAGGGGACGGATAACGACGTCGCGCTGGTGACTGATGCGGAAGCGAGTACTCGAATTGATGCCGAAGAAGGCGACATCCTGCGCTTTGATGGCTACGACTTCCGGATTAGCTACATCGGGGATGCTGATGGCGATGGCATTGGCAACGACAATGGCCTTGGCGCGCACAATGTCACCATTACCCGCGTCAACATGTACCCGGAAGTGCTGGCTGATACGGACGACCGCTATAACGATGGGGCAACGGCCAGGGTTCATAGTTATCCCGCCAGCGGTGTGATTGACGGCAAAGATCTCGCTTCAGCCGATCGGCGTAATCAGTCCGCGGACCGTGAGCTGACCGCTGACTCCGACGGGTTAGTGACCATCGACAACACCGTCGATGGCCATGCGACTTCTATTGACCTCGCTGCCCGCAATACGCATAGCGACTTCGAAGTCATCGCCGAGGCCGGTCAGGACAATCAGGGGACGTTGGCGACCAACGATATCGAGAATCTGCCGTTTAAGGTCAGCGGCACTCTAGGCCTTTACGACCCGGATGCGGGTGACCAGTCTGGCTTTGATCTGGTGGGTAACGGCAGTGAGGACAACGGCGTCACCGCCGTTACCGTTGAGCATTATGCATCTAGCGATGATGCCAATAACGATGCTAATCGCCTGAAGACCGATCCGCGCCAGCCTAGCGAGGCCGTGCTGCGTTCCCTTTTTACGGCGTCGATCAGTGGCGCCGGGCTGGAAAATGTTATTGGCGGTCTAACGGCTTATGACACCCATCAGGCCGGCACCGCGACGATCGAATGGACATTCGATGCCACAGGTGAGGCCGCTGCTGCTTTCGACTATCTGGATAAAAACGAAGCGCTGGATATTACCTACACCATTCGCGTGACTGATGGCCAGAAAGTGACCTGGAATATTGCGCGCGAGGACACGGCGCAAACGGACGCCTACACCGAACATGCCATCACTGTTCGGGTGATTGGCACCAACGACCCGGTAAAGGTTTTGGTGGATGACAGCGGTAACCTGCCTACTGTGGATCACCTCTGGCAGTTCGGCCGCGACTACACCGATAACGTAGGCCGGGAGCTCAATGTTTATGGCATCAGCCTAGAGGGCCGTGAGCACGCTACCCCCACCGGGGACGCCGATCGCATATTCGATATCTCGCGGCTCTTTGTTGATCGTGATGTCACAGAAGACCGCGATAACGAGGTAGCCGATGGCCGCGCCGGGCTGAAAGAAAATGTCTTCTTCACCATCACCTCCACCAAGCCCAGCACCGGCGAGGTGATCCAGGGGCCAGCGCCAGAGGATCTGTTCGAGAAAGACGAGAATGGTGCCCCCATTTATGGCCAGCTTGCCGCGGCTTATCAGGGCGGGACCATGGAGGGGATGCTGCCCGGCTTAATCCTTGACCATGACACTGGCGAGATCACCGGCCGGCCGATTGATATCGGTACCTACATCATCGAGGTCACGGCGATTGATAGCAGTGGCGCCACTGCCACGCGCAGCTTTGAGCTATTGATTGTTGCGCCGCCGGAGATTCCGGTTGTGGCAGAGGGTGGGCGTCAGCTGCCGCAGGGCCTCACTGCCGCCGCCCAGATCCCGACTGTTGAACGCCGCGGGTTGCCGACGGGTAATGTGGGTATCGACAGCACCGACGCGGCAGCCACCGAAGGCCGCTCAACGGTGGGCGCGGAGAATACGGCCAGCCCTCAGCCTGAACCTAGTCAGGCAGTCGAGCCGGTTACCGCCTCCGAGCCGCCGGCCACTGAGACTAACGCCGCCGCGCCACAAGCCAATGTTAATAACATTCCCGACGATGCAAATGTGTCGAGCCGGGATAACGTACGCGTAACGGTGACCGACGCCGGTGAAGTCCGCTTTAGTAATGGTACGGAGCGACCCGATGCGCAGCCGTTGCGTGGCTTGCAGGTGATTGAGGCGACGACCTTGGCCGATCGTTTGGTGGTGCGGTTGGAAAATGGGGTCTCTGCCGGTAACGAAACTTATTCGGTGACATTGCCTGACGGCTCTCCGGTGCCTGCGGGTGTTGAGTTTGATGCCGGCAGCCGCGAGTTGCGTGTGGACCGTTCTCTGCAGGGGCTGGTTGACCGGGTCCGGGTCACGGTGCGCTACGAGAACGGGGTGACTGAAAGTATTGAGATTGAGCTCACCGCCGATGAAGAGCTGGAAGCCGATCTGGTGCTTGGAGAGGAGCAGGCGAGTGCCGAGGAAGCGACGCCTGAATCCGACCCGCAGGAGGGCTTTAGTGGATTCCTGCAGCAGCTGCAGGAAGAGGCCGAGGGCAGCAACGAGCGCGCCGCCACCCTGGGCGCGGCACTGGAGGAGCTTTGATCGGGTTTTGCGATGAGTAGTGCTGAGCACACCGCGCGGATACTCGATTACGAGGCAAGCCTTCGCCAAGCAACCGACCGCCATGCGCTGGGCCAGCGCATTGTTAGTGGTTTGGATCCTTTAGTCGGCTATGTCAGTGCGGTGTTATTGCTGGGGCAAAAACCTGGCCGACGACGTGTTGCGCAGATATCGGATGTCGCTCGAGTTGACCGAACCGCACCGCTACCGGTGTTCGCCGAGCGGCTTGACGCCGCATTAGCCGGACAGCCGGCTGCCGACGGGGTAAGCGAGCATACCCGCAAAGACGTTGATGAGACCCTTGGCCGGGAATGGCAGGATCTCGCTCCGCCTCAAGTCATCAGGGTGCCGCTGCCCGATCCCTGGAATCCCAATCAGATCATCGGAGTGTTGCTTTTATTCAGAGAAGGTCGCCTTCGCCACGCCGAGCGTGAGATTCTGAGTTATCTTTCAGGCGCGATGGCGCATGCGCTGGCGGCGCATACTGGGAAAAACCGTCTTCGCATCGGCCGCTTGCCACTGGCAAGGATTATTACGCTGGCTGTCCTGGGCTTGCTGGTGGTGACCTCGTTGATCCCATTTCGCCTGAGTGTCACGGCCGAGGCCGAGATTGCGCCAAGTGATCCGGTGGTGATGACTTCGCCGCTGGATGGGGTGGTGGAAGAAGTGCTGGTCTCGCCCAATCAAGCCGTTGAGGCCGACATGCCCTTGGTGGCGCTCGATACGCAAGACCTGGCCAATGCCGTTGATATTGCAAGGCAAGAGCTTTTCGTTGCTCGCAGCGAGTTACGTGCGGTGCAGCAGGCTGCGTTTGGCTCGGCGCAAGAGAAAGCGCGCATTGGTGAGTTGCAAGCCCGCGTGGCATTGGCGGAGGCGGAGCTTGCGCATGCTCAAGGGCGACTAGAGCGCGCAGAGCTGCGATCACCGATTGCGGGTGTGGCAGTCGTTGAAGACCCGAATGCCTGGCGCGGCCGGCCAGTGCAGACTGGCGAGCGGATACTTGAGGTCGCCGATCCAGCCAAAACAGAGATAGCGGTGCGTCTGCCAGTGGCCGATGCCATTCCGCTACCCGATAACGCCCGGGCCAGGCTCTTTCTCGATGGCCGTCCGCTGGATGTGATCGAGGCAAGGCTTGAGCGGCTGTCATTTGTGCCCGTGCAGACGCCGGATGGCCTCACTGTGTATGAGGGGGTGGCGCACTACGTCGAGCCCTCGCCGTCTCTGCGAATTGGGGCCCGCGGAGCGGTTAAGCTTTATGGCGAACAAAGTACGCTTTTTATGTTCCTTTTTCGCCGGCCTATCGCCTGGCTTGCGCAAACGTTTAATTGGTAATGACGGGCATTACGCATCTGCCGCCATTGCGCGATGATCTCAAGCTGCTCGAAGAGCAGGCCGACGAATATGGCGATGCGCGTTGGTTGATTTTTGATGCCGCTCAGAACCGATATTTCAGTATTAGCAGGCAAGCGCTGGATTTGCTCCGTCACTGGCAAGGCGGTCAGCCGATACAGGACTACTTGGATGTCCTGCAAGAGAAGGGCGTCGAGGCCGATTCTGACGATCTGAATGAGTTAATTCTTTTTCTGGCACGCAATGACTTGATCCGATCACGTGATACGGCCGGTGCTGATCGCTTAGTTAATCGTCTTCGAGCTGGACAGAAAGCGGTTGAGGCAAGGTTGCTGCATAACTATCTTTTCGTGCGCATCCCGCTTTTAAAGCCAGATGGTTTTCTCACTCGCACGCTGCCGATGGTCTCCTGGCTTTATCATCGGGCCACGGTGCTCACGGTTATTGCATTGGGAGTGCTGGGCCTGTTCCTGGTCTCGCGACAGTGGGATGTCTTTGTCGCCACATTCCGCCAATCTCTGAGCGTTGCCGGTTTTATCTACTACGGCCTCGCGTTTGTGGCGATCAAGATATTGCACGAATTTGCCCATGGCTATGCGGCTAAGCGCTTGGGCTGTCGCGTGGCTTCGATGGGGCTTGCGCTGATTGTACTCTTTCCCATTCTCTATACGGATACCACCGACACCTGGCGTATTCGCGACCGTGCAAAGCGAATCGGAGTGGTGCTTGCCGGGTTGAAGCTTGAGATCTACATCGCATGCCTTGCGACGTTTTTCTGGGCGATCTTGCCCGACGGTCAATGGCGATCGGCGGCCTTTTATTTAGCCACAACCGGTTGGTTGACATCTGCGCTGGTGAATCTAAGCCCGCTGCTGCGTTTTGATGGGTATTACTTTTTCTCTGACTGGATTGGTGTCGAGAATTTGCAGCATCGCGGGTTTGCGCTGGGCCGCTGGCAGCTCCGGCGCTGGTTGTTCGGCCTGAACGACCCATGTCCTGAGCAGTGGGATCGACAAAAGCGCAGAACGGTGCTGGTCTATGCTTATGCCACTTGGGTGTATCGGTTTTTCCTCTTCCTGGGCATTGCGCTGTTGGTGTATCACCTGGCGTTCAAGGTTCTGGGCATCTTTCTGTTTATTGTTGAGATTTATTGGTTTATCGCCCGGCCCATCTTTCGTGAGATGGGCGTTTGGTGGCAGAGACGCGGCGATATGCAGCCATCGCGCCCGCGGCTGGCTGCGTTGTTGGTGCTCGGCTTGCTTTTGTTTTGGCTGGCCGTGCCCCTGCCGCGCCAAATGAATCTACCGGCGGTGTTGGATGTGCAAAGGCAGTCCGTGTTTGCGCCGGAGGCCGCAAGGGTTACCGCCGTTTTCGTTGAGGCCGGGGCGTTGGTGGCAGAGGGAGAGCTACTGATGCAGCTTGAGGCGCCAGCGCTTGCCGCTGAGCATGATCGGCTGGCCATTCAGCGTCGGGCGGCTGAGGATGCGCTTGCCGATGCGCAGATGCGGCGTGGCGCGTTGCCGCTGCTGCGGGATCGCTTAGCGGACATTGAAGAACGGGAGCGCGCGCTGGCGGAGCGTTTAAGTGGTCTGATGATTACTGCCCCGCGCCGTGGATTCATTGAGTCCCAATCTTTGCCCAAATTGGGGGAGTGGGTGGGACAGTCGCGAGAGCTGCTGCAGGTGGTTGACACAAGCGCGCCAAGAGTCCGGGCGCTCATGACCCCGCAACAGGTTGAGAAGCTTTCAGACGCTGCCAGTGCTCGATTCCATGCGCCGTGGCCAAACGCGCAGGAGTTTGCCGTTGCGCCACGGATCGAGAGGATCACACCGATTGATGTCTTGCCTTTTCCTGAAATGAGTAAAGCGAGCGGTGGTCCAATTGCTGTATCGGTAGTGCAGGGGCAATTCAGTGACCGGTCACAATCGCGCCCACGATTGCAGAGCGCGCATTATCTGGTCGATTTTCACCTAGAAAATGCCCCGGGAGCGATTGTGAAGCGCCAGCGTGGTCAAATTATTACCAAAACAAAGCCCCGTAGCCTGTTGGCTGACGGGGCTCGTCGTGTCTATGCCATGCTGCTGCGTGAGCTGCAGTTTTAAACGAGATTAGCGCTTGCTGCGAACCGCGTGAAACTCTGCAGGAGCGCTGTGCCGAATGGTCATGCTGACCTGGCCAAGCGGCTGGGAGTAGATGGCAGTCAGCTGTTTCTCGCTTAACTGTGGTGTGCGTTTTTGATCAACGCCCAGATCGTTCAACAGATAGCCGTTGAGCCGAGTGAACGGTGCGGCGCGGCGGGCGCGGCGGCGTTCACGCAGCCACTGGCTTAGGCTGCGAGCGAATCCAACCGGCGGCATAGCGGGCATGTAGAAATCTGTAACAGGCCGCTTGCCTTCTTCACGAAGGTTGATGGCGGGGGTCTGGCGGTGGGATGGGTTAGCCATGGCTTTTACCTCCGTGTTTTTGATACGCAACAGTTAATTAGCGGGTTAATGTGTTTCAGTTTCTGTATTGTCGAATTATTGACATGTTCAGGCAACTGAAAAAGAATAAACTTTCAGTTGAATTTTTCTGAACAATAAAGCTGGACTCGCTGTCATGACGACATCTGCACCCGCGAACTCTCCCCAAGGATTGCCGCTTTTGGATATGGATATCCTGCGGACCTTTGTCGCCATAGCCGAGACCGGTAGTTTTACCCGCGCGGCACAACAGGTATTTCGTACCCCATCCGCGGTCAGCATGCAGATTAAACGCCTCGAGGAGATGCTGGGCCGTGCGATGTTTGTGCGCGAGCCCCGGCAGGTGCACCTCACCCCGGAAGGTGAGGTCATGCTGGGGTATGCGCGGCAGTTTCTTGAGCTTAACGATGAGGCCGTCGGGCAGTTTCTCTCGCCGCAGGTGGGCGGTACGGTGCGGTTGGGGACGCCGGATGATCTGGGTACTCGGATCTTGCCGGCCGTGCTCTCACAGTTCAGTCGAAACTATCCGGCCGTTCAGGTAAATGTGCGTGTGGGCCGCAGCCCAGATTTAATGCGCCGGCTCGATATTGGTGAATTGGATATCGCGCTTTTGATTGCCGAGGCCGGTGCTTCACCGCATCCGCTCGCCGAACCGGTGTTCAGCGAGCCACTGGTCTGGGCGGGCCGTGAGGGCGGTGTGGCCGTGCAGCGGACTCCCTTACCACTGGCCGTTGCCGATCGGGGTTGTGCCTGGCGCAGAATGGCGCTGAATGCGCTCAACCGCAGCGGTCATCGTTATCGAATCGCCTATACCTGTGAGCACACCGGGTCGCAGGAGGCGGCAACGTTGCAAGATATTGCCGTGACACCCTTCCCGCGCAGTCTGGTGCAATCGCCTCTGCGCGTTATCGAAGAAGATGAGGCCGGGCTTACGGCACTGGGTGATTATGAGGTGCTATTGCTGCGGATGCCGGCCCGTGGTGCGGCGGTGGAGGCGCTTGCCGAGCATATCAAAGAGCAGTTTGCCGCTCTATCGGCAGGCTCGACGATTTAATCATAAACCTTACTGGACCTTACAAAAGATTACTTTCATACTGTTGGCCTAATCTCAGCATTATTTCTAAGGGGGTATGTTGTGTTACCGCCAGCCGCGGTTTTTTCATGCCAGCAGGTTGGACGAGGTCTTGTATCAATCCTGCTGATATCAGGCCTGTCTTTAGGGCTTTTTGCTCATCCATCAAAAGCACTCGACCTTGGGCCGATGGATGGTTTGCCGCCACCCCCTGGCGTAACAGCCATTAGCCTTGAATATCAGGATCAAGCGTCTTCAGGCGAGGTGGAGACCGTGACGCTTGGCGGTGTTGGTGCCGAAATCGACCGGCAGGCAACGAAGCTGCGCATTGGCCATGGGTTCTCGCTCGGCTCCATGCCAGCTTACAGCTATGGTGAGTTGGCTGTGCGTGATAGTGAAATCACCAGCGCCACCGCGGACCGGCTTGGTTTTGCCGGTGACAGCGGTATGGGCGATCTCGCCATTGCCACGGCCATTTGGCCCTATGTGAATCCCGATGCCGGGCGCTTTTGGGGTGTGGCGGGCTATGTTGTCGCCCCCGTTGGTGATTACGACGCCGAGCATAATCTAGAGGGCGTTAACCTCAATCCAGGCAGTAATCGGTGGATTGGGGTGTTGCAGACCGGTATTCATCAGCGTCTAGGCGAGCGCTGGCATTGGAGTCTTGGTGCTGATGTCACGATGTTTGAGGACAATGATGAGGTTACACGCATTGCCGGCGGGCTGAGTCGTCAGGAAGTCGAGCCCTATATTACCTATCAATCGAGTCTCGCCTGGCAGTGGCATCCGGCGCTCACCTTGGCCGCCAGTTACTACGTTGATCGGGGGGCTGAGTCACGGCTGGATGACGGGGATTGGCAGAGCTCCATTAACCGCGAGCGCTACGGCCTCTGGGCGCTGGCCGCGCTATCACGCAAAACCCGGGTTAGCGTGAGTTATAAGAGCACCGTCGATAACGCCAGTGATTTTGAGCTAGACGATAATTTCCAGATAAGAATTATTCGGCTTTTCTGACGGGGACGTCTGCGACCGGTTGCGGCGCGTTGTCATCGCAAATAATTGAAGCATTAAAGGAATACCCGACGCCCCGGACGGTTTGAATCGGTGGCGTATATCCTAGCGCCTGCTCAAGTTTTACCCGCAGCCTGCGCATCATGACCTCGAGTCTTCGCGGGTCATAAGTCGACCACTCTGCGCCTAGGGCAGTCACTAATGCTTCTCGGGGTACCGCTTTGCCTGGAGTCTCCGCAAAGCGAGCGAGAATCGCCATCTCTGAAGCAGTCAGAATGACCTCTTCATTGCCGGGCGCTTTCAGGGCCCAGGTGAGTTTATTCAGACGCCATTGCATGCTGGGCCGGATGCGTTTGAAGAGATTGCTGATAACAAGTCTGAGTTCATCAGGATCAAATGGCTTGGTAAGAACCGCATCGGCCCCTGCATCCAGACAGGCAAGTCGCGTCGATTGATCCCCTCGTGCAGTCGTTACAATGACGCCAGTGCCATCGAGCTGTTTAAACTGTTTCAGCCAAGTGAGCCCGTCAATGCCGGGCAGATTGAGATCAAGAATAACCGCGACGGCCGTGTGATGGGCGAGCCATTGGTCCGCCGCTTCGGCAGAGCTCATTCCAACGGCGTGGAATCCCTCAATACCCAAGTTGGTGACAATCGCTTCCTGTAATGCGGCGTCATCCTCGATGACTAGCGCATCCACCAGACGCTTTTCCATAACGGTGCCCGATTAAGAAAGTCGGTTCATCATAATACGGAAAAATTCGACTTGAGAAAGCTTTTGACATTTTTTGTCGGATAAACCGCCGCCTACGGGCAGGGGTTCGGAATTTCGGCATGCAATGCCTCGATATCCTCAATGAGCGCATCCGTTAATGTCATCTGCGTGCTATCCAAGTTGTGGGCAAGCTGCTCAATGCTGGTCGCACCGATAATATTGCTGGTCACAAACGGACGAGAAGTAACCCAGGCGAGTGCCATATGCGTCGGGTCTACATCGTGTTGGCGGGCAATATTGATGTAGGCCTCAGTAGCTCGAATACCCGGGGCCTTGGTGTAACGGGTAAAGCGGTCAAAAAGCGTCAGCCGACCAGCGGCGGGCTGTTGGCCATTCAGGTATTTGCCGGTAAGTACCCCAAAGGCCAGCGGCGAGTAAGCCAGCAAGCCAACATTCTCGCGATGGGAAACCTCGGCAAGTCCAACTTCATAGCTGCGGTTTAGCAGGTTGTAGGGATTCTGGACGCTCACCATCCGTGGCAGGCCATGGCGCTCGGCAAGTTCTAGAAATTTCATCGTGCCCCAAGCCGTCTCGTTGGACAGACCGACATGTCGGATTTTGCCGGCTTCAATCAAACCCTGAAGGGCTTCGAGGACCGCGAGCATCTCGGGCGCTGGGTCCGGCTCGTTGGGCTGGGCGTTGTAGCCGAGCTTGCCAAAGAAATTGGTATTTCGCGCCGGCCAGTGTAGCTGGTAGAGGTCAATGTAGTCGGTCTGTAGACGCTCTAGTGATTCGTTGACGGCGGTGTTGAGCTGCTCGGCGCTGAAGTCGCCCTGGCCGTTGCGCACCGTTGAAAGTCCAGGCCCCGCAATCTTGGTGGCGATGATGAGTTTCTCTCGTCCTCCGCGCTCAGCTAGCCAGTTGCCGATCATGGTTTCGGTAGCACCCTGGGTTTCGGTCTCGGGTGGTACCGGGTACATCTCGGCGGTGTCGATGAAATTCACGCCCCGGTCAACCGCCATATCCAGCTGTGCGAAGGCCTCATCCTGCGTGTTTTGTTTGCCAAAGGTCATGGTGCCAAGGCAGATGGCGCTTACGGCAAGGTCGGTGTGGCCAAGCGGGCGGTATTCCATGGGGCAGGCTCCTTTTTAGCAAAAATATGTGGTTGATCCGCGAGCATACCAGTCAATGTCTTGCTCATGTTGACTAACCTGGTGGACTAGGCTGCAAAGTCAGCTCATACTTGGGCTAACAGATCTGATCCGGCCAGCAGGTTGGCTTTTAGAAGGGGGGCAATATGAGCGATATGGTGAATGTGCACGATGCCAAAACCCATCTCTCGCGGTTGCTTGATCGGGTCTATGCCGGTGAAGAGATTATCCTCGCCAAAGGTGGCAAGCCTTACGCTCGGCTGGTGCCGATTGACCCCAAGCTCGGACAGCGCCAGCCCGGGCGGCTGCAGGGGCGTATTGGCCAAGAGTTCTGGGAACCCCTGCCCGAAGCGGAGTTGGATGCTTGGGAGAGCAAAATTTGAGGGCATTGCTCGACACCCATGCCTTTCTCTGGTGGGTCACCGATGACCCGCGACTCTCTGAGCCGGCACGTTTGATGATCGCCGATCAGAGCAACACAATTTTGGTGAGCGCTGCGAGCGCGTGGGAGATCGCGACCAAGCATCGCTTGGGTAAGCTGCCTCATGCCGAGACCGCGGTTGATCAGTATCTAGATTTAGTCAGTGCCGATGGATTTGAGCATCTGCCCGTTTCAGCGAGGCATGCGCTCAAGGCTGGCGCACTCGATCATCGGCATCATGATCCCTTCGATCGCATGCTTGCCGCGCAATGTCTGCTTGATGGCCTGCCGCTTGTGACCTGCGATCCAGTCTTCGATTCGATGGATGTTAGCGTCGTTTGGTAGCGGCGACTCGGCGGGCATAGACATCACCTGAGCCGGCGTGATCGGCGTTTTCAGAAAGCCAGTCTCTAACAGCCGGGGCACTCTGCCATTGCGGTAATTCCAAGCGCCGTCGCTCACCGATGGTGACGTTGTATTCATACCCGGCCATTGATTCTAGCTGCTCTATACAGCGTTCGGTCTCGGTGAGTGTGCCAGCCAGATACTCAAACGACAGGCTTTTGATGGGGCGGCTGAGACCGGCCAGTACCTCGGCCTCAAAACCCTCGACATCAATTTTGCAAAAACGCGGCTCGCCAAATTGCTCGATCAGCATATCCAGCGTGCTGACTTCGACTTCTACGGTTTGATCCCAGCGCACGCCGCTAAAGCCCGGCTGCTTGGCCGCCAAATCTTCGCGCCACTGCCGCGAGAGGGTTGCGAGTGTTGGGTGACGGTCGCTAAGGGCTAGCTGAGCGCGGCCCGGTTCAGCGCCGAGCGCGATATCCATCACATGGCCTTGCGGGTGCCCGGCAAGCCGGCGTTGCAAGACTTGGCGCGGAAACTGTTGTGGTTCAACTGCAATCACCCGGGCGCCAAGTGCGGCAAAGGCAAGGCTGCGGTCACCGAAATGCGCGCCGATGTCGAACACGATATCGTCCGGCGCGATGAACTGTCTGTAAAATCGTCGCAGCCCGGGCTGACGCCAAGGCGCGGCATAAATCAGCGCTGAGCGTGTATAGCCGATCAATTGTTGCAGGTTCATAGATGGAGGGTGGCACAGTTTGATGCGATATGCCGAGCCCGTGCGTTTGCTCGCCGCAACAATGCTGCTCTACGGGGTGTTGGCCATTGCCGCTGCGCGCTGGATACTGCCTGCCGAGCTGCTGGTGATCATTGCGCTGCTACTGCTGGCGGGTGCCACGCGGTTCGATACCCCTTTGCGCGCTCTGCTGGTGCTCACGCTCTTCGGTGTTGCGCTCCTCGGGCTTGCGGATTTTGGCACCGGGCTTGCCTTTGCCCGGCCTTTTAACCTGTATTCGGATTGGCATTTTGCCCAGGGTATTTGGCTGCTGCTCAAAGGCAGTGCAGGGGTGCCGCTGGCGGTGATGGGCCTGTCCGTGGTGGCGATAGTGCTGGCCGGGCTGATGCTAGCGATTGGGTGGTCGCTGGCGCAGTGGGCGCGCTGGGGAAGAAGCGCCCGGGCCCGCCGGATGGGGGTATTTTTGTTGCTGCCAAGCGCTGCGCTGATGGCCATTGATGTGCCCGCATATGCCCCGGTGGCGAGCGAGGCGGGCACGCGCTTCGTCAGGACGGTTCAGGCCGATGAAGCGCTGGCTACTTTTCTCACGCGCGCGAAGCAAGATCCCATTGACCCCATCAAGAGCAGAGGGGCTTTCCTTGATGCCCTCGGTGGTCGTGACGTAATCGTTATCTATATCGAAAGCTACGGCCGGGCAAGCCTTACCAACCCGCGCTATCGCGCTGCACACACGGCAACGCTTACCGCGATTGAGCAGGATTTGCGGGCTCGAGGGCTTGCCATGCGTTCGGCACTGATGCGCGCTCCGACGGCCGGCGGTCAGAGTTGGCTGACCCATGGCTCGGTGGCCTCAGGGCTGTGGTTGGAGGATCAAAGCTACTATGAAGCAATGCTCGCAAGCGGCCGGCGCACGCTATTTGATCATGCGGGCCAGGCCGGTTATCGAACGGTGGCGGTCAAGCCTGCGCATATCCTGCCCTGGCCCGAGGGTGAGCAGCTGGGTTTTCAGACGATTTATAACGCTGATGACTTGGGCTATGCCGGGCTGCCACTGAATTGGGTGACCATGCCCGATCAGTTCACGCTGGCGGCTTTTGAACGGCTGGAGATGGCGCGAGATGGACGCCCGCCCATCCTCGCTGAAATATCGTTGATTTCCTCACATGCCCCCTGGGTGCCGGTGCCGGAGGTATTGGACTGGGATCAGGTGGCCGACGGGACCATATTTGCACGCTGGACAGACGCTGGGCCGAGTCCCGCCGAGGTGTGGAAAGACCCGGAGCGCATTCGCCAGCAGTACGGACGGGCCATTGGTTATAGTCTCAATGTCGTTGGCAGTTGGCTGGCCCGCCACGCGGATAACCCGCCCGTGGTACTGCTGATGGGTGATCATCAGCCGCTACCGTTTGTGGCTGAGTCAGACAGTTTAGATGTGCCCGTGCATTTGATTGGCCCGACGTCGGTGGTCGATCGCCTTGAAGCGCTCGGTTGGCAAGCCGGGTTAATACCAAATAATAATGCGCCGGCAGTCCGCGCCGATGAAATTCGCAACTTTCTGCTGCTTGGCGAATGGGAGTAAAGCTTCATCATCAAAAAATGCATGATGCGAGCGCGGCTTAGCACCCTACGCGGCTTTTTCTGATCGCCGGGTCATGGTTTGCAGATAGGAAGTCGCCAGCGCCACGATTATCAAAAACGGCACGGTGATCAGATTCAACGACAGCCACCCGACCTGCTCCAGTAGGGCGCCTGAGCCAAGTGCGGTGATTGAGACCGTCCCAAAGACAATAAAGTCGTTTAGCGCCTGGGCTTTGCCCTTTTCCGATTCGGCATAGACTTTGGTCAAAAGCGTGGTGCCGCCAATGAACATAAAGTTCCAGCCCACGCCAAGCAGTACTAACGCACTCCAGTGATGCCAGATCGAAACACCCAAAAAGTTCACAATCACACAGCCAAACATCA
>CBDEUE010000002.1:0-7024 GCA_965243155.1 Spiribacter sp. | reverse complement strand
GCCGGGAAATCAGCCAGTCACGTAATCGGTAGTTGACCCGGCGCTTACCTTTGCCGGCGCCTTCAAGATCATCCGCTATTGCATTAAATGCATCGGCGGACGAGAGCCCGTCATACTTACCCGATGCGGTCAGCACGCCCTTGTCCACAAACGCCTGCTGCGCGAGATCGCATGGTTCATCGCCTGCCGGGGCAATGACCTGCTTGATCGGCAACCCGTATTCCTGCGCAAATTCGAAGTCGCGCTGATCGTGCGCCGGCACAGCCATAACCGCACCGGTGCCATAGCCCATGAGCACGAAGTTAGCGACCCAGATCGGAACTTCTTCCCCGGTAATCGGATGAATGGCCTGGATGCCAAGCGGTTGGCCTTTCTTCTCCATAGTCTCAACAACGGCTTCGGAAACACCGCTTTGCTGACATTCTTCGAGAAAGGCCTGCAGTTCCGGATTGTTCTCTGCGGCAGCAACGGCGAGCGGATGCTCCGCCGCAACGGCCATGTAACTGACGCCGAGCAGGGTATCCGGTCGCGTCGTATAGATGCGCAATAAGTCCCCGCTGTCAGCGACCGTAAAGTCGACTTCCAGACCCTCGGAGCGACCGATCCAGTTGCGCTGCATAATCTTGACCGGCTCGGGCCAATCAAGATCATCGAGATTGTTCAGCAACTCATCCGCGTAATCGGTGATACGCAAAAACCACTGTGGAATCTCGCGGCGTTCGACCACGGCACCCGACCGCCAGCCCTTGCCATCGATAACCTGCTCGTTCGCGAGCACAGTCTGATCCACCGGGTCCCAGTTGACGACGGCCGCCTTCTTGTATGCCAGGCCTTTCTCAAACAACCGCGTAAAGAACCACTGTTCCCAGCGGTAATAGTCCGGCTCACAGGTGGCCAGTTCACGGTCCCAGTCGTAGGCAAAACCGAGCCCCTGCAGCTGCGATCGCATGTAGGCGATGTTTTCCCGCGTCCACTGCGCCGGCGGCAAGCCATGTTTGAGCGCCGCCCCCTCGGCCGGCAATCCAAAGGCATCCCAGCCCATCGGCTGCAGGACGTTCTTACCCAGCATGCGCTGATAGCGCGACACCACATCGCCGATCGTGTAATTGCGCACGTGGCCCATATGCAGTCGACCGCTGGGGTACGGAAACATACTAAGGCAATAGAATTTTTCCCGCTGGTCGTCTTCGCGAGCTTTAAAGGACTGGTTGTCAGCCCAGAAGTCGCGTGCGTCCGCCTCTATCTGCGCAGGTTTATAAGGTGCCGAATCCAACGCGGCCTCCGCTTAGGTTTTGCTGTTATTTTGCCAGCGGTTGCGTGGCGAAGCGGCAAGGATACACCAGTGCGGCTGAACGCCCCAGCCGGCGTGCTCTCAGGCCCGACAGACGGGGCTGCAGCCGCGGCCCGGGGCGGCTAGCTGCGACGCCCGCGGTGCGCCACGCTGAGCAGCAGCAGGACGGCCGGCGTTATTACCTGCCAGTTGCCGAGCCGCATGTAGGGCGTCACACCGATCATCGGCTGCACGCTCGCATCAACAACACCAGGGGTCGAACTGCGGAATGCGCTCAACTACCTGACCCTGCTCATCAATTGCGGCCGTAATGCCGGTATTGGTAACCCGCAGCATAGGTCGGCCCGTTTCCCGTGCGCGAAACTGATTGATCTGCAAATGCTGATGCGGCGCCAGCGTGTCACCAAACCAGGCGTCATTGCTGACGTTAACCATTAACTGCGCGTCCGGGAAAAAACTCAGCTGCTCGGCACCATAGGCAATCTCATAACAGATAGTCGGTGCAACCGGCACGCCTTTGACAAACAACGGCGATTGCACCGGCAGGCCCGGCGATACGTTTTCGGATGGCAAATTCATCATGCGCATCACCTTGCGCACAAAATCCGGTACCGGAAAGTACTCCCCGAACGGGACCAGATGCCGCTTGTGATACTCGCCCCCTTCCACTCCCATGGACCAGAGCGAGTTAAGAAACACGTCGCGCTCCAGATCGAGACTCAATATGCCGACAAACATCTGGGTATCGCGCGCGACCATATCCGCGTGCAGATCTTCCAGAAAATCGCTGACCTCAAACGGCAACGCGGGTACGGCTGCTTCGGGCCAGACAATCAAATCAAGCGGCGTATCACTTGCGCTCAATGAGGTGTAGAGATCCAGCGTGGGCTGCAACTGCGAGGGCAACCATTTCTTGTCCTGTGGCACAGCACCCTGCACCAGCCGCACCTGCAGCGGCTCGCCCTGGGCGCGCGTCCACTGGATGCCGTTGAGCGCCCACACCACCCCCAGCGTTGCGACAACGCTCAGCAGCGCAATGCCACGTTGACGCAGGTTGCCCAGCAACAGCGTCAGCAGTGCGCCGGCAAGCAGAACGGTAATCCAGGTAACGCCATAGACACCGCCGATCGGCGCAATGGCGCCCAGCGCGCTGTTGGTCTGGCTGTAACCGATGCTCATCCAGGGAAAGCCGGTAAATAACCAGCCGCGCAGCCATTCAAATACAGTCCAGGCAGCCGGAAAAAACACTACCCAGCGCAGCACCCCACCGCATTGGGAATACTTTGTGGTCACATAACCCGTCAGCGCGAAATAGCACGCCATGATCAGGACCAGCATTAACATCAATAGTATGGCGAGCGGTGGCCACAGCCCGCCGAGAATGTTGAGACTGATGTACAACCACCAGGTACCGGCCGCAAACAGTCCGAAACCGAACGCGAACCCGGTCCATGCGGCGTCGCGGGGGCTCGCCTGCTCCCAGATAAACGCGAGCACAGCAACCAGGAACGGCGCGATGTACCAGGCCTGAAACGGGGCAAACGCGGCGACCAGCAGCGCGCCTGCCAGCAACGCAGTCAGACGACTGCGCAGCGGCGCACGCAGGAAACTATGGAGGGTTTGAATCACTCAGCAGGAACCGCAGCATCTTCCCGGGTAACCTCGAGTCGATGAATGCGGCGCCGATCAGCCTGCGTAACCCGGAATACAAAATCGCCCAGACGCGCAGTCTCCCCGCGTCGGGGCAGACGACCGAACTCGCGCATCAGCAAACCGCCGATGGTTTCGTAGTCATCGTCGTCCAGCTCGGCGGAAAAGTATTCATTGAACTCATCGATGCGCGTCAGTGCCATCACATTCCAGTGATCGCCCGCCTGCTCAATGGGCTCGGCAACTTCCCGATCATGCTCATCATCGATTTCACCGACGATCTCTTCCAACACATCTTCGATGGTCAGCAGCCCGGACGTGCCGCCATACTCATCCACAACAATAGCCATATGGTTGCGACCACTGCGGAACTCCTGCAGCAGGGTATCCAGACGCTTGCTCTCCGGAATGAAGGTCGCGGGGCGTAAAAAGCCGGTCAGGTCCGGCATATCGCCTGGTGCTTCCACGATAAAGCGCAGCACATCTTTCGCCAAAAGTATGCCGATAACTTCGTCACGATCTTCGCCAATGACAGGAAAGCGCGAGTGTCCCGACTCCACAACCGCCGACAACAAATCGTCCATCGGCAGGTCGCGCTCCAGTACGACCATCTGCGAGCGCGCGGAATCATCACTTCGCGTACCTGCATCTGGGAGACCTGCAACACACCTTTCAGCATTCGCAGTTCCTGCTTCTCCAGCACGGTCGTCCAACGGGGGTCGTCGAGTAATTCGATCAGGTCGTCGCGACTGTCGGGCTCGCCGCGCAACAGGCGTCGCACCTTGATGATCAGGCTGTCGCCGGTATCGCTCGTGTGATTGTCGTCATTCATCATTAATCGTCTGTACTTCTATAAGGGTCCGCATAGCCCGCACCGGCGAGCACCTGCGATTCCAGAGCCTCCATCGCTGCGGCCTCGGTGTTATCAAGATGATCGTAGCCCGCCAGATGCAATGCCCCGTGCACTGCCAGATGTGCGAAGTGCGCCTGCACGGTTTTGTCCTGCTCACCCGCTTCCCGCACCACGACTTCATGGCACAGCACGACGTCACCTATCTCAGGTTCCACCGGCTCACCATCCGGCAATTGTGGCTGCCCGGCGGGAAATGCCAGCACATTGGTCGCGCGGTCAGCCGAGCGAAAATCGGTATTCAAACGGGTAATTTCAGCGGCCCCAACGATGCGAATTGTAACGCAGGCATCAGCCGGCCAACTGCGGTCAGTCGCATTCATGGCGGCATTAACCCATTCGGTAAATTCATGCTCGGACGGGATATTGGCTGCTTCATCAATCGCCAGTTGCAGGTTCACCCGAATCGGGTGATCGATGGTGTTCACGGCCCGGCCTCATCTCCCGAACCATGTTCATGAGCGCTGTAGGCTTCAACAATACGTTGCACGAGCGGATGGCGAACGACATCACGCGACGTGAAGTAGTCGAACGATACGCCCTCGACATCGCGCAGCACGCCCTTTACATGGCGCAAGCCGGAAGCCTGATTGCGCGGCAAATCAATTTGCGTGACGTCGCCGGTCACGACAGCACGCGAACCGAAGCCCATACGAGTCAGGAACATTTTCATTTGTTCTATCGTGGTGTTTTGCGCTTCGTCGAGAATGATGAAACTCTCGTTCAGCGAGCGCCCGCGCATGAAGGCCAAAGGCGCCACTTCGATTACATTTTTCTCAACCAGGCGGGCAACCTGCTCGGTCCCGAGCATCTCATAGAGCGCGTCATACATGGGACGCAGATACGGGTCGACTTTCTGCGACATGTCACCGGGGAGAAAACCCAACCGCTCGCCTGCTTCGACAGCAGGGCGCACCAGCACAATGCGCCGCACCTGCTCGTTGTTTAGTGCTTCCACCGCGGTCGCCACCGCCAGGTAAGTTTTACCGGTGCCGGCCGGGCCGATACCGAAACACAAATCTTTGCTGCGCAGATTAGCGACGTAACTTTTTTGATTGGGCCCGCGCGGCTTAATACGAACCCGACGGGTCTTGATGATCTGATCGCCGTCCGAATCCGCCGTGTACTCCGGACGGTCCTGACTCTGCACACCCGGGTCTGCAACATCTTCCTGATCCATGGCGGTTTCCTGCAAACAAATATGGACGCGCCGGGAGTCGAGACTTTCTTTGCCCGCCAGCGCATACAGTTGCTGAATAACTTTGGCGCCGAGCGCGGAAGCGCTGCCCGGACCGATGACGCGAAAATGATTCCCGCGGTTGCTGATGCGTACGCCCAACCGCTCTTCAATTTGCCTGAGGTGTTCATCGAACTGACCGCAGAGGTTGGCCAGTACTTTGTTGTTGGCGGGTTCCAGCAGGAATTCCCGAGTTTCAATCGCAGCGTTCAATGGCTAAACGAGTTACGTCCTCCAGGTTACGTACTCTGGGTCAGGCAGCTTCGGACTCTATTTTAAGCCGTCCGCGCAGAGAATTGGGCAAAGCTTCCGTGATAACGACATTCACAAACTGGCCTATTACGTCCGGATCGGCCTGAAAATTCACCCAGCGGTTGTTTTCCGTCTTACCCCGCGACCTCCCGGTCGTTTTTGACCGAGGGCCGCTCGACCAGCACGCGCTGCACGCTGCCCACCATGGACTGACTGATGGCCGCTGCCTGTGCATTGATCTGCGTCTGCAGGCGATCCAGGCGGGCAAGTTTTTCGTCCCGCGTCAGGTCATCAGGAAACGCCGCGGCCGGTGTGCCGGGTCGGGCACTGTAGATAAAACTGAATGACTGATCGAAACCGACCTCTTCGACCAGCGCCATCGTGGCTTCGAAGTCACTGTCCGTCTCGCCGGGGAAGCCAACAATAATGTCAGTCGACAGAGAAATATTCGGGCGGACCTCACGCAACTTGCGAATCTTCTGTTTGTATTCCAGCGCGGTGTAACCGCGCTTCATGCGCGAGAGAATGCGATCCGAACCGCTTTGCACCGGCAGATGCAGGTAATTAGCCAGTTTGGGCACATCCGCAAAGGACTGAATCAGACGGTCGTTAAATTCGAGGGGATGCGAGGTGGTGTAACGAATGCGCTCGATCTGCTCGATGGCGCCTACGTACTGAATAAGAGTTGCCAGATCCGCAATCTTCCCGTCATGGGTTACGCCACGGTAACCGTTGACGTTCTGACCGAGCAAGGTCACTTCGCGCACACCCTGCTGCGCCAGTTTCGCGACTTCGACTACAACATCGTCCAGCGGCCGACTGATTTCCTCGCCGCGCGTGTAAGGCACGACACAGAAACTGCAGTACTTGCTGCACCCTTCCATGATCGACACGAATGCAGTGGGGCCTTCCTTGCGAGGTGGCGGCAGATGATCGAACTTTTCGATCTCGGGAAAGCTGACATCGACGACGGCTTTGCGGTCGCCGCGCGCTTCGTCCAGCATTGCCGGCAAGCGGTGCAAGGTCTGCGGGCCAAACACCAGATCCACGTACGGCGCACGGCGAGTGATGGCATCGCCTTCCTGACTGGCAACGCAGCCGCCGACCCCGATCACGAGATTCGGCCGATCCTGTTTCCATTGTTTCCAGCGGCCCAGCTGGGAGAAGACTTTCTCCTGGGCTTTCTCGCGGACCGAACAGGTGTTCAGCAGGAGCACGTCGGCATCGGCCGGCTCATCCGTAAGCTCCAGGCCATGGCTATCACGCAGCACGTCCACCATTTTGGTGGAATCGTACTCGTTCATCTGGCACCCGAAGGTCTTTATATAGAGCTTGCCTGGCATGGTCAGGAACCCGCGTTCCTAATGCCTCGCGTCACTGGAATCGAAATTCAGACTAGCGTATGAATCCGAGACTTTCCAGCTTCACAAGGATGCGTTGTGCGGCCAGATCCGGCGTCAGTTCTTCCGTCTTGATGACGACTTCAGCATTCTCCGGCTCTTCATAAGGATCACTGATACCGGTGAACTCCTTAATGATGCCGGCACGCGCTTTGGCATACAGACCCTTGCGATCACGTGCTTCGCAGGTTTCCAGTGTCGTGGCGACATGCACCTCGATGAAACCGCCGCCCGCTTCGCACATATCGCGCACGATACGACGCGTCGCCGCATAGGGTGCGATC
>CBDEUE010000001.1:0-3134 GCA_965243155.1 Spiribacter sp. | reverse complement strand
GGAGAGGTAGTTGTCGTAGGTGTAAGGCTTGCCGGGGAAGTGCTGCAGGATACGGCCTTGCAGTTTTGATAGACCATCCGGGAGACCGGCAATGAGGCGTTTGGTACCCAGCAACTCCGCTACATAGCGCACCAACGTCTCGAGTGTGTAGATATTTGGCCCACCCAAATCATACGCTTTGCCAAAGGTGTCTCGATCGGCTAGCGCCTTCTCGAATGCCGCGGCCACGTCATCCACATAGACTGGCTGGAAGCGCGCTTGAGGCGTCGGCAAGGGCATGACCGGCGCGATTTTCAGCATGCCGGCAAAGACATTGAGGAAGCTATCGGCTGGGCCGAAGACGACGGATGGGCGGAATACCGTGACGGCAAGATCATCACCATTGGCGGCAAGCGCCAGGCGTTCGCCCTCACCCTTGGTCTGCTGATAGCGGCTTGGGCCATCGACATCGGCACCGAGTGAGCTCATATGCAAAAGCCGTTTGACCCCGCTATCGCGACAGGCGGCGATGATCTGCTCAACCAACTGAACATGAACATCCTCAAAACGCCGGCCGGGCTTTTTCTCTTCGTTGAGGATGGCAACAAGATTTATCACGGCATCCACGCCAGCGAAATGTTCGCGCAGCGTGTCTGGGTCGTGAATATTGGCTTCAATCAGCTCAAGATTGGGGATGGGCAACAGATGCCGGTTGCGCTCCCGATGCCGCGTGAGCACCTTTATCCGAATATCGGTATTGGCGAGTCGATTGGCAATCTGTCGGCCGATAAAGCCGGTGCCGCCGAGTATGCAGACGCTCTGGATGCGCATGGTGCCGGCGCTCCTCTGTGTTTCGCTGATCAGTGGGTCATAGTGTAAAGCAAACCTGTGACTCTCCGTAGCGTGCGCTCGGCGGTCATCTTGTTCTGCCATACTGTGTGCTTTGCCAAGGGCTGAGGGAGAGCCTTTCGCGTGCTTGATTTTCTTCTCTATATGTTGGCCGGAGTCTTTGTTGGGTTGGCCTCCGGGCTTTTTGGCATTGGTGGTGGCACGATCGCCGTGCCCGCCATGTTGCCGATTTTCGCGGCCCAGGGGTTCGATCCGGATGTCGCCATGCATTTGGCCGTTGCCAGCTCCATGACGACAATCGTTGTCACCGGGCTGTCCTCGGCGCGGGCGCACTGGCGGCTGGGGAACATCCTTTGGGATGCGTTGCCGTGGCTGATTGGCGGGCTGGCTGTGGGTGCTCTGCTTGGCACTCAGGTGGTCGCCAGTCTTGGTGGTGATGCGCTGCGCATGATTTTTGCCGTTTTTGTGCTGGTGCTCGCTGTGCGCATGTTCATCGCGGCCCAGCCACGACCAGCGCGCATTATTCTGCCGCGCGCCATCGTTGCGATGACCGGTGTGGTCATTGGTGCGATCTCTGCACTGGTGGGCATTGGCGGCGGCGCCATGATGGTGCCATTTTTGGCCTGGACTGGGGTGCAGATGCGCGAGGCGGTGGGCACCTCGGCGGCAGCGGGTGTCTGTCTGGCGCTGGCGGGTACCGTGGGTTTCATCTACGCCGGCACCGGCGAGCAGCAATTGCCGCCGATGAGCACCGGCTATATCTATTGGCCCGCTGTCATCGGTATTACGACCGCCAGTATTTTTATGGCGCCCATCGGGGCCCGGCTTGCCAGTCGCCTGCCGCAGGTTTGGCTGCGGCGAGGCTTTGCACTTTTCCTGGTTGCGGTTGGCCTGCGCCTTTTACTTAGCTGAGGCCCAACTTTTTCTCCAGATAGTGGATGTTGGTACCGCCAGCCTGAAAGCCGCTGTCGAGCATTAGCTCTTCATGCAGCGGGGTATTGGTCTTAATACCCTCGACAACAAGCTCGCTTAATGCGGTGCGCATGCGGGCAATGGCACTTTCGCGGTCTTCACCCCAGGCGATGACCTTGCCGATCATCGAGTCATAATGTGGCGGGACGGTATAGCCCGTGTAGACATGCGAGTCGACACGAATCCCCGGGCCACCCGGCGGGTGATAGAGCGTGATCTGCCCGGGTGAGGGCAGGAAGCGCTCTGGGTCTTCGGCGTTAATTCGGCACTCGATGGCATGACCTCGAAACTGGATATCGGATTGGCCGAATGACAATGGATCGCCATTTGCCACCCGAATTTGTTCGGCGACAAGATCTCGTCCGGTCACCATTTCGGTGACGGGGTGCTCCACCTGAATGCGGGTGTTCATCTCGATAAAGTAGAACTCGCCGTCCTCATAGAGGAATTCAAAGGTGCCGGCACCGCGGTAGCCCAGCTTGACGCAGGCCTCCGCACAGCGCTGACCGATGGCGGCGCGCTCTGCATCGGTAATGCCTGGGGCGGGGCTTTCTTCGATGACTTTTTGATGCCGGCGCTGCATGGAGCAGTCGCGCTCGCCCAGATGGACAGCGTTGCCATGCTCATCGGCCATCACCTGAATCTCGACATGACGCGGGTTGCCGAGATATTTCTCCATGTAGACCACGTCGCTGCCAAAAGCATTGGCCGCTTCGGTACGAGTTAAAGAAATGGAATGCAGCAGGCTGCCCTCGGCGTGAACTACGCGCATGCCCCGGCCGCCGCCACCGGCAGCCGCTTTAATGATCACCGGGTAGCCAATGTCGCGGGCAAGCTGCAGGTTCTCGGCGTCGTTGTCGCCAAGCGGCCCGCCAGAGCCAGGCACACAGGGCACCCCTGCGGCCTTCATCGCATCAATGGCCGAGACTTTATCGCCCATCAGCCGGATGGTCTCGGCACGCGGGCCGATAAAGCGAAAGCCGGATTGCTCAACCCGTTCGGCGAAATCCGCGTTCTCTGAGAGAAAACCAAAGCCCGGATGGATGGCCACTGCATCGGTTAGTTCGGCGGCACTGATGATCGCGGGGATATTGAGGTATGACTCTGCCGAGCTGGCCCCGCCAATGCAGACTGACTCATCAGCCATGCGAACATGTTTGAGGTCACGGTCGACCGTGGAGTGAACGGCAACGGTGCCAATCCCCAACGCCCGACAGGCTCGGAGGATACGCAGCGCAATTTCGCCGCGATTGGCGATCAGGACTTTGTCGATCATCGCTACCCCCTACTCGATGACGAAAAGGGGTTGGTCAAACTCCACCGGCGCGCCGTTC